>NZ_JARBTK010000002.1 GCF_029240215.1 Chryseobacterium sp.
TAGAACTTCTGCGCTGTTTTTATGATGAAATTAGGATATTGAGATTTCAATACCCTAATCTTTAAATATTACCTCAATTTAGGAGTATAAGAAGTATATCCTTTCTGTCCTAAAAAAGATAGTAACTCCAATCTTGCGGAAGCGGGGGAACCAACATTTCTGATGCATTGCCACATTACCCATTATCTAGTTTCTCGAAAGATGACGTCAGCAATATTCCATTTATTATTATCTTTTGTAACAATAAAACAAATGGCATTATTATCATTCCGCCAAAAAACAATATAAGCCAATTCTTTATTAACCTTATAATATTTTACAAATAAATCATTATCCTGAATATTATTATCAGTGTTAATTTTTATTTTTAAATCTCTATTAGAAAAATTTAGAGAATGGCTAGAGATAACATTTTTAGAATCAGATATAAGAATTTCATTTCTATTTTGAAATTGATTTTTCATAACACTGTAAAATCTTTTATCCATAAAAAAAAATTCGTTGAAAGTGTTTTCGGTTTTTTTTGATGTGTTTTTGTTTATTGCACAAGAATTTGTAATTAAAACAAAGACAATCAAAATTATTAATTTTGTATTCATATTAACGATTTTGAAAAATATTTGATAAGGTTTGGAAATTCTGTTGTACATAATTTTTTAGATATTTTGATGGATTGTTTGGGTGTCCATTATGCAATATTCCAGGAGCTACTTTTGCGTTAGGATACAAGTTGTTATATAATTTAAATTCAAATGCATTACCTTCTTCTTGAAGAAAAATTGACATAAATTGTTTATTTGGGTTTCCATTTACACCGCTTCCCCAATGTGATCCTTCGTGACCTACTAAGGCTGCCATTGAAAAAAGATTTGTTAATCCTTTCAAGGTATTAGGATTCTTATCGGCTTTCTCAAACCAATTTAAGGCATCAGGAATATCAATTGATATACTATTTATATCTTCTTTCATTCCTGTAACGGAATAATCATACTGCCCTTCACCAAAAGAAAGATATGCATCATGAAGTGTTGGTCCTTCACCATAAGTAAATGCTTTGGTCACTTCTTCTTGGCTCATTCCTGTAATATCCATAAAGGCTTGTAAGAAATTTTTATCTTGAACTATATTAGGTAACTGATTTTTTACAAAATTATAAAAAGCAGGATAATTTTTTTGGTAATACTCTTCCTGTCCTTTTGGAAACTGAAAAGAAGGACTAAACGCCTTAAAGTTAGTATTTGCATTATCTCCAAAAGAGAGACTTGGTGCACTTGCTTTATTATTTCCTCCCAATCTTTCATCATAAGCTAACCCATTGCTGAAACCACTTCCTGTATTGTAATGCGTACCACTTCCTGAACTCATCTCTTCTTAAGGCTTCCGCCAAAGGATCAATAACTCCCCATCTTCCGATTTCCGGCATATACATTCTTGCTCCATAGTCGTTCCATCCTGTTTCTTTTTGGAGTTCTTTAGCATTATATTGATAAGAATATGCAGGATTTCCTGCTAATGCATTATACCCTTCATGCTTCAACCCAAAAGGATAATAGTTGTTTTCTTCTAGTATAGTTGTAAATATACTTATTATTTTCAAAATTGAAATATCCTTCCGAAGTAGGTACAAACTTTAAAGAAAATACATCATCCGTCAACGCTTCATACTGGAAGCCATCCAGATAATCTGTGGTTTTCTTTACATAAACAGAATTTTCACTGTATTTGTGTACTTTTCTCAGCTTTACACCGTCTGCACGGTAATAATTGTAAACGTTTTCATTCTGCCATGTTTTTCTGGTGAGATACATTCTGTCAAAAATCATAAAACTTGGCAAATTCAAATAATTGTACTGAATACTAAGAATCCCCTTATCCTTATGGGTTTTCATATTTCCGTTGGCATCATAGGTAATGGTATTTCCTGATACGTCGGGATAGCCACGATAGTTGGTAGAGGTATCAACAACGGTGTTGAGCCTGTTGCTGAGATTGTTGTTGTCATACCCATAAGCCAACTGGTCGATCTGCTCTGCCATACCCGATGCTCCTTTGCTGTTTCTTTGCAGCGAGGTAATATTTCCGTTGAGGTCATACGCAATGGTTTCGTTAAAGAAATTATTAGCAGGGACAGAAGAGTTGGGCTCAGAATAGACAGCGTTTTTTAATCTGTTGAAAGCATCATACTGATAAGCATATCTTCTCAGCACTCCGTCGTTGGCAGTCTTCCAGTCTATCTGTGAGATGTTTCCGTTGTATTTTCCGGATATTCCGTTCTGATATTTTACTTCATACCCGAAGAGCTTGTTGCTAAGATTCGCAGGATCGTTGATCCTGGTCATCCATCCACGGATGTTGTAGGCATAATCAACACTTTGCAGATTGTTTCCCACTTTTTTATTGCTCAGTTGTGAGAGCTCGTTGTAGGTGTTTTCGGTCAACAGTTGCTGTGGCTGACCATTGATTTGATGATAATGTTTTGTAAGCCTGTTTTGGGTGTCGTATTCAAAGTTTTCGGTAATGATTCTTTCCGTTGCATCGGCAGAAATCCTCTTATGGTAGGTTTTGGTCTGCTGCGGCACTCCGGCAAAGTCAAGTGAAATTTCTGTTTTGGTATAGCCTCCCAGATGGTTGATGCTGTGTGATCCGATGGCTCTTCCTTTGGTATCATAATAAGAGTAGCTCTTCGTCCAGCTATCATCTTCTATGTTTTTCAGATAAGAAGCCAAAGGAAGGCTTTTCGTATTTTTCAATGCTCCGTTTTCACCTGCCTGTTTCATTACTTCCTGTCCCAGTACCTGCAAAGGAGGAGCCGGGCTTCCTGCAGGATAAGTATCATAGTAATTCACAGAAAAATAATCGATGGTGGTTGCAGGATATCCGGTAAGAGTATAATATACATCTGTAGTACCCGTAGTAAATCCTACAGCGGTGGTTCTGGTGACGGTATTGCTTCCTGCGTTGTCTGCATTGGTTTGTTCAGTACTTCTTGTTCCTCCTGTAGCAATTCCGGTGTAGGCAACCCTCCCGAATTTGTCGTATTTGGTATAGAGCCACTGTCCTGCGGCTTCCATGTTGGTATCGCGGGTCATGACAAGGCGGTTTTGCTGATCGTAGACCATATATTCCCATCCTTTTCCCGGGATTTTCTTCTCCACAAGATTGTACTTCCCATCGTACCGGTACTGGTAGCAGAGCGCATCTAAGTTTGCGGATGAGAGAGTGGGAGCGCCGGAAGCTAACGGGGGAATTACAAAAGCCAGTCTGTCATATTCGTTATACACATAATACGTATCTGCTTTTTCTGTAACATTGAGCATTTTTCTCAGTAAAACGGTCTGTCCCCATCCGTTTTTAAATTCTATGCTGATATTGCCGTCTTCATCAGTGACCGTGTTTTTCTGAAGCTGTCCGTTCCCGAATATTCCGGTTTCTGTAAGCGTACTCATGGTGGCTCCGTTTTGCCAGGTTGTAGCAGTACTGAATAGCTTTACGGCATCCGTCGTGGTATTGGCATCGTAGGCAAAGGTGACAGGTTTGTTTGCCCAGTCATTCCCTACGTGGATCTGCTGCTGTACTCTTTCCAGAGGAGAGTTTTCCAATACTTTCTGGGCAAAAATCTTTTCGCTTCCGTAATGTGCAGCAGCATTGGAGAGGGGCGACGTGTAGATTTCTCCGTTTTGCGTTGCGCTCTGCGGTATTGGCAGATAGTCTTTTACCTGTCTTCCGAGTTGGTCATATTCTATATGCGTTACTACATCTTTTCCGGTCGGTGAGGCTTTTATACCAATAATCTGCTTGGGTCTTCCCAGATAATCAAAATATTGTACGGTCTCTGTTTTTCTGATACAGTCTGCATCCAGACAAGAGGTACTCTGTATATAGTTTTCTGTATTGCTTTGTGCATAAGATAGTCCTGCTACAAACAATAATAGTATAAATAGTGTATATTTTTTCATGTGTTTTCAGATTAATTTAAAATTCAAAATCTAAAATTGATTATGGTTTGTAGTTGTATTTGTATTTTTTGATGGTTTTACCGTTTTCATCAATGATCTTATCCAGTCTTCCTGCCGTATCATACTGGTAGATCTCTCTGATGCCGGAAGGTGGCGTCATGCTTTTCATTCCGGTAAGCACATCATAAACGTAGGTGGTAATTTGGGTATCGGCTAACGCAGAGAGATTTCTAAAGGTATCCAGTGAGTTGACGAAGATCTGCTCAGAAGATGCATCTGTGTCTGTATCAGATTTCGCAACGATGTCAGAGATATACGGTGAAACCTGATCATAAGTAAAGCCTTCGATCTTAGCAATAGGCTGAGTCTTTTGATATCCCCATACTACCGCTACCGGAATACCTTCTTTGGTGGTGTACTGCAAAAGATTTCCTTTGCTGTCATATTGATTATAGGTAATCTCTGTAGACAAAATGTTTGTTCTGGCATCAAGAGCGACAACCGAGGTAGAGAAAAAATGATTGGGATCGTCATATTTAGTTTCCGTTCTGGAAATCAGCTTTCCTGTATCTGAAGCATTTTTTTTCTTGATAACCGTTGCTTCCAGCGGCATACCCGTCATATTGGCATTGATGAGTTTTGTATTGTTTTTATCCGATGCATATTGATAGGTGGTTTCCTGTATAGATCCGTCAGAAGATGTACTTCTCTCAAGATTGGTTTTAGAATTGTGGATGTTTCTTATCACCTCACTGATGCTTTCTGTGTTGGCAGAATTGTAGAACATCTTTGAGCGTATTTTCTCGTTCTTTACCCATGTTGTCTTTACCTCAAAATTACCGGGAAAAGGGGCTACCATATACGTGGGGCCATCATACTCCTGAAAGGTATATTCAAATACATCTTCCGATACTTTCTGATGAGAAGCGTTATACACTTCTTTTTTATCCAGCAGACCGTCTCTTGTAATATTATAATTCTTCCATATTCCTTGCTCACGCGGATAATCATCCGGAGCTTTGAAATAATATTTTGTATACCCGTTGCCTCCGGAAATTTTTACATTTTTGTAGATAACAATGGGGTTTGCCATATTAAGTCCGTTTGTAGTGCCTCCTTCTGTAAAGTATCCACTGGATAGAGATGGATTATTGAACTGGCTGTAATCGTACTCTTCTGTTTTTACCGGAACAGAGAAGTTGTTGACCTGATTAAAATCCAGATCAAAATACTTGATGTTCTTTATTCTTAGAAACCCATTCTCCGGAATTTGTACCGTAACATCGGTAGGCAATCCGTCATAGTAAAATGCCCTGAAATTTACAGAACTGCTAAGAGCAGCAGAAGGGTCGGCACTATCAAGTGATACGTAATATTCGCCGGCTGTAAAGTTTCTTGTCTGCAAAGTAGCATAGTCGGGATCCGGATCAAATGCAGGTCCTACCGCATAGTTGGTAGACTGATAGTTGTTTCCCACCTTTTTATAAAAAGTTAATGTCCACGGATACGCTGAAAGCTGCGAGGCAAAAATTTCTATATTGATTTCTTTATCCTGAGAGATGGTAAAGTAATATTTTTTTGTCGTAGTATTGATCTGGTCAAAAGATACATTGGCAACATCAATTTCCGGAGGCATTACCGTCTTTACGGTATCTCGGTAAAAATAGGGCAGAAGATCAAAATTGTATTCTACAGCACCTCCCGTTGAAAGACTGGATCTTCTTAATGCTTGTACAGAAAGTTGTCCACCATCTGTAGCTGCGCTTAACACTTCCTGATAATTGAATCTGGACGTTTGCACAAGATTATTATTGCTGTCAAAATGAGTAAATGAATTTAGTGTACGGTGAGGCATATAAGAATAATCGAACGTATATTTTTTTACAACACTATTCTGAGGGGTCTTTACAACAATATTCTTTATACTGAATATATCGTTTTTCTTATGATGGCTTTCATCTTTGTCGTAGTTGATCTCTACAATAGCCCTGTCTTTTATTTCTACACGGGTCAGCTTATTGGTTTCAGATTCAGAAAACAGTGTTCCCATACCTAACGGATATTTAATATCTCTCAGATAAGTATATTTTACCAATTCCTGATTATTCTGATCTGATATTGTGGTAAGATAAAAAACACTTCGGTATTTTTTATTGCCATAGATAGCTCCGTGATTCGGCATCGTTCCCAAAAACACATTCATAGTAGAGAGGTTATAATCCTGAAATTTAAATCTAATCCCTTCATCATTGGTAATGGTAAAAGAATCGAATATTAAGGTAGCAGTATTACTGGTTCTTGTGTATTCTAATTTGGCATTATAAGGAGATAGCTTTACAATTTGAAAAGTATTATTCGCTATATCCCGAATAACTTTAAATTTTCCCGACTCACCCGGAATATTAAAATTATAAATATCATCAAATTGGTTTTTAACGTAATGAGAATTTGATGCATCATCAAAGGATTCATCAAAATCAAGCATGATTTCTCTGGAAATACTTCCTGAACCCAATAGCGACCAACCTAAGCCTGTATCACTTGCCCAACTGTCTTGGGTGATATTTCCCGTATGGTAATTTAATCCTAAATTGAAATTTACATATTTACTGTTTGTCGGCAGACTTATCAACGGATAAGATATATTAGGAACTCCTGTCTGTATAGAAACAGGAACATTGGCATAAGTAGCTATCGATGATACAGAAGGCACCGGTTGGCTGACTCCGGTATTGAAACTTTGTGATTGGTTGTAATAGAGATGGCAGATCAGTGTCAGTAGTATGATGAAATACTTTCTTTTCATAATGTGTTTATTTTTTTATCAGTTTAGCATTAGCACTTTTGTTGGTATCAGTTTTCACGGTCACCAGATAAGCTCCCTGAATCAGATTCTGTGTATTAATTTTGGTCACCTTATTCTTCGTCTTTAGTGTTTGCAATTGTCTTCCGCCCATGTCGTAAATGGTAATCTCCGCCTCAAACCCTTGATCGGTTCCTGAGCCTGTCGAAGGAAAGCCGATCTCTACATAACAGTAATCAGACACAGGATTCGGATAGATCTTAATATCCTGTTTTTCAATCAGCTGATCCAATTGTTTGTCACCCAGCTTTACGATTTTCCAGTTCTCTTTGCCCAA
Organism: Chryseobacterium sp.; assembly: GCF_029240215.1. Classification (GTDB taxonomy): domain Bacteria; phylum Bacteroidota; class Bacteroidia; order Flavobacteriales; family Weeksellaceae; genus Chryseobacterium. The sequence goes on from NZ_JARBTK010000002.1 coordinate 7,097, forward strand.
CTCTTCCGCACTCGTACCCGCCAGAATAATAGAACCGTCTCGGTTGAGTTTAATATCAGACAATCTTTCTTCTTTTTTTCTCGATTCTCCTTTCACGTGCTTTCTCCACTGCTCATTGCCATTTTGGTCAAGATATAGCATCCAAAAGGTCTCATCGTCTGCTTCAATTCTGCCTTCCGCCTGAGTATAACCTCCAAGTAAAATCCCCTGAGTTAAGTCTTTATTCTTTTCTCTTTCATCTTTTCTCTGAATCACATTTATCCCCATCAGAATATCTCTGTTCTTAAAATTGTAAGATTTTTGCCAAAGCTCTTCACCTCGATCATTTAATGATATCAACCAAACATCCGTTCCTTCTTCAATTCCTACAGTTTTATTTCCTGATCTTTCTGATCTTGATTCTCCACCAACGATGAATCCTGTAGAAGTCATTGCCAGAGTTCTTAAATGATCATCACCTTTCCCTCCGAAATTCTTTTCCCACTCTACTTTTCCTTCTTTACTCAATTTCACGATCCAGAAATCTCCTTCACCGAAGTTTTCAGTTTTCTTTGAACCACCTGCGTTACTTCTCGAATACATTCCTAACAATGCTCCTCCGTCGAATGTGGGAATCATTTTCTCCACTTCATCAAGACCTTTTCCACCCAAAATGATTTGTGATAATTCTTTTCCATTTTTATCGAGTTTTGAAACGATAAAATCTTTAGATCCGTAACCTTTCGGAGCATTCTGTACATTTCCGGCTACAAAAAATCCGAAATCTGTGGTCTGAATCACTGCTTTGGCTTCTTCATCCTGAGCAGTTCCCAGAGTTTTTTGCCATAGTTCATCACCGAATTCGTTGATTCTGATCAGCCAAAGGTCTGAACCGCCTTTGGAATCGTCTTTTTTATCTAAACCTTTCGATGAAAAGGAGGTGCCAACTGCTAAAAATCCACCTTCCTGTGTTGCTACTGTTGTGGACAGAAAGTCATGATTCTGCCCTGAGAAATACTTTTCCCAGACTTCCTCACCCTGCTGGTTGAGTTTTACCAAATGAAAATCGTAACCGTTGTTCTGCTTGTTGTCGGAAGTGATCTTTTTCGATTGAATCGAGCTTCCTGTAATCAAATATTGCTGATCAATTGTCGTAGTGACTTGAGAAAGAAAATCCTGAGTAGAAGATTTGATGTCTTTCTGCCACACCACTTCCTGAGCTGAAACGCCCATAACTGTGCATAGGAATAATGCACTCATGTAGAGTTTTTTCATCGTTGAGTTTTTTAATTGTTGTTAATTTTTTGCAAATATAAAAATTTATTCATTTCTTTTGTGAGTAAAGCAAATATCAATACCAGATGCGACAGAACCTGTCGTTATCTTAATTTAGTTTTTTTATTGATTATAGAAAATAAGAAAAGGCGCAGAGCAGTAATCAATCCGTATTAGAGGTACCGCGAAGAACCCAAAGACCAGAAAGACTACGCCCGCGCCAGTAGTAGACACAGGCGTAAGTCTATCAAAATTTGGTCTTTTGGAGAAAATTCGCGGTTTTCTAATACCAATATGATAGCTTACGCTTTTATTTTTTCGTTAAAATCTGCTGCGAAGATAAAAATATTTTGATATAAATCAAAAATATAAGAAATGAATTACTCTGAAATACTAATTATAATCAATACGATTACTCATCTAGGTTGATTTATTTCCAATTTCAACCCATTCAATTTAACATAATTAATTAAAAACTAAAAAAATACGTTAAATAATTATGTATATTCCAAAAAATAAATACATTTGTTATATTATTAACTTTAAAAAGCACAGATAATGGCAGAAAGTAAAAACAACATCGTAACTCACGGTTTGAGTGGAAAGGTCGGAGATCTACTCGTATTCAGCCAAAGAAATGGTAAAACAGTAGTATCAAAAGCACCGAAGGAAAGAACAGGCGAAATGTCTGAAAAGCAAAAGCAGCATACCCTTCGATTTCAGAAAGCTGTCCTATATGCAAAAGCAGTTCTCAATGATCCCGTAAAAAAACAGCTGTATGAAGCAAAGGCGGATCATTCAATTGGAATGAGCACCTATAACGTAGCCGTTGCCGATCTTCTGAATGCTCCCGATATTGAAGAAATCAATCTTTCCGGCTATACAGGCAATTCGGGAGACCTTATAAAAATTGTAGCAACTGATGATTTTGGAGTAGTATCAGTACACGTAAAAATAGAAAATGCCGACGGAACTTTAGTAGAAGAAGGCGCAGCCGTTAATAACGGAGCCGAATGGATCTATACGGCAACCGCATCAAACCTCGATCTTGCAGGTGATAAGATCACCGTAACCGCCTCTGACGCTCCTGCCAATATGACAGAAGAGACAAAAACACTATAAAAATAAAAGTTGGGCAAGGGTATAGGAAGGGTATAGCGACTGTATAACGACAGCTCATTAAAAACCACTGTCAAAATGACAAAAGCCATCCGATTCGGATGGCTTTTATTTGTATTATTATTGTAAAATTAATTAATCAATTCAAATCTCGCATACTCAGCAATCTTCTTCGGAAGCTTAATTCCTTCCTCAGTTTGATTATTCTCCAGCAATGCAGCCATAATTCTCGGCAACGCCATTGCAGAACCATTTAAAGTGTGTACCAACTGAGTTTTTCCGTCAGCTTTGTAACGGCATTTCAACCGGTTTGCCTGGAAGGTTTCAAAATTTGAAACCGAACTTACTTCCAGCCATTTTTCCTGAGCAGCACTCCAAACTTCAAAATCATAAGTCATTGCAGAGGCGAAACCTGTATCGCCACCACACAATCTTAAAACTCTGTATGGCAATTCAAGGTCAGTCAGGATTTCTTTGATATGCTCTACCATTTCTTCCAAAACAGCATAAGAATTTTCAGGCTTCTCCAATCTTACAATTTCCACCTTTTCAAATTGGTGAAGACGGTTCAGACCTCTTACATGAGCTCCGTAACTTCCCGCTTCTCTTCTGTAACATTGAGAAAATGCTGTATTTTTAATCGGAAGGTCTTTTTCATCCAATAAAACATCACGATACAAATTCGTTACCGGAACTTCAGCTGTTGGAATTAAATATAATTCATCTGCATTGATGTAATACATTTGTCCTTCTTTGTCCGGCAACTGACCGGTTCCATATCCTGAAGCTTCATTGACAACGTGAGGCGGATTCACTTCCAGATAGCCAGCATCAACATTTTTATCTAAAAAATACTGAACCAAAGCTCTCTGTAATCTCGCTCCTTTCCCGAAATAAACAGGAAAACCCGCTCCGGCGATTTTTACACCTAATTCAAAATCGATCAGGTTATATTTTTTTGCCAATTCCCAATGCGGGATTGCACCTTCACCTAAACCTTCTACATCATGTGACTGATAGATAATTTCATTGTCATCCGCTGAAACTCCCGCTTTTACCAATTCGTAAGGCACGTTTGGAATCTGATAAAGAATGTCTAATAATTTCTTTTCGATCACTTCTAACTGTGACTTCAATTCTGCGCTCGACTCTTTGTATTGTGCTGTTTTAGATTTGGATGCTTCAGCTTCTTCTTTTTTTCCTTCTTTCATTAAAATCCCGATCTCTTTGGAGATTTTATTGATTTCTGAAAGTTGAGAATCCAATTCAAACTGAATTTTCTTTCTTTCTTCGTCAGTAACGATCGCCTCGTCTACCAACTCAGGATTTTTGAATTGTCTTTTTTGAAGACCTTCTAAAACGCGTTCTTTGTTTTCGCGCAAAAAATTGACTTGTAACATTTTTGTTGTTGTTGGGTGTTAGATGTTTGTTGTTGAGTGTTGCAGGACTTCCATCATCCAGCTTCCGTCATCCAACAGATTTATGCAAATTTAAAGATTATTTTGTGATTTTCACGACATTACGATTCTCCGAATCTTTAGTTACCGGTAATTCAGAATTGTTATACAGAACTTTCGACACCTCAAAAACTGTTGGCGTCCAATGGTAAAAAATCTGTAAAGTATCGTTATCTATATCCGCAAATGTAGTATCTGTAAGCTTTTTTGTAAGTCCTACTCTTATTTGTGAGCGGTAAATTCTGTTGTCCGTATCTGAACCGCTTTCCAATTGTCTTGTAGCTCCGGCGATGTATTCAATGTAACTCACACTGTCAGAAACTATTTTGACAGAGCTTGAAACCGGCGCATTATCTGTCGCCGCAAGCATATCGTTCATCGCTATGGTTGTAAATGATCCGATTTTATTTGGAATCAGCAGATTTTTACCATTTGCATCTTCAACATAAAAGCCCATGATCTGATCAATTTTCTGAATAGAATCTTCGTCGCTCCTACATCCCATAAGCGCAAAACATCCGAGTAAAATTCCAAAAAGCAGATTCTTCATAGTGCAAAGGTAAAATATAAAATGAAACTGATTTTACTGATTTTCAAAATATTTCTGATACCAAAGCTCAAAAGTGACCAATTGCCAGATTTTGACATAATCATACTCGTCTTTTTGGTTTTCCCACCAATCATCAACGATTTCTGAATTAAAGAAATTCCTTTTTTTAAGGCTTTCTAAATTTTCAATGATAAATTCCCAAATCTTCTTCTCATTTTTAATGAAATACGCCAACGGAAAAGAAAATCCACGTTTTGGCATATTCAAAACTTCGAAAGGAAGATATTTTTGGGCAACTTTTCTTAATAAAGGTTTATTTTGAATTCCATTAAATCTAAAATTTTCCGGCAAAGATGAAACGTAATCGATCAAATTATTACTCAAGTATGGATAACGAAATTCTACCCCATATTTCATCGCACTCAGATCGTCTCTGAAAACGTGGTGAGACGACAGAGAATATTTCATGTCATATTCAAATAATCCTTTGTAATCTTTGGTTTCAGAAAGATGAAATTGTTTTAAATTTGGATTAATCTGAGTGTAAATGTCTTTTTTAAACACATTTTTCGCCTGCAAAGGTTTCATACCGACCTGACTTTGTCTGAAAAAATCAAATAGAGAGTCCTGAGAAAAGTAATTCTTAACCTTTTGTGAAAAATGATCTTTTGTGAAAATGAAATTACTTATAAAATTAAAATTCTTCATTAAAAGCCATTTATTGAGCTTTAAAGAATGAGAATATCCTGCAAACAATTCATCTGCTCCATTTCCGCTGAGAACGACTTTAAATCCTAAATTTTTAGCATATTCTGCGGCATTCATCAAAACTTCAAGACTGCTGTAAGGTTCTTCAAAATGCTGAATATTTTCTTTTAATTGATCTAAGATTTCATCATCTGAAACTTTTTTAATGTGATGTGGAATCTTGATTTTTTCGGCAACTAGAGAAGCATTCTTTATCTCATCTTCAGAAAACGGATATTCAATTGTAAATGCATTAATGTCATTTTTGTATGGTTTTGACTGTGCCGTAATCAAAGTAGAATCTATTCCGCCGCTCATCATACTTGCAACCGGAACGTCTGCATAAAGTTGTTCCTGCACACTTTCAGAAAGCAATTTGTCAATTTTCGATACGGCCTCTTCCTCAGAAATATCATTTCGTTGATGAGGAAAATTCCAATAATTTTTTTTTGCAGTTTTAAAATCATTCAAATCAATCGTTACAAATGAAGCTGGTTCTAAAGAAAAAACATCTTTAAAACAGGTTTCAGGAGCCAAAGTAGTCTGGAAAAGAAAATTGGTATAAACTCCCTGCCAATTGATTTCAGGATTTAAATATTCATTTTTGAGAAGAGACTTTATTTCGGAAGCCCACAAAACGATCTCCTGATTTTTGTAATAAAAAAGTGGTTTCAAACCTACTCTATCTCTTGCTAAAATTATTTTCTTTTTATTTAAATCGATCAGTGCAATGGCAAACATTCCGTCAAATCTGGCAAACATTGAAGTTCCCCAAGCTTGATATGATTTTAAAATAACTTCTGTATCTGAATGACTTTTAAATTGATAACCTAAATATTCAAGCTCTTTTCTCAGCTTTTTAAAATTATAAATTTCACCGTTGAAAGTAATTGTGATTTTCTCGTCATCTGACAACATCGGTTGATGACCTTTTTCGGATAAATCTAAAATGGAAAGTCTACGAAAACCTAAAGCCAGCTGAGAATTTTCTCCTTTCAGAACAGGAAATATTTCTTTGATTTTTTGAGTAGAATCTTCTCCTGAAAAAGATCTTCCGATCTCTCCGTCAGAGAGCCAAAAACCTTCATCATCCGGACCGCGATGTTGGATGGCTTTATTCATTTCTAAAATATTTTTAGAAGAAATTTCTTTCTTAAATGAATAATAACCGCAGATTCCGCACATGATCAGATTTTTTTGGATTCGTAAAAATAAGCAAAAGCGGGCAAAATTCCCGACAAAGCCAAACATCCGAAAGTCACATAAGAAACACCTGTCAAACCATATTCGGGAATGACAAGGTACAGGCTGAGCGAAGTTGCGAAAAGCATAAAGGCAGAAATGACCAAATTCCACATCGTTTTGCCTATCGAAGCCAACATATAGACGAATAAAACTCTGAAAATCAGAGAAATTACCGCAGCAAACAAAAGTATTCTGTAAATTTCAGTGTTCTGGTATTGATTTCCGAAAATGGAAAGTATTTGTTGATCAAAAAAGACTCCGACAACCAAAACTATAATTCCAACAGCTGTAAAAAGCTTCCAATAATTAAAAATGAATTGAAATTGATATTTTTTGTCACGATGATGCTGACACAATTTTGGGTACTCGGTCTGCATAAAAATAAATCCCAATACCAAAATATTCATCGGAATCATCGAGCTGACTTTATAATACGCAACATCCTGCTCTTTCATTAATAATCCGATGAAAAATATATCAAGAATAAAAACGAGTTCTCCAATTTGGGTGGTAAACGCAGTCGTCCAGGAAAAATGCCAGAATTCTTTACTCCTGAAATCGTTAAAAGTTATTTTTTTTAATGAAAAACTAAACTGTCGATCATAAAAAAACAGGAAAAAAGGAGAAAGGCAAAGGCTTAATATAAATCCGTTTAGCTGCCAAAAATAGGTACAAACAACTCCAAAAATCAGTGAAGTAACGGAAAGGAAAATATCAAATTTAGCAAAGGTTTGATTATCTAAATCTGCGCGGTATTCTGCTTTTTTTTGCTCAACCAAATACATTCCCAAAAACCGTATGCTGAATAAAAGGATGAGTTTAATTTTAGTAAATTCTTCCCAATATAAAATCCCTGAAATCAAAATCATGATCAATGTGAGGATGAAATTATAAATCAGTCCGTAAGAAAAAGCATATCGAAAAAGCTGCTTTCTTTGAAGATTACTTTCAATTCCTGAACCATATTTTACAACACCTTGTGCTGCTCCAAATCCTGAAAAGGCTAAGAAAATCGTAAGAAAATTCAGCCCAAATGTTGCTGCTCCAAAATCTTCCTTCGACAAGATCCGTGCAACGAAAACACTTAATAAAAATGCAGAAAGTCTAGCTATGAGTAAAGATAGACCTACCCAAATTCCTTTTTTAGCGATGAAATCTCTGATAAAACTGATCATTATTTAAGGACAAATTCATAAACTTCAGAAAAAGCTTCTGCTATTTTTTCCGGACTGTATTTTTCTTTGATTTGCTGATGTAAAATCTCAGGATTATCAAAACTCACTTTTTGCAAAAGGAATTTTTCCATAGCCGAATACAAATCTTCTACGTTATTTTTCTCGACTAAAACACCTGTCTTTTCGTTCACAAATTCCGGCACTCCGCCAACTTTGGAAGATATTACAGGAATTCCACAAGCATTCGCTTCTACCAAAACACAGCCTTGAGTTTCGTTTTCACTAAAAAGAATTAGCGCATGAGATTGCTGCATCTTTTCCGCAACTCCGGATAAAGGCAGAAGTCCAAATGTCGAAATATAATCGGATGCTGAAAGATCAGTAATCTGTTTTTCAAGATGTTTGAAATCACTTCCACCAATTTTTAGATGAAATTTGTAACCTGCATCAAACAACTTTTTGGCAGCAACGATGATTTTATCCGGATTTTTTCTTTCAACTAAAGATGAAACGTGTAAAAATGTAAAAACTTCGTCTTTTTTCACTTCATTATTCAGCTTAAAAACATCTGTGTTTACTACGTTTGATATTACATTTATAGGTTTTTTTACCCCTAAAGCGATCAAACCTTTTTTCAGATTTTCACTTACCGGTAAAACTGCGGAAGATTGGTTTGCAATATATTTAGCAAAAAAACGCCACAAATTCCCATGAGCGTCAGAAGCATTTTTCTGATAAGCAGTCCAATGTTCTGAGATAACGAAAGGAATATTCAATTTCTTTTTAAGATAAACTGCAAAAAACATCGAATTATGCAAAACATTCGCATGCACCAAATCTGGTTTCTGCATTCTTGAAAATCCTATTTTGTAGGCTTTCATTCTGCGGTAAAAATTCTGAAAAGGATTTTTTGAATTTCTATAATAAACGATGACAGTTTTAATTCCATTAATAATCTGATCGTCAATTAAATATTTTTCTTTTTGATGAAAATCCCCGATAGAATGCAAAATTTCAACATGATGTTTTAAAGATACAGCTTCAGCATGTCTTTGAACAAAATTACCATTTGACGGCTCAACTTTGTTTGGAAACCAGGAAGAGATGAAGAGGATATTTTTTCTTTCCAAAATTTTATTTAAATGTATCTTTGTTTATCATTTATGTCAAACGAATCTAAGCAAAATGAATGCTAAAATTAATAAAATTCTTTCTTTTATTCGAATAATTCTTAAAAAGCCGAGTTTAATCAATATCATTTTAGACAGTCCGCTTGTAGCTGAAGAAAGATTTAAAAAGTTTTATCCTAATTTAGCTTCATTACCTCAAATTGATATCGAACAACTCAATGAAGAAATCCCTAAAAACATTGACACTTTTATTCTTGACGGTGGATCTTTGATCACTGATTTGCAACTCCTTTCTACGATTGCAGCAAGAAAAGATGTAAATTCTTACCTTGAAATCGGAACCTGGCGTGGCGAAAGTGTTCATAATGTCGCCAAATATATTGATGACTGTACCACGATTAATCTTTCCAATGAGGAAATGAAAGAAATGGGATTGAGTCCTGAATATGCAGAACAACACGGAATTCTTTCAAATAAAAATCCAAAAATTCTACATCTCGGAGCCAATACTAAAACTTTTGATTTTGCTTCGTTAAACAAAAAATACGATTTAGTTTTTATCGACGGAGAACACAGTTATGAAATGGTTTTAAATGATACTCAAAAAGTGTTTAAACATCTTCTGCATGAAAATTCTATTGTTGTGTGGCATGATTACGCTTACAGTCCGCAAAATATACGGTATGATGTTTTTCAGGCAATATTAGACGGTGTCGGAATCAAGAATCATTCTTGTCTTTATCATCCAAAGAATACGATTTGCGCCGTTTTTACAAAGGCTACATTGAAATCATCAACTTTTGACAAGATGAAATTTCCTGAAAATATATTTACGATTGGAATAGAAAAGAAAACTTTTTCTTAAAATATAGTTTAATTTAATTCTGGAACCCGAAAACCGCATTATAAGACTGTTCATCACTGCTAAGTTTTTTGAGTATTTGATAATTAAATTTACTGAATAGATTAATGATTTCCGTTTCACTATGTCCGGAATCTTTTAAAGTTTTGTGGTTGATTTCTATTAAAATCTGAGGTTTGATTTCGGTTAAAATCCTGGTCATTCCTAAAAGTGCATCGTATTCTCCACCTTCAATATCAATTTTAATTAAATCAATTCTGTTAATATGATGATCAACCGAATATTGATCTAATGTTGTGCTTTCAACGACTTCTTTTGAAGTAAAATCTTTCAGGAAAGCAGAAGCCATTCCGATATTGTTATCTTTCTCGTTATATAAAATTTCGATTGTAGAATTCTGACTGGAAATCGCTTTATTTTCAGCAATAATATTTTCAAATTTGTTGAGGGAAATATTTTCTTTAAACTGATTATAGTTCGGAGGAAATGCTTCGAAAGCATATATTTTCCCTTTCTCTCCGACAATTTCGGAAGCGTTGAGAGAGAAAAGTCCTATGTTTGCACCAATGTCAATAAATACATTTCCAGGTTTCAGAAAGTCTGAGAGATAATCAATTTCAGGCTTTTCGTAATCCCCAAGGAAGTACAATTGTTGCTGAATCCAATCAGATAAATTGACCTGGAGTTTTAAATTTCCTCTGTAGATTATCTGTTTTTTTACATCGGAAAAAAGCTGATATGGATTGAAAACATGCTTATGAAATCCAAAATATCTTCTCCTGAAAAAAGGAATTTTAAATAAATTTCTGAATAACTCAGCTATGAATCTCCCCACTTTCAAAAAAAATTATTTAATTCCGGCTGCCCAACTTCTGTTGAAAGGAAGTAAGAAATTTCCTAAAAATTCAAGATAAGTGTTTTTAGAAAAATCAAAAACCTCAATTTCTTTTGATAATTCTCCGCTTCTTACTTTATTTTTAAAATCTATAAGTTTTAATGTTTTCACCTCACCATTTTCCAAGAAACTCGCTTTCATACGGTCAAATAATCCCAACTGATACTCTTCATCAATCTCTCTCATGATCTTGCCTAAAGCATCAATGCTACATCCGGAAGCCATTTCTTTTTCTTCGTCTACACAGATCACAATGAACTGATTTTTTTCAATTTTAAAAGAGGATGAAAGCGGTTTTCCGTGAGCTGCCCAACCTGCAAGAAAGTCATATAATTTTTCTGTAATGACTTTTGCTTCTTTGGTTGTAAAAGCTCTTGAAGCAGGATAAATAATCACTCTGTAATCTTCAGCTTCTACTATATTTGATTCTTCGATTTTCATATGCAGATATTTATTGTCATTTAATGGTCATATGCTATCACCTATCTTCATTGGTTATTAATCAAAACCAGTTATGGCGATTTCATTTTAAATAAATTCTTAAAGAACAAAATTACGCAATTTTATTGATTCAATATTTTAAATAAAAAAAACTCAGAAGCAATCCTGAGTTTAATATAATTTTAAAAGTAAACTTATAAATCTTCAGCTTCAGCCAAAAGTTCTACAATATCTTTTACTTCAACTTCTGTATTTTTATTGAAATGTTTTACACCATCAGTCAACATCGTATTGCAAAACGGACAACCTGTAGCAATGATTTTTGGTTCGAAAGACAAAGCTTCTTCAGTTCTTTCGATGTTGATGTCCTTATCACCTTTTTCAGGTTCTTTAAACATTTGAGCTCCTCCTGCTCCACAACACAAACCGTTTGTCTTGCAACGTTTCATTTCAACCAACTCGGCATCCAGTTTTTCTAAAAGCATTCTTGGTGCTTCGTATTCACCATTTGCTCTTCCCAGATAACAAGGATCATGAAATGTGATTTTTTTCCCTTTAAAAGCTCCGCCTTCAATTTTTAATCGTCCTTCATTCATCAATTGTTTTAAGAACTGAGTGTGATGAATCACTTCATAATTTCCTCCCAAACTTGGATATTCATTTTTCAGGGTATTGAAACAATGCGGACAAGCCGTTACAATTTTTTTAACATCATAGCCATTCAGAACTTCGATATTCGTCATTGCCATCATCTGGAAAACAAATTCGTTTCCTGCTCTTTTTGCGGGATCTCCTGTACAGCTTTCTTCCTGTCCGAGAACAGCAAATTCAACCCCGATTTTATTCAGAATTTTACAGAATGCTTTGGTAATTTTTTTCGCTCTGTCGTCAAAACTTCCGGCACAGCCTACCCAAAACAAAACTTCAGGCGATTTTCCTTCGGCAGCATAATCTGCCATTGTTTTTATAGTGAAATCCATTTTGTTATAAAATGTATTTTGTATTAATTTGAATTAAATTTAAGAAAATGATATTATACAATATTAATCATTTGCCCAATTCAGACGATCAGCCTGATTGTATTGCCACGGCGCAGCATTGTTTTCTACGTTGGTCATCATCAGATTTAATTCCTGAGGAGCTGCAGATTGTTCCATTACTAAAAATCTTCTCATTTCAAAAATGATAGATAAAGGATCAAGCAATACCGGACAAGCCTGAGTACAGGCATTACAAGTGGTACAAGCCCAGAGTTCTTCTTTTGTGATATAATCGTTCAGAAGTTTTTTTCCATCATCTTCAAACTTTCCGTTTTTATCAATATTTCTTCCTACCTCTTCTAAACGGTCTCTGGTTTTCATTAAAATTAATCTTGGAGATAATTTTTTACCGGTAATATTCGCAGGACAAACCGAAGTACAACGGCCACATTCTGTACAAGAATAAGCATTTAAAAGCTGAACCTGGTTTAAATCAAAAACATCTTCCGCACCAAATTTTGACGGAGCTTCTGCAACAGCACCTTCTGCCGGAGCGGCATAAGGATCAGCATTTGGATCCATCATTAATTTAATTTCAGCCGTAACTGAATCTAAATTATTAAACTTTCCGTACAAATCTAAGTTGGCATACCAAGTACTTGGGAATGCTAAAATAATATGCAAATGTTTTGAATAATAAAGATAATTCATGAAAAACAGAATTCCCACAAAGTGCAACCACCAAGCCGATCTTTCAACAAAAATTAAAAACCCGTTATCGAAACTGAAAATCTCAAAAAATGGAACTAATGTAATTTGACTAATAGGAAAACTTCCATGTTCAGCCAAAATCCCTCTTTGTTGCAAAATGAGATCTGAAGAATTCATAGTAAAGAAAAAAACCATCAAAGCAAATTCGATGATCAAAATCCAGTTGGCATCATTTTTTGGCCATCCGAAGAGTTCTTTCATCGTCAATCGCTTAACTCCGTAAAAATTTCTTCGAATAAAAAACAATACAACCCCAATGATTACAAGTATTGCTAAAACTTCTAAAGTTGCTGTAAAAATATTATAGAAAGTATGTCCGAAAATTGTTGCCAGAAAACGATGTGTTCCGAAGATTCCGTCAACAATAATTTCGATCAATTCGATATTAATAATTACAAAACCCACATACACAAAAAGGTGAAGAATACCTGCGACAGGTCTTTTTACCATCCTGCTTTGTCCCATTGCTACACGAGCCATAGTTTCCCAACGTTCAGGCTTTCTGTCGCTACGGTTGATTTCTCTTCCTAATCTGATGTTTCTATAAATTTTAAAAAGGCTTTTTCCGAATAATCCAAAACCCGCAACTAATAGAATCAGAAAAATAATATTGTCAAGATATTGCATAAGGATGATTAGTCTTTACTGTTCTTACCAAATACTGAGAAATTCACGTATTTCTTAGGATTGGCTTTCAAATCTTCAATCAAAGAATTTAAATTGTTGGATGCTGCATTCAGATTATTATACAACTGATCATCTTTCATGATCTTACCCAAACTTCCTTCTCCCCTGTCAATTCCTGAAACAACTTTGTTTAACTGACCTACAGTATTATCTAAATTAGCAATTGTAGCATTTAATTTTTGTGTATCAATACTTTCAGCCAAATTACCATATTTATCCAGAGTAACTTTACCACTCTTCATCGTAAGACTTGCTTCGTCAAGAACTTTTTGAAGTTTAGGATCGTTATTTCCAACTAATCTGTTTACGCTTCCTGCAGTAGTTTCTAAAGCACCTACCGTTTTATTAAGATTGTGAAGTAAAATCTTGATTTCTTCTCTGTTCTGCTCGTTCATCACCTGATTGGCATTTACCATCAAAGAATCAACTCTGTGTAAAACAGTTTGCAACTGATCTTTTACCGGACCAACCTGAGAAGAAAGACTGTTCATCATTCCTAATTTGAAAGCGCCTTTTAAAGTATCACCATCTTTTGCGATAGGACCACCGTAAAACAAATTCACTCTCATTTCTTTACCTCCCATTAAGCTTGGTTCAAAAATTTCAAGGCTTGAATTTCTTGAAAATTCAAAATTATCATCAACAGTAATTTTTACGATGAAATGGATTTTCCCGTCTTTTGATGTCTGCGGAGTAATTTTATCAACCTGACCAACCTTTAATCCATTAATAGACACCGGTGAAGACTGTGTAAGACCTTCAACGTTATCATATTTTGCATAAAATATATTATCGGTGGTAAAAAGGCTCCTGCCTTTCATGAATTGGAACAAAACGACAAAGCCGATAACAGCTAAGATTGCTATTAAACCAGCTTTTATTTCTTTACTGAACTTCACTTTTTATATTTTTTCTAGTAAGCAAATATAGTACATTTAAATTAATGTTTTTTCTTTATTGCTATGGGTTAAACACAAAAAAAGTGGCAAAAACTCTGCCACTTTTTATATTATTGATTTTAGATATCTTATTGTTGATTTCCAAGCTTGCTCCAGATTTCGATTCTGTAATCATCGATGTCTGCATTATCCTGTAAACTCTTCAACCAAGCCTGACCAAACATTCCTGCATTTCTCTGTGTAACAGATTCTGTGAATTGCTTGGCATCTCCAGGTTGTTTGTTGATTGTTTCGTTCTTTTTAACCAAAACATAAACTCCTGTTCCACCTTCGATAACATTTGAGATTGCTCCTTTTTTAACACCAAATGCAGCACCGGCAACTTTAGGTTCCATTGCACCAGCCACTGATGGGTTGAGCATATTGACCTGCGCAGACTGTTTCGTTGTAGCAAAAGTTTTTGCAACCTGATCTAAGCTTGAAGGTTTTCCAATTTTATCAGAAATCATCTTTGCCGCTTTTTTATTCATTACAATCGTCTCAATCTGATCTCTTACAGACTCCGGATCAGCAAGACCTTTTTCTTGTTTACCGTTTAAATAGACAACAATTTTATCACCTGTTCCGTCAACTGTGAAAATTTCAGAATCTCCTTTTTCTCTTTTCTTATCAAATGCCCAAGCGATGATTTCAGCATCTTTATCAGTTCCTAAACCTTGTAACTGACCGTCAAATCTCTTAGCAGATTTTGCGTTTGAGTATTGATAATTTGATTTTTTAGCAAGATTTACAAAATCATTGAATGATTTCCCTTGAACCTGCTGAATAAATCTTCTTGAATTTTTATCAACTACAGCTTCTGTAGCTTCAGATGGCTTGATAGCTTTTACCAGGTGAGCTACCTTATAGCCCATTGTTCCTGCTTTTTTATCTTCAACGTTGATGATATGGTAACCAAAACTCGTCTCAGTTAAACCTGTAGCACCTTTAGGATTGTTAGCAAGGAAAGCTAAATACGGAGGAGCGAACTGACTTTGAGGAGTCGTCCAACCTACACTACCATTTCTTTCAACAGCATTTGGCTCATCAGATAATTTCAGACCTTCCGCAAATTTTGCAGGATTTGCTTTAATTACAGCCATTAAGCTGTCAGCAATTTTCTTAGCCTGTTCTTTTGTTCTTGTTGCCGTAGATCTCTCTGCACCTTTATATGCAATTAAGATATGTTTAGACAGTGTAGAATCTGAAGCTTTTTTGTCGACTAATTTAGAAACGACATATAAATTCTGCTCTTTGTATGGTCCGAAAGTCTGACCAATTGTAGCTGTTTCAATTTTACCCTGTAATCCTTGAGGCATTTGATTAGCCGGGACATATTGATTGTTGAAAGGTATATCAGAATTTGCCGTTACAAACATAGAATCGTTTGTAGTATTCATGAAGTTTTCTTTCCCTCCACTCTCGTCTGTCCCTACTGAGAATACTTTTGTGATATCTTTCAATACCGCTGCATCATCTGCCGGACTTGGCTTTGAAGGGAAAAACACGATACCAAGATTTCTGCTGGGTTCGGTCTTGAACATTACAGGATGCTGGTCGATGTATTGTTTTAAATCTTCAGTTGTAACTTTGATTTTATTTTTTTGGAGATAAGAAGCGTAATCAACTTTTACAAAATCAATATCAGCAAGCTGATCTCTTTCTTTCATTAATTCTTCAGCCTCTTTTTTACCCGTCGTAATCCCTGTAGAAATATTAGCAAAAACCTGTCTTGCCATGATTCTATACTCGATCGTTTTTCTGGTTTTCAACCATTGGCTGTAACCTTCCGGGTTTGTATTTTGCAAAGTTTCAATCTCTTTCTTCAATTCCTGAAGTTTGAAATTTCCTTTTTCGTCAAAAAGCTGCTGGTTCTGAGCAAACATCTGATCATACTGAATCTGATTCCAAAACAAATCGTCTGTCATTTCAAATCCCATTTTTTCAAATTGCTGCTTTACCAATTTTGATTGCACAAGCAATTGCCAAGCCTGTTCTTCAAGTCCGTTTTTTGGCTGTTGCTGCTGTTCAGCTTGTTGTTGTAATATGAAAAGCTGGTCATTATACTCCTCACGGGTAATTTTTTCGCCGTTTACTTTTCCTAAAACATCAGGATTTTTTCCAAAAACTTTATCGAGACTTTCTGGGTTTACCAAAAACGCTAAAAGCGCCAATGCGATCATTCCCATCAAAAGCCAAGGTCTACTCCTAATCTGTCCTAAAATTGCCATTTTATAAATATAGTTTTATATCAGTGTGCGAAAATACACATTTTTAAGAAATTAGAGAAATATAAGATGGTTTTTTAATTTTTAAAATTCTAATAAAGATAAAATGGAAATTTTGACCGTATTTTTTATCAAAAAACAAATGGCATAAGTATTGTGAAAATTACGTACACATTATATGTAAAGCATTTTCTAAACATATTTTGATTTATCCTTTAACGATTTAAACTATAAATGACAATTTGTCATTCAACTTATTATGACAGAATTTGAAGATATAAATTTTGATGAAATCTTAGGCGACGGTTTTGATATTGTAGCCGAAGAAATCAATCTTTCTGATATTGACGAAAGTCAAAAAAATACTGAACAGGTAATTTTCCCGATTCTTCCGGTAAGAAATATGGTGATGTTCCCAAATGTCGTAATTCCTATTACTGCAGGGAGAAAAACGTCTATTCAATTACTTGAAGAAGCACAGCAAAACGGTGATTTAATAGGAATTGTAAGTCAGAAAAATTCTGACATCGAACAGCCTGCAGAAAAAGATTTTTACCAGATCGGAACCTTAGCGAAGATTATTAAAATCATCAAACTTCCTGAAGGAAACGTTACGGCCATCACAAAAGGTTTTCAACGATTCAAAATAAAAAAAATTACAGGCAGCCAACCTTATTTTAAAGGTGAAATTACACGATTGAAAGATTCTAAAGCCAAGAATAAAGAAGAATACGAGGCATTACTGGAAAATGTAAAAGATTTAGCTTTAAAAATTATTGAACTCGATCCTAATATTCCCAACGCAGCCAATTTTGCCATCAAAAACATCAACAATAATGATGATTTGCTAAATTTCATCTGTACGAATGCCAATTTCCCTTATTCAGAAAAGCAAAAATTGCTTGAGGAAAAAAGTTTGATGGAAAGAGCAAACAAGTGTTACGAAATGATGCATGAAGATTTCAGAAAGCTGGAACTAAGAAATCAGATTCACCAGAAAACTTCAAAAGATCTTGACAAACAGCAAAGAGAATATTTTCTGAATCAGCAGATCAGAACGATCCAAGACGAGCTTGGTGGCGGTCCCGAAAGCGATGTTGAAGATTTACTGAAAAAAGCAAAAGATAAAAAATGGAAACCTGAAGTAGAAGAACATTTCCAGAAAGAAATCGGAAGACTTCAGAGACAAAACCCAAATTCTCCTGACTATAATGTTCAGAGAAATTATCTGGATTTTTTCACAGATCTTCCCTGGGAAACCTTTACCAAAGACACTTTTGATATTGAGAAAGCTCAGAAAGTTTTAGATAAGGCCCATTTTGGCTTAGAAGACATCAAAAAAAGAATTTTGGAGCACATGGCTGTTTTGAAATTGAAAAACAATATGAAATCCCCTATTCTATTGTTGGTAGGTCCTCCCGGAGTTGGTAAAACTTCTTTAGGAAAATCTGTCGCCGATGCTTTGGGAAGAAAATACGTACGTGTTTCTTTGGGCGGACTTCATGACGAAAGCGAAATCCGCGGTCATAGAAAAACCTATATTGGTGCGATGGCGGGAAGAATCCTTCAATCCATCAAAAAATCGGGGACTTCAAATCCTGTAATTGTTTTAGACGAAATTGACAAAGTAGGAAAAGGAATGCATGGCGATCCGAGTTCTGCTTTGCTTGAAGTTCTTGATCCCGAGCAAAACAGCTCCTTCTATGATAATTTCCTTGAAATGGGTTATGATTTGTCTAAAGTGATGTTTTTGGCAACAGCAAACTCTTTATCAACGATTCAGACTCCTCTTTTGGACAGAATGGAAATCATTCAGATTGCAGGTTATACTTTGGAGGAAAAAATAGAGATCGCTAAGAGACATTTAATTAAAAAACAGCAGGACGAAAACGGTTTGACGGCGAAATCTTTCAAACTTGGAAATGCTGAACTAAAACATATCATCGAAGCCCATACTTCAGAAAGCGGAGTGCGCTCTTTAGAAAAAAGAATTGCAGGAATTGCTCGTTGGGTAGCTTTGCAAACCGCTTTAGTGAAAGAATATGATACTAAAATTTCTGTTGAAAAAGTAGATGAAATTCTGGGTGTTCCAAGACCGAAAAGCTTATCTGAACTGACAGATGTTCCGGGAGTTGTAACAGGATTAGCGTGGACGAGCGTCGGAGGAGATATTTTATTTATTGAAAGCATTACGAGCACCGGAAAAGGAAATCTTACGATGACTGGAAATCTGGGAACAGTAATGAAAGAATCTGCAACGATTGCTTTGGAATATATTAAAGCTAAACATGAAGATTTAGGAATTTCAGAAGATGATTTGGAAAAGAAAAACATTCACGTTCACGTTCCGGAAGGCGCAACGCCGAAAGACGGACCTTCTGCCGGAATCGCAATGCTGACTTCTATGGTTTCTACATTTAGAAATAAAAAAGTAAGACCTCATTTGGCAATGACAGGTGAAATTACTCTAAGAGGAAAAGTGCTTCCTGTAGGTGGAATCAAAGAAAAATTATTGGCCGCAACAAGAGCAGGAATAAAGGAAGTTATTCTTTGTGAAGCCAACAGAAAAGATGTGGAAGAAATCAAGCAGGATTATCTGAAAAACCTGAAAGTAAACTATGTGAATTGGATGACCGAAGTTCTTGAACTCGCTATTGAAAAATAATTTTTAGCAATAAAATCTAAAAACCTCATCATAACGGTGAGGTTTTTGTTATGTTTGGAAAAACTTTATCATGAATTTTTTTAAACTTCCTTTTCTGTTAAAACTTGCCCTTGCCGTAGTTTCGATTATCGGAATAGGATATCTTATCAATCTTGGGCAGAGTATTTTAGCTCCATTCTTTTTAGCGTTTCTGATGGCAATGCTTTTTTTACCAATTGCCAATTTTTTTGAGAAAAAACTAAAATTTCCGAGGTCAATATCAACGATCGTGTCTGTTATGATGATGTTGGTTATCCTGACGGGGTTAATTTATTTCTTCGGATCACAAATTTCGAGTTTCAGCAGGGATTTACCACATTTGACCAAACAATTCAATATGGTTTTCCACAACCTTCAGACTTGGGTTTCTCATACTTTTAATGTGAAAATTGATGAGCAGCTCGATTATCTTGATCAGGGTTTAGGTAAACTTTTGTCTTCTTCGGGTGTGATTTTAGGCTTCACTTTTGGAATTTTCTCTTCAAGTTTGGGATTTTTGGCTTTTTTCATTCTGTTTTTCATCTTTATTTTAAATTACAGAAGGATTTTAAATAATTTTATCGTGAATGTTTTTAATGAAAAACATAAAACGAGCGTTCAGGAAGTGGTTTCTGAAGTAAGAATCATGACCAAAAGATACATCATCGGACTTTGTCTTCAGATCATCATCGTATCAGCCCTTACTACGATTGTTCTTACAGTTCTAGGAGTAAAATATGCTATTTTGCTTGGTGTTTTGACGGGATTATTAAATGTCATTCCATATATCGGAATTTGTATTTCGCTTTTAATTTCATGCTTTATTGCATTTGCCACAGGAACCGTTTCTACCTGTGTCTATGTTGCGATTGGTTATGTGATTGTTCATATCATTGACGGAAATATTGTTCTACCTTTTGTAGTAGGATCAAAAGTAAAGATCAATGCTTTATTTTCTTTTATCGGAATTCTTGTGGGGGAGCATCTTTGGGGAATTTCGGGAATGTTTCTGTGTATTCCGGCGATTGCGATCATCAAAATTATTTTTGAAAGAGTTGAAGGATTAAAACCTTGGGGAAAACTTTTAGGTGAAGATGAAAAACCCAACAAAAAGAAAAAAAGCTACAAAATTTCGAAGAACATTACCTTGAAGGAAATGGATTAAGAAACTAAAAAAGAAAAGCCCGTTTCCCAATTAGTGAAAACGGACTTTTTTCATTCCAATTTATCTCCTTTCAGAGAATGGTTTTTCAATTAAAAATTCCTAGTTGTAAGACATTCTAATTTGGTATTTTATCCTAACGGACAAAGAGGACTCATTCCGTTGGGACAATTTTGGTCGCACGGAATATAAGACTGACTGTCAGGGCAATAACCCAAAACAGGATCTCCTCCTCCACCAGAACCGCCTAAACAAGGGTCTCCCGGTGGAATTATACACGGGCACCCGATTGGTCCTATATCACATTTCCCAGAACCACCGGCTCCATTAATTCCTTTTAAATCTTCTCGATTTAATTTTTTAAAATTTTTCAACATATTTTAATATTTTAATTTGACTTGTAAACAAATATATAAAATCTAAAAATATAAAATAAAATTATTTCTCTAAAAGGAGAAGAAAAGAAAAAGGACTTATTATAATTACAATTGGAAATAATTTTTTTTTAAATTTGATATAAAATTATATCCCATGAAAATCATAAAATTTATTCTTTGCCTTCTGTTTGGGCTCATGTTTATCAATGCCGGATTAGATAAATTCTTTCATTACAATCCGATGCCAAAATTATCTGAAGAACAAATGAAAGTTTATGCCGCTTTCGAAGAAATCGGTTGGTTGATGCCATTAGTTGGAGCTGTAGAAATAATTGGTGGATTATTATTTATTTTTCCTAAAACCCGAGCTTTAGGAGCGATTATTATCTTACCTGTAATGGTTGGTATTTTACTGCATAATGTTTACAGAGATCCATCATCAACAGGAATTGCCATTTCAGCAGTTTTAACTTTAATCAATCTTTGGATCATTATTGACAATAAAGAAAAATACAAAGCTTTAATTAGCTGAAAAATAATGAGTAGTCAATTGTGAATTCTTTTTGCTGTCAGTTTTAAATTTACCTGCAGAGCAAAATTCACAATTGACTATTGACTCCAAAATCATACAAATGCGCTGAATCCTGTAATCGATCTTCCTACAATCAGTGAATTGATTTCTTTGGTTCCTTCGTAAGAATAGATTGCTTCGGCATCGGCTACAAATCTGGCAACATCATATTCAAGCAGAATTCCGTTTCCGCCCATTACTTCTCGCGCTCTTGAGACGATATCTCTGGTTCTCATTGTGCAGAAAACTTTGGCTAAAGAAGCATGCTCATCTTTTAAAATATCTTCGTCCTGCATTTCAGAAAGTCTGAAAACCATAGTTTGCATTGCTGTAAGGTTAGATAACATTTCTACCAAATGCCCCTGAATCATCTGAAAAGCAGCAATCGGTTTTCCGAATTGTTCTCTTGTTCTGGTATAGGCTAATGCGCTTTCGTAAGCTCCTCTTGCGCATCCGGTTGCCATCCACGCAACTCCGGCTCTGGTCATTCTAAGAACTTTTGCGGTATCTTTAAACGAGTTGGCATTCTGCAATCTGTTTTCTTCTGTGACTAAACAATCTTTTAAAGTAATTAATCCATTTTGAACGATTCTCAATGCCATTTTTCCTTTTATTTTCTCAACAGAATATCCAGGATTATCTTTTTCAACAATAAAACCTTTTACTTCACCATCATCTAAATCTCTCGCCCAAATAATAATTAAATCTGCAAAAGTTGCGTTTCCGATCCATTTTTTTTGTCCATTCAAAATCCAGCCTTCGGGAGTTTTTTTGCAGGTTACAGTTAAACCTCCCGCTGCTCCGGAACCTACTTCCGGTTCTGTTAAACCAAAAGCGCCTATTTTTTCAAACTTTTGCATTTGAGGAAGCCATTTTTGCTTTTGTTCTTCTGAACCGCAAATGTAAATGGAGCCCATCGACAAGCCAGATTGCACTCCAAAAAAGGTGGCAATTGAAGCATCCACTCTTGCCATTTCCATTGCGATAACACCTTCCATCAGAAAAGGCATTCCTTTACAGCCATATCCTTCATAAGTTACTCCGCAAATATCAAGTTTTTGGAATTTTGGAATTAATTCAAAAGGAAATTCATCTCTCAACCAATAATGATTCACCAAGGGTTTCACTTCTTTTTCCATAAACGCTCTTACCTTGAGCTGAACTTCTCGTTGTTCCGGTGTCAAAGTATGATAGATATCGTAGAAATCTCCGTCAATTGGTGGAAGTTCTTTTTTCTTTTTATTCGGATCAAGCATTTTCATCATTCCGCTCAACTGTTTATCGTCTAATTTGGAAAAGTTTTCCATGAGTTTCGGAAGATTTACTTTTTGTGAAATTTCGCTTAACTGATCAAAATCTATCGATCTGAATAATTCTATGGCATTTCTGATTTTGGAAAAAGTTTTAGACATATTGATTTTGGTTTGATTTGTAAAATTTAAGCAAAAATCAATCCGAAATACCACACTTACAAACTACGTTATTTTACAAAATACTGATTTACAGCAAACTAAGTTAATTATTTTATTTACAAATCTTTTACTTTCTATTTTCAAACATTACAAACGTTTCGTTCTCAACTTTGAGGTAAGCAAAAAATTAAAAATCAATATTATGAAAACTACTTACATCAAATTATCATTAGCAATATTTATTTTAATTGGAATCTCTTCATGTAAAAAAAATGAAGCAACAGTAAGCGATTATGATACTGCAGAATACAACAAAGATATAACAGCAGATAGTGTCTCATCTGTAGCAAAAATGTCTGTAAAAGACAAACAATTTATCAAAACTGCCAACGTCAACATGGAAGTAAAAGATGTTTACGATGCGACAATTTCCATCGAAAAATCGGTTCAGGATTTGGGAGGCTTTGTCACCAATAGTAATTTGCGGAGTAATGTTTTCTCAGAAGATTCTTACAATACATCAGACAACGAAGCAATGCTTGTCAAAAAATACCAAACTGAAAATACAATGCAAGTAAGAGTTCCTACCGAAAAACTGGGCGAACTTTTGACTTTTATTAACGACAAAAAGCTTTTTCTTAATTCAAGAGTCATTAACGCTGAAGACGTGACGGCAAGTATAAAATATGCAGAGCTCGAAGGAAAAAGAATTAAAAAAACCGGTGAAAATATTTCAGAGCTTAAAACTACTAAAGACAAAGTAAATCTGAGCAATGAAAATATGTCTGAAGAAAATCCTAATATGGATGTTGCAGATCATTTAAAATATAGCACAGTAGACATTTACATCAAAGAGCCACAACTTCGTATTGCGGAAATTGCCGTGACCAATACCACAAATATTGACAATAAATATAAGTTCGCCTTCTTTTACAGTGCAAAGAATGCTTTTGTGGAAGGTTTTTATTTAATTCAGAGAATTTTTGTGGGATTGATTATGATTTGGCCGATTCTTTTAATTGCAGGTTTTGGATTTTACTTTTACCGAAAAAATCAATCTAAAAGAAAAGCAATTCAAGCTACAAAAGAATAAAACCGGCATCCTAACCTTGTGTTATCAATATAGATTTTTCAAAACCTCTGCATTTCTGGAGGTCTTTTGTTTTTGATTTCTTTAAAATATTTGAAATCAAAATACTCTAAGTCGATTTTTAACCCTCAATTAACATCGTTGGTGTAAAATTCCGTAAATTTGCAGATCATTAATCCGGCATAAGGATTTGATTGGTTTTACACCAAAATTCTGAGCCCTAAAATTTTAATTTCTAGACTTTTATGCTATCAAAAATAAATCCTATACAAACTAACAGCTGGAAGGCACTTGACGATTATTTTGCAAACAATGACTTAGAACTGAGAAGTCTTTTTCAATATAATACTAATCGTTTCAATGAATTTTCTATAAAAAGAGAAAATTTTCTTTTCGATTATTCTAAAAACTTGATTACTGCTGAAACTAAACAGCTTTTATTAAATCTAGCAGAAGAATGTCAGTTGAAAGATGCAATTTCTAAAATGTTTTCGGGAGATATAATCAACGAGACAGAAGGAAGAGCCGTTCTGCATACAGCTTTGAGAGATTTTTCCGAGAAAGAAATATTGGTTGACGGAGAAAACATCAAACCTCAAATCAAGAGAGTTCTTGATCACATGAAAACTTTTTCTGAAAGCATTATTTCAGGATCACACAAAGGTTTTAACGGAAAAGAAATCACTGATGTTGTGAACATCGGAATCGGAGGTTCAGATTTGGGACCTGTAATGGTGGTTTCTGCTTTAAAACATTTTAAAACCAGATTAAACGTTCATTTCGTTTCTAATGTGGACGGAAATCATATTGCAGAAGTTGTAAAAGATTTGAATCCTGAAACCACTCTATTCATCATTGCTTCCAAGACTTTTACAACTCAGGAAACGATGACGAATGCCAATTCAGCAAAAGACTGGTTCTTAAAAGCAGGGAAACAGGAAGATGTCGCAAAACATTTTGTCGCTTTATCAACCAATGTTCAAGCAGTTAAAGACTTCGGAATTGCAGAAGAAAACATTTTCGAATTCTGGGATTGGGTTGGTGGAAGATATTCACTTTGGAGCGCAATCGGTTTAAGCATCGTTCTTTCAGTTGGGTATGAAAACTTTGAACAATTATTGAAGGGAGCTTTTGATACAGATCAACATTTCCAAACGACAGATTTTTCTGAAAACATTCCTGTTTTGATGGGGTTATTAGGAATTTGGTATCGTAATTTCTACGCAGCAACAAGCTATGCAATTTTACCTTATTCTCAATATTTAGACAGATTTGCAGCCTATCTTCAACAGGGAGATATGGAAAGCAACGGAAAATGCGTTGACAGAAACGGAGAATTCGTAGAATATGAAACAGGACCAATCATTTGGGGAGAACCTGGGACAAATGGGCAACACGCTTTCTATCAATTGATTCATCAGGGAACAGAACTGATTCCTGCAGATTTTATCGCGTATGCAAAAAGTCCTAACAAAGTTTCTGATCATCAGGATAAATTGTTAGCTAACTTTTTTGCACAGACTGAAGCACTTGCCTTTGGAAAAACGGAAGAAGAAGTTGAAGAAGAATTAAAATCAGCAGGAAAAACTGACGAAGAGATTGATTTCTTATTAAACTACAAAGTCTTCCACGGAAACACTCCAACTAACTCAATAATTTTCAATGAATTAACTCCTTTTTCATTAGGACAGTTAATTGCAATGTATGAACATAAAATCTTCGTTCAGGGAGTAATTTGGAATATTTTCAGTTTTGACCAGTTTGGTGTTGAATTAGGAAAAGTTTTAGCAAATAAAATCTTACCTGAATTAGAAAATAATGAGACAATCAGCTCTCATGATAGCTCAACAAATGGACTGATTAATTATTATAAAGCAAATAAATAACTATTGCAGATTTTCATTAATTTTACTTAAAAATAAAAGATATGACACAAATTATCATTAACCTAAACAACAAGGAAGAAGAGACCTTTGTGGAAACTTTTTTGAAAAAAATGAAAATCAGCTTTGAAAAAAATGAAGAGGATTTTGAATTAACGGGTGAAATGAAAAAAGTGATCGATGAAGCATTAAAACAAGACAGATCACAATCTGTAGATGCATTTGAATCGCTAAAGAGAATTTCAGAAAAGTATGGCATTTAAAATTCTCGTTTCTCCTATTGCAACCAATAATATTGATGATGCCATTAAATATTATAAGAGGCAATCTCAGTCATCTGCGAGAAGTTTTAGGAAGAAATTATTTGATGCTTATAAATCTTTACAGACGAATCCTTTCTTTGCTGTTAGGTAAAAAGATGTAAGAGCAATCCCTCTAAAGAAATTGCCGTATTTAGTTTTATTTGACATAGATGAGAAAGAGAAAATCGTAAACATCCTTTCCGTTTTCTGCACTCATCAGAATCCTGAAAAATATCCTTAAAATCTAATAATAAAAAGTAATAAAAGTAAAATGGCAGAAATTCTTGACGGATTAAAAGTATCCAAAGAAATAAAAGCAGAAATCAAGGTTGAAGTTGATAAAATCATTGCAAGCAAAAGAAGAGCACCCCATTTGGTGGCAATTCTTGTTGGAAACAATGGAGCGAGTAAAGCATATGTAAATGCTAAAGTGAAAGATTGTGAAGAAGTAGGTTTTCAATCTAGCTTAGTCAAATTTCCAAGTACGGTTTCTGAATCTGAATTATTGGAAAAAATTGAGGAACTTAATAAGGATAAATCTGTAGACGGATTTATCGTTCAGTTGCCTTTACCCGATCAGGTTGATCAGGAGAAAATCATTAACGCGATCGATCCAAGAAAAGATGTTGACGGTTTTCACCCTACCAATTTCGGGAAAATGGCTTTAGAAATGGATACATTTTTACCTGCAACTCCATTTGGAATTTTAACATTATTGGAAAGATATAATATTGAAACCAAAGGTAAAGACTGTGTCATCATCGGTAGAAGTAAAATCGTAGGAAGACCAATGAGTATCTTGATGGGAAGAAAAGATTTCCCGGGAAATTCAACGGTTACTTTGACCCATTCTTACACAAAAGACATCGAAGAATATACTAAAAAAGCAGACATCGTCATTACAGCTTTAGGTGATCCTCACTTTTTAAAAGGTGAAATGATCAAAGACGGAGCCGTGATTGTAGATGTAGGAATTACAAGAGTAGATAACAATTCCCCAAAAGGATACTATTTGGCAGGTGACGTCGATTTCGACAGCTGTGCGGCAAAAGCAAGCTGGATCACGCCTGTTCCCGGGGGTGTCGGACCTATGACAAGAGCAATGTTGATGAAAAACACCATCATCGCTTACAAAACTTCGGTCTATAATGACTAATTTAAAATGAATAAAGAAGAAGATATTTTATTAAATGAAGGTAAAATGCTCCCGGTGATGGAGCATTTTTACACGATTCAGGGAGAAGGAGCACACACCGGAAAAGCAGCCTATTTCATTAGATTGGGAGGCTGCGACGTCGGTTGCCATTGGTGTGATGTAAAGGAAAGCTGGAATCCTGATCTTCATCCTCTAATGAATGCGGAAGAAATTGCAGAAACGGCAGCAAAACATTGCAAGATTGTAGTGTTAACAGGGGGAGAACCATTGATGTGGAATTTAAATATCTTGACTTCCAAATTGAAAGAATTAGAATGTACCGTTCATATAGAAACTTCGGGAGCTTATCCGATGAGCGGACAACTGGACTGGATCACACTTTCACCAAAAAAAACAGGGCTTCCAAAGGAAGAAATCTATGCACAAGCGCATGAGTTGAAAATGATCATTTTTAACAATAATGATTTTAAATTTGCAGAAGAACAAGCTGCAAAAGTTTCTGAAAACTGCAGATTGTACCTTCAGAGTGAGTGGAGCAAGCGTGACGAAATGTATCCTAAGATCACAGACTTCATTCTTGCAAATCCGCGTTGGCAAGCGTCGGTTCAGACCCATAAATATCTTAATATCCCATAAAATTTCCTTAAATTAGCCTCTGTATCCTACATTTCAATAGATGCAAAGAATCCGGTATTCCAGATATTTAAAATCAATCATTATTTTGCTTGACCTTTTGGTGATTGCAGGTATTTTTATGCTGTATTTTTTAAATAAAAATCCGGATTTGGTGCACGCAGAAGATGTATTGTCTCGAAATTCATTTTCACTTCTGCTGCTCTACTCTTTCTGGATATTATTAAGCGGAAGGACAAAAATTTACAATATTGCCAGAAATCTTACGTATATAATATTTGTAGAACGTGTCATCGTTCATTTTATGTTATTTATCATCGGATTGGTTCTCATCAGAAAAGTCAGTAACAACCAATTTTTCAGTTCTGAGTTAACTTGGTTTTCACTCTACCTATTTTCCGCAGTTATTTTAACGAAATCTATTGTTTATTTTATTATTCGATATTTTCGGTCTTTAGGGATTAACAACAGAAATGTCATGTTTTTACATGAGGATGATTCTACCGAAACACTAAAAAATATTCTGAAAGAAAGGAAGGATTATGGCTATAAAATCTTCAACTATAGTTCAACCGAGATTGATTCACATGAACTTATCAGTTTCTGGAAATCCAACGGCATTCATACCCTATTCATTCCGACAGAAAATCTTTTTTCAGATCATACGAGAGATGAGATTTTCAGATTGGCAGAAGCTCATAAAGTACACATTTCATTGATACCCAATATTTCTCAAAACGATTATTTCTTTTTCGATTTGGGTTATATTGAGACTCAACCGGTTTTAAATCAAGGAAGATATCCTTTAGATTATTATTCTAATTTTTTGCTAAAAAGAACTTTTGATATTGTATTTTCCATATTGGTCTTAGTTTTGATTTGTTCATGGTTGTTTCCGATTATTGCATTTTTGATTAAAAGAAACTCAAAAGGTCCTGTTTTTTTTGTTCAGAAGAGATACGGTTTTCATGAAGAAGTTTTTAATTGTATTAAATTCCGAACCATGGTTGTAAATGATGATTCTTCCATAAAAACCACTGAAGAAAATGACACACGAATTACAAGAATCGGAAAGTTTTTAAGAAGAACAAGCTTAGATGAAATGCCTCAATTCATCAATGTTTTGAAGGGCGAAATGTCAATTGTAGGACCAAGACCTCACATGCTTGCAGTTGATAATTATTATAAGCCGAAAATAGGAAGATATACATTAAGAAGTTTAGCCAGCCCGGGAATCACAGGTTTGGCTCAGGTAAGTGGCTATCGCGGAGATTCGGGAAACGTAGAAGTAGAAATGAATAAACGCATCCTCGCAGATGCTTTTTATATAAGAAACTGGAGCTTTGTATTGGATATGATCATCATCTTAAAAACCATTGTTTTGGTGATAGGCGGCGACAAAAATGCGAAGTAAAATAAATAAAAATAGTCTAATTTAGCAGAATGTTAAAAAAGTTTTTTACAGCCATAGGTGAATACATGATCCTGATCGGTAAATCTCTTCAAAAGCCCCAGAAAATGAGAGTTTTCTGGAAGTTATTTATGAGAGAAATCAACGACTTGGGAGTCAATTCTTTTGGATTGGTTACTTTCACATCTATCTTCGTGGGAGCGGTGGTTGCCATTCAGATGTTTAATAATTTTAATGCATCTTCATTCCCCATACCAACTTCATTTGTAGGGTATGCAACCAAAGCAGTTTTAGTTCTTGAATTTGCACCTACTATTATCAGTTTGATTCTTGCAGGAAAAGTAGGATCATATATTGCATCAACTATCGGAACCATGCGTGTTTCTGAACAGATTGACGCATTAGATATTATGGGAGTCAACTCTCCCAACTTCCTTATTTTACCTAAAATCATCGCCTGTCTCATTTTTAATCCTATTTTGATTGCTATCAGTATCGTTTTTGGTATTGGTGGTGGGTACATTGCAGGAATGCTAACCGGAAACTGGACAACTGCAGATTACATCACAGGTATCCAAATGTATATGCCAAATCTTTTCATCATTTATGCATTTACCAAAACCATTGTTTTTGCATTTGTAATTGCGACAGTTCCTTCATACTTTGGATATTTCGTGAAAGGCGGTTCATTAGAAGTTGGTAGAGCAAGTACGCAAGCCGTGGTTTGGACAATGGTTTTCATCATTATTTCCGAATTAATTTTAACACAATTAATATTAAGCTGATGATTGAGGTAAAAGATCTTAAAAAGAGTTTTGGTGATGTTGAAGTGCTAAAAGGAATTTCAACCACATTCGAAAAAGGAAAAACCAACCTTATTATCGGACAAAGCGGATCGGGAAAAACCGTTTTCCTTAAAAGTTTACTGAATGTTTATCAGCCTTCTTCCGGAGAAATTTTGTTTGATGGAAGAGATATTAATGTGATGAACAGAGAAGAAAAACAGCAGCTTCGCTCAGAAATCGGAACTCTGTTTCAGGGAAGTGCATTATTTGACTCTTTAACGGTGGAAGAGAATATTATGTTTCCGCTCGATATGTTTACAAATCTGACTTTCAGAGAAAAGAAAAGAAGAGTTTTTGAGGTAATCGGAAGAGTACATTTAGATAAAGCCAACAGAAAGTTTCCTTCAGAAATTTCCGGAGGTATGCAAAAACGTGTTGCTATTGCCAGAGCAATTGTAAACCATCCGAAATACCTTTTCTGTGATGAGCCCAATTCAGGATTAGATCCTTATACATCTAACGTTATTGATGACTTATTGCTTGAAATCACGAAAGAATATAACACTACAACAATTATCAATACCCACGATATGAACTCGGTGATGACAATTGGTGAGAAAATTGTTTACCTGAGACTAGGGATTAAAGAATGGGAAGGCAATAAAGATATCCTGATTACCGCAGGCAATAAAAATCTGATTGACTTCGTTTATTCATCGGAATTATTCAAAGAATTGAGAGAATATTTACTCGAAAATAATAAAACTGTAGAAAATACAATCACTAAAATTGACGACAATGAAAAAGATAATTAGTACTACGTTATTAAGTTTTTCAATCTTTGCTTCGGCGCAGATTTCTCTTGCAGCAAAAGCAAACGTTTTGATCCCGACAAGCTCTGCATCCTGGAAAAACCTTAAAACGGCTGCAACCAATGCTGTAGAACAAAAAGGAAAAAACATTACAGGATTCAACGCAGGTTTGTCTCTTAAAATAGACTTACCTACTGCTTTATATTTAATGCCGGAAATTTATTATACAAATTTCAGTAATGAAGTGACAGTAGCAAACGACATTAACGCAGAAGCAACTACAATTAAAGCAAAAAGCAGCAGAATTGATGTTCCTGTTTTGGTAGGTGTAAATATTTTAGGAGATCTATTGAGCGCTTATGCAGGACCTGTAGGAAGCTTTAATCTTGCTAAAGGAGATAATTTTGGGAGCTTTGTACAAAAAGTTGATGCGAAGGAATTTACTGTTGGATATCAATTAGGTTTCCAAAGTGAAATTAAAAAAGTCATTCTATCTGCGAAATATGAAGGTGCTTTTTCAAAAGACCAAAGAAAATTTATCAACAATGTTGCAGGATCTAGTCAGGAAATCGACTACGACAACAGATCAAGTCTTTTTATGCTTGGTGTAGGATATAAATTTTAATTAAAATTTTATACGATATAAAAAAATCCTCAAATTAAATTTGAGGATTTTTATTTTGAAGTTCAAGTTCAGCTTCACGCTGTGCAATAATTGCAGCTTGCTTTTCAAGTTCTTCTTTATCTTTCTGAAGCTGCTTAAATTCTTTTCTCTGCTGCTCAGCTTTGATTGCCGAGCCTTTGCTCACATAACCAATCATTCCACCAATGATGAGCCCAATTCCAATTCCCGCCATTACTCCCATTACGTGAGAAATCGTAATCTTTTCAACAGTAAAATCTGTTGTCAGATAAAATAGCAATGCCGATACTGCTAAAAGTATAAGTCCTGTTATCGAGATACCTTTCATGATATGATAATTTTAGTTTAATGAAGTATAGTATAGAAAGAAAATTTATTTTAAACTAAACCTTTCCTCCTGCTGCTCTGTAATATTCTAATGCTTTGGGAAGATTTTTCTGAATATCTCCTACTCTTGATCCTGGGCTTGGGTGAGTAGACAAAAATTCAGGTTGTCTTGCTCCTGAAGACGAAGCCTCCATCCTATTCCAGAAAGGAATTGCCTGTCTTGGATCGTACCCCGCCATTGACATCAAATATAATCCCATTTGATCAGCTTCCAATTCCTGATTTCTACCATATTTCAACAAAACTACCTGCGACCCGATTGGATATACGCTTTGAAAGATTGCCGCCGTTTTTTCATTTTTTATTGCCAAACCAGACGCTGTACCCAAACCTTGGGCAATCATTGATTGTGAAATTCTTTCATTTCCGTGACCCGCCAATGCGTGAGAAACTTCGTGTCCCATTACAACAGCCAGACCTGTATCATCTTTAGTGATTGGAAGAATTCCGGAATAAACCGCAACTTTACCTCCCGGCATACACCAAGCGTTTACCTGACTGTCCTGAAGAAGATTGAATTCCCATTTATAATTTGCAAGATCGGCACCACGTCCTATACTTGCGTAATATTTTTCTGCAGCATTTTTTATTCTATTTCCTACATTTTTCACGCTTTGAGCCTGAGAACCTGTAACTATTTTTGACTCATTTAAAGTCTGCTTATATTGTTGTAAAGCCATTGCTTCGATCTCAGAATTATTTGCAATCTGTAGCGAAGATCTTCCCGTGATCGGGTTTGTCGTGCAAGCTGCAACAGATAAAACTGTAGCTCCTATTCCTAATAGATGTGTAATTTTCATTGTAATGCGGATTATAAGTTCAACCTTACAATTTCTATTCCAAAAAATAATCCGGAAGCAGATTTGCATAGATTTTGCTATTTACATTTTCTAATTTAAAGATTATGAAAAAGTTTATCAATATAATATCAGTTTTTATTTTAATCTTATTTTTTCAAAGCTGCTCTGCTCAAAATACTTCGGATTCACAAACCGTAAATACTTTGGTAAGTTCTGAAGAGTTTACCTTCCACGCAGAAAGAGCAAACCCAATGAATTATGATGTTATCAATGCACTTAATGGAATTCCAAACAATCCCTCAACCAGAATTCTTCAATTAGACAGTGACAGTTATGTGATTGAACTTAAAAAAGGAAAAATGGAAGTGGTTCTTCCTTATTTTGGAAGAGCATTCAATCCTACTTACGGAAGATCAGACAACAGTTACAGATTTACCTCAAAAGATTATACCGTTACAAAATCTCAAAGTAAAAAAGGAAATTGGGTCTTTAAAATCAAACCTAACGATGTAAGTAATGTTTCTGATATCAATATAGAAGTTTATAAAAACGGAAAAGCATTTACTTCGGTTCGAAGTAACGACAGACAACCGATTACATATGACGGATATATTTCTAAAAATGAAGAGATTAAAGAGAAAAAGATTGAATAATATCAATTCTTATTTAAAAATTTATTAACAAATAGTTTTGCTTCGGTACTTGGGTTTGAAACCATTGCCGAAGCATTTTTTTTGTGTTGAATATAAGCTTCTTCCAAAGAATTGTTTTTTTTCATCATTGATAAAATATATTCCTGAACCCAATATTCAAATCGTTTTTCTGCCTGTTGTTTTCTTACAATATCAAAACGTTCTGTTTTCTTTTTTAGAGAAATAAATTCATCAATTTTATTATAAACTTCATCCAAACCTTCATCATAAAGTGCAGAACCGAGTAAAACAGGAACCTTCCAATCTTTCTCTTTAGGCGGAATAAAATCCAGAGCTCTTTTTAATTCAAGCCTTGTATTTTTTGCTTTCTGAAGATTCTCTTTTTCAACTTTATTAATGAAAATGACATCGACCATTTCCATGATACCGCGTTTGATTCCCTGAAGTTCGTCTCCGCCGCCGATTATTTTTAGAAATAAAAAGACATCTGTAATATCAGCAACTAAAACTTCGGACTGTCCTACTCCAACGGTTTCAATTAAAATATAGTCATAGCCCGCTGCTTCACAGATGATCATCGTTTCAAAAGTTGTATTGGCAACACCACCCAAAAATCCGGAGCTTGGGGAAGGTCGAATGAATGCATTTTCTTCTTTTGCCAATTCTTCCATTCGAGTTTTGTCACCCAAAATACTGCCTTTATTGATTGCCGAACTGGGATCAATTGCCAAAACAGCAACCTTTTTACCCTTTGAGATTGCCAATCTTCCAAAATTTTCTATAAAAGTTGATTTTCCGGCTCCGGGAACTCCTGTAATTCCTACACGGACAGATTTTCCGGTGAAAGGCATTATTTGTTTTAATAAATCTTCCGCCT
The DNA here is from genome assembly GCF_029240215.1 of Chryseobacterium sp. GTDB lineage: Bacteria > Bacteroidota > Bacteroidia > Flavobacteriales > Weeksellaceae > Chryseobacterium. Next base: position 41,213 of record NZ_JARBTK010000002.1, read on the forward strand.
GTAATCTGTGTTCAGGTTTCTTGCTTTCAACCAAAGTAATAGCTTTTGCAATCAAACGCTTATCGCCCGATCGTATTCCTTCTATTAACTCTTCTGTAGAAAATTTCATCTGATTATTTCTAATTTTTTCAAAGGCCAGATCAGACCTAACGGTTTTATTGATTCAAAAATATAAAAATAACATGCAAAATCCGAAGAAAACGGATTATTAATTTTAATGCTTCTAAATTAAACCCATTTGTATGATGCCTTTCGGGAATTGCCTATTTTTGTTATCATTCAAATAAAAACCATATGAAAAAATTGATTGCTGCGGCATCTTTCACTGCAATTTTAGTAGCTTCTTGTACACCAAAAGCCTCAACACCAGTAGCTCCGACGGGATCTGCAGTTTCTACTGCCGAACAATTGGCTCAGGGAAAAACAATTTTTGAAAATTCATGCAAAAGATGTCACGGTTTGCCAGATCCAACCGCCTACACCTCTGTGCAATGGGTAGGAATCATGAATTCTATGGCTCCAAAAGCAAAACTTACAGATGAGCAACATCAGTGGGTTTATGATTATGTAGTTTCTGTGAAAAAGTAATTAAATCATTCACCAAAATAATAATATGAAAAAGTTAGTTTTAAGTTTTGTCCTATTTTCGGCTTTTTTAGTTTCATGCGGACCGAAAAGTACTGCCGTAACCGGACCAAAATATACCTCATCTGAACAACTCGCTCAAGGGAAAACAATTTTTGAAAACTCGTGCAACAAATGTCATGGCTTACCAAACCCGACAAAACATGACGATCAGGGATGGATAAAAACCTTAAGCAGAATGGCTCCCAGAGCTAGGTTAAATGACGACCAACATCAAATGGTTTATGACTATCTTATTTCTGTAAATAAAAAATAGGCTTTCACCTGAAAGTCTATTTTTGTTTTAATTCTATTCCCAGGCCTGGTTTTTTGGAGAGAATTATTTTACCGTTTTCTACAAAATTTCCAGTGGCATAATCGTTGGAAATAAGATTGGCCCCGTCTAAATCTATGTAATCAACAAGTCCAGTCAAAACACAACCCGCAGAAATTCCGATAGTAGATTCTGTCATGCAACCGATCATGATTTTATAGTTTAATTCTCGGGCTTTTTTGATCATTTTTAAAGCGGGAGTCAATCCTCCACATTTCATTAATTTGATGTTGATGCTTTTATAATAAGGAATTAATTCGTCCAATGAATCCAAATCTTGGCAATCTTCGTCTGCCATCCAATTGGCGAAACTTTCTTTTTTAAGAATTTTATACTGATTAATTGGTCTTGGTTGCTCTAAATATGAAAAATTCTGAACCTCAATATTTTCCTGAAACCAAAGACAATCTTCATCGGTAAAACTTGCGTTGGAGTCTAAAGCGATATTTCGATTTAATTGTAACAATTTTTCAACATTGTTTTTATCTAAACCTTTACATTTTACTTTGAATTTGTTCCAACTGCTTTTTTCAATTTTTTGAATCTGTTTGTCAATTTCTTCGACTGAGATTGTGATCGAACTTTCGACTAAATTTTCAGAAGAAAGCTGATTTAATTCAATAAAACTTTTGTTTTCCAGTTTCCCGAAAAGATCCCAATAGGCACAATCCAAAGCAGAAAGTAAAAATGGATGAAGATTTAAACTGAATAAAAATTTGAAAAGTTCTTTTGGATGAATGATTTTCTGTGACTCAATTTTAGATTGAATTTCTTTTAATTTTAAAACAAAACTTTGAAGATCAATTTGATAATAATCGATCGCAACGCACTCTCCGTAACCTTTGCCATTTTGGTGAGATAGTTCTATGAGTAATGCTTCTCTTTTATCGTAGTTTCCGCAAGCGATTGAGAATGTTTCTTTTAATTGAAGTTGTATAAGTTCAAACCGTAATTCCATTATTAAATTTACAAAAAAAGGAGACTTATTTCGTCTCCTCCTTCTTTTTAATTTGTTTTTGTTTTAGCTTTTTAGGCATTTTAGATTTTACAAATTTTTTACGATCTCTCACCAAATCAAGGCTGCACGATGTAAAGCAGTATTTTTCTGCTTCATTTAAAAACTTTAAGGCATTCGGCAAACTTCCTCTTTTTTCGGAAAGCAAAGATCGATAAAGCCAAATGATTGATTTATCCATTCCTTTTATTTTCAGTGAATATTTGATCAGTTTTTCGGCTTCATGGAAATCTTCATTATCCAAAAGACATTTGATGTAATATTGTGGAACATTTAAATTCGTTACATCACACTGCATCGCCTCCTCAAAATAGAGCTTTGCTTTTTCGTAGTCAGTCAACATTTCGCTGTAGATTCTTCCCATCAGACAAAGGCTGTCTGCATCTTCCGGATCGTAAGACAAAGCATAATTCAATGCTTCCAGGCAATCCGGTAAGCTGTAAGGATAATTATCTAAAGCCTCGAAGTAATATTTACTTTTAGTTAAGGTCATTTTTGTAGTTTTTTTAATTCGTTTTTCAGGACGTTTCTTTGTTTTTTGAACGATTTTTCCTGATAATTCTTTTTAAAATCTGTGCCCGAAAATGTACGGATTGGACTTCCTCTCTGCACCTGCAAATGGTTGTTCCAGGTCTCCTGCATTCTTTTTTGAAGATGAATAATATTCCGTTCCAACACTTTTTCTTTTAATCTTCTGATAGACAGTTTTTTATTCTCCAATTGTGAACGCGTATCTTGTACGAAAACACTTTGTCCCGTTGGTAAATGAGTCGCGCGAACAGCTGTATTCACTTTATTTACATTCTGTCCGCCACTTCCCTGACTTCTTGTTGTCTGGAATTGAATATCTTTTTCATTAAAATTAATTTTCTCCAATCCTTCCAGTTCAAAAACCCCGATGAACCAATTGCTTCTTTTATGCAATTTTCGGAATGCACTTTTTCCTGTCCAACAAATGCTTCCTAACCATGTTTTCAAAAATTCATTTAAATCTTTTGCTTTTAAAATGATGGTTACGGATTTCAATGTCAGATTTTCATCACCATTTTCGCGGTGGATGATTTCGTAGTCTATATTATTATTTTTTGCTTCCTCAAGGAAGACCTTCAGCACTTTGGCAACTACCCATTGACATTCCAAAGGTCCTCTTCCTGAGGTTATTTGTATTAATTTTTCCATTATTATTTGGGCATTTCATTTAATTTTGGATGACCAACAGGATTAATTTCTTTTTCCAATAAATCTTTTGCAGCCATTACCGCCCAACATTTATCGCTGGAATGAATATTTCTGTAAAATGAAAGTAAAACATCAGGTCTCACAACAGTAAATCCATTGGCTTCTACAGTTTCAAGATCGTTTCTCTCAAAGAAATCAATTGTAATTCTGTAGAATTTCCCGTTTTCCAGTTCGATTGTTTTCTCATACCTACGGAAGTTTTCTTCACTTGGCAAATGATCGTAACGAGTCCATACTTTCTGAAACCCTTCCTGCTGAAGAATCATAACCACTTCAGCTACATTTTCCTTATTTACAAAAATATCAATATCCTTATGATCATGAGCGTGCTTGTATTCTGTATGCCCAATTTCAGACATAAAATGCCACGCCCAGCCTCCTGATAAAATGACTTTATTTTTTAATTTTTCTAAAATTTCCAATCCGTGTTGAATTCTAAATTCCGGCCAGACTTCACCGTACCTTTTTATATTATGTGGTGCTCCCATTTTTTTGTTTTAAATTGTTTTCTACTCTGAATGACAGTACTTATTCAAACCTCATAGGTTTTTGAAGCTTATGAGGTTTATTGACTTAACGTTATCACTAGCCCCGATTGCAGCAATTGTTTGAGCTCATTTTGTGGGTTTCGGCGGCGGGGTTTGCGCCGCCGAAAACCACAAAAAATCCAGTGAGGAAAGTTACATATTTCTAGTTCTTAGTTAAAAACTATCACCTGACAATCAAAAAATTACTTATCCATTCTCACAATTCTAGGTTGGAAAGTTCCGAGGATATCAACCAATTCGCTTTGAGCATTCATGACCTCGTTGATGTCTTTGTATGCCATTGGTGCTTCTTCGGTATTTCCGCCCATCAAAGTGACATTTTTGAGTTTTAATTCTTTTTTGATATCATTTTGAGTGAAAAGATTTCTGCATTCTCCTCTCGAAAAAGCTCGTCCTGCACCGTGTGAAGCTGAGTTCAGCGAATCCGGGTTTCCTTTTCCGCGAACGATGAAACCTTTTGCCGTCATCGATCCGGGAATCAATCCCAATTCATTTTCATTAGCCGGAGTGGCGCCTTTTCTGTGAACTATCACTTCTTTTCCGTTGTGAATTTCTTTCCACGCAAAATTGTGATGGTTTTCGATTCTGGCTTTTACTCTGCCTCCGACTGCTTTCACCAATCTTCTATGAATATCGTCGTGACAGGCTGAAGCATAATCTCCCGCCAAATTCATCGCCGTCCAGTATTCTAATCCGAGATGCGTGTTCAAATCCAGCCAGGCGAAGTTTTGAGCTTCTTTTGGCAACGGACATTGTTCTGTCGCAATTCTTGAATAATATTGAGCGATCTCAGCTCCCAATCCACGTGACCCGCTGTGTGAAAGGATTCCGAGGTATTTTCCTTTTGGAAGTCCGATCTGTTTGTCTTCTTCAGTGATTTCAACTTCCCCGAATTCTACAAAGTGATTTCCGCCGCCGGAACTTCCCATTTGCTTGATGGCTTTTCCTTTTAATCTTCTCAAAATCGGGATCATATCAAATGTATCTCTATCGAAAATTTCGTGATCGACGTGAGATTTATGTGTTTCATACATCCCGAATTTAGTATGCTCGGCAAGAGCTTTTTCATATTTATCTCTTGCTCCGTCGAGATATGAAATTGGGGTATCCAAAATACTGAGGCTCATTCTGCAGCCAATATCCATCCCGACTCCGTAAGGAATTACTGCATTTTCAACTGCTAAAACTCCACCAATCGGAAGTCCGTAACCGCTGTGTGCATCGGGCATTAAAGCTCCCTGTAATGAAATAGGAAGTTTCAAAGCCGTGTACAACTGGTTCTTTGCTTCATCCGAAATATTGTTTCCGAAAATGTGAAAAGAAGTACGGTTTGTATTCAACATTCTTTTTTCAGTTTTCTTTGATGAAAGCAAGGCTTCTGCGATTTGCCCGAAGGTTAAATCTTTTTCGTAATTCTCCGGATTGATCAGAATTTCTTTTAAAAGAGATTTTACGTGATGAATATTTTTTGTTGCAAAATTTCTTTTCATGACTTCCAAAGCGATATTGACGCTCTGATTGTTTGGATAGCCTATTTTTAATATATCTTTTCCTTTAAGTTTTAAATTTCCCATTGTTCTTTTATAAGATGTTAGATATTAGATGCTAGAAGTTAGACTTTGAGCATTTAATACTTTTTCAACTAAACATTTAGTTTAGCTTTAATTTATTGTCATTTTGAACGTGAAACAGATTCTTCCTTCGTCAGAATGACAATTCGGAGTGTTTTCTATCCCCAATTGCAGCGACATCCTTTTTTAGTAATGGCTTGAAAAAAGCGATGGCAAAAAAAGACATAACACTTCGACTTCGCTCAGTATAAACTACAAGCGGGAAATAACTCCTAAATTTTATTAAAATGATTTCGGGGAAACTTGTTTGAGTTTGAAATATTGCGCAATAAAAAACCCGAAATCTTTACGACTTCGGGTTTTGATATTTCATTGTACTGTTATTCTAAGAATGTACCAAACCACGAAGCCTTACCACCATAAGTGGCAAATCGAAAGGAGAATTATGATCTAATTTGAACATTGCTTCGTTGTTTTTTAATTGGTTAAACTTTATTTTCAGTTGCAAAGATAAAATAATTTTGATACCTGCAAATATTTTTTTGAGAAAATTCATAAAAAAATCTGAACAAATTTCTTTATTCAGATTTTATATTGTAAAATTTAGTTTAATCTTTTGATCCAAGATCATCCATTGTATCTTCCATTCCTCTTGACTTTGTACTGTATGTTCTTTCGGAATCTAAGAAGTAAAGATTGTGTCTGGCTTTGGCAATAATTCCGTTGTAGACATCTTCGGGAAGACCTGCTGTATCTGGTTTTTCTTGCTTAAAAGATGGTTTGTTATAAATCTTTAAAGCACCACATTCATCAAGAATTTTTTTGGCGTTTTGTGCTTCCGTAATATCGGAAGTGTATACAACTAAGTTTACTTTACCTACACTTTCTCTGCTGTAAGCATCTAACATTTCGGTATCACTCACGAAGACGTGATCCCAGAAACTTTTTGTTTTTTCGTCATCCTGATAATCGTCTACCGTCGATTCATTTTGAAATTTAGATTTTGAAACAATGATATCTGCTTCGTTGAATCCCTGATTTTTTAACTTTGATTTGATTTCCTCTGTGTCTACACTTGCAGGAAACACTGAAATTACTGTATAAGCCATAATAATTATGTTTTGGTTATGACTTACAGTACAAAAGCTGTGCAAAAAAGGGTTAAAAGTGTCTGTTAACTCAAATTTAAAACTCTTTTTCAGAAAAATTAAAATGTAATCTTAGCTTTTCATACGGTCTTACTTAAAAATTTATTCAGAATATCAACAGCACACTTCGGTAAATTTGTTCCGGGACCGAAAATAAAATCTGCTCCGTTCGCATATAAAAATTCGTAGTCCTGTTGAGGAATTACTCCACCAACAACAATTGTAATATCGTCTGCTCCGAGTTTCTTTAATTCTTCCACAACCTGTGGAACTAAAGTTTTGTGACCTGCCGCCAAAGATGAAACCCCTAAAATATGAATATCATTTTCCACCGCTTGTTTTGCCACCTCTTCCGGAGTCTGGAATAACGGCGCAACATCCACATCAAACCCCATGTCTGCAAATGCCGTTGCAACCACTTTTGCACCACGATCGTGACCATCCTGTCCCATTTTTGCCACCATGATTCTTGGACGGCGGCCTTCTTCTTCTTCAAATTTCTGAGTCAGCTGAAGAGCCTGTCCGAAATATTCATTTTTACCTGCATTCATAGCATAAACCCCCTGTATTGTTCTGATATTAGCCTTGTAACGTCCGAAACTTTCTTCCATTGCATCGCTCATTTCACCTAACGTCACTCTTCTTCGAGCCGCTTCAATGCACAATGCCAATAAATTTTTATCTCTGTCTACGGCGGCTTTTCTTATTTCCTCAAGAACTTCCTCAGCTTTCTGTGGGTTTCTTTCTGATTTTATTTTTTCGAGTCTTTCGATCTGCTTTCTGCGAACTTCAGTGTTATCAATATCTAAAATATCGATCGGTGCTTGCTTTAAACTTGATCTGAAAGAATTGACACCAATGATAAATTCTTCGCTGCTGTCGATTTTTGCCTGTTTTTTTGCAGCCGCTTCTTCAATTCTCATTTTTGGGATTCCGGCTTCGATGGCTTTCGTCATTCCGCCTTCTTTTTCAACCTCATCGATGTATTTCATGGCTTCTTCGATCATCTGTTGTGTAAGACTTTCCACCAGATTACTTCCCCCCATCGGATCTACAACATCACAGATTCCGCTTTCCTGCTGAAGAATAATTTGTGTATTTCTTGCTATTTTAGCCGAATAATCTGTAGGAAGTGCTATTGCTTCGTCTAAAGCATTGGTATGTAAAGACTGGGTTCCGCCTAAAGCCGACGACAAAGCTTCAATGGCTGTTCTAGTAATATTGTTGAAAGGTTCCTGCTCTGTTAAAGACCAACCTGAAGTCTGAGAATGCGTTCTTAAAGCTAAAGATTTTGGATTTTGAGGGTTGAACTGTTTTAAAAGTGTTGCCCAAATGTATCTTGCTGCACGCATTTTAGCAATTTCCATGAAATGATTCATCCCAATTGCCCAAAAAAATGATAGTCTCGGAGCAAAATCATCGACGTTCATTCCTGCTTTAATTCCGGTTCGTACATATTCTAAACCATCTGCAATCGTGTAAGCCATTTCCAGAACCGGAGTTGCTCCCGCTTCCTGCATATGATATCCAGAAATAGAAATGGAGTTGAACTTAGGAATATTCTGCGCTGTATATTCAAAAATATCTGCAATGATTTTCATGGAAGGTTCAGGCGGATAAATATATGTATTCCGCACCATGAATTCTTTCAAAATGTCATTCTGAATAGTTCCTGAAAGTGAATCCTGAGCAATCCCCTGTTCTTCAGCAGCAACAATATAAAATGACAAAATTGGTAAAACCGCACCATTCATCGTCATGGAAACCGAAATTTCATCTAAAGGAATTTCATTGAACAAAATTTTCATATCCTCAACAGAATCGATGGCAACTCCGGCTTTTCCTACATCTCCGACAACTCTTGGATGATCTGAATCGTAACCCCTGTGAGTAGCCAAATCAAATGCCACGGAAAGTCCTTTTTGTCCGGCAGCCAGATTTCTTCTATAAAAAGCATTAGATTCTTCAGCTGTAGAAAAACCTGCGTACTGACGAACAGTCCACGGTTTTTGAACATACATGGTAGAGTACGGACCTCTTAAAAAAGGTGCAATTCCCGGTGAACCGTCACTGATATTTTTATCTTTAATATCTTCTGCGGAATACTTTGACTTCAGCTGAAGACCATCTTTCTCGAATTGATAAACTTCAAGATGCTTTTCTGATATGCTAAATTGGGGATTTTTATTCTGAATTTCCCTTCTCATGAGTTCGGATTTAAGATTTTAAAAATAAGCATTTTTAGATTAATGTTTTGAGATTGATTTCCGATGAAAATATTAATGTTTTAATGAAAAGAGCACAAAGATTTTTTTGACTACAAACTGTTTCAAGTTCGGAAAGGTTTGGAGTGAAATTGAATTTTTAAAAATAGCGCATTCTAAAACTTGGTAATTCTTATTAAAATAAATAAGATTTTATCCTCATCCTTTATTAAATCGTTTCTTCGAAACTTTTAGCGATTTAATCCAAAAAAGCGAAATTGCATTGCTACAACTTCGCTTTTGTTTTTATTTGAACTATTAAAATTTCAAATATTTAATTATTTTCCAAGCTTCTTGATTCCCATTTCATATAAGGCAAAAGAAATAAGATCTGCATTTTCGCTGATTACCTGATCAGTTGCTCTTCCTGCTCCGTGACCTGCGTTTTTTTCAATTCTTAATAAAATCGGATTTCCACATTTCTGCTTTTCCTGTAATTCTGCTCCGAATTTAAAAGAATGTGCCGGAACTACTCTGTCATCATGGTCACTTGTAATAATCATGGTTGACGGATAGCAGGTTCCTGCTTTGACATTATGGACAGGAGAATATGATTTTAAATAATCAAACATTTCTTTGTTGTCTTCCGCAGTTCCATAATCGTATGACCAACCTGCTCCTGCTGTAAACTTATTATACCTCAACATATCTAAAACCCCAACTCCCGGAAAGGCAACTTTCGCAAGATCAGGACGCATCGTCATCGTTGCACCAACTAATAGTCCACCATTTGATCTCCCAGAAAGTGCCATATATTCTTTTGAAGTATAACCTTTGCTCTGTAAATATTCTCCTGCTGCAATGAAGTCGTCGAAGACATTCTTCTTTTGCATTTTCGTTCCTGCATCGTGCCATTTTTTACCATATTCGCCACCACCTCTAATATTTGGAACGGCATAAATTCCGCCATTTTCCATCCAGATTGCATTAACCACAGAGAACGATGGCTGTAAACTGATATTGAAACCTCCATAAGAATATAAAATCGTTGGATTCTTACCGTCTAATTTTGTTCCTTTTTTATAATTAATCATCATCGGAACTTTTGTACCGTCTTTTGATGTGTAGAAAACCTGCTCAGAAACATAATCTTCAGGATTAAATTTCACTTTCGGCTTTTGATAAACTTCAGATTTTCCGGTGTCTGCATCGAATTTGTAAGTAGTTCCCGGTGTAATGTAGTTGCTGAAAGAATAATACATTTCTTTCTCTTCTTTTTTACCTCCAAAACCTCCAACATTTCCTTTTCCGGGAAGTGTAATTTCTCTGAGCAATTTTCCGGCTTTGTCAAACTGTTTTACCTGATCGATTGCATCAACCATATATGTTGCGAAAAAATAACCACCTCCTGATGAAATTCCCAATACATTTTCTGTCTGTGGAATCACATCTTTCCAAGTTTCAGGAGAAGGGTTTTTGATGTTCGTTTTTACCAGACGCATATTCGGAGCATCTTTATCTGTAAAGATGAAAAGATCATCACCCTGTGTATCTACAATACTTACGTTGATGTCAAAACCTTTGTTGATCTGAACGAAATCACCACCGTTTTTTAAATCTTTAATATAAATCTCATTTCCATTGGTTGCATTCGCAGCAGAAATAATCAAATATCTCTGATCCTCAGAAACTCCTGCTCCCAAATATCTTCGCGGAGTCTTATCACCCCCGAAAACTAACTGATCTGCAGATTGTTTTGTCCCTAATTTGTGAAAGAAAACTTTATGCTTATCAGTCATTCCTGACAAAACCGTTCCTTCTTTCGGTTTGTCGTAGCTTGAATAATAGAAACCTTCATCGCCCAACCATGAAATTCCGCTGAATTTTACATCAACAATGGTTTCGTCTATTTGCTTTTTTGTAATTGCATCGATAATGATGATCTTATTCCAGTCGCTTCCACCTTCTGAGATTGCGTACGCTGCTAAATTTCCTTTTTTGTTGAAAGACAAACTTGAAAGTGAAGTCGTGCCTTTGTCTGAAAATTTATTCGGATCTAAAAACACTTCTGTTGCTTTCGTCTTGTTGTTGGTTCGGTATAAAACTGACTGTGCCTGAAGGCCGTTGTTTTTATAATAATAGGTATAATCTCCTTCTTTGAAAGGTGCACTGATTTTTTCGTAATTCCAGATTTCTGTCAACTGATTTTTGATCTGCTCTCTGAAAGGAATTTTTGAAAGGTAATTCTGACTGTATGCAACTTCTTCATCCACCCATTTTTTGGTGGGTTCAGAATCGTTTTCTAAATCTCTGTACGGATCTGCAACTGCAGTTCCGAAGTAGGTATCGGTCTGATTTCCTTTTACGGCTTTAGGATAATTCATTTTCTGAGAATAAATAGTAGCTGAAAACAATACTCCAGCTGTTAATAGGATTGGTTTGAAATTCATTGTAGTGGATTTTCTCAAATTTAAGGAAAGTTGTGGGAATAAAAAAAACGAAGAAATGTGCTTTTTGAAGTTGTGTTGCGAATTGATTTATAGTTAAGGATAGTCAATATATTGTCTATTTGAAAATGGATTACAATCTCTTATTCTTGATATCGTCTTTATCGAAGCCTTAAAAAAATTATATTTTTTAAATGCCATAAATCCATATTCTGAGCAAGAAGGAAAATGCAGACATCTATCATGCTTCCTTTTTTTTGTTCTTTTGTAAATTTTAATCAAAAAAATTGCGATAAGATTCAATGGATATGTCAATATTTTCATTTTTATCCATTCTGATTTAGCTCCGAGTAAACCTGACGAATTTCATATCCCTTTTCTTTTGTAGGAATTGGAATAATTAAAGTTCCTCCAGAAGTACTAATTCTCAATTGAAATCCTTTTGACTGACTACAACCTTGCGAATCCTTCGCTTCAGAAACTTCAAGAAATGAGATTTTTTCAAAAGGAAGTATTCCATCTTTTTCGATATAAGAGTTTGCTTCCATTATTTTGGTTTTGTATAGTACTCTTTTGTCAGTGAGTCCTATCCAATAATTTTGTTTTTGCTCACTTCCACCACAACCTCCAGTTTCAGTTATGTATGAAAAATAAAAAACAGTTTCATTTGACATTAATTGCATTGTTAAATCGTTTGGTAATCCATTTGTTACTGGTGTTAAAGTCATAATTATTCTTTTAAATTGTTAATTAAATATAATTTTTTATACTAGAGATTAGCTCACCAAATTTAAAAACTACTATTTAACAACCCTTACGGTTTTCCATAATATCAGAATATGAATTTTTAAGGATTTATTGAAATATTAAAATTCTTTAACCTAAGGAATAAAAAAAGCTCCCGATTTCTCGAAAGCTTTTTAATATTTAAAAAGAAAAAAAATTAGTAATTTTCCTCTTCACCTTTCATTTTTTCGGCGTTTTCAGCCATGATTACGGCATCAATCATTTCTCCGATATCGCCATTCATGTACGCATCAAGATTGTACATCGATTTGTTGATCCTGTGGTCGGTAACTCTTCCTTGTGGATAGTTGTAGGTTTTGATCTTTGCAGAACGGTCACCGGTAGAAACCATAGATTTACGTTGTGCAGCAATATCTCCGACAGATTTCTGAACTTCAATATCGTATAATTTGGTACGAAGCATTTCCATTGCCAATTCACGGTTTGCCAACTGAGAACGAGCCTGCTGACAAACAACCACCATTCCTGAAGGTTTGTGTGTCAACTGTACTTTAGTTTCAACCTTGTTTACGTTTTGTCCACCCGCTCCACCAGAACGTGAAGTCTGCATTTCGATATCTGCAGGATTTAATTCAAAATCAATTTCTTCAGCTTCAGGTAAAACGGCAACAGTAATTGCAGAAGTGTGCACTCTTCCCTGAGATTCAGTTTCAGGAACACGCTGTACACGGTGAACTCCGGATTCAAATTTCATGATTCCGTAAACTCCGTCCCCTTCAATCTTTAAGATGAGTTCTTTATAACCTTTCGCTGCTTCGCTAGAATCTGTAATTTCGTGCTTCCAACCTTTTGTCTTAAAGAACATTGCGTAAGCTCTGTACACGTCTTCCACAAAAATTGCAGCTTCATCACCACCGGTTCCGGCACGAAGTTCTACTATAACGTTTTTGTCATCGGTAGGATCTTTAGGAATCAAAAGAACTTTTAGCTCTTCTTCCAAACCGGGAAGTTTTGCCTGAGCTTCTACTTTTTCTTCTTTAGCCATGTCGACCAGATCTCTGTCTGAACCATCTGCAATGATTTCCTCAGATTCTGCAATATTGTCTAAAGCACCTTTATATTGATTGTAAACGTGTACAATTTTTCCTAAATCGCTGTATTCTTTATTCAGTGAAGAATATTTTTTCTGATCCGAAATTACGTCTGGCTGTATAATAAGATCTGCAACCTCATTATATCTTTGTTTGATAGCTTCTAATTTTGGAATTAATGACTTAGACATATTAAAAATTTAGTATGCAAAGATACGGATTTGATGATTAATAAAAAAAGCTCATTTTCATGAGCTTTTGTATAAAATATTGATATGATTTTAAAATAATTTAAATCTTACAGAACAATCATTTTCTGAATGGCAACTCCGTTATCTGTTTTCAGATGAACAAGATAAGTTCCTGCAGGATAATTTGTTCTTAATTCATAGACTCCGTCTTCATTTTTTAATTTAAATGAATCCATTTTCTTTCCGCTTGTGTCGTAGATAGCAATTTCTCCATTTTTCGCTTTGTGATAAATCAATTTAGCCAAACCATTTTTCACAGGATTATCTGCAATCTGCAATGATAATCTTTTATCTAAATTTTCTTCAACTGTAGACAAAGTAGTGAATGGGTTTCCAAAGATTCTGAATTCTCCCGGTTGAAGCAGAATAGGAGCAGTTGTAGAAGTAACGTTAAACACTGTATTATCGATCAAATTCTGCCATTGCCCTGTAAAAGGGAAATAAGGAACCACATTTTTAGCCGAAGTATCATAATTTGCCAAAACAACCACATTTTTAACTCCCGCCGTCAGTAAAGGATCATTAATATAAATTCTTGTAATCAAACCATTCGGATCGTTCGTCAGATTATTAGATTCGACTGTATATGTTTTTGATTTGAAAACAGGATGAGCATTTCTGATATTGATGATCTGCGCCCAAGTATCGTAAATTGCTTTTCTGTTGGTATTGGTATCGTAACCTAAAGTGAACGCAACAGGTTTTTCGTCTGTACGACAATTATTGTTGATGCTTCCGTCCGGACATCTGTTGATGCTGAATTCATATCCCAATTCTCCAAACTGCCAAATCATCTTCGGACCAGGAATTGTGAAGAAAGTCGCTCCAAAAGTTTTCATTCTTTCTAAAGATGTATTCAGGTTTGTAACATTATAAGATCCGTTTACAGCTCCGTACGCAAGATTTTTAAACATTAATCTTTCTTCATCGTGGCTTTCACCGTAACCAACTCCGTGCATATTGGTGAATCCGTGAAATTCATGATCCATTCTGTCATAATTGCTGTTTTCTTTATAGCCCATCGTGTTTTGATTGTAAGACCCGTTTTGGTTATTCCACATCAATACGCCTTTACCTTCTGCCACTCTGTAGTTTGCCCATTGCTGCTCCTCTGCATCGGTTCCTAAATGTTCAAAAATCATATATGAATTCGGGTCAAGAGCCCATTGTTTGTCTGCATACCCTTTCAGAATATCTACTCTGTCCTGCTGATAAGCATTGGTACAGGCTTCATCAGTTGCAGTACAGTTTTGGGTAAATCCTTTCGTTAAATCCCAACGAAAACCGTCAACTTTATATTCGGTTAACCATTGTTGTAATGTTCTTTCAACATAATATTTTGTAGCTAAACTTGTATGGTTAAAGTCATTAAAAACATTATAAGAATGTTTCGGAACTGTATTGAAATAAGGATTATTTGACGCAACATCTCCGTAACCGTCACCATCCGGATCAATGTTCCAAAGTCTTACCAAAGGAGATCTTCCTGTTGCATGGTTGAAGGCAACATCTAAAATCACCGCGATGCCGTTTTGATGACACAGATCAACAAATTCTTTGAATTTTTGCGGTGTTCCATAGGCTTTATCTAAAGCATAGTGGAATGAAGTATTATATCCCCACGAAAGATTTCCTTCAAATTCCATGATTGGCATCAATTCGATTGCATTGATTTTTAAATCTTTAAGATAATTGATCTTATTAATCAGAGACTGCCAGTTTTTTTCCTGTGTGAAATCTCTCAAAAGCAATTCATAAACAATTAAATTCTCTTTAGCTGGTCTTTGAAAGTTTATCACCTGCCAATTATAAGGTATTTCCCCTGTTTTAAACATCGAAACTTCAAAACTCTGTCCGGCAGGAAACGCAGGTAAATTCGGATAAGTAGCTGCGGTAATATACTGATCATCATAAGAAGACAAAATTTGTGGTGAGAAAGGATCTGCCACTTTTTTCAGATCATTCGTTCTGTATTGAAAAGTGTATAATTGCTGTGGAGTGATTCCACTTAATTCAATCCAGTATAAATCCGGGTTTGTGGTATCTCTTTTCATTAAATAGGTATCATTCACCGCCCAGTTATTAAAACTTCCGATCACATGAACGAAATTTTTGAAAGGTGCATACAAAGCCAAACCGACTTTTGTATTGTCAGTAGGATGATAATTAATTCCTTGCCTGATCCAGCTTGGAATCGCCTGTGACACTACATTTCTTGGAACCTGCAATATGAAAGTAGCATTTTTAACAGTTGAATTTGCTGTTGCGATCAATTCCATATCTGCATCTGCTGCAACTGTATAACTATAACTGTAAGAAGTTGATGGTGCTGAAGTTGAATTGATGACCGTTCCGTTTGCTTTTAACTGAAAAGTTGCATTAATACTGGTTGTTGCTGTGATAGTAATTGCGTTTCCTGTCGGGACTGAAGTCAAACTGTTTGCAGCAGGATTTGTTAAATTTAAATTTAACGTTCCGACATTTACAAAAACGTCAGGTGAAGTCTGATGGCTCCCTGTTTTAGTTTTCAATAAAAACCCAAATCTACCGATGCCTGTACGTCCGTAGAATGCTGTAGGAGTAAATGTTAACGAATAAGTATCTGTTCCTGAATTGTAAGCCAATTTATTTAATTCATTAGAATTCGTCCAGCTTCCGTTGGTAGGACAGTCCTGACTGTTTGCATAGTTCTGATCTAAAGACCAAGTCCAAATATAAATAGCATTATTGGCAACTCCCCAAGCAGTTTCGTCAATCTGATTTCCGGGAACAGATAAAGTGATCTGATCGGTTTCATTAAAAGGATTTGGCGTAATCGTATAGCTTATCTGCCCGAATACAATACCTGTAATCAACAAATAAATAAGGAAATACAGTTTTTTCATATCAATATATTTTTAATAAAAATATAATAAATTACTTAATTAAATTTACATATTTTGAAAATTTTGTTATTCTACAAATACAAAATCAAAAAAGCCCATGCAAAAACACATGAGCTTTGAGTGTAAAAATAAATTAAAAATTTAAGTATTGGTGATTTTGGTATTACTTAGTTTTTAATGATTTTTTTTGAAATCTTCTGACCATCTTTTAATATCAATTCTACGATATAAACTCCGTTTGGGAGTCCACTCATATTGATTTGATTGTTTTTCAATTGTACATTGATTTTCTGCCCTACAACATTCGTTACATTTACATTTTCGATATTTGAATCAGTTTTGATATTCAAAATTCCGTTTGTCGGATTCGGGTAAACTCCCAAAGTCACTTTTCTGATATCCGATGTGCTTAATCCGGTTACATCCTTGATACATCTTACTGATTGACCTTGAGCTCTCGGACCTCCGGAATTAGGATTAGACAAAGCTGTAGAGTTATATAAATATTTCCCTCCCGAATTGGCAACATCACCACTCCAATAATATCCTCTTTCACCAACATACGTAAAACCTCCTGTTAGTTGGCTTCTGAAACCTGCTGCAGGTAATTTAAGCTTGCTTGAATAGGCCGTTGCTGCACTTCCCATTCCTTCAGCGCTTACTGCCGTAACCCAATCTGCCTGTGACGGTAATTTCCAACCTGCACCGATTGCTTTACAAGGGTCAACTCCAACTTCTGATGTAATTGCAGATGTATTTGCACCGTTCCATAAATCACTTGTAGCATTTGTTGACCACCATGACGGACCAGATCCCAAGATAAACGAAGTGATTCCGTTTAATCCTGCAGGATTATTTGTAGAAGGAACTGTAGTTGTGGGAGAAGTTCTCACCTGATGACCATCATCCCATCTTCCCCATTGGAAAAGATCTCCGTAAGAATCGGTGTCTGCCATTGAAGTTGCTACCTGAGAACTTCCTAAATTCTGCTGAAGCCAGATTTTTCCGTCTGCTCCTCTTACTGTTGTATAAGTTACTGATTGACCTTTATAATTAAATGTCACACAACCTGTATCTCCGGGAGTATTTCCGGGATCTGTATTGTTACAACTAGGTGTTGTGGTAGTTGCCGGAATCGAAATACGCTTTACTTTAACCCCATCTTGTGAATAAGAAAGAACTAAATAATTGTTAATCTTATCAATCGCTATATCATTGTAAGTAGCCTGACCATCAGAAATAAAAGCACCTCCAAAAGTAATCCAAGCCTGAGTAGCCGTATCAAATTTATATGCTGTGTTTTTTAGCATATCATCATTTTCCCAACGGCTTGCAATTACGTAGGGATCACCAGAAGGTGTAACTGTAATAGCAACATGCTGCACTCTTCCGGGAGAGAAATTAGCAGCACCAATTTGTGACCAGGAAGTTCCGTTGAATTTTTTCACGTTTAATTTTTGTCCGCTTGAAGAGTTTGAAACATAAGCAACATACAAATTGTTATTTGCATCAATTGCAATATCAGAATTATACTGCTCAGAAGATGAAGCTGCATCTACGATACTCCCTCCAACTAAAGTCCAGTTATCAGTTGATGTTGCGTTGGTATTATTTTCATATACCTTTACACCATTTGCCACATTACAGGTATAAACTTTATTATTTGAACCGATTACCATCTCCGCAAACGTTGCACCATTAGAAAACCCCGTATTTCCTACCTGTTCCCAAGCTCCATTTACATAACGCTGAACCGTTCCCGAATTGTGTGTGGAATATGTAAACAAAATATTAGATGCAGAAACTGCAGATGCCTGATAATTTACCGCAGATGTTGTAGGGCTCGTCAACTGTGTCCATGAAGTACCATTGAACTGTCTCACCTCGAGACCCGTTCCCTGGTTTGTATAATAAATATTATTTCCTGATGGTGCTATTGATAAAGAATTATAAGTAGCAAAACCAGTCGTGATACCCGCACTTCCGCCAACATAAGACCAAGAAGTTCCATTAAATTTTTGCACTGATCCTTTTGTAACAGAAAGATCATAGTAAGAAACATAGTAATTTCCCTGTGCATCGATTGCCAGATTATTAAAACTGCTTCCGCCCGCAGAAATTGTTGCTGCACCTACATCTTGCCACTGCTGAGCATATAATAAACTTCCTGCAAGAGAAAATATTCCTAAGCTTATTTTTGTTATTCTACAATATAGATTTTTGAACATGATAAATATTATTTTTAATTATTCTAAATTTAATTTAATTTTGTGCAAAAATACATTCCGTAATTTGAGTTGACTTATCATTTACGAATTACTTGTTATCCTGTCTTAGTCAAATAATGAATCAGTAAAAACTTATTATGGAGCAGCCGATTAAAGAAAGAACAGTTTTTATATCTGATAATATCCAGATTATCATGCGTGAGAACTCAAGCCCTGAAAATTATATAAAATCTTATTTCTCAGAAGGAAAATCAAGTTTCAATTTATTATTTCTCTTAAGTCCAAACATTCATTTGAATGCAAACCACTGCAAAACCCAGTTTACATTTAAGAAAAATCAATACATTTTGCATTACACAACAGAAGAATGTCAGGCTGAATTGTGGACAGATGAAAAAACTTTAAAATATCTTCAGATTCAAATAAAATATCAATACATCTTTAATTTGATTGATGCCGAATCTAACAGAGAAAGTAAAGAAATCCTAAAGCGAATGATTGATAATCAGTTTGTTTTTCTTCACAAAGAAACTCCTCCCGATATGACGGTTGAAATGCATATGATTTTAAGGGAAATTATAAGTTATCGCAGAAAAGGAATCATGCAGAAACTTTTTGTAGAAGCAAAAATTATCAAATTACTGATTTTGATTTTCGAACAGTTTAACGAAAAAAATACTGCGGAAGGTTTATCTAAAACCCCTCTAATTATTAAGAAATTTGTTGATGAAAATTTTCACCGGAATTTAAAGATTGAGGAAATCAGTAAAATCTTAGGAATTAACGAAACTAAAATCCGAAAAGAATTTAAAATTCATTATCAAAAGACAATAATTGATTATATCTCAGAACTGAGAATGCTGAAAGCTAAAAAAATGATAGTCAATAAAGATTTAATGATCAAAGAAATCGCAATAGACTGCGGTTATGAATATGTACAAAATTTCACCCGTGCTTTCAAGAAAAAGTTTGGGGTTTCTCCTGAAAAGCTCAGAACAAATTCTCCTGAAGAACAGAAAAACCACCGATAAATCAGTGGTTTTATATATGTTGTTTTGCTATGATATCACTTTTTCAGAATTAAGGTGAAAAAGCGATGACATTCAATTAATGATGTCCGTGATCGTGTCCATGGCTATCGTGTAAGAAAGGGCCATGACCTTTAGGCTGGTTGAAAATTACTTCAACACCTTCCTGCTCGTGAATCAGTTTTCTTCTGATGTTCTCAGGGTCGAAAGGCTTTACCTTACCGAAATACTCCTTCAAACCTTCTGTTAACCACAATGGAATAACGAAACCGAAAAACATAAAAATACACCAGAATCCTACTAGGAACATTGTAACAAAGTAGATTGTCCAAAGGAACTGATAAAACGGCCAAAATGCTGATAACATCATCTTTCTTATAGATTTTAGGCAAAAATAGGACTTTTTTCTTTTTCTTCAAAAGATATAGAACTTAAATTTTGCAATTTGTTTTTATTTTAAACTAATTAAAATAAAAGTTAGAGATTAGATTTTAGAAATTAATAATTCTGATGTCTAAAAATTTAATACATTTTTCACAAGATTAATGCGCAAGGTTGGCAAAGAAATCATTTCCTTTATCATCTGTAATGATGAATGCAGGGAAATCTTTCACCTCAATTTTTCTTACCGCTTCCATTCCTAATTCCGGGAAATCTACCACCTCAACGGACAAAATATTATCTTTTGCTAAAATTGCAGCCGGACCACCAATCGAACCGATATAGAAACCTCCGTATTTATGACATGCATTAGTAACATCTGCTGTTCTGTTTCCTTTTGCCAGCATTACCATACTTCCGCCGTGACTTTGGAATTCATCAACATAAACATCCATTCTTCCTGCGGTTGTTGGCCCGAAACTTCCTGAAGCCATTCCTTCCGGAGTTTTTGCAGGTCCCGCGTAATAAATCGGGTGATTTTTGAAATATTCAGGCATTGGCTGCCCTGAATCTAACAATTCTTTGATTTTTGCGTGAGCGATATCTCTTGCAACGATTAAGGTTCCGTTTAATTTTAATCTTGTTTTGATTGGATATTTTGAAAGCTCAGCCAAAATTTCTGGCATCGGTTTATTCAGATCAATTTCAACCGCTTCCTCCAAATGTGGAGGTGTTGCCGGTAAAAATCTCTTTGGATCTTGCTCCAATTGCTCTAAGAAAATACCTTCTTTCGTAATTTTTCCTTTAATATTTCTGTCTGCAGAACAAGAAACTCCCATTCCGACAGGGCAAGAGGCTGCATGGCGAGGAAGTCTGATCACTCGAACGTCGTGCGTTAAATATTTTCCGCCAAACTGAGCACCGATTGCACTTTCCTGGCATATCTTCTGAACTTTTGCTTCCCACTCCAAATCTCTGAACGCCTGACCCGCTTCATTTCCTTCCGTCGGAAGATTGTCATAATATTTTGCTGATGCTTTTTTCACAGCAGCTAAATTTGCTTCCGCAGAAGTTCCACCGATTACCAAAGCCAAGTGATAAGGCGGACAAGCTGCAGTTCCCAAGTCTGAAATTCTCTCTTTTACAAATGCTTCAAGAGATTTTTCGTTTAATAAAGATTTCGTTTTTTGATATAGGAACGTTTTGTTGGCAGACCCTCCTCCTTTCGTTAAGAATAAGAATTCGTAGTAATCCCCTTTTTTAGCATAAATATCAATCTGTGCCGGAAGATTTGATCCTGAATTCTTCTCTTCAAACATCGTCAAAGGAACAACCTGAGAATATCTTAAATTCCTTTTTTGGTAGGTATTGTAGATTCCCTTGCTTAAATATTCACCGTCTTCAACGCCAGTGTAAACATTTTCACCTTTTTTTCCCATTACAATTGCTGTTCCTGTATCCTGGCAAGAAGGCAATGCGCCTTCAACCGCAACCGCAGCGTTTTGTAATAGATTATAAGCAACAAATCTGTCATTATCTGTCGCTTCAGGATCGTCAATAATTCTTTTCAGACTTTCTAAATGGGAAGAACGAAGCATAAAAGAAACATCTGCCATTGCCTCTTCAGCCAACAACTCAAGACCTTTCGGATCGATGGTTAAAATTTCTCTTTCGCCATGCTTTTCAACCTTCACATAATCTGAAGTCAATTTTTTATACATCGTATCATCTTTCAAAATTGGATACGGATCCTGATATTTAAAATCCATTTACTTTTTATTTTCGATGCAAAAATACGGCTTACGCAAAAAAACATGATCAAAATCAACAACATTACGCTATATTTATAATGATTATAAATTGCGGGATTCTGAGTTAATGATTAATTTTATAAGCCACAAAGATTCTCAAAAAATAATCGTCTTGTTTGTCATTCCGGAGGAATCTCAGCAAATAGTTTAACATACATCGTTTAGATTCCTACGGAATGACAAACAGAGTGAATAGTTTTTGTGGTTTAAATTTTAAAATAAATTTTAACACTATAAAAATGAATTACAGAATAGAAAAAGACACCATGGGCGAAGTGCAGGTTCCTGCAGATAAATTTTGGGGTGCACAGACAGAACGTTCTAGAAACAACTTTAAAATTGGTCCGGAAGGTTCTATGCCAACAGAAATTATTGAAGCTTTTGCTTACTTAAAAAAAGCAGCAGCGTTTACCAATACAGATTTAGGAGTTCTTCCTGCTGAAAAAAGAGATATGATCGCAAAAGTTTGCGATGAAATTCTTGAAGGAAAATTAAACGATCAATTTCCTCTGGTGATCTGGCAGACAGGTTCAGGAACACAGTCAAATATGAATGTGAACGAAGTGATTTCAAACAAAGCAAACGTGAATAATGGCGGAAAATTAGGTGATAAATCTGAGATTCATGCGAATGATGATGTGAATAAATCTCAGTCATCAAACGACACATATCCAACTGCAATGCACATCGCAGCATATAAAAAGGTTGTTGAAGCAACGATTCCTGCTGTTGAAAAATTAAGAGATACATTAAAAGAAAAATCAGAAGCTTTTAAAGATATCGTTAAAATCGGAAGAACTCATTTAATGGATGCTACACCATTAACGTTGGGACAGGAATTCTCAGGATATGTAGCTCAGTTGAATTACGGAATTAAAGCGTTAAAAAACACATTACCACACCTTTCTGAGCTTGCTTTGGGAGGAACGGCCGTTGGAACGGGCTTAAATACACCTCAAGGTTACGATGTAAAAGTTGCAGAATATATTGCAAAATTTACTAACCTTCCTTTTGTAACGGCAGAAAACAAATTTGAAGCTTTGGCTGCTCATGATGCCATCGTAGAGTCTCACGGAGCATTAAAACAATTGGCGGTTTCTTTATATAAAATCGCTCAGGATGTAAGATTACTGGCTTCAGGACCTCGTTCCGGAATCGGTGAAATTCACATTCCGGAAAATGAGCCGGGTTCTTCAATCATGCCTGGAAAAGTAAATCCTACACAGAACGAAGCATTAACAATGGTTTGTGCACAGGTTTTAGGAAATGACACAACGATTTCTTTTGCGGGAACTCAGGGAAATTATGAGCTGAATGTGTTCAAACCGGTGATGGCTTACAATTTCTTACAATCTGCACAGTTAATTGCGGATGCATGTATTTCATTTAACGATCATTGTGCAGTCGGAATTGAACCTAATATTGAAAGAATCAAAGAATTGGTAGATAAATCTTTGATGTTGGTAACCGCTTTGAATACACATATCGGTTATGAAAATGCAGCAAAAATTGCAAAAACCGCTCACAAAAACGGAACAACTTTGAAAGAAGAAGCCATCAATCTTGGATTTGTAACTTCTGAACAATTCGACGAATGGGTAAAGCCTGAAGATATGGTGGGAAGCTTGAAATAAGATTACAATTAGATTTTAAACGTTAGATATTGATTACAAATACTCCGGGGAAATTTTCCGGAGTATTTTTATTTAATGATTAATCATTTTTTTAAATTTAATTCACCAAAGTTTGTCATCCCGTAGGGATCTCGATATAGTTTGAAAAAATTATGAGAAGATTCGTGGTTAGATCCCTCCGGGATGACAAACTTCATGGACATTTTCCAAATCCACTGTTTTATTTTATAATTTGACAGCTTCGTTTACTACAATTGTTTTGACACAAAAAAAACAATTGACTTTAAATAAAATCAATTGTTTCCTGTTAATATGAATGTATGAAAAATCTATAATCCGATTCCGATTCCGAAAACGAGTGCTTTATCGTTTTGAAAATAAGAGTCTTTGAAAAAGTTGCTGAAATCTTTCTTTACGAAAAGACTGATGTTGTCATAAGAAACTGTGAACTGCGCGCCATAGACAAACGGATTTACTTTGTAATTTCCTCTGTCTCTAAAATCTTCTCGATCACCACTTACAATATTGTTGCTAGACATTTTTACTCCACCATACATATTCGCAGCAATTCTGAAGCCGTCTGAATAAGGTCTGTACTGAATATCCATTCCTGCATTTTTCAGTTTAGAGAAGTTGTATTGTAATCCCAGAGGAACTATGATATAACCTGTTCTCAATTTACTTTTATCAGTATTTCCCTGATAATTTGCTACATAAACATCCGCATTAGAATCTTTGGCAAAGAGCATATTGTTATCCAAACGCACGGTTCTCCATGAAAATCCTATCCCGGAAATCAAACCCCACGGACTTGTTCTGTTGAACTGATAATTGAATTTTAACCCAAATTCAAGATTATTGGCATAACCTAAGTTTTTATCTAAATCATTGTCTGCTTTATCATTCGTCAAAGTCATGATTCCGTAAGTGAAATACCCCGTAAAATCTTTTGTCGCACGAAATTTCTTGAGCAACTTTGCTTTCAATTCTTCATTTGAAGTCACATCAGAATTCAAAAGAGAATATTTCACCTGTTTCTGGATCACCATATCAAGATCAAAACCTAAAGCTTCAATTCTCTGATCAATCTTTTCAGAATAACGGTCGGCAACTTCTGCTTTCTGTTTGTCAAATTCTGTTTTGTCCAAATTTTTTGACTGAAGAATCAGAAGCTCGGCTTCCATCAGCTTTTTTTCTTCCTGAATGATTGTGTCAATCTTTTTAGCATATTCATCCACTTTTTCTTTTACGATTGGGCTTACTTCGGTGTCTTCTTTTGACTGAAGGTTTAGTTTTAATCTTTTTTGTGCATTCATTGACGTTGCAACAAGGCACAACATTCCTGCGATGATAAATTTCTTAATCATAGTAGTATTATTTTTTTAGTTTAAATTGAATTTATTTAGTATTCAGATCGATGGTTGCCACGTTACTTCCACCTTTGGTTTTTTCGATGACGTCTTTATGTTCTACAGAGAAAAGTAAAGTTGAAGGATCAACATATCTTTTCTTTTTCACCTGAACTTTTGCAGAATCTGCTTTTGCTAAAATCTTTTCTGCCGGAATTTGACTGATTTGAGCAGCAATTTCCTTAGAATTTTCTTTAATGATCGGAAGCTCTTTTTTCTCTGCAATCATTTCCGGAGTTCCCGATTCAGATTTTAATTGAGGAGGAACACTTTTCAGTTCAACATATTTTCCCTGATTTTGCTGAATGATTTCAGGAGAATTTATTTTTTCTGTTTTTACAGGATTTTTTTTGAGAACTTCAGTATTCTTGGTTTCAGCAACCTGTACATTTGGTTCAGAATCCTGATCAAAAAACAGAACAGCTCCTAAACTTAAAGTCAAAACCAAACACGCTGCAACCAAAAACCAATTGATTTTTTTTGTCTGAGAATTGTTGTTGATCTGAGTCTGAGTTTTAATTTCTGACCAGAGATCTCTTGAAGGAGCAATTTCTCTTTCGTCGATCTGTTTTTTGATCTGATATTCGATATTATTTTTAGATGTGTTCATTTTTCAGTTTCTTTTGTTGTTGAAAGTAGATCTTTCTCAGTTTTTCTTTCGCTCTGAAGAGTTGCGTTTTGCTTACTGCTGTAGAAATATTCAAAGTATCTGCAATTTCCTGATGCGAATATTCTTCAATTACATACAGGTTAAAAACCATTCTGTAAGCATCCGGAAGCTGATCTAAAAGTTCCTGCGCATTAAAATCAAAAACAATTTGCTCATCATAAATTTCTTCGAGAACAGATGCATGAACATCGTCGAGATAAAAAACTGTTTTGTGGCTTTTAATAAAATTGAGGCATTCATTCACCACAATTTTTCTCGCCCAACCTTCAAAATTTCCTTCACCGCGAAAGCTTTCGATATGTTTAAAAATCTTACAGAATGCTTTGATCACGCAATCTTCCGCCTGATAAATATCGCTGATGTAGCTTTTCGCCACACTCAGGAATTTCTTTACACTCTGATCATAAAAGATTTTCTGCGCAGCCGGATCCTGTTTTTTCAAACGGCTCAGCAAATCTTCTTTTTTATTATTAAACAAAAGCTTCATGGTTATTCTGTTTCTACTATAAAGACAAGAAAAGGTTGAAAAGGTTACACAAAAAATATTTTTTTTGAAATAAAAATCATAACTAACTGAAAATGAATGTTATTTTTTATAAAAAAGGGAAAGTTAGGAGTTAGTAAAAAAAGCCTCACAGGTTTTGAAAACCTGTGAGGCTTGAGCCTTTCCTAATTAAATTGAAGTTTCTTCAGAAATTACATCTTGTTTTCCTGAGTTGACTTGGTCTGCAAAATACTGCTCAAGATCCCTCAATGTTTCAGGATTGGTCTGGATATCTTTTACCTGAAGACCTTTATTGACTACAACAATTCGGTTGCAAACCTCGGTTGTATGTGCCAAATCATGACTTGAAATCAAAAACGTAACACCGCTTTGCTTGGATAATTCTTTAATTAAATTTTTAAGCTTGATTTGTGTAGAAGGATCAAGATTGGCAAAAGGCTCATCCAGAATTACGATTTCAGGATTTCCGATGATCGCACCTACAATTCCTACTTTTTTCTGGTTTCCTTTGGATAGATCTCTCACGTATTTTCCAGAATTGACGATTTCACCATTGAAAAGATCATGAAACTGTTTTAAAAACTCATCTACAGAAGCTTTATTCTGCCCTCTCAGCTCACCGATGAAATAAAAATATTCTTCCGGCGTCAAATATCCGATCAGAAAAGTATCATCTACGAAAGCGGCAACTTTGGATTTCCAGGCTTCAGATTCGTTGACTTTGATGCCGTCGATGCTCACAAAACCTGTTGTCGGCTGAATTAAATCAAGCATTAAACTGAAAAGTGTAGTTTTTCCGGCTCCGTTGTTTCCGACCAAACCGAACGTTTCACCTTTTGGAATTTCAAGATTTTCGATATTGAGAACGGTTGCATTTCCGTATGTTTTAGATAAATTATTTATAGTAATCATTGGGTATTAATTTTTAGATTTAAATGCTTCTAATGTGCTGTATTTTTCACTCTTATACTGTTTTACAATCGTATCAAATATTTTTTCTCTGAATAAAAATCCTATCATTCCTAAAACTGCAATACTGATAACTGCCGCTGTCATTCCAAAGAAATATTTAGATATACCAAAAACTGCCATTGGCAAAAGCATTTTTGGAATCAGTAATAAAAGACTTTTTAAATTAAAACTGTTCTTCTGTCCCATTACTTTTTCTTTGGAATTAAGATCAATCTGCGTTTTGTTGAATGCTCCCGACCACAAAGTGAATTGAGAATTAACACCAATATTATACAAACCAGCAGCGAAAAAGGTAAAATACATTTCCCAACTGATGATTGCATAAAATAAGGCAACAACAATAGAAACTGCCGTCACAATATTCATCAGCCACCATTTTGCTTTTAAATATTCTTTGTAAGGAACATTTAAAGTCATCATTAAAGGATAATACGAACTGTCGAAGGACGGAACTCTCTGCCCGAACAAAAACTGAAAACCGCCCGTCACAAACAATCCCATAAACATCATCATGTAAGGTGTTTTGTAGACATCTGACGAAAACATCAGCAATCCGTAAAATATAAACATGAAACTACCGATGATAATTCCTTTAGTGACTTTATTCCGGCGCATCATTTTGATATCATTGTTGATGAAACTTCCGATCGCTCCGTATTTATTGAGGAAAGCAATATTTTCTGTTTTCCCTATTGTTTTTTTATCTTCCAATCCCTGATCAAGATAAAATTCTTTTTTTACGTGATTGAAACAGATCCACCACAATCCGGCAAATAACCCAATAGCAAGAAGTGTGAAATAAGGCTGATCATAAAATGAGTAAAAGATTTTTTCAGAATAATCAAAAAGCGGAATGATGTCGTAATAAGCCAAACCACCAATTGCTGCAAACAAGATTCCTACAGCAATGGCAATATTTTCTTTATTATTAAAAAGAATATTGATGAAATTATTAAGATAAAACAGCAGTGAAAGCGCAATCAGCCAACTTAAACTACCCAAAATTTCAAGACCATTGAACATACAGATCACCGCAAATGTGACGAAGAAAAAAGAATTCATCCAGCTAAACGGTGAGAGAAAAGTCTTGATCAGCATATAATTGACCAGAGTTTTCTTAGGAATGTTGAGCGTAAGAAAAGGTTTGATATTCTGCGTAGACATCTGTTGCATGAGATATTTCAAAATCAAATCTGCCGCCCACAAAGCGATCATAAATCTCGAGACAATTTTCATTGCGTCTTCACCCATCTTTTTTTCTACATAGTAAAAAACCAGAAAAGCTGCTCCGATACAATATGCTATAAAAGAAAGAATTCCGATAAACCGGAAAATTTTCATTGCCAGATTGATTCCGACAGAACTGCCACGAAAAAAACTTTTGATTTCTAACTTCAGGAACTGTACAAACATAGTTTACTTTTTTACATTAGTAAATATAATGTAGAATTTGTTACAGGTTTATCCTAAAATTGGGATTTTAATTGGATTTTAATGTAGTTGTCTTTTACTAAACAAGTGTATGTAAAATCAATCGTCTAAATTAATGATCAAACAAAATAAGTGCGATGTTTGTCATTCCGGAGGAATCTAAGCAATTCATTTATCTCGTCTGTATTTCTTCGAAATGACAAAGTGTTAGAAATCCGTCACCCAATTAACTCCCTCGCTTGCGCCATCGCCGCCTCCGTAATCTTGCTTCCGGAAAGCAATTGTGCAATCTCGTTAAGTTTCTCATCTTCACTTAAAGTGATAATCGTAGACTGTGTTTTGCCGTTAATATCTTCTTTTACAACTTTATAATTATCATTTCCTTTTGCAGCAACTTGCGCTAAATGAGAAATGACAATCAACTGCATATCCTGAGACATTTCACGCATTAGATTTCCGATTTCTTCGGCAACTTTTCCAGAAACTCCGGTGTCGATTTCGTCTAAAATAAGCGTGGGAAGCATATCGCTTTCAGCAATGATTTTCTTTACAGCCAACATAACACGCGATCTTTCACCCCCGGAAATAGCAGTCTGAATAGGCTTTAAAGGAAAACCTGAATTTGCCTGAAACAAAAGTTGAATATTTTCTTTCCCGAATTGATTGAATTCAGGAACGTCAATTAATTCAATGTCTACTTTTGCTTTTTCAAGCCCCAATTTTTTCAGTAAATCCTCCGCTTTTTTAATAAAAACAGGAACACTTTTCTTTCTGTTTTTTGAAAGTTTTTCGGCTAAAGACTGAAGTGATTTTTCTTTTTTAGCAATATTGATTTCAATCTCGGCAATGTATGCTTCAATTTCTGCTGTTCCTTTTTGTTCGCCTGATAACTGATCTCTGATTTCTTTTAATTCATTAAGATCAGAAGCATTATGTTTAAGGAAAAGGGCGTTGATTTTATTATTCAGTTCAGAAAGTATCGCTAAATTTTCCGGATTGATCTCAATTTTGTCAGCTTCATCTTCTAATTCCTGAAGAATATCTTTTAGCTCAACAAAAGAACCTTCGAGCCTTTCATCTAATTCAGAAAAAGAATGAGAAACTTCAGCAATTTTTGACAATTTATTTTTTGCTTCATTAAAGAAAGAAAGAATTCCGATTTCTTCCTGGTGAAATCTTGAGAGAATCTGAGCGATATTTTCGGAAATCATTCCTGCATTTTCCTGCACAGAAAGATGATTTTGCAACTCGTCATAATCTACATCATCAAGTTTTAAATCTTCTAATTCATTCAAAAGAAACTGTTTGTAATCACTTTCTTTCGTATTTTCTGAAAGTTGTATCTGGAATTTTTTAAGCTGAGTTTTTAAACTTTGAAATTCTAAAAAATCCTGTTGATACTCTTCAATGATCTTTTTATTCTCAGAAAGTCCGTCAATGATTTTAAACTGATAATCTGCTGTAAAAAGATTAGACGTTTCAAACTGTGAATGAATATCGATCAATTGTGAAGTGAGTTCTTTCAGAACATCCAAAGTTACCGGAACATCATTGATAAATGCTCTGGATTTTCCGGACGGTAAAATTTCTCGTCTGATAATCGTTTGATGCTCGTAATCGAGATCGTTTTCGATAAAGAATTTTTTAAACTGATTATTCAGGTCAAATTCTGTTTCAACGATACTCTTTTCTTCAGTTTTTGAGATCGATTTTAAGTCTGCTCTTTCTCCTAATATCAATCGAAGGGCACCCAAAATAATAGATTTCCCCGCTCCCGTTTCACCGGTAATTACCTGTAAACCATTTTTTAAAGATACATCGAGTGCATCAATAAGGGCAAAATTTTTAATGTATATTCTCGAAAGCATGATCAGTAGCAGATTACTTAAATTACTGCAAATATAAAATTTTAGAATTCAGAATTCAAGAATAAGATGTTTTTACTTCCATTTATTCCATCTGGTATCGGTATACTTAGGTGCAAAAATAATCATCAATTGTTTTAGATCATTCAAAACAATTCCGCCGTTGTTTCCGGAATTAAAAATATTGAATATCTCGTCATATTTTGTATTGATAAATGTATTGAAGAAATAATTCTGCTGAAATGAGTTTTCATAAGTTTTCAACTGCATCAATGCATCAAAAATAATTTTCTTAGGCTGAGTCTGATCCTGATTAAACATCCCGTCTAAACCAGCTCGGTGATAAGTATACATCGTCTGACGAAGCTGATTCATGTTTGGGTTTAAAATCTCACCAATAAGAATAGAACGGCTTCTCGGATCGTTGATTTGTCCCCAACCTTCATAACCACGATTTTGAGAATTTTGTGCAATTTGCTGGGCTTTGCTGAACCACTGTGTTCCACCTGAAGACTGGAAGCTGTCGGCATCGTAACCCAAAATCAGGTATACATAGAAACTGATAACATCAATTAAATTTTTTCCTGAAAACTGTCTTTCATTAAAAATTAAATTTTCGTTTTCAACATAGTCAAAAGCAAATTTCGTATCCTGAAGATTGATAAGCGGAGATTCGTAAGATGAGCTGAAAACCGGGCGAACTGCTTGTATAACAATACTTCCCTTATATTTATTGCCATCTCGTTCGCTTAAAACAATCGCAAAATTTGACTTTATTTTTTCAAAATTCTGAAGCTTTTTACCCGTCCAGCTTGTATTGTTGACAAAATCTCTAAGACTTTTTTCCAAAGCTTTAAAAGCTTGCTGATTACTTCCTCCCAATTGTTGAGCATTCACCTGAACCGTTGTCAAAAGCTCCTGAGAGAAACTGAAATTGAAAAACAGAAGTAAAAATAAAAGTATTGTATATTTTTTCATTATGATCTAAATGTTGAGAACGGAAATTTATAAAATTTATTTTAAAATCTGAGCTTCAATGCAATCGAGAATGTCTTTTGCTACATTTTCTTTTGATTTGAGGTCAAATTCTATTTTCTCCGTTTTGGTAAATATTTTTATTTTGTTGGTGTCTTGTTTAAAACCTGCGCCTTCGTCACGAAGTGAGTTTAAAACAATCATATCAAGATTTTTTTTCTCCAGTTTTCCTTTTGCGTTTTCTTCTTCGTTTTGAGTTTCGAGAGCAAATCCAACTAAAAATTGATTTGTTTTTTTCTCTCCCATCGTTTTCAGAATATCGGGATTTTTAATCAATTCTATAGTGAAAGTATCTTCGTTTTTTTTAATTTTTTCTGAAGCGACTTCCTTTGGAGCATAATCAGCAACGGCTGCACTTGCAATTCCAATATCAATTCCGTCATAGAATTCAAATACTTTGTCGAGCATTTGTTTCGCAGAAACTACTCTGTGAAGCTGAATGTTTTCATGTTTTGAATTCAAAGAACTTGGTCCGGAAATCAAGATCACTTTTGCACCACGTTTTGCCGCCTCTTCAGCTAAAGAAAACCCCATTTTCCCTGACGAATGATTTCCTATAAATCTTACAGGATCAAGTGCTTCATAAGTTGGTCCCGCTGTAATTAAAACCGTTTTGCCTTGAAGTGATTTCTTTTCATTTAAACTAAAAAAATCTTCTATCGCTTTTGAAATGGTTTCCGGTTCAGCCATTCTTCCCTGTCCGATTAATCCGCTTGCCAATTCTCCATTTTCGGCCGGAATTATAATGTGCCCATAATCTTCTGCCAATTCTAAATTCTGTCTTGTCGACGGATGTTGATACATATCCAAATCCATTGCAGGTGCTATGAAAACAGGACATTTTGCAGACATATAGGTTGCAATCATTAAATTATCACAAATCCCATGAACCATCTTGGCTAAAGTATTTGCCGTACAAGGTGCCATAACAATTACATCTGCCCAAAGTGCCAGTTCTACATGACTGTTCCAGGTACCGTTATCACCATAAAAATCTGTATAAACCGGATTTTTAGATAAAGTAGAAAGACTCAGTTTCGTTACAAAATTTTCTGCATCAGGAGACATGATGACCTGAACTTCTGCTCCTTTTTTGACAAAATCTCTGATGAGAAAATGAATTTTGTAGGCAGCAATTCCTCCAGAAACGGCAATGAGAATTTTTTTCCCGGAAATATTCATGTAGATTATTTTTAAAGCACTAAAATACTTCTTTTTTCTAAGAATGGAAACTTGTAGCAACAGCAAAGGTCATAAAGAAAATAATTTCTTTATGACCTTCATTTATAAAAAATCACCTGAGTGATTAGTTTCTCTCTTCAGTCTTTCTAAAGTACACTTCACCGTCTAGCCATTCCTGGATAGCAATAGAAGTTGGTTTTGGAAGCTTTTCGTAATGTTTAGAGATCTCAATTTGTTCTCTGTTTTCGAAAACTTCTTCTAATGTAGAATTGTGAACTGCAAACTCGTCTAATTTATTGTGTAATTCAGTACGGATTTCTGCATTGATCTGCTCAGCTCTTTTCCCCATGATAACAATAGCTTCATAGATTGACCCTACGTTTGCTTCAATCTTGTCTTTATCGTAAGTAATAGTATTTACTTCTGCTTTGGTATCTTTTACACTCATTTTCAGAAAATTATTTATTTATAAGATGGCAAATTTACGAATTATCTTTGGATTCTGAAAGTCGCCGCCGGAGGAGGTGTCTGCAACGCTGCGCTATCTCTCTGAATCTGCATTGCCTGTTTTTCATTTGACACCTGATCTTTAATCTGCTGCTCAGTTTTTGATTGCTCAGCCAATTTATCAGCTACTTTTTTCTGTCTTGCAGTAAGAACCGCAATTCTTTCTTCAGTCTGTTTTTTTACAACTACAAAATCCTTTTTTTCTTTTTCAAGTTTTTCTCTCAGATCTACAGCTGTTTTAGAATATTCTGTATTTGGAAGTTCTTTTTCGACCTGTTTTGTGAAAGATAATGCACTTTCGATACGCTCATCTTTTAGATCATATACAGAATTCTGTGCAAGTAAATAACGAGACTTCATCATATAATCATAGATTTTTGGACGAAGTTTTGTACTTGGAAAATCTTCTAAAACATTTTCAAAAGCTGCACTTGTAGATTTATAATCAGCCATTTTGAAATACTGTTTTGCATTTTCGTAGGCTTTAAATTCTAATTTATAAGACAACTCATCAATCAAAGTATTGATGTTTTTTGATCTTTCAGAATTTGGATAATTAGTTAAAAAATCCTGAAGTTCATTGATTGCCAACTCCGTACTTGACTGATCTAGGTTATAATCCATAGATCCGTTGTAGTAACATAAAGCCGACATATAAGATGCTTCTTCTTTTCTGTTATCCTGAGGAAAACTTACTGCAAAGTTTTTGAACTGGTGACCAGCAAGTTTGTAGTTTTTATCGTAATAATTGGCATACGCAGAATTGAAAACCACGTTTGGGGCATCATCTGTACCTGCAACAAGATTCGGAAGTCTGTCGTAAAGAGCCAAAGCATTTTTCCATTTCTTTTTAGCGAAATTTTCATTGGCAGCTTTCAGGATAAAATTTTTATCCGCGCTTTTCATCGCTTTATCTTGCTGACTTGTGCATGCCGAAATGACAGCTATGGCAAAAATACCTAAAATATATTTCTTCATATAAAATTCAACAGTTTTCGGTTTTACCGACCTATTAATTTGCAAAAATATAACTTTTTTGCTAAAAGATTTTTTTTTATGATTATTTAACGCAAAATTAGTCGGCTGCGTATCCCAAAACTGCAAAAACATTCATTAAAAGATTCATTCTCACTTTTCTTTCGGCTTCTTTGGCGTAAGATTCGTCATCTTTATGGGGAACATATAATTCGTAAAAGTTTTTGTTACGGATAACGAAAAGTGTAGATCCAATAATGGTTGTTAAAATATCTTCAGGTTTTGGAGTAAAGGTAAAAACTCCTGAAGTCACCCCTTTTTTGATGACTTCATCCAATTTTTTAACAAATAACTGGTAAAAATCTAAAAGTTCATCTTTAAGATTTTCCGTATGGCGTAATTCCTGAGTGACAAATCCGTGAAAATAATTGTATTTAAATAATTGAGCAACGATATATTTAATCATTTCTTTCATCTGCATTTCAGGTTTTCCATCTTTTATGGTGTCTGCAAATTCAGAAAAATTTTCTCTCGTTTTTAATACACGATATTGATAAAGATAAGACATCATCTTTTCTTTGGACCCAAAATAATAGGAAATCATCGCAACATTGATGTTGGCTTTCGAACATATATCTCTTACCGAAGTGCCTTCATATCCCTTTTTAGCAATCAACTCTTCGGCTATATCTAAAATATGGATCTGTTTGTCTGTAAATTTTTTTCCCATATATCGTTGTTTTAGTAAAGTTAAGAAATTTTTAACGTATTCGTAAACGAACGTTTAATAATTTCAATGAACTTTTAATTTATTGTATTTTTGATCATGGATTTTTTTGATTTTCATCATCACAAGAAAAATATACGCAACGGAATTTACAATTTAGATATTGAAAAAAATCCGCCGGATTTTTATTATTCTGCGGGAATTCATCCTCAAGACATTCAACCTGAAAATATTGATAATCAATTCAAATGGTTAAAATCTGTTATTAATAAAAATTGTTTTGCCATCGGAGAATGCGGTTTGGATGGCATAGTTTCCGTAGATATAAAAATTCAGGAAGAAGTTTTTTTAAGACAGATTCAATTAGCGAACGAAGTTGAGAAACCTTTGATCATTCATTGTGTAAGAAAATTTTATGAAGTCATTTCTTTCAGAAAAAAATCTGCACAGGCGATGATCATCCATGGCTTTAATAAAAAACAAAGTGTTGCAGATGATCTTCTGAAGAATAATTTTTATCTGAGTTTTGGGAAAGCTGTTTTGTATCATCTATCTTTGCAGGATACTTTGAAAACCGTTCCTTTAGATAAGCTGTTTTTAGAAACTGATAATGATGATTTTAATATTGAAGAATTGTATCAGAAAGTTTCAGAAATCAAGGAAATCTCAATAGAACGACTTCAACAACAGATTGTAGAAAATTTAGAAACGATAAAAAATGGATAAGTTTTGGCTGGAAAGAACGGAACTTCTGATCAAAGAAGAAGGCATTGAAAAACTGAACAATGCAACTGTTCTCGTAGTAGGTTTAGGCGGTGTAGGATCTTTTGCTGCCGAGTTTCTGGCAAGAGCCGGAATTGGAAAAATGACAATTGTAGACGGTGACACCGTAGATATTACGAATATCAACCGACAGCTTCCTGCACTTCATTCAACCGTAGGAAAACACAAAGTGGAAGTGGTAGCTGAAAGACTGATGGATATTAATCCTCAGCTGGATTTAGTGAAAATTAACGAATTTCTAAATCCCGAAAGAATGGCCGAAGTTTTAGACGCAGGTAAATTTGATTATGTTTTAGACTGTATTGACAGCATCACGCCAAAAGTGAGCTTAATCATTGCCGCAAAGCGAAGAAAAATCAAAATTGTAAGCTCAATGGGAGCAGGCGGAAAATCCGACCCTTCGAAAGTCATGGTAAGAGACATCCACAAGACAGCAGAATGCCATCTTGCAAAACAGGTAAGAAAAAGGCTCAAGAAAGAAAAGATTGACAAAGGAATCCGTTGTGTTTTTTCAAGTGAAATTCAGGACGAGAGCAGCCTTAAAATGACTGACGGAAGCAATTTTAAAAGATCTTTTTATGGTACAATAAGCTTTATTCCTGCGATTTTCGGATTGTATGCTGCTGCGGAAGTCATCAATCAATTAGTGAAAAAGACGGATGCAGAACTTTAAATATCCTAAAGCGGAAAAACTCAAGAAAAAAGATGAGATTACGTTGCTTTTCGAGAAAGGCAAGTGGAAAAACAGTGGAAACCTGAGAATTATCATTTTGAAAAACCATCCGGATTTGTTGACCGATAATGTCAAACTGGGCGTTTCCGTTTCTAAAAGATATTTTAAAAAAGCGGTTCACAGAAACCGTATCAAAAGACTTTTGAGAGAATGCTATCGTCTGAA
Organism: Chryseobacterium sp.; assembly: GCF_029240215.1. Lineage (GTDB taxonomy): Bacteria > Bacteroidota > Bacteroidia > Flavobacteriales > Weeksellaceae > Chryseobacterium. The sequence continues at coordinate 77,358 of NZ_JARBTK010000002.1, forward strand.
TAAGGAATTATTTAAAGAATGTTTTGGAGAAAAAACTACGGCGATGTTGTTTTGGGTTTCTCCGGAATTGCCTGAGAAGTTTCAGGATGTTGAGGCACAGTTTATCAAATTGTGCCAGTCGCAGAAGAGGGCTTGAGTTTTTCGCACGGATTGAGCGGATTTTGCAGATTTCATTCAGAAAAAAAAGACTCTTTGCCATTCCGAAGGAATCTAAGCATCTAAAATAAGCGTTGTTGAGATTCCTACAGAATGACAAACATATCTTAAAAATATCTAAATTGTATTAAACTATACTTTTAAAAGCAACTTTTGCCACTTCGAAGTTTTGTAAGAAATTCTAATAATCTTTTATAATTTTTTGTAGCTTTAAGCAAACAATTGACGAATAAAATGTTAGATCAAGTTCCTTATTTACCTTATGTTCTGAGTGCTTTCATCGGCATCGGTTTAGCGGCGGCTTCAGGTTTCAGAGTGTTTTTACCGATGTTTGCGGTGAGTTTAGCATCTTATTTTCACTGGATTCCTATAAGCGAAAGTTTTGAATGGCTATCGAGTTTACCTGCATTAATCACCACCGGAATTGCCATGATTGCAGAAATTCTAGCCTACTATATTCCTTTTGTTGATCATTTGCTAGACACGATTTCGATACCGATGGCGACAGTTGCAGGATCTATATTATTTGCAAGTCAGTTTACCGAGTTGGGAACATTTCCACAATGGGCTTTGGCATTGATTGCGGGTGGCGGAACAGCAGCAACAATCAGTTCCGGGTTTGCGGGAATTCGTGCAGCTTCAACGGCGACAACAGGCGGATTAGGAAATTCTGTGGTAGGAACTACAGAAACAGCAGGAGCAGGAATCATGTCTATTCTGGCAATGGCAGCGCCTTTTATTGCAGCGGTTTTTGCAATTATAACTTTGATTCTTGTCATTGTTTTCGGCCGAAAAGCATGGAAAAAATTGAGAAAAAGAAAACAGTTGAATTCTACAAACTTATAAAAAAACAAAACGGCAGAAATTGAATTTCTGCCGTTTTGTTTTTAATGTAATCAAAGTTTAATTTTTGCTTCTGTTATCTTTGATTTCCTGAATTTTCGTTTCAAAATATTCTTTTCTGTCAGGAAATTTATTAGATAAAACTAAAAATGCATTGACTGCTTTTGAATATAGTTTTTGTTCGATATACAAATTGGCTAAAGTCTCTGTCATCAAGTGCGAAATATCATCTGTTTTTTCTTTAACAACAAAATTAACCTCATCTTTTAACTGACTGATTTTAGGATTATTTTCAATAAATGATTCGATCACTTTATTTTTAATCTCAGTTTTATCAACAGGAGTTTCTTCAGCCCGATCAATTTTCAACCAGTTTTGCCATGTATTGATAAATCCTGGAACGTTGCTGTCATCAATCTTTTGCTGAGCAATTTTCGCCTCTTCGTCTTTGGCATCTGCTTTTTCTTTTTGGTCAGATTTATAGGATAAACCTAAGCTCGCAATATCAGATCCGAAAAACGAAACATTCATCACAGGCACTTCACCATTTTGTTTTTCGGGAGTTTCTTCTGCTTTAGTTTCTTCCAGCTCATGAAAACCATCCACAGATTCTACAGTTTCAGGTGTATATTCAACTAATGGTTCAGATATTGGAGTCTCTTCAACCTTTTGAACTTCGTCTTTTGGTTGATGTACTTCAATTGGTTTGTTGAGTAAAGAATCAGGACGGCTTGCTTCAAAGCTCATTGGTTTCCATGAAGAATTTATAGGTATTTCCGGTTCTGAAATATCTTCTTTAGCATCAATATTCTCCTCAGATTTTTCTTCTTCAAGTTTCTCTTCAACAATCGACTCAGCTTCTTTTACAACAACTTCTTCTGCTGTTTTTTGTTCTTCACCTACATGAAAAGCCTGAGTTTCTGCAAAACTGATATCGTGACTGATTTCCTCTTCTTTAATTTCTACTTTTTCAGGCGCATTCTCCTTTCTTTCCTTCATCCTTTTCTCAACCTCTTCTATCAAACGGCGCATTTCATCTTCATGCTTGTTGACATTCGATTTTGGAGTTTCAGACTGTGTGTTTTCTTCGGTTTTGTTTGATTCTATTTTCACTTCAGGAAGGAAAGAATCTGTTCCGTGAAAACTTAATTCAGAATCATCATTAATTTTTTCTGCAACTTGCTCAGACTCTATTTTTTGTTCCTCAATAATGAGTTCGGGATTTAAAACTTCTTTGGTTTCTTCTATTTTAATTAAATCAGATTCTATTGAAGATTTAATTATTTCTTCCTTATTTTCAGTGTCAGCAGAGAAAGTCTCAACTTTTTGAAAGCTTATTTCAGCTTCATCATTTATTTTTTCTGAATCTATTTTATCTTCATTAATAATAACTTCAGAGTTTGGAGTTTCAGCTTCTTCAGTTTTATCTAAATCAGATTCAGTTAAAATTTCTTCTAAATTTAATTCAGCATTATCTGTAATTTCTTCAACCTGTGTTTCCGCTAAAGCCGGAGAGTTATTAATTTCTGCTTCAGAAGAAGTTCCCGTCAATTCTTCAGCAACAATCGCTTCTTCTTTATCAGTTTCAGTCAGATTATTTTGATTAGAAACTGATTTCTGAGTAACAATGACTCCCGATTCTAAAGTTGATTCTAGGTCGATAGTATCATTATTATCTTCGTTCAGGAAATTTTCTTCGCCCTCAAATAAAATCCTGTTTCTTTCGCCGTCGACAATGAGATGTTTTATTTCCGGTTTTTCAGAAATTAATCCTTCAGTAACTGCTTCATAATCATGACCAGACAAACTCCTTGGTTCACTTCTTACTTGAGTTTCTACCAGAGTTTCATTCTCTACAACATTTTCATTTTCTGAAACTGGGGTTTCAATTGATTTTTCACCAATATTTTTTTCAATTGGATCAATAATTTGAGGTTTTACCTGAATTTTACCATTAATAAGCTGATACAAAATCTTCTTATCTGTAGTATACGCAGCTGTGGAAGAAAGCACTTTCTGATAGTTTTCTTTATCATAAAGATGAACCCCATAAAGATGTAAAGCTCTGATATTCTGAATATAGGGGAAAGAATTAATTTCCTCTTTCAAAAGATGCAGATCTTCTGATTGAATATTTTTCGGATTTTTTAATAATTCTAAAACTCTAGTATTCATCATCTTACCAATTCGCTACGATGTCGTTAAAAATTTTGTTGATAATTCTGTCGGTTGCAATTTTCACCTGAGACGTTTCGATCTGACTTTGAGATAAACTGCTGTTGAAAACCGCCTCATCACTATAGGTTCTGTCAAAACTCACATCGGGATGCAGCTTGTTTTCATAATGTACTTTCACCGTGATCGTCAGTTTGTTCTGAGAATCCTGAATCACTCCCGCCGATGTATTTTGAGTTGTAGAACTGATTGTTGTCGGAGTAATTGAATAATCGGTAATTTCACCTTCGATCAGAATATCAGGATTTTGTTTAGTTCCTTTCAGAGTGGTACGCTGAACAAATCTGTTTTGAATATCTGTTGAAAACTGCTGTGATAATGTAGGATTTACCAATGCTGAATTATTCGGAAATTCGTTGATCTGCACAGTTTTTTCATCGGTTAATGATGAACCTGTAAAACTGTAGCAAGAATTTAAAAGTCCTACACAAATAATTAAAAGAAAAAGGTTTTTCAGCTGACTCATTATAAAGTATTTAATCTTAATATTTTTCCTTGATTCCAATTTCTGAAATCTCGTCATGCTCGATCTGTGTTAAAGCATCTTCGTAAGCAAAATAATTGGCTGTATAAACAAATGGCAAAGTAAGAAACAAACCGATACCGCACGCAATAATTCCTATCTGAGAAAGAATGCCCACGACTAGAGAGAACAAAAAGATTGACAGTAAATTACCCTGTGTCATGATCTTAGAAGCGTTCCATGCAGTTTTGATGTCTGTCACATTTTTGAATGAGATCAAAGCAGGAATATAAAATCCTTTTAATGCAAAATATAAAATCGCTGCATACATAAGGATTATATAAGGAACCATTATCACTGAAACCCATCCAGATGGCTCTTCGCCAGCTAAAGCTCCCGCTAAAATCATTATTATGGCTAAAGGAATGTAAATTACAATGATTCCCCCAATAATGATTAACTGAAGAATAAAATAAGGCATAAATTTCTCGAAATTAAAAATATCTCCAGGACTTGCCTGTTGACCTTTATTTAATTTTCTAAGATACTGATAAAAATTTCCGGCACCCAACATTCCACAGAATGGAATAATTGCCATAACGAAGCAGCATAAAAATGCTACAAAAATGTTTCCGAAATCTTTTTTCAAGAGCTCAAAACCTTTGCTCATGTAATCTCCAAGTTTAAAATTGATTGGTTTTGCTGTAAAATTTACATTCATAATTCTGTTGATTTAGTCTTCTAGGTTGTATTGTTTTATTTTTCTGTATAAAGTTCTTTGCGAAATTCCAAGCTCATCTGCAGCTCTGTTTCTTCGTCCGTTATGCTTTTCTAAAGCTTTTATAATCAAATCTTTCTCATTATTCTGAAGAGATAAAGATTCCGGTCTGTTTTCTTCCACTTCGATGTCTTCAAAATCCTCATAATTGTCATCAGAATTTGAAATAATTGTCGGATTCTGAACATTTTGATTATTATTTTCAAAAAACAAAAGTGAGTTCGGACTTGTATTTTGCTGCGGTTCAGGAGTATAAATTCTGTTGATCAGATTTTTCTCCTGATTGCTCAGATCTGCCGTACCTCTGTTTTTTATCAATTCCGAAGTTAAGGATTTTAAATCATTAATATCATTTCGCATATCAAAGAGAATTTTGTACATAATTTCTCTTTCGTTCCCAAAATCGGTTTGTTTTTGCGTATTCGGATTATTAACAATCATCGGCAAATGAGAATTCATCGGAATATATTCTGCCAATTTTGCCACCGTCACATTCCGTTCGGTCTCTACAACTGTCATTTGCTCAACCAAATTTCTAAGCTGTCTCACATTTCCGGGGAACGCATAATTTTCGATGTAATGAACGGCGCTTGCCTCAAGCTGTAACTCCGGCATTCTATATTTTTCTGCAAAATCAATCGCAAACTTTCTGAAAAGCAGATGAATATCACCTTTCCGCTCTCTTAAAGCTGGCATATCAATTTGTACGGTATTCAGACGGTAAAATAAATCCTCACGGAATCTATTGTCCTGAATCGCCTTCATCATATTGACATTAGTCGCTGCAACGATTCTCACATTGGTTTTCTGAACCTGAGAAGAACCCACTTTCATAAATTCACCACTTTCTAAAACTCTCAGTAAACGAACCTGGGTCTGCAAAGGTAATTCGCCGACCTCATCTAAAAATATGGTTCCGCCATCTGCGACTTCAAAATACCCTTTTCTGGTTGCCGTTGCGCCTGTAAAAGCACCTTTTTCGTGTCCGAAAAGTTCGGAATCGATGGTTCCCTCAGGAATTGCACCACAGTTCACAACAATATAAGGCTGATGTTTTCTTTTTGATTCTGAATGAATGATTTTCGGGATAAATTCTTTACCCACACCACTTTCTCCGATGACCAAAACGGAAATATCGGTAGGTGCCACTTGTATAGATTTTTCTAATGCACGATTTAAAGCCGGAAAATTTCCGATAATTCCAAAGCGTGCTTTTATAGATTGTAAGTCTGCCATTCTCTTGATTTAAAGATTAAAAAATTAATGATTTTAAAAATTTACAGTTCCTCGATCTGTGTTCTGTAAATTTTGTTGAAATGATAGGTATAAACGTTTTTCATCGTTTGCCCTCATCGTAGCTTTTTAAAGCCATCGTTTTTAAATCTAAATAATCTTTGTTTCTTATTTTTGCAACTTTACTTTTAAAATAAATGTTTTCAGCAAAATCATTCTGCTTACTTTGTTTTTCGAAGTTTTTCAGGATTTTATGATGCTTTTCTTTTGCAGAAAAATCGGCTCCTGACTTTTTATGATAAGAATTGTTTTGTTTCTCTAAAATTGAATCTACAATAAGATCAACCGTATTCCGCTTATGATTTATTGCAAAATTGCGAGTTGATTTCTCTTTTAAACAAAATTCTTGTGAAGTTTCACACTCGTAATTTAAAAACTGACTATAAATTTCGTAAAACTGCTTGCAGTCAACATTTTTTATAGATTCGTTGTTTGAATGTGCTGAAATATTACTGCAGACTATTACCAATAATACACTCAGGCAATATTTATGTAGTTTCTCCATTGTCTGAGTTTAAAATATTAATAAAATTCTACTTAATGTAAAAAGGTCTAGTAGTGTATGTTTTTTCTGATTAACAACAACTTTATTCCTTGCATTTCCCCATAATGCAGAAATATTTTTTAAAAGTTGTTTTTTCGTTAGATCTTTAGACATATTTCACTTTGTAACCGTTTCCCCTAAAAGCGTGCCTTGTGTATTATCATACACAAAAACATCCACAATGTCACCTAATTTCTGACCTTCCAGCATATCAAAAACGCAAACTGCATTTTGAGAGTTTCTGCCTTTCCACTGGTTTTTGTTTTTCTTTGAAATTCCTTCGATCAATACACTGTGAACACGCCCAACATAACCTTGCATTCTTTTTCTTGACAACTCGCCCTGTAAAGCAATAACTTCTGCCAAACGTCTTTGTTTGACATCAGCAGGAATATTGTCTTCCATTTTTTTGTGAGCCGGAGTTCCTGGTCTTTCAGAGTACGAGAACATATAACCGTAGTCATATTCTACTTCTCTCATCAAACTTAATGTATCTTGATGATCTTCTTCGGTTTCATTGCAGAAACCAATGATCATATCCTGAGAAAAAGAAATATCGGGAACGATTTCTTTCGCTTTTCTAACTAATTCTAAATATTCTTCACGGGTATGCTGTCTGTTCATGGCTTCAAGCATTCTGTTGCTTCCGCTCTGAACCGGCAAATGACAGTAATTGCAGATGTTATCATGCTTTGCCATCGTTCTGAAAACATCCAGACTCATATCCTGAGGATTGGATGTTGAGAATCTGATTCTCATTTGAGGAACTGCTTTTGCAACCGAATCCAGAAGTTTGGCGAAATCAACTGCAGTAGCTTTTTGCATTTCTGATGCTTTTGCAAAATCTTTTTTAGGACCGCCTCCGTACCAAAGGTAAGAATCAACATTTTGTCCTAAAAGAGTAATTTCTTTATATCCACTTTCCCAAAGACTTTTGCATTCTTCCAAAATAGAATGTGGATCACGGCTTCTTTCTCTACCTCTTGTAAACGGAACTACACAGAATGTACACATATTATCACAACCTCTTGTAATTGTCACAAAAGCTGTCACACCATTTCCACCTAAACGAACAGGATTAATATCTGCATAAGTTTCTTCTTTTGAAAGAATTACATTGATAGCATCTCTTCCGTCTTCAGTTTCTTTCAAAAGGTTTGGCAAATCTCTGTATGCATCCGGACCTACAACCAAATCTACGAGCTGCTCTTCCTCTAAAAATTTAGTTTTAAGCCTTTCAGCCATGCAACCCAAAACACCAACCGTCATGTTGGGTCTTTCTTTTTTAAGATTTTTAAACTGTGCAAGACGCATTCTCACGGTTTGCTCAGCTTTTTCACGGATAGAACAAGTATTTAATAATATCAGATCTGCTTCCTCAACTTTCAGCGTAGTATTATACCCCTGATCATTAAGAATAGAAGCAACAATTTCAGAATCAGAGAAGTTCATCTGGCAACCATAGCTTTCTAAAAACAGTTTTTTAGAATTCCCGGTTTTCTCTGCGATGGCAAAAGCTTCACCTTGTTTTGTCTCGTCTATATATTTTTCCTGCACGATAAGTCTGTTTTAGGTTTAAAATTTAAATTCCAATACATTTGAACTGATAATTTTTAAACTCGTTGAATTTGCAAAGATACAAAATATTGTGACAGAATGGCAGGATGTTATTCCGGATTACCAAAACGCAATTGAAGCCTAAATCTATATTTTACAGGAAGAATTTTCGCAGGTCTCATTTTTTTTGACATTTTCGATTTCGTTAATCATTCTTTATAAGTCCCGGAGGAGTTCTTTAAGATCTCAGAATACTTTGTGTATCTACCGTAAGTAAGACTAACAATTTAAAATTTTGTCTCCATATTTTTAATCATGATCAAAATGGTCTGAAGTAAAATTGATTTTAATAACTTTTTTTGAAACAACGGGATTTCCTTCTTTCATTGCTAGTTTCCATTTTTGCCCTACTCTTTTGATTACAAACTGCGATGTAGGCATGAATCATTTTCAGGTATTCTTGGGAAAAAGCAGAATCTCCACCTGGAAATTCTGCGTTGGCTGATATTCTGTTTTCGTTTTGTGTTTCCTGAGCGAATGTCATAAAAACCAACAAACAGAAAAAAAAGTAAAATATATTTTCCCATAAATTAAAAATCCGCTGATACCGAAGAAAAGTTCATTTTAAGTTTCATTTCAGTTTTTACAGGCTGGTTCTTACAGGTTGCGGGAGACCAGTTTTTCTTGATTCTTCTTACAACATACTGCATATCATCAAAGAAAACCTCGCTGTTTAAAACTTTCGGCGAACCTTCTACATCAGTTACTTTCCCGGCGGCATCAATAGTCAGTGTAAAGGTAAATTCACCCGTCAAAGTATAATAATCTGAATTTAAATAAGTAAACATATATTTTTTCAAAAGTTCTTTGTAAGAAGCGGCACCTCCTTCAAAACCCGCAGCTTTAAAATCTTTACAATCTTTTAGTGCTACTTGCAGAAACGGTTCCTGAATATCAATTTTCAAGAGGTTTTTATTATTTTCAATAATGAAAGAATCATCTCTCTGCTCAAGATCGTCCTGCGCAAAAGAAATATTAAAAGCAAAAAAGGCTAATAACAAAATTAAATTTTTCATAATTTTTATTTTTAAATTCCTGAAACAAAGATAAAAATTAGATACTGACAAAAAAGAAAAACTTCATACAAGAGTACGAGGTTTTCCTTTAATCTTATGTGATAAATTTTAACTCGTAACAATCTGATTTTTTGCCTTACTTCCAGTTTCTTTTAACATGAATGAAATTAAGACAGCCAAACCAATTCCTGCAATCCAAAACAACACCGAATGTTGGAAATGTAAATCTCCTGAAGCAGTATCTAAACTTTCACCAAACCATCTGCTGAAAACAGGACTCAGTAAAGTAGTGACCCCAAAAGTAATAAAATTGATCGCTCCTGTTGCACTTCCTTTTACATAATCGGGATTAGTTTCTTTAATCACAGAATATGGAATCATTGCCGCTCCGGAACCTACTCCAAAAATAAACATACTGATTTTCGCAGTGTACAGATCTGGCAGATAAATCATCTGAAGAAAACTTAAAATCATCAATAATGCTCCACCAACTAAAACAGGTTTTCTACGACCCAGTTTATCTGTAATAAAACCTAAAAGAGGACAGCCAAAAGCCCAACCAAAAGCTACCATCGCACTTGTAATCGTTGCTTCACGAAAAAGAAACTGCCTGTCTTTCTCGAAAAAAGCAACTGCCCAAGTCATCGCAAAAATAGTTGTGGGTGCAAAGAGAAGTCCTGAAATAATTCCACAAAGCCATGATTGAGGATTTTTAAAAACAATTTTATACGTTTCTAAGTACCCAACCGATTGATGCGGTTTTTCTTCCGGCTCATCAGATTGATCATCTATCGGGGTGAAAAAGTAGAGCAAAACTGCTATAATAATCGTTACAATTCCTGACCAAAGCCAGAAACTGTTGATGTTAATTCCTTCTTCTACCCAGGGTCCTACTAAAAATTGTCCGGCAGTTCCTCCCAACATTCCGATGCATTGTGTTGCTCCGATGGCTGTAGCCAAAGATTTTGACGAAAAACCTTTACTCGCAAGATAAACACAGCCCGGAAAAGCAAAGGCACAGCCTGCACCTTGCAATAACCTTCCGGTAATCCCTGCGGTCTGGCTTGAAATTAAAAATAATAAACATCCTATTCCTAAAATCAAACAACCCGTAAGAAGAGAGCGCTTTCCTCCGAATTTGTCTAAAGCAACTCCGGCAATCAAACTGCAGGTGGAATATGTATAATAATACATTCCTACCATACTGATCAGTTTCAGTTCGGTAGTTTTAAAATTACTTACCAATTCGGGAATCATTACTGCGGGTGCGGCTCTGATCACGTAATCTAAAAAATAAAAGACAAGACCGAATACCCATGCAATGACATAGAATTTTTTCAAAGAACTACCCATTACAATAATTCCTGGATATGTTTATAATTGCTTTTTACGGTATCTAAAGCTTCTTCCATTTTTCCTCCCAACATCAGTTGAGCCATAGATTTCGTCATTCCGATTACTTGCTCAAATTCAATTTTCGGTGGAAGTGCCAATGCATTTGGATTGGTGAAAATATTTAAAAGATAAGGTCCGTTATGATTTAAACATTCAGTGATTGCTCCTGCAACCTCTTCCGGTTTATGAACATTTTTTCCGGGATAGCCCATTGCCTGAGCGATCATTGCAAAATCCGGATTGATCATATCTGTTTCATTATCGGGCATTCCTCCGACTTCCATTTCAAGTTTTACCATACCAAGACTTCTGTTATTAAAAACAATCAGTTTGATTGGAAGTTTATATTGAAATATTGTTGCCATGTCACCCAAAAGCATCGACAAACCGCCATCACCACACATGGCAATCACCTGTCTTCCCGGATAGGCTAAAGATGCTCCAATTGCCATTGGCATCGCATTCGCCATCGATCCGTGGTTGAAAGATCCCAACATTTTTCGTTCACCTGTTCCGGTAATGAATCTCGCACCCCAAACGCAACACATTCCTGTATCAACAGTGAAAATTGCGTCTTTTTTTGCAATCTGATCTAAAGTATGTGCAACATATTCAGGCTGAATTGCATCTTCTTTTCCGAATTCTTTTACATATGTCAACTGATGCTCTTTTACTTTTCCATAAAATTCTAATTGTTGATTGAGGAAATTTGCATCTGTTTTTTCATTAAGCAATGGAAGTAAAGCTTTGATTGTTTCTTTCACATCACCCATAAGACCCAATTCTAATTTGGCTCTTCTTCCCAATCTTTCAGGACTTTCATCAATCTGAATGATTTTATTTTTAACTGGCATGAATTTCTGATAAGGAAAATCTGTCCCAAGAAGAAGAACAAGATCTGCTTCGTGCATTGCGTGATATGCAGAAGGTAAGCCCAAAAGTCCGGTCAAGCCTACTTCATTTGGATTGTTTGGTTGTATTGCCATTTTTCCACGGAATGAGTATCCTACAGGAGCTTTTAAAAATTTAGCTAATTCTACAACCTCAGCATTTGATTTTTCAGCACCAATACCACAGTAAATTGTTACTTTTTTGCTGTCATTAATTAAAGTTGCCAATTGATTTAATTCTTCATCTGACGGACGAATCACTGGATTTGTTTTAAAAATCTGAGTTGAGGTCGTTGTTTCTTCAGCATCAAGCTCAGAAACATCACCCGGAAGACCGATCACCGCAACACCTTTCTTAGAAATAGCATGTTGAATTGCAGTTTGTAATGTTCTCTGAACCTGTTCGGGTCTTGTAATCATCTGATTGTAATAACTGCAGTCATCAAAAAGTTTTATTGTATTGGTTTCCTGAAAATAATCCATGCCCATTTCGTTGCTTGGAATTGTTGATGCAATCACCAACATCGGAACATGGGATCTGTGCGCTTCATAAACCCCATTAATCAAATGAACATGACCTGGACCGCAGCTTCCTGCACAAACAGCAAAACCATCAAGTTCAGCTTCAGCGGCAGCGGCGTATGCTCCGACTTCTTCGTGTCTTACATGAATCCATTCGATGCTGCTTTTCTTTACAGCGATATTTAGATGATTAAGACTGTCGCCGGTTACGGCATATATTCTTTTGACATTAGCGTTTTCGAGCATTTCAACAATTTGCTCTGCAATATTTTTAGCCATAATTAATATTTTGTTTAAATTAATGTCTACTTTGAAAAATAGAATTGGAAAATCAATTTACCATTCATAATTCTTCGAATAATTAATGAATAATCAAATTTAGTCAATAAAAGATTCTTAAAGAAGCAATACGCCGTCTTTTATTCTCATTTGAGTGTACAGCAAAAAATACTCCGCAATTTCTTGCGGAGTATGATTTATATTTTATATTATATTTATTTAAAATTATTTTGTCGAACAATAGCTTTGATGAGTCGTTGCATTATTATCATTAGTCATAAAAGCTTGTCTATCATCAGATGATCTATAATCTCTTGAAAAATTCAATGCTACAGAAATATTCTGATTTTTATTATTTGCGAAATGTTTTTTCATTCTCATCACATCTCTTTTCACTTCTTTTTCAAAAGATTTGTCAAAAAGCTGAGGTAGAAGTTTTATATCAGAAATTTTTCCGTTTTCATCAACTATGAAGTTTAATTTAAAATCTCCTATTGCCTGAAAAGAATTTGCTGTATATTCCAGATTATTTTGCAAATCTCTATCAAATTTCTCCTGACCACCAGGATAAATTTTCTCTAACTGCATTTTATCTGACTTCACACTTACAGAAGTCTGAGAAAACGAAAATGCGAAAACCATAATAGCTAAAGCTGAAAATATTTTTTTCATATGTTATCTTTTTGTTCTATTAAAGATACACCTTTTAGTGAAATTTACAAAACTTCAATCTGATTTCTCAAAAGATCTTCAAACTCATCTCTTTTTCTGATCAAATGCGCTTTTCCGTCTAAGAAAAGAACTTCAGCAGGTTTTAGTCTAGAATTGAAATTTGTACTCATTTCAAAACCATAAGCTCCGGCTGTATGGAATGCCAAAACATCTCCTTCTCTTACTTCATTCAGTTTTCTGTCCCAGGCGAAAGTATCCGTTTCACAGATATTTCCCACTACGGTATAAATTCTTTCAGCACCTTTTGGATTTGATAAATTTTCGATCGTATGGTAAGAATCATAGAACATCGGACGGATCAGATGGTTGAATCCCGAATTTACTCCTACAAAAACCGTTGCCGTTGTTTGCTTAATAACATTCGCTTTCACCAATAAATAACCGCATTTTCCAACAAGGAATTTTCCCGGCTCAAACCAAAGTTCAAATTTCTTTCCGGTTTCTTTAGAAAAATCTGAAATTGCTTTCTCGACTTTCTTTCCTAAAGCTTTTACATCAGTTTCCATATCACTTTCCTGATAAGGAATTTTGAATCCGCTTCCCATATCCAGATATTTCAGATTCGGGAAATGTTCAGACAATTCAAGCATAATTTCAAGAGCCTGTAAAAATACTTCAGGATCTTTGATTTCGCTTCCCGTATGCATATGGAGACCTTCCACGTTCAGATTTGTACTTTTCGTTACTCTTTCGATGTGACGCATCTGGTGAATAGAAATACCAAATTTTGAATCGATATGTCCTGTAGAAATTTTGTGATTTCCACCTGCATAAATGTGCGGATTGATTCTCACAAAAATTGGATATGTACTTCCGTATTTGTTCCCGAACTGCTCAAGAATTGAGATATTATCAATGTTAATATGGACTCCGTGCTGCATTGCTTCTTCGATTTCAGCCAAATCAACACAGTTGGGAGTGAATAATATTTTTTCTTTGGGAAAACCCGCCTTTAAGCCTAATTTTACCTCACTGATTGATACGCAATCCAAAGAAGCACCCAGATTCTTTATGTATTTTAAAATATTGATGTTCGTTAAAGCCTTTGCAGCATAAAAGAACTTGGTGTGTTTTAAGAAAGAAGATGTAAGTTTTTCGTATTGAGTTTTGATTGATTCAGCGTCATAAACATACACCGGTGTGCCAAATTCCTGGGCAATCTTTAATAATTCTTTTGGATTCATAATTTTAATTTAACATAAAAAAAGGCAGATTCTTCGAAAAGAGTCTGCCACATTACTTATTTTTATGCAAGGCAGCTCTTTTACGTATTCCAAACCTTTGAAAACTTTACAGCTCCCTTTTTCCCGGTTTGATTTTGTTTAAAATTTTGCATTGCTTATTGTTATTCTTTTGCAAAAGTACTATTTATTTTTTTACTTCAGAAAAATTAATGATAACGTCTCTGAATCAACCAATAAGCGAACTTTAAAAAATCTATTATTTTATTTAGAAATTCAGGTAAATCTTATTAATCTTCTTTGGTTATTTTAAGGTCCGTGAAATGCCCTATTCCTCCCCGCAGATTACCACCTTGTTTTAAATCATTAACGATAAGTGTTGGCTGGGAAGCTCCATTTACATAAAGTTTTGCCATCTCACCCTTTACCTCTATTTTTACTTTTATCCATTCACCGGGCATCATGTCAGCATAAGCCTCATACTTTTCCGGAGTTTCTTTTCTTAATTTTTCCCACGGATATTCAGGCCAGGAAATATACTGGGTAGAATGGTTTCTGCGAACCTGATCATTGGCCCGTCCGTTGGTAGGACGCAAATAAAAGACTTCCATCTTAGAAATATCTTCTGCCACCCGGAAAGCAATACCTACAAATCCACGAGCCGTTTCACTGGCGTTAGAATTGGGCTGTCCGGAAATTGTTGCTTCGATAGTGCCGTTATGAAAATCGATATTTTTCAATAATGCCAATGTCTTTTCATTGGTTACTTCGCCTTTAATATCTAAAACCAAGGCATTTTTATTCTTATATTTTGCATCTTTAGCTGTTACCTGAGACAGAATAACATCCGTCGCTTTTAATGCTATCTTCTGTGCTTTTGATAAAAAACAGGTGAAGACACTCAATACAAGAAGAGCTCTTAGCAATTTTTTACTGATCATAGTTTTGCTTTTTTCACTATCCGAAAATCAATCCAAATATAATAAAAACAAGAACTTTCCTGATCAGAAATTTTATTTCGGTAACGGTAAGGTTTCGAAATCACCTCGCAACAATGCCAATTGCAATTCATTATTTAAATCCGCAGTCGAAAGAGGCAAATCTAACTTAAGTTTTGAGATTTTACTTAAAGTTTGAATTTGAGTAAATAAATCATAAAAACCATAGGACACAACTTTTCCGTTTTCGATAATCAGGAATAATTTTTCACCTAATTTTCTACCACCTCCCAGCCAAAGTTCATTTCTTTTTTTGAAATCTATTTTCTTTTTAAAAGCTTCAACATCAGAAAATTCTTCAATTTTCCCTATAAATTGTACTGCTTTTGAACCTTGAGTAAACGATCTGAATTTCAGGATTGGCTTTTCCTGTTTGTTGAGCGTATTTTTTTCAACGATATATTTATTATTTCTAAAATAAAGCCCGAACGGAAGCGTTTCTCTTTTCTTGATGTTTTTAGAATTCTGAATTAATTTGGCAATAATATCTGTTCCTGTCAATTCAAAATTTACTTGCTCTACATTTTTCTGAATCTCAATAAATTTCTTTGATTTTGAATTGAAAAGTTTTTTAGAAAACCTGTTAATATCCTGAACATAATCAGAGAAAATGATTTTCCCGGATTCGTTCTGAAAATAAACAAACCCTTTTTCTCCAGGCAAATCCTGAGTTAAAAGTTTGATCTTGTTGATATAGGTTTTAGCATTTGTTTCCTCGTGCTGCTCTTGAATAATTTCGTTGTCGGTATCTTTTGAAACCAAAAGTTTAAACAATTCCAGAGTCGCTCTTGCATCACCTTCTGCACGATGAGCATTCACCAAAGGAATCCCTAATGATCTCACAAGTTTTCCCAAAGAATAACTTACCTCATCAGGAATCAGTTTTTTCGCTAAAGGAATCGTATCTAAAGTATTGATTTTAAAATCATAACCAAGCCTTTGAAAAGACTGACGAAGCATTCTGTAATCAAAATCGATATTGTGGCCAACCAATGTTGTGCCTTCTGTAATTTCTATAACTCTTTTAGCCAATTCATGAAATTTCGGGGCGGTTTTCACCATATTTGGTGTAATATTGGTCAGTTTTTGAACAAAAGGGGTGATATCGCTTTCAGGATTGACAAGAGAAATAAACTGGTCGACAATTTTATGACCATCATATCGGTAGATGGCAATATCTATAATGCATTCCTTCCTGAAACCTGCACCATTACTTTCTATATCTATAATTGAATACATTTTAATCTTACTAAGCTTATATCAAAAAAATGAAACCTTTTTTGAAAAATGCTATTTATAAAAATGAAATTTTGCTAAAATAATGAAAATACATTAAATAATACAAAAGAATAACCTTATCTCTTTCTTCCTCCCAGACCAAACATTCCCAAAATCGCTTTTGCGCCTTCTCTCATTAAGGTATTTGCAAAAGTTCTTCCTGCTCTGCTTTTTAAAACCTGCTCAAACATTCCGGGTTCTTCTTTCACCGGCTTAGTTTTTTGGGTCGGGGCAGAATTTTCAACGGCATGTTCCATTCTTTTCACTAAAATTTCATACGCAGATTCGCTGTCGAGTGCTTTTTCATATTTAGAAACCATAACTGATCTGCTCGTTAAATCTGAAACTTCAGCCTCATTCAGAACATCCATTCTTGATTCTGGAGAAATTAAATAAGTGTGAACCAGTGGAGTCGGAATTCCTTTTTCATCTAAAGCAGTGATAAAAGCTTCACCAATCCCCAGATTCTGTATCAATTCAGAAGCATTATAAAACTCCGTTGTCGGATAATTTTCAACAGCTTTAGAAATCTCTTTTTTATCTTTTGCCGTAAAACCTCTCAAAGCATGCTGAATTTTTAAACCTAATTGAGAAAGCACATTCTCTGGAACGTCGCCGGGAATCTGTGTGATAAAATAAATCCCAACCCCCTTAGAGCGGATCAGTTTTACCATCGTTTCAATCTGAGAAACCAAAGCTTTAGAAGATTCATCAAAAATCAAATGAGCTTCATCAATGAAAAGAACCAGCTTAGGTTTTCCGCTGTCACCTTCTTCCGGAAATGTCATGTAAATTTCAGCAAAAAGTGAAAGCATAAACGTTGAAAACAATTGTGGCTTATTCTGAATGTCGGCAACTCTTAAAATATTGACAACTCCTTTTCCGCTTCTGGTTTCAAGCAAATCATGAACATCAAAACTCAGTTCACCAAAGAAATTTGCAGCACCTTGCTGTTCCAAAGCAACAATTGATCTTAAAATTGTCCCCAAAGAAGCAGAAGCAATTGATCCGTAATTGGCAGACAATTCGGTTTTACCTTGAGGATTATCGGTTACATATTGAAGGACTTTTTTCAAATCATTTAAATCTATTAATGGTAAACCCTTATCATCACAATATTTGAAAACAATTGACATGATACTTTGCTGTGTATCATTCAGTTCCAAAATTTTTGATAATAAAATCGGTCCGAATTCGGTAACAGTTGCTCTCAGTTTCACCCCTTTTTCTCCGGAAATTGTCATCAATTCTACAGGAAAGTCCTGGGGATTGTAAGGAAGCTGCGTTTTTGCATATCGCTCTTCAATAATCGAATTCATTTGTCCGGATGCTGCAATACCAGAAAAATCCCCTTTGATATCTAAAACCAAAGAAGGAACCCCCGCATGAGAAAGCTGTTCGGCGAAAACCTGAAGCGTTTTTGTTTTTCCTGTTCCTGTAGCTCCGGCAATCAGACCATGACGGTTGATGGTTTTTAAAGGAATTGTAACGTTGACTTCGCTGACAACATCACCGTCCAACATTCCTTTTCCTAAAATGATATGTTCACCTTTTGGAGTGTATCTTGGGGTAAGTTCGTCAATAAATTTTATTTTATCTGCCATTTGATTTTTTTTTAACATCTAAAGATAAAATTTTTTAGGAGTCTCTTTACTTTGTATCGTTAATTTTTGTGCTTCTTTCTTAAAATAAATTTAATTTAGCGCATACAATAGCTTTTTTAAGAAAAGCCTTAAGAATATATCAAGAAAAAATATTAATTATGTTTAGAAAAAATCTACTTTTTTTCTTTTGTTTTCTGTCAGCAATTTTTTTTTCACAAAAAACACAAAAGGCAGTTGATCTTAAAGTTACAGATGATTATACACATCAATGGACAAAAACTGTTTTTCCATCATTATGGTCAGGATTTACAAGAGTAACAGTGCGTTCTTACGATTCCAAAAACAAAAATATGGGAATCAGTTATGTCCAACAAAAATCAAAAAAAAATAAAACCGTACTTTCTATCTATATTTATCCGCAAAATGAGATCGACAATCATCTTCTTAGAGATGAATTTTTGTCGTACGAATATGCCTTAAATCATAATTCTTCACCAGGTGTTGATCTGAAACCGTCATTCGGAGAACTATCTAATGAAAAAACCAAGGTCAACTACGTTTATTCAATATTCAGCAATTCTTTAGAACAGCCAGATTTCTTTAAGGGTGTAAAATATGTCGACAAACAATCCTTACTTGCTATCTATGAATGTGGCGGATGGAGATTTAAAATCAGAGTTACCAGTGATGATATGACGAAAGATCAATTAGGAGAATTAAAGCAAAAAGTTGAAACCTATTTTGACGTACTTAATGTTGCCGCAATAACCCCCTTACCAATTAATGATGCCCCTGATATTGTACTTTCTCCGGTCATTCAAAGAGATTCGATGATGATAAACGCAACCATAGTTGCTGCACAATCGAAAATAGAGTGGCTGAAAAAAAATTCAGATATAAAAGAAATTTCTACCGGTTTTAATGATATGAAAATTGATTCTGAAGTATACGCTATTGAAAAAATGGTTGAATTTTATAAACTTCATAAAAATGACTGGAAAATGACATCAGAAACAGAAAAGTATTTTAATGAAATGACTACAATTGTAGATAACAACAAAACTAAAGATCATATTTACGAAAAGTTCCATTCAGTTATTGATTATCCTGAAGGTGAATCACGAAAAGAAAGTTATGTTCAGTTTAAAATTGATAAAGACATATCCGAAAATACCAACGAAAATTTTTATAAGATTTTTTATAAATTAGAATAAATAAAAACTTTATAGATTTATTCTATCATAACTGATATTTTATTTTAGCAGGTTTTAAAAAATAAAATACGATTTTTGCAAATCAAGAACAACAAATTCTCAACCCCGAAGATGAAAATCGAGCAAATATATACAGGCTGTTTAGCACAAGGTGCATATTATATCGTATCAGGAAATGATGCTGCAATTATAGATCCGCTGAGAGAAGTAAAACCTTATCTTGATCGTCTGGAAAAAGACAATGTCACTTTAAAATATATCTTTGAAACTCATTTTCATGCAGATTTTGTTTCCGGACATTTAGATCTGAGCAAAAAAACAAATGCTCCCATTGTTTACGGACCGACTGCTGAGCCGGATTTTGAAGCAACCATTGCTGAAGACAATCAGATTTTTGAAATCGGAAATATTAAAATAAAAGCACTTCACACTCCCGGTCACACAATGGAAAGCACAACTTACCTACTGATCGACGAAAACGGGATAGAAACTGCAATTTTCACTGGCGACACATTATTTTTAGGCGATGTAGGACGTCCCGATCTCGCCCAGAAAGCAACCAGCATGACCCAAGAAGACCTTGCCGGAATATTATACGAAAGTTTACACAGCAAAATCCTGCCACTGGACGACAGCATCACGGTTTATCCGGCTCACGGAGCGGGTTCTGCTTGCGGTAAAAATATGCAGAAAGAAACCGTAGATATTCTTGGAAATCAAAAGAAAACAAATTACGCACTTAATCAGCCTGATAAAGAATCTTTTATAAGAGAAGTTTTAGACGGATTGACGGCTCCGCCAAAATATTTCGGAATGAACGTAGCAATGAACAAAGGTGGCTACGAAAGTCTTGATGATGTAATGACGAAAGGCTTAAATCCTGTTTCTGTGGAGGATTTTGAAAGTTTTGCAGAAGAAACCGGAGCTTTGATTCTGGACACGAGAAGTCCTGTTGAATTCCATAAAGGATTTATTCCCAATTCAATCAACATTGGTTTGAAAGGTGATTTTGCACCTTGGGTTGGAAGTCTTATTGTAGACGTAAAACATCCTTTGCTGTTGGTTTCGGATGAAGGAACTGAAGAAGAAGTGATTACGAGATTAAGCAGAGTTGGCTTTGATAATGTTTTAGGGTTTTTGAAAGGCGGTTTTGATTCCTGGAAAAATTCAGACAAGGAAACTGATGAAGTAAAAAGAATTTCTCCACAAGAATTTGCCGAACAATTTAATGAAAATTCGAAAGTAATAGACGTCAGAAAACTGACAGAATATTCTGCAGAACATATCGACAATGCCTACAACAAACCTTTAGACACAATAAGCGAATGGGTTTCTACGATTGACGATTCCGAACATTTCTTTCTGCATTGTGCAGGAGGATACCGTAGCATGATTGCCGCAAGCATTCTTAACTCCCACGGAATCAGAAATTTTACTGAAATAGAAGGTGGCTACAACGGAATCAAAAAAACAGAAAAACTTCCTACTTCTGACTTTGTATGCCAATCAAAAACTTTGTAATAAAGCGTTTTTTTTGGAATTATTCTTGTAGCAATTTAATCTAAAACTTGTAGTATGTCACAAAAATTTCAGGAAATCATAGAATCAGAAAGACCTGTTTTAATCGACTTTTTTGCAACGTGGTGTCAACCCTGCAAAGTACAGTCATCAGTTTTAACAACAGTAAAAGAAAATGTTGGCGAAGGAGCAAGAATCATCAAAGTTGATATCGATCAATATCCTTCTATCGCTTCACAATACGGAGTGCGTGGAGTTCCAACTTTGGCAGTCTTCAAAAAAGGAGAACTTTTATATAAGGAAAGTGGTGTGCATGATGTGAACCGACTGACACAACTTTTAAAAAAATATATGTAAACTGTGATTTCTCACAGTTTTTTTATTTTAAATAGTTTGTTTGTCATACCGTAGGGATCCAGGCGTGAATCTTCCCTCTAAAAAGATTGCTTAGATTCCTACGAAATGACAAAAACAACTGTTAATTAATGATCTAATTAAAGCCGAATCTCAAAAGTGTCTCTGTCGTTCAAAAATTGAAAATGCTTTCTAAAATCTTTCAGTTCTTCTAAATTTAATTCTGCTGAAACCAAATTTCCTTTTTTCTCAGCAATTTCTTTTCCGTCAGCAAAAAAGCAGTGTGAACTTTCTTTATAAAAAAGATCATTTCCATCCGTCCCGATTCTATTTAAACCAAAAACATAGGATAAATTTTCAATCGCTCTCGCTTTTAGTAAATGTTCCCACGCTTCCACTCTCTTTTCAGGCCAGTTGGCAACATATAAAATCGCATCGTAATCATCATTATTTCTCGCAAAAACAGGAAACCTTAAATCATAACAAACCTGTAACAGAAAACGAATACCAAGATATTCTACAATCACTCTTTCATTTCCGGGACTATAAATTTTATCTTCGCCTGAAAATGAAAACAAATGTCTTTTATTGTAAAAAGTAATTTCAGAATCTGGTTTCACAAAATACATTCTGTTGTAGAACTTCCCTTCAATCTCAACTGAAGCACTTCCACAAAAGGAAGCATTTTTTTCTTTTGAAATCTTCTTTAAAAACTCCAGAGACTCTTCATTTTTATCTGAAATTTCAGCTGCATCCATACAAAAACCAGTTGAAAACATTTCTGGCAGAAGAAACAAGTCTGCATTTTGATTTTGAAGTTGATCTTTAATTAATTTAAAGTTCTCTTGTTTATTTTTCCAGACAATATCCTGATTTAATGCTGTAATTTTCATAATTCTTATTCAAAACTTCCATAAAAATACATTTTTTAATCGGTTTCGGTTTTATATTTGCTGCAAATTGTCATTAGTAATAATTTAAAAATAAAATCTATGAAGAAATTGGTTTTTATGCTGATGTTTGTTCTTACAGGAACTGCCATCAGCGCACAAGCCTGGACTGGGAAAGGAGATCAGAAAGTCAATTTGGGTCTTAACGCATGGGGTTACGGAACAGGAATTACCGCTACCTATGATTATGGTCTCAATCAGCTTTTGTCTGTAGGAGCCGGAGCCAACGCATATTTTGACGGTTACAAAGACAATAATGAAGATAACAGAGTTTTTATTTTCGGAAGAGTTAATTTTCATTTGAAAGAAGCTTTGGATCTGCCGGAACAACTGGATATTTATCCCGGAGTTGATTTAGGGGTTCTCGGAAGAGATTTCGGAATCGGCGCGCATATCGGCGCAAGATATTTCTTCACAGAAAAAGTAGGTGTTTTTGCTGAAGTAGGGAACAATGGAAGCCTTGGAGTTTCCTTTAATTTTTAAAAGCAGTCACAATATATGACAAAGCTTCTCATTTTGAGGAGCTTTTTTTATTTGGCATCCTTTTGATAATTGTTACCTTTGCAAATTAAAATCTAAAAACAATTAATGGAATTAGCAATTAAGATCTTTCAATTCATATTAAGCATATCAATCTTAGTAATTCTTCACGAGCTTGGGCATTTCTTACCCGCAAAATGGTTCAAAACCAAAGTAGAAAAATTTTATCTGTTCTTCGACCCGTGGTTTTCTGTTGTAAAAAAGAAAATTGGTGAAACTGAGTACGGAATCGGATGGCTTCCTTTCGGAGGCTATGTGAAAATCGCCGGAATGGTAGACGAAAGTATGGATACCGAGCAATTGAAGCAACCTGCTCAACCTTGGGAATTCAGAGCAAAACCAGCTTGGCAGAGATTGATTATCATGATGGGTGGAGTTACGGTAAACTTTTTCCTGGCTTGGATTATTTACGGATGTCTTTCATTTTTCAATGGCGAAACTACTTTTGATACTGCGAAAGTTGACGCTCCGATGAACTATACAAGCGTTGCCAAAGGAATGGGCTTTCAGGATGGAGATAAGATCTTAAAAGTTGACGGAAAAACTCAGAATAACCTTGACAAACTCGCTTTAGACGTTTTATTAAGCGATGAAATCACAGTTTTGAGAAACGGAAAAGAATTTACATTCTCTACAAATGACGAAGGAAAAGCCATGGCTTTCAGAGATGAAAATCCCAAAGCATTTCTTACTCCAAGATTTCCTGCAATAATTGATTCTATTTACAATCCTAAAACAGCGCAAGCTGGTTTGAAACTTGGCGATCAAATAGTTTCTGTAGACGGAAAGAAAATTTCTTATTATGACGAATTCCAAACTACAGTAAGAAACAGTGCAGGAAAAGATATTAAAGTCGACGTAATGAGAGGTGGAGCAATTCAACCGCTTGTTTTATCAGTATCAAAAGAAGGAACATTAGGTTTAGCTTCTTATAAGCAGCTACAAAAATTCTACGAAACTAAACACTTTACTTTCGGACAATCGATTGGAAGAGGATTTACAAGAAGTATTGAAAGTTTAACGTATCAGGTAAAACAATTTAAATTAATTTTCAACAAAAAAGTTCAGGGATATAAAAAAGTTGGAGGACCGTTGGCAATCATCAAAAACATGCCCGTTGACAAAGCGAAAGACGGAAGTGTTTCAATTGACTGGACTGCTTTCTGGAGTTTTACGGCAATGTTTTCAGTTTGGCTGGCATTCCTGAACCTGATTCCGATTCCGGGATTGGATGGTGGACATGTTATTTTCACATTATATGAAATGATTGTTGGAAAACCGGTGCCGCAAAAGGTTTTAGAAAATGCACAAATGGTAGGAGTTATCTTCCTGTTAGGCTTAATGTTACTGATTTTCGGAGCAGACATCTTCAAAATCATCACCAATAAGTTTTAATTTTTATTAAAAAAAGTAATTAAAAAACTTGCGTGGTATAAATATCAGTCCTATATTTGCACCACTTAAAAATAAGGACATTCCTCCTTAGCTCAGTTGGTTAGAGCATCTGACTGTTAATCAGAGGGTCGCTGGTTCGAGCCCAGCAGGAGGAGCAAAAAGACTTACAGAAATGTAGGTCTTTTTCGTTTTTAATCCTCCCAGTTTTTTAATTATTTTAAAATTTAAATTCCTGAAAAATAATCTGATAGCCTGCTTCCCGTAATTTTGAGCAGAAAATATTTGTTTGATATTGTTTTTCATATTATATTTGCACCACCTTAAAAGAGGGACATTCCTCCTTAGCTCAGTTGGTTAGAGCATCTGACTGTTAATCAGAGGGTCGCTGGTTCGAGCCCAGCAGGAGGAGCAAAAGACTTACAGAAATGTAAGTCTTTTTATTTCAATATAAATTTTTATCAGTTATTGCCTTAAAGCTTCGTTTAAGCGCAATATTCATAGGTTATTTTCGTTACATTTGCATTTAACAGATAAATACAAAAGTCTTTTAAAAACTTTTAAATTTTAATAATAAACAGCACAGTTTTTGTTTAGCTAAATGCTTGAAGATACGAATGATGTCAACCAATCAATTTAAATATAGCTTCCTTTATATTTCTCTTTTAATAACCAGTCTTTTTCATGCTCAAAATACAGCAAACGGAAAAATTGTAGATGCCAAAACAAATAAAGAAATCAATGCTGTTGAAATCTTTATCAATGACAGCAATACACCCGTTATTACTACATCTTCTGGAAATTTCAATGTACAATCGGATAGCATTATTTATAAATTAAAATTTCAGAAAAAAAACTATGCCTTAGAAAGTATTGAAATAACTCCCGGCAAAGCCAGTAATCTTGTCATAAAACTTTCTTCCGAAAAAGTAAGCAGCATTGAAGAGGTTGTCATCCACAACGAAAAAACAAAATACAAAAACAAAAAAGAAAATCCGGCATACAGAATCATGCAGGAAGTCTGGAAACGTAAGAGAAACAACGGTCTTGATAAATTTGACACCTATACTTACAAAGAATACGAAAAAATTCAGTTTGATGCCAATAACTTAGACAGCGCATTCATGAACAGAAAAATCTTTAATAAATTAGATTTTATCTTTGATTACGCCGATTCTACCGCAAGAGGGAAAATGGCACTTCCTATTTTCTTAAATGAATCTATTTATACCAATTTCGGGGAAAATAAACCCGGTAAGAAAACAAAAAAACTTCTTATTGCTCAAAAAACATCCGGTTTTCAGGATAATCAGGTGATTTCGATTACGGCAAAAAATCTTTACCGCGATATCAATATTTACGATAACACTTTAAACTATTTCGACATTGGGTTTCCGAGTCCTGTTGGAACAGACGGTTTCAGTACATATGATTATAATTTAGTTGATACCATTTCAGTGCGTGGAGAAGACGCATATAAAATACGCTATCAACCGAGAAGAACTGAGGTTTTGGCTTTTCAGGGATATCTTTATATCGACACAGATTCTTACGCAGTTTTAGGAGCCACTTTAAAATCAACAAACAAAATCAATGTCAATTTCATCAATTCCATTTCCACTGAACTGGAATATGATAATCCTGATGATGCAACATTTTTACCCAAAAAATTCATTACAGAAATTGAAATGACTCCTTTTTCAAAAAAGAAGACAGCAAAAGGTATTGTTGCCAAACGAACCGTCGATTATTCTGAATACGATTTTAACAAACCACTTGATAATTCTGTTTTCACAAGAAAAGAGGAAGAATATGATGCCAAATTTGTCGATAAAGATGATGCTTATTGGGTAAAAGCAAGACCCGATTCTCTTTCAAAAACAGAACAGGGTGTTTATGAAATGCTTGATAAGCTTCAGCAGACACCAAAATTCAATCGTATTGTAAAATTATACGAAACGCTTGCTTCACAATATTACAACATCACAAAAGGCATTGATATAGGTCCTATTTTTTCAATCTACGGAAAGAATGACGTAGAAGGCGACAGAATAAGATTGGGAGCCAGAACGTATTTTGGACAAAATGATCCGTGGAGAATTCAGTTTTATAATGCATATGGTTTTAAAGACCAGCAGTTTAAATACGGTGTTGAGGGACGATATATGTTCAACAGAGTCAATCGTTTCATGATTGGTGCCGGAACAAAAAGAGATATCACCCAACTCGGAGTACAATTAACTACAGAAGACGGCATTATGTCTCGTTCATTTGCCTCCTCAACAGTTTTTGCGAGAGGTGAAAACGCTTCTTTAAGCTCGGTCAACCAGACAAGTATTTTCACTTCTATTGAACCCTGGAAAAACTTTCAGGTAAGAGTAGATGGAACGATGCAAAGTATTAAATCTGCCAATCCATCAGGTTTTAGCCTAATGTATTACCGAAATGGCGAATTGAGAAAAACGACGAATGATTCTCACGTTACCATCAGTTTGATTGCAAGACCGGGAGCGAAATTTTCCCAAACCGGAGTTGACCGATACGAACACGGAACTTTAGCTCCTACAATTGTTTTGAAATACACGAGAGGTATTGAAGGTTTATTTAATGCTGATTTTAATTATAACAAGCTGCAGTTTATGTTTTACAAACCCATTCTTTTGGGAAGCTGGGGAAAAACATTGCTGAATTTTGAAGCTGGGAAAAACTTTGATACAGTTCCTTTGGCATTACAGAATGTTATTCCCGGGAATCAATCGTATGGATTAGTTCCGAATACTTTTGCACAGTTGAACTATTATGAATTTGTTGCCGACACTTATTCAACTCTTCATATTGAGCATCATTTTAACGGTAAAATACTTTCATTTATTCCTTTAATTAAAAAACTGAAGCTAAGAGAGGTCGCATTTATCAGAGGTGCTTACGGATCTTTAAGTGATGCTTCAAAAAATATCAATGTTGAAAATTTAAAATATTCTGCGCCTAATGAGCAGGTTTATTACGAATATGGTTTTGGCATTGAAAATATCGGTTTTGGAAATATCAGAATTTTCCGTGTAGACTTTAACTGGAGAGGAAACTATCTTGACCGACCAGATGTTTCTAAGTTTGGAATTAAAGCCGGTTTTCAGTTTGGGTTTTAAAATTGTTTGAAATGTACTTCTTTAATGAACCTACCGAACCTTTTACCTACTTTACATATTATGACATTTTATTTTTATCAATAATAGTCTTCGTAAATTATCTTCTATATATTAAAAAGATTATAATAAAACGAAACACAATTTTCAAGGTTGTAGTATTTTTATTATTCTTCTTTTTCATACCCTATATCTCTACTTTAATAGAAACAAGAAATGTTTATAGAAAATTCGAAGTTGTTGATAGCTTTAATCTTTGGTATTTGATACTAAAATATCCTGTTTGGTGGATAATTGGCACTATGCAAATCCTACTTTTATCTAAAACGCTACACACAAAATCTATATCATAGTTTTATTATTTCGGCGGCGGGCTTTGCCCGCCGCCGAAATAATAAAACTCACAATTAAACACAAAAAATCCTCAGCATAAATGCTGAGGATTTTTTATTTTATAACGCTAAATTAAATTATGCGTTTGGTTCAATAGATACGTAAGATCTGTTGTTTGCTTTCTTTCTGAAAACTACTTTACCGTCAACAAGTGCGTGTAAAGTGTGATCTTTACCCATACCAACATTTTCACCTGGGTGATGTTGAGTACCTCTTTGTCTGATAATGATATTACCAGCAATAGCTTCTTGTCCACCGAAAATCTTCACACCTAATCTTTTAGAATGAGATTCTCTACCGTTTTTGGAACTACCAACTCCTTTCTTGTGTGCCATTTTATTTTAAGGTTTTTTGGTTTAACAATTATTCTGCGCTTTCAGCGTCAGCTTTTTTAGTTGTTTTTTTAGCAGGTTTCTCTGCTTTTTTTCCTTCAAATCCTGTAATACCAGTGATTTTGATTTGAGTTAAAGATTGTCTGTGACCGTTTTTAACCTCATAACCTTTTCTTCTTTTCTTTTTGAAGATGATTACTTTATCAGCTTTTACGTGATCAAGGATCTCTGCCTCTACAGTGATACCGCTTACAGCTGGGGCGCCTACAGTGATTGCTCCGTTTACAGTAAGAAGAATTTTATCGAAAGATACTTTCCCTCCTTTGTCTCCTTTCAAACGGTTCACAAACAACTTCTGGTCTTGCTCAACTTTATATTGAAGCCCTGCTATTTCTACAATTGCAAACATTGTCTATAAATTTTTAGTTAATTCGAGGTGCAAATGTACTGATTATATTTTAATTAAGAAATACTATTTCTAAATTTTACAACATTTTCCAAAAAACAAAGTTCAACCCGTTATTATAGAAAATATTATTATTAATAAATTGTACTTTTGAAAAAAATACTCATGAGATATTTATTACTTTTTATCAGCTTTATTTCAATAGCTTCATGCACCGTATATGGAGTAACCAATGATTATAAAAAACTCTCTGATGCAGAAAAAACTCAGATCGTACCTCTGAAAGATTTTGCCAGTATTGATAATACCCAGATTTATAAAATTAACGGACAGCAGCTGAAAACGGAACTTGCAAAGCATCCAAAATCTTTAGTTTACATTTTCACGAATGGCTGCACTTCACAATATTGTCTTCCGATGTCAAATTACGAAAGATTCGCAAAAGAAAATAACTACAAGCTTTTCCTTGTAATGGAAGGTTATTCGCATCTTCATAAGACCACTGAGCAACGTTCAGAGGTTTTCAGAGAACCGCTATATTCAATTGATAACGATTCTTACAACTCCTGGTATTCTGTAAGATATCACAGACTTTTTGCAAATGAATTGCGGGGAATTGAGAAAAAAGCAAAACCAAAATGGGAAGGAAATTTATATTTCTTCAACTATGACAAATTAGAAAAAGTTACAAGCGAATTGCCTCAATAGTATGAAAAGAGATCTCTACATCGATTTTGCGAAAGGTTTAGCCACGCTTTCCATTATATTTATTCATACTGCATTTTGGTCGGGGCAGTTTTATATTATTCCTGAAATCCGTGTGTTTTCATTGGTTTTTGATGTTGCACTTTTTTATGCGTTAAGTGGAATCACTTCCGGATCAAACATCGAAAAAACCCTGTACAGATTACTTAAATTACAGATCACTTACATGATTTTTGTGACGCTTCTGTTTTTTTTAGATTATTTCTTTAAAATTTTCGGGCTTACGTTTTTCTCACTCGAATGGTTGCAAAGCTTCTATTCTACTTTCGGGTCAAAATATGCTGCGACAAGTATTTCAACAGCACCACAATGGCAAAATTTGGGTAATTGGTATCTTCACGAATATTCAAATGCCGACACTTTTCCGGTTGTGATGGGGAGTTTCTGGTATCTGAAAGTTTATTTTATCTTAACTGTTTTCGGCGTTTTAATTTTAAGATTTTTCCCGAAACACGTCAATTGGTTTATAGGAATTTGCATTGCTTTAACTTTAATATTTAATATTTTCCCTGAAATTTATCCAAGCGGACAGGTCGGATATGTCGCTTTTTACATGACGGTTTTCCTTATCGGAAATAGAATGCGTGGCAAAACAATCCCGACAAAGATAATTCCTGTTCTATACGGACTGGTTGCGGCTGCATTATTTTGGATGTTTTTGTATTACGGGAATGAAATTTTCTTTAAAATCAATAAACAGAAATTTCCTCCTCAAACACCTTACATCATCTGGACATTATTTTCTCTGACAACATTATTCGTTTTTTACAACCGATTAAAAATCACAAAAGAAAGTTTCGTCACCCACATCGGGAAAAATGCCATTTTCTTTTATTTCGGGCAGGGAATCAGCTCTTCATTGGTTTATTTTCTCGTTGTTCCGATGAAAGAATTGATGCCTTGGTGGGTTTTGATGGTAATTATCTACGTTATTAATGTCATTTTAGCATTTATCATTGCTTCCGGATTAAAGAAATTTGATGCTTTTGGCTGGAGAGTTTTAGAATTTCTGCGTAAAAAAACCGCTCAGTAATTTACTGAGCGGCAATATTTTAAATTTCAAAGCCTAATCTCTTGTACCTCTTCCTCCGCCTCGTACGAGTAGTGCAATTACAATGATAAGAACAACTCCTCCAATAATTAGATAAGTAGGATCCATGTACCACTCTTCAGTTGTTGTGGTTTTGGTAGAAGTCGTCACAGGTACAGTATCCTGAGCCGATGCCATGATACCGAAAAATAAAGTAAGAATTGTAAATGCAAATTTTTGCAATTTTTTTGTAAGTAATGTAATATTCATGATTTAAGATTTTAATGTTGCTTTACTTTAATCCAACTCTGTGCCATAGATGATTACACTTGTAGAAATTTTTGCAAATAAAAATTAGAATTATTGAATGTTAATTTTATTAATTAAATTTACCGAAATTTTTAAATCATGTTTAAGTTGAAACTTCCTACCGATCCGAGGTGGGCAAATATTGCGGAGGACAACATTCAGGAAATTTTAACCGATCATGCATGGTGCGAACAGAAAGCTGCAACCAATGCGATCGGGCTTATTACAATGCTTCCGGAACGCCCGGACATCGTAACAGAACTTTTGGCAATTGCTCAGGAAGAGCTTGAACATTTTGGTCAGGTTCTAGAAATTATCATAAAACGAGGCTACACTTTTGGTCGCACAAGAAAAGATGATTACGTCAACGAATTGGTGAATTTTATTCAAAAAGGCGGGCACAGAGATACTTTAATTGTTGACAAAATGCTTTTTGCGGCAATGATTGAAGCGAGAAGTTGTGAGCGATTTAAAGTTTTAACAGAAAATATAAAAGACGAAGAACTAAAAACATTCTATAAAGAACTGATGATTTCCGAAGCCAATCATTATACAACATTCATCGGCTTTGCAAGACAACTTGGTGATCCCGAGAAAGTAAACAAACGTTGGGAAGAATGGCTTGAATATGAGGCTAAAATCATCAAATCTTACGGAAATAAAGAAACCATACACGGATAAAAATAACATTGAAAAAACTTACATTTGAAAATCTGACCAATTTTTTCCTGAAAAACTTTTTTCAGGGGCTCTTGATTATTGGTCCTATCGGATTGACAATATTTGTAATTTGGTATATTATTTCTTCTATCGACAACATCATTCCTTCTTTAGCAAAAGAAATTCCGGGATTGGTTTTTATCTCCACGATTTTTATAACCGCAATATTGGGTTATCTCGGCAACAAATTCGTAGTCGGAAGATTTTTTGTAGATGCAATTGACCGTATTTTAGAAAGAACTCCCGGAATAAAACACATTTACTCTCCCACAAAAGACGTAATGTCTTCATTCGTAGGTGATAAGAAAAAATTCAACGATCCCGTTTGGGTAAAAACCAACGAAAATCCGGAAATCTGGAGAATAGGGTTTCTGACTCAAAAAGAAATGGCGGATGTAGACAAGCACAATTTTGTGGCAGTCTATCTTCCCCATTCTTACGCAATTTCGGGATGGGTAATCATCACCGAAGAAAAAAATATCAAACCTGTAATAGGAATGACTGCAGCTACTGCAATGAAATTTGCTGTAAGTGGTGGTGTAGCAGGTTTTCATTCTGACGAAAATATATTCAAAGCTCCGGAATAAAGATTTCATAATAACCCTATGTTGATGTCTCATCAATATTCTCTTTAATATTATGTTAAATCAAAATTCTCGATACGATGGATATTACTTTAATGACTATTCTGTCTTTTCTTCTTAATTTTTTAAATTCTAATCATTTTAATCATATGAACAACAATCCCCTTCTCAATTGTGACTACGAAAAAGGTGTGTGTGAAATTCTGGAAACACCCGCAAACGAAACTTCTGCTGCTGAATTTGAAGCAGTGAAATCTGATAAGATCAGAATTATTTATTACACAGATCCTATCTGCTCATCATGTTGGGGAATTGAGGCTCAGCTCAGAAAATTTAAATTAGAATATGGCTCAGCTGTAGATATTGAATATCGCATGGGCGGTCTTTTACCTTCCTGGGACATTTATAACTCAGGCGGAATCAGCAAACCGAGTGATGTTGCAGGACACTGGGAAGAAGTTAGCCCGCACTACAAAATGCCAATCGATGGCAGCGTTTGGCTTGAAGATCCTTTAAACTCATCATATCCTCCGTCAATAGCTTTCAAAGCTGCACAAATGCAGGATCAGAAAAAAGCAATCATATTTTTAAGGATCATCCGTGAAATGGTTTTTCTTGATAAATTAAATATCACCAAAACTGAACATCTTGAAAAAGCCGCAAAGATGGCAAAATTAGATGTTGTACAATGGAAAGAAGATTATGAATCTAAAGCACAGATTGAGTTTAAAAAAGATCTTGATCTTGGAAAACAATTGGGTGTAAGAGGATTTCCTACGTTGATTTTTGTAAAAGACGACGAGATGTTAGATATTCTATATGGTTTCAAACCTTACGAAGAATTTGAGAAAAGAGTAAAAAAGATCGATCGCGAAGCCAAGAAGAACAAATATTCTGCAGAATGGGAAAACTTGTTTGCAGTTTATCCAACGCTGACCACACAGGAATTTGCTGTACTTTCTAATATTTCTTTTGAAAAATCACAGGAGTTTTTATTAAATCTTAGCACTGAAAATAAATTGGAGCGCAAAGAAATTAAAAATGGTGATCTTTGGATTTTAAATTCTAATTCTAATTAAAATGGGCAAAGTTGCAATTGTAGGAGCCGGAGTTTCAGGATTGAGCATGGCCAATTATTTAGAAAAAAATAATATCGATTACCATCTTTACGAGAGACGAACAAAAGATGATCTAAAAGGTCACGGATTTATCCTTCCAAAAGAAGGAATTGAATTTCTTTCGCAGATCATTGATATTGATGAGCTTTACACGAAAGGAAGCTTTCTAAAAAAATATATCCATTACTGTCACAACGGAAATGTGCTTTCCGAAAAAGATTTAGACAATGTTTTTGTGATTTCGAGAAGTACTTTAATTGAAGTTTTAAGTCAAAATATTCCAGCGGACAAAATTTCGTATAAAAATACGCTTAATCTTACAGGTTTTTCTGAAGGAAAAGCAGAGTTGGAATTTGAAGACAATACAAAATTACAAGCTGATGTTGTAATTGCTTCAGATGGTTCCCGAAGCAGAATCAGACGAGCAATCTTTCAGGATGAAGTGATGAAAGCGGTAAGGGAAAATGAAGTGGTTAACATCATTGAGAATGAAAAAATTGCCAGCCAAATTGAAGGTAACTTTCATAAATTTCACCATGAAAACGGCGGATTAACTTTCGGAGTTTTAAAACTGTCTCCAACCAAAATTTTATGGTATTGCCAGTTTGACATCACCCGTTATTTCATTAATGAAGATTACACTGCGGACTGCATCAGACAATTTATGCTTGATCATTTCGGAGACTGGAACCCTTTGGTTTCTTCAATTGTCAAAGAATCAAGCTACGAAAATGCGCATATCTGGAGAGTCTATGAATTGGAAAAATTGAATCCTTTTCATCATAAGAACATTGCATTTTTAGGTGACGCCGCACATCCTCTGATTCCTTTTACAAGTCAGGGTGTAACTTCTGCTTTAAAAGATTCTTATATTCTGACGCAGCTTTTATTAGAAAATAAAAACTTGCAGGAAACCTTTGAAAAATACGAGCAGGAAAGAAAACCGGAAATAGAAATTCACATTAAAAATGGCAGAATTTTGCTTGAGCAATTTCTATTACCTATAAACCAACAACCAAAAGACACCTTACCAATCTCTTACAAATAATATGTTTAATAATACTGATATAAATTTTGAGGCTCTCAAAAAAAAGGCTTACAACGGAAGATGGGCGACTTTGGAAGACGGAATTATTCCTCTGACTGCTGCTGATCCGGATTTCAGAATGTCTACCGAGATCGAGCAAGGCATTATTGAATATATTAAAGACGGATACCTGAGCTACGGACCGTTTTCCGGCTTGCCTGAATTTAAAAAAAGCGTTGCAGAGCACTTCAACACAGGAAAAAATGGAAACTTTACTCCTGAAAATGTATTGGCGGTCAATAGTGCAGCGATGGGAATGTTTATGGTTGCTAAATATGTTTTAAATCCCGGCGACGATGCGATTATTTTTGATCCGGTTGATTTTTTGTTTAAAAAAACGGTCGATGCAGTTGGCGGAGTTTTGAAATTATGTCCCGTAGATTCTCAAACAGGAGATATTGATTTTGAGATGTTGGTTTCCTTAATTGGTCCTAAAACCAAATTAATCAGCATTTGTAATCCTCATAATCCGGTTGGAAGGGTTTATTCAAAAGAAATTTTGAAGAAAATCTCTGAGATTGCAGCTGCTCATAATCTTTGGGTAATGAGTGACGAAATTTGGAGCGATATTGTATACGATAAAAGAGAATTCAATACTTACTCATCAGTTTCTGAAGAAGCTAAAAAGAAAAGTTTTACCGTGTTTGGATTTTCAAAATCATTTGGAATTGCAGGCTTAAGAATCGGCGCGGTTTTATGTAATGATCAGGAATTATTAGAAGATTTCACAGAAAAATCTCACTTTAATTCTACTATTGAAGGTGTTTCCACTTTGTCACAAATTGCAGGAAGTGTGGCGATCGACAGAGCAAAACCTTGGTTTAACGATTTCCTTACTCATCTTCAGCATAACAGAGATTTGGCTCACAGCATTTTGAGCAATTCAGGAGTTTTATCTCCGAATCTTCCGGAAGCCACTTTTGTCATTTTCCCTAAAATTGAAAACGGAATGTCGAGTGACCAATTTGCTCAACACGTTTTACAGCAAGGAAAAGTTGCCGTTGTTCCCGGTTCTGAACGCTGGTTTGGAAAAGGAGCGGAAGGTCACATCAGAATATGTTTTTCTACTTCCAGAGAAATTTTAGAAGAGGGTTTGAGCAGGATTATTAAAAGTTTTTAGAATTAAATTTAAAGAGGCTGCAAAATCTTAGATTTTGCAGCCTCTATTTTATTATGATATATATTCATAGGATTGCATCCTATCCTTTATTAGGTCGTCCCTTCGGGACTTAAATTACTTCTTAGAAATCTTGTACAGTTTTCCGCTGTCGGTAATTCCGTAGAGGTTACCGTCAGATCCATTCAAAACATCTCTGAATCTTTCTTTTTGGTCTAAAAGCAATCGTTCTTCTCCTACAACTTTATTGTCTTTCATCACAATTCTGTTAATGTGTTGTCCGCTCAAGCAGGCAATAAACAAGTTATTTTTCCATTCTTCAATATTTCCGGTGTAGAAAGTAACACCACTTGGCGAAACTACAGGATCCCAATAATAAACAGGCTGTTCGGTTCCTTCTTTCTGCGTCGTTCCGTTGTTGATTTTTTCTCCGGAATATTCAATTCCGTAAGTCACATCGCCCCAACCATAGTTTTTCCCGGGTTGAATGAGATTGATTTCATCTCCACCTCTCGGTCCCATTTCAATATCCCAAAGCTGACCTTTTTCATCTAAAGCTAAACCTTGTGGACTTCTGATTCCAAAGGCATAAATTTCAGGTTTGTAACCATCTTTTCCAACGAATGGATTTCCCGGAGCAGGTTTCCCATCTTTGGTAATTTTTAAAATTTTACCTAAATAATTATCCGTCTTTTGAGCATAAACTCTGGTTTGTTTATCAGATCTTTCACCCGTGCTTACAAACAAATTTCCGTTCTTATCAAAAACAAGACGGCTTCCGTAATGTTTGTCGCCATCGTAAGAAGGTGTCGCACGGAAAATCACTTTTACATCTTCAATTTTTTTCATATCAGAAGAAAATTTCCCTTTGGCAACCGAAGTAAGGTTTCCGTCACCAAAAGGCTCAGAAAAACTAAAATAAATCATTTGATTAGCTTTAAAATCAGGATCCAAAGCGACATCAAGCATTCCGCCCTGTCCTTTATCATCCACTTTCGGAAAACCTTCGATTTTAGAAATCTGTTTTCCGTCTGCCGAAACGATATTCATAAATCCCGATTTTTCTGTAATCAAAAATTTTCCGTCAGGCAAATTAATAATTCCCCAAGGTCTTCCTAAATCCTTATTTAAAACTTCAACATTGTAAGGAGTTGATGTTTTTACCGTAGAGATTCGGGTTTGACCTTCAAAAGCCGGTTTGTAGCTTGTATTTGCTTTTTCTTGATTTGCTGAAGGTTCGCTGGGTTTGCCTTTTCCCTGACATGAAACAATCATTGTTGCTGAAACTAATAAAATGGGTAAGAGTAACTTTTTCATAACTAATATTTAAGTGGTTACGAAACAAGTGTAAAAATAATGCCACAAAAAATTGTCAGATTAAATTTTTATTCTACATTTGTAGAACGAAATACAAAAACGTAGAACATGAAAGAAATAAAACTGACAGATTCTGAAGAAGTGATCATGGAAATGCTTTGGGAAAAAGAAAAACTTTTCATGAAAGAAATTCTTGAATCTTACCCCGAACCCAAACCGGCATCTACAACTGTTGCAACTTTACTAAAGAGAATGCAGAACAAAGATTTGGTAGGTTACACATTGTACGGAAATTCGCGAGAATATTTTCCCAAAGTGAAAAAAAGCGAATATTTTAAAGAGGAAATGACTTCAATGATTGACCGTTTTTTCAACAGTTCAGTAACTCAATTTGCATCATTTTTTACATCAAATACGAAATTGAGTCAAAAGCAATTGAAGGAACTTCGTGAAATTATTGACAAAGAAATAAAAGAATAATCATGGAAACGATCATTCTAAAAGTAATTCTTTGCTCAGGAATTGTACTTGGTCTTTACTATTTATTCTTGGCAAAAGAGAAGACATTTACATTCAATCGATTTTATTTATTATTGGGGTTAGTTTTCTCATATTCAATTCCTTTTGTGACAATTGAGACACCACAAATTGAAGACAGGAAGCCAACTATTATTTTTGAGCAGGAAATTCCGCAGCAGATTTTACAGACTCCGATTGAAGCTCAAACAGAAGCTTTTGATTACATCCAATTATTATGGATTGGGTACTTCGTAATTTTAGGAATATTGATTCTGAAAATCTTGTATTCAATTATAAAAATTAAAAGTTTAAAAGGCAGAAAAATTATTTATCAGAACAGAGCTGTTGTTTTACTTGACAAAGAGATTGCTCCATTCAGCTTCTTAAACATCATTTATCTTTCTGAAAATTATTTCAAAGACAGAAAAATTGACGAAAGGATTTTTCTTCACGAGGAAATTCATGTGAAACAAAAACATTCATTTGATGTCCTTCTTGTCGAAGTTTTAAAAGCATTTTCATGGTTTAATCCATTTATTTATCTCTATAAAAATGCAATGATAACCAATCACGAATTTTTAGCCGATGAAGAAGTTATTACCAAAAATGAAGATATTAAAAACTACCAAGAATTAATTCTTAACGAGGTTTTGAAGCAGCAAAATTTAAACCTAACCCACCAATTCAATTTCAATAACACCAAAAAAAGATTTATTATGATGACCAAAAGAAATTCAAAATTTGCAAAAGCAAAAAAATATCTGGCAATTCCTGCATTTGCAGTTTTGGCTGTACTCTTTGCAGAAAAAGTTTACGCGAATGATTCATCGTCAGAAAATTTAGTTGAAAGCAATATACTTTCTGATGATCCATATACTGAGTTTAAAAAGATATTATCTAAATACTCAGAACTAATTGAAAAGAAGGAATATGCTGAATTTGAAAAGAAAATTTCAGATGAAGAGAAACAGAAACTTGCTGAACTCTATGCCAAACTTAGCAATCAGCAGCAGAACGAACAGCCTATTATATTTTTAAATCTGTCTGATTATAAAAAAATAGTTCCCACAGAAAAACAGATTAATGATTTTTCGAATGCACAAAAATATTTAGCAGTGATTAACGGTAGACAAGTTAGTAATACGGAACTGGCAAAATATAAAAGCTCAGACTTTTCATATTATTCAATAACCGAAAGCAGTTCAAAGCCATTCTCTGTGACTTTAATGACCAATTCTTATTTTAAAAAATACGTTAAAGAAAAAAATCCGGTTATGGCTTTCGTAAGTTCTGATATAACTCCTCCAATTAGTAGAAAATCATTCTCACAGGATACAATTACACCTAAAAGAGATGCAGAAGCAAAAGTATTAAAACAGAACTCTACTAAAGATAAGGATCTTTCCATTCCGCCTCCACATCCTCCATCAGCAAATTTTGTACAGGCATCATTTCCCGAAGGCATGAATATATTGAGAAGCAAAGTAGCCCAAAATTTTGACGGCTCTGTTTTTAAAGGTGACGAAGGAACTGTAAAGTCAGCAGTTTATATTGTAATTGATGAAAATGGTAGTGTTGATAAAGTAGTAGCAACAGGAGATAGCAAAATATTTAACGACGAATCAGAACGTGCAGTAAAATCAGTAGTTGCCAAAACAAAATGGAAACCCGCAACAGACAATGGTAAACCTGTAAAGACAACATTCAGTTTACCATTAACAATGACATTTGAATCCGCCAAAAAAACACAATAAATTATATTCAGGAGTTCGTTTTCGGACTCTTTTTTATTTCATAAATTTGATGTATGAAATTTAATCTTCAATCAGAATATAAACCAACTGGTGATCAACCAACAGCGATCAAAAAACTGACCGAGGGTTTGGAAATCGGTGAAAAATATCAGACTTTACTTGGGGTGACGGGTTCCGGTAAAACATTTACGGTTGCCAATGTTGTTCACAATACTCAGAAACCTACTTTAGTTTTAGCTCACAACAAAACTTTGGCGGCTCAGCTTTTCATGGAGTTTAAAGAATTCTTCCCGGAAAATGCTGTTGAATATTTTGTAAGCTACTACGACTATTATCAACCAGAAGCCTATATCGCAAGTTCAGGAACCTATATTGAAAAAGATTTAAGCATCAACGAAGAAGTAGAAAAACTTCGTCTTTCAGCGATTGCAAGTTTACTGTCAGGAAGAAGAGACGTTTTGATTGTAGCTTCGGTATCCTGTATTTATGGTGTTGGAAATCCTGCCGAGTTTCACAAGTCTTTAATTTCACTGCAAATTGGTGAAAAGACAACAAGAACTTCACTTTTACATTCATTAGTTAATGCATTATATTCCAGAACATTGGCAGACTTCTCAAGAGGTACGTTTCGCGTGAAAGGTGATGTGGTAGATATTTTCCCTGCTTACGCTGATAACGGAGTGAGAATTCAATTTTTTGGAGATGAAATTGAAAAAATCCAGAGTTTTGATCCCGTTTCCGGCAACACTACAGGAAATTTTGATCAGATTCAGATTTACCCGGCAAACCTTTTTGTCACTTCAAAAGAAACTTTGAATGGAGCCATCAGAAATATTCAGGATGACATGGTAAAACAGGTCGATTTTTTCTCTGAAATCGGAAAACCTTTAGAATCAAAGAGACTTCAGGAAAGAACTGAACTCGATCTTGAAATGATCAAAGAATTGGGTTATTGCTCAGGAATTGAAAACTATTCTCGTTATCTTGATGGAAGACTTCCCGGATCAAGACCTTTCTGTCTTTTAGATTATTTTCCGAAAGATTATTTAATGGTTATTGATGAAAGTCACGTTACCGTTCCGCAAGTGCATGCAATGTACGGTGGTGACAGAAGTCGTAAAGAAGCTTTGGTGGAATACGGATTCCGTCTTCCTGCCGCGATGGATAACCGTCCGTTGAAGTTTGAAGAGTTTGAAGCCATTCAGAATCAGGTAATTTACGTTTCTGCAACTCCTGCTGATTACGAATTGGAAAAAACGGGTGGAGAATATATCGAACAAATAATTCGTCCGACCGGACTTTTAGATCCAATTATAGAAATTCGTCCTTCTTTAAATCAGATTGATGATTTAATGGAGGAAATCAGAAAACGTGCTGAAATTGATGAAAGGGTTTTGGTGACAACTTTGACCAAGAAAATGGCTGAAGAATTGACTAAATACTTCACAAAATTCGGAATCAGAACAAGGTATATTCACTCGGATGTTGAAACTTTGGAACGTATTCAAATCATGCAGGATCTCCGTCTTGGAATTTTTGATGTTTTAATTGGTGTCAATTTGTTGAGAGAAGGCTTAGATTTACCGGAAGTTTCACTTGTAGCAATTCTTGATGCAGATAAAGAAGGAATGTTAAGAAGCAGAAGATCAATGATTCAAACGGTCGGAAGAGCTGCAAGAAACCTGAACGGAAGAGCTATTTTATATGCTGATAAAATCACAAAATCAATGCAGTCAACTATTGATGAAACCGAATATCGTCGACAAAAACAGATGGCATACAACCTGGAACATGGTAAAGTTCCGATGGCATTAAATAAAAAGATCTCTGAAAATCTGGTTGGAAGAAGCAAAGATTTCCCGGACGAAAAATATACTCAAAAACAGATTTTACAAAAAGTTGCCGATGTAAAAGCAACCTACGCAACCAAAGATGTAGAAAAACTGATTGCCCAAAAACAAAAGGAAATGGAAGGAGCAGCGAAAAATTTAGATTTTATAAAAGCTGCGCAGTTGAGAGATGAAATTGCTGCTTTAAAAGGTTAATTTAGATAGATATTAAAAGGTTTCGGCGGCACCAAAGGTGCCGCCGAAACTTTTTTCAATAGAAAATTTTAAAACTTATAAACCTTCGTTGTAGGTTTCTGATAATCAACTTTTCCATCCCGAAGTGGCGTTAGCAAATCCATCAAACCATTTAATTTTATTTCGTAAACCGTAGACAACTGCATTCCCAGTTTTCCTTTTGGCATTCCCTGTCTGTGAAACCATTCAAGGTAACTTATTGGCAGATCAGCTAAAACGGTATTTTGATATTTCCCGAATGGCATTTTTACAACACATATTTCCCGCAAGATCTCCGGATCTATTCCCTGCTCCATTTTTTAAACAATTAAATCAATTTTATTTTCTAAATCTTCTGTTTTGCTTTTACTGGAAAGTTCAAGTTCTGGTGTATCATCATCTGAAAATTCATTTCTGTATACCTGAACCAAAAGAAGAGTAAAAGAGACCAGAATAGGACCAAAAACCAACCCCATGAAACCAAACAGTTTCATTCCCATAATGATTCCGAAAACGGTATTTAAAGGATGAATATCTTCTAGTTTTTTTAACAAAGTAAAACGCAAAATATTATCCGTCAAACCTACAACGATCACACAATATGCTGCTAAACCAAGACCTGGTCCCATTTGACCTTCTGCAATCATGAAAATACAGATGGGAACATATACAATTGCCGCCCCAACAATTGGGATCATAGATGCGGCTGCTGTTAATGCAAAAAGTAGAATAGGACTTGGAGCTCCAAAGATAAAATATCCTATTAAAGCGATAATACCCTGTCCTAAAGCAACGACCGGAATTCCGATTGCATTTGCCATGATGAGTTTTCGCATTTTTTCGCCGATCAAAGAAACATTCGCTCTTTTCAGCGGCGCTGCTGAAGCTAGAATTCTTTCAAATAATCTCGGTTTTTCAAACATGAAATACAGAATAAAATACATAGACATCAAAACGGTAAGTGTATTGAAAGTTCCGCTAACAGCAGATGTTGAGAATTTTCCCGCTGTATTTTTTACTTTATCTAAATTTTCCTTGCTTAAAATATCAAATTTAGTTTTAGAATAAACATAGCTGTGGATTTTATCTACAAAAACATTAAATTTCTGCATGTAAACCTGTGCATTTCCAAGCTTTTCTATCAAAAGGTCAGCAATAAAATAAATCGGAAGAATGATGATAACCAAACTTGCAAACATCAAAAGTAGTGATGATGCCCAAGGTTTCCATTTTCGCTCTTCCTGAAGATAAAAATTATATTTCCGGCAGACTACATAAATGGTGATTGCACCCAAAACCGCCGGGATAAAAAGTGCAAGATTAAAACAGATTAACGCTGTTAAAATCAGAATAATAGCAAGCAAAGCAACCTGCTTGATAACAACACTGCTAATTTGTTTTTCGTTGTGTGACATTATTTATATGTTATTTGTCTTGGTTTTCCTAAATATGCGCAATAGGTGGAATACATTACGATTGTGATAAAGGGTAAAGTAAAAATTATACCAACACAACATAAAAGTATTCCGGCAGCACTGATAATAAGTCCTAAAATTGCCGCACCTAAAAATACTCCGTAATTTTCTTTAGCAATATTGTATGTTTTACTTAAAGCATCCATCGCAGAAGAATTTTCAAAAAGCAAAATAGGATAACCTATCAAAAACAGCGGATATACGAAGAAAAAAGGAATAATGCACATGATAATAGAAATCCACAAAATAATATTTGTAATCAAACTGTACAGAAGAATATTTCCTAAATTCTGACGATAACCAATAAAAAGATCAGAAAACTCGACAGCAACTTTTGTGTTAAATTTATTGGTAATATAAATTAAACCTACAAAAAGAGGTGAAATTAAAATTGACACTACGCCTGAAAAAGACGAGTAAGTAGACACTCCCGGTTTATTCCAATAACTATAATCCTTATAATCACCATCCAAATCACGAAAGTCATTGAAATTACTCCAATAATTAAATCCGCTAATCGATTGAATGATAAAATCAGCAATAAAATAAATAATAGAAGCAACAACTGCGTATAGAATTACGCCTTTATACATTTCAAAAGCATGCGAAATAATAGATCCTGTATTTCGATCAGGAGCAGAACCTTGTTGGTCAAATTCGTTAAAGTCAGACATGGTGTTATTTTTTAATGTTTCTCAAATTTAATTTTTTTTGAGAAGAAAACTGTCACCATTCTGAATTTTAACTTTTTTCCTCAAAAATGGTTTTGTAAAGTGAATAAATCATCGCATTCCAGAAAGGCAAAGTCAGTAATCCGCCAACTAAGAATAATGCAAAACCGATATATTTAAATAAAACTGAGACAATTACGCAAACAAGTATTTCTATGAAATATATTTTCAAAGCTTTCCAATTTAAAGCGATTCCCTCAAAAATGGTTTTATTTTGGAAAAACATCAATGGTGCTACAAAAAGTGTAACCATCACCCAAACCACAGGAAGTATGATTGTCTGAGCAATGAATGTATAAAAGAAAAACCAGAAAATAAAATAGCTTATGTATCTGAAAAAATTAAGCCCGTTATATCCGGCAAATAAATCTCCGATAACTATCGTTTCTTTTAAATCAATTTTTTTGAAAATTTGAAAAAAACCTAAGTTTAGAGGATATAGAAAAACTTGAACCGCAACAATTCCTAAATAAAAATTCTGAAAACCCTCGGTTCCCATAATAACAGCAATACTATTTTTATATTCGTCTATCCCGGTTGGTCCAGCTTTCATATAATCTGAAGCTGCACCTAAAAACTGATTCATAATTCCATATTTTTCAGAAAAATAAAAAAATACAGTTAAGAAAATGGCAAAGTATATAATTGAAAACATCAGCTGGAACATCAAAGTTTTGTTCCAATAATAGAAAGCCTGTTTTAAGATAAAATCGATTCCCGGTTTTTGTGGATATTTCTCCTGCATTGAAAATATTTTGTGCAAAAGTAAACATCAATAACTACTTTTGCGGAATGTTTTCGGCAAATCATCAAAAATTTATTGAAATGGACGAACTTTCACAACAGAAGGTTCCATTTTTCTTTATAACAGATTTTCTTGTGGATCAGATTGAAATTTACACTGAATCTCAATTAGAAAAAGAAGGCTTATTAATTGATTTCCAAAATTTTAAAAACACAAAACCAACAGAAGAGCCCCATAAAAAAACAGAATGGAAATCTTATCCTGAAACGATTGAAGATTTTAAAAAAGGATTTGATAAAGTTCAGAAAAACATTAGATTAGGAAATTCTTATCTCGTCAACTATACCCGAAAAACAAAAATAGAAACCAATCTTACTTTAGAAGAAATTTTCTATCATTCTCAGGCAAAATATAAGGTTTTATATAAAGATTTTTTCGTATTTTTTTCTCCTGAAACTTTCGTAAAGATCAGTGATAACAAAATTCTCACTTATCCCATGAAAGGTACTATTGATGCATCTTTGGAGAATGCCGCAGAAGTTTTGAAGAATGATAAAAAAGAAAAAGCTGAACATTATACTGTTGTCGATTTGCTCCGGAATGACCTGAGTATGGTCGCAGATGATGTGCAGGTTGATAAATTCCAACATATTGATTTCCTTAAAACACAGCAAAAAGATCTGTTTGCCATGAGTTCTGAAATTTCAGGGAATTTAAAACCTGAATTTCAGGGAAAAATTGGTAGCGTCATGAAAAAACTTTTGCCTGCTGGATCAATTTTAGGTGCGCCAAAACCAAAAACTTTAGAAATTACCCTTGAAGCTGAAGGCTTTGACAGAGGTTTTTATACCGGAGTTTGCGGATGGTTTGACGGTGAAAATCTTGACAGTTGTGTCATGATCCGTTTTATTGAAAAAGAAAATGATATATTCTATTTCAAAAGTGGTGGCGGAATTACCCACATGAGTACATTAGAAGACGAATATCAAGAAATGAAAAATAAAATTTATGTCCCAATTCATTGAAAGCATCAAAGTAGAAGATCAGGAATTGTTCCTGCTTGAATTTCACCAAAAACGTGTTAACGATACTTTTGCCCATTTCGGGAAGGAAGGTTCTATAGATCTGGCTAAAATCTTTAAAAATCTGAATCATGATGAAGATGGTTTGTACAAACTGAGACTCACTTACGATCTGGATAAGAAATTCAGAACCATGATGATTCCTTACGCAATTCCTGAGATACAGGATTTTCAGCTTGTTGAGAATAACATTTATGATTATTCCTTTAAGTTTGAAGACCGTAAAGAACTGGAAAAGATGAAGATGAAATCGAAAGCCGAAGAGATCATTATCGTCAAAAACAACCATATTACAGATACTTCTTTTTCTAATCTTTTATTTCAAAAAGGAAAAGAATGGTTTACGCCGTCAACTTACCTATTAAATGGAGTTCAGAGACAGAATCTTTTAAAGAAAAAGAAGATCAAAGAGGCAGAAATCACTTTACAGAACATCAAGGAATTTTCACATTTTCAATTGATTAATGCATTGAAT
Source organism: Chryseobacterium sp. (assembly GCF_029240215.1). Classification (GTDB taxonomy): domain Bacteria; phylum Bacteroidota; class Bacteroidia; order Flavobacteriales; family Weeksellaceae; genus Chryseobacterium. The sequence continues at coordinate 122,315 of NZ_JARBTK010000002.1, forward strand.
GACTTCGATGATATGTTTATCTATCCGATTTCTAAAATCACCAATCTTCCTGGAAATGATGATTATTTAGATCTTTAGAATTAAAATATTCTCGCAAATTAAGCGGATTTTGCAGATTTATAAGCTAAATAAATCTGCATTTTTTTGCCCAAAATTTAATGTTTGAAAATTCCTCTAATTTTCCTTTAAAAAATTAAAATATGCTTTCAAAACATCGGCATTGTTTTTTCCTTGTGTAAAAACTTCAATGATTTTTGGCTGAACATCCGGTTTGTAAAAGTTATCTAAAACACGGTCAAGGGTTCCGTCATCTTCTACTTTTGTATAAGTGAAACCGAAATGTTTGGCTAAAAACTCTGCGTTTTTATGGTGTTTTGTGGCGATAAATTCATCTAAAGTATTCGGATTGGCATTTCCCGGTCCTGGAATAATTTTGAAGATATTTCCTTCCCCGTTATTGAAGATCATAATTCTTGTAAATGGCGGAATATATTGATTCCAGAGTCCGTTGATATCGTAGAAAAAGCTTAGATCCCCGGTAATCAGTAATGTCGGATTTGCATTTTTAATCGCAAAACCCATCGCGGTAGAAGTCGAGCCGTCAATTCCGCTGGTTCCACGGTTACAATATATTTTTCTTTTACCGAAATCAAACAATTGCGCATAACGAATTGCCGAACTGTTACTAAAGTGAATATTGTAATTCTCAGGAATACTCTGCGAAGCTTTATTAAAGAAATAAAAATCAGAAAACTCAATCAGATTCAGAAACTCAGAATGCTTTTTATCTTTTTTATCTCTCAAGACATCCCAAAGATTGAAATATGGTTTTGGTTCTAAATTAATGAAATTAAGCAACTTAGAAAAGAAAACTTCAGGTTTTACCTCAACTTTTTGAGTTAGAGCAAAATAAGTATCCGGCTGCCAAATCTCGTCCAAATGCCAATGAGCTTTCGGATGTGCTTTTCTTAAAAACTGTTTAACTCTTTTAGAAACAACGTTTTGTCCGACTGTTATCAACAAATCCGGAGCATAGGTTTTATAATCTTCCTCTGAAAAATGAGTTACATAACGGTCGATATGTCTGAAAAATTTATCGTGATGCAGCTTTGAATTGGCTTCACTCAAAACCACAACCGAATGATTTTTGACCAATTGCGTCAATTGATTTTCAAGTTCAGGACTGTAATCTTTTGTCCCGACCAAAAGCATAATGCGTTGTGAAGTATTCCAGTCGGCAACTAAGTTTGACGGAATTTCGTATTCTTTCTTTTTAATCGTTTTTTCAACCACGGGAAATTTAGGTAATTCTGAAACTAAATCATACAATGGCTCTTCCAGTGGAATATTGATATGAACCGGACCCTGTTTTTCGAAACAAAGCTCAATTGCTTTTTTAATAATCTCTGAATTGATGTCTTCCGCATTGTCTTTACTATCTTCCAACAGTTCAAAATCTCCGTAAGAATGCTGATGAAAAATATTCTTTTGTCGGATCGTTTGTCCGTCAAAAAGATCAACATAATCAGTTGGTCGATCAGCCGTTAAGATCAAAAGCGGAATATTCGAATAAAAAGCTTCAGTCACGGCAGGATAATAATTTGCTGCTGCAGAACCGCTTGTGCAAGTGATTGCTACAGGTTTTTTCTCACTTATTGCCATTCCAAGAGCTACAAAAGCGGCACTTCTTTCATCAACGATACTGAAACAGTTGAAGTCATCCAATTCCGAAAAATGAATCGCCAAAGGAGCGTTTCGTGATCCCGGAGATATGACAACGTCTAAAATTTCGTATTGCTGAAAAAGATTGGCAAGTACCTGAATACTTCTCTTGGAGGAATATTTTTTCATAGGGCAAAATTAGTGGTTTTTGTTGAGTTCTTAAAGTAAATTTTAATGCGTCAAGTTTTGTCGCATCCCAGACTTAGCTTTGCTTTTAGAAATATTTAAATAAATACTAATTTCAAAACACAACATATGAAACTATTTGATGATGAATGGAGCGATGACCTCTCGGAGTTTAAGGTCATTTCCATAGATGATTTAAACAAAGGAATATTAGGCAAAGGAAAAGACCCTTTTGCAGAAATAAGAACCAGCAAAACATTTGATGAAATTTCTAATGAATATGCATTAAGTACACCTTTTGGAAAGAAAAGTGCTTTTTACAAACCTACTACTGAGGATTACGATGCATTATCCGAAGATTTTTATACAGGTGGAATTAATTATGAACTTCTTGCAGAACATTTAAAAGGGAAATTAGGGTTGATAGAAGCATTTTTATTTGATCCAGAAATTTACTTTTTAGGAGACAAAACTATTTATTCAGGTTCGTCTTCGATGGGTATTCCTACATTCAGTAATATTAAAAATAACAAACCTTTTGTATATAAAAAAGGAGAGCAAAAAGTTCAGGCGACTTTTGACTTAGCCAAATTGAATACCAGAAAGAATTTGTTAAGCAATTCTTATACTTTTGGAATTTATTTTGACAATTATAAGGTAAGTTATAATCTTAATTTTATCTATAAAGATGGAGAGGGTAAAAAATTTCAAGATGCGGAAACAAAACAAACATCTAATCCTACGGATTTTAAGCTAAACGACGAATATGTAGCTATTAAACTCTTTACATCAAATGTTAACACATTTATAGAATTTTTACGAATTGTTAAGGGAGATTCTAATGCAGAATCAATTAAAAAATCAATTACTAGTTATTATCAAGATTTCTTTGCTACGGCAAAAGGTAATCCTGATATTATTGATGGCTTATATGAAAATATTCCTGATTTTGTCTTAGAAGCTCTTACAGATGAAATGCTTTGGAAAGATTTTGTTTCTCTTTCTGAAAAAAGTATTAATGCATCTGGTACGAATGAAAACATTTCGATTATTAACTTATTGAAAGGAGTAAAAAATCCAAATTGGTGGTACAATCAAATTAATAAAAATCCTGAATCTGTCCGTAAAGTATTTGAAAAATTTAATAATAAATATATTAAGGAATTAATTACTACTTTTTCGAGAATTGGCTATAAAAACTGGGCAATTAAAGAACTTGAACAAGCATGGAAATTTGATGTTGATTATAAAGATTATAAACCTTCTGATGATGTTAATGATCCATATATAAGGTATACTGGTTTTGCTTATTATCTGGAAAAAGAAAAAAAATATAGAGTTGGAACAGCGTTATTTGGGTATGATAACAATTCTATTGTAATGCCATATAATGAAAAGGAAATTGGAAATAAAATTGAGTTGCCTTTTAGTCCAATGAAAATGATATTAGATGGAAAAGATTTACATATTCCATGCTTTGTTGCTGAGTATTTTACTAATAAAAAAATAGATGAAGAATTTTGGATAATTCTTAATAATATTGCTTCAGGATTGCTACCAGAAGTAGGAGCAGGAATTGCAAGAGGAGCAGCTATTTTATCAAGAATCCTTAATGGTAGAAAAATAAAAACGGTCGAAGAACTTATAGAATTTTTAGGAAAAGTAGATCAAAATGTAATGGCAGAAGATTTGGAAAAAGTAGGAATACAAGCCCTTTTTAGAGGAACAACGAGAAGTGTAAACGGAGAACTCTTTACAGGAAATGTTAACTCAATAGAATACGGAGCTTCAACCTCCACTGACCCAATAAGAGCTGTTATTTTTGGAGTAGAATCCTCATCTAAACCAGGAACAAAAGGCGTTTTACAAATTTATGTACCAAAAGACTTAAAAGGTTTAAATTTACAAGCCACTAATTATCGAGTTAGTAAAGAATTAGAAGTTATTGTTAATACTTCACCAGAAAATTTATCTAATTTCGCTGTAAAGGAGATTTCAATCGAGGATGCAAGGAAATTAGTTAATGAATTATACGGAATTGATATTCCTAAAACAATTACAAGTAACTCTATTCCTAACAGTAATATGCTATTAGAAGAGACTAAAAAATTAACACCTAAAGAAGCACAAGAATTCTATAAACAGATTATTAAATTTAAAAAATAAAATTTATGAATATATTAACTAATGAAGTGTTTGAAAAGCTAAATGAAAAAAAGTTAGTTTTTAATCCCTTTCTTTTTTCGCACAGAGCCCATTCAGATTCAGATATTAAATACTATGATTTGCCTATAATAAATAAAGAAAAGCAACTTTATTTAGATAATAATAGAAGTGATTTTGATTTTATTATTGGAACAAAATTTAATATTGCTTTTAGAAGAAAGGATGTCAAAGGTTATCAAAAAATTGATGGGGAATTAGATTTTGTTTCTTTAAAAAAAGGAGATAATATTGGTGTTATTCCAAAAGGATATGGGGGTATTGTTCGTTTAACATTTAAAGATAAAGTTCCTGAAATTACAAAACTACTTGTTCAAAATGAAAATGAAAAATATGATGATTCAAAAAACGATGTAATTTATTTTACTACCCAAGAAATAATGGATAAAATCTTAGAAGAATTGGAAAATTCTTAGAATTAGAAACCGTTCAGAATTGAACGGTTTTTTTATAAAATACTTCACCAGAAAATTTATCTAATTTTGCTATTAAAGAAATTCCTATTGAAGATGCTAGAATTAAGTCAAGATTACAGTATATATATATTAGAAAATAAAACAAAGCTTACCCCTAAAGAAGCATTAGGTTTTTATAAAAAAGCAATTAAATTAAAATAACAGAATTATGAATAAAATGATTTTTGATATATTTGGTCAACTAAGAGAGATTGGAATTCTTAATAAATATCCTTTTTTAGGAGCGGATGTAATGTTATCAGATAACGATATTTCTCATTATCAACTTTCTCCAGTTGATAGGAATAAATATATATATAAAATATTGGAAGAGACAGTGATATTATTCTTGGAGAGAAATATAACATTATGTTTAGTTTAAATGCACCTAAAAACTATCTAAAATTAGATTGCGAAATAGATTTCGTCTCTTTAAAAAAGAATGATAATATTGGTATTGTTCCCAAAGGATACGGAGGTTGTGTTCGTTTGAAATTTAAGGATAAAGTTCCTGAAATTACAAAGCTATTAGTTTAAGATAGAAATGAAAAATTTGATAAAGAAAAAAATCAATATATATATTTTATCACTCAAGAAGTAATGGATAAAATATTAGAAGAATTGGAAAATGCAGTAGATCAATAAACAAAAATCTGTAAATTAGCCCCACGTAAAATTTCTATAAAATGGATAAAATACCTAGTGTAGACCTGCGTGATTTCCTTTCGGGTGACCCGGAACGCAAACAGAAATTTGTAAATGAAATCGGAAAAGCTTACGAAGAAATTGGTTTTGTTGCCTTAAAAGGACATTTCCTTGATGACCAACTCGTAGATGATCTTTATGGAGAAGTGAAAAACTTCTTTGAACTTCCCACAGAAACCAAACAGAAGTACGAAATTCCCGGAATTGGAGGACAGAGAGGCTATGTAGGTTTTGGAAAAGAAACTGCAAAAGGATTTAAAAAAGGTGATTTGAAAGAATTCTGGCATTTCGGACAGTACGTTTCGGATGACTCAAAATACAAAAGCCAATATCCTGACAATGTGATCGTAGACGAACTTCCAAAATTCAACGAAGTAGGTAAGGAAACTTATCAGATGCTCGAAAAAACAGGAAAATATGTTTTGAGAGCATTGGCGTTGTATCTTGGTCTTGATGAATTTTATTTTGATGATAAAATTGCAGAAGGTAATTCTATTTTAAGACCAATTCATTATCCACCAATTACTCAGGAACCCGATGACGCGGTAAGAGCAGCTGCTCATGGAGACATCAATCTGATTACTCTTTTGATGGGTTCTCAGGGTAAAGGTCTTCAGGTTCAGAACCATAAAGGAGAATGGATTGATGCGATTGCAGAACCGGACGAATTGATGATCAACGTTGGAGATATGCTTTCGAGACACACCAACAATAAGCTTAAATCTACGATTCACAGAGTAGTAAATCCACCAAGAGAATTGTGGGGAACTTCGAGATATTCCATCCCTTTCTTTATGCACCCGGTGAGCGAAATGTCATTGAATGCTCTTGAAAACTGTGTAGATGAAAATCATCCTAAACTGTATGAAGATACAACAGCAGGAGAGTTTTTACATGAACGACTAATTGAATTGGGATTGATTAAAAAATAATTTGAAACCGGGCTTAAAGTCCGGTTTTTTATTGTTGTTTCTAACTTTGATACCCTAAAAGTTTCCTAATCTGATAGAAAAACCTTTCAATCAGCCTTAAATCCTGAGTTACAATTTCTGCATTTCCTCTTAATTCTTTATCAAACTTCAAAGTTTTGTTATAAGAAGTTTTCAGACCTTTAGGCAAAACAACATCTACATAATAATTTCCTTTGTCATCGGGAATAAGAGAGATATTCTGCACTTTTCCTTCGATAATTCCATATTCCTGAAAGCGGTAGTTGTCTAATTTAACCAAAACTTTTTGTCCGGTAATAATCTTTCCTGAATTTACTGTTGGTACAGACATTCTTCCCACCAGCTGTTCCGTATGATCTGGTAAAATTGATAGTATTGGATCTCCTGCTTTTACGAATTGATTCTCACCATAAAACTGCTGGAAACTCGCCATTCCATCGGTAGAAGAAATGATGAGATAAGTCTGCTCCCATTGTTTCAGCGATTTTCTCAACTGTTCAAATAATTGCAGAGTCTGAGACGAATAAGTGATTTTATCTTTTTCTGTATTGATCGCAGTTCCACTTTTTGTTTTATTAAGATTGGAAATACTTTCCTGCATTTGAGATAAAGAAATACTAATGTTTTCTAAATTTTGCTGAGCCTGAAGATATTTCAGTTTTTCACCCTCAAGTTCTACTGCAGCAATGACTCCCTGATTAAATAATTCCTGTGATCTCTGATAATTTTTGCGGGTAAGTTCAGTTTTTGCAGCTTCAAGATTTCTCTGCTGCTTTAAAGCTATAATTCTGCTTCTGGATTCTGACAAACTTTGATTCGCTGCAAGATTTTCTGGAGCGTAAGGCTGCAATCTTGTAAATAAATTCTCATCCTGAAAAGCTTTAGCAAAACTGTTGTAGTCTCCCTGAAGCTCACCCAGTTTGTAATGAGAAACTTCATTCACGGGAAAAGAAAGCAATTGATCAGAAGCGATTGAGTCCACAATCTTTTTTAATTTTAAAACATCTTCATAATGTGCTGTAGACTGCAAAACTAGCATTACATCACCTTTTCTTACTTTTTGATGATCTTTGATAAATATCTTTTCAATTTTCGAACTGCTTCTTGCCTCGATTTTCTCAGGTGGATTTTGTGAGGTCACAATAATAGGAGCCGGAACAAATTCCGGATATTTGATGATGTAACTCATCCCGAGAATAAGCAATAATATGAGTAATATAATCGTATTTCCCCAACGGAACATCCAATGTGGTGGTTCTGTGAGAATATCCTGAACGCTTTCTGAGCGAAGTTCTATGTTGTCTAAATTATCCAAAACTCACTTTAATTTTATTAAGAGGGTAATCTTTTTTGATTACCCTCTTACCCTAAATAATTGTTTTACAGCTAGCATAGCTCGCATGGCTGAAATTGGCATAATACAACAACATTATTTTCACATACTACACAAGCACCATTAAAGAAATTTGTAGCACCATTTGTAGCACACCCACAACCAAGACACCAAGCTCCCCCTTTAATTGTTCTTAAATTCTCTCTTGATAGTTTTTTTAAATTTTTCATAATAATAATTTGTTTTAATTTTTCCTACTCTTATAGCTTTTCGGATTACGCTTTTTAAATTCTTTTAAATGTAGAAATTAATTCTGACATAGATGATTTATTTTTTAAATTTAATTACCTAATTCAAGTTGATTTTTAACGAGTCTGTAATATTCACCTTTTAAAGCCACCAATTCCGCATGATTTCCTTCTTCCACAACTTTACCTTTATCTAAAACAATAATTTTATCGGCATGTTTTACCGTTGATAATCTGTGGGCAATCACAATGGCAGTTTTTCCTTTAAAAAACCGCTCAAGGTTTTCCATAATAACTTTCTCATTATTTGCATCTAAAGCACTCGTTGCTTCATCGAAAAAGATATATTCAGGAGATTTGTAAACGGCTCTTGCAATAAAAAGTCTTTGTTTTTGTCCACCACTTACGCCCAATCCTTCGTTTCCGATTTTTGTGTTGTAACTTAATGGTAATCCTTCGATAAACTCTTTAATATTGGCAATTTCTACTGCTTTTCTAAGTTTTGATTTATCCACATAATCTTCACCGACTGCAATATTATTGGCAATCGTATCATTAAAAACATACCCTTCCTGCATCACAACTCCACACTGATCTCTCCAGAATCTTGGCGAAATGTTTTTCATCTGGGTGTTTCCAATTTTTATTTCGCCTTCGTTCGGCTCATAAAATTTCATTAATAATTTTAAAAGCGTCGTTTTTCCGCTTCCGCTGGCTCCAACAATTGCTGTTGTTTTTTGGTAAGGAATATTTAAACTTAAATTTTCAAAAACAGGAACATCTGAACCGATATACCTGAAAGACATATTGCTGATTTCTATGTCTTTTTCCGGAACTTCGGTGGCATATTGTTCGTCTTTGCTTTCCTCATCTTCCTTATCATGAATTTCGCCTAATCTTTCTAAAGAAATTTTAGCATCCTGAGTTTGTTTGATAAAGTCAATTAATTGTAAAAGCGGACTGTTTAATTGCCCGATAATATACTGAACGGAAAGCATCATTCCCAAAGTAAGGTTTCCTTCCAAAACCAATTTTGCAGAAAGAAAACTCACCAAAATGTCTTTCATCTGATTGATAAAATTTCCACCTACGGACTGCCATTGTTCTAAAGACAAAGATTTTATTCTCAGTTTAAATAATTTAACCTGCAGAAACTCCCAATCCCAACGTTTTTGTTTTTCGGCATTGTGCATTTTGATTTCCTGCATTCCATTGATCAATTCAATGACTTTGCTTTGTTCTTGGGAAACCTGTGAAAATCTTTTATAATCTAGCTCTTTTCGTTTTCCGAGGAAAAAAGTAATCCATCCGATATACAAAATCGCTCCCACAAGATAAACAACAAATAACCTGTAATCATAAAACAGTAAAACGATGCTGAAAATAATCAGATTGACTAATGAGAATAATGTATTCAAAGAAGAATTGGTCAAAAGCTGCTCAATTCTGTGATGGTCATTGATTCTCTGCATGATGTCTCCCGTCATTCTCGTATCAAAGAAACTGATTGGAAGTTTCATCAATTTAATAAAGAAATCTGAGATAATCGAGATATTGATTCGGGTGGAAAGGTGAAGTAAGATCCAGCTTCGGATAACTTCAATTCCCATTCTGCCAAGAAAAAGCATGACCTGGGCCAATAAAACCAAATAGATAAAATTCAGATCCTGATTCTGAATACCCACATCCACAATACTTTGAGTAAGGAAAGGCAAAATAAGAGACAATAAACTTCCTGCTAATAAACCGACCGCTAATTGAACGATCAACGATTTATATTTCAGTAAATATTTTGAAAGAAAAGAAAAGCTTGCTTTACTTTCTTGATCGTCAAATTCGGTCTGAAAAAATGCGGGAGTGGTTTCAAGGATCAATACGATTCCTTCTTCCGTGTTTTCGTTGGCATTTTCGCCAATCCATCGTTTGATAAATTCTTCTCGTGTGTAAGTAATCAAACCATAACTCGGATCTGAAATGTAAACAATGTTATTTTTATCAATTTTATAAACAACTACAAAATGATTCTTGTTCCAGTGTACAATACACGGGAACGGGACTTCTTCAGCCAACGTATTAAAATCGATCTGCACTCCCAAAGAACGGAAGCCCAAATCTTCAGCAGCATCGCTCAAACCAAGCAAACTGCTTCCTTCTCTTGTTGTTTCGGAAAGATTACGGATCTGCTGCAACGAAATGCTTTTTCCGTAATGTTTACTGACTATTCTGAGACATGTGGGACCACAATCTTTGGAATCGGGTTGAAGGTAAAAGGGGAATTTTTTTGCCAATTAATTGTGATTTAATTTTTCTTAACTAACTCTTGCATACCATAATACTTTATCGCCTTCTCTTTAAGAGGGTTGGTACTCCATTCTTCCCATTCTCCGGTGTAAGGATTATAGCCACATTTTAAAGGCTTTGAAATGTCTAATCCCTCTTTATTTTCATGGGTTCTTTCAGTATAAGCTCTGCAATCTGTACAAATATAACGAAACTCACAATCTTTGCAAACTTCTATTTTGTCTTTGGTAAGATTCCAATATTTTTTGAAATCTTTGTGATCTAATGCTTCTTCTAAAGTTGTGTCTTTTATATTGCCGAAGCTTTGAGACATTGAAGGACAATTGCGAATATTACCATTAATATCAAGAGCGATTTTCCTATTAAGACAAGAATTTTTATTAAGAGATTCCGAAAAATTTTGAATATTTGGAGCAAAATAACTCTTACAAATAGTACCGCACATGTTTCTTTTTAAAAAATCTTTTGAATAAATAATATATCCCGTGTTATTCCATCTTATTGGAGGAGTGAAATTATTTTCTTTACTGTTTAAAACATACATATAGACTATACGTGGGTTTTCTTTCAATAATCGAATTAATCTCTGCTCAGAAAGTTTAACTTCAAAACTAATTACAATCCCAATAGATGATATTATCGATGATTTATTAGTAATGGTTGTCATCAATTTAACTAAGTTTTCTAAGCCGTTTTCATAGATTATAAATTCAACATGCTTACAATTAATTTCGTCTAATTGATTCAATATTAAATTAAAATTAAAATTGTTATTAACTTCAATTATTGCATTTGATATTTTAAAAGGGTATTCAAAGTTTTTATTTAGATCAGGAAAAGAATTAATATTTGAATCTAAAAAAGCAAAATTATTTTTCAGAAGAAAAGTTAAATGTTTTTTGGTTTTTTTTTCTCCTACAATTCTAATTATTTCATTAACAGAAATTTTATTATATTTTATAATAAATTCGTATAAATCAATAGAAATAGGTGTATAATCATTATTTTGTAAATCACATATTATCGCATTTTTGCTACCAATTATAGGGATACAATTTTGGTACAAAACTAACTTTTCAAAGTTCATCAAGATTTAATAATTTTGTTATGGGTTTATAAAAGCTCTGGTTTAAATAATTTTTAGTATTTATTTTTTTTATGTGTATCAACTCATTTTTAACAGGAATTTCATTTGTGTTTTTTAAAATTTTCTCGTGATTTGAAATATAAATTGATGTTTTTTTTTTCATTCTATGTTATTTAAAAATAAATCTTGAGCAATAATTTTTTCAATATAATAATTACAATTTTTTGATAACCAATCGAATTGTCCTTGTGGATTATTTTCTAAGAATATATATTCATTATCATTATTCACAATGACATCCACTGAACCCGTATTAATATTTTTCAATTTAAAAAAATGTTTAATTTTTTTTTCAATTTCATCGGGTAACTTATATGGAACATATCTATTAGGCTTTTTTTCATCATAATTTCGATAATCTAAAATAGTTTTTTTATTTTGCTGTGAAAATATAGCCATAGAAAAAATTAAATCTTTGTATACAAATATTCTAATTTCATATTTTTTCTTAATGCATTCTTGGTATAATCCAAAGGAATTAAGCTCAGCTAATGATATTATATCTTTCTTTTTAACTAAAAAAGTATTCTTGCCAAAAATTTGATACTCCTTAGTTGTTACTTCTAAAGGATATTTTATACATTTTGTAATAATTTTTTTTTTACATTCATTATAAAATGAAATAATCTCATTTTTACAATTTGAAATCAATGTTTTAGGAATGATGAAGCCTATTTCTTTAGCCAAAAAAAGATCTATTATTTTATTATGTTGTTCTTCTTCATTGTATTCTCCAACATAATTATTCCCGTTTTGATTTTTCGATATATATTCAATTGATTTTATGACAGGATTTTCCTCTTTAATTAAATAATCATAAAATATCTCATTCTTGTGTTCATTAGATAAAGTATTAATTCTTCCCCGTCTATGATAAGTATTTTCAAAAGGAAGTACTGTTTTTTCATTACTTAAATATATTGTTACGGATGTTAACTCTTCTATATTATGCCTTAAAAAAGTAGCATTAAAACCTACTAAAAATTCTGCGATATTGTTTGAAGATACATCATCATCGGTAGAAATTAGTTTAATCATGTTATAAAATTAATTCAGTATAAAATTTTATGGCTGCCTAAAATTGACAGCCATGCAATATGTAAATTTTTCAAAAATTGAATTTACTTAGAAATCAATTTTATTCTATCGTCATTGTTGATGTAAATTTTTCTCCTTGATTATATACTCCATTACCATCTGCGTCATCAAACGAATCATTATGAGTGACAGTGCATCCGTCGGCTGTCTTATACTTTGACAGTGTGCTAATGATTTTTCCTCCAAATATTTTTTTCATATCTAGAGATTTTAAAATTTTCTTTTTTTTCATAATTATTCTATTTTATTTATAAATATTATTGGTATATCGAATGAGTGATATTTTATGGAAATATTACATTTTAATTTTTTCCATGATTTTTTGTTCAAACTCTTTATAAGTAAGAGTGTAATTTTCTGGTAATGTTTCACCGTAAATGAAATACTCATAATATAATGGAGGAAGTCCCACTTGACTTCTATAAAAATCTATCTTATTAATATCTTCTATCGGATAAAATTGATATGGTTTTTGCGTGCCATATTTTTGTTTTTTATCAAATACAGAAGTTACTACATCCTCAAAAGGTGTAAAAAAAGAAGGTTCAACATTTCCAACTGCTATTTCTTTTTCTAAAAGAGGTTTAAAAAAATTCCAGAAAGGATCATTTTGCTTAAAAGAAAGCCTATGATGCCATAAAATTAACCAAGAATTCTTCTGATAACCTAGAGATTTAGAGATTTCAATTAATCTAGCTGCATTTATAGAATCTGTTTTGTCAGTCACATTTTCTTTGAAATCCAAATATTGTTGATTTTTTGATCCAGAATGATATTGATCCAAGTTTCGAACAAATTGATCGTGCGTTTTTAACTCTTCAATTTCAAAATAATTTTGAATATTATGAATATTTGAAAATGATTTTGCATAAAGATTTTCATAATCTTTAATAACTCTTAAGTAATTTTTGTTGGAAATATATTTTTTTAATTTGTCATGTGTTTTTAAATATTCGAGAGGTGTTCTGTAAAATAAAATAGACTTCTCTAATAAAACAGATGCTTTCTTATCTTCTCCTAATTCAAAAGCACAAAATGCTGCATCTAATAAGAAATCGGGGTTATCTGTTAATTTGTTTTCAAAAGATTTTTCAAAACAAAGCAAAGCTTTATTGTATTGCTTATTTTTTAAAAAGACTTCTGCTGCATAAATATAATTATATGAATCAGAAAGTTTTTGAGCAACAAAAAGATTACTAAAGGTAAGAGATATTATAATAAAAATATTCTTCATATCGTATATTAAAATTTACTGCTCCAATATATGGAACAGTAAATTATTTTAATAATAAATTTTATTTACAAACAGTCGAAACTGTTGATGTTCCAGACTCATTATTATCTCTAATCCCATTGTTGTTTTTGTCATCAAAAGAATCAGTTTGTGTAGTAGTACACGTAGTATTATCACAAGTTGATGTAGTTTTACCTCCGGTCGTTACTTCTTTACCACCGAAAATTTTAGATAATGATCTTTTTTCAAGAATTTTTTTCATAAGAATAATTTTTTAAAGGTTATGGACACACGATAGTCATTGTTTCGGTATGAGATTCACCACAATCTAACTTACCATTACCGTTATTGTCCTGATAAGTATCCGTAACTTGTGATGTACATCCTGTTGAAGAATCAGTTACTTTTCTACCGCTTGTTGCGACTTCTTTACCCCCAAATAGTTTACTCATCTCATTTGGTTTAAGAATTTTTTTTACTTTCATAATTAAAAAAATAAAATTTAAATATTTATTTTTTGCCATACAATCCCTGGCATGGGTTTTTAACAATTAACAATCTTCTATATATAATTTTGTACTGCGCACATACTCAAAAATAAATGGTTTTGTTTTTTGTTGAAGCAAATATGCATTAAGATTCCATAATTAAACAAACAAATACTTTATATATTTATGAATTTATATATATAAATTCATAAATATATAAATTGCAAAATATTGGCTTTTAAGGGTTTGTTTCTTTTTTTTGAAAAGTTGTTTCTACTTTTTCAATTTCTTTCAAATAAATACTAAGAGGGGTTCCAGTTCTTTTTTTGAAAGCCAAAGTAAATGCTTGTTCATTATTATATCCTAGCTCTTCTGCAATAAAAGGTATTTTATACGAACGAAATTTTTTGTCTTTAGCTAATCTGCTAATAGCATAATCTATTCGCAGATCATTGAGATAAACATTGAAGTTTTTTTCTTTATGAGTATTGATAATCTCTGACAGATAATTGGAGTTGGTTTTTATTCTTTTTGCTAGTGTGGTTAATGTTATTCCTTTCTTTAAAAAATGTTCCTTGGTTTCAAAAAGATTTAATTCTTTAAGAATCGTCTCTGCTACATCTTCGGCAATAACTCTGTTAGTCCTATCTTTTAGATTATCTCCTGAAGTTATATTCTCAGAATTTTCCACTTTGTTTTCACTATGATTATTAGCTATAGATTGAAGCAAATCATGTGCAATTTTTTTATGTCGCTTTTCAGCTTTTTTAGAACGATAATATAGCAGAATTAACAGAGATAAACTCAATAGTAAAAATCCTATGAACATATAAGAAATCGTTTTCTTATTTTCAATTTCACGGATTATATTTTCTTTTTCTTGCAGAAGTTTAGGCGCATCATACCTTCTAGGTAATTCTCGTGATATGTATCTAAATTTAGAATCAAGTTCCTTGTAAACAGTCAAAAAACGGTCAATATAATATAGTTGTTTTTCTTTATTATTTTTCTCTTTGTAATAATCAATCAGATAAGGATAGACTTCTTTAAGCTCAGGAAATATATTATTTGTTTTTTGTATATGGAAATCAATTTTTGTGAAACAATCAATTGCTTTTTCAGTTTCTTGTAATCCCGAATAGGACTGTCCTAAATACAAAAGAGCATAATTTAAATTTAAATCATTTGGTTGAGTTGAAAAATAATTTTTGCTTTTATTTAAATTATCAATAGCAATTTGATAATTTTTCGACTTTAGGTTATATAAGCCAAAAAGGGATAAATATTGATTATATCTGTCTATTTCTCCTCTTTTAGACGTACTATTTAATCCTTCATGAATCAGTTTCAAGGAAGGTTGTAGCTTGTTTATGTCTAATAAAGTATTTGCTAGATTTAACCTTATATGCTCATGTTCATTATCATCTAGAAAATCGCCATTATCATAATAATATTGCAATACTTTAACTGCTTCTGCATGCTTACCTATGTAATTATTGAGATATGCTAAATAAATTTCTGCGATAGCAATATGCCTTTTATTTTTATTTTTTTTTGCATATTTTAAAGCATTGATAAAATTGTTGAGTGCTAGCTTTTCATTGTCAGAATCATAATACAATCTTCCTTTCAACAAATAAATTCTAGTAGGATAACTGTCCTCTTGTGAATTTCTCTTAATAAATTCTAAGCTATCAATATATTTTAATGACATTGAAAGAGTTCTGTTATAGTGCATTAATACATATCCTTCAGCTATATAATTTTGCTTTTTTGCTTTTTTTGCTTTTTCAAGATAGTATTGAGCTATCAATTTAGATTCATTAATCTTATTACTCCCTTTAAAATTATAAAATTTATTTTCAAGTTCTGAATAATTGTATATAGATAAAGTATCACCAAAGATTTTATGCTTTTGAGCACATATCATACTATACCATGAACAGCATAGAAATAATAAAAAGGAATATTTAATTTTCATCCGTTTGTCTAATAACTTTACAAAAATATTATAAATTTCAATAATTCTTTTAAGTAAAGGATTATAATTTAATTCTCACTAATTTTATTTGTAATTTATTAATCTGCATAGTTTTATACTATCTATAAATTCATGAATTTATAAATTATAATTTTTTATATTTGAGAAAATATACATTTATTTGTGAACAATTTTAAATTTTTACAAATGAAAAAACAAGAAAAAGTTAAAAAGTTATCACTTAAAAAACTACAAATCACTAAAATTAATGATCTTAGTAAAATTTATGGAGGAACTAGAAACGGAGGATTAGAAAATGGTGATGGTGGTGATGGTGGCGATTGTAAGTTTCCAGAAAATGCCAGCAAAGTGAAAGACGACAGTCTACATATATAAAATAGCATGAAAAGAATAATATTTATTATTACTATTTTTTTAACAATATTTTTAAATGCTCAAAAGTATAATTTAGCATCATCTTTTCCTGTTTCAGATGAATATTTTGGTTTGAAAATAGTTGATGAGTATAGAAATTTGGAGGATTTAAAAGATGTTAAGGTTGTCAATTGGATGAAATCCCAATCAAGCTATACTGATTCTTTATTAAACTCAATCCCACATAGGAATTATTATTTGGAAAAAAGATTAGAACTTGACAAAAGACAACTTTATTCAATTTCTAATGTTAAAATAATTAGTAATAATAAATATTTTTATCTTAAAAAAAATGCTGGGGAAACTGCTGCAAAAGTCTACTACAGAAATGGGTTCTTAGGAAAAGAAGAATTACTATATGATCCAATATCTTTTAATTCTTTAATAGATAAAAATTCTTCCTCTAAATCTGAACATAAATACTTAATCAATTTAATATCTCCTAGCTGGGACGGTAGTAAGTTAGCTATTTCTTTAACTGAAAAAGGTAAAGAATTATCCGAAGTAATAATAATGGATGTTAAGAAAAAAACAGTCCTTCCTGAAATTATTACAAATACGAATCCGTCCAATATAGGAGGGGTTAAGTGGCTGGAAGATAATTCGGGCTTTTTTTATATCTATTATCCAGTTATTGATAATAAGGATAGTTTATTTGCCAAGAATACTCGTTTAGTTTTATATAAAATAGGTGAAGACCCTAAAAAGTTGAAAGATGTCTTTTCAAATATAAACAATCCAGAACTGAATATTGGCAAAGAAAGCTATCCTGCAATACTTACATTTAATTCAGACGACTTATATTATATTGGTATCTTGGTTGATTCAGAAGATTTCAGAAATACATTTATTATTAGTAAAAAAGATTTGTTAAATGGAAAGATGAATTGGAAAAAACTTTATACAAAGGATAGTAAAGTACATAATATACGATTAATTGGCAATGATCTTTTTTTTCTTTCGGGATATAATTCTTCTAATTATAAGCTATGTAAAACCAATATACTAAATCCGGATTTTAAAAATCCAAAAATATTAATTCCCGAAAAGGAGAATGAAGTGTTGCAAGACTATACAGTCACTAGTGATGGTATTTATTATACGACCAATACAAATGGTGTTGAAGCAAAATTGTTTTTATATAAAGATGGAAAGAATATTTTAATTAAGTTACCTTATATATCTGGAAATATAGATTTACAATCAAAAGGCAAAAACTTTTCTGATATATGGGTATCTTGTTCTGGTTGGGCAAATGATGTACAACGTTTTAGGTACACATTACAAACAAATAACTTTAGCTTAGAAAATCTTGTCCCCGCTATTGAATATCCAGAATTCAAAGACGTTATCGTAGAGGAGATTACTGTAAAATCCTATGATGGCACACAAGTTCCGTTGTCGTTAATATATAATAAAAATCTCAAAAAGGATGGAACCTCTCCTGTATTAATGAATGGTTATGGAGCTTTTGCAGAATCTTATTCTCCTTATTTCTCTATCAGTTATCTGCTTTGGGCAAATCAAGGAGGTATTGTAGCTGTACCTCATGTAAGAGGAGGAGGAGAAAAAGGAGATCAATGGCATGCTGATGGACAAAAACTTAAAAAGCCAAATTCGTGGAATGATTTAATTGCTTGTTCGGAATATTTAATTGCACAAAAATATACATCAGAAAAAAAAATAGCTCTTTTAGGAGCAAGCGCTGGAGGTATTCTTATGGGAAGAGCTGTTACTGAAAGACCTAATTTATTTGGTGCTGTTATTATAGAATCGGGTGTGTTAAATACTTTGAGGGTCGAAAAAAATGGGACAGGAGGTACGACTATTAAAGAATATGGCGATCCTAACAATTCCATAGAGTTTAAAGGTTTATTGGAAATGGATGCTTATCATCATGTTAAAAAAGGAGAAAAATATCCGGCAATGTTAGTTGTAGCAGGAATAAACGATCCTCGAGTTAAACCATGGATGTCTACTAAATTTGTTGCTAAAGTATTAGCAAATAATGGTTCTAAAAATCCAATCCTATTGAAAATACATTATGAGGGAGGTCATGGAGGCTCCATTCCTGTAGCACAACGATATGCAAATATAGGTGATATATTTGCCTTTGCGCTTTGGCAATTAGGACATCCAGATTATCAGCCAAAAGAAAACAGTAAATAATGTCCCAATTCCCTTATCGTTTTTTTGAAGAGTATGTAGTTCGTACTCCTTTATTTTCACGCAGAAGCTTTCAGGAAGAAGCAGTTAAAAAGGCATTTTCGGATATAGAATTAAAAGAAATTTGTAGTAATGTCATTTTTCAAGAGGCAATCTATTTGGCATCGCCAAATTTATATAAAGAATTAAAAAACTGGTTAGATTCAGAAAAAGAATTATCCTCAAGTCAACACCAAAAACTTAAAAACACCATTCTAAAATACTATATCAGAATGAGTACGAGATGTACGCCATTCGGACTTTTTTCAGGGGTTGGCTTGGGGAAATTTAATCAAGAAGAAACAGAAAACAACAACCTTTCTGACAACAGCCAATTGCAAGTGAGAGATACAAAATTGGATATGCACTTGCTCGTTTCTCTTTCGAAGATTTTGGAGAAAAATCCTGACATCAGAAGTCAACTTCTATATTTCCCCAATAATAGTATTTATAAAATAGGGAAGAGAATCCGTTACGTAGAGTACGAATATAAAGAAGGAAAAAGAGATTATATTATTTCCTCTGCTCCACTTTCTGCAGAACTATCCAAGATATTAGATTTCTCTAAACGAGGCAAAACTATCTTCCAAATTGCAGAAATTCTTACAGGAAATGACATAAGTAATGAAGAAGCCAAAGAATTCATAGAAGAATTGATTGATAATCAGGTTTTGGTAAGTGAATTGGAACCCAATGTTTCAGGATGCTATTATTTAGATATTCTCATTTCCGTGCTGAAAAAAATTGAGGCTAAAACAGAAGTTCAGATTCTTAAAAACATCAAAGAAAAACTCAATCAATTAGATTTGCATTTTGGAAATCCGGCTTCTTTATATTTGGAAATTGAAGATTTGATTAAATCTTTCAAGACAGATTATGAGCAAAAATATCTCTTCCAGACAGACGTTTATCTTAAAGATGAATTTACAATCTCAACTCATTGGAAAAAAGAAATCAAAAAAAGCTTGAGTTTTCTCAATAAAATCACTTTACAAAGCCAAGACACTCCCTTTAAACATTTTAAAAAAGCATTTTATGATAGATTTGAAACTCAGGAAATCCCACTATCTTATGTTTTAGATACAGAAATAGGAATAGGCTACCTTCAAAACACAAGTGTTAAAGGAATTCATCCCTATTTAGAAGATTTGAAACTTCCTAATTCTCAAAAGAAACAAAATCTTCACATTCAGCTAACACCATTTCAAAGAATCCTTAACGAAAAGTTACAGGAAGCTTTATTAGAAAATCAATTTACGATCTCATTAAACGATGATGACGTAAAAGACTTCGAAGAGACATGGTATGATTTGCCGGATACTTTATCCGTTATGGCAGAAATCATCTCTGAAAATAATAACGAGAAATTATGCATCGGAAGTGTTGGAGGAAGCAGTGCCGCAAACCTTTTAGGAAGATTCTGTTCAGAAAAATCTACTCTTCAAAAATTAACAAAAGAGATTACAAAAAAAGAAGAGATGCTTTCCTTCGACAAGCTCAGGATAAACTCAGATCAGCATGACAATAGTGAGATTTTAGCAGAAATCATATATCTACCTGAAGCCAGAATAGGAAACATCATCAGAAGACCTACGCTTCGTAAATATGAAATCCCGTATTTAGCAGCATCTGTTTTACCGGAAGAAAACCAAATTCTTGTCGATGATCTCTATATTTCTTTAAAAAATGACAGAATAGTATTGCGTTCAAAAAAACTGAATAAGGATATAAAACCTTATTTGACTAATGCACATAATTATCATCATAATGCTCTGCCAGTTTACCATTTTTTATGTGATTTACAGTCACAAAATACTCGGACAGGTTTACACTTCAATTGGGGAGGTCTTTCTCAGATATATAAATTTCTACCAAGAATAGAATACAAAAACATTATCTTATCAAAAGCCCAATGGAATATCACAGAAAAAGACATTGCATCATTAGAATCAATGATGAACAATAAAAATGAATTCCTTCCACAAATGAAAATATGGCAAAATAAAAGACAAATTCCCCAATGGATACAATGGGTGAAATCTGACAATACTTTACCCATGAACTTAGAAAATTATGACATGGCAAAACTTTTTATACAAACCATAAAAAGTGAAAAATCGATTACGATTGAAGAGTTTTTATACAATGAGAATGATGATTTTAGGCGTGAATTTATTTTTCCACTTTACAAGTAGAAAAAAATAATAATGGACAAGAGGAAATTTACTCCAGCAACAGAATGGCTATATCTGAAAGTTTATACAGGTGTTAAAACTTCTGACCTTATTTTAGAGGAAACAATAAAACCTCTGACAGAATATTTATTGACAAATAATTACATTTTAAAATGGTTTTTTATTCGTTATCATGATCCAAAACCGCATTTAAGAGTACGGCTTTGCTTAAATAATACTGAGGATTACACTACCGTTCTTAACAAAATACACGAAGAGCTTCAAGAGTTTACTGACAGCGGAGAAATTTCAAATATTTCAATTGAAACTTATAACAGAGAAATTGAACGTTATGGACAAAATACCATAGAAGAAGCCGAAACATTATTTCACAAAAACAGCGAATTTACGTTACTATGTCTGCCCTACGATGATGAAGATAAGGTGATATTCAGTATTTTTTATATTAATGAAATATTGAATAAGCTCAATCTTGGAATTCAGGAAAAGCTTGCTTGGATTAGAAATTATAATGATTCTTTTAAAGAAGAATTTAATGCAGACAAAACTCTCAACAGCCAGTTAGACAAAAAATACAGAGAGTTCAAACCAAAATTAATCAACTTTATACAGTCGGATGAGTTTTCGGATGAAAGAAATGCCATTATTCTTCACATAGAAGAATTTATTTCTGTATTGCAAAGTATTCTTCAGCATCATCAAAACCAATCTCTGGAAATTTCTTTACAAAGTTTTTTTCAAAGCATATTCCACATGAATATCAACAGACTCTTTGTTTCTAACCAAAGATTATTTGAAATGGTGATTTATGATTATCTAGTAAGGTATTATAAATCATTAGCATTTTATAGCCTTCATTAAAACTTAATAATTAAAACCAAAACAGTCCAATTAAGTAATGAGATAAATAATATTTTAAAATAAGCCAAACCCAATACCAAAAAGAGAATCAGGAAAGACAAAATAACTGATCTGGAATGGATGAGAATTTCAATACTTTTAGATGTTGAAGTTGATGAAATCTATGAGGAACATATTGAATCGAATAGAATCAACTTAAAAGAAGAATTACAAATATTGAAAGAAAAAATTAAAGTTTTAGAACAAAATTAGCATAAATATTATTTCAATACTATTAAAAAAAGAGACTGTTTATTCAGTCTCTCTCTTTTTTTAATGATTGTCAGATATTTGGACAAAATTAATTGTTACTATCTTTCTACACATACTGCGGACAAACCACAGCTGGACAGTAAATTTTAGGACATCTCGGTCTGCCATCTGTAGGGCAGCAAGCTGTTGAGCAACCAATAATTGGTCCTGCTCCTAAGATATCTTTCATTTCGTTTCTTGCTAATTTTTTCAGATTTTTCATATGACTATTTTTTAAGATTCTACCGGACATGGTGCATAACAATAAATATTTGGGCATCTTTTTATTCCCGGAGGAGGGCAACAAGCTTCAGAGCAAGTTAAACCGCCGCCGTTCAGGATTTTCATCTGACTTCTTGAGATTTTTTTTAAATTTTTCATAATAAATAATTTAGTTGATTTGGTGATTAAATTATGGTTGGTTTCCGCCACCGCAGCCGTCATAAGGCATGCATTTCCATTTTCCGTCGATCAGGCAAAGTTGTCCGCCTTTACAGGTAAGACCGCCCTGAATCGTTTTCATTTCCTGTCGGTTGATCTTTTTTAAATTTTTCATAAAATTGAATTTGGTAATTTCCTACTCTTTTTAAGCTTTTCGGATCTCGCTTTTCATTCATTTAAAATTAATCATTTTTAATTAAATGAAATAATTATGACAGAAAATCTTCATCTTCAATCAATTCGCTGATAAAATAGTGAATATCTTCCCGGTCATATTTATCCGGAAACTGGTAACCATTGATAATGAAAACAGGGGTGAAAGTAAGTCCTGCAGCACTGTTTTCTGCAGTCATCTGAATAATATTGGTAAAATTTTCGGGATTTTCTGATCCTGATATTCTTTTAATTTCACTTTCATCTTTATTTTTAAACCAAGTATCTACAGACTGTAAAAATTCTCTCTGTGATTTGTTTTTGTAAATGTTTAAAAAATCTGAAATAAGCCTTGTGTATTTTTCATCAGCTCTTTCATTTGAATAATTAAACCTCATCTGTGCAGAAATTTCATCAGGATATTGTAGCAATAAATCTTCTACAATCTTATGAGCGTCTTTACAAAAGCCACAGTAGGGGTTAGAAACCACAGAAATATGAAGTTTTGCATCTTTACTCCCTACGAAAAACGTTTCATTATCTGTAAATTCAATTTTTTCTTTATCTGTAAGTTCTCTTTTGAAGAGATCGTAGTTTCTTTTAAACCTGAGATTTTTTGCATTAGATTTTTTGAGTTCTTCTTTCTGATTCATCAAATTGTTTAAAAATGCAACCGTAAAAAACAAAGAAATGAATAATATGACACTGGTAAAGACAACAGGCAAATTTATTCCCCAACTAAAATAGAAAGAACTTAATGCGATCTGACCCAACAAAACAAAAATAATCACCAGACAAACTCTGCAAAGCGATTTTTCAACAAAAGCCTGAACATAAAAAGAGTAAAGAATCACCAGAATCGAAATCATTGCAGTAATCCTTAAAATAACCTGTGATTGTGGGAAAAGTAGTCCGACAAATGTAATTCCCAAAAAATAGATCAGGCTAAAATCTGAAAGTTTCAGACCTAAAACATCCATTTTATCCGAAGAAAAAATCTTGGAACAGGAGCTTTGAGAAGCATTATTGGCAGTACCACCGCAAATATTACTCACCACAGCAGATTCCTGACCAAATTTTTGATTGAAAAGTTCTAAAGAAATATAAACTCCAATCAATGACAAGATGTTGAAAACACTTTCGTACCAGGCAAACTGAAGAAGCGAATAGAGAGTAATAATTCCAAAAACCAAATAAATAAATGGCTTAAAATTGAAAAATGAGGTCGTTTTTACATTCTCAGTTTTCTCAAAAAGAAGTACAAAATCTCCTGAATTTTTGTAGAGTTCCTCTTTATTCAGAGTTTTTACTTTATCAGAGTAGATCGTAAAATCGTTTCCTTTCTTTTTGACCAAAGAAAACGAGTTATCGACCAAAGCCATGTATTCTTCAGGCAATTCGTCCCAATATTCTTTATCTAATTCGTAAGCATCATTTTTTAACCCTAAAAAGTTGAGAGTATCACTGAAAGCCAATGCAGAAGGGTAATTAGGATGAGAATTGAACTGAAAATAAAATTCCTGCTTGTCGAGTTTGAAATGGTCTATGAGACGGTCGAAATTCATGAGTTGGTGTATTATTAATTTTATGAAGATAATAAAAATAGTTATTTATTTAGAATTATATTCTATTATTTTTTAATCAAATATATTTATTGCGGTACGGAAATAAAATAACATGATTATGTGATTTTGTTATGATGTTATTTAAAATTAATGATTTACAGTTTCTTGAAGAAAATCAATTGGAATGGCATTACATCAGAAATAAAATTCTACTGTTTAGTCTATGAGTTTGTTAAAATTCATTGTTTTAATAAATCTAATTCTATAATATTATTGTCTTTCTTCAAGTCTTCAAGCGCCATTTTTTCAAATCGACGGAAAATTTCATCTCCTGTGTGAAAAACACCATCAGCATCTGTTTGATCCGGAAAAGCCCCAACTGAACCTGCCATCGGATTTTTCCGAAAATTTTTATAAATTTTTACGTATTTTGGATAAGTGATTTTCACATCTTTAAAATTATTTACATAAGGATAATTAAAGTCTCCTTTTGTGTCTTTTATTCCTTTCAATTCAAAAATGTGGTTTTTCTGAACATCCTCTATTTTAAGAATCAATCCCGGAAGTCCAAAAAATTTATACGGGCCACTTTGTATCGGGATCTCTTTTGCAAACCATGCAACCCACTTTCTTCCTCCAAACTCTGTGGTTGCTTTTTGCACATTATACCCCAAAATATTATCAAGCTCCGCAAGTATATTCCATTTTAAATCTATATTCTGACTCACCGAATATCTATAAGGTGGAAGGGGTGTAATAAAATCAATTTTTTGAGTATTACTATTTTTAATTACTCTATCACGATTCATTTTTTTGTTAAAGGGCATCGAAAAGACTCCTTTCTTGAAATCTGCATTCAATGTTGAGTCTGATTTGTATTTTTCAACACTATAGAATTCTGATTTATTGTTACCAATATTCAAAACCATTATTTCTCTTTCTACATTTTCCACGTTTGTAGAGTCAGGAATAGATTTGTATTCATAGAGAAATTGTTTGTTTTGACCAAAAATATTAATTGAGGTGAAAATAAGAATGATGATTTTAATTGTATTCATTATATTTTTTTTAAACAAAAGGCTGTCAAATAATTATTCAACAGCCTCAATAATTTTGATCGATTTTAAAAACAACCTTGTAAAAACTTACCTGATGGACAATTGCTGCTGTAACCACATCCACCGCAATCATAAAGCCTGTCACAACATCTATACTTTTTTTCAACTGCTTCACCATCACTTAAGCTTTCTTCAATGCCCAAATTTTTTCCACCAATTAAGTTTTTCAGATCTTTTCTTGAAATTTTTTTTAAATTTTTCATTTTGTTAATTTAAATTTAGTAATTAATTCTTTGTCATACAATCCCTGACATGGGATTTTTTGCTGATCAGCTATAAATATCTATTTTCCTGCACTGTACACATACAAGAAATAAATAATTATGGTTCAAAACTAAAAATTAAACTTTCAAAAAGACTGAATATTTTTTGCGATTTTTGGTAATTTTATTGCAAAATTTGCGCAAAATTCGCGTAATTTTGTTTAAAACATAATCGATGATTCAGGAAAAACTTAAAAATTTAAGAAAACAAAAAGGGTTATCCCAAGAAAAAATGGCAAAGATATTATCTACAGATACTTCTAATTATTCTCGAAAAGAACGGGGAGAAACAAGAATTCACGATGAAGAATGGCAAAAGATCGCCAATGCTTTGGATGTTCCTGTTGAAGATATTAAAGAAGAAAATTCGTCAGGAATTGTTCACAACGACAACTCTACTTTTAATGATAATTCTGGAAATTATTATAATCAAAATTTTAACATTCCAAATTCTATTGTAGAAAATCTTCAGGATTATATTTCACTTCTCAAAAAAGAAATTGAAAATCTAAAAGAAGAGAATGCAGCTTTGAAAGCTCAGAAATAAATTTTATAATCCTACAACAAATACAAAATTGAGAAACGTAATGCTTCTCAACTTTTTTTAATACACTACGATTTAACTTTATAGTTATTAAAAAACAAATGTATTTTTATTGACTTGGTTTGCCAGCTTTTGTGAGTTTTTAGGAACCTAGACAGGAGTTAAAACTCTAAGACAATATGGATTTGTTGGACAAGTTCTTTCTTTACAACATCTTACAATTTGTGGCAATATTCCACCACTAAAAGATTTTAGTTCTTTTCTTGTTAGCTTCTTTAAATTTTTCATAATAAATAATTTAAAATTTAATCCACATTACAATAGTAAGCGTTTGGTCCTGTTCCACCTGCTCCAGACATTGTTCTACATCCTTTTCCATTATTGTAATCTAATGAACAACAAAATCCAGGACCACAATCTGCAGCTGTATCACAGTACTTATAACCACCCTTGATTGTTTTTAAACTTTCTCTTGATAAATTTTTCAAATTTTTCATAATGATTTTAAATTAAAAACATACTTCACCAATAAGTTTACAAACACCGTTGCAATTGAAATGAGTATGAGGATTACATGGACAGTTCTCTGCTGGCTTTGTACCCGTAATATTAGTTGTACAACCTGCAATACCTCCATTTACAGACTTTAATTCTTGTCTTGATAATTTTTTTAGATTTTTCATATTTCTCTATTTATTTTATGTTAACATCCACTAGGAAAACTGCCTTCTACCCAAGGTGGGGGACAACTCATACTAGAAGGGGTATTACAACATCTTGCCAATGATGGAGGATAAGTAGTACAACATTTGATCATTCCACCACTAATTGATTTTAAATCCTGTTTTGATAATTTTTTCAGATTTTTCATAACAATTTATTTTTTATGAGTATTATTAGCAAAACTGGTTAATAGGAATGCATGTTCCATTAGGACACAATTGCTCTCCTCTTTTACATTTACAAATTGCAGGAGGAAACGGACCACTACAGTC
This sequence comes from Chryseobacterium sp., assembly GCF_029240215.1. Classification (GTDB taxonomy): domain Bacteria; phylum Bacteroidota; class Bacteroidia; order Flavobacteriales; family Weeksellaceae; genus Chryseobacterium. Next base: position 149,392 of record NZ_JARBTK010000002.1, read on the forward strand.
ATACCATCCGCCACTAATTAATTTCAAATTCTCTCTTGATAGTTGTTTTAATTTTTTCATAATAATTGTTTTAATTTTTCCTACTCTCTCTAAGCTTTTCGGATTTCGCTTGTAACCATTATTACGGATGTGAATTATTTTTAAAAATGATTTATATAGATTGGCATTTGTATGTTTTTTGAATAATAAATCCTCACGGAATTAGTATGCGGTTGATCATTAACTTTATATTCTAACAAATAATTTAGTCACAATTGCAGATGGTGATACTGCCTCCACTTTAATTAAATAGTTTCCAGGAGCCAAATTAGACACATCAATAGAATAAGAATTTGTTGGAGAAATTTGCTGAGTTTTTTTTAAGTTCCCTGATAAATCATAAATGGTGTACTTGGTAAACTGCACTTCTGCTGGCATTAAATAGATATTTAAATCATTTTTTGCCGATTGATTAATCATTATCCCAAAAGGATCAGTTCCGCTTCCTTGTCCACTGGAACTCTTCACCTTCGTACCATCACCATCTAAAGTAGATATTGATGTCGCACTAATCTGCCCAAAATATAGTGAGCATCCGAATAAAAAAAATATTAAAGTTTTTAGCATAATTATATGGTTTTATTCAACAAAAGTATTATTAATACATATTGCACACTATCCCATAAATATGGTATATTTACTTCTATGATGAAATATTTTATATTGCTCTGTCTGTTCAGTAGTATTTTTTTTATGGGCCAGAAGAAAGATCCGGAGATTGAAAAAATGCTTGTAAAATACAGAAGTAATCTAAACGAAAATTTAGATTCTTCCATCTATTATATTAACAAAATTAAAATTATCAGTAAAAAAAAAGGAGATAATTTTTACTTATCAAAGGGATATTATGGATTAGGATATTGTTTTTATCAAAAGGGAGATATAAAGAAAGCTCAAAATTATATTAATACATCTATCCCCATTGCCTACAAATCAAATAATTTTCAAACGCTTGCTCTAGCTTACAATCAATTAGGCTTGATAAAAAATAACGAGAGTAATTATCAGGTTGCAATACAATTATTCCTGAAATCATTAAAAATATCCGAAAAAAATGGACTTAATGAAAAAAGCATCACTTTAAAAAATTTAGGAAACCTATTTTTATCCCAAAACGATACCGTTCAAGCCATTAAATATTATACGGAAGATTATCAATTTACGAAAGACCGAGAATTGATCGCCGATCATTTCGGAAGCTGTAATAATCTAGCGATAATTGAGAGAAAGAAAAATCCTGATTTGGCTTTACAACATTTCAATACCGCTCTTTCAATTGCCAAACAACTTAATAATAAAAGATGGCAGTATGATGTTCATATTAACTTATCAATTCTTTATATGAGTGATAATCAATATAAGAACTTTAATAAAACTTTATTCCATCTTGATGCTGCAAAAAAACTGATCGAAGATATTGGTGATTCAAATCTGTACTTTTTATATTATTATAACTGTGGAGGATATTATTATAAAAAAGGTCAATATTCCGACGCTATCGATTATTATTTTAAAGCTGAGAAGATTGCCCAAAATTCTTCTATTCCTTTAGACTATAAAATCTCTCTGATGGATGATCTGAATACCGTTCTTGAAAAAAACGGAGATTATAAGAAAGCTTACCAATACCAGAAAATTTATCACAAGCTCAATGACAGCATTTTCAGTGTAGAAAAAGCCAAAAACATCAACGAAATTATCACCAAATACGAAGTTGATAAAAAAAACAATCAGATTCTATTACTCAATCAGCAGAAAGAATTTCAGGAGAAGAAAAGCAAATTAGTATTGGTTAGTTCTCTTTTATTGATATTGATATTGATCGGAATCTTGTATTTTGTTTATAAAAAGTCACAGTTTCAGAAAAAGCTGAGACATCAGGAAAACATCAATCATGAGCAGGAAAAAGAAAAATTATTACAGGAACAGGAAATCAAAGAAATGAATGCCCTTATAAAAGGAACAGATTCTGAACGAAACAGAATTGCCAAAGATCTGCACGATGGGATTGCGGGAGATTTGGCAGGGATAAAACTTTTATTAGCTAAAGAAAACTTAGATCTTAACAATAAAAATCTAGAAAAAATTCAGGACAATCTTTCTGATGTATTTCAGGAAATAAGACAAATCTCGCATAATCTGAGCATTAATAATCTTAAAGATAAAAATCTTAAAAATCTTCTATCAGATTTAGAAGCTAATTACCGGAAAAGAAATGAATTCAATTTTGATGTTCATATTTATCCGGAAGATGCTCTTGATGATTTAAGTGAAATAAAAAAAATAAATATCTATCGGGTTTTACAGGAGTTGCTCAATAATATTTCCAAACATGCTAAGGCGACTGAGGTAGAATTATCTGTTAACAGACATCTTGATGACATTAATTTTATTATCACTGATAATGGAATAGGGTTTTCTATCGATGAAAAAGGAATAGGATTAAAGAATATTCAGGAAAGATTAGAAATCATATCCGGAGTAATTAATATACATTCTGACAAAACTAAAGGAACTTCCGTAATTATTGAACTGAAATCATGAAAAATACAATAAAAATTGCGATTATAGATGACCATCTCCTTTTTTTGAAGGGTCTTAGAATGCTTTTAGAACAAGATGGAGATTTTGAAATAGTACATGCTTATGACAATTATTCTGATTTGCTAAAAAATATAAAACTACAGGAGCCGGATATATTAATTACAGACATATCAATGCCCGAAATCAATGGGATTGAACTTTCTAAAATGGTGCGTCAGATTTATCCTTCCGTAAAAATAATGGTCATGAGTTCTTATTCTAACATGATGTCACCTACAGATGTCGATGGTTATTTGCTTAAAGATACAGAGTCTGAAGTACTGATTGAAAGCATCAAAAAAATAGTATGGAATAACGATAAAGTATTTCACAAAGACTTACAAACAGTAAAATTTGATTTTAATAAAAGTATCGTAAGCAAAAGGGAAAAAGAAATTATTGATTTTATCAGTAAAGGCTTTACCACTGACGAAATTGCAGAAAAACTCTGCATCAGCAAACATACCGTTGAAACACACCGTAAAAATATTTTTAATAAACTTCATGTAAATAATATTGCGGCTCTCGTAAAAACATCAATTATGTTGGGACTAATTGACGTTTAGCAGAACTTTAATAAGTTGGGGTATTGATATTCAAAAAAAATAAAAGCAACATAAAAAAATTTTAATTATCTTTACTAAACCATCAAAATTTAAAACAAAACTTTATGAAAAATCTAAAAAAACTCAGCAAAAACCAGTTAAAATCAATTTCCGGAGCAGGAGGAATCAAAGATCTTCCTGAACCAGACTTCTGTATGTATTACTGTAATGGTGTTGTCATCTGTGCAACCTGCAGCAAAGATTTCAAATGTCCGGATGATTCTATGTAAAGAAATTGTCAAAAATGACAGAAAACCGTTCCTGATTGGAGCGGTTTTTTATTTTTAAAACAACCTCAACTGCTGTTCCCTCGTTCCGGTGAACCCATCGGTAGAAAGCTTGGGAAATTCTTTACCTTCGAAATATTTCTTCCTTCCTATTTTAAAAGTATTGTGAATCATTTCTGCTATATTCCCTTCCCCTTTCTGTCTGTCAAAATATCTTTTATCACCCAATTTTCCGCCACGCATCGATTTGATTAAATTTAAAACTTTCTGTGCCCTGTCCGGAAAACTTGATTCGATCCATTTCACAAAAACCGGTTCGACCGTATCATTCAGTCTCACCAAAGTATAACCAAAGCTCTGAGCTCCGGCTTCAGAAATAGCTTTTAAGATACCTAAAGGCTCATCACTATTCAGTCCGGGAATAATCGGAGCAACCATAACGTTGACGGGGATTTTATTTTCAGACAGAATTTCCACCGCCTTCAGTTTATTCTTGGAAGAGCTCGTTCTCGGTTCCATCTTTCTGCGCAGATCTTCATTGATTGTCGGAATACTTAAAGAAACCGAAACCAAATTCTGTTCTGCCATAGGTTTTAAAATATCTAAATCTCTCAACACCAAAGCATTTTTTGTCAGAACATTGACAGGATGTCTGTAATCAAGACAAATTTGCAGCAGTTGTCTCGTAATTTCAAATTGTCTTTCGGCAGGTTGATAACAATCTGTGTTTCCTGAGAGTAAAATAGGTTCGGGTTTGTAACCTCTTTTTCTGAAAAATTTCTCCAATAATTCAGGAGCATTTTTCTTAACCATAATTTTTCTTTCAAAGTCAATTCCTGCACTGTATCCCCAATATTCGTGTGTAGGTCTGGCAAAGCAATAGGAACATCCGTGCTCACAACCCTGATAAGGATTCATAGAATATTCCATCGGCAAATCTTCACTTTTTACCTGATTGACAATGGTTTTAGGAAAAACTTCGGTGAATGTGGTTTTTACAGTTTCAAAATCTTCATCTTCAGGCTCAAAGGTGAATCTGTCGAAACGGTTGATGACATTTCGCTGAGCTCCCTGGCCTTTTATGATATTTTCGTTCTGCATTTATAATGTAAAATTATAACGGTTTGTTTTTAAAATAATGAGTTTTAACACTAAAGTTTTCCACAAAAAAAATCCGTCATCAAAATATGATGCCGGACTTTCTTAAATATTTATTTCTTTTACTACTTCTTATTATTTGAAAGCATAGAATTCTATACCATGATCGTCGTCGTCATATTTTTTATCAAAATGTCTGTGATGATCAGAATAATAATCAGTATATTTTTTATGTTTTTTACTTAATATTTTTTTTACGCTTAAAAAGCTAAGCACTGCCAAAAGACCTACTCCTCCTGCCAGTAAAACTCCTACTTCTTTTTTCATATTTAGTACAATTTTGTAAATAGATTAAGCAAATAGTATACCTTTTTTTATTCGTCTCATGATAATTTTTGTTAATCTCAATATCAATTTTTGAGTCGAAATATCCTTATACTCATAAAATTGTGGTTTGAAAATTGTAGTAATTTAAAACAGAAACAAATCAAAAAAAGATAATATTATGGAAAACCCAGACAACATTGACAGAATGACCACTTTAAGTCAGGTAATGGAAAGACTCAGAGAAAGGGGCATTCACAGAGAATTCAGAATGAACGAAGCTTGCGAAATGAAATATGAAGATTCAGAAAAAAACTATAAGCCCGATGAATTGACAATTTTAAAAACTTATCGATTTGAAGGAGACAGCAATCCGGATGACAGCGCAGTACTTTATCTTGTAGAAGACAACTCCGGAAACAAAGGCATTATCATCGATTCTTATGGTGCAGACAGCAATTATCCCGGTCACGAATTTGATACTTTTCTAAGAGATATTCCTATTAACGAGAGTGATGAGTATGATTTTTAATTAAATAATTCTCAAAAAAATATAAAAATCCGAAACTTACTGAGTCTCGGTTTTTTCTTTTTTATTAAATATTTTTTTGAAGATTCCCTTCTTTTCCTCTGTCTTTTCAGGTTCCTTTTTTGGCGTTGATACTGCTTTGGAAATATCTTTTCCAGCTTCTTTCACAGATTTCTTCACATCTTTTACTGTGCTTTTTACTTCTTTGACAGATTCTTTCGTTTTTTCAACGGTCTTTTTAGCTTTGTCTACATTGATTCCGATCAGCGTTTTCTTCAGACCGTCTTCAATTCCCTTCCAGAACAGATTAAAGAATGACTTTGTAGGATCTCTTTCCACATCTTCCACGATCACAGATTCCGGAAATTTCCCCGAATCTGATTTAACGAAAATATTGACCACAGCGCTCAAAACACCTTTCTTCTCCTTGCTGTTTTTATCTAAAATTGAAACTTTTAAGTCTTTATGTTTAAGATTAAAAGTTCCGCCAATTCCTTTAGGATTTCCTTTAAAATTAAACAACATTTCCTGAATCGTTCCCGTTGCAGTAATACTCATATAAGGAACAACAAAAGCATTCAATGCCACCGCCGGAATATTGCTCAGCTTACCCGCAATCGTAAAACGGTCGCTCTGATCCGCAGTATTAAATCCCCAATTAACAGAAAGAGGTGAAGATTTCATAAATGTACAGTCTATTTTAATATCAACCTGAGTTGGCTTCCCTTTCATCTTTGCCGAATTCAGATTTTTTACGTTCATATTAAAATTAGTAAAAGTCAGCTTTCCGGGTCCGCTGCTTTTTGGCGTATCTTCTTCATATTCTAAAACTGAATTTTTTAGCTGAAAAACATCAATGAACATTGGGATTTTTATATTCCTCAAAAGCCTTGAGTACAATAATTTTTCCTTCGGATCATCTGCAGGAATTTTACTTCTGAAAATATTGGCATTGGCTGATAAAATCGTCATGTTGTTCGCATGAAGAAATTTGTTTTCAGAGAAAAAATCCCATTGTCCGACTGCGGTTATCTGATGGGCTTTCAGATCATACAAATCGCTTTCTACCGGGATCATTCTGATAAACTGAGCTCTTGAAACAAGAGGTTTCATTGCAACTTGATCAAGCTTTATCTTATTTTTACCAAATGCTAAAGCATCGACTGTCATGTTATAAAACTTTGTTTTGTATGCAAAATTTTTAGTTGTCAGATTATAATCTTTCACTTCGACAGCCAAACCTCCATTCTTTGATTTTTCTTTCAATTCAATATCTTTTATTGAAGCATTCAGATCATTAAATTGTAATGGCTGATTTTCTTTGTCGTAAATGATATTTGAATTTTTCAGTGTTACATTTCGAACCAAAACAGGAAACTGAATTCCATTAAAATTTGATTTTTTATCAGATTTAATAGTTCCTGCCGTGATTTTCCCATTGACTTGATTGACCAGAACATCTTTTACATCCAGATTAAGTTTTTCATTTGCAATTTCCCATTTATTGATGTTAAATGCAATTTGATTTGCTTTTAAATCCATCGTTGTTTTACCGGAACGTGAATCATTAGGAACAACCGATATACTCCTGATATCACCTTTTTTGGGAGTCATCGCAATGCTTCCGACTTTGATATCCTGATGATTAAAATACTCAATTTTTTTTCCTGAAAAACTGAAATCCTTATATCTCAAAGGAATAATTTCTGCAGAAGTTTCTTTGCTGAATTCAATATTTTTAATATTTAAATTGACATCCTTAGCAAAAAGCATTTTGTTTCCATCTGCTTTATTGACCTGAATAACAGCATTATTTAATTTGAAATCTCCTAAATTTAATTCAAAATTGAGAGGTTTTTTAACTTCATCAGGAATTGCATTAGTAGTATAAATTAAAATATTAGGATTCTGGAAAGTCGCATTGGTCAAAGAAACTTTGTTATCCTTTAAAACAACATCTTTAAAATCAATTTTCTGAATAGACGCCGAGATCAGTTGCTTTTTCTTTGGGTATGTTTTTTTAAAATTTTCAAAATCAATAATAGGAGCAAGCTGAAATTGATCAATTGAAACCTGTCCGTTTGTCGTTGTGATTTTTGCAATTTTTAAATTATAAATATTATCAGGCTGAAAGAAAATATCTTTTCCTTTAATGCTGTAGTGATCAAACGTCACAGGAAGTTTATTTTCTACCGTTTCTTCGTTCAACTGAAGATTTTCTACAATCAGATCTAAATCATTTACACTTAATAATTTTTGTTTGGTATATTTAAAAACCTGAATGGTTCCGTTGCTGATTCTGATATTTTCAAAACTGATCGGATTTGTCTTCTTATCCGTTTTTTTGTCTTTAGGTTTTGCCAGAATAATATTCAGATTTGGTTTCGCCAACAACAAATCATTTGAACTGATTGTCTTGTTAAAAATAGCATCGTAAATTCCAAAACGGCTGATTTTCAACGTATCGATTGTACCTTGAAGTCCTATTACTTTTGTGTTTTGAGGATTTTTATTATTAACGGTGATTCCTGTAGCGAAAATATTTCCTGTTCCCAAGTCTACATTCAGCGACTTGTAAGAAACTTTATAATCCGTATTTTTCTTAATATAATCCGGAAGCTGGGTTTTGAGCCAGATATTGATTGCTAAATTTGCAATCAGAATAAGTCCCAAAAAAATTCCAAGACCTATTAAAAGCTTTTTAACCCACGGTTTTTTCATAAATTATATTTGAATTAGTTCTTCACATTCATTTCAATCACGTATCCTTCATGCCCTCTCACATTCATAAAATTACCACCTTCGAAACCTAAATACTGACCTTTAATTCCTGTCAGTCTTCCTGCAAATCCAGGTTTTTTATCCAGAGTGAAAGAAGTCACTTTTTCAGGCTTTGAAAAAGGATAATCAAACTTCCACATATTTTCACCTTCAGAATAGAACTTTTGGAAATCTTCAGGAAAATACTCTTTTATTTTCTGCTGAAAATCTGCCAAATCAACTTCATCTTCAAAATCATCCTGCAGCATTTTTCTCCAATTTGTTTTATCAGCAAGATGTTCTTTCAATGCGACTTCGATCATTCCGGCTTCGTAGCGGTTTTCAGTTCTTGCAATCGGTAAAGCAAATGTTGCGCCCTGATCAATCCATCGGGTCGGAATCTGTGTATTTCTCGTCACTCCTACTTTCACGTCTCCTGTGTATGCTAAATATACGGTGTGTGGCTGCAATTGGATTTGTTTCTCAACATCAAGATCACGTTCACCAATTCCCAGATGGGCCGTAGAAAGCTCTGGTCGGATAATAGTGTCACTTGCATACGGACTTTCAAAAAAACAGCTTTTACAGAAACCCATTCTGTAAATCGTTTTATCTAATCCGCAATTTACGCACTGGAAACCAACATGCTTAATACTCAACTCCTTTCCAAGCAATTCATTCATATGAATAAGGTCGCCAGAAAGATTCAGATAATATTGAATCGGCTGATCATTGAAACTCGTCATTTTTAAAATTTGTCCTTGAAACTGCATGTGTGATAACTTTTTAGTAAATATAAAATTTTAGAATCAGTTATTGTTGTTTTTAGTTTTTATTCGTTCTATTTCCTGTTTTAATTCAGAAATCTGCGTCTGCATATCTTTCATTTGCGGAGATTCTGTTTTTTGCTGTTTTGGTGAATACTGCCAAATTAAATGAATATCTTTAACAAGACTGTTATGTTCTTCTAACCGCTCTTTACTGATGGCTAAACTATCATTCAACAATGTTATTTTCAAAAATCTCCCTCCCTTTTCTTCAAAAATTTCGTGATTGATAATCGCTAATTCAGGATGGTTTTCTTTGATTGTTTTAATATAATTCTCAGATCTTTCTTTCAGCTTTTCTTTATCCCATTTCTTTTTGGTGAGCCAAATACTTGGAATAAGGATCAAGACAGAGATCAAACTTATAAAGAGTGATATTTTATGGTTTTTGATTTTGTTTTTCTGAAGATAATATTTTTGATAGCCAAGTACAATGCTGAGTATCCACGTTCCAACCCCGATAAAAAAACAATTGATAAGATAAAAATAAAATCCTCCCCAGAAATATTCCCAATTGCCATTTGCAATCCCAAATCCGGCGGTACAAAGAGGCGGAATGCATGCTGTGGAAACTGCAACACCCGCTATTACTTTGATAGCTTCTTTTCTTACAATACCCAAAAACCAGGCAAAACCTCCCAATATGGCTAAAAAACAATCAAAAACAGTAGCCGTTTTAAAGCTTTCGAGTTGAGCGGTTTCTGAATGAAAAGGAGTGATAAAAAAATAAAGTGTAGATGAGCAAAGTGCCACAACAATCATTAATGCCCAATTGATAATACCCAACTTTATAAGATGCCTGTTGCCAATCGAAAAACCAAAGGCAGCCCCCACAATCGGTCCCATCAACGGTGATATAAGCATTGCGCCGATTACCGCCGCCGGACTATTAATATTAAGACCTATACAAGCAATGCCCATTGAGATGACCAAAAGCCAAAGATTATGACCCCGAAAATAAATTCCTTCCTCAATTTCATTAAAGGTAAAATCTTCTTCCTCTTCTTTGGGTAAACTTAAAAGTTTCTGAAAATTAATCATCTATCATATTTAAAAAACAAAAGTAAGAAAACAGCTTTCAACTATTATTAATAAATTTGTGGTCTAAAAAAAATACACATGACGTATCTCGTTACGGGAGGAAGCGGATTTATTGGTTCCCACTTGGTAGAAGAATTATTGAAACACGGACATTCTGTCATAAACATTGACAATTTTGATGATTTCTATGATTACCAGATGAAGATTAAAAATACTTTAAACTCAATTGAAAAAAATATTGATTTTGAATTTTCCGACAAGCAAAACGATATTGAAAACCTGATTTCTATTTCAAAATCAGAACATTACACTTTATATCATCAGGATATCAGAGACAAAAGTGGTTTAGAAAAAATATTTAAAAGTCATCAAATTGATCTGATTATTCATTTAGCAGCACTTGCAGGAGTTCGCCCCTCTATTGAAAGACCTTTAGAATACGAAGAAGTCAATGTTCGTGGCACAATGAATCTTTGGGAACTCTGCAACCAGTTTGGAATTAAGAAATTTGTTTGCGCTTCTTCATCAAGTGTTTATGGCAATAACGAGAAAATTCCTTTTTCCGAAACCGATAATGTAGACCAACCCATTTCACCTTATGCGGCGACAAAAAAATGTGGTGAGATTTTAGGTCATGTTTATCATAGTCTTTATCATATCGATATGATTCAGTTGAGGTTTTTCACGGTTTATGGACCGAGACAAAGACCTGATCTGGCGATACATAAATTCACTAAGTTGATTTCTGAAGACAAAGAAATTCCGTTCTACGGCGACGGAAACACGGCAAGAGATTACACTTATATTGATGATATTATTGATGGTATTGTAAAATCAGTTGTCTATTTAGAAAACCACTCCAAGGTTTATGAAATCATCAATTTAGGCGAAAGCGAAGTGATCAAGCTTTCTGAAATGTTGTCAGTTATCGAAAAAAATCTTGACAAAATTGCCACAAAAAAAATGCTGCCACTACAGCAGGGAGATGTGCAGAAAACCAACGCAGATATTACAAAAGCCCGAGATTTAATCGGTTACAAGCCAATTACAAACTTCCAAAATGGCACAAAAAAATTTGTGGAATGGTTTTTGAGAAAATGACATCAATCTATCGCAATCACGCTCACAAAAGCATTTGCAGTAAATATAGACGAAATTTAATAAAAGAATTGAAAATCAAGTCATAAAAAAAGTTTATAATATAACCTATTTTTATACTTTTGCAAAAAATAATAAATTATGTACTGGACATTAGAATTAGCTTCATACCTAAGCGACGCACCTTGGCCGATGACAAAAGCAGAACTTATCGACTACGCAATCAGAACTGGTGCACCAATGGAAGTTGTAGAAAACCTTCAGGCAATCGAGGATGAAGGTGAAGTTTACGACGCAATTGATGAGATCTGGAGCGATTATCCTACGGACGAAGATTATCTTTGGAACGAGGACGAATATTAATAAAAAAGCATTAAGCTTTAAGCAACACGCTTAAAGCTTTTTCAATAATAACATACACCCATTAGGTGTAATTTTAATATGCTTAAAGCCCTAGGTTTTGAGCTTAAAACAAATTCTATGAGTTTTTTAAATAAAGTTCTTAAAGGGTTTTTGGGAGACAAGAAAGCGCAGGACCTTAAGGAAGTAAAAAAAGTTGTAACAAAAATCAAAGCTGTTGAACCAAGCATCGGAGAATTATCTGATGATGGTTTAAGAGAAAAGACTGCTGAATTTAAATCTAAAATTAAAGCAGCGACAAATACTATTACAACTCAGATAGAACAAATCAAAGAGCAGATCAAGAATTCAAAAAATGTTGATGAAAAAGAAGCTCTTTTCTCTAAAATAGAAACTTTGAAAAAAGAATCTTACGAGATTGAAGAAAAAGTTCTTTTGCAGGTTCTTCCTGAAGCTTTTGCGTTGATCAAAGAAACCTCAAGAAGATGGGCTCAAAACGGAGAAATCCGTGTAAAAGCTACTGATTGGGACAGAGAACTTGCTTCAACTAAAGATTTCGTTGAGATCCAAGGTGAGGAAGCAGTCTGGAAAAACTCATGGAATGCAGCCGGAACTCCTATTTTATGGGACATGGTGCATTACGACACTCAGTTTATTGGTGGTGTGATTCTTCACAGCGGTAAAATTGCCGAAATGGCAACAGGTGAAGGTAAAACTTTGGTAGGAACACTTCCAATTTACTTAAATGCTCTTCCTGAAAGAGGAGTACACGTTGTAACGGTGAATGATTATTTGGCGAAACGTGACTCCGCTTGGATGGGACCATTGTACCAATTCCACGGAATGTCAATTGACTGTATTGACAATCATCAGCCAAACTCAGACGGAAGAAGAAAAGCATACAATTCAGATATCACTTACGGAACCAATAACGAATTTGGTTTTGATTATCTCAGAGACAATATGGTGACTTCACCTACAGAATTAGTGCAAAGAGAATTAAACTTTGCCATTGTAGATGAGGTTGACTCTGTATTGGTGGATGACGCAAGAACACCTTTGATCATTTCCGGTCCGGTTCCTCAGGGAGACAGACAGGAATTTGATGTTCTTAAACCTTCTATCGACAGAATTGTTGAAGTTCAGAAAAAAACAGTTTCTGCAATTTTTAATGAAGCTAAAAAATTAATTGCAGCAGGAAACACCAAAGAAGGAGGATTTAAATTACTTCAGGCTTACAGAGGTTTACCAAAAAACAGACAATTAATCAAGTTTTTATCTGAAAGCGGAAACAGAGCATTACTTCAAAAAGTAGAAGCTCAGTACATGCAGGATAACAACCGTGATATGCCAATCGTTGATAAAGATTTGTATTTCGTTATCGAAGAGAAAAACAATCAGGTTGATTTGACGGATAAAGGTGTTGAATATATGTCTCAGGGGAATTCTGACAACAACTTCTTTGTTCTTCCTGACATCGGAACAGAAATCGCTGAAGTGGAAGCTAAAAATTTATCTAAAGAAGAAGAATTTGAAGCTAAAGAAAAGCTTTTCGCAGAATTTGCCGAAAAATCTGAGCGTGTTCACACAATGAGCCAGCTATTGAAAGCATATACATTGTTTGAGAAAGATGATGAATATGTTGTCATTGACGGCGAAGTAAAAATTGTTGATGAGCAGACAGGTCGTATCATGGAAGGAAGACGTTATTCAGACGGTCTTCACCAGGCGATTGAAGCTAAAGAAAGCGTAAAAATAGAAGCTGCTACACAAACTTTTGCAACGGTAACTCTCCAAAACTATTTCCGTATGTACAACAAACTTGCGGGGATGACAGGTACAGCAGAAACTGAAGCGGGAGAACTTTGGCAGATTTACAAATTAGACGTTGTAGTAATTCCTACCAACCGTCCGATTCAAAGACATGACAAACAAGATTTGGTTTTCAAAACCAACAGGGAAAAATATAACGCAGTAATTGAAGAGATTGAAAAATTAACAGCAGCAGGAAGACCGGTATTGGTGGGTACGACTTCTGTGGAGATTTCACAGTTGCTTTCAAAAGCACTTCAGTTAAGAAAAATTCAGCACCAGGTATTGAATGCGAAGCTTCACAAAAAAGAAGCAGAGATCGTTGCCGGAGCAGGTCAGCCGGGAGTTGTGACCATTGCAACCAACATGGCAGGTCGTGGTACCGATATTAAGCTTACCAAAGAAGTAAAAGAAGCCGGAGGTTTAGCGATCATCGGAACAGAAAGACATGATTCCAGACGTGTTGACAGACAGTTAAGGGGTAGAGCAGGACGTCAGGGAGATCCCGGAAGTTCTCAGTTCTATGTTTCTTTGGAAGATAATCTGATGCGTTTGTTCGGTTCTGAAAGAATTGCTAAAATGATGGACAGAATGGGTCATAAGGAAGGTGAAGTAATTCAGCATTCTATGATTTCCAAATCTATCGAAAGAGCTCAGAAGAAAGTAGAAGAAAACAACTTCGGTACAAGAAAGAGACTTCTTGAGTACGATGATGTAATGAATAAGCAGCGTGATGTAATCTATAAAAGAAGAAAGAATGCATTATTCGGAGATCACCTGAAATACGATATTACAAACATGATCTTTGATGTATCAAATTCTATCGTAGCAAAAGGTAAAGCAACCGGAAACTATAAAGATTTTGAATTTGAAGTGATTAAAAACTTCACTATGGAATCTCCTATTTCTGAAAGTGATTTTAAGTCAAAACAAATTCCTGAGCTTACAGACATTCTTTTCAAAGCAGCTCAAGCTGACTATGATATGAAACTGAATCTTCTGAAAGAAAAATCATTCCCTATTATTGAGAATGTTTATCAGAACCAGGGTTCGATGTTTAAAATGATCCAGGTTCCTTTCACAGACGGTGTTAAAACATTAACCATCGTTACCGATCTGAAAGAAGCTCACGATACAAACTGCGATAGCCTGATCAATGATTTTGAAAAGAACATCACTTTATCAATCATCGACGAAAACTGGAAACTTCACCTTCGTGAAATGGATGATTTGAGAAAATCTTCTCAGGGAGCTGTTTACGAACAAAAGGATCCTTTGGTGATTTACAAACAGGAATCTTTCCATTTGTTCAGCGAAATGGTTGACAAAATGAACAAAGAAATTATTTCTTTCTTATACAGAGGAGAGATTCCCGCATAAGAGATAAATTACAGATATGATAAAAACCGCTTCAGTTGAAGCGGTTTTTTTGTTATTCAATAAATAACACTTTGCTCATAACATGACAAATGTCAATTTTTGTATTTTATTTAGAATAATTAAAAACAATATATTTGCAAAAATTTATCTTCATGAAAAAACTATTGGTTTGCACATCGCTGTTAGGTTCAATGATAACGTTTGCACAGGAAAGTGATACTATTAAATCTAATGATATTGATGAAGTAGTTGTTACTGGCTATTTAACGAAAGACAGTCAATCTGCAAACAAAATGCCACTAAAAGATATTGAAAATCCTCAGGTTTATAATACCGTAAATAAAAATGTGATTAAAGAACAAGTTGTCACCAACTTTAATGATGCTCTTAAAAACATCACCGGCATCGCAAGACTTTGGGAGTCTACAGGTAGAGGAAATGACGGAGGTGAATATTACTCAATGAGAGGTTTTTCTTTGCAGCCTAATCTCATAAACGGAATGCCTGCTTTCAACAACGGAACTTTAGATCCGGCAGGAATTGAAGTTATTGAAGCTATCAAAGGTCCTTCGGGAACGCTTTACGGAGGTAGTGTAATTTCTTACGGTGGATTATTAAATGTAGTTACTAAAAAACCGTATAATCATTTCGGAGGTGAAGTAGGATACATTACTGGCACTTATGGACTTAACAGAGTAACAGCAGATGTAAATGCACCTGTAGGAAAAAACTTGTATGCAAGAGTAAATGCAGCATATCAAAAGCAAAACTCATTTCAGGACGCAGGTTACAGTGAATCTATTTACGTTAACCCATCAATTAAATATGTTGTAAATAACAGATTGACATTCTTTGTAAATACTGAAATTAAAAAATCTGATGCTGCGAATGCTCCAATGATTTTCCTTAGCAGATATAGCCCTCTTTCTTTTAATTCTATAGATTTGTTTGAGCAGAATTATAAAAATTCTTATACTTCAAACGACTTAAGTATCAAAAACTCTTCATTCAACATCCAGGCTCAGGCTCAATATAAAATTTCAGATAATTGGACTTCAAGTACCATTGTTTCAAGAGGAAATACCAAAACCGATGGTTACAATCATTACTTGTGGGATTCTTCAAACGGAAATGAGTTTACAAGATTTATCTCAAAATTAGGTGGAGAAACAAACACAACTGCAATTCAACAAAATTTTGTAGGAAACTTCAATATTGGAAGTGTAAAAAATAAACTTCTATTTGGTTTAGATTATTTCCAGAGAGAATTTTTGCTTGGTGGAACAGGCTGGGCAGGGTTTGGAACAATCTCATTGGTTAATCAATCAGACACTAATGCAGGAATGCTAAACAAAGGAGCCGTAGATAACGCTTTGGCAACAACCTCTCAAGCAATAGGAAGCATGGAAACTAAAATTTACAGCGCATATATTTCAGATGTTGTTAACATTCTTCCTAATTTATCTGCAATGCTAAGCGTTAGAATGGATCACTTTACAGGAAATCCAACAGCATATGCAGTAGAGAAATCTAAAAATACAACAACTTTTTCTCCAAAATTAGGTTTGGTCTATCAGCCAATTCAAGATAAACTTTCTATTTTTGCGAACTACATGAACGGTTTCCAAAATGTTGAGCCAGTAGAAAACACAGATCTTGGCGGAAATAAATCATTTGCATATTTCGATCCTGAACATGCCAATCAATGGGAAGTTGGAACGAAAGCTAGTTTAATTAAAGATAAATTATCAGTTACTGCAAGTTATTACAATATTTTAGTAAAAGACAAAGTAATGGCAGACCCCACCAATCCATTGGCAAGTATTCAAGGAGGTGAAGTTGAAAGTAAAGGTTTTGAAATCAGTGTTGTAGGAAGTCCGGTTATAGGCTTAAATGTAATTGCAGGTTTCAGCCAAAATATCAGTGAAGTTACTGTTGGAGACCCAACATATGTAGGATATCGTCCTGAAGAAGCGGGTCCAAGGAATATATTCAACTTCTGGGCAAACTATAAAATTCAGGATGGCGCTTTAAGAAACGTAGGAATTGGCTTCGGAACAAACTCTGCAAGTAATCTTTACACATTAAACAGAGCGGGAATCGGAACATTTACTATTCCAAGCTATGCTATTTTCAACACAGCACTTTCTTATAACGAAGAAAGATACAGTGTGATCCTAAAACTTGATAATATTGCTAATAAAAAATATTTCTCAGGATGGTCTACTGTAACACCTCAGAGATTGAGAACACTTTCTTTAAGTTTAAATTATAAATTCTAATCAGAATATAAATTAAAAACCATCTGCCAAACTGCATGAGTAGTTTGGCAGATTTGTTTAGATTAAAACCATTTGATTCGCTAATTATAATTAATCTAAATAAAAATGGAAAATCTTATATTTGCACAACTTTAGAAATTCATGAAGAAAAAACATCACCACAAAAAGAAACCAAGTCTCTTCAAAAAATGGACTGGCAAAATACATTTATGGTTCGGTTTGGGAATAGGATTTTTGATTTTCATCATCTCAATTACCGGTGCTCTATACGTATTCAAAGATGAAGTGGAAAATTACACGAGAAAAGATGTTATCTATCATAACGAGCAAAATATTGATCAAAAACAGATTCTTCCGATAAGAGTTTTAGAAAAATCAGTTGTAGCACAGGTAAAAGAAAAATATCCTGTACATTGGGTTAATATTCCTATTGATAAAAAGATGTCCTATCAGTTTTATTGGTATGAGCACAATCCTAAAGCGTGGAATTATTTTGATGAATTTCCCATCTATAAACTAGCCTACGTCAATCCTTATAACGGTAAAGTTTTAAGGACTTATGATGAAAAAAACGGCTTTTTTCAAATTGTAAAAATGATTCACTGGAGTTATTTACTAAAACAGGAATGGGGAACTTATGTGGTCGGAATTCCAGTAATCATTTTCATTATCATGTTGATTTCAGGAATAATTTTATGGTGGCCAAAAAACAAAGCAGCAAGAAGACAACGCTTCTCATTCAAATGGAAAAATGTAAAAAGCTGGAAAAGAAAGAATTATGACCTTCACAATGTTTTAGGTTTCTACGCATCAATATTTGCTCTTATTTTTTCTTTGACGGGTTTATTTTATGCATTTTTTGTTGTTCAGGCAGCTTTCTACTTCATTTTTTCTGGCGGAAGTACAGTTTATCCTGACTTTTCATCCATTAAAACAAAAGCTCCGATCGAGCTAAGAACGGAAGGCACTTTGGATAAAATCAGCAATACTGTAAAAGAAAAATATCCGGACTCTTACGGATTTGCAATCGACTTAGGACATCCTCATATGGATGATCATGAACATCCCAATTTTGAGGTCTATGTAAAACACCTCTCCTACTCTTATCATAAGAGCAGCAGTTTGATTTTTGATGAAAACTCCGGAGAATTGCTTCATACGCATGATATGAAAGATAAAAATTTCGGTGAAAAAGCTGTGGGGGCCAATTACGACATTCACGTAGGTTCTATTTTAGGCTTGCCAACCAAAATTATTGCTTTTATTGTAAGCTTAATTTGTGCTTCATTACCCGTAACAGGATTTTTAGTCTGGTGGGGAAGAAGAAAAAAAACTAAAAAAGCAATCTCATAATTTTTTAATAATATTCTATATTAAGCAGTATTAATACAATCTTTTTTATAAATTTATTGCCTCGAAATTATACAATAAGAAAATGTCAGTAGTAGATTTGTCAAAACAGGTTGCATTAGGTATCGATATCGGTGGAACCAATACTAAATTTGGTTTAGTAAACCACCGAGGTGAAATTTTAGCAAAAGGCTCTATTCCCACCGACCAATATGCTACTCCGGAAGCATTTATTGATGCACTGTACACACAAATTAAACCTTTAATCGATGAGCATGGCGTAGGAAAAATGATTGAAGGAATTGGTGTAGGTGCTCCCAATGCCAACTACTACAGAGGAACAATCGAGCTGGCTCCCAATCTTCCGTGGAAAGGCGTGATCAATTTTGCAGATTTAATGACTGAAAAATTCGGACATCCATGCAAAATGACCAATGATGCCAATGCTGCAGCTCTTGGTGAAATGATGTATGGCGCTGCAAGAGGCATGAAAGATTTTATCATGATTACTTTGGGAACAGGTGTAGGAAGCGGAATCGTTTCCGGCGGACATTTGATCTACGGTCATGACGGTTTTGCCGGAGAACTGGGACATACAATCGTAAAACCAGGTGGCAGAAAACACTGGAGTACAGGTTCTGAAGGAAGCCTTGAATCTTATGCATCTGCAACCGGAATTGCAATTACGGCAAAAAAAATGAGAGCAGAATTTCCAGACTCGATGCTGAATCAATATCCTGAAGACACCATCAATTCTAAAACAGTACATGAATGTGCTTTGAAAGGAGATCCTGTAGCGATAGAGGTTTTCAGATATACAGGTCAGAAATTGGGTGAAGCTTTGGCTAATTTTGTTATGTTCTCTTCGCCAGAAGCAATCTTGTTGTTTGGAGGGGTGATCAAAGCGGGAGATTTTATTTTAAAACCTGCCAAACTTCACATGGAAAGAAATCTTTTACCTATTTTCAGAAACAAAGTTAGATTGGTTTTCAGTGAACTTGATGAAGCAGATGCTGCCATTTTAGGAGCAAGTGCTTTGGTTTGGGAAAAATAATTCAAAACAAATAAAAAATATTAAGCATTCTCTTTCGAGGATGCTTTTTTTGTTTAATTATTAAATCAAATTCATTAGTGATTATTTGTGAAATCTATTAGTGCGATTTGTGTTTAAGCAATTGCTTCATCCGCTTTTGGCTCAATTTTTTCTTATTTTTGATAAGTTTTTCAACGACTTGAAATAAGTTTGAAAAGAAAATATTTAAATATAAAATCAATCTAAAATGGATAAAAATAATTTACAGCAAATCACCTTCGGAGGCGGATGTTTCTGGTGTGTAGAAAGCTGTTTTAATATGTTAAAAGGTGTAGAATCTGCAATTTCCGGATATTCGGGTGGTCACACAGACAATCCGACTTATGAGGAAATTTGCACAGGTGGAACCGGACACGCGGAAGTTGTACAAATCACTTACGATCCTGCAATTATTTCTTATGATCAGTTGATGGATGTATTTTTCTTCCTTCATGATCCTACTCAACTTAACAGACAGGGAAATGACATCGGAACTCAATACCGTTCGGTAATTTTCTATAAAGATGATGCTGAAAAACAAAGAGCAGAAAATTCTATCAAAGAATCTGAAGCTTCAGGAAAATGGTCAGGAAAATATGTGACAGAATTGGCACCATTTGAAAAATTCTGGTCTGCAGAACAATATCACCAAGGATATTATCACGTCAATCCAAATCAACCTTACTGCAGTGCGGTAGTTGGTCCAAAAATTCAGAAATTCAAAAAACATTTCGGAGAACTCGGAATGTTGAAAGATTCAGAATAAAGTAAAAGCGAAGAGAAATCTTCGCTTTTTTATTCTTCTTGAACTCCTGCATATTTTAAAATCATATGATTGGTTGATTGATCGAGTTCTTTCCCTGTCTCTGGATCTACACCATCCATTGTGAAAAATTCAACATTTCCATTATACTTTGAATACCAAGTTTTTCCTAAAGCGTTATCAACAGTCAAAGTATCTTTTCTATTAATTTTCTTGAAATATTTCAACAATTTAAAATTTACAGGTTTCAGATCAAGATAAGGTCTATCATCCTCACAATCAGCAATTTTGTATTCAAACTTATCCCAATACATACATTTCTTTTCTTTCACAGGCTCAGAACTTCCAAAAAAACCCAAAACAGTAGACTTCTCTTGGTTTTGGTTTTTTCCTTGAGTATTTGAGAAAGCATAATTTCCTGTAAGAAGAAGTATCACAAAAGTAACTTCAACCATTCCGAAACCATTCTGTTTCATAAATTCCGGCATTGCAAGAATAGGTTTATTAATAATAGTAATAACAATTTTAGAAATTGTATGTTGTATTGTATACTCTATTGTTTTCCATTCAGAGCAATAATCTTTAAATGTATCATATCCTAAATATTGGCATAAATTATCTAATATAGATTTTTTTATGTTATAGTCTTCCTCTTTTTCAACTATAGTCTTATAGTAATTTTCAAAGGTTTTATAGCTTAAACTTTCATGTTCATCTTTTAAAATTTGTTCAAGATGTAAAAGAATTCCATTGAAAGAGCTTTCTGTTGCTTCATTAGATGCTTTCTCATAAACATCTTCAAGTAATTTTTTCTTCTGAGGTAAAAATTTTGACATACTCATGGTTATTAGTGCTAAAATTATGACGTTTTGATTACAAAACCTTACGGTTTCCCGTACAACTCACCGAAAAAACTTTCCAAAAACTTTCCAAAAACTTTCTAACCCCTGCCTTCCATTTCGCTGCATCTTTGCCATAGAAATCAGTGATAAACAAACAATTACAAAAAACAAATTTACAAAACTGATTTCAAATTCACTAGATAAAACGGAAGAAAACTCCGGGTTGGGAAGCAGATGTTTCTCTTCCGTTTTTGAAGGTTCACTTCCCAAAAAAATTTTAGAAGCGCTTCGAAATTTTAAATGTGTACAGCTCGTGATATCTACATCTGCGAGAGGAAGAAAAACAATTTCAACTTCAAATTTTAAAGGAAATGATTCAAATAATTTTAATGCTACTTGGCTTAGCATTCGGAAATAATAACGGAAATGCAACATGCAATAACAACAACGGAGGAACAGTAACAACTCAGGATTCCGGAGGCGGAACAGGTATCGATCCGGGAACGGGGACAGATCCGGACGATGGAACAGGTGGACCAGTAACTGGAAATACTGGACAAACTCCGCCTCCTAGACCTTAACATTTATTGAAGGACAGATTTTTATCTGTCCTTTTTTGTTAATTTGCATAAAAACTAATTTATGAGACCAAATTATGTATTTATAATATTATTAATCTTCTATTCTTGCAATAAAGTAAAAACAAGAGATGAAATATATCCAAAAAAACTTTACGAAAAAGCAAAAGAATTTGCAAATGAAAATACTTCAGATTCTGCGTTCTACTATTTTAATCTTGCCAAAAATGATTATCTCGAGATTTACGATTCAATTGGGTCAGGGAAATCATTAGTGAATATGGCAATTATTCAATCTAATAACGGAGATTTTTACGGAAGTATAGAAACTTCATTAGAAGCTAATAAATTATTGCGGGATGAAAATGACAGTATTGTAAAAAGTACTTTAGCTGCAAATTACAATAGTATGGCAATTTCATCATCTTTTTTAAAAAATTATGAAGAGTCTATTTCTTTTTACAAAAAAGCTTTACAATTTTCAAATGATGATAAAAATAAATACATATATAATAATAATATTGGTGATGCACTTATACTTTTAGGCAAATACAAAGAAGCTAAAAAGCATTTGGAATTAGCAACTTTAACAAAAGATAGTTTAATTTATGCAAAGGCACTTAATAACCTTGCTAGGGCTAAGTTTCTTGAAAATCAAGATTATAACCCATTACATGAACTAAATAAAGCTTTAAAAATCAGACAAAATAAAGAAGATTTAGAAGGACAAAATTCAAGTTTTTCAACATTAGCAGATTATTATTCTGATAAAATACCTAAAAAATCTTTATTCTATGCATACAAACTTCTTGAAACCTCAGAAAAAATAAAAATACCTGAAGATCAAATAAACGCATTACAAAGAATCATTATCCTTGATCAATCAAATTATTTAAAAAGCTTTCAAAGATTAACAGCAATAAACGATAGCACACAAACTGCCAGAAACAAAACTAAAAAACAATTTGCCGTAATAAGGTATGATGTAGAACAGAAAGATGTTGAGAATAAAAATTTAAAGCTTAGAAATGTTGAGAATAAAATTAATATAATTTACCTAAGTTTTGGATTAGGAATTTTAACCCTGACATTGATCTTGGGATACTTCTGGAACGAAAAAAGAAAAAAACATATAAGACAGGAGAAAGAAAAAGAAAAAGAACTCGAAGTCAAAAACACGCAACTCAAAATGTCCAAAAAAGTACATGATGTCGTAGCCAACGGAATATATCAGGTCATGACAAAAATTGAGAATCAGGAAAGTTTTAATAAAGATGAAGCTCTTGATGAATTAGAATTTGTTTACGAAAAATCAAGAGATATTTCTTACGAAAAAGAGGATTCTAAAAATTCTGAAGAAGAATTCAAAGAAAAAATATCAAACCTCATCGCTTCTTTTAAAAATTCTTCTATTGAAACCTACGTTGCAGGAAACGAAAGCGAGATATGGAGCAATTTAAGCTCGTCAATAGGAGAAGAAATTTATCAGATCATACGCGAACTACTTGTCAACATGAAAAAACACAGTAAAGCAGACAGAGTGGTTTTCAAATTTGAAAGAATAAATAATTTTATAAAAATTCAGTACACAGACAATGGAATCGGTATTTCCGGGGACTTGATTTATAAAAACGGTCTGTCTTCTACGGTTTCCCGTATGGAAAAAATCAACGGAGAGATTACTTTTGACATCAAAACTGAAAAGGGACTGAAAATCAATATTTCATTTCCTGCTTCTTAAAAAAACTAAAAAAGAATGTTCAAGAAAATTTTAATCGCCGAAGACCACGAAAGCATCAATTTATCCGTACAAAAAACATTGGAGGATCTCAACATTCCGAATGTTGATTACGTATATTATTGCGATGATGCATTGGCAAAAATCCAAAAATCAATCAGAGAGAATGAACCTTATGACCTTCTGATCACCGATCTGTATTATGAGGAAGATCATCGGAAACAGGAAATTAAAGACGGAAGAGAATTAATTCAGAAAATAAAAGAAATTCAGCCTTCTTTAAAAATCATCGTTTTTTCTGCCGAACACAAATCAGGAGTTATTGATTCGCTTTTCAAGGAATATGAAATCAACGGCTATGTTCGAAAAGCCAGAAATGATTCTAAAGAACTGAAAAAATCAATCGCCTCAGTTTATATCAACGAAAATTATTTGTCTCTCGATATGAAACAGGAAATGAGAAAACTTAATAGTTATGAGTTTTCAGCTTATGATATTACCTTAGTTTCTCTTTTATCTAAAGGAATTTTACAGAAAAACATTCCTGTTCATCTGCAGGAAAAAGACATAAAGCCTTATAGTTTGAGCAGTGTTGAGAAAAAACTTAACGGTTTAAAAGAAGATCTTGAAGTCACAAGCAATGAGCAATTAGTAGCTTTCTGCAAAGACATTGGAATTATTTAAAAACAAATTTTCAAAGCATATTTAATAAAGCCTTTCAAAAAAATTGAAAGGCTTTTTTTATTTTTTGCCGGTTTTACGGAAACCCGTAAGGATTGGATTTTAAAGGGTTATATTTTTGGAGTGTTAAATAAAAAACAATCATGGGAAAATTCACAATTACTCAAAGAGTAAACAAGGAGTATCAATTCAACCTTAAAGCCAATAATGGGGAAATCATTTTAATGAGTGAAGGGTACATCCAGAAATCATCTTGTCAGAAAGGAATACAATCTGTAAAAATCAATTCTCAGGATGACGCAAGATACGAAAGACGGGTCTCCACCAATGGCAAAGATTACTTTGTTCTGAAAGCAAGAAACGGAGAAATCATCGGAAAAAGCCAATTATACAGTTCAAAAACAGCAATGGAAAACGGAATTCACTCTGTGAAATCCAATGCTCCAACCGCAGAGATCGCTGATGAAACCATTTAAAAACAGAAACCATGGAACTTAAAATTAAACTTGAGCAATTACATCAAAAGGTTGTTGACTTAAAAGACCAGATCGGAACTGAAGAAGCCACAAAGAATGCTTTTGTAATGCCTTTCATTCAGATTTTGGGTTATGATATTTTTAATCCTACAGAAGTAATTCCGGAACACATTTGTGACATCGGAACCAAAAAAGGAGAAAAAATAGATTATGTTATTAAAAAAAATGATGAACCCATTTTTATCATAGAATGCAAACACTGGAAAGAAAGTGCAGATGCTCACAACTCACAGCTTCACCGCTATTTTCATGTTTCAAAATCTCGATTTGGAGTTCTTACCAACGGAATTGTCTACAACTTTTATACTGATCTTGAAAAACCAAATATCATGGATGAGAAACCTTTTTTCACCATTGATATTGAAGATATCAAAGAAAGCTCAATAAAAATTCTCGAAAGTTTTACCAAAAACGACTATAATCTGGAAAGCATTTTAGATTCTGCAGAAGCCTTAAAATACATTAAAGCCATCAGAAAAGAATTTGAGAAAGAAATCGAAACCCCTTCGGATGAAATGGTCAAAATGTTGGTCAGCAGATTTTTTGATAAACCTTTAACAGCCAATCGAATGATTGCTTTTAAAGAATATTCTAAAAAAGCATTGATCACATCGATCAACGAGTCTATTAGTTTTAGACTAAAATCAGCATTAAGCATCAATGAGCAAATTGAAAAACGGGAAGATGACGTGAAAAATTCTCAGCCCATTGATGAAAACAATGATTCTAAAATCGTAACCACGGAAGAAGAATTGGAAGGATTCCAGATTGTAAAAGCCATTCTAAGAGAAAAAATTCCTTCCGAAAGAATTGCTTACAGAGACACTTTGTCCTATTTCGGGATTTTACTGGATGATAACAACAGAAAACCGCTTTGCAGACTGCATTTTAATACCGCTAATAAATATTTAGAAACTTTTCATAATGGTAAAGATGCCGGAGAAAAGGTTTTGTTGAATAGTCTTGATGAAATCTACAATTTCAGAAATCAGCTTCATCAGACTTTAGAAAACTATAATTAAAACTAATAACCATGAAAACATTTATATCTATCCTAATTATTTTCTTTGGAGTATTGATGTCCGGTTATTTTTCTTCAACAAAAGAAAAAAGTCCACATAATGGCGAAAGATGCACCGGATCTTCAAACTGTTCTGCATGTTCAAGCTGTTCCGGTTGTGCACATTGCGCAGGCATGGGCGGAAGCTGTGGCGTTTGCGGAGGCGGTTCTTACAAGAAGAAATCTTCGGCAAACCACTCATCCTCAAAACATCAAAAATCTAAAACTCCGAACACTTCACTTTCCTATCGTTCTAAAAAAAGCAAACTTTCAGAGCCTCCAAAAATTCGTATTGATGAAGTCAATATCAAAACCGACAACAGATACAATGCAGACGTTTCTGTAATCAAAATTTATGAAAAACCTTCTCTTCAATCTAAAGTAATAGAGAAAGTCTCGAAAACCGCAAAATTAATTCCAGTTTCCAAGCAAAAGTATTGGCAGAAAGTAAAGGTGCAGAAATCCGGGAAAACAGGATATGTTTATTATAAAGATGTAAAATAACAAAACCAAAATATCATGAATTTAAAACAATTTTTAAACGAAGAGCAAGATCCGAAAGCCGTTGAAAAACTACTGGATAGAATCAATAGCCTTCTGACTTCACAAGAGTTTGTAGAATACATTGCAGTTCAGAAAAAACCTGCATTGAATCTTTCTCCCGACTGTATCGCACTTACCAACAGAAGAATTATTTTCTGCAGACCTAAAAACTTCGGTTTTTCTATGGATTTTCAGGATTATAGCTGGGTTGACGTAGCAGATTGCCATATTAAGGAAGGAATTTTGGGCTCTACTTTTACGATGAGAACCGTCAGCAATCTCAGTAATATGATGGATTATCTTCCGAAAGCACAAGCAAGAAAGCTGTATCAGTTTGCTCAGGAAATAGAAGAACAAATGAGAGGGGTTCGAAGAGAAAAAGACCTTGAAGTAAGAAGAGCTTCCGCGGGAGGCGGCGTCACAGTTAATAATACAACACCGATAATTGCTCATCCTTTACAGACACAACAGTCAACACCCAAGCTTATTGAAGCGGAAGATCCATTTGCTATTTTACAAAAACTGAAAGGTTTAGTTGAAAACGGAATCATTTCTCCAGAAGAATTTGAAAATAAAAAGAACGAAATATTATCAAGAGTTTAATTATGAAATCAAAATTTACAACCGCAATGCTTGCTCTTTTCTTAGGAGGACTAGGCATTCACAGATTTTATTTAGGGCAAAATACTATGGGAATATTTTATCTCTTGTTTTGTTGGACACTCATTCCTGCATTGATTGCATGTATTGATTTCTTTGTCTTCCTCTTTATGTCTGAAGATAATTTTAATTACAAATACAATCTCAGAACCGGATTTTAAAAAACTTAAACCATGAAACCTTTTCTCACATTTTGTGCGCTATGTTGTTTCGCTGGTATTTTCAGGCTTCCTATCGAATATTATACTTTTCTGAGAATTCTTGTTTTTATTGGAGCTTCAATCGTTATTTATAATTTTTTGAGCTCTAAACAATATTATTTCAGTATAATTTTTCTGGTTATTCTCATTATTTTCAATCCTTTTATTCCCATTTACTTATATCGAAAAAGTTTATGGATTCCTATTGATACTATAACAGGAATTCTTTTCCTACTTATTGCTTCTGTCGAAAAATTGGAACAAAAAAAGGAAGGAGAAATTACCGAAGAATCTTCAGTGAATACAATACAGCCGAAAGCATATCTGCGAGATAAAATTATTAATCCTAAAAAACCAAAAGAAGACTAAAACCAACTATGGAAAACACTCAAATTACTGAAAATCTCAAAGCGCATTTCCTCAGATTGTACCAAATGGCAATTTGTGATGACGATTTTAGCACCTTAGAACTGAAAATGCTTTATGAATGTGCAGAAGAAAGAGGTATTTCATCTAAAAATCTGGACGAAATATTACTAAACCCAATAAACTTTAAATCTCTTGTCCCTCAAACCATTGAAGAAAAAGTAGATTATCTGTATGATCTTACGGTAATGATCTGGGCAGACGGTGTTGTTTCACCAAATGAATATTCTGCCATGCAAAAATACGTTCTGATGTTTGGTTTTCTGGAAGAAAATGTGAAATCAATCGTTGATTATCTTATTGAATCTGTGAAATTGGGAAAGAATAAAACAGATATTTTATATGAATTAAAAAACTAAAATACCATGACAACAAATATTAAAAATTTATTCAAATTAAAATCAATTCCGATCGAAACTCAGGAAGAAAAAGAACCGGAAGTTTTAAAAACCGAATTTGATACCAACGGAGAATCTCCAGAAGAAAGCAGGAAAAGAACTTATCACGAATCGGGATACAGAGACAGCTCCCGAACCAACGGAAATCACGCTACATTATCAATTTGTCTTGATGCGGTTTATTCAAAATTTCAAAACGAGGAAAAAGAAATGGTTGAAAAACAGCAAAAACTGAAAGAATCCTACGTCAACGAACAGAAGAATAAGGAAACAGAAATTAAAGCTTTGACTGTATCTGTAGAAACAAAAGAAGATCAGTTAAAAAATAAAAATAAAGAAATTGAAAATCACCAAAATCAGATTCAGGTTTTAAAAGCTGAGATCAATGATCTACCCAGAAATCCTGAAAGACACAATGTAAAAGCCACAAAAGGCGCATCTACAAAGTTTTGGATTGGTGCTATTCTTCTTGTTCCGATTACATTATATCTGTTAACTTTTTATATTTCAACTTCTTACTCAGCGTTTTTTAAAAGTTTCGACGCGAAAGTTACTGTTATACAAAGTGTTTTGGATGCAAGAGCTTGGGAAAGAGCTTGGTCCGAAGGCTTTATTGAGGGTGCATTTGTATCTTTTATTCCTTTTGTCTTTTTAGGATTGGGATTTTTGATTCATATGTTTAATGAAACTAAAACTTGGGTAAATTATGTGAAATTGGGTTTGCTTTTTATTGTTACTTTCATTTTCGACGCCATTTTAGCTTATCAAATTGAGTCTAAATTATATGAATTAAACAAAACTTTTAATTCTCCGCCATTTGATCTAAAAATAGCCTTTACCACTATTCAATTTTGGGGAATTATATTCGCAGGATTCATTGTCTATATCATTTGGGGATTGGTTTTTGACTTTGTAATGAAGGAACATAAAGAAAAAGATAAGATTAAGAACGAACAGGAAATCAGACAGAAAAACGTGCTTTTCCTTTTAGAAAAAATCGATGTTCTCAAAAAAGAAATTGAAGAAATTCTTGCAAACATCGGAAGTACAAAAGAGATTGTCATAAAAACACGTGGCAGAATCGAAGAACTTCAGAATATTATCGATGGAGTAATTATTCCAACTAAAGATTATAAACTATATGCTTCGGAATATGTTCAGGGCTGGATAACATTTATTGGTGAAAAAATAGCCGTTTCAAGAACCGAAAAACAAACGATGATTGACAGTTGTATCGAAACATACAATAAAAATCTTGAAGTTGTGGGAGCTAATTCAGAAAATCAAAATCTAGTTTATTTATCATCTTTATAATTACAATTATGAAAAAAATATTTTACTTATTAATCATTATTTCTTTGGTTTCTTGTTGTAAAAAAATTGATACACCTCCTACTCCTCCGATAGAAATTGATTCAAACAATATCAATGTCAGTATTTTAATTGATTTATCAGACAGAATCGACCCTAAAACCAATCCAAATCCGACCATGGAATATTTCCAGAGAGATACGGAATATATCAAATCGATTGAAAAAGAATTTTTAAATCATATAAAAACAAAAAAAATCATCACATACAATGATCAGATGCAGGTTTTCTTCAATCCGGAACCTTCTGATCCGAAAATGAATCACTTTACTAAAGAACTGAAAGTTTCTTTTGATAAAAATACGAGCAAAGACTATTTCAGTTCTGTAGAAAAAAAATACTCTGAACTGCCGTCGAATATTTATCAGTCTGCCATAAATGATGGTAAATTCGTAGGTTCCGACACATGGGAGTTTTTCAGAAATAAAGTCAAAGATTACTGCATAAAAGGCGATCACAGAAATATCCTCTTTATTTTGACCGATGGTTATATGTATCATGAAGATTCAAAATTCTCGCAGGAAAAGAAAACCTCTTATCTAACTTCAAAATTGATAAAAGCAAACAATCTTACAGATTCTGACTTCAAAACTACAATTGAAAAAAATAAATTGGGTTTTGTAAAAGCGAATGATAATCTGAATAATCTTGAAGTTATCGTTTTAGGAATCAATCCTGAAAAAGGCAATCCTTTTGAAGAAGGCGTAATCAAAGAGTACTGGGAAAACTGGTTTAAAGAGATGAAAATTAAAAACTATCAGATAAAATCAGCCGATTTGCCATCTAATTTAGAGCCCATTATTTTAAAAGCAATCTCGGGTAAAAACTAAAAAACACTACATTATATTAAGAGGCGGAAAGAAATTTTCGTCTTTTTTATTTAAATTCTCTTTATAATTCATATTCAATTCAACCCTTCCAGCGTTTAAAACGAAGGGTTTTAAGAAAAACTTTATAAAAACTCATACTTACAAAGCCTTTGTTTCATTAATATTCTTTTCCTATTTTTGTGAAACTCGTTGCATTATGAAAAAAATTGTTCTGATCGAAGATGAAACCAGCGTAGTTTCTTTTATCAAAAAAGGACTTCAGGAAAAAGGATATGAAGTTTCCGTGGCTTTTGACGGTCGCACCGGAGTCAGCATGGTACAGGAAAATGATTTCGATCTGGTCATTTTAGACATCATGCTTCCCGAAATGAACGGATTGGATGTCTGCAAAGAGATCAGAAAAACCAACAAACATGTTCCGATTCTTTTTTTAACCGCTTTGGGAAGTTCAGAAAATATCGTTCTCGGTCTGGAAAGCGGTGGCGATGATTATCTGGTAAAACCTTTTAAGTTTATCGAATTGGTTGCAAGGGTAAAATCATTATTGAGAAGAAGCGTTCCTATTGCTCCGGAAGTGGAAGAAGAGGAAGACTATAACGAATATCTTTTTAAATTTTCAGATTTGACGGTGAATGATTACACAAAAAAAGTGACCCGCTCCGGAGAAGAAATTTCACTGACAACTACAGAATACAAACTTTTGATGTACTTTCTCAACAATCCTGAAAAAGTAATCTCCAGAGCCGAAATTCTTGATGCAGTTTGGGGAGTAAACTATGAATTGGGAACCAATGTTGTAGATGTTTACGTTAATTATTTAAGAAAGAAAATTGACAATCAGGACGATAAAAAACTCATTCACACCGTAATCGGAATGGGTTATGTGCTGAAAAAACCATAGAAAATGTTTAATAGAGTAATGACAAATCAGACCAAAACGATGGTACTTTTGATGGTTGTTTTTATAACCGTTATTTCACTTTTCGGAGGACTGGTTTATTTTTCTATTGTTAATTTTTCGCACCAGAGGTTTTATGAATTATTAAAAATCCGTACCACGACGATTGTTCAGATTGAGAAAAGTAAAGAACGTCTTGATCTTCCTGAAAATCATATTTTAAACAGTCTTAATGACGAAGAGCTTCCGATGGAACGCGATTATGTTTTCGCAGTTCCTACAGATTCAAATTTTAAAAATATTTCGAAGGAAGTACACATTCCTGATACTTTTTTTAAAAATATAATCAGAAAAGGTGAAGCTAATTATAACGATAAAGAGTTTTATTACATCGGGCAGTCTTTTAAGTTTAATAATAAAGAGTATATTGCAATTGCCTCTGCACAAAATCATTACGTAATTTATTATCTGGGATTTCTCAAGAGAACCATCATTACGTGTATGGTTCTTGCCATCTTCTTCAGTATGATTTTTTCCTTTTATCTGTCTAAAACTTTATTTAAACCGATCCTGAAAATCACCGGAAAAGTGAAACAGATCAGCTCAGAAAATTTACATTTAAGACTAGAGCCTCAACCCGACAATAAGGAACTTAATGAATTGGTTGACACCTTCAACACTATGCTGACCAGAATTGAAACTTCTTTTGAAACCCAAAATCACCTGATCGGAAATGTTTCTCACGAGCTCAGAACTCCGCTTACTTCGATTATGGGCGAAGCTGACGTGGCACTTTCTATCAACAGAACCGCAGAAGAATACAAAGAAACTCTGGAAATTATTCTGGACGAAGCCGAAAAGCTTGATAAAAAGATCAAAGCCCTTTTAATTATTGCTCAAACCGGTTTTGACGGAAAAATTCAGAAGATCGACAGAGTAAGAATCGATCAATTGTTATGGGACGTTATTGAAACCATCAGAAAAATTGATTCACGCAATAATATTTATCTTGATATAAGCATGCTTCCTGACAATCCTAAAAAACTGAAAGTTCAGGGGAATGAGCAGCTTCTTCATCTCGCCGTTGCCAACATTGTAAATAACGGTTGTAAATATTCTAATTTCCAACAGGTAAAAGTTTCGTTGGGCGCAACAGATACAGATGTGTACATCATTGTAAAAGACACAGGAATCGGTATCCCCGAATCTGAAATGGACAAAATCTACGATCCTTTTTTCAGAGCTTCCAACACCCGGAATTATGAAGGTTACGGCATCGGTCTTCCTCTCGCCCGAAATATTGTAAGAATGCACAATGGTGAGCTGATTGTAAGTTCACACGAAAATCAAGGTACAACTGTACAACTTCGTTTTCCTACTATTTATGGCACTCATCAGGAGGAAAAACAATCTTAGCTTCAAAACGAAGCATTTTAAAATAGAATTCTAATCTCATTTTAATCTCTTTAATTACATTTTAATTTTATTCCAAAGGTCTTCTAATCTGACAGATATAGTTTTGTATTATCAAAATAGGTAATCACTAAATCTAAAAGATATGATCAAGACCATTTTAATTGCAACAGACTATTCTCTTGAATCTTTAAACATATTAAAGAAAGTATTAAAAGAGAAAAATTCTCAGAAGGAAGATACTAAATACAATATTTTGCTTGTATCGGGTTATGACCTTGGAGATTCTATAAGAGATCTTTTATTCAATACCAAAGGAACGATTTTCAACAAAATAAGATCAAAAGAATTCTGCGATGCGTACAGCATTATTAAAAACAAATATCCGCACTTGGTCAATAAAATCGTTTGCGATGTGTTCAGCGGAAGTTTCCAGAGAGCTTTCAACAATTATCTGAAAGCAGAAAACATCGAAGAAGCTTATTACACATCATCTTTAAAAGACAAAAACAGCAAAGGAAAATTTGATCTGGCCCCTTATATCAAAAAAGCCAAAGATATCAAAGCACGAGAAATTGCGCTTGACGCTCCTGAATTCATGCCTGAAAGAGGAAGACTTGCAGAAGTTTTTGTTGAAGTTTAAGCTTAAATATTAACTATTTAAAATTAGAAAAATGTTAAGAAATTATAGTAACAGCAGGACATTGGGAGACAATATAAAACTGGGGACGCTGACTGCCTTCACGGCAGGAACTATAAACATTGCATCTCTATTGATCTTTCTTTCCTTTACCTCAAACGTAACAGGGCATTACGCCGTATTTGCAGCCGAAATCAGCAAAGGAAACTGGTCGCAGGTCGCTGTTGTAGGCGCATGGATCTTTCTGTTTTTCTTCGGAAGCTTTACAGCAAATTTTTTTGTGATCAACTTTAATAAAAAAAGTAAATATTTTGCCCACGCAATGCCGCTTATCCTGGAGATTTTATGTCTCGTTGGTGTTGGTTTTTACGGACAGTTCTATTACCGGAAAACGTTGGAAGAAGCAGAAGTTCTGGTAGCCTTAATGCTTTTTGCAACGGGTCTGCAGAATGGTTTAACAGCAAGTATATCCAACTTTTTGGTAAAAACCACTCACCTTACAGGAACAACAACCGATCTGGGAATTCTGATGTCAATGTTTACCCACAAAAACTACAGGAAAAACCCCGAATTGATCGCAAGAGCAAAGCTTTTATCAAGCATCATGTTTTCGTATGTCTTAGGAGCTGTTTTTTCAGGATTGGTTTATTATTCATTAGAATTCAGTGTATTTTATATTATCAGTTTATGTTTATTGGTCGTAATCGGCTATGATTTTTATAAAATCAACATAAGACACTTCAGAACCAATTACCGATATGCAAAAATTTATAACAAGCCGAATTTTATGGCATTTATGTATGACAAAATCCACGGTAACGGTGAAGTACTGGTAAAAGAAACCAGGAAAGAAAAATCTAAGCTTGTCCTGGAAGAAACTTAATCATATTAAAAAATAAAAGCATTAATCGTATATACTTAGTTTTGTAGCCTCTGTTTGTTTTGCAAATGGAGGCTTTTTATTAGATTCAATCATTTCTTTTTGTTTACATGTATGAATTTTAATCAGACTTAATTTTTAATTCATCATCTAATTATTTTAATTCTTATTTCCTTTGACTATTTTTGTAAGTTCATTCATCATTTTATGTCAGATATCATTCAGCTTTTACCGGATCATGTAGCCAACCAAATTGCAGCAGGTGAAGTGGTACAACGTCCTGCATCCATCGTAAAAGAACTTCTGGAAAACGCAATCGATGCCGGAGCTTCAAAAATTGAACTGATCATAAGAGATGCCGGAAAAAATCTCATTCAGGTGGTTGATGATGGAAAAGGAATGTCTGAAACTGATGCGAGAATGGCATTTGAAAGACACGCCACTTCAAAAATCCGTGCGACTGACGATATTTTTAAAATTTCAACAAAAGGTTTTCGTGGTGAAGCTTTAGCTTCCATTGCTGCTGTTTCTCAGGTAGAATTAAGAACAAAACAGCCGGAATCACCTTTAGGAACAAATATTTATATAGAAGGTGGGGTTTTTCAATTTCAGGAACCTATACAGACTGCGGAAGGATCGAATTTTTTAGTTAAAAATCTTTTCTATAATGTTCCGGCCAGAAGAAAATTTCTAAAAAATAATAATATAGAATTCAGACACGTTATTGATGAATTTCAGCGTGTGGCTTTGGCTCATGAGAATTTAGAATTTTCTATGTTTCATGATGACGAACCTATTTTCAGATTGAGAAAAGGAACTCAGATGCAAAGGATTGTAGATGTTTTCGGAAGAAAATTACATCCGCAACTGATTCCTATTAAAGAAGATATTCTTTGGTGCAGACTTCACGGATTTGTTGCTAAACCGGAAGGTGCAAAGAAAACCCGTGGCGAACAGTTTCTTTTCGTCAACGGAAGATTCTTTAAAAGTCCATATTTCAACAAAGCGGTTCAGGAAGCTTTTGAAGGACTTCTTTTACCTGGATACATTCCGACATTTTTTCTTTTTCTGGAATTAGATCCTGAGAAAATTGATGTCAATATTCATCCTCAAAAAACGGAAGTAAAATTTGAAGATGAACATTTGATCTTTGCGTTGATCCGTTCTACAATCAAGAGATCTTTAGGAATTTACAATATTGCGCCAAGCTTAGATTTTGAAAGAGATCCGCAGCTTGACGAAATGATGCAGAAAAGTTTCCCGAGCAAAAGCAATAATACCGGAAATCTGAAAATGCCGGAAATAATTGTAGACCGCGATTACAATCCTTTTCTGGAAGAAAGAGAAGTAACCAAAACGGAAATTCATAATCTTACGGAAATGTATCATCAGAATATTTCTGCCGAACCATCAAAGATCAATCTTTTTGAAGATGAAGATTTTGACGAAGATCTGATGCGACTTCCCAACGGATATTGGCTTTTCAACAAAGGCGACCGAACTTTGATGCTTGATTTGGGCAGAATGCACCGATTGCTGGTTGCCGAAAACAATAAAAATGTAAAAAAAGGCAATGTAAGTCACGCTTTACTTTTCTCTCTTGAGTATCATATGAACGAAATTGAGAAAAATAAATACAAATCGATCAAAAAGTTTCTTCCGGAACTTGGGTTTGACATGAAAATTGCACATGAGAACGTGCTTAGAATCGATACCGTTCCTGAAGGACTGAAAGAAACTCAGGTCATGAAATTTCTGGAAAATCTTTTTGATATCCTTGAATATAAAACCGAAGACGAATTTATGCAGTTTTACCATAACCAATGGGCAAAAATGCAATCGAAATCGAGATTTGATTTCATTTATAAAGCTGATGCTGAGCAAGTGATCAAAGACTTCACGGCATTAGGTTTCCCGGAGTTTTTACCTAACGGAAAAAGATGTTTTTATGAAGTTCCTTTTAATGATTTAAAAAATAAATTTTAAGAAGATGTTTAATAATATACCGCCAATTACCCGAAATATAATTATCATCAATGTTGTTGTTTTTATAACCTCATTTTTCTTACCACAGCTCAATAACTTGTTTGCTGCATATTACCCTTTTTCTCCTAATTTTAAATCTTGGCAGGTTATTACACATATGTTTATGCATGGGGGTGTTATGCATATTCTTTTTAATATGTTTACTTTATTTAGTTTTGGTCCTGTTTTGGAGCAGGCTCTTGGTGAAAAGAAATACTTAATCCTTTATTTTCTAAGCGGCTTAGGAGCTTTCTTTTTGTTTAATTTATGGAATTTTGTTGAAGTTCAACAATTAGTTTCTGGATTAGAAAACTTAGGACTAAATGCATCTGAGATTTATGCAAAATCAGCAATTGATTATTCTGGGGATTTAAAAATTAGTGCAACAACTGCCGAAGGGCAAGAGCTATCACAGAAATTATACATGGCACTCAGAACTCCTATGGTAGGAGCATCGGGAGCCATCTTTGGAGTTATAGCTGCATTCGCAACATTATATCCAGATGCGAAAATTGGAATTATGTTTATTCCAATTCCTGTAAAAGTAAAATATGTGTTGCCGATTGTTGTAATAGGGTCAATTTATTTGGGTATTTCTGGAAATGGCGGTGGTATAGCCCATTTGGCTCACGTTGGTGGAGCAATTGTAGGATTCATTTTAGCAAGAATCTGGAGAAAACATTTATATCGATTTAATTAAAACATTGTGAAAATCGTCCGAATCGTCCTTTTCATCCTGCACCTGGGAATATTATTTTTATTGACAGGTGTTTTATTGAATGCCTATATTCCGCCAAAAGTTTTCCCTTGGTTTAATCTCTTGTCTTTAGGTTTTCCTTTATTCATTATAGGATATGTTGTGCTTACATTTTTCTGGATTTTTTCATGGAAAAAAAGAGCGTTTGTCTTTATGTTTTTAGGATTGTTTTTCTTGAGCCCTGTAAAAAGATGGATCAATTATTCTACGGATAAAAAAGAATCAGCTAATTTAAAAATAGTCTCTTTCAATGTAAAAGGCGGAAAATTTGGCCCGGAAAACATTGAGAAATTCATTAATGAGCAAAATGCAGACATTGTCCTCATTCAAGAAGATGCAGATTTTGAATATGAATTTAATAATCTGAAAAAAGAATACAAAAACCCTGTTGTAGGTACATATTCAAAATACAAAACTGTAGGGCACAAAGAATTATTTGCCGGTATGTATAGCGAAGAATTCAACGCATATTCTGAATATACAGATATTGAAATCAAAGGGAAAACATACCGTATTATCAACACTTATATGCAGCCTTTCAAATTTGAAAAAAGTATGGTAAAGCTCAACGGAAACAGTGAGCAAGATGAGCAAAAAGTAAAAGATATTATTAAACGACTGATTCCTACATTTAAAATGCATCAGGAGCAGGTAGAGATTATTCGAAAAAGTATTGATGAATCGCCTTATCCTGTAATTTTAGCAGGAGATCTAAACTCTGTTCCCAATTCTTACGAATATTATCATTTGGGAAAGGGTTTAAAGGATACCTTTTTTGAAGTTGGAAAAGGAAGCGGTACCAGTTTTCACGATTACAAATATCCTTTGCGAATCGATTTTGTTTTTGCATCACCCTCAATAAAGCCTGTGACTTATCATGTTGACCGTTCGGTAAAACTTTCTGATCATTATCCTGTAATTGCAGAATTTCTATTAAATTAGTTCCATGAAAAAAGTATTGGTAACAGGATGTATAAGTTTTGTTTTGTTGATTGCATGTTCAAAACGAGAACCTGCAAATCTGGATCAAACTCAAGCTGTACAACCTCATTATGATACGACGGCTATCGATTCTTTTTCAGCAGGTGCAACATCCGTTGATATCGTTCGCCAAATCAGAATGTCATCTCAAAAATATCAGGATTCTTTGAAAGAAGCCATGAAGCTAGAGCAGGAAGAACAACGAATCGAGGCCGAATTGGAAAAAGAAAACAAGAGAAAACAGGAAGAAGAAAAAAAACAGAAGACAAAGGAAAATACGACAGTTTCCACTCCTGTAACACAATAATTTAATGTAAAATATACAAAATGAAAAAACAAATTATCACAGCATTTGCCGTTTCTGCATTTATCATAAGCTGCACACAATCTACTTCAAAAACAGAAAAAGTGGAAAATCCTGACGGATCTGTAACAACAACGACAACCACAGAAAGTCGCACAGGTTTTGTGGATACTGCAAAAGTCGACAAAGCTAAGTCTGATGTTAAAATGACGGTCAGTAAAACAGGTGAAAAGATTAATGAAGCCGGAAAAGATATTAAAAACGAGGCTGATAAAGTAGGAAAAGACATCAAAGCCGGTGCAAAAGAAGTAGGAAATGATGTAAAAGATGCTGCAGCAAAAGGAGCTGCAAAAGTGGAAGAAGGTGCGAAAAAACTAAAAGAAGATCTTAAAAAGTAAATATTTCATTGTATTTTGATTAAAATGCAATGTTTTTTGTAAAATTTATAGTAATTTAGAATTCTAAAAATTCACCAAAAAAAATTATTATGAAAAAGTTAACTGTATTAAAAGCAAAAAAACTGACAAGAGAAACTCTTAAAAAAGTACAAGGAGGCTATTACGTTCCGAAAGAAGAAGATGACGGGTGTGCATGGAATATGTGCAGAAATGCTTTTGGAAGATGTTCAGTTTTTGCTTGTCCAGGATCTATTTAATTAGATTTACTTTAAAAAAAACCGCAGAAAATATTTTCTGCGGTTTTTTTATGATTGATTCATCTCCAATAAAGGGTCGATATATTCTCTGTCATTACTCAGGCGTGGCACTTTATTTTGTCCGCCCAGTTTTCCTTTAGATTCCAGCCAGCAATAGAATAAATTTGGTTTTGCGATATGTATCACCGGTTTTTTCAACGTAATATTATTATATCTTTTGGCTTCGTAATCAGAATTGATCGCTTTCAGCTGCTGATCAAAAATATCTACAAACTCTTCAAGATTTTCCGGTTTCTCGCTGAATTCAAAGATCCATTCGTGAGCACCACTTTCATTTTCTTTCATAAAGATTGGAGCTCCGGTAAAATCTGTCACAGCCGATTTTGTTGCCTCACAAGCTTTCGTCAATGCCGATTCTACGTTGGTAATCATTAATTCTTCACCGAAAGCATTGATGTAATGTTTCGTTCTTCCTGTAATTTTTATTCTGAATGGATTGGTTGAAGTAAAAACAACGGTGTCGCCAATTAAATATCTCCATAAACCACCATTTGTTGTGATGACCATTGCATAATTTTTCCCAATTTCCACCTCTTCAAGACTTACAACTTTCGGATTTGAACAATGAAACTGATCCATCGGAATGAATTCATAGAAAATACCGTAATCGAGCATCAGAAGCATTTCATCACTATTTGGTCTATCCTGAATTCCGAAGAAACCTTCAGAAGCATTGTAAATTTCGTAGTAATTGATATTTTTTCCTATGATTTGTTTAAACTGATCTTTGTACGGTTTAAAGCTGATTCCACCGTGAAAAAACACTTCCAGATTTGGCCACAGTTCTGAAATGTTTTTTACATCAGTTTCTTTCAAAACCCTCTGTAAAAGCACCATCATCCAACTTGGAACGCCTAAAATACTTCCCACATCTTCATTCTTCACTTCAGAAGTAATTGCTTTTAATTTGCTTTCCCACTCTCCCATCAGAGAAACTTTCTTGCTCGGCGTGGTAGTAATTTCAACCCAAAAAGGAAGATTATCAATCAGAATTGCCGAGAGATCCCCAAATTTGGTGTTAAAATCTGCATATAATTCTGAACTTCCTCCCAAACGCAAATTTTTATTGGTAAAAAGCTGATTTTCAGGATGATTATTAGCATAAATGGAAACCATATCTTTTCCTGCTTTCATGTGGCAATATTCCAGACTTTCTGCTGAAATGGGGATGAATTTACTTTTAGCATTTGTTGTTCCGGAAGATTTTGCAAAATGTTTGATATACCCGGGCCAGCTTACATCTTTATGACCTTGTCTGGCTCTTTCAATGTAAGGTTCGAAATCCTCGTATGTAACTACAGGAACTTTATTTTTAAAATCCTGGTAACTCGAAATAGAATTAAATCCATATCTTTTACCATATTCCGTATCTTCTGCATGAAACAACTGTGAAAACAGAATTCCATTCTGCGTTTCGATAGGATGATCCATAAAATTCTGTATCTGATCTATCCTTTGACGGATAAACCAATTGACTACCGTATTGAAAAGTACTTTCGTTGCCATTTCAACAAATATAATCATATTTGAATTTCCTGCGAATGAATTTAAATAAAAAACCGTCACAAATTTTGTAACGGTTTCTATATGAAGTTTTTAATTACTCAATATTAGCAATATTCATCATAAGCAGCCTGAAGGTTTGCAGCGATTGCTCCTGCAGGATTACCTTCAATGTGATGTCTTTCTAACATATGAACCAATTCTCCGTCTTTGAAAAGAGCTACACATGGCGAGCTTGGAGGAAACGGTGCTAAATGTTTTCTTGCTGCGTCAACTGCGTCTTTATCAAAACCCGCAAAAACAGTTGTCAAATGATCTGGTTTTTTTTCTCCAGTTAAAGAATAAACAACTCCCGGTCTTGCTGCTCCTGCAGCACATCCGCAAACGGAGTTGATTACTAAAAGAGTGGTTCCGGACTGCTTCAAAGCATCTTCTACTTGTGAAGGAGTTTCTAAATCCTGAAAACCTTTATCTGTAAGTTCAGCCTTCATCGGCATTACTAAATCTGATGGATACATTTCTTGTAATTTTTAATTGTATACAAATTTACAACATTTATGAATTTATATCAATTAATAAAAACTATTGATGAATTCGTGAAACAAAATAAAAACAAACCCACACATATATAAATCACATTAAAATCATAAAATTGTTGAATAAAAAAGGTTAATAAGTGACGATTTTTTGCTAAATTTGAAATAATTCTAAAAACGACCTTCATGAAAAGAAACTTTATTAATAAAATTTCTAGGACATATCAAATTAAATATGATGTGAATTGTAGTTCCCCCTTATCCTTTTAAAATTACCTATTGCGTATAGTTTTTAGATAATTTATTGGTATTTTTGAAAGGTTTTTTGAGTAATGAAGTCTGGAGCAAAATGATCTGGACTTCTTTTTTATTTAAACAACTCAATAAACCCTAAACTATCCTTATGAAGAAAATCTACATGATTCTAATGTCCGGACTATTTGCCGGATCAAGTTTTTCACAAAATTGTACTATACCACAACTTGCCATTCCGCCCGTTTTTACCTGCGGACAATCTACCGCAACAATAAATGCTACAACTACTGGTACAGAAGTAAAATGGTTCAATTCAGCTACATCTACTGTGCCGATTTATTTAGGGAATACCTACACCACTCCTGCAATCACATCGAATACTTCTTTCTGGGCAGAAGCGTATAATTACGAATTAGGAGCGCAGGTGACCGGTGGAAAAACTACACCGTCAACAAGTTCTAGTGCTGTCGCTGCAATTTCCAGTCCGTGGGGATTGGCTTTCAC
This sequence comes from Chryseobacterium sp., assembly GCF_029240215.1. Lineage (GTDB taxonomy): Bacteria > Bacteroidota > Bacteroidia > Flavobacteriales > Weeksellaceae > Chryseobacterium. The sequence goes on from NZ_JARBTK010000002.1 coordinate 190,816, forward strand.
AGCAACCAGCAGCTTTATGTTAGAATCCGTAGATATTTTTGCTTCTGCATCCGGAACTTTAGAACTCGAACTTTTAGATGCAAATTATGTAAAAATTGCTCAGAAAAGCGTTACTATTCCTACAGGAGGAACATCTTCTGCTCCTTTGCAGTTTACAGTTCCTGTCAGTTTTTCAGTTGTTGGAGGAAATTCTTATAAGCTCGTTGCTAGATCAGCGCCTTCAATGAGAAGAGATACAGGTGCTACAAATTCATTTCCTTATGCTCTAGGAACTTTAGGAAGCATTACAGGCGGAACTATTAACAGTTCTAATACAAATACCACAACTTACTATTACTTTTACAATTGGAAAATAAAGCCAATTTCAGGAATCTGCGCAATTGGACGGGTACAAACTACCGTAACAGTAAATGCTGCAACACCAGCTCCAGCAGCTGCAACTACCCAAACTGTTCCGTCAACATCAACTTTGGCTGATCTTTCTGTAGGCGGACAAAATCTTACATGGTATTCTTCTTCAGCTATGACTACAGTTCTTCCGTCTAATACCGTAGTCAGCAACGGAACAACTTATTATGTAACCCAAACTGCTAACGGATGCCAAAGTACAGCAACAGCGATTACGATAACAACAAATCTAAGTACTTCAGACTTAGATCTTGAAAAGCAGATTAAAATTTATCCTAATCCTGTTTCAGATATTTTAATGATTGAATCTAAAGATAAATTTAGAACAATAAGTATTTTTGATTTGTCCGGAAAATTAATTGAAGTAATAAATATCAGAGAAAATCAATCTGCTAAAATCAATCTAAATTCATATACAAAAGGAAAATATATTTTGAAAATTGAAACCAAAAATGGATCTCAGATTTTCCCTTTTATTAAAAAGTAAAATTTAAAATATATAAATAAATGAAGCCCGGAACATAAAGTCTCGGGCTTCTTTAATCAAATCGATATGCAAAGGTTGAATATCCGTTGTAAATAATTGTTAGTTGATAAAAATGATCATTATCTATTTCTTATCAATCATAATTTATGAAAGTAGCTTCTTAGCCATCTCAGAAATACTTTTTCCGTCAGATTTTCCGGCTAAATTTTTTGAAGCAATTCCCATTACTTTTCCTAAATCTTTAATAGATTCAGCACCCGTTTCGGAAATAATCTGCTTTATTTCAACTTCTAATTCTTCAGAAGATAATTGTGCAGGTAAAAACTTCTCAATGACTTTCATCTGAGCCTCTTCTACTTCTGCCAAATCATTTCTCCCTTGTGCAGTAAATTGCTCGTAAGAATCTTTACGCTGTTTGATCATTCTTTGCAAAATTGCAATTTCCTGTTCAGGAGAAACTTCAGCTCCTAAAGCTTCTGTTTTTAGCAATAATATCTGTGATTTCACAGCACGCAAAGAGTCTAAAGCAACTCTATCTTTTGCTCGCATCGCCGTTTTTATAGCTTCGCTTATGGTAAGTTCTAAACTCATACTTTATGCTTTTGGCAATTTGCTATTGGCTAAAAGCTAACAGCAAATCGCAATTTAATCTACATCTTTATTTAAAAATCTGTTTTCTCTGATCTGCATGTTTCCGTTGTTGTCAGACAAATAAGTGTTTATATTTTGGTCTGAAGCATTGGAACCGTCAATCGAGATATTTTTTCTCTTGAATGCAGGTACAGATTCAAATTCATTCACATGATCAAAATTCTGATAGCGCGAGTTGAATTCTTTTAGCTTGTTTCTTCTTTCTGTTGCTCTTTCCTGATCTGCAGGTTTGTTGACAAAAGTAAATTCAGATTCTGTGTGTCTCGTAGTTTCTACTTCTACTCTTCTTTCAACAACAGGATTTTCTTCTACTTTCGGTTGCTCAGGAGTTTGATAAAATGTTTCAACCTTGTGAGTTGTTTCTTCTATCTTCATCTCAATCACTGAAGAAGTTTCAATCTCATTTTTTGGCTGTTCAAAATCATATTTAGGCTCAACAATCGGTTCGTTAACTGTAAAATTAAATTCAACCGCTTTTTCATCCGAATAATTATTGCTGAAAGAACTTTGTTTTGTTTCTTCTTTTTTATTTTCGAAATCAAAAGAAAAAGACTGAATTTCCAGATCATTAGGATCGTCATCAAAAGAAAACAAATTGACATTTTCTTCCTGACCTAAATCTTCGTTTCTCCAGCTCTGAATTGGGCTTTCTAATGTATCTTCCTCTCTATCAGAGAATTTTATTTCAGTTTTTACATCTTCATCCTCAATAATCATTTTTTTTTCAGTAGACGTCACTTTAAATTGTGGCGTTGCCTGATCTTCATCATCCAGTCTGAAAAGGTTTTTACCTCCGAAATCGTAACCTTGCTCTGGAGCTACTTCTCTCTCGTCTCTTGTTTTAAAAGGCGAAGTTTTTGGAGCTTCTAAAGCATCATTTAAACCAATTCTGATTTTCTCAGTTGGTCCTGCAAATTTTTGATTGTCATTTGAAAAACCAGTAGCAATTACCAAAACGCTTACCGCATCACCTAATTCCTCATCAGCACCAACTCCAAAAATAATGTCTGCTGTATGACCAGCTTCTTTCTGGATATAATCCATGATGATTCCGATCTCATCCATTGTAGCTTCTTCTACACCACTTCTGATCAATAACAATACATTTCTTGCGCCTGTAATTTTATTGTCGTTCAATAATGGAGAATCTAAAGCTTTTCTTACAGCTTCTTCAGCCTTGTTTTCACCTGAAGCCATTCCTGTAGACATCAAAGCCGTACCTGAATTCTGAAGTACAGATTTGGCATCTCTAAAGTCAATGTTTACATCAAAGTAACCTGTGATAACTTCTGCCATTCCTTTTGCAGCATTAGTTAAAACTTCATCGGCTTTTGAGAATCCTTGTTTGAACCCAAGATTTCCAAACTGTTGTCTCAATTTATCGTTATTGATTACAATTAATGAATCAACATTATTTCTTAATTTTTCAAGACCCAATTCTGCCTGTTCCAATCTTCTTTTCCCTTCAAAACTGAAAGGAACAGTAACAATACCTACAGTAAGAATTCCCATATCTTTGGCAACTTTAGCAATAACGGGAGCTGCACCAGTTCCTGTTCCACCACCCATTCCTGCGGTGATAAAAACCATTTTGGTGTTTTGTCCCATTGAAGCTTTGATGTCTTCGATGCTTTCAATAGCTGCTTTTTCTCCAACTTCAGGATCTGCACCCGCTCCAAGTCCTTCAGTGATGGTAACTCCCAACTGAACTTTATTTGAAACCGGATTGTTATCTAAAGTCTGCGCATCGGTATTGCAAATCACGAAATCTACCCCGTGAATACCCTTTTCGTACATGTGCTTTAGTGCGTTGTTTCCACCGCCACCAACACCGATTACTTTGATGATCGAGGAATTTCCTTTTGGTAAATCAAATGAAAATCCTTGTGTACCTATATTTTCCATACTCTATTTTTTTATGTTTGATAAACGACTATGATAGTTGATGAGAAAAATCATTCATCGCTTATCATTCATCACTTCTATTAATTATTCTACTTCTTCAAAGAATTTTTTTACTTTTTCCATCAGAGACTGTCCGAAAGTCAATCTTACTTTTCTCTGTTGCTGCTGAGCCGGAGTTTCATATTCCTGCACAGACTGTTGAGACATTTGAGTTTGAGATTCCATTGTAGAAACTATTTGCTGCTCAGTTTGTTCAGCTTTTGTTTCAATCTCGATTTCAACTTCTTCTACAGCAACCGTTTTTTTATCTCTGATCTTCAAACTTTCCATCAGCAAACCGATAGACGTTGCAAATTCCGGTCCTTTAAGATACTGGTTTTTATCGTTTGCAATATATTCATTTGCGAAACCAATTCTACTATCGAATCCCGTCGTATAATTTGCCAATTGACGAAGATGTTTCAAATTTGAACCACCACCTGTCAGAACTATTCCTGCAATCAGTTTTTTCTTCTGTTCAAATGCTCCGTAAGCTTTTAATTCTGTGTTGACCATTTCCAAAATTTCCTCCACTCTTGCATTGATAATCTGTGCTAAAGTTTTTAATGAAATTTCTTTATCCGGTCTTCCGTGAAGTCCCGGAATCGTTACAAATGTGCTGTCTTTTTCCAGCTCAGGAACCGCAGAACCAAACTTAACCTTTAATTGCTCGGCGTGCTTTTCTATAATTGAACAACCTTCTTTGATGTCTTCCGTAATAATTCCGCCTCCGTAAGGGATGACGCAAGTATGACGGATTATATTATCTTTAAAAATAGCAATATCCGTAGTTCCACCACCGATGTCTACGATTGCTACTCCTGCTTCTTTTTCTTCTTTAGTTAAAACAGCTTCAGAAGATGCTAAAGGCTCCAAAGTAAGCGCTTCCATCTCCAAACCTGCTTCTCTTACGCATCTTGCGATGTTTCTAATGCTTCCCATTTGTCCTACGACAACATGGAAATTGGCTTCCAGACGTTTTCCGTGCATTCCGACAGGCTCCTGAATTTCTCCTTCAGAATCAACCTTATATTCCTGCGGAAGAACGTGGATAATTTCCTCGCCCGGTAACATGACCAGCTTTTTCACCTGATCTTTCAATGCTTCGATGTCATCATCTGTGATGAATCTGTCCGGATTCTCACGCATAATGTAATCTGAATGCTGCAGTGAACGAATGTGTTTACCCGCAATACCTACAGTTACCTTATGAATCGGAACTCCTGCGCTCGACTGTGCTTCTGCAACAGCGGCTTTGATGGAGTTGATAGTTTGTGAAATATTATTCACAATACCCTTATGAACTCCAAGACTTTTGGCCTTACCAACACCGAGAATTTCTATTTTCCCGTGTGCATTCCTCCTTCCGACAATGGCGACAATCTTGGTTGTCCCGATGTCAAGACCTACTGAATACTCTTGATTTTCCATTGTTTTATATCGATTTGATTTAATTACTTATTTAAATTAATAGGATTCCACCTATTTTACTCTATTTTCACCTTTGCTTTCGTATTTGGCTTTACTGCCGATTTCTTTTCGGGAGTTTTCTTTTTCTCCTTTGGTTTGACGACAACTTTTGGCTTAGTCGATTCTTTTGGTTTTAAAGAAGATGAATTAACCTTTTTCACTGTTGGTTTCAAATTGACTTCTGCTTTTTTAACAGGAGCCACTACAACAGGAGTTTTTGCTAAATCTTTATGCCCCGCTTTTAAAATACTGTCATTTTCTTTAAAATAAGGATTCAAAGTCGTTACAATCTGATTCTGATATTTTACAGAAACCATACTGTACTTCTGTGGGTCTTGAAACACAAGATATTTCTCAACAAACGTTTTAAAACCTTTTACTTTTAATTCAATATTATCTAAATCTCCAATCTCAACTTTATAATTTCCTTCACTCGTGAGAAGATTATAACTGTCTTTATATTTTGAAATTCCGATGAAATATTTTTTGCTGAAATCGTCTTTGTCAATTTTATCAACCAATTCTGCCAGCTTTTCATATTCGTCTCTCTTTACATCACCTGTTACCAACATACATGGATGGGAATAGGTTCTGGAAATTGGAAATTCGGTACCTTTTTCATCTACATAAAAATCTTTCCCATTATAATTTAGCCTGAAAACCGGAACTCGCTGTTTGATGTCTAGATTCAATTTTCCATTTAAATTTAAATAAACATTAGCGCTGTCGACCGCCGGAAGTGCATTGATTTTCTTTTCCAGTTCCGGAATATTTAAATCTCCTACTTTCCCTGATGGATTTTCTTTGATGACGATTTGCTTGATATCTTTTTCGTCAATAAAGTACACCGGAGTTTTCTCATTCATTTTTACAGAAATTTTCTCATCCGTAATCTTCTGACCACTGAATTTCTTTAACGAGAAACTCAGCAGGAACCCAAGAATGATCACTGTGATGGCAATTTTTAAAATTCTGTATTTGTTTTTCATTTATCTTTTTTTGAACACAGGGTGCACAAAGGTTTTTTATTTTTAAGTTTCACAAAGCCGCTTCGCTTATATAAGCTTACATTTTATTTTATATATCCGTTTATTACTCTTTGAATTCCGGTCTTAAAAAGTTTAGAATTAAAATTTAATAATAATCCCAATCTGTAATTTCCTAATTTCAAATAATTTAATAATTGAGCATTATCAAAATTATCTAACGCTTCCTGAGCTTTAATCTCTATAACAACCTTATTTTCAATTAATAAATCAATTTTAAAAGCATTTTCTACTTTTAAATTTTCATATTGAATTGAAAGAAACTTCTGTCTTTCGACCAGTAATCCTCTATTTTTCAATTCATATTCAAGACATTGTTCATAAACCTTTTCATACAAACCATACCCTAAAGCTCTATGAACTTTCAATCCTGCATCAACTACAATTGCCTATATTTCATTTTCATTCATTTGTGTGTTTTAATTTTTTTTGAACAAGAAGTTCACTAAATTTTTATAACATCTCATTCATTTGTTTCACGAAGCCGCTTCACTTGTAAGAGAAATTTCTGCTTTTATAAGCGAAGCGGCTCTGTGAATCCTCATTCGCATTAAAAAAACATCTCTGCGCACTCTGTGTTCATTTAACTCTTTCTTAACCATTCACAAATCGGGTCATACAGTGTATCAATATTCCCTGCACCAACCGTTAGCAAAATGTCAAACTCTTTCTCTTTAATTTTATTAAAAGCTTCAGCTAAACCGGAAACTTCTTTTTTATCTAAATTCACTTTTTCCAATAACCAATCTGAAGTAATGCCTTCAAAATTTTCCTGAAGTTCTCTTGCCGGATAAATATCGAGCAAAATCAACTCTTCAGAATTGCTTAAACTTTCAGCAAATCCATCCGCAAAATCTCTCGTTCTACTGAATAAATGTGGCTGAAAAACAACCAAAAGCTTTTTATCCGGATAAAAAGTTTTAATTGAGCCAACCACCGCATTGATTTCTGTCGGATGATGGGCGTAATCATCAATATAAATTTTACCACTCGGATAAATGTGTTTTGTATATCTTCTTTTAATTCCTTTAAAATTGGCAATGGCTTTCTTTAAAGTTTCAAAATGAACTCCAAGATTGCTTAAAATTGCCAATGCAACCGTTGCATTTTCTACATTGTGAATTCCCGGGACATCCCAGACAAAATCTTTTACAGTCTCTATCGGAGTATGAAAATCGAAGTAGATTTTATCATAATCCATACGAAGATTATCCGAGTAATAATCAGCTTCTTCGTTGACAGCATAGGTTTTATGCGCTCTTCCAATCTCAATACCTTTTCTCACAAAAAGTTGTTTATCTTCAGGAACCAGGGCTGCAAATTGTCTGAAACCTTCTTCAATTGTATTTTTATCTCCGTAAATATCCAAATGATCAGCATCCGTAGAAGTAATCACCGCCCAATCCGGAGAAAGGTTAAGGAAACTTCTATCGTATTCATCAGCTTCCACCACAGAATACTGATTTCCGTTGTAGAGAAAATTAGATTTAAAATTTTCAGAAATCCCGCCTAAAAAACATGAAAAAGGCAAATCTGCTTCTTTGCACAAATGCGAAACTAAAGTAGATGTCGTTGTCTTTCCATGAGTTCCTGCAACTGCGATGCAATCTGTATTTTCGGTGATTAATCCTAAAACTTTTGCACGCTTTAAAACTTTAAATTGATTTTCATTAAAATAATCTAAAATCCCAAGCTTTTTGATTGCCGGAGTGTAGATTACTAAGGTATTTTCTTTCTCAAGAGAATTGATTTTATCATCAATAATATCTTCAAAAACAATATCAATTCCCTCACTCATCAAAGCCGTCGTCAATTTGGTGTTGGTTTTATCGTAACCCAAAACTTTCTTGCCCGAAGCATGGAAGTAACGCGCCAAAGCACTCATTCCGATACCTCCGATTCCAACGAAGTAAAAATTTTGATATGTTTCTAAATTGTTCATTTCTAAATTATTATTAACTAAAAAAGTTTAATTCCCATCCAGACAAAAAATGCAATCGCTGATAGAATTAAAATATTTTGACCGTGGCTTCTATCATTTCTATCAAAACCATATATTCTGTCACCGTTTGGTAAAGCTTTTTTGTAATACATTAAATAAGCTCCTATAAATATCCCTAAAAAGCCACCAAGTATTGCAGTTACATAACCAATAATTATCAGCCATGTAGGACTTGTTTCTTGCGTTGCAAGATCTTTTACTCTTTGTTTATTGATAACATTAATAAGTTCTGGATTTACTTCCTTCCCTCTTTCTTTTAAAATTTTCTGAGCTAACAAATAATCAAATTTGCTCCACTCTTCTTTCTTCATCACGATTTCCATTAATTCTTCATCAGAATAGTCAAATAAGTGATATTCTTCATCTACATTTTCGATTGCATCATGAACTAATTTTTCTTCTAATTTTTCAGCTAGTTCAAAGTCTTCCTTATGGATTTTTAGCTCAAACTGTTTTGTATTGATATCACCTCCAAAATTAGAATCTAACTGAGATGAATTATTTGCCAATTCGTAAGTAATATGATTCTGTTTCAGAATTTCCATTAATTCTAAAGCATCATCTTCATAAATGAATTTTCTATACGTTGAAAGTCCTTTTATCATTACTTAATTATTTTAAATATCTCATTCACAATCTCTTTTGCCGCATTGGGTTTAGCGAAATATTTCAGATTGTCAGACATTTCTTTTCTTATACTTTCGTTTTCGCAGATTTCTGATAATGTATTCCAGAATTTTTCCTGCATTTCAGAATCTTTGACCATTTTGGCTGCTTTTTTTTCAACCAAAGTCATCGCATTTTTCGTTTGATGATCTTCCGCCGCAAATGGAAACGGAACCAACAAAACCGGTTTCTGTGCTACTGCTAATTCTGAAATGGCAATCGCTCCCGCTCTTGAAACAATCACATCAGCTGCTGAATACGCAGTTTCCATGTCTTTGATGAATTCTTTTATTTGGATTTGGCTGTTAGTTCCTGGTTGTTGGTTGTTGGAACTTCCATCAACTGACAACTGACAACTATCAACTATCTCTTTATATTCCAGTTTTCCGGTTTGCCAGATTAACTGATACCCTTTTTGTTCTAATTGATCTAAATTCTCTTTCCAGCCGTTGTTTAATGTTCTTGATCCTAAAGAACCACCGACTGATAAAATTGTGAGCTTATTTTTATCTAAACTCATTTTTTCTTTTGCCTGAGAGGTTTCCTGCATTCCTGAAATGATATTTTCACGAATCGGATTTCCCAAAAACTTTATCTTTTCAGCCGGAAAACCTTCTACTTTCGGATAGGCTGTAAAAACTGCTTTTGCTTTTTTACTTAAAATTTTATTCGTCACTCCTGCATGTGCATTCTGCTCCTGAATAAAAATCGGAATTCCCATTTTGCTTGCTTCATATAAAGCAGGTCCGCTTGCGAAACCACCTGTTCCGACCGCAAAATCAGGAGCGAAATTTTTAATGATTCTTTTTGATTTAGATAAACTTTTCAAAATTTTGAAAGGCAGACCTAAATTGGAAAGCAGATTTCCCCTATTTATTCCGGCGATGTCAATTCCTTCGATTTTATATCCCGCCTGTGGAACTTTTTCCATTTCCATTTTTCCGTTGGCACCAATGAACAAAAATTCTGCATCAGGAAATCTTTTCTTGATCTCATCCGCAATCGCAATCGCCGGGAAGATGTGACCTCCTGTTCCGCCGCCGGATAATAAAACGCGGATGGCTTTGGGGTTTTGGCTTTTTGCTGATTGACTGTCCATTTTATTTAATCAAAAATTTATTCGTTTTAATTTTTTTTGATAGGATTGTATCCTATCCTTTGTTAAATCGTCCCTTTGTGACTCTTTAAGCTATGTCATTTATTTCTTCAATATTTTGTCTCTTTCCCATTCCTTCTTCATCGTAAATCTGTATTCTTGAACTTATATTCAAAATAATTCCCAACTGTAAATAGGTGACTAACATTGATGTTCCACCATAACTTATCAATGGTAATGGCTGTCCAGTTACCGGAATCAGATTGACTGCCACTGCAATATTGACCGCCAATTGTATAAAAATCATCACCCCGAGACTGAGCACGAGCAACGATCCGAAAAAAGCAGGCATTTTGCTGGCTATCATTACAATTCTGATAATCATAATGAGATACATACTGATCAGAAATGTTGCGCCGATTACGCCATATTCTTCTACAATTACTGCAAAAATAAAATCAGATGCCGACTGTGGAAGCATTTGCTTTAAAGCACTTTTCCCTGGTCCCATTCCGGTAATTCCGCCGTGAACGATGGCGGCTTTTGCCTGCATTACCTGATAGTTTTTCGCCTTTACGCTCTCATCATCTACATCTGCAGTTTTTGCTTTGCTTGATGTAAATGTTTCGATACGGCTCATCCATGTATGAACACGGTTTCCACCAATCAGATTGGTATTTAAAGCAATGATTAAAAACAAAACTATCGCTACAAATGAAGACGAAATAAATCCTGCAATGTATTTCCAGTGAAGCTGTCCGATAATTAAAACCACAACAGAAACCATTAAAATCATCAATGCTGTAGAACCATTATCTTTTGCCACCAATACAAAAACCAGTAAAATAGGTCCGAAAATGTACATAATGTTCTCAATCGGAAGCCTTTCTCTTGTAATTTTCTTGGTCAAATATCTGCACAGATAAATAATCAACATCAAAAAAGCAAAAGATGAAGGTTGAAATGAAATCGGTGTTCCCGGAATTTTCAACCATCGGGAAGCACTCGCTCCGTCGATAGTCTGTCCCGTAAACATAGTGACAACCAACAAGATAATCATTAAACCGAGCAAAATACTGCTGAGTTTTCCGATGTATTCATATTTTACCGTTCCTACCAATCTCATTATTCCCAAACCTAAGACTACAAAGAACATATGCTTAATAACGTGACCAGTTGTAGTCCCGTTATTAACAATATATTCCAGATTTGAGCTTGCAGAATATACAGGGAAAATAGAGAAAATGGAGATCACAAGAATGACCATCCAAAGCACTTTATCGCCCTTTAGAAATTCAAATCTGCTTTCTGTGTCTTGTTCGTTCATATCTTTTGCTTTTAGCTTTTGGCTATTAGCTATTTACTTTTAAAACCTGTTCTTTAAACTGACGCCCTCTGTCTTCATAACTTTTGAATAAATCAAAACTTGCACAACATGGGGACAGCAAAACCGTATCTCCTTTTTTTGCCAGAGATTTTGAAATCTCTACCGCTTTTGCCATGCTCGAAGTATCGTAAATAAATTCTTTTTTCTCTTTAAAAAAATCTATAATTTTTTGATTGTCAATTCCAAGGCAAACAATTGCTTTTACTTTTCTTTTAACTAAATCCTCAATTTCTGAGTAGTCATTGCCTTTATCCTGCCCGCCAACAATCCAAACGGTCGGCGTTTTCATACTTTCCAAAGCATAATACGTTGCATTCACATTGGTTGCCTTGCTGTCGTTGATGAATTTTACTCCGTCAATTTCAGAAACAAACTCCAGTCTATGCTCAACTGCCTGAAACGTCATTAATGAATTTCTGATACTTTCATTATTGATTTCCAATATCTTACCTGCAATTGATGCCGCTAAACTGTTGGCAACGTTGTGATTTCCCATCAAAGACAATTCTTCCAATTTCATTGAAAATTTATCTTTCAGTTTTACAATTAATTGCTCATCATCAATAAAACCTCCTTCACTCAGTTTTTCTTTGGTAGAAAAAGGAATCATTTTCGCTTTTATTTCAAATTTTTCGAGAATATTCTTGCTCATTTCGTCATCTTTATTATAGATAAAGAAATTGTCATTTTCCTGATTTTCAGCTATTCTGAATTTTGCCAAAGCATATTCTTCATAGTTGTAATTGTACTGATCCAAATGATCTTTCGACAGATTCAACAACAAAGAAATATACGGTCTGAAGTTCTGAATATCATCCAACTGGAAAGAGCTTACCTCCAAAACATAATATTCATGGTTTTCATCGGCAACCTGTTTTGCAAAGCTGTATCCAATATTTCCGCCCAAACCTACATTCATGCCGTCATTTTTCAGAATGTAGTAAATAAGAGACGTTGTCGTTGTTTTCCCATTACTCCCGGTGATGGCAATGATCTTGGCATTTGTAAATTCTGAAGCGAATTCTATTTCCGAAGAAATTCTGATTCCTTTCATGTGAATTTTATGAATCATATCTGCCTTTTTCGGAATTCCAGGGCTTTTTACGATCCAGTCTGCGCCTAAGATTCTTTCTTCATCGTGGTTTCCTTCTTCAAAATCAATTTCATTTTCTGTCAGAAACTGCTTGTAGTTATCCTTAATGGCTCCTTTGTCTGAAAGAAACACTTTCAAACCTTTCTTTTTAGCCAAATAAGCAGCACCACAACCGCTTTCTCCACCTCCTAAAACAACTATTTTCATATAATTTGCTTTATGCACTAGGCTTAAGCTAATCGCTTATCGCTTACTGCTAATTTTATCTCATTTTCAATGTAATGAGACATACAATCGCTAACATTACACCGATGATGATCATTCTGTTGACAATTTTACTTTCGTGAAAACCGTCTTTCTGATAATGATGATGCAATGGCGACATTTTAAACAATCTATTGTTCTGGGCATATTCTAACCCGAATTTTCTTTTTCTGTATTTGAAAACAACCACCTGCAACATTACAGAGACATTTTCTATCAGGAAGATTCCGCAAAGAACAGGAATCATTAATTCTTTTCTTAAAATAACCGCTAAAACAGCAATCACACCACCCAACATTAAACTTCCGGTATCACCCATGAAAACCTGAGCCGGATAAGTATTGTACCAGAAAAATCCGATGACCGCTCCTACCATGGCGACGACAAAAATTGTGGTTTCACCCATATTTGGAAGGAACATGATGTTGAGATAATCTGCAAAGATGATGTTCCCGGAAACGTAAGTAAAAAATGCCAGAGTCAGTAAGATAACTGTACTAGTTCCGGCTGCAAGACCATCAATTCCGTCGGTAATATTGGCTCCGTTTGAAACCGCTGTTACGATGAAAATCACAATTGGAATGAAAACAATCCAAGCCCATTCGTGAGCATCTTCGTCGTTCATCCAAAATAAAACTCCACTGTAATCAAACTCATTATTTTTAGCAAAAGGAACGGTAGAAACAGTGATTTTCTCGGCAGGCATGAAGTTTTGCTCTACATTGTTTCTATTGACCACTTTTGTATCTGCATACTTTCTTTTAACTGTAATATCGGGATGGAAATACATTGTTACTCCGATGATTAACCCTAAACCAACCTGTCCTACAATTTTGAATTTCCCGCTTAATCCGTCTTTATTTTTCTTGATTTTCTTTAAATAATCATCTAAAAAGCCTATTGCTCCCATCCAAACCACAGTCACAATCAGAAGAACAATATAAATATTGGTAATTCTTGTAAACAGCAAAACCGGAATTAAGGTCGCAATAATAATGATAAAACCTCCCATTGTAGGCGTTCCTTCTTTTTGTTTTTGTCCGTCTAATCCAAGATCACGAACCAACTCGCCCATCTGTTTTCCTCTCAGATAGTTGATGATGCTTTTTCCGTAAATAAGAGCAATCGTCAAAGACAACAAAACTGCCATCCCTGCACGGAACGAAATGTACCTCAACATTCCTAATCCCGGAATGTGAATGCCTTGGCTCGTTAGATATTCATATAGATAATATAGCATAATGCTTTTATTTAAAATTTATTTGCTCATTAATTGCCATAACTCATTAATCACTTCTTTGTCATCAAAATGATGTTTCACACCATTAATTTCCTGATAGTTTTCGTGGCCTTTTCCGGCTACAAGAACAATATCTTTTGGTTCAGAGAATTTGATGGCCATTTTGATGGCTTCTCTTCTGTCTGGAATTGAAGTGTATTTGCTGAAGTTTTGAGGTTCAACGCCTGCTTCAATTTCTTTTATAATCTGATTTGGGTCTTCAGTTCTTGGGTTGTCTGAAGTGATGATTGCCAAAGTTGATTTCTTTGAAGCAATATTTCCCATTTCAGGTCTTTTCGAGTGATCTCTGTCGCCTCCACAACCGAAAACCGTAATCAGTCTTTCGTTTTTTGTTCTGATATCGTTGATGCTGTCTAAAACATTTTCCAATGCATCCGGAGTGTGTGCGTAATCTACGATGAAGAAGATTCCGCCATCCGATTTGAAGGTTTCAAATCTTCCGGAAACTCTTTTCAGAATGCTGATTGCCTGAAGAATTTCACCCTGCTCAAAGCCTAATTCAGAAGCAATTCCGAAAACTAAAAGCAAATTATAGACATTGAATTTTCCTGTTAGAGTCGTCCAGAATTCTTTACCGTTGAAATTTAACAGCATTCCGTTGAAATCAACTTCCAAAGTCCTTCCGTGATAATCAGCCATCGTTTTCAAAGCATAAGACCTTTTTGCAGCCTTTGTGTTTTGAAGCATCACGTTTCCGTTTTTATCATCAACATTGGTGATGGCAATTGCATTTTCATTTAATTCATCAAAAAATCTTTTCTTGATTTTTAAATATTCATCAAATGTTTTATGATAATCTAAATGGTCGTGGGTAAGATTGGTAAAGCCGGCAATTTTGAAAGTAAGACCTTCAATTCTGTTTTGAGCAATTCCATGAGAGCTTACTTCCATAAAAGCAAATTCGCAGCCTTCTTCAACAGCCTGAGCCAGAATTTTATTAATGGTAATTACATCCGGAGTCGTGTGTGTTGCCGGAATAATTTTTTCTCCAATTCTTATTTCTACTGTTGACAATAAAGCTGAATCATAGCCTAAATTTTTAAACACATCAAACAGCAAAGTCGAAACAGAAGTTTTTCCGTTGGTTCCGGTAACGCCGATCAGCTTTAATTTTTCTGAAGGATTCCCGTAAAAGTTGGAAGCTAAATGGCCTAAAGTTTTTGATGCGTCTTTTACTTTAATGTAAGTAATATTTTCATCTAAATTTTCAGGAAGTTCTTCGCAAACAATAGTTTTTGCACCTTTTTCAATAGCAGCTGCAATAAATGAATGTCCATCCACAACCGTTCCTCTCAACGCAATGTAAAGAGAGTTTTCAGAAACCTTTCTGCTGTCAAAAACCAACTCGGAAACTTCACGGTCGTTTTCACCGTGAATTTCTAATACTGGAATTCTGTTTAATAATTCAACTAATTGCATTTTTTTGATGCTTTATCTTTTTTAATTCTGCAGAGTCAAATAAATTCTCTGGTTTTTACTGATTGTTGTACCCTCCAAAGGAAACTGTTCCTTAATTCTTCCAACTCCTTTAAAGTCTACCCGATATCCTAAATTTTCCAATTGTGGGATTGCATTTTTACCAATCAATCCTACAACACTTGGCATTTGTTTATTATTGACTGCTATTTTCACATTCGGTTCAACCATTTTATTGAGGTTGACTTTTCTGTCGACAAGCATTTCTTTTTCAACATTCTGAGGTGTTTTCAGGAAAGTTTTTCCTGCGATTTCTTTAAAAACCGGTGCGGAAACCGTTCCTCCATAAAATCCTTTTGACACATTTGGTTCGCTAATCATTACGTAACACGTATATTTCGGATTATCTGCCGGATAAAATCCTGCAAACGAAGCTCTGTACTTCATCGGACCAGGCAACCAATATTCAAACCTTGCAGTTCCGGTTTTTCCTGCCATTTTCAGGTTTGGTGTGAAAATACTCCTTCCCGTTCCTTTTTCAACGGCTTTTGTCAAAGCACTTGTCATCATCTGAATCGCTTTATCTGAAGCCATTTTTTTAACCATTACTTCTTCTTTGGCTTCAAAAATAGTTTTGCCATCTTTCATTATTTTATCAATGAAAATAGGTTTCAGCATTTTACCTTTATTGGCTACACCGTTATAGAATGTTGCTAATTGTAACAAGTTTATATTCGTTGCATAACCATAACCAATTGAGGCTAATGTTGCTGCATTCCACGATTTGCTTTTTGGAGTTAAAATTCTCGGTTTTGTAATTCCGGGAAGCTCAATATCCATTTTGTCGAATAATTTCCATCTTCTTAAATGATCAAGAAAAATTTCCGGTTTGTCTGCGTAATATTTCGTGATTAGTTTTGCTGTTCCTACGTTACTCGATTTTGCCAAAACATCACTGATATCATAAGTTCCTCCACCGTGACCATCAGAAATTCTTTGTTTTGCGTAAACCCAAACTCCGTTTCCTACGTTTACCGTTGTGTTTTCATCGATAAATCCGTCGTCCATTGCAGCCAAAAGCGAAATCGTTTTGAAAGTAGATCCCGGTTCGATATTATCTTTTAAACCATAGTTATAAGCATCTTCGTAAACTCCAGGCTCGGTTTCTCTTAAATTAACCATTGCACGAACTTTTCCGGTTGCAACTTCCATTACGATTACTGTTCCGTGTTTTGCTTCAAAATTGATCAGTTGCTTTTCTAAAGCTGAATGTGCAATGTCCTGAATTCTAAGATCTAAAGTAGTGTAAACATCCTGTCCGTCAGTTGGTTCTTTAACTTTCCAGAAATCAATAGGCTTCCATTGTGAAGAGTTGACTCTTTGCTCAAGCCTTTCACCATCTGTTCCTGTTAAATATTTTGAAAAAGCACCTTCAAGACCTGCTTTTGCGACTCCATTATCAATTCCGATTGTTCCGGCTCCAATTTCTGAAGTTGCCAGCTCTCTCTTGTAGTTTCTGTCAATAATGAAACCTCCTTTATTTTTACCTCTTTTAAAAATCGGAAACTTTCTGATTCTGTCATACTGATCGAAATCTAACCCTCTTACCAAAGAATAATATTGATTTTTCTTTTTTCTCTGCTCATCAAATTTCTTTCTGAATTCAGCTCTCGGTTTTCCGAACATTTTACTTAAAGAATCTGTAAGCGGACCAATATTGTTAGTATAAACTGTGTCTTTTATCGTTTTAAAATCAAGAAAGACATCGTAACGCATCACGGTTGTTGCCAAAATAGATCCATCAGAAGCATAAAGATTTCCGCGGGCAGCTTTTAGAGTTGCTGTACGGTAATTATTATTGATATAATCATCCTTAATCTCCTGAACATTGGTATTCTGAAGAATGACAATTCTTGCAATGAAAAGCACAAAAACACACAAAGCTCCCACTGCAAAGAGGTAGCCCCATCGTAAAGTTTTTTTACGTTTGTTATCGTATTCATTTTGCTTTTGCATCTGTACTGTCTAATTTTATTAAGAGTTTATGTGGGTGGCTTTCTAAGGTCATTAACGAGTCTGCTGCGACTTGTTTCCCCAATTCAGATTCCATTTTTACTTTGATCAGCTTACTTTGTGCGTAAGCGTTTCTTGATTTATATTCTTCTGTTTCTTCTTTTAAAGCGTTTACGATTTTTATTTTTTTGTTTACCAAATGGTTAGAATATATCATTGCCATCATTAGAACAAATATTAACAGGAAAAATTTATAATGCGTTTTCAACTCATCACGATTCAGAAAATTTCCTTTTATAATATCTATAAAAGTGAGTCTTTTTTGAGGACGATATGTTGTTTTTTTTGCCACAGACTTTGTCTGATTTATTTATTAATTATTCTTTTTAAACCACTCCGTCAAAAATTCTCTCGAATTTTTGGCACCCTCCTCTGGAGGAGAATTTACGTGCTGTGATTTATAATTTTATTCCTGTTCTCATTTTAGCACTTCTGGCTCTTGAGTTTTCTTCAATTTCCTTATTATCAGGAATGATTGCCTTGCTTTTCACCAATTCAAATGCTTTTGCATAATTTCCGTAGATATCACGTTGCGGCTCACCTTCAAACATTCCATTTTTCAGGAATCTTTTTACCAAACGGTCTTCTAAAGAATGATAAGAAATAACGACCAATCTTCCCCCCGGTTTCAAAACATTGTAAGCCTGAACCAACATTTCTTTTAAAACTTCCAGCTCCTGATTTACTTCAATTCTTATTGCCTGAAATAGCTGCGCATAAAATTTATTCACCTTATGCGGCGGAAGAAAACTGAATAATTTTTTCAGGTCTTCCGTTGTATTGATGCTCTTTATTTTTCTGTGATGAACGATATCTCTTGCCAGTTTTCTCGCTTCTCTAAGTTCACCGTAGTAATAAAAAATATCCGCTAAAGCTTCTTCTTCATATTCATTGATCACTTTTTTAGCATCAAGACTCTGCATCACATTCATTCTCATATCGAGTGGCGCATTGTTTCTCGTTGAAAATCCTCTTTCAGCCTCGTCAAATTGATGGGAAGAAACACCAAGATCAGCCAGAACACCATCAACTTTAAAAACTCCGTACATCAGAAGAGAGTTTTCTAAAAACCTGAAATTCTGATTGATTAATGTAAATTTAGGATCATCTAATGTATTTTTAAGTGCGTCCAAATCCTGATCGAATGCGTATAATTTTCCATTTTCAGAAAGTCTTCCCAAAATTTCTTGTGAATGACCTCCACCTCCAAATGTGCAGTCCACATATATTCCGTCCGGATTCGTCACCAAATCATCCACACTTTGCTTCAATAAAACGGGGTTGTGATATATGCTCATTTGTGTACTTATTTATTCTTCGCCAAAAGCGCCCATTACATCTTCTGCCAGACTTGCGAAATCTTCTTCATTGGTTGCAATTACCTTTTCATATGCATCTTTATCCCAAATTTCGAAAAGCTCACCAGCGCTTGTTATTACAATATCTTTCGTAAGATCAGCAAAATGCGTAAGATCTTTTGAAATCTGCAATCTTCCGGCACTGTCTAACTCCACAGTTTTCACACCGGCAGTAAACATTCTGATGAAATCAGCATTCTTTTTAACGAATCTGTTTAGTTTATTTATTTTTTCCATAAGCTTATCCCATGCTTTCATAGGATAAACTTCGAGACACGGTTGAAACACAGAACGCTTTACCACAAAGGTTTTGTCCTCAAAGTCTTCCATCTGCTTGATTAGCGATGAAGGCACCTTGAGACGACCCTTGTCGTCTATTTTGCACTCATATGTTCCAATGAAATTTCTCATTTGGGACAAAATTATACAAAAAATTCTAAAACCTCCCACTTTTTCCCACTTTTTGACTTAATGTTAATAAGTTTTACTCAATCACTAACAAACCCAGTTTAAATATTTGATATAAAAACAGTTACAAACCTTGTTATTCAGCGAATAATAAAAAGATTTTCGAAAAAAATGGATGGATTACTGTTATTATATTATTTTTATTTTAAATTAGAGATATCAAAAAATTTTTGGTGTATAATTTGTATTTTTGCAATGCTTTATTAAAGCGACTTTATGATATTTAGTACAAAAAAAGATAAGAAATATACCTTCATTGAAGCTGGGGAAGGACATCCATTAGTGCTTTTGCACGGTTTGATGGGTGGATTGAGTAATTTTGATAAGATGGTGAATTTTTTTTCAGAGAAAGGTTTTAAGGTCTATGTGCCTCAATTACCGATCTACGATTTGCCGGTACTTAATACCAACCTTACCACAATTGCCAAATATGTGATCAAATTTATTGAGAGCGAAATTGGCAAACCAGTCACCATAGTCGGAAATTCTATGGGTGGTCATGTGGGACTTATTCTGACATTAGCAAGACCAGATTTGGTACAGAATTTAGTTCTTACAGGAAGTTCAGGATTATACGAAAGAGCTTTTGGAGATAGTTTTCCGAGAAAGAATGACCGTTCTTATATTAGAAAAAAAGCAGAAGAAGTTTTTTATGATCCCGCTGTAGCCACTGAAGCTTTGGTAGACGAAGTTTTCAGCGTTGTCAATGACAGAATGAAAGGGATCAAAACCGTTATGCTGGCAAGAAGCGCCATCAAACACAATATGCTGAATGATCTTCCTAAAATTTTGCGTCCGACGTGTTTAATTTGGGGAAAACAGGATAATGTAACACCTCCGGAAGTTGCGATTGATATGCATAAATTTATCCCAAATTCAGATCTTTTCTGGATCGATAAATGCGGACATGCAGCAATGATGGAAAAACCAGATGAATTTAATGAAATTCTTTACAACTGGGTAAAAGATAAAATATAAAATTAAGACTAAACCATTAAGACTTTCTTAATGGTTTATTTTTCTAAATAAAATCAAGAAAAAATGGTTATAAAAACAGCAGAGTTTGTAAAAAGTAGCGGAAAATGGCAGGAATGTCCTGAAGGAACTATGCCTGAATACGCTTTCATCGGACGCTCAAATGTAGGAAAATCATCGTTGATTAATGCAATGCTAAACAGGAAAGATTTAGCAAAAACGTCAGGAACTCCGGGGAAAACTCAGTTGATTAATCATTTTATTATTAATGAAAGCTGGTATCTTACTGATTTACCGGGATACGGATATGCGAAAGTTTCAAAAGTTATGAGAAGAGACTTTGAGAAACTGATCAACAACTATATATTAAACAGAAACAATCTTGTGAATCTTTTCGTTTTGATAGATTCTCGTCATACTCCACAGAAAATTGATTTGGAATTTATTCAATGGTGTGGAGAAAGTGGTGTTCCGTTTTCAATAGTTTTTACGAAAGCTGATAAGCTCAAACCGAATATTGCCATAAAAAATGTGGAAGATTACAAAGTTGAACTTCACAAAACCTGGGAAGATCTCCCCGAAATTTATGTAACATCAGCCGAAAAGAAAACGGGAACTGATGAGATTTTAAGTTTTATTCAAAAAACAAATGAGTTTTTGGCAAATAACAGTGTGACTTTTAATGAATAATATTATCTGGAAAATAAAAAGTTTTGAAGAAATTACCACTTCAGAACTCTATGAGATTATCAAAGCGCGAGTTGATGTTTTTGTGGTAGAACAGGATTGTCCATATCATGATTTGGATGGATATGACCAACAAGCCATGCATATTTGGGCTGAACAAGAAAATAGTGTTTTAGCGTACTGCAGAATATTTAATAAAGGCATAAAATATCCTGAAACTTCCATCGGAAGAGTTTTAACAACAGAAAAGGCAAGAGGAAAAAGTTTAGGCAAACAATTAATACAATATGCAGTTGAAACTATAGAAAATCGTTTTCATACAAATGAAATCAGAATTTCCGCACAAGATTATCTGTTAAGATTTTATTCAGGATTTGGTTTTGAAGATACCGGAAAAAAATATCTGGAAGACAATATTCCGCACACAGAAATGTTTAGGAAATAATTGAATATAAATACTGAACAGCACTTTTTTGAAGGTGCTGTTTTATTTTAAATTAAAAGAGCCTGATCTCAAAGACCAGACTCTCCATTTATAAAACAAAATAATGTTTAAGGATATTCATTTCTTGCTCTCGTAACAAGCCCTACTAAATCTGAACCGCCACTTGCAAAATTAATGCTTGGATTATGAGCACTTTGGGTAGCAACTGCGTAAGGTACTCCGTTCCAATACGCCCAGAAAGGACCACCGCTTTGTCCAGGCCAAATATCCGCATGATGATTGATGCTCTGATTATCATCCGGACTCCAAAAATCACCGTCTAAAGCAATTCCCGTTTGATAAGTTGGCCTTTGAGTTCCTGTCAAATCTGCGGGATAGCCAGCATGAGTAAACGAAGCTTGTCCGTCCCAAGAATCTGAGTAAGATTTTGAACCTAACCAGCCTGTACTATTTCCGATTGGTCGGTCTAAAACTACAACTACATAATCAAACTGCACTTCAGTACCGTCAATCGTAGGACCTGCAACTTTATGCTTGTAATAGGTTTGAATTCCCCATGCTGCTCCATAAGGAGCGCTCCCGTTGTAATACATTGGAGTGAATTTTAACCAGCCAGTCTGGTTATTGGGTTTCCAATCTATAATGTGAGAGCAAGTCAAAAGATGTCTCGGACCAATCATCACACCGCTTGCAATTCCCAAAGGACTTTCTACTCTTCCTACGCAACGCCAGGGATACGCTGTTGAATTGAATACTTTTCTCTGATCTATTCCGAATATGGTTTTTGCACCTTCAGCCGTAAGGAAAGTTTCTCTTTCAATAAATTTAGGTTTTCGGTCTTTCTTTGGCTCTAACTTTGGCTGATATTCGAAATCTGCGTGTGTAGGATAGAAATGATCGGTTTCCATAATTTCGTCGTCAACAGATTTTTCTTTCATTGTAATTGCGACAGATTTCATTCCTTTCGGATAAACTCTTCCATCGATGTTTTCCATTTCAGGCTCTTTGTCGATTGATTTTAAATTTGCTGATTTTTCAGCTGACTTTGCTTTGATTGTTTTAAGTTTTAAAACTTCTTCAGCTGTCATTGGGTTGTTGTTTTCAATATTAGACATGATTATTTGGTGTTTTAATCAGTTTTTTCCTACTCTTTGGATGGCTTTTCGGATTCCGCCAATGATTTATGAAAATATTTTTTGTGAAAATTCTGCTGTAATGCTTTCTGTCTGGTTGATCTGTGCAGCGCCCATTGCCGCTAAAGCCATAGCAATCTGTTTGTCGAGTGTTTTTCTGACAATATTTCCGTTAGTAGCACGAAGTATTTTACAGAAATGATAGGTAAAATAACCCCGGATTTGTCCGCTCATGTTTCCTTCCATTGAAACCTGATTATCTTTGGATGCAGCCCATAAAGTATGATTTAAACCCGCAACAGGAACCAAAGCTTTGGTTGTAAAGGATTCTTTTTTCGAACTTTTAGATAACGGAATTTCACTTGCATAAGTCATATAAAACTCATCTTCAAGCATGGGCGGAATAAAACGTGCTGCTTCGTAGGAAAAATCCATATCCAAACCTAAATCCATTTTTCTTGTTCCTGTTCCAGAATGACAACAATCGAAAATAACTTCAAGATTTACTCCTGCTTTCAGTTTGCTTAAAACCGCTTTAAAGTCATCGTCACGAATTACTCCTGCGCTCGCATAATCGTGCGGACAAATCGCTTCATCCAAACCATCGATTTCTAAATCTGCGCCGATGTTGGCAACACGTGTTCCATGTCCGGAATAATAGAATACAAGCGAATCACCTTTCACACTATTGTTGACCAGTGATTTTAAATATTTTAAAATATTGGCTCTTGTAGCATTCTGATTGGTTAAAATTCTGATTTGCGTAGGAGCAAAGCCACAAATCACTAAAGTATTTGCCATATCACGCGCATCGTTGATGCATCCGTTAAGATCCGGACCACCTGAACCGATCGGTGCGTAATCGTTGATTCCTACAATTAATGCTTTTTTCATGGTATTAGTTTTTTAAATTCCCTACTCTGTTTTAGGCTTTTGGGGTTCCGCCGTTATCTTTAATTTTATATGACAAAATTCTGATTTTCAGGAACATAAAAACAGAGGAGAATCCCTGAATCGTTACAGGAAAAGCACCTTTCTTTGATTGAATTTTAAATTGGAAAATGATTTAGAAAGAAAAAATCCTCACCGGAAATTGGTAAGGATTGATGTAATATTGATGAAGATAGCGTTTCTTCTGAATTTTAGCCTATGGACCAGGGTAATTATTCTAGAAAAAAAGTATCATTCCTACGGAAGTCACTGGTATAGTTTATTTATTACTCCTACAAACATTTTGCTCCTATTTATTAAGTTGATCATTGTTTTATTATCATGAATTATTATCTCAACATAAACTATGCTTTAAAGCAAATAGAACAAGACCGACTCTATTCTTTATTTCTAACTTAACAAAAACAGAATCTCGGTAACCATCAATCGTTTTTGGGCTCAGACACATTTTATCGGCAATTTCTTTGTAGGTCAGTTCGCTGCAAGCCAATTTGATGAATTCTTTTTCCCTTTCTTTTAAATCGGAAAGTAATGAAGCGTTTTTAGCATCTTCAGTCTGTACTTTCAGGAGTTTTTGAGCTACAAAATCTGTATAAAAACTTCCTTTTTCAAAAACGGTATCGATTGCCTGAAAGAGTATCGAAGGGTGCATATCTTTCAGCAAATACCCTTTTGCTCCGGCTTTCAGCATTTTAATTAATACTTTTTCATCATCTTCCATAGTGAGGGCAATCACTTTGATGTCGGGATGATGTCCGGTAAGCCATTCTGTGGTTTCGATCCCATTTTTGTATGGCATATTGATATCCATCAAAACAACGGCGGGAAGTTCAGAAGCATTTCCTAATCCTTCGATAAAATCCTCTCCATTGGGCTGATTCATCACTACTCGGTATTTTGGATTTTCTGTGATCATGTTTTCTAATGCTTTCGACATTAAAGTATGATCATCAACAATAGCTATCGGAATTGTTTTCATGATACGTTTTTATGATATATAATTGAAGTTTTCGTCCCTTCTTCCAATTTTGACTCGATAGAAAATTCTGCGTGAATTAGTTTTGCTCTCAATTCCATATTTTTCAATCCGGAACCGTCTCTCATAATATTGGTATTAAAACCCTTCCCATTATCTGAAATGGTAATTTTTAATATTTCGTGATCATCCTCGAGCTGGATAGATACATTTTTAGCTCTTGAATGTTTTAAAATATTATTGATACTTTCCTGAATGATTCGGAATAAAATCAACCCGTGTTTTGGAGTGATATCAATGTCGTTCTTCTGTGTTACAAATTCAATTTGCAGTAATCGTAATTTTTTTATTCTCTGAATTTCTCTTTCGATAGATTCTACCAACCCAAAATGAATGATCTGTTCGGTAATCAGGGTTTTAGATAAATTTCTGATATCCTGAATGCATTCACCCAATAATTCATTCAATTCATTCAGCTCTTCTTTTTCTGAATTATCGAGCCTGGTAAGCAGCTGATTTTGTCTTAAACGAACCACGGAAAGCTTTTGACCTAAATCATCATGCAGTTCCTGACCGATGTAATTAAGCGTTTGTTCTTTCATTTCTACCTGTGAAGTGGCTAGTTCCTTTTCAAAATGCATATCTTTTTCCTTCTGCTCGATTAACAGCGTCGTTTTTTTCCGAATGAAAATCACATAAACGAAAATCATCGTTAACACGATTATCAACAGAGTAACTGTAAAAATTATGACAAATCTATCTTCTTCCATGCTTTACAGTCAGGTATATTTTACTTCATCGGGTTTGTTCCAAAATATTCCTAAAACAATTAATCCGTTGTTGATCAGATTTAATAAAAATATTACGATAGCAAAAATATCTGTTGAAACTTTTACCCTGAAGAAAAAAAGCGGAATTATTCCTATGTAAAAGATAAGCGAACCCACCGAAATCCAAAAAGGCAGATAATTTTTTATCTCAAATATTTTATCTGAATTGAACGTCTGATACAAAAATAAAATGATCGAAAATATTAACAAAAGAATATTGATATAAAAAATATTAAAGGACAAGCCTTCAAAAAAACTGTGTTCTATAATAGACATTCCGAAAATATTAACAAAAAACATGATCAAAATTATCCGTTGTATTTTTCTAAGTATAGGAATGCACATCAATTTGTAATAGTAAATCAGGTACATTAAAAACACGATTGCAATACAAACACTATAATATTTTTCGGTGAGCAAATTGGTCATCTTGGTAAAAAAATAGAAAAAGAAATCGTTTAATGATAATAAGATATATCCTGCGAAGAAAAACAGATTCACTTTTTCTATTTTTTTATACTTCGCAGCAATCAATATCATCATGATGACCAAAATGATCATGGATATCTGTTTTCCCAATTCTACATTCCAAGCCATTACTTATCAATTTTAATTCAAAGTATTTGCAGATACATGATTTGGCGGTGGAGACAGATTTGTCATATTCATTGGCTGAATAGACTCTATTTTTTCATTTTCATCTGATGTTGTTCCACGACTTTTCATATTGGCATCAGAAGATCTCTCTTTTTTTGCGGTAGGCATTAAGAAGATGGTTTGGTAACCCGCATATTCAGGTTTCGCCATTTTATTTACAGGATGATTTGCAGGATATTTTCCCATATAGATTTTGATTCCCACGTTTTTAAGATTTTGCTTTTTAGCATTTTCTTTCACATATTTGATATATCCCTCCATCTCTTCAATAGTGAATGAGTACCATCTTGAATCGGGCTGTCCGTTTCTGGATGCTGTGAGAATTCTATTATTTGTTTTTGTATATTCATCAAAAAGAACCTGCGCTTCCCGATGCGTGATCAGCTTCTTTTTATAACTGTTATCAACAGGAGTTTCAGGCGGTGGCGGTGTACAACGGATAAAGCTGATGACAAATACACTTAAAACAAGTACACGAAAAAACACATTTGCATTCTTAAATAAAAAAGGAGTTTTCATCTATAAAATTTTATAAGGTTATGTAACAAAAGTAGTTAACTCTTTATAGATACAAAAGAGGAAAAACACTGTTTTTGAATTTTATAAGAAAAAAATTATGTAAAAATTTAGAAAAAATAGAGTTCCTAAACTCTTTAACAAGGAGATTATTGAATCTGTAGACCGGACAATTTAAAGAATTAGATGAAATGAGTGTAAATTTTCATATATAAACTGATAGGTAAAACAAAAAAGACTGCTAATCAATGATTAACAGTCTTTTTAAGTACCCCAGACGGGACTTGAACCCGTACATCCTTGCGGATACAGGATTTTAAGTCCTGCGTGTCTACCAATTCCACCACCAGGGCATGGTGTGGAGCGAAAAACGGGACTCGAACCCGCGACCCCAACCTTGGCAAGGTTGTGCTCTACCAGCTGAGCTATTTTCGCATAATTTTGTGCGGATGAAGGGACTCGAACCCCCACGCCTCACGGCACCAGATCCTAAGTCTGGCGTGGCTACCAATTACACCACATCCGCATTATTATTGAGTTATTTTAAAGAACTTCTTTCGTTTTTGTGAGTGCAAATATAGGGCAATAATTTGTATTTGCAAGAGTTTTCACAAAAAAAATTATTTTTTTTCAAAATTTCTTTGGGAGACGTTTTTATTACATTTCAATTTACTACTTTTACAAAGTTAATATTTACGATATGGAATTACAAGGAACGGTAAAGAAAATCACTGATGTTCAAACATTTGCGAGTGGTTTCCAAAAAAGAGAAATGGTTATTCTTACACAAGAGCAATATCCACAGCCAATCAACATCGAATTTTTACAGGATAAAATAAACTTATTAGATGCTTTGAAAGAAGGAGAAAATGTAAAGGTAGGAATCAACATCAGAGGTAGAGAATGGGTTTCACCACAAGGAGAAACGAAATATTTCAACTCTATTACAGGATGGAGAGTAGAAAAAGTGATGGATGGCGGTACAGGCTCAGAGCCAACTCAGGCATCTTCTCAACAATCTGCAGCGCCGGTTTCTAATGAAAATCCTTTTGCCGGAGATGATGACGACGATTTACCTTTTTAATTAAAGCATACAATCAAACATAATCCCGCTTTTTAAGTGGGATTTTTTTCACCCTTATGATCCGACTGGACCCAAACGAAATTTCATTTCCCAATCCGCTGCATTACGACGGGCACGAAGGCATGATCGCTTTTGGCGGAGACTTATCTGTGGAAAGAATTTGGTTTGCTTATCAAAACGGTATTTTCCCTTGGTTTAATCCCGATGAAGAAATTTTATGGTGGTGTCCTGATCCGCGATTCGTTCTTTTTCCTGACGAATTGAAAGTTTCAAAATCGATGAAAAAAATTTTAAAGAACAATGTTTTCACATTCACCGAAAATAAGAGCTTTAAAGAAGTCATTAAAAACTGTCAGGAAATCAACAGAAAAGGACAAGACGGAACCTGGCTTTCAGATGAGCTGATGGAGTCTTTCATTACACTTCACGAGTTTGGCTTTGCAAAAAGTATCGAAGTCTGGCAAAACGAAGAGTTGGTTGGCGGATTTTACGGTTTACAGATAGGAAAGGTCTTCTGCGGAGAAAGTATGTTTGCGAAAGTGAGTAACGCCTCAAAAGCAGGATTTATTCATTTTGTGGAAACCCATAAAAACGAACTCGAATTAATCGACTGTCAATCTCACACCGAACATCTTGAAAGTTTAGGCGCAAGAATGATTCCCAAAAAAGAATTTTTAAAAACTTTACACAAAAATAATGAACGCAGATAAAGAAAAATGGATTCTTCTGATCGTCCTCAGTATTATCTGGGGGTCGTCATTTATTTTAATCAAAAAATCATTAGACCATTTTACTCCTTATCAGGTCGGAGCATTGAGGGTTTTGATTGCAGGAATTATTCTGATGCCCATCGCAATATCAAAATACAGACTTTTCCCGAAGAAACATTTGAAATGGCTTATTTTAGCGGCGTTTACAGGAAATTTCATTCCGATGTTCTTATTTCCTATTGCTGAAACCGAAATCAGCAGCAGTATTGCGGGAATTATCAATTCAATGATGCCCATTTTTGTGATTATTGTAGGAACATTATTTTGGAAATTTGAAACTACCAAAAGACAAATGACCGGAATTTTTATAAGTTTTACCGGAGTTTGTCTTCTCGCCTTCGGTGGCGGAGATGATTCCAAATTTAAAATATTTCCTATTCTTCTTTTGCTTTTGGCAACATTATGTTATGCAATCAGTACAACGACTGTAAAATCTAAGCTAATGGAGGTTTCTTCAACTATTTTGTCGGCATTTGTGTTTTCTTTCATTCTATTTTTACCTTCCCTCATCGCATTAATATCAACAGGTTTTGTTTCAACATTTACTTTTTCAAAAGAAAATATGATCGGTTTAATGTTTGTGAGCTTACTTTCCGTTTTCGGAACCGGATTGGCAATGATGATGAATTACCGATTGCTGAAAGTTTCCAGTCCTCTTTTTGCATCGACCGTTACTTTGTTGATGCCGATCGTTGCGATCATCTGGGGAATTTTAGATGGTGAAAAACTGACGATTTTACAATTTGTGGGAGCTAGTATCATTATTGCAGGTCTGATCTTTTTAAGAGCTAAAACTATTGTTCAAAAATAAATCCCGCATTGCTGCAGGATTATTTTATTTAAATTGATTTTGATTGTCTATTTTAATTCTTACAATTAATTTAGATTAAAACGGATATTCAAAAAATTTTAGAACTATTAAGGTTTTCCGATTTTAAGAAAGGATTTAAAACTTCCATCTCAAGCTTCTAACCTAATTTTTTTTCTTCACTTTAGCTTTCACTTTTTTCACCTCGTCTTTGATGTACGGATATTTTTTCTGCATATCTGTAATCAGCGAAGGATCTAACTCTAAGGCTTTTAGTAGTGTTTCAGTACCTTTGCTATTATTTTTTAAGTTGAAATAGCAATTGCTCAGCTGATAATACAATTCTGCACGGTTGTGATGTTCCAAAGCGGAGATCAAAACAGCTACAGCCTCTTCATATTCACCTACCAACATTAAAACTTCAGTATAAGCATACCAATTATAAAATCTTGAAGGTTCTGCATCTACCAATTTTTTAAGGCAAGAAAGACTTTCTTCAAACTTACCTGAATCGATAAACAAGAACGCCAGTCTTTTCTGATATTCAAGGTTTCCGTCATTCAGCAAAGTGGCTTCCCTTGCGAAATGCAGAGCTTCCGACATTCCGCCCATTTCTTCATAAAGATAAGACTGCTCCATCATTGCCAGATAAAACTGAGGATCTTCTCTCAATGATTTCTGAAAATAATTTAAAGCTACCGTCGGCTGTTTTAAAGCCTTATAACACAATCCTATTTTATAAAATGTAAAAGCCTTTGTATATTCCAGCTCAAGCATTTCTTCATAAACCTCAACTGCTTTTTTGTATTGATTTAAAGCTTCATAACAAGCTGCTTTACTTGCATATACTCCAACAGCGCTGGAATTAATTGCCAACATATAGTCGAAACCTTTAATGGCTTCTTCATAGTTTTTTCTGTTGAAATAATACTGTCCATACTCGCTCCAGGCTACTTCCGAATAAGCAAAATTATCAAGATAATCATTCAGAAAAGCAATAGCTTCATCACTCTTATTCAGTTCGTTGAAACAGATCATTGCGTTCTCCAGAGAATATTCATCCGTAGGATCTTCTTTCAATGCCTGCTGATAATGTTTAAGAGCGTTAAAAGGATCTCCCAAATTCACATATTCGTCTGCAATAAAATTATTCAGGAAGTTTTCTTCTTCATTTAATTCTAAGGCTTTTTTGCAGATTTCAATAGATTTTCTAGGGTTTCCTAAATTCGAATAATATTTTGCGTAGCAAACCAAAAAGTCTGTATTCTCCATAGAAGAACCTTTTAACTCATCGATTAATTCCTTCGCCATATTATAATCTTCCCATTCTAAGAGCACTTCAAGTTTTTTAATCTTGATATCCAAAGAATTGGGATGAAGTTTGAGACCGTAATTGACTGCCATATCAGCATAATTAAAATCTCCCAACTCCAGATAATAAACAATAATATCATCTAATTCTTCTGTATCGAAATAGAATTCATCATTATTTTCCATCATTTCCTCGAACTTTTTTACAAGTTCATTTCCAAAATATTCTTCCAATATAGTATCTCAGCGTTATTTTCAAAGTTCAAAATTATTTTATAAACTTCGAAAAAACTTTTTTTAATTAAAATTTCCTATTGTTAGGATTTTGTCGATTTGAAAAAAATGAAATAATTTCAATCTTTTCATTTTCTATTTTATAGTACAAAGTATTAAACTTTGTTATCACCACTTTACGAATATCTAATTTTTCAGTTCTTGAAAAAAACAGCGGATTTTCTGAAATTATACCTAAATTTCTTTTCAATCTCACCCGACAACCTTCTCAATTCCTTATTTGTAAAATTCTGCTCCAGATATTCAATTGTTTCTTCTAACTCTTTTAATGATTGATCAGACAAACGATTTCATAACCACTTTTCATAAAGCTTTTTCACTTCAGAATGAGCAACTACTCTACCTTCTTCAATATCCTCTAGTCCCAATTCTATTGATTTTTTTTCAGCATCTGAAAGTTTATCATACCAATCTTCATCTGGACTTTCTTCTACAAAATCAATTTCAACCGCCTTTAAAATCGCTTTTATTTTGGCGAGCTCTTTTTTGTTTTTAGGGTTAATGGTAATTGTCATCGTACTATTTTTCTATATTAAATGTACAAAAATTCTGAATTAAATCAAACTTTTTATCTTTGCGATCATATCATCACCCAATTTGTCGGCTTCTTCTTGTGAGAAAGCCTCTGTATAAATTCTGATAATGGGTTCGGTATTCGATTTTCTAAGATGCACCCAATTGTTTTCAAAATCTATTTTTACTCCGTCAACGGTAGAAACCTCTTCATTTTGATATTCTTTTTCCATTTTAGTTAAAAGATCATCAACATTTATTTCAGGAGTCAGTTCGATTTTCTTTTTCCCCATGAAATAACTTGGGTAGCCGGCTCTCAATTCAGAAACCGTTTTGTTTTCTTTTGCTAAATGCGTCAAAAACAAAGCAACACCAACCAAAGAATCTCTTCCGTAATGAAGTTCAGGATAGATAATTCCACCGTTTCCTTCACCACCAATCACGGCATTTTTTTCTTTCATTAAATTCACCACATTCACTTCTCCCACTGCGCTTGCAAAGTATTCTGAATTGTGAGTTTTGGCAACATCTCTCAAGGCGCGGCTTGAAGAAAGATTTGAAATGGCAACTCCGTTTTTGTTTTTCAACAGGTAATCAGCAACAGCAACCAACGTATATTCTTCCCCGAACATCTCACCATTTTCATCTACCAAAGCCAATCTGTCAACATCCGGATCTACTACAATACCAAAGTCTGCTTTTTCTTTGATCACCAATTCACAAATGTCTCCCAAATGTTCTTTCAAAGGTTCAGGATTGTGCGGAAATTGTCCGTTTGGTTCGCAGTATAATTTTACCGTTTCACAACCCAATTTATCTAAAAGCATCGGAATTGCGATTCCGCCTGTAGAATTTACGGCATCTAAAACAATTTTATATTTTTTAGCTTTAATGGCTTCAACATCCACCATCGGCAAATCAAGAATCTGCTGAATATGAATATCAAAAGCATCATCTCTTATTTCGTATTTTCCTAAATCATCAACCTCAGCATAATTGAAATCTTCATTTTCAGCGAGTGCTAAAACCTCCGCACCGTTTTCTCCATTGATGAATTCTCCTTTTTCGTTTAATAACTTCAGTGCATTCCATTGTTTCGGATTGTGAGAAGCCGTTAAAATAATTCCTCCATCCGCATTTAATTCAGGAACCATTATTTCTACAGTTGGCGTTGTAGAAAGCCCAAGATCAACTACATTGATTCCCAATCCCTGCAAAGTTGCAGTTACTAAAGAATTGACCATTGAACCTGAAATTCTTGCATCGCGACCAATAATCAAGG
Organism: Chryseobacterium sp.; assembly: GCF_029240215.1. Lineage (GTDB taxonomy): Bacteria > Bacteroidota > Bacteroidia > Flavobacteriales > Weeksellaceae > Chryseobacterium. The sequence goes on from NZ_JARBTK010000002.1 coordinate 223,177, forward strand.
TTAAATCTTTTTTATTTTTATTGTTCTGAAGCCAGGTTCCGAAAGCTGATGCAAATTTTACAACATCAAGCGGTGTCAAGTTATCATTTACTTTTCCACCAATCGTTCCTCTGATTCCGGAGATACTTTTTATTAATGACATACTATTTTAATCTAATTTTTCTGGATTTTTATTTATTTTCTTTTGTTCGGAAACTACTCTTCTTTCTAGTTTTTTAATATCTTCTTCTGCAGGTAAGTTTTCAGGTTTTATCCCTCTTTCTAAAAGAATTTTTCTTACTGATTTATTATTTGTAACATGTTCTGCCGAAATCTTACTTTCAGTTGAAAGGTTATTTTCTTTTGCATTAAAAATAGTGATTTCTGTTGCAAAATCTTTTGCCTTAATGGTAATTGTTGGTAGATAATCAGCTAATGCTCTTCCTTTTGGAATTCCTAATTTATCTTTCATCTGCTGGGTTGATTTTCCAAAAAGAGCAAAATCACCTTTACTTCTAATCAATCCGAAATCTTTTTCATTACCCGTTCTTTGAAATATTAAACTTGATAAATCATTTTCAGAAATACTTAATTTTTGCCTTGCTTGTAGTCTTTCCCAATCAATAATTCTTTTTTGAATTTCCTCAAACTTTCTTGTTTGTACAGCAAAGTAATTTTGAGCAAATGCTATTTTTTCTTTTCTTGGATCACCATTTTGAGCAATAAGATAACAAGCAAATCTTGTAAGCATAATATCATCAATTTCTCTTTTTGATCCAGATCCTAAGTCGACCATTTTGTTGACGTCAACGAAATGGTCTGAAATATTATTATCACTTGTTTCACAAGAAATTCTCGCTTTTACAATTACACCATTAAAATTTCTCCAATCTACATAACCTAAAAGTTGTTGAATGTCTCTGGCGAACCAATATTCAATTCCATTTTCAGTTTTTTGCGAATGATCTTCAAAAGAGTTTGTTAGTGATTGTATTAATTCTTCTTTCATCGAAATGTTTTTGCAAAAATACGAATAAAACAAAGATTGATTGATGAAATATGCTTAACGTTAGTAAGTTGTTATTTCTGTAAGGAACCATTTTCTTTGTTAAAATTTTCAGTTTGGAAAATATTAAGAACATCCGCAATCCTTATCGCAACCCGATCTTTTAGAATCAAATTTCTTTGGTACAAAATTTTTCCTGATCAGTCTAAATAAAGAATAACAGGCAAAAAGAACTACAAGAGCGATAATAATGTATTGAAAAATTAAGGAAGAATCCATTTTATTTTAAGATTTGATAAGCTATTAATGACACAAAATATGCCAAACCTGTCATCATCACAACCTGAAAGCCAGTCCATTTCCAGCTTTTGGTTTCTCTGTAAACTACTGCAATGGTAGAAACACACTGCATTGCAAACGCATAAAACAATAAAACCGAAATACCGGTTGCAAAACTGAAGACTTTTTCGCCATTTGGTTTTACATCCATTCGCATTTTATCGATTACTTTTCCTTCCGGAGCGTCATCATCTAAACTGTATAAAGTAGACATCGTACCAACGAAAACTTCTCTTGCCACAAAACTTGTTAAAATTCCGACTCCCATTTTCCAGTCGTATCCAAGAGGAGCAATTGCAGGCTCTATTGCTTTTCCCATTTTAGCCAAATACGAATGATCAAGATGTACATCTGTCGCAACAACCTGATCCGGATTTTGTTTCGGTCCGAAATAACTCAGACACCAAATGATGATACTTACAATGAATATAATTTTCCCGGCTCCTGTAATAAAATCCCAAACTTTCCCTAAAACCATTTTCAGATCATATCCGAAAAGAGGCTTTTTGTAGGTTGGCAAATCCATGACCAAGTATGTTTTACCTTTATTTTTAATAAAACCTTTCAAGATCGCTGCTGAAAGAAGCGCCACGAAAAATCCCAACAAATACATTCCTAAAAGTACTAAAGCTCTGTATTGAATTCCGAAAATCGTTTTATCTGAAATAATTAATCCAATAATAATGCTATAAACCGGAAGTCTTGCCGAGCAAGTCATAAATGGTGTCACCAAAATCGTGAGCAATCTTTCTCTGAAATTTTCAATATTTCTTGTCGAAATCACTGCAGGAATCGCACAAGCCGTTCCTGAAACTAACGGAACGATACTTTTCCCGTTTAATCCAAACGGTCGCAAAAATCTGTCCATCAGGAAAATCACTCTTGCCATATACCCTGAATCTTCCAAGAGATAAAGGAAGTATAATAAAATCCCGATTTGCGGTGCGAAAATAATGATACCTCCTAATCCGGGAACAATTCCGTCGGAAATTAGCGAATTGATCGGACCCTCAGGCAAATGTTCTTTGCTAAACGCCGAAAGCCCTGCAAAAAACTCATCGATCCAGTTCATCGGATATTCTGCAAGGAAGAAAACGCTGTTAAAAATGATCAGCAAAATTCCAATAAAAACAATATATCCTAAAATTGGATGAACAAGAACCTTATCTAATTTTTCGGTTAATAATTCTTTAAACTGAGGTTTTTTTGAGATAACATTTGATAAAATTTTATCAATATTTTGGTATCGCCTAACAACTTCCTGCACCTGCAATCTTTTCGGAACCAAACTTTTAGATTCAGGATCGTTAATTAATTCAGTTGCAGAATCTAATTTATTTAAATCTGCACCGATTGAAAGGCTCATCCAAGCTTTATAGTTGTTGTCAAACTTTTTGTGGGCTGAAACTTTATCTAAAAAATCTTTGTGTTCGGCAGGAATTTCAAATGATGGCTTTTCTGTTTTAGCAAAATCATTATTTAAAATGGCTTTCTGAATGGCTTCAATTCCTAATTGTTCCTTCGCATTGGTCTGAATAATTTTGATATTCAAAGCTTCGGAAAACTTTTCTATATCGATATTGATTCCTCTTCTCTCAGCCTGATCCATTTGATTAACAACCAAAATCATCGGAACGCCCAAATCCTGAATCTGCTGAAATAGAAGCAGTCCTCTTTTTAAACTTAAAGCCTCTAAAATATAAACAACTCCGGCAAAATTTTTCTGACTTTCCAAAAGAAATTTAGAAAAAATAGCTTCATCTTCCGAACTTGGATAAATGCTGTAAGACCCGGGAAGATCTATAACTTCTACTTCTTCATTTTTGTATGTATAAGATCCGGAATGACTTGCAACGGTAACACCTGCATAGTTTCCTGTCTTTTGCTTTTTGTTGCATAGAGCGTTAAAAAGTGTTGATTTTCCTACGTTTGGGTTGCCTACTAAAAGTATCTGTTTTTTGTTTTGTTGCTGCATCAATTCCAATCTTCTACGATGATAAACTCTCCTTCTTCTTTACGAAGTGCAATCCTGCTTTTTTCTTCGCCAAATTCCACGTAAAGAGGACCACTGAAAGGAGCCTGATACAGTATTCTGAAGACAGTTTCCGGCAAAAGCCCCATTTCTATGATTTTATTGGGCATTCTCAACTGATTATTATCATAGCCCAAAATTTTCCCAAGTTTGTTCTTCGGAAAGCTGCTTAATGTTTGTAAATAGTTATCTTTCAATACCTATATTTTTGTACGTGCAAATATACGCTATTTAAATTTAATCTAAATAAGAGCGATTTTAAATATTCACAGAAACTACTATGGAAAACAATAAACCCAAACACACTTCTGCATTTGGGTTTATTTCAATATAGCTGAGTTAAATATGAATGTTATTTTTTATCGTTTTCTTTTCCTACTTTTTCAACTTCACCAACAATTACTTTTCCGTAAGCCGGCTCTATTGAATTATCTGTAGCATTAAAGAAATCTTTGTACTGTTTTTCCTGTTTTTTCATCATATCACCGATAGTTCCATCCATTCCGGGGATTGATTTTGACATCATTTCCTGTGTCATCATAGGTCTGATCGTAGCAAATGGATCTTTTTTGAACTCACCGAATTTTTTCTCGAATTTATCTCTTGGTAATTCATTTACTTTCCCTCCTTTTGCCTGCATCAGATTTTCAATATAAGAAAATTCTGTATAGTCTTTTACTTTTTTATTACCCTGAAGCACCCAAGAATAATTTTTAGCATCATCTTCAATTTTTACAATTAAGCCTGGAAGACCTGAAAACTTGTACGGTCCGTCCTGAAAAGGAATGTCTGAGCTGAACCAAGCAGTCCATTTTCTTCCACCAAATTCCGTAGTTGCCTTTTGGGTATTATATTCGCCAATTTTTTGTTTATCGTTTAAGATTTTCCAGTTGAATTTTGCATCCTCGCTGTATCCAATGTTTGCTGGAGTAAATCCGCTTGCTATTTTCTCTACAAACTGAATTTTCATGCTTGGATACGTTTTGTAAACTCTTGCAGAAATTTTCGGTTGCTTAATAGACTTCGAAAGATCCTTCATGATACCCGCTTTCTGCATGGCTTCAATTTCTACTTTCATGATAGAATCCTGTGCAATCACAGTGTAATCCTGATAAACAGATCTGTTTTTATCTGTAATATCCAAAATTGTAATTACTTTTTCTATTTTAGCAGAATCCTGTTTAGGTTTAAAAGTCAATTCATAAAAGAATCTGTTTGCCGTTTCCTGTGCATTAGCAATTGCAAAAGCTGCAATCAATACTATTGAAAATAAATTTTTCATTTTAATAACGTTTAAATAATTAGTTAGCAGTTGTGCAATTTTGTTACAGTTTTTTATTAAAAATTTTCTTCACTTGTATTTCTCTAAAATTTCTAAATTTAAGTCACCTAAATACAAATATTTTATGGACACTTTAAAACAACTCAGAGACGAACTGGAAGCCGAATATCAAACAACCAAGAAGTTTTTTGAAATTTATCCTGAAGACAAAAATGATTATGCTCCACATCCAAAAAGCATGAAAATAGCCCATTTGGTCACTCATATTGCAGAAATTTTTGGCTGGGCTAGCTTTATGCTCAACAGCTCAGAACTTGATTTTGCAAAAAGTAGCTTGAGACCCAAACTGCTTACCACAAAAGAAGATTTGCTCAAAGTATTTGAAGATAATTACAAAGCCAGCAAAGAAGCTTTGGAAAAAGCAACTGAAGAAGAGCTTAATCCAACATGGTCTTTGAAAAACGATGGGCAGGTGCTGTCTTCCTGGACAAAATATGGCGCAATTCGTCACAGTTTGAGCCAAATTACCCATCATCGTGCTCAATTGGGCGTTTATTACAGGCTGAATGATATTCAGCTTCCAGGAAGTTACGGTCCGACTGCAGACTTAGAAAGTTTTTAGTTATAAATAAAAAACCAACCTCATTGAGATTGGTTTTGTTTCTATTTAAAGTTGAATTTTACTGTGAACATGACTTGGCTAGGTCTCAGCTGTATTCTTGTGTACTGTACTGCATTCTGAGATGCTATGATATTATACGTTTCAAACACTCTTCTGTTAGCAATATTCATCCATTTCAATTCAAAATCAATTTTTTTCTTTGACCAGGTATATTGATATGAAAGATCAAAAAATGCATTATCAAACTTTCTTTCGCCATCACTAGAATTTACCTGATCCCAATTAAATCCTAATGTGTGATTTTCTAATGGATATAGGAATGCAGCTAAATTATGATTGAAACCTTTATTTGTGGCTAACCTTCCGCCATTTGGAAGCCCTACGTTTTCCTGCTTGTTGCGAGACATACTTACATTATAGTCGATACTCATCCAGCTGAAATACGTATTATTAAATTTTAAACCATAAGACTGACTGTTATTTTGACTTTCATATTGGGTATTATCTAAGAAAGCATCTGAAACAGTGTCTGAATTTCTGTAATTTACAGATAAATTGGTTTTAAATTTTGGAAAGTATTTTCCAATTTCTCCACTAAAGCTGTTACTTTGTGATGAATTCTCTTGATTTCTATATTGTATCAAAGTAAATCCTGTCGTTCTATCTAAAATGGGAGATGACAACAAGTTTCTGCTGGTATCACTTATTCTATAATTTACATTAAAAAACAAGTTGTTTAGCGGATTTCTATATTCAATTCTAGAACCAACACTTTTGGTATTAATTTCTGGGATGGGATTATTCGCATCCATCACATTAAATCCAGCGGGGCTTGATAACATATAACCTGCATAAGCCGTTTGAATGTCTCCAAAATTATTACTGATATTTCCATTTAAACTGGCTTTCCAAAAAGAGGCAAAGCTGTATTGTACGAAAGCGTTTGGTGTAAATGTAGTTTTATTAAGAGATTTTGAAACACCTCTCAAATCATCTTCAGCTTTGATGCTGTTAAAATTGACGGGTACGTTTGCAAAAATACTCCACGAATCGCTTTTGTAATTAATACCTACAGATGCCGATGGTACAAGTTCAGTAAATTTCAAATTATTCTCATAAACTGAACTGCTGAAATCTGGCTGAACATCATTAGGTATAAGAGGATTAGGAATTGCCAAACCTTCAAAATTTGTAGATAACTTATCCGTAGAAAAATCTATTCCTACTTGCGGAGTAAATGTCCATCCTTTCGTTGTAAAGCTGATGTTAGCAGAGTGTGAGGTATCTAAAGTTTTAATTCTGAAATCCTGTACTGCTCTGGTTCCCGGTGCAAAATTTATGATTCCGAATTCGTCTGGGTCACTTGCATTAGCTTTTGGAAGCAAATAAGGAAACTGTAAATAATTCGCAGGAGAAATAGTTAAAGTCTGACTATCATCTTGATAATTGACATAAGATTTTAAGTTAACCATTTTTTCTTTCCAAGGTATAATTGTACTTAAGGAGTTCTGAAAAGAAGATGTTGGAGATTGCAATGACTGATCACCTACTCGACCTACTCTTATTGCCAATGCCCGATCAGCATTCCAGAATTGTGAGAAAGTAGTTACATTTTTGAAAAAACCTTTTTTAGCATTTTTCGTAAAAATTAATTCTCCTTTTAATTTGTCTGTAAAATAGTTATTTCTGGTAGTTGTTGTTATTGTAGATCCTGCTTGAGCATCTGTTCCCGCATAAACAGTTTCTACATTATCTTCTCTCTCTACAGAATTATTGGTATAGTTGGCATTTGCTTTAAGCTCCCACTCTTTTTTCTTATCAATATTAGTAAGATAATTTGCTGATAAATAATGAACATTATTAAATAAATATCTTCTCACGGGCAAATTTGGCGTTTGTGAATTTTCTACGCTCAACCAATTATTCTGTGAAGCATTTCCTCTTCTGCCTTCCCAACTGCTTCCGAAACCGATGATATTCCCTTCGTTTTCTACCTCCTCACCAACATTATTGGTTTTATAATTGACTACCCATTGACTTTTCTGCCCAAAAAACATGGGTGTCAGTTTCACATTCCAAAGCCATGGATCTCCGAAACCGGTTCCTACTTCGCCACGACCTGTCATTGTCACAGCGTTTTTAAGCTTGATATTGATTGCTGCTGCATCAGAAGGTATTTTTCCCTGAAGCATTTTTACGGGCTGGTGATTTTCAAGAACCTCAACTTTCTGCACAGCATCTTTTGGAAGCGAATTGTTGATCGTTCCGTAACCGCCTTCCATTAAATCTTTTCCATTGACGTAGAATTTGTTGATTGCATTTCCCTGATAAAGAATAGAGCCGTCTGCATTGACTTCAATTCCCGGGATTTTCTTCATTACGTCAGCCAAAGTACGGTCATTTTTGCTGTCGAAAGCTTTCAGATCGTAGGCAATGGTGTCACCTCTTGCGGTGATCATTTTGGTTTTCAGCTGTACTTCTTTTATTTCTGTAGCCTCAGACTGCATTTTGAATGTTAAAGTCTGATCACTGTTGCTGATTTGTTTTGTAAGAGGTTTTTGGTTAAAAGCTTTTACTTTCAGATCTACATTTGATTCTGCAGAAGTGAAAGTTACCTTATATTCCCCTTTAGAATTGGTGATTCCGTATGCAAGAATGGCATCTTTTCCTGGTTCTTCAACCGTTACACTTGCGCTTGGGATCGCAACACCGTCTTCATCTGTAATTTTACCCGAAATTGTTTTCTGAGAAAAAGCAACTACAGAAAAAAACACCATGAGAAATAAGGAGATTTTTCTTTTCATATGTATTGATTTATTTTTTTAAAAGGTCATATGGAATCGCAAGACCTGAATTCATGATGGCATTTTGCCAAACATGGCGATTTCATAATTTATTATTTGAATAATTAGTTATTAATTCATGTTTTTTGTTACATATTAGAGAGATATAATTTTGATTGAAAAGTTAAATCTCCATTTTATAACTACAAACATAGTTATAATTTTTTTATTTTTTAGTTTCTTATGAAGTTTTCTTATTTTTATTATGAATTTATCTTTTCTGTTTTACTTAAAAGTATAAATTTGTATAAACAACTTATAGTTATGGGAATAGGAACCAATCTCAAAAGATTAAGAAGCAAGACAAAATATTCCAGTAAGGATATTGCAGATCTGTTGGAAATAGACAGAAACACGTATTCTAATTGGGAAAACGAAGCTACAGATGTAAAATCTCAATATATTCCAAAGTTGGCAGATATTTTTAATGTAAAAATTCAGGATCTTTTTGATGATGGACAAAAGACCAATATTATAAATAACATTTATGATAATAAGGATAGTTCTGTGGGGCAAAAAGATATTCAGCAAGGTATCATCATTAACATAACCGATTCTGAAACAGCAAAACTTCTAAGTTCACAGCTTGAAGAATTGATCAAAAACCTAAAAAAATAAAATTCTCTCGGTAATTTTGTCATTCCGGAGGAATCTAAATTGTTTTTATTCATAGTCTAGATTCCTCCGGAATGACAAAAAAACTTTAAATACTGGCTTTTAATTAGAAGTAGTTATAAAACCATAAGCAGTTCCAATCGTGGTCATTCCATAGAGCCAAAATTAATAAAAACACAAAAAAATGATCGAATTTTCAGAGGGTATTTATACTTTCTATGTTTATATCCTGACTAATAAAAAACGAACCGTTTTATACACAGGCGTTACAAATAATCTCCATAAAAGGTTATCTCAGCACCAATCAAAAAACAATCCGAACAGCTTTACAGCAAAATACAATCTAGAATTTCTAGTTTACTACGAAAAATTTGGATGGATTCATCAAGCTATCGAAAGAGAAAAAGAAATTAAAGATTTCTCTCGGGATAAAAAACTTGAATTAATACGATCTCAAAATCCAAATTTAGAATTTTTTAATCACCTGTTTACTTCGCTTTAGATTGTTGAGATTCGTAGCCTGGATTCCTGCGGAATGACAAAGATGCCGTTATAACTATTCAAAAATTCTAATTCTAAAGGATTTAATTGACAATATGTTTGCCGTTGCAACACTATATTTGCCGTTCCAATTCCAACGTCATGCTTGTCGTTTTCCAACACTCTGTTTGTCATTCCGGAGGAATCTAAGCTGTTTTTTTCTTAGTCTAGATTCCTCCGGAATGACAAAGATGCTGTAATAATTATTCAAACAGCTTTAATTCTAAAGGATTATTAATGACAGTATGTTTGCCGTTCGTTGTTGAGATTCCTGCGGAATGACAAAGATGCTGTAACAATTATTCAAATAGCTTTAATTCTAAAGGATTATTAATGATAGTATGTTTGCCGTTCCAATGCTACATTTGCCGTTCCAACGTCATGCTTGTCATTTCACAACACTCTGTTTGTCATTCCGGAGGAATCTAAGCAGTTTTTTTTTCGTTGTTGAGATTCCTACGGAATGACAAAGATGATGTTATAATTATTCAAAAGTTTAATTCTAAAGGGAATGTTATTTGACAATTTTTCGGCATTCCATTGCTATGCTTTCCGTTTTCACCGCTACGTTTGTCATTCCGGAGGAATCTCAACAACGTATAAAATAGCTTAGATTCCTCCGGAATGACAAAGATGCTGTTAGAATTATTCAAAGGGCTTTAATTCTAAAGGATTATTATTCATTTTTTTTAATTTCTCAAATATTGCTTCTGTTTCTTTTCTCATACCTGCATCCATATCTGGGAAACCTGCAATAGTGTATTTTAGATTATAAGTTGCTTTTAGAAAATCTTTTTTACTAAGTTTTTTATATCCATTCAGATTGAATTCGAAATCATCTGTATTTTTTTCCAGCTTTATAACAGTAAAATGATAGTCATTTCGCGTATCATACAATTCAAATATCAAACCTGGTAAACCCGTAAACTTGTAAGGTCCCAAAGATTGCGGATATTCTTTAGAAAAATAAGCAATCCATCTTCTGCCGTATTTATTGGTTGCTGCCATTTGACATTTTATACCATTAATTATTTTTGTTTCACTATATAATACCCATTGTGTAGCAACATTTTCATCATATCTTAGTCTTTCGTCAATATAATTTCCGTACACGTTGGTAATACCATTTTTTTTCAATATTCTTTCGTCGATGTAATCTGCTGCCGAAAAGGTCACTCCAGATTTTCTTGAAGTTTTCTCTTCCTGATCAGTATCTTTTAAATAATTATTATATCCTGCAAAATAATAATCCTGTGAATTGCCAACTAAAACAAATTTTTGATCCCGCTGAAGATACTTATCTCCTAACTGAAGGGATGCTTTATAAATTACTTTTATTGTAGGTTGAAAGTCAAAATTTTGTCCGAAAAAGTATAAAAAATTAAGAGATAGAAATAAAATGCAAATTCTTTTCATATTTTATATAGTTTTTTCATTTGTTTTTTATTGAAAAGTATAAATTTGTATAAACAACTTATAGTTTAGTTATGGGAATAGGAACCAATCTCAAAAGATTAAGAAGCAAGACAAAATATTCCAGTAAGGATATCGCAGATCTGTTGGAAATAGACAGAAACACGTATTCTAATTGGGAAAACGAAGCTACAGATGTAAAATCTCAGTATATTCCAAAGTTGGCAGATATTTTTAATGTGAAAATTCAGGATCTTTTTGATGATGAACAAAAATTTCAAATTAATAATTTTGAAAACCGTGATAGTGCGACTGGTCAGCAAGGCATTATCATTAATATAACAGATTCTGAAACAGCAAAACTTCTAAGTTCACAGCTTGAAGAATTGATCAAAAACCTAAAAAAATAAAATTCTCTCCAGAGTTTTGTCATTCCGGAGGAATCTAAATAACTTATAAAAATTGCTTAGATTCCTTCGGAATGACAAAAATGCTGTTATAATTATTCAAACGGCTTTAATTCTAAAGGATTATTACTCATTCTTTTTCCTTTTTCTAAAAGAGATTCATAATATTTACGTTCTTCCGCACTAATAATTAAGCCCGGCAAAGCTTCAAATGTATTTTCTAAATTATATTTTGCTTTTAAATATTTATCTTTAGAATAGTTTTTAAAACTTGATAAATTATATTCGAAATCATCATCAAATTTCTCAACTTTTGTCAATGTAAAATGATAATCGTCCCTTGTATCATACAATTCAAATATTAAACCTGGTAAACCCGTAAACTTGTATGGACCTAAAGATTGTGGGTATTCTCTAGAAAAATAAGCAATCCATCTTCTACCGTATTTATTTGTTGCTGCCATTTGACATTTTATGCCATTGATCATTTTGGTATCTCCATACAATACCCATTTTAGATTTATTTTTTCTTCATAGCGAATTTTATTGTCCGGATTAATAAAAAACACAGTCGTTACTCCATTTTGTTTAATCAGTCTTTCCTGAAAATAATCGCTATAAACTCTTAGATCAATTCCTTTTGCTTCATACTGTCCCGTATCATTTAAATAATTTTGTGCTCCAGCAAAATAATAATCTTGCGAATTACCAACCAAAACAAACTCTTGAGTTTTTTGATATTTTTCACCCAATTGCAGTGAAGAATTATAATGCACTCTTATTGTAGGCTCAAAGTCTATCTTCTGACTAAAAAAATTTATAAAGCTACATACCAGAAATAAAATTTTTATTTTTTTCATATTTTGTTTTTTAATGTATAAAAAGCGGGGTTTCCTCCGCCGTTCATTTAATTAAGATTAAGACTTACTGTAGGTTTAACTCCACATTCACGCTCATTAATTAACGCAATTGAATTAGCAATTTGTTGATAAGTAGCACTATCTGAAAATGTAGTATAGTGTTTTATACCACAGGTTGAAGTCCAAACAGCTTGAATATCCTTAGCAAAAGCCATAACCGAAACGCCCATCATGGCGCAAAAAAATAGTTTTTTCATTTTGAGATTTTTAAAAATTAGTAAATAAATTTTTCCCAGATTGAAAATTTCGTCTAGAATAAATTTCCCATCCGGATGATGCATCATTTATGACTTTAAAAAGAAGTACATTGATACAGCAGAGTGCTGCAAAATGTTTCGCGATTTTCTAATTTGATGTCATGCAACAAACTTAAAAATAATTTTAAATAAATAATATACAATAAATTAGGCAATTATTGCGGTGTTTTTTTACCATAATCAAAATTTATAAACATTTCATTCGTATAAATTTTTAATATTGCAAATTATATTTCATAATATTATTACCATTACAACAATTGTAAAGACCAATCAAAAAATTTTTATCTGGAACAAATAAAAAAGTGATGAAGGTCATAGATTAAAAAGAACATTATTTGATTTATTGTATTCATATATTTAATAATTTTGTAACATAAAATATATAATAATGGGGGTTATTCTAAAACCTATAGATATTGTTGACGATATTACGAAAGAAGAGTTCCTTGAAAAATATCTGAAACCAAGAAGACCGGTAGTGATCAAAAACATGGCAAGAAAATGGCCGGCTTACCAAAAATGGACGATGGATTATGTGAAGGAAGTGGTAGGTGATGTCACCGTTCCTCTTTATGACAGTAAAAAAGCCGATCCCGCTGCTCCTATTAACACTCCGACAACCGAAATGAAGTTTGCGGATTATATCGATCTGATCCAAAGAGAGCCGACTGATCTGAGAATTTTCTTTTTTGATCCTATCAAACGTGCCAATAAATTGCTGGAAGATTATATTTCTCCTTCTGATTTGATGGGTGGATTTTTAGATAAATATCCTTCTATGTTCTTTGGCGGAAAAAGTTCGGTTACGTTTTTACATTACGATATCGATTTAGCACATATTTTCCACACCCATTTTAACGGAAGAAAACACGTTCTTCTTTTTGAACAGAAATGGAGAGACCGATTATATAAACTTCCTTATGCTACTTATTCTCTAGAAGATTTTGATATTTCTAATCCAGATTTTGAAAAATTTCCTGCACTTGACGGCATCGAAGGAATTGAGTGTTTTCTTGAGCATGGCGATACTTTATTTATGCCAACCGGATGGTGGCACTGGATGAAATATCTTGACGGAAGCTTCTCGCTTTCTCTTCGCGCATGGGACAAATCCTGGGCGGTGAAAGCCAACTCTCTCTGGAATCTTACCGTTCAGCGAAATTTTGACAATTTTATGAAAGGTCGCTTCAAAAAAAGATATATGGACTGGAAAGAGAAGAAGGCTGTAGAAAGAGCCAACTACGCTTTGAAAAGAGGTTTACCTAAATGATAAAAAAGACGTTTCGATTTGATGAAACGTCTTTTTTATTATATAAACGTTAAAACAATATTCTTTGATTTAGTGTATCCTTCCTACAAGAATTCTTCCATTTTCTCAAAAAGTGATATCATCGATTTTCCTTTTTCTGTAAGATGATATTCTATATGCAGTGGCTTATTCCTGATTACAACTTTTTCCAATATATCTGCTTCTGTCAAATCTCTTAATGCGATTGCTAATGATTGCTTATTTGCACCCTCTATTTCACGCAAAAGAGTATTAAATCTTAGAAAAGACTTGGTAGCCAAAAGAAAAATTTCTGGTTTTAATTTACCCGAAAACAGCTTCAGAAACCTTTGTACCGGGCAAATATGAGACTTATCATTTGTGTTTTTAGTAGTCATATTTTTTTTACTTATTGTAAAGTTATTCTAAAAAATTCATATTTGTATGACTTTTTTTTACAAAAAAAAGAAATAAAATAAACAATTAACTTAAACACATTAATGAAATGGAAAAGAAATCTTTTTTAAAATTTCTGCTTTTATTTTTGGGTCTTATGCACATCCCTATCTATTCTCAAAGTATAGTGGATCTAGACTCAAATATTGAAATTACCCAAACAGTTAACCAGAAAGGAGCTGTTGTAATAAAAGGTAATTTTAGCAAACCTGTAACCTCCGATCACGTAGTTCTTACGATCAAGTACAAAAACGACTTGGGAAATTGGATTCCTGTATGGAACAAAACGTTTATTGCCGCTAATGAGTTCAATCAAAATTTAACGGCAACATTTGAATTACCTGCTTCTAATGTTGGTATGCAAAATGTAAAAATTGAATTAAGTTCTAATTCTAATCTTTCAAATTGGCAGTCGATTATTTGGCAAAAAACGGTAGCTCATTACAAACAATCTGACTATACATCAGGAAAATGTCAGCTGGACGAAAATGAATATACCTACTTGTTTACACCAAAAACCAGTGGAACTGTTGTCTTAAATCCGGATGGAACTGTACAAAGTGTGAAAGACAGAGTAACTTCTCTGCAATTACCTAAAAAACTTGATAATATTGCTTTATCAATCAATGCCAACGGGATATTAGATAATTCCAACCCCGATGCTCCTGTCATCAATATCGAAAACCCTAATAATCTTGCTACTATAGCAAGCTCTCAAAAATATATTTACCAGGGAAGTGATACAAGCCCGTGGGAATATTCTTATCATGATCCTGTTTATATGTTTGCAGGAAAATTTTCAAGTGCAGGTTTTTTCATCAATTTCAGTAACTGGTTTTTACCCCCAGAAGAAGGAGGCGAACAGGCAGGTAGAGGATATTTAGACTTTACTAATCCTAATGCTTTGGTCAACAGATATTATAATCTTTACAATTATATTAATGAAGAACTGACTGATGTAATCACAAATCAGGAACCTGTAGTAATTATTATTAGTAAAGTAACAGGTTTAAGGGTATATAAGGCTAATGGAAGTTATGTTACTATTAACGCACTAAGTAATTATAATACCACTAATGATTACGGCTATCCTCCTTTATATGATAAAGACAGAGGACCAGGATCTGAAAATTTCTTTCTGAGCAATACTTCAAAGGCATCTATATATGGAGTTGGAGCCATCAGAAACAGACAAGTTACTTCAAGTTGGAACGGAACCTCCAGACCTTTAGCTGAAATAGAAACAGAAATTAATAAATTTATTAATTATGTGGGTATTTTTGGCAATACCGTTAACCCCGATACTGTTGCTTGTATCACAATTAATCCGGGGGCACAACCAGATGTTGTTGATTGGACAAAAGCGCCTAACAGTTATATTTTCACAGGTAAAGACAAAAATGGGAATAATGTAGACGGACTATATATTCCTGTGAAAAAAGCCTATGAAATGTGGAAGAACGGAAATTACATGAAAGGAACTACGATACCTTCAGGAGTGATAACGGCAGATGTATTGTGGGAAGATAATATGGGACTGATAAAATCTAAAGAAAATTATACTTTAGATATTATAGGAACTGGTGAAAATGCAGAAATAAAAGTACCTGTAAATAAGGTAAAAGAAGGAAATGCTCTTATCGCTTATAAAGTAAACGGAGAGGTTTTCTGGTCGTGGCATGTGTGGGTAACCGATGATCCCACAAACGGTTCCACGTATAAAAGTTATGATGACGTAAAAAGAGAATTAAGTAACGGTACTGTAGAAACTATTCCGAGTTCCGAATGGGGATGGATGGATAGAAACCTTGGTGCTTTAGGGGGATCTCTTAACGGCGATGGTTGGAATAGAAGTGGCGGGCTAATGTACCAGTGGGGAAGAAAAGATCCTTTTCCATCGTTAACAAATAATGACGCCAGCTTTTATCAGATAACCGGTAGTATGGGTAAAATTGTCTATGATGACGCAACAGCAAGGCTAAAATACGCCAACAGTCCTTTTAATGATTATAAAAACTTTAATGATCTAAGGTTATTTGTAAATAAATCAGTAGCCAATATAACAGACAACATCAGAGCATCGGTAAAAAATCCATTAAGTTTAATTTACGTCAATGATGATAATACTTCAACACCTTCTGTATATGGGACAACAGCTGATGGTGTTCCGTATTATTATAACTGGTTTGGGCAGGTACCGGGATTGCAGACTAATGAATTAAGTAAAGCTAATTTATGGTCAGATAATTCTATGGGGACACAGGCAACTGATATTACAGTTCCACAACCTTACAGAAATAAATCTTCTTACGACCCATGTCCAAACGGATGGAGACTTCCTTCAGTTTTGGTTGCATCATCAACAAAAAATGTAAGGATGGATTTTACACCTTTTGGACCTAAAGTAAACAGTCCGCTTTCAGCTTTAAATTTATCCGGATCAAATGTCCCTCCGGGATTATCTAACTTAAAACCATATTTGGCTGGTATAAAAGTATACCCTCAATACGGTTTTGACATGACTAATGTAGGTGGTAACAATATTGGCATATTTCCAGGAACCGGTTGGATCGGAAGAGGAAAAAGCGGAGATGGCAGATACCATACGAAAGCAACCTTCACAGACCAGCTTGAAACCTACTTATGGACCGCAACGATGACTAGTTATAGTGGATATTCATCAATTGCCAGTGCATTAAGATTAATTCCGTCTGCAGATCAGATCGTGAACGGATATCAACCGGACGCCGCAAATTATCCTAACGTTTATGGTTTGTATAGTTATAAACCTGCTGATGATTATCCAACGAATAATGCACATGCCTGCAGATGTATCAAAGATCCGTTGTTTGTAAAAAATAATTATGATTTCGAAACTAAATTTTTCAGTGAAACCGAAACTTACAAAACAGGATTAGATAACCCTAATAGTTATATGATTACAAAATCTACTACAGACCAAGTAATCTCAATACCTGTGAGCAAAGCTTTTTCTGTACAAAGCAATTATCTGGGTAATACTCAAATTTTAAACGCCGCAAATTTTAATGATTTAAAAGCGAATGTACTCTGGACAGATAATAATGGTTTAATAACTCAATTAACCATAGATAATCCGTCTTCTAAAGATGCTAATATAAACGTAAAAGTAAATGCCAACAAAGCAGGAAATGCTGTAGTTACATTACACAATGGCTCAATTACTAATCCTGTCTACTGGAGCTGGCATATTTGGGTAACCAATACCCCTTCAAATTCTCTTACTTATGTAAATGACACTCCTATTACCACCGATAATTATATGAATTATACTCAATATGGAACTATAATGAAGACCACGATTATGGATAGGAATTTAGGAGCTATTGAGGTTATGCCGACTTCTTATACTTATTATCCAGATATATATTTAGAAGCCAGTAGACTTCAGCTTAATAATTCGCAGGGATTGCATTACCAATGGGGTAGAAAAGACCCTCTGCCTACATTTACTAATGTGGTTCCACCTAATAGTGCTACTACTAATACTAAATTTAATGTATTCATAGGGACTACTAATAGTAGTGGGGTCGTATCATATTCAACTCTATCTGAAGCTACTTATAATTCAAATCACGTGGTGAATTATAATACCTATAAAAGCAGCATTAATACAACCGACAAAATAGATGCCAGGATAGAAAAAATTCTGGGATATTCTGCAGCAAATCCTCTAAAATTTATGAAGCCAGATGTTGCATATCCAACCCGTACAGACATAAATTACATCCTTGGTTCAGATTGGTTATTTGACACTAATTACCACGCCTTATATGCAGAAAGATGGGGCTTAGGTAGCAAAAAATCAGTATTTGATCCTTGTCCAAATGGTTGGAGAATTCCAGAGACTGGTACAAGTCCCACAAAATCTTCACCTTGGAGTTTAAAAAATAATCCTGAATTTTTTACAAGTGGCGGAAGTGATGGCAAGCCTGTTGATGGTACTGAAACAGGTTATTATGGCTCTGTAATTTCTCATTTGCAATGGTCGACGCAGTCTACTTATGGTAGAACAGTAGGGTTTTTATTTAATAATAGCTTATATAATGTAGGAAATTATCCGAAGGGGTATATTAGAGGCAAGAGATCTGTAGTGAATGTAGCTCCCCTAAACAGTTCAATTGCTGGTGATTCGCCAAGTGGAATCTGGTATGCCAATTTACAGCAAAACATGACAGGAAGAGGCACCTATATGAATTTTGACAAATTTTCTAGAATTCTTGTGAAATATACAGATGTAGATCCTTACGCTGCAATGAATTGCAGATGTGTAAAACAAGAAGACGATGGTATTCCAAGAGGTCCGCTACCGGGTATTCCTGTAACACAAAATTCTGGTTCTCAAGCAAAAAATATTTTTACCCAAGCAGTGATAGAAGAAAAAGTAAAAGATGATAAGTTGGTTTTATATCCTAATCCTGTAAAAGATATTCTGCATATTGAAGCAAAAGATGACAAAGATTATTACTATCAGATCTATAATATGTCTGGTCAGCTAGTAAAAGAAGGAAAATTTGACAGCAAACAAACCAATGTTTCTTCTTTAACCAGTGGAGTGTACTTAATTCGAATAAATAATTCTGAAAATATTGTTAAAATAGTAAAACAATAGGCTTATTTCAATATTAGAAAATAAATTTTAACCACGCTTTCGGGCGTGGTTTTTTGTACAATATATTCCCTCATAATTTATCCATTTACTAACAGTTCCTCCATATTCCGGGTTACTTCGTTGCATGAAAAACAGGCATTTTCGCCATCCTGAGAATACCATCTGCATTGGGAACGAATCGGGCAGAATGATAAATTCTTAATTGAGGAAGCATCAAAATCCTGAACTTTTTTTGAGAGTGAACATTTTGATTCTACATGGTTCCATTGTGAACAGCCTTTTTCCACACATTTTCCGGTAAAACGAAATCGTTGTTCGAGATTACTTTTCTTTTTATTAAGCTCAAGGAATTCTTTTGTAACGGTAAGCGGAGTAATAAAATTCACTTTTCCGTTTTTTCCCAAAACGCCAAAAAGCTGTGCCCCGGTTTTCCCTAAATAACTGGGACACATCTTTTTTGAGGAATTACTTTTAGCCTCCATAACCTTTGATTTGAGACTGAATATCTTTTAACTGAGACTGAATATCAATCTCCGGTTTGAAGATGATGATTCCCCACGGAAACCAGTCTTTGATACGAAGAGGTTTTGTAATAGCTCTGAAATCTCTCTGGGCAGAAAAAGAATGCGTGTTATCGATTTTTGACAGCTCAGAAAGCACAACATTCTGAATTCCCTTGTCGATGTTTTTCAATTGTGCATCGGTAAGATCTACTCCTTCTAATGAAACGAAAAAATGTTTTTTAGTTGCCATGATAATTGGTTTTAATGGTTTTACAGAGCAAATTTCGCTTTATAAAAACGTAAAACTTACAGGAAAAACACCTGAATCAGAAAGGAAAAAGACTGTATTTATTTTACTTAAAAAAATTAAATATCAATTGATTGAAATAAAAATCAATTTTGATAAATATATTTAGCATCAACAAAATCCGTGAGCCAAACATCATTTTCAGAAAGATAAAATTCAATTCCGTCGTCGGACATTTTTTGTGTGTTGATAATTAAAATAAATGGTTTTCCGTGACGCATTCCGACTTTGGTTGCGGTTTCTTTATCCTGACTTAAATGAACATGTTGTCGGTTTCTTTTTTCAATACCTTTTTCTAAAATGGACTCAATATTACTTTGAGCTGTACCATGATAGAGAAATTCTGGAGGTTGTTGCGGAACTAGAGCTAAATTAATATCAATAGAATGCCCTTGGTTCGCTCTGATTCTGGTTTTATCTTCATTAAAAATAAACCGTTTTTTATCATTGGTTTGTACGATTTCATCTAATTCTTCAAAGGTAAAACCTTGAGAATCGTTTGTGGATTTTGTAATCAATTCGCCAACATCTGTCCATCCGTTTTCATCTAAATTCAGATTAATGAGTTCGGGATGATGCCTGAGAACGTAGCTCAGGAATTTACTTGTCTTTTTCTTTTGTTGTTCGTTCATGGTTTGTGTTTTATTTCATTAATTTATTTTCTAACTTTCTACATAAGTTTTCAATATCATCCTTTCTCACTAACTCAGCAATCCATTCCTCAGGAATATTTTCAAAACCATAATAAATTCCTGCAATTCCGCCTGTGATAGCTCCCGTTGTGTCGGTATCTTCTCCTAGATTGACGGCTTTCAAAACAGCTTCGGAATAACTTTCTGAATTTAGGAAACACCATAATGAGGCTTCTAAACTGTGAAGAACGTAGCCGCTGCTTTTAATTTCACCTTCATTATATTTAGAAATATCACTCTTTAATATTCGTTGAAAAAGTTCAATCTCTTTTGGGTTAAAACCTTGAATTTCTGCATATTCCAAAGCTTTTTTTTGAACATGGTCATATGCTTTTTGTTTATCTTTTCCCTTAATTAATTCAATAGCAAGAATCACATAAATAAAACACGCAAAAACAGAACGAAAATGTCCATGAGTAATTGATGAAACTTCTTTTAAGGTTTGATAGAGCTTTTCAAGATTTTCTTCATCTTTAAGATAAAAAGCTAAGGGAAGGATTCTCATCAAAGAACCATTCCCATTATCTTCTTCAAAAATATTTCCTGAAAATTTTGCACTTTCTCCTTTAATCAATCTTGCAATGGAATGTCTTGTTGTTCCGCCAATATCGAAAAGTCTTCCGTGAGCCGTCCAATGTCCGTATTTGTTCCATTTTACAAAGCTTTCTCCGATTTTTTCTAAGTCATAACCTTTTGTCAATACTTCTGCAAGACAAAGAGTTAGAGAACTGTCGTCACTCCAAGTTCCTTTGGGTTGATTCCACGACATATATTCCAAATATCTGGTAACTGGGGATTTTTTTAGATCTTCTCTTTTCTTGAATTCCACTGGAACGCCCAAAGCATCGCCGATACAAACTCCGAAAATTCCGGCTTTTACAATATTTTCCATTAGGCTAGATTTACAAGCTTATCAAATAATAGTTTCATTCCTCTTGTTGCGGTCTCTTTCATAACAACAGCTCTTTGTCCATAGCCGAAGCTTGTTTCGTTGGGATTGATTACAATTAAAAGACAATCATCTTTGATCTCGTGAATCAATCCTGCCGCCGGATACACCTGTAATGAAGTCCCAATTACTAAGAAAATATCTGCTTCTTTTGCTTTTTTCGTGGCTTCTTTCATCAAAGGAACATCTTCCCCGAACCAAACGATAAAAGGTCTTAATTGGGCTCCGTCTTCTGCTTTATCTCCAATCTTGATGTCTTCTTTTTGTTCGTAAATCAAACTTTTGTTGTTGCACGAACAAGATTTTAACAATTCTCCATGAATGTGAAGAATATTTGTTGATCCCGCTCTTTCATGAAGATCGTCGATATTTTGAGTGATGATTTCAACCTCAAAATATTTTTCTAAATCTGCAATCAGTTTGTGAGCATCATTAGGCTCTACTTCATGAATCTGGCGACGTCTTTGATTATAGAATTCCAAAACCAATTCTCTGTCTTTTCTCCATCCTTCCGGACTTGCTACATCCGCTATATTATGATTTTCCCAAAGACCGTCTCCGTCTCTGAATGTTTTTATTCCGCTTTCGGCGCTGATTCCGGCACCGCTTAATATGGTTAGTTTTTTCATTTGTTTCCTGTTTTATTTTAAACGCAAAGTCCGCAAAGATTTTATTTAAAATATTCTGCATATTTTCGTTCGCAAAGGCATTTTACTCAGCAAATGAGCATTAATTTATTCTTTTAATAATTTTTTATAAATCTCTTCATTTTCATCATCAAAGCATACAAAAATAACTTTCTCAACAACATCTGATTCAAATTTTTTTACTTCCTGAATGGCAATTTTAGCCGCCAAATCTTTTGCAAATCTGTAAACCCCTGTACTGATATTTGGAAAAGAAATGGTTTTTACATCCAAACTTTCAGCTAGTTTTAAAGAATTTTTATAGCAATTTGCCAACAGTTGTGAGCATTTTTCTTCATTATTATTCCAAATGGGCCCGACCGTGTGAATGACATATTTTGCAGGAAGATTTCCGGCTGTTGTTACCACAGCTTCTCCGGTTTTACATTTTCCTTGTCTATTTCTGATCTTTCTACATTCTTCCAAAATCGCATTTCCGCCTGCGCGATGAATTGCTCCATCGACTCCACCGCCACCCAATAAAGATGAATTGGCAGCGTTGACGATGGCGTCTGATTTTATTTTGGTGATGTCGGCTTTTATTAATTCAATTTTCATCATTTTAGTTTAGTTTAATCTTAACTTTTTATTTCTTCAAAAGGCTTTATCATTTCTTCTTTCTTCGTCAAAACTGCGAACACCACTTTTTTAAATTTACTTTTATATTTTCCGTTAAGGTGTTTCTTGAATAGTTCTGCAATTTCTTTTGGATCATTTTTAAAAACTCCGCATCCCCAAGCTCCTAAAATCAATGTTTCGTTTCCTTGATGTAGAGCTAAAGCCAGCATCTTATCCATTCTCACATCCATTGCTCCGAAAATTTCACCAACTCTTTCAGGTTCTTGTTGCGTTACAACACCTGCATTTACAGCCGGAGACGTAATGAAATTACATGCAATAGGTTTCGGCAACAATTCTCCTTTATCTTTTCTGAAAACCGGAACTTTTGGACTGTAAATCATCATATCTGTGTAAAAACAAGACTTCATTGCACGATGAGTTTTATAATAATCGTCTGCCTGAAGTTGTGTTTCATATAACGCAGAAGTTCTTGCCAAACTTTCTTCTTGCGCTTCTGCTCCGTTGATAAAACCACCTCCCGGATTTTTTGCAGAGGCAAAATTCAGGCACATGATTTTCTGCTGATCTTCTTCTTCGCTTAACTTTAAAATGGCTTTTAAAGAACTGCAGTTCCAAACTTCAAATGTTGTTTCAAAATCTGTTTTGGGGAGTTCATTATTTACCATTTCCGAAAGTTCTTCTGATGAAAACAAAACAGTTCCTTTTTTAGAGAGTTCCAGTTCGTTTTCTATATTTATTTTTTCGTTATTTTCGTTTATATAATATTTTTTGGCTAAGATGTCTAAGGTATCTTTTGCCATTCCCTTATTTGTCATTTTCAATAGTTTTTTTATTCAAAATCATAAACATATACTTTTACATTATTTTTCAGCAATGTCTTTTCAATAATTGGTTCAATTTCTTCCCAGTTTCCACCAGCCAAACCACAACCAATTCTTGGCATATGAATACTTGCATTTAATTTTAAGACTTCATCAGTTAGTTTCTCCAAACATTTTTCAACAGCTTCATATCTAATCGGAGGAATTCCTTTTGAATTGGTAATCGTTTTATGTTGTCCAATCATATTGCAAATCCAAATATCATTTTCAACCTGAATAATTTGAATTTCTCCAAGATTAAAATTTTCTTTGCTCTGAAACCATTCTCTATACTCATTTTCTGGTTTCTTCCATCTTTTAGAAATTGCCATGACAAAACCTTTTCCCCAGCCACCAATATCATTGCATATATGAGCGATGATTTTATTTCCCTCAATCTGAGGATCTGTTGCATCTCCTTTTAAATATTGTATCGTTTTCATCTTTTTCTAATTGATTACCAAAACCGCTTCCTCCTCAGAAAGCCTGATTTCCGCCGTTGCCCCACTGTTGAATTGCAAAAAATCCTGTTCGATTCCGTCACTAAATATAAAACCATTATTTGGCATTAATGATTCTATCACAAGCTTATTTCCTCTTTTTATGGCTCCTCCGCAAATTTCGGTTTGAGTTTTTATGCTTTTAAAAGGCTCTCTTACCACAAAATACAAATCATCTTCATTCAATGTTGGATATTTCAGTTCTGTTGAACCTAAAATTCCATAAGCCATGTTGAAAATAGAACTCAGCCAACCCGTACTTCCTGTTTTTGTGGAAACGATAATTCCGCTGGATGAATGGGTTTCTTCTTTTCCATTCAACACGATTTTATATCTTGCCGAACTGTGAGAAGAAATTCCGATGAACAAATCATTGACTGCCATCAATTTTTGTCCGTCATTCAAAACCGCTTCTGCAAACCTCATTTTCTTTGAACTAAAAATTTCGTTAAGAACTGCATTCACGCCATTTAAAAAGTTTTTAACATTAAAAGGAAGCAGCACACCATCATATCTTTCTTCATCAGGATTGATCGCCACAATCGGAATATTTTTAGAATATTTTGCAACATTTGCTACCAATCCGTCTTGTCCGATTACAATAATCAAATTCTTTTCAGAGAAAATATAGGACGGAACAAATTCTCTTTCCACCACTTTATTTTTAATGACTTTGGAGAGCTTGGTCTGAACTTCAAGAAATGACTGATAGAATTTTTCATGTTCATCCACATATTCCTGAAAATCTCCTCCTGAACTTTCAATATAAAACTGAGCCTGAGCTTTGGTATTGAATCTCTCAATTAAAGACTCAAGCCTTGTTTTATTTTTAATGATGATGGCGTATTCGATTTGCATTTTTTTAATTTTTTTAACCATTAAGATGAATTAAGAAGTGAAGTTTAGTTAAGAAAATCATACTGATTTTTAAGCTTAAAAGCAAAACTCAATAATTCTTAGCAACTTAAATTCCTTAATGTTTCAAAATACTTTCTAATAAATCAGGACTTATATTTAAGTTTCCTATTTTGCCAGCATTTTCTGCTAATTCTCTGAAAGCTAAAGCTATGTTTGATCTTGCATCCTGATTTCCATTTAAAGCTGTTAAAACTCTCCAATCCATTTCTTTGTATGGTTTTAAAGAAGTTTCCAAAACATAACCTTGCGTTTCTGCTTCTTTTCTGTCGTTTTCGGTTTTTTGTTCTATCAGTTGTTTTCTCTGATTTTCAACGGA
Source organism: Chryseobacterium sp. (assembly GCF_029240215.1). Classification (GTDB taxonomy): domain Bacteria; phylum Bacteroidota; class Bacteroidia; order Flavobacteriales; family Weeksellaceae; genus Chryseobacterium. The sequence continues at coordinate 248,122 of NZ_JARBTK010000002.1, forward strand.
AATATCGGCAGCAATCTTCATTTCTCTCAAAACCCTGTTGTTTTCTTCCTGCTGAACTTCGGTTTCCATTCTTTTTTCTTCGATCTGTTTTTGTTTTTCTTCAACCGCAATTTCTGTGTTTAGCTCAGATTCTTTGATCTTTCTTTCCTGTTCGACCGCAAAATTTCTTCTTTCATAAATCGCTTCATCTGCCTGCTGTTGAAGTTTTTCTCTTGTTTCCGTTTCCAGTGCTCTTGCCATTTCGGGCGTAGTCTGAACAGCCAGAATATTGGCTCCTAATATCTCAATTCCCATCGTCTGAATCGCTTCTGAAGACTTTAATCCTTCCAGAATATTTCCTTCAATTTTTTTTGCTGAACGGATGGCATCTTTTAAACTTAATTCATGAATAAATGATGAAGTAGAAGTCTGCGCAAGATTAATTATCCTTTGATTAAGTTTTTCAATGTCGTTTTTCTTGTAAACTCCAGCCTCGTTTACCGTGAAATCCAACGTGTTTGAAAGTGCTTTCGGATCAGTAATTTTATAACTTATCTGTCCCTGAATTTTCACTGTCTGATAATCAAACGTATTTTCGTTAAAAATAAACGGCAGATCATTACTTCCCATCGGAATCGCAGCAATAGAACTGTTTGAAGCGAAATAAAAGAATGATAAACCTCTTCCCTCCCTTACGATTTCCCCATTTTTGAAATGAAGAACGTAAGTCATTGAATCAAATTTGATGTGTCTGAAACCAAACATAGCTTTACGTTTTAAATTAATATTTGTGTTATATTTACGCTAATTGAAAATTGCATAGTTTTGCAATAATACTTTTGCGAATTATCAATTTCATGATTGTGTTATTTTTACACAAATATAAGAAAGGTTAATTTTAGTAGCCAAATCTATTTGTGTTTATTTTACGCTAATTAATTTAATTGATTGATTTTCAGATGGGAAAATTTATTTAATTTAAACACGAATGACACAAATATTTTCACGAATGGCACAATTGATTATTGTTTATTTAAGTTTCGGCTAAGCCAATGGATTGTTTATTCATCAAAAAACAGGCTAAAGCCCGTTCCTATTGATACAAAAAATCCTAATTGTTTTAATGTTTGAATTTTGTGTTATTTGTGAAAAACATTTGTGCGGCTCGTGTTTAAAAATCATTTAATTTCGAAATAAAATCCTTGTTCTTCAAGCTCCTTATACTTCTCTTCATTGAAAGTAAATAATTTTCCGGGTCTTCCGCTGCCTTCTTTTTTAACATTATTCGTTTCATTCAAAAGTCCGTAACTCATGATTTTTTTGCGGAAATTTCTGCGGTCTATTTCCTGTCCGATAATGGTTTTGTACAAATTCTCAAGGTCTGAAAAAGGAAATTCTTCATTGAGAAGATTAAAGCCGATTGGTTGATATTGAATTTTTGTGCGAAGTCTTTTTAAAGCAATATCAATGATCGTTTGATGATCAAAAGCCAATTTCGGAAGACTGTTAATACCGAACCATTGTGCATCTTCCGCATCTGAATCTGCAAAAAGCTCGTGATAAGAAGGATTTACAAGCCCCAAATAAGCTATAGAAACTACTCTATTTCGCGGATCGCGACCCACATTACCAAAAGTATAAAGTTGTTCCAGAAAATCAGGGTTTATACCTGCTTCTTCGTGCAATTCTCTTTTTACAGCATCATCAAGATTTTCATCATCCAAAACAAGTCCTCCCGGAAGCGCCCAACCTCCTTTAAAAGGTTCAATATTTCTTTTAATTAAAAGAATCTGAAGATCCTTCTTATCAAAATATCCGAAAATAACTGCATCTACAGCAACTTTTATATCCTGTAATTTTTTTGGAGACTCCATTGTATTAATTTGCGTTGTGAATACACAAAATTACAATATATAAAAACCAATATCGATAATAAAATAATAATTTTTTGAAAAGGTATTTTTACTAAATTTATAACCAACTTAAAACTAAACTATTATGAAAAATTTATTATTTGCAGCTTGCACAGCTTTCTTGTTTATCGCTTGTGAAAAAGTAAAAGTGGATGTAAAAACAGGTTCAGACAAAACCGATTCTACCGCCAACGAAGAATGGAAACCTGTAGATTCTGCAACAGCTACAAAAGCCTGGATGGATTATGCAACTCCGGGAGATATGCAGAAAATGCTGGCAAAATCTGACGGAAACTGGTCAGGAGAAACTACAATGTGGATGGAAAACGGCGGAAAACCTATGACGAGTAAGTCTGAAGCTATCAACAAAATGGTTTTTGACGGTCGTTATCAGGTAAGTAGTCACAAAGGAAATTTTATGGGAATGCCTTTTGAAGGAATGAGTATTACCGGCTACGACAATTCTAAAAATAAATTTGTAAGCACTTGGATTGACAATATGGGAACAGGAATTATGAACATGGAAGGCGATTGGAATGCATCCAAAAAATCTATCGAATTTAAAGGTAAAATGACCGATCCGAGCAGACCGGGAAAAGATTGTAACATGAGAGAAGTATACACTTTTGTAGACGACACTCATCAAACAATGGAAATGTATGGTCCGGATTCTAAAACAGGCAAAGAATTCAAAACCATGGAAATTAAATTTGTGAAAAAATAAAATCCTACGCTTAAGATTTACCAAAAACAAAAAGACCGATAAAATTTATCGGTCTTTTTTATATTAATCGTTTAGCTTTAAAACTGCCATGAACGCTGATTGTGGCACTTCTACCCTACCAATCTGCTTCATTTTCTTTTTACCTTCTTTCTGTTTCTCAAGAAGCTTTCTCTTTCTGGAAATATCACCACCGTAACATTTTGCAGTAACGTCTTTTCTTAATGCTTTAATAGTTTCTCTTGCGATAACTTTCGCTCCCAACGCTGCCTGAACCGCAATATCAAACTGCTGTCTAGGAATCAGTTCACGAAGTTTTTCACACATCTTTTTACCTATGTAATACGCATTAGAATCGTGAATCAATGAAGATAAAGCATCAACCATATCTCCGTTAATAAGGATATCCATTTTTACCAACTTAGAAGAACGCATTCCGATTGGAGAATAATCAAATGAAGCATATCCTTTAGAAATAGATTTCAAACGATCATAAAAGTCGAAAACAACTTCTGCTAAAGGCATATTGAAGGTCAATTCTACTCTGTCCGCTGTTAAATAACTTTGATTGACAATTTCTCCTCTTTTCTCGATACATAGCGTCATTACTGCACCTACAAAATCAGATTTAGTAATAATAGAAGCTTTTATATATGGTTCTTCAACTCTATCTAAAAGATTGGGATCAATCATTTCAGACGGGTTGTTGATTAAAATTGCCGTTTCAGGATCTTTTTTTGAATATCCGTGGTACGAAACGTTGGGAACCGTGGTAATAACGTTCATATCAAACTCTCTTTCAAGACGCTCCTGAACAATTTCCATGTGAAGCATTCCTAAGAATCCGCAACGGAAACCAAAACCAAGTGCCGCAGAACTTTCAGGTTCAAAAACCAAAGAAGCATCATTCAGTCTTAATTTTTCCAATGAAAATCTTAATTCCTCAAAATCTTCAGATTCAATCGGATAAATTCCTGCAAAAACCATCGGTTTTACTTCTTCAAAACCATCAATTGCAGCAGCAGCAGGATTCACAAAAGAGGTAATGGTATCACCCACTTTTACTTCACGAGCATCCTTAATCCCTGAAATAATGTAACCTACATCACCACATTCAATTGTTTTTTTCGGAACCTGTTTTAGCTTTAAAGTTCCAACTTCATCAGCACCGTATTCTTTTCCTGTTGCAAAAAATTTGATCTTTTCGTTTTTAGAAATACTCCCGTTTACCACTTTGAAATAAGCCTCAATTCCTCTGAAAGGATTGTAAACCGAGTCAAAGATCAACGCCTGAAGAGGAGCTTTCGGATCTCCAACCGGAGCAGGAATTCTTGCAACGATCTGTTCTAACAAATCTCGAACACCTTCACCGGTTTTCCCTGAAACACGAAGAACATCTTCATACTTACACCCGATTAATCCCATAATTTCGTCGGTAACTTCTTCAGGATTTGCTGACGGAAGGTCAATTTTATTTAGAATCGGAATAATTTCCAGATCATTTTCTAGAGCCAGATACAAATTACTAATTGTTTGTGCCTGAATACTTTGAGCTGCATCAACAATCAGAAGCGCCCCCTCACAAGCAGCGATGGAACGGGAAACTTCGTAAGAAAAATCTACGTGTCCCGGTGTATCGATAAGGTTTAAAATATATTTTTCGCCATTAAGCTCATAATCCATCTGGATGGCGTGAGATTTTATCGTGATCCCACGTTCTTTTTCCAGATCCATATCATCCAGCGTCTGAGATTGTAATTCTCTCTGAGTCACGGTATTGGTGTACTCCAAAAGACGGTCTGCCAAAGTAGATTTACCGTGGTCGATATGGGCGATTATGCAAAAATTTCGTATGTTTTTCATTTAAGAACTATGTAATTTGCAAAGATAAAAAAAAGAGAGACAATTCCTCTCTCTTAACCTGTAAGCTATGAAATTAATTCATTAATTATTCGAAAAATCATATTCGCCCGTTAAAAGGTCTATGTAAATTTCTTCTTTTTCTTCTGTTTTCATTTTCTTCTGTTTTGCAGCTTGGTCGATAGAACCCGCAACTGCCCCTATTAAACCAAACATTCCGTATGCGCTGTTGTATTGTACCGGAAGAATCTGTCCTCTATTTGCCTTTATATAAAATCCATTTTCATTTTTACTAAGTTCTATAAAGCCAGACATTGTTTTCTTATAAGCTTTGCCATTTTCAATATAAGCAAACATTTTGTTAGAAGATATCTTTTCCTTCTTGCCGTTTTCTGATTTTATTGCCTTTGTAACTTCCCCTCTGTTATTTCTTTCCAAAACATAACTTCCTTGCAGAGGATTCTGATTGAAAAATGAAGTAAAATTCGGGTAAATTCCATCTTTTAATTGCTCATTTTTAAAGGCCGTATATGTACTTCTTAAATAAGCTTCATAATCAGAAAGATCATTAAGTGTTACTACATTTTGAATAGGTTCTAATGTATATGCTTTTTTAATAAAGACAGAGAAAATCACCGGAATATTTTTTACCATCAATTCTGAAACGTCTTTATCCTGAAAAGAAAAAACAGTATCTTTTTTATACAAAAACTTATACTGATCACCTTCTTTTTGAAAAATCTGAGCAGAAAAATCCATTGTTCCTTGTGTTTTCTTGCCGTCACTTTCTCCTGTTGAAAGTTTCAATCTTTTTAAAATAAGTAATAATTCATTTTGCCCTGATAAAGAATTTCCTTTATCATACCAAACTTTAAAATCATTTTCTGGTGTAGTGGGAAATATAACTTCTTTCATTTCTTTACTTTCACCAAAAGGCAACACTCCAATTGACTGATTTTGCCTTTGATCTAAAACCTTAAAATCTTTGTAAGTGACATCGTCAAATCTTGTAATATTCCCTTTAAACTTTATAACTTCTTTTGCCTGAGAAAATAGTAGGACCGCCAATAAAAAGAAAAACGCCTGAAATAGTTTTTTCATATTTTTTTTTGCAAAAATAGGATTTTTCTGAAAATTAAACGACCCTTGCAATAAATTGCAAGGGTCGTCCAACATTAAAAAAATAAACTATTATGGGTTTTGTCTGGGTTTTGAGCCCTTATTGTTCCCGCCGTGAGTTTTCTTCCTCTCATTCATTTTATCCCTCATCATTCCTTCAGACTGAAACAACTTCAAAACTTTCTGACACGGAATGACAGTTTGCATCTTTTCCGCATATTTTTTCCTGTTATCTAATAATTTTTGCCCTACATCAAAACTCTGCTGCAATTTTACTTTTGCCTCTTCCTCTGATAAGGTTTCCGGATTAAAATTAGAATCAAACTGACTTTTTATCTTTTTCTGATTGTCCAGATATTCATTGTACATTGCTGTAAATTCGGTTTTATCTTTCGGATCAACATTAAGATTATCTAGCACCATATTGTTCCTAAACTGGGTAAGAAGCGCTTTTCTCTCTTCCGGAGAAAGATTATTTATAACTTCTTTTCTTTGCTTAGGGTCCATTTTTTTCCAGTCGTAATCTGTCTTTTGGGCATTTAAGCCAAAACCATAAATAACAAGAAGTGTAAATAATATTTTTTTCATTTCTCTTTTAATTATATAAATCCAAATAAACATCCTGTGTGGAATTATTGGCTAATTCTGCAATCTCAGAATTTGAAAACGAATCCAAATATTCTGACATCTGTGCTTCGGTTTTCTTTGAAACTGGCTTTACAGTTTGTGGTTTTGCCTCTGTTTTTTCAGGAACATAGGCAACCGTTTTTATTTGTTGATTTTTCTGCTGATTGTCAATTGTTTGATTGTTATTTTCAACAGAAGTTAAATCAGATTTTAAAGTCTCATAAGCTACTTCGCTTTCCTTTTTCTGGTCAGAATTATTTGAAGCATAATTTTTCACAGAAGTGTTATCATCATTTGAATCTGAGAAAGAATTATACACAAAAGCTGATCCAAAAATCAATGCCAGTGATGCTGCAGCTGCATATCCCCAGTTTAATTTGAAAATAGGAGCCTTTTTATTTACATTCAATTGCATTATTACATTTTCCTGAACATTTTCAAACAAATGATCCGAAACTTTGTAAATATTTTTACGTTCTAATTTTTCCAGATCAAAATCATTCACCTCGCTCAATACTCTTTCCTGAATGCTTTCAAACATATTTTCAGGAAGTTTGTAAATATTTTTGCGTTCTAATTTCTCCAGATCAAAATCTTTCATGTCGTTGTTTCTAAAAATTATTTTTCGTAATTTTCTTTAATATATTCTTCTATTTTCTGCTTGGCATAATGATAATTTGTTTTTAAAGTTCCTACCGACATATCTACAATTTTAGATATTTCTTCGTAAGGTAAATCATCATAATACCGCATCATAAATACCAGTTTCTGCTTTTCGGGCAGGCTTTGTATGGCTTTCTGCAAAAAGACCTGTATCTCTTCAGCATCGCTGTGTGTATTATCGGCAACCAGATTCTGCATATAATATTCCGGATCTTCATCCGTTTTTTGCATTTTCTTCAGTTTATTGATCTGCTGCAACGCTTCATTGGTTGCAATTCTGTACAGCCAGGTATATAACTGACTGTCATTTTTAAACTGATGAAAATTCTGATATGCTTTTATAAAAGTCTCCTGCAAAGTGTCCTGAGCAAGGTCTCCATCTACAATAATCCTTCGGATGTGCCAATATAATCTACTCTGATAAGCATCCATCAATGCACGAATACCTTTTTCAAGAGTTCGTGGATTTTGCATCAGCGCAATAATCTCTGCGTCTTTAATCTTCATAAGATGCTTTCATTGTTTTGGATTACAAAAGTATTTAAAAGTTAAATTACTTATTCAATTTTTAGTCCAAATGTTCATAGAAAAATTTATAATACTCATTTATACAAACAAAATTCAATAGCATGTTTATTATTCTGGAAGAAACTGATAGACATGCGTGATGTTGTAAAGTCTAATATCAAAAAATCTTTAATCTTTAATCTTTAATCTTTAATCTTTAATCTTTAATCTTTAATCTTTAATCTTTAATCTTTAATCTTTAATCTTTAATCTTTAATCTTTAATTACAAATCACTTTTCTACTAATTATAACAAAATCTTATCTTTGTTAGATGCAAACTGTAATTATCGGTTCCGGAAATGTAGCTTATCACCTTGCAAAAGCTTTCACACAGAATAATATTCCTCTGAAACAGGTTTTTGGAAGAAATAAGGAAGATCTAAAAAAGATTTCCGAAGAATTAAATATTTCATACTCTACAAAAAGTCTTTCAGATGCAGATCTCTACATTATTTGTGTGAGTGATCAGTCTGTAGAAAATGTTTCAAAATTGATCACTAAAAAAGATTGTCTTGTTTCGCATACTTCAGGTTCATTGCCTAAAGAAATTCTGATAGGGGAGTACAGAAAATCAAGCTTTTATCCTTTGCAGACATTTTCAAAATCTAAACAATTGGATTATTCAAAAATCCCTTTTTTTATAGAAACCGAAATTGATGAAGATCAGAAATTACTTACTGATTTGGCCTCAAGAATTTCAGAAAATGTAATGAAAAGTGACCATGAAAAAAGAAAATATATTCATCTGACTGCAGTTTTCGCATGTAATTTTGTGAATCATCTTTTTTCCAGAGCTAAAGAAATTTCTGATGCTCAGGAAATTCCGTTTGATTATTTTTTACCGTTAATTGATGAGACCGTCAAAAAAATTCACGAAATTGAACCCAAATCAGCACAAACAGGACCCGCAGTGAGAAATGACACACGCGTTTTGGAATTACACGAACAATTATTGAAAGACGAAAGTCTTGAGATTTACAAAACAATGAATCATTCTATTAAAAAAATGTATGATTTAGATTAAAAGCATCGTAATTTGCTATCTTTGAAGAAACTCACAGAATATGAAAACAAATTTCGTCCCTTCACTTATCATTGGAATAGCAGTAATTATTACCGCATTAATATTAGGTTCAAGCTTCAAAAACAGAAATGTGAAACAAGACACAATATCTGTTACGGGTCTTGGCTCCAAAGATTTCACATCAGATGAGATTCGATGGGGAGGAAGTTTTGATGCATCGGCAATGGACGCAAAGGACGCCTACAATTTAATTTTGCAGGATAAAGAAAAGGTAAAAGCTTTTTTCCAGAGCAAAGGTTTTAAAAATGGCGAATTTTCTTTTGGCGGCGTCAATTTTTCAAAATCCTACCGCACTGTTACCAGTAAAGACTCCGAAGGTATTGAAAAGTCCGAAGAGATTTTTGATGGTTACAAAGCCACACAAAGCATTTCATTTAATGCAAAGAAAAATCCGGCTTTGATGAGAAAAATAGAAACTGTGATGGATAAAACCGCAGAACTCATTAACAGCGGTGTACAATTTGAGCCCGGAACGCCACAATATACCTATTCTGATCTTGCTTCACTGAAGCATAATTTGATCGAAGCAGGTGCAAAAGATGCTATGCAGAGAGCAGAAAAAATTGTAAATACCGCAGATGGAAGCCTTGGAAAACTAAAAGATGCCTCTATGGGTGTATTTCAAATTACCGCGAAAGGCTCAACTGATGAAGACAGCTACGGTGGAAATTTTGACACTTCAAGTAAGGCAAAATCAGCGAGAATTACCGTGAGACTGACTTACAATTTAGATTAAACTTTTTTATAAAAATGAGTTATAAAGAGAAATTAAAAAATATAAAAGCCTTTGTATTTGATGTAGACGGAGTTTTCACCGATGGAAGCGTTTATCTGATGCCTGGTGGAAATATGAGCAGAGTGATGAATGTCTTAGATGGTTATGCAGTCGTTAAAGCTCTAAAAAACAACTATTTAATCGGAGTAATAACCGGAGGAAATGACGAAATGGTAAGACACCGAATCAATTATCTCGGAATTGAAGATTATTACGCAAAATCACACGATAAAATGGTGGATTATGCAGATTTTAAAAATAAATACAATTTAAAAAACGAAGAAATTCTTACCATGGGAGATGACCTTCCGGATCTTCATATGATGCAAAATTCGGCAATTTCAACCTGTCCGGAAAATGCAGTTCCCGAAATTAAAAATATTGCAGATTACATTTCACCAAAACAGGGTGGAAGTGGAGCAGTTCGTGATGTGATTGAACAGGTAATGAAAGTTCAGGGAAAATGGCATGATGACAACACGCAATCTGTTTAAAATTGAATATGAAAATACTTTTAGCATCGCAATCTCCAAGAAGAAAAGAATTACTCTCAAGCTTAGGATTTGACTTTGAAGTCGTAAAAATCGATTGTGAAGAAATTTTACCTGAAAATATTGAAATAGAAAAAGCTGCAGCTTATTTATCTGAATTAAAAGCAGATGCATTCAGAAAACTTGAAGCTGATGAAGTTCTAATTACCGCAGATACAGTTGTAGCTATTGACAATCAGATTCTTGGGAAACCAAAAGATGAAGCAGACGCAAAAAACATGCTGCAGAAACTATCCGGAAAAACACATCAGGTTTTTACAGGGATTTCTATAAAAACTTTAGATAAGATAATTACCGAAACTGATGTTGCTGATGTAGATTTTGAAGAAATTTCTGATGAAGAGATTGATTTTTATCTGAAAAATTACAAACCTTTCGATAAAGCCGGGAGCTATGGCATTCAGGAATGGCTCGGAATGGCGAAAATTAAAAAAATGAATGGGAGTTTTTATACCATTATGGGACTTCCTACTCATTTGGTTTACAAAATTTTAAAAGAAATATAAATAAATTCCCCATAAAATTTTATTATTTTTACAGAATCATCAATCTGATCAGATAATAAAAAGCAGATTAGAGAGTTATATTGAATAATGAAAAAGAATATTATATTCCTTTTAGCAGCGATTATCGTTGTTTCCTGCACTACCAAGGTAAAAAAGCCGGAAGCGAGATCTAAATTTCTAAAAGGTTTCTCCACATATTACAATACGCTTTTTAATGCAAAAGACGCATTAAACAGTGAATTTACAAGCAGAGATAAAGCTCATAAAGACAATTTTTATGCGCCGCACATTCCTATCCTTACCTACGAAGAACAGCCGATTGGTAGTGATCTTGGACAATCTTCTGCGTTTGCAGAAAACTCGATGAAGATGGCAGATGTCAACCGTCCTTCAGCTTCGAATAGTAGCAGAAGTGCACCGGGAATGCCTCCTCCTGGAAATTCAGTTCCTGGAATGCCACAAGATCCCAACAATCCACAAGGAAAAGGTGCAACCACCCTCGAAATTGCAGAAGCAAAAGCTTTAAAGGCAATCGGAAAATATTCTGTCATCAGAAAAGGGGAGGAGCAGAACAAAACTATTTTTGACGCTTATATCATTCTTGCACAATCACGTATTTATCAGGGAAAATCAAGACAGGCTCTTGATGCACTTAACTACGTTTTTACCCATATGAAGGAAGACAAAAGACTTCCTTTAGCAAGAGTTTATGAAGGTTTAGCATACGCCGAACTTAAAGATTACTACAAGTCTGATCAGATTTTTGCAAAACTGAAAAGCGAAGGAATCAGTAAAGATCATGACAAACTTCTGAGTATTTATTATTCTGAATCCCTTTTGGATGCCGGTAAAAAAGAAGAAGCCGTAAAAGAGCTTGACCGTGCTTTTGAACTGAACGGGAACAGAAAACTGAAAAGCAGAATTGCATTTTTGAGAGGGCAGGTTTTAACGGAATTAGGAAGAAATGAGCCAGCTCGTGAAAGCTTTATGGCGGCTTACAAATATGCCAATGATTTTGAATTTGAGGTAAAATCACAAATCGAAATCGCAAAAACTTTTAACGGAAAAGGTGATTACAACGGTGCTAAAAAATACCTTGAAGATATCAGTAAAAAAGGAACGTACGAATCAAGAAAAAATGAGTTTTACTATGCTTTAGGCCTAATGGCAAACAAAGCAGGAAAACCAGAAGAAGGACAGGAATATTTCAGGAAATCTCTTTTGGAAAAAGTTTCAGATCCGCAGGTACGTGGTTTGGCTTATTATGAGATCGGAAGAAGATATTTAGATAAAAATGATTATATCGGGGCAGGTGCATATTATGATTCTGCATTGGCAACGATGACTTATGAACCTTCAAAAATACTTTTAAAAGATCAGTCAGCAAATATTAAGAAAATCTCTAAAAACTATTATCTGATCAGAAAAAATGACAGTATTCTTACCATAGCGAGAATGTCTGAAGCTCAGAAAACAGAATATTTTGCCAAACATATCGAAAAGCTTAAAGCAAAAGAAGCGAAAGAAGAATTAGAAAGATTGCGCGCAGAAAGAAACAAAGGCTTTGATACAGGAGATTATAATGCCAATTCACTTTTTGCAAACGGTTCAAATTCTTTTGAAGATTTCGGAACGGCTACAAAAGGATTTTATTATGGAAATACAGGAACAGTAAGCAAAGGAACCTCAACATTTAAGCAGGTTTGGGGAGACAGAGCATTGGTGGATAACTGGCGTTATTCTAAGAAAATGGCTTCTATTGAAGATATGAAAAATGAAGCTTTAGGTATAAATACAGCGCCGAACCCAAGACGTTTTGAACCTGCATATTATATTGAGCAGATTCCGAATGATGAAGCCAGATTATCTCAACTTAAAAAAGACCGAGACACAGCTTCTTTGGGTCTTGGAATCATGTATCAGAACTATTTTACCAATACACCTTTAGCAACAAAAACGCTGTATGATTTGGTAGATGTAAAACCTGAAGAAAAAGTAATGCTGCAGGCTTTGTATGAGATTTTTGCTATGAATTATGAGAAAAACCCGCAGGTTTCAGCAAGGGCAAAACAAATCTTATTGACAGATTATCCTTACAGTTCTTATGCAGAATTTGCAAGAAACCCCAAAAACAATACATTTGTAAAATCATCTCCGGAAACAGAAAATGATTACAAAATGGCATATGCTTTATTCGAATCTGAGAAATTTGCAGAAAGCCAAAATATCATTGATCAGGCGATTTTGAAAAATCCTAAAGATGCACTCGTTCCTAAACTTTCTCTTCTGAATGCTTTTAATGCAGGAAAATCAAGTGGAAAAGAGGTGATGATTCTGCAATTGGAACAGATCGTTTTAAATTACGGTAAAACTCCTGAAGGCGAAAAGGCAAAAGAAATGCTGAATTATCTTAAAAGTGATGTTACGTTTCAATCCACAGATAATAAAGGGAATGTTGTTTCTCAAAATGTTACCAATATTCCTCAAAAACCGTCTGAATTTAGTCAGCCAACGCAGAAGATTCAACAAAATAATATAACCGCTCCGGGAAATCAGAACAATCCGCTGCCGAACAGTTCACAACCCATGAATAATGCCATACAAAGCAATGTTCCTAAGAAACCGGATATGAATAGCAACACTCAACAACTACAACCGGCAACATCAGTTCCCGCGCAGAAAAAATAAACAAAAAAGCGAAGATCAGTCTTCGCTTTTTTTCTTTTTAACTCCGTGAAATTCTTTTAAATAAAAAGGTTCGAAGTAGGCTATATCTTCAAAATCTTTATTCTCGATTTTCTCTAAAGTTTTCTTTACTAAATATTGAGCAGAAGGGTAGATATCTTCATTAAACTCAGCATTGGGAAGCTGTAAAATTTCCTTTGCTTTTTTTGCGCCGTCACCAACGAAAATGATTTTTTTATCTTTAAATTCCTGAAAAGATGTTTCATCTAAAATTTTAGCTTCGATCGGCGTAATTTCATCTCCTTTATTTCCGTCGTAAACGGCAGTATAAACCTCCATTCTTCTTGCATCGACTAAAGGTATGACAAAATCATAGTTTTGATTTAAAAACGGCTCTATCATGCTTTCCAAAGAATTGACAGCAATTAAAGGAATTTTCAGTCCGTAGCAAAAACCTTTTGCAGACGCAGAACCTATTCTTAATCCGGTATAAGAACCCGGACCTTTTCCTAAAGAAACTGCTTCGATATCTTTTATTGACAGTTCAGCACCTTCCAAAGCCCATTCTACAAATGAGTGAAGACTTTCTGACTGTTTATAATTTTCTGAAACTTCTTCGCATACACACAACAGCTTTTCATTATCCGAAATGGCTACTGAGCAGTTTTTTGAAGATGTTTCAAGGTATAGGATTTTCATTAATCTAAAGATTTTTGCAAATTTATGGCTTTATTTCCACACTTTGTCGACTCCAAAGTTTCCAGACAGATTTCTTTTTGATCCAGATTTCAAGCACTGCAAGCTTCATTTCAAAATCATAATTTTTGTAGAGACCTGCAACTTTGATGATTCTTCTGAGACTGATGGTGTTTTTTAATTTTTTAATTTCAGAAACTTCAGACTGTCTGATTTCTTTGTAAATCACTTTTTTTGATGAGAAATCTTTTTTAAAATCATTCAAATTCTGAACCCAACCGTTGGAATGTCCGAAAGATACCTCTGAACACAAAAGATCTATAATTTTGTCATCGTTATTCTGCATGAGAGAATCAAGCCTTTTTGCTTCTGATAGAACTGCTTTTTCATGTTTTGAATAACTTTGAGAAAGTGCAGAAATAGAGAAGAAGAAAAAAATGAAAACTAAATATTTCATTCAGATTATCCTTTTCTGTAAATCGTTCTCGGTTCGCTTTGAGCACTCGGATAAATCGTCATATCTGAAACGGTAACGTGTTGCGGGGCATTCACACAATAAGCAATGGCATCTGCAATATCTTCTGCTTTTAAAGCTTCGTAACCTGCATAAACGGTTGCAGCTCTCTCCTGATCTCCTTTAAATCTAACCAAAGAAAAATCTGTTTCTACCGCTCCAGGTTGGATATTGGTTACCCTGATTCCAAATTCGGTAAGTTCAATTCGCATTCCTTCCGAAATAACATCAACAGCTTTTTTTGTTGCGCAATACACAACACCGTTTGCATAAGTCTGTCTTGCGGCAACCGAACTGATATTGATAATATGTCCTGAATTCCTTTCCTTCATCATCGGAATAAGCGTTTTGGATACATATAAAAGTCCTTTTACATTTCCATCGATCATAGAATCCCAATCTGAAGTGTTTCCGGCTGAAAGTGGCTCTAAACCATGCGCATTGCCTGCATTGTTGATGAGAACGTCAATGTTTTTCCATTCTTCTGGCAGAGAATTGATAGCATTTTCAACTTCTACAAGGTTTCTGACATCAAATTTTAGCGTAAAAACTTCGGTGAAAGCTGATAATTCCGTTTTTACAGATTCTAAAACTTCTGCACGTCTTCCGCAAATAATGATTCTGTTGCCTTGTTTTGCGAAAAGTTCTGCGGTGGATTTTCCGATTCCGGAAGTTGCTCCGGTGATGAGTATTGTCTTCATATTTTTGTTAGCATTTGGCTGTTGGCAATTGGCTAATAGATAAAAGCCTGCAGCGATATTAATTAGCATCGAATGCCTGAAAAGCATCCGAAATATGTTCTATTATTAAATTTCCTTTTTGATCAGGGAGTACAGAGATGATGTCAAACCTCACTTCCTGATTTTTATTAAATTCTTCCATAAAATGGTTGGCTGCGGTAACAATTGACTTGATTTTTCCTTTCGTAACAGCTTCTTGAGGCAGAATAAAAAAATCGGTTGATCTGGCTTTAACTTCTGTGACAATAATCAAATTGTCTTTTTCAGAAATAATATCAATTTCAGTTTTTTTAAACCTAAAATTTCGGACCAAAATTCTATAGCCGTTTTTCACTAAATATTCGGCCGATAAATCTTCTGCTTTTTTTCCTAAATCGTTGTGATCTGCCATTTTATTTTCTAAATTGATAAGCCCACCAAATCAACACAATCTGCAAAGGAAGTCTCAAAATAGTCAGCCAAAAATATTTATGATGAATCAGAGAAAACTTTCTTGCCATCTCGATATTTGCCGGAAAAACTGCGATAAATAAAGCGATGCAAAGATAAGCTCCAACTTTTTGAGTTTCCGGAAATAGAAGAAGAATGCCACACAAAATTTCTACTAATCCGCTTATGTAAACCATTTTCAAATGAGAAGGAATATAATCAGGCATGATTTTCATGAAAATATGAGGTTTCACAAAATGTAAAACCCCTGCTACAATCAGGAAAAATGCGAGTACAAATTTTGAGTAAAACATTTACTTTTTAAAATTTAATGAAATTGTTTTTCCAACTTTCAGGGAAACTTCTGAACCAATAATTAATGGTCTGTTGTCACGAATATGCCCGTTTGGGAAACCAAAAACAACCGGAAAATTGTATTTTGAAATTCTGTCTAAAATCAATTTATTGGCAAACTCATCAAAACTCTCTTCATATTGTTTGTTTTCTTTTTCGTCGCCCATATTGGTCATTCCGCCAATAATTAAGCCTTTTATTTTTGTGAAAACTCCAGCTAATTCTAAGCTCATGATCATTCGGTCGAGTGCATAAAAGTTTTCGCCAATATCTTCGATGAATAATATTTTATCTTTAAAATCAAAAGAATATTTCGTTCCTAGAAGAGCATAAATTAGCGCTAAATTTCCTCCAATCAATTCACCTTCCACATTACCTTCTTTATTAAAATGATTCGATTTTAAAGTATATTTTAAAGTTTTTCCTTTTAGAATATTAAAAGTAAGATCATAGCTTTCATCCGTAACTCCAAAACTTGAGGTTTTAATGGTTTGTCCGTGAATCGAAGCAAAACCTTTTTTCAATAAATAACTTTGAATAACGGTATTATCAGAATAACCGATGTACCATTTGGGGTTTTTAGCAAAACCTTTTAAATTTAGATTTTCAACTAAATGTTGACAACCGTAACCTCCACGAGAAGCCCAGATTGCAGAAATTTCAGGATCGTTTAATGCCCAATTGATGTCTTTTGTTCTTTGTTCTTCAGTTCCGGCATAGTTGTATCCGTTTGAAAATTTAGTATACAGATTTTCACCTAAAACAGTTTCAAAACCTTTGCTTTTAATTATTTGTAAACCTTTCTCAAGCTGAGTGGGGTCTACAGCTCCTGCAGGAGAAATAATGGCAATTTTATCACTTTTTTTAAGGGATTTCGGAAATATTTTTTTCATTGATCAACTGATGTTTTTAATTTAAACCCAACTTGTTTTATGGTTCTTTTTTGTAGATAAGTTCTTTTTTCTCAGCCTCTTCGAGTTTTTTATCAAACTGATTAAATTTTTTGAAACTCTGAAGGAAGATAAAAAAGCTGAAGAGAATTAAGACTGCACCGACACCTTTTCTTATATTGTTTGCCAATTTTTGTGTAAGCCTGTCATGGAATTGTTTTGCCAGAAAAATTTTAAGAAAATCAATCATTAAATACGTAGAAATCACCAAACCTAAGTAAAGAACCATATTTCCTGTATCGGGATATTGGTTTCTGACACCTATAACGGTTACGAGCCAAAAAAGGACAACTCCTACATTCAAAAGATTTAGAAGAAAGCCATTAAGGAAAGTTTTAATGTAATTCTGGCTGATGATTTTTTCTTCGCCTGGTAAGTGCATTTTGGTTTTGGTAACCAACATAATAATCCCATATGAGAGAATCAGAATAGAGGTAATTCTATAAAAACCAGGATGTTTGTCGATGAGACTTACAATATCTGCACTTGCATAATAAGCCGCTATAATACACAATAAATCTGCTGTAATAACACCGAAATCCAGCGCTAAAGCATGTCTCGGACCTCTTGTAAAACTGGTTTCTATCAAGAGAAAAAAAATAGGCCCAATGAAAACCAGGCTCAACATAAAACCCAGACCAACGGCCGACAATACAAGTTCAAACATTTATAATTTGTTTCAAATTCAAATTTAAAGATTATATTTTTATTTGAGTTTAAAAATGATTTTTTTAAGCAGAAATTGTATTTTTAAAAACTTTTCAAACAAAAAAAGACTGTCGCATTCGGACAGTCTTCATTATTTAAATTGAAATAGCACGCTTTAAATTTAGTAGTTATCTGGACAAGATTCACTGTAGATAAATTTGTAATCTTTTCTAACTTTTAAACCAAATATACCTCTTTCAAAAGTGTAAATGATTTGATTATTACCCCACATTTTCTTGTAATCAATAAAAAAACTTCTTGTCATATAAGAATATTTGTAGGCATCCCCACTCAAATAAATATATGTAGTTTTTCCTTTTTGATGACTATTTCTACCTCCAACTTCAGCAATCTTGCTTTTAAAGCAATATGTTTCTTTTCTTGGATTCATTCCTGTAGATAATTTATCAGAAAAAAACAATTGACTATCAAAGGAAAAACAACTCCAAAAAAGTATTTTTTATCTCCGTCTTTAATCTTAATAATGTTTTTGTTGATTAACCTATTTGTAATGATGCAAATTAAACTGATGATAACAACAAAACCATAAAAATTCATAACCGTTTTAAACATCAAAGTTGCTAGTAAAACAACATTTAAAATACTAAAAACAATAGATTTATCAACTTTGGTCATCAATCAACAATCTTAAAATCCAATTGCTTTTGAATTAAATTGGCTTTTACCACTTTAATCTGAACTTCTTCGCCGAGCTGAAACTTTCTACCTGTTCTTGAGCCGTAAACAGCGTGTGTCGACTTATCATACGTGTAAGAATCATCCATTAAATCACGCAATTTAATCAAACCTTCGGCGCCGTTTTCAGGAATTTGTACCCAGAAACCAAACTCGGCAACACCAGAAATAACTCCTGTAAAAGTTTCTCCCAAATGTTTTTCCATGAATTTTACCTGCATAAATTTGATAGAATCTCTTTCTGCATCGGCAGCCAAACGCTCTCTTGCACTGCAATGCTTAGATTTTTCTTCCAATTCGTTTTTGTCAGGAGATTTTCCTCCATCCAGATAATGCTGAAGTAATCTGTGCGCCAATAAATCCGGATAACGACGGATAGGAGAGGTAAAGTGCGAATAATAGTCAAATCCTAGTCCGTAATGACCGATTGGTTCGGTAGAATAAACGGCTTTACTCATGCTTCGCATTGCTAAAGTTTCGATCATATTTTCTTCGCCTTTGCCTTTTACATTTTGAAGTAAATTATTCAAAGATTCGGCAACTTTTTTGGTGTTTGCCAGATCCATTTTATATCCGAATGTTGATACGAAATCTCTCAAAGCTTCCAATTTTGCAGGATCCGGATCGTCGTGAACTCTGTAAATGAAGGTATTTCCGTTTGGTCTTCCTTTTTTCAGCGAGACAAATTCAGAAACTTTTCTGTTGGCCAAAAGCATGAATTCTTCAATCAAATGATTTGAATCTTTGCTTACTTTAAAGTAAACTCCAATCGGTTCGCTTTTTTCATTTAAATTAAATCGAACTTCGCTTCTGTCGAAAGTAATTGCACCGTTTTTAATTCTCTGATCACGCATTATTTTTGCGAGTCTGTCGAGCGTCAGAATTTCTTCCGTTAAATCACCTTCCTGAGTTTCAATTATTTCCTGGGCCTCTTCATAGGTAAATCTTCTGTCTGAGTGAATAGCAGTTCTACCAAACCATTCATTCACGACTTCAGCCTTATCATTCATCTCAAAAACCGCTGAGAACGTGAATTTATCTTCATTTGGACGAAGCGAACAAACGTCATTACTTAAAACTTCCGGCAACATCGGTACAACCCGGTCAACCAAATAGACTGAAGTTGCTCTTTCGTAGGCTTCATCGTCCAACATTGTTCCGGGAACAACATAATGAGAAACGTCTGCAATATGAACACCGATTTCCCAGTTTCCGTTGTCTAATTTTTGGATTGATAAGGCATCATCAAAGTCTTTTGCATCTTTCGGGTCTATCGTAAACGTGCAGATTTTACGCATATCTTTACGTTTTGCAACTTCTTCATCAGTAATTCTTCTGTCGATTTTATCGGCATCTGCTTCCACTTCTTCTGGAAAGCTATAGGGTAAACCGTATTCTGCTAGAATAGAATGAATTTCTGTTTCGTGTTCTCCTGGAGCTCCAAGGACTTTCATAATTTCGCCATCAGGATTTTTATCTCCGGGTTTCCATTCCAGCATTTTTACAACAACTTTATCGCCATTTTCTGCCCCGTTTATTTTACCTTTCGGTATGAAAATATCTGTGTTAATCGTCTTTTTATCACAAACTACAAATCCGAATTCTTTATGCTGAACAAGCTGGAAAGTTCCTACAAACTCTGTACGGTTTCTTTCCAAAACTTCAAGCACAGAGCCTTCCATTTTTTTACCTTTAAAATTGTAGGTTACGATAAGAACTTTATCACCCTGTAACGCATCTTTCACATTTTTTGCGTGAACGAAGACATCATCTTTTAAATTCTCAACATTCACATACGCATTTCCGCTTTGATTAAAATCGATAATTCCTGTCAAAGTACCTTCAATATTAAGATTGATGCTGTATTTACCTTTATCGGTTTCTTTAATTCTCTGGTTTGACAGAAGCTTATGCAAAGCCTGAATCACCAATTCACGCTGTCTTGGATTTTTGTAATCGATTCCGTCTGAGATTTGTTTGTAATTGTATATTTTGGTTTGGTTCTGATTCATAAAACGGAGAATCAATCTTCCAATTTCCAAGAGTTTTGAGTCATTTTTCTGACTTATGTATTTATTTTTTTTTGGCATTATTTAATTGCTTTTTTTAAAATATTATTTGTTGTATTTTCATTTTTGTAACTTCCTTCTGCTATCATAGACCAACTTGTAGTTTCAAAAATATATTTAAATGTATAATTATAAATAGTAGTATTGGTACTGATTACAAACGTAATTTCTGGATGAAATTTCTTATTTTCTATATTTCCATTTTCTTCTAATATAATTCTATTAAAATTATCAGGTAATTTAGAAAGTTTCTTATTCTTAATTTTAAGATATTTTATTTTACCATATTTTGGATCATAAAATGTAGCAAGCTTATTTATAAAAGTAATTTGCTCTCTATTCAATTTTCCAAATTCTTCATCATTTTCCTTGTAAAAACCATTATCACCCCAAAACAAAGAATTATTTGACGCAGGAAAAATATTTTGCTTAATAGCAATTAAAATATTTCTTAACATTTCTGCATTCCAAATGTAGGATTCTGTTGTATAATTTAAAGTTTCCGGAAATTCAAAAGCTGGACATTCTGATGGTCCATGTCCTTCAAAAATATTTGGATTGATAATTAACAAAACTGCAGAATCAAATTTAATCTTCTTTAAAATTTCTAATACCGGTTTTTGTAAAGATTTGTAATTAATTTCTTTCTGGAAATTTATGTAATCATCTGCTTCTTTTCTTGCAATTTCATAATTTTTAGAGCACTTTTTTTCACTACAACCATTTTTTTCACGAATACCAGGAATCGTAGGACACGCATCATCTTTATCTAAAATCCCATCTCCATCTGTATCTGGCCATGGACAACCATTGTTTTCCGAAGATCCTGCAACTGTAGGACAAGCATCATCGTTATCTATAACTTCATCTCCGTCTGTATCAGGATAAGGGCAACCATTGTTTTCTAATAAACCAGCATCTGTTGGACATTGATCCAAATAAAATAATTGTCCATCTTTGTCATCATCTGAAAGGCATATTTTTTTGCTAAATTCTTTTCTGCATTTTCTAAAAGCAACTTTATCCAATGTTTCTTGAGCAAAAGAAATATTGATAGCAAATAATAAAATAAAAGCTGCTTTTCTGTTCATTTTTTTGTGTTCATTAAAATTGAAAACAAATCAATTTTTTATAATTCAGATTTTAATTTGTATAAATTTAATACAAAAAAGGAGAAGAGGAGAGAAAAACCTGTTAATAATATCTTTCGACTTTTATAAGGTTCAAGTTGGAATAAACAGATTGGTAACTTCTGTCTGATGATGCAAATATAAGAAATAAAAAATAAATAAGGCTTGTAAACTGAATCACAAGCCTTTATGTTTTAGCAAAATGCTATTTTATCAACTCTTGTCTGGTGTCTTCCACCTTCAAAATCGGTAGACAAAAATTTATTGGCAATTTCAATGGCTACTTCTTTAGAAATAAATCTTGCAGGGATAGAAATCATATTTGCATCATTGTGCTGTCTTGCCAATTCTGCGATTTCCGGCATCCAACATAGTGCACAACGGATTTTCTGGTGTTTGTTTGCTGTAATCTGTACTCCGTTTCCGCTTCCGCAGATGAGAATTCCCAATTCGTTTTCTCCGTTTTCAACTGAAGTTGCTGCAGGATGCACAAAATCCGGGTAATCTACGCTGTCTGTAGAAAAAGTTCCGAAATCCTGCACTTCAAAGTTTTCTTCAAGATGTTTTTTCAGGATCTCTTTGTATTCAAAACCTGCATGATCTCCGGCAATAGCAATTTTTCTTTTCATATACTTTTCAAATTTTTTCAAATGATATACGTAATCGCTTAACGGCCATAGGTTTTCATATTTTCAAATGACAGCGATTTCATTTTTACTTAGTTATACTTTAGATTATTTTACAAATTTAAGTATTAAAATACAAATTGTGATTTACTCACTCATAAAATGTGAAAAGCTGTGTGAATAACTGTGGAAAACTTTTCTGAACTAAATGTTTTCTAATCCAAATAAAACATTACCGAAAGTTGCCTCCAAAAATTATCATCAAAACTTTCAAAATCTTTCCTGTGAGAAATCTGACTTTTCTCCATAGCAGAGAAACTAATAATTGCCAGTGTTTAAAAGTTATCCATATTTGTTAATAAGTCTTAAATTATTCACACTTTCAATAATTTACATTGTGAATTAAATATGAATTGAATTCAAACTGTATGTTATGAAGTTTTATCAAAAAAGTTATCCCCGAAACTCACAACACTCAACAACAACTATCATTCTTTTTTTAAATAATAAAGAAATTAATGTTGATTAGTGAATGAAGGGTTTGTGGGAATTTTTTTGAAAACTTTTATCTCTTTGAATCTTTTCCAAAAGTTTAAAATCTTACATTTGTGAAACAAAAAAATCAAACTCAATTGATGAAATAGGAAAAGTTTAAGAAAGTTAATTTGTTAAATACTTTAATTTCATCGGGGTCAAAAAAAAATATAAATCTGTATATGAAAACAATCAACGATTTCAATTTTAAAGATAAAAAAGCTTTGGTAAGAGTAGACTTTAATGTTCCTCAGGATGACCAGCTAAAAATTACTGATAATACCAGAATATCGGCGGTTAAACCTACGGTTGATAAAATTCTTAATGACGGAGGCTCTGTAATTTTAATGACACATCTTGGAAGACCAAAAGGGGAGGCTAAAGATGAGTTTTCTTTAAAACATATCGTCAATGAAGTTTCTGAAGTTCTCGGTCATGAGGTGAAGTTTGTAGAAGAATCAATAGGAGAAAAGGCTGAAAAAGCTGCTTCTGATCTACAACCCGGAGAAATCTTGTTACTTGAGAATCTACGTTTTCATAATGAAGAAGAAAAAGGAGATGAAGAATTTGCAGAACAGCTTTCAAAATTAGGTGATGCGTATGTAAATGACGCTTTCGGAACAGCACACAGAGCACATGCTTCTACAGCTGTTATAGCTAATTATTTTCAATCAACTAAATTTTTCGGTTTATTAATGGAAAATGAATTAAAAGCTATTGATAAAGTTCTAAAAAGTGGTGAAAGACCGGTTACAGCTATTCTTGGAGGCTCTAAAGTTTCAACTAAAATTACCATTATAGAAAATATTTTACCTGCTATTGACAATTTAATCATCGGTGGAGGTATGGCTTTTACTTTCATTAAAGCACTTGGTGGTAAGATCGGGAATTCTTTGGTAGAAGAAGATAAATTGCCTTTAGCTCTTGAAATTTTAGGAAAAGCAAAAGAACATAATGTGAAAGTATATCTGCCTTCTGATACGATTATCGCTGAAAGTTTCAGTAATGATGCGGATAGAAAAGAAGCTGATATTTATGAAATTCCTGAAGGATGGATGGGAATGGATGCAGGTCCAAAATCTCGTGAACAATTTAATGATGTTTTATTGAATTCAAGAACAATTTTATGGAATGGGCCAATCGGAGTTTTTGAAATGTCAAATTTCTCTGCCGGAACTGAAGCTTTAGGAGAAAGTATTACTGAAGCTACAAAATTAGGTGCGTTCTCATTAGTTGGAGGTGGAGACAGTGTTGCCTTCGTAAAACAATTCGGTTATGCTGATAAAGTAAGTTATGTGTCTACCGGAGGAGGAGCAATGTTAGAAAGCTTGGAAGGGTTAGAACTTCCGGGTATTGCTGCAATCAATAAATAATTATTTTAAAATATAAATTTTTAAGTCTGCTGAATTTTTCGGTAGACTTTTTTATTTTAAATTAAATTTGAGAAATTTAAGATTTTAGAAAAATTTTTAAAAATTGGCTTTTATAAATATATCAAAAATTTAAAAACAAAAATTTATATGTAAATTCAAAAATACTCTATAGAACAAGTGTTTTTATAATTTTTTTTTTAAGCTATTAAATTTTAATTTTCTTTTATTTTTATATAATTTGTCATTCCGGAGGAATCTAAACAAACAAAGAAGAATTAGAGTTTAGATTCCTCCGGAATGACAAAGTGTGCTTATTTGTAAGCTAACAATTTATTCAAACTTATGTTAAAATAATTTAGATTTTAAAAATTCAAAAATTAATTTTATTTAATCAAAGGAGGATTATTCAAAAAAATAAAAACTCAAAAAAAATCCTGAGTTTTTATAAAAATTCATCAAAATAGTTAAAAATTGACTTTCAGAAACGGCTTAAAAATCGATTTTCTATTTTTTTTCGATAATGTATATCAAACTTGAAAATTCGTTAGAAAATAATGCTTTTACGTTAGAAATCGTTCCGTGAATGACTGCTTTTAGCCAAAATAGAGGTGATTTTTTGTATTTTTCGCTCAACATTGAGATGTAATAAGAATCTAAAACCAAAGGTTTGATTTTTCTCATTTTCCAATTTGGTTTCTTAGAAATCAGATTTTCCATCCCAGATTTCGAAAAATGATAGATATGTCTTGGCACATCATAAGCGGCCCAAAAATCTTTATAATGTTTTGCATCGTAAGAAGTAGGGTTGGGAACAGCAATAATCAGTAAACCTTTTTCTTTCAGTTTTGAACTGAAAACTTCTAACATTTCATCCTGATTTTCGATATGTTCAAAGACATGCCATAATGTAATTGCATCTAAAGATTCACTTTCTATAGTATCTAAATTATCAATTATTTTCGCTTTAGTTATTTTATTTTGAGCGATTTTTCTGGCATCCAAATCTGGCTCAAAACCAAAAGCTTCAAAATCATTTTCAATAAATTTTACAAATTCTCCGGCTCCGCATCCGTAATCAAGTACTTTAGAATTCTTTTTTATTCTGTCGATAAGAATGGTTTTCTTGTACTGAAGATTAAAAGATTGCAAAAATTTATATAGCTTTTCTTTTAAACTTCCTGAATCCTGATGGTGCGAAATATAATCTTCACTTTCATAATATTTAGAAATGTTTGATGGAATAGGGGAGGTTTTAAAAACTCCTTTTGTATTGGTTTCCACAATTTCAAATATTTCCTGCGAAAGAAAATGATCTTTAATTTTCATGAGTTGTATGATATTTTAAAAAATGAAATTTGAAACCATTATAGTCCCAAATTTCACATATTTAATTTTAATTAATAAATGTTTCACGTGAAACATCATTGCCTTATCGTCCTAAATAAACCATTAAAACGTTGATATCAGAAGGAGAAACACCACTTATTCTTCCTGCCTGTGCCAATGTTTTTGGTCTTACTTTGGTCATTTTTTGTTTTGCTTCTGCAGAAAGACTGGATAATTTTATATAATCAAAATCTTCAGGAATCTTCACATTTTCCAATCTGTTTAGCTTAGCCACATTTTCTTTTTCCTTTTCAATGTAACCTTTATACTTGATATTTACTTCCGCCTGTTCTCTTACTTCATCATCATATTGTGATGCTTTTTCTTTAATAATATCAATTTCTTCTAATTTTTCCAATGTAATATTGGGTCTCGTAAGAAACTGAGAGGCTCTGTAAGCCTGATCTACGGGGTTACTTTCAATACCTTCTAAGATCGGATTAATCAAACCTGGTTTTAAAGAAGTTTCTCGTAGAAAAGACTCAAGTTCCTGACTTTTAGCGATTTTCTCTTCGACTCTTTTTAGTCTTTCACCATTTGCCAATCCTAATTTATGAGCTTTTTCAGTTAATCTGATATCCGCATTATCCTGTCTTAAAAGAAGTCTGTATTCAGCTCTTGAAGTAAACATTCTGTAAGGTTCTTCTGTACCTTTTGTAATTAAATCATCGATTAAAACACCAATATAAGCCTCATCTCTGTTTAGGATGAATTCATCCTTCTCATGCACTTTATTGTGTGCATTTATACCTGCCATTAAGCCTTGTCCGGCTGCTTCTTCATATCCTGTAGTACCATTAATCTGACCTGCAAAATATAAATTCTCAACCAATTTTGTTTCTAAAGTATGTTTTAGCTGAGTAGGAGGGAAGTAGTCATATTCAATCGCATAGCCTGGACGGAATACTTTTACGTTTTCAAATCCCGGAATATGCTTCATTGCTTTTATCTGAACATCTTCAGGTAAAGAAGAACTAAATCCGTTTACGTAGATTTCAACAGTCTTCCAACCTTCCGGTTCTACGAAAAGCTGATGTCTTGTACGCTCTGCAAAACGGTTAATTTTATCTTCAATACTCGGACAATATCTTGGTCCTAAACTTTGAATCGTACCATTAAACATTGGACTTCTGTCGAAACCTTCACGTAAGATATCATGTACGGTTTCATTCGTATAAACAATATGACAGCTTAATTGTTTCGTCAGTTTCGGAGTGTCTGAATAACTGAATTTCTGTGGATTTTCGTCTCCTTTTTGTTCGTCCATTTTAGAATAATCAAGACTTCTTCCGTCTACTCTTGGTGGAGTACCTGTCTTCATTCTTCCTGCTTCAAAACCTGAAGAAACCAATTGTTCGGTAATTCCAAAAGCTCTTGGTTCACCCATTCTTCCACCACCTAATTGCTTATCTCCAACGTGGATTAAGCCATTAAGAAAAGTACCATTGGTAAGAACTACAGATTTTGATCTGATTTCTATTCCTAAAGAAGTTACAACGCCTACAGCTTGATTATTTTCTATAATTAAACTCTTCACCATGTCCTGAAAGAAATCAATATTTGGAGTGTTTTCTAAAGCGTATCTCCATTCTTCTGCGAACAACATTCTGTCATTTTGCGTTCTTGGAGACCACATTGCAGGACCTTTTGAAAGGTTTAGCATTTTAAATTGGATCGCAGATTTATCGGCAATAATTCCGGAGTAACCTCCCATTGCATCAATTTCTCTTACGATCTGTCCTTTGGCAATTCCTCCCATTGCGGGGTTACAGCTCATCTGCCCAATGGTCTGCATATTCATTGTAACCAGTAAAGTTTTTGATCCTAAATTGGCAGCAGCAGCAGCAGCCTCACAACCAGCGTGACCTGCACCTACTACAATTACATCATATATTTCTGAAATCATTTTAATTGCTTATTTAAGCCTTAAATTTTTAAATTTATATAAATGTTTCACGTGAAACATTGTATCGAAATAAGGCTTAAAGTGCCTATACTTCGATGTTTCTAGCCCCGATAGTAGCATTTGTTTGAGCTCTTTTTCTTTTGAAAAAAGAAAAAAGCGAGTGCGGATAGCGGGAAATAGCTCCTAATTATATTTTGCAATATAAAAGTCTTCTTTGCTTCGCATTTCCTGTTCTTCTTCTTCTGATTTATCTTTATAACCACATAGATGTAGAATACCGTGAGCCAAGACTCTTCTTAATTCTTCTTCATAGTTTTTTGATAGGGTAGAAGCGTTGTCTGAAATGCGCTGCAAAGATACAAAAATCTCGCCGCTTATTGTTTTGCCTTTTACGGAATCGAAAGTGATGATGTCTGTGTAATAATCATGCTGCAGATAATCCTGATTAATCTTCAGTAAATATTCGTCGTCACAGAAAATATAGTTGATTTCTCCTAATTTTTTTTCCTCTGAAAGAATAATTTCTTCCAGCCATTTTGTGTATTCTGTATTTACCGTTTCGGGTAAGTTTTCGTAAAAGAACTGTATCATTGTTTTAAAACCAGTGTCCTAAAATAACACTGAATATACCTTTTTGATTATTTTTAAGTGAATGACTGAAGTTGAATTTTATCTGTCCAAAAGGAGATTTATAACCCGCCATAATTCCTAATGAACTGTAATTTACTTTTGCTGCATCTTCAAAACTGATATCATCCGAAAGATTGGCAAAAGAGAAATTCCCACTCAGGAAAAAGTTTTTATAAAATTTAAACTGAATATCATTAGAAATCAGTGCTACGTTATTGCTGTTTAATTGGGCAAAATAGAATCCGTTGAATGTTTTAAAATTAACAATATTCTGCTCAAAGATTCCACCCAATCTGTATTGGTAGAATTGTGGAAGATTGTCACCAATGGTAATTCCTCCATATAGATTTAAATGATAGCTGAATTGCTTTGATAAAGGAATGTTGACTCTGATATCTGCTTTTACCTGAACGACTCTTTTCTCGACTTCAGATTTTAAAAGATCAATAACTTTACCTTCCGCATTAAGATAAAATCCTCTGCGTGGAAAATCTCTGTCATTTTGGGTATCACTTTTCAGGAATACATACGGGTTGAGAAAACGACTATACCTCTTATTGGTACCGTTAATGTCTGCCTCAAAGTAGTCATGGCTTAATCCCGCTCCTATAGCAAATTTATCCCGCCAAATCGACTGTATGTAAGCTTCATTTCTGAGCCATTCCCATTTGTCAATATTGATATTGTTATTTCCCTTCAGATCAAAACTCATCCCTGAAGAGTAAATTCCGAATCCTGGAATGTAGCCGTTGTCAATAAAATAATTCAGGTAGAATCTTGGTTTGTCACCAACTATTACATCCAATGATAAATTTGAATTTTTAAATAATAATCTTTTTGCTGAATAATTAAGCAATAATCCTGTCTTAAAAATCTCATCGTAGTGCAATCCGAATTTCAAAAAATGTCTTGCATCATCTTCCGTCACATATAATTTCAGATAATTGATATTATTTTCTGTAACGATATCATAGTTGATGAAACGATAGTTGTTTGTGGCAACCAATTTATCTATACCTCTGTTTACACTTCCGTAAGTTTGCATCGATGGAAGTCTGAGTCCCATTTTACCGAGAACGTAGTTTTTACCGTAAATTCTGCTTCCGATTAATGCAATACTGTCAATCTTATAGACATTAGAATAAATAGGATTTATAGGCTGTCTAAGGCGGTCAAAAGAACGCTTTGGAAGTTTATCTAATATATCAACATACTTCAGACCTTCCACAAAGCCGCTGTCAAGAATTTTCTTCTTATCATCATAGCTTGTTGCGGTCATTCCTTTAAGATTGGGTTTGATGTTGATATCAGTAAATTTGTACTGACGACGTGTATCTTTTTGAATCCCGAAATCGATAACCTGATTAAGAATTGAAATGATGTTATTTAAATCCTCTCTCTTTGAAAGATCCTGATTCAAATCTACACCGATAACAATATCAATTCCTTTATCTTTCAAAGGTTTTGAAGGATAATTTACAGTCATTGCACCGTCAATATAGATACTATCACCTATTTTTACAGGATCCATCAGTGAAGGAAACGCCGAACTCGCCATGATTGACTGCACTAAATCTCCTTTTTCAAAGATCTGCATATTTCCACTTTCCAGATTGGTGGCAACACACATGAAAGGAATGGGTAATTTTGAAAAATCCTCGATTGTAGAAACATTTTTAAATAATTCTTTCAATAAATAAACATTCTTCTGACCAGAACTGATCGAGGAGGGAAGGTTGATCTTCCCATTTTTTAAAGGAATTGATAAAAGATATTTATCTACAGATTTATTAAAAAATGTGCTTTCAGTTCGTGATTTCGGATCTCGGATTAAAGAATAAAAATCGGTATCAGTAACAATTTTTTCAATGTCTTTTCCTGTATATCCTGAAGCATAAAGCCCACCGATAATTGCTCCCATACTGGTTCCGGATATGTAATCAACTTTAACTCCTAAAGAATCCAAGACTTTTAAAACCCCGACGTGCGCAAATCCTTTTGCACCACCTCCCGCAAGAGAAAGTCCGATTTTCGGATTTTTTGGAATAACCAAACCTTCTTTTACCTGAGAATGGATAAAAATCAATTGGAATGCGAATAAAAGCGTAAGGAGTTTTTTCATAATTAATCTTTTACATAAATCCGTTTCACACGAGGAGATATCGAGGTTAATACTTCATAAGTGATGGTTTTGCAGTACCCTGCAAATTCTTTAAGGCTTGGTTTGGCGTTGAAAATGGTCACTTTATCACCTTCTTTTACATTGGGAACTTCATCTACATTGATCATCATCATATCCATGCAGATATTTCCGATGATTGGAGCCAAGGTTTTATTAATACCCACATTTCCCACCTGATTTCCTATCAATCTTGGAATTCCATCTGCGTAACCGACAGGAATTGTGGCAATTTTGGTTAAATGACTGGTCTTATATTTTCTGCTGTAACCCACTGATTCTCCGTTTTCTACCATGGAAATCTGTGAAATTACAGTTTTGAAACTTACACTTGAATGCAATTGTTTCTGAATTTCAGCATTAGGAGATTCACCTAACATTCCAATACCGATTCTCACCATATCGCATTGATAATCTGTGTAATTTGTAATTCCGGATGAGTTTAAAATATGTCTTAAAGGTTGATAGCCAATATTTTCAATTAAATAGTTTGAATTTTTGTTAAAAGTTTCCAACTGTTTTAAAGTAAATTCCCTTTCAGAAGGAACATCAGAAGATGATAAATGACTGAAAATACTCTGAACCCTCAGATTCTTATTTTGTAAGCTTTGAATTAACTGATCCAATTCATATTCCTTAAAACCAAGTCGATGCATTCCTGTTTCAAGTTTGATATGGATAGGATATTTTTTATCGTACCCTGATTTCTGAACGGCTTCGTAAAACAATTCTAAAACCCTGAAACTGTAAATTTCCGGCTCAAGATTATACTGAATAATTGCATCATAACTGTGCTGTTCAGGATTCATCACAACAATCGGTGTGGTAATTCCTTTTTTGCGAAGTTCGACACCTTCATCTGCAAAAGCAACTCCCAAATAATCAATATGATGATGCTGAAGGAACTCTGAAATTTCATAACTTCCTAATCCATAAGCATTTGCTTTTACCATTGCCATCATTTTGGTAGAAGGTTTTAGTAGAGATTTATGGTAATTGATGTTGTGCAAAATCGCATTCAGATTGATTTCTAAAACTGTATCATGCTTTCTCAGTTCCAAAAGATCTTTAAGTTTTTCAATTTCAAATTTTCTTGCACCTTTAAGTAAAATGATTTGGTTTTCAATTTCCGTGAGGTGTTTACTTTCAATTAATTCCTGAGTATTAATGAAAGTAAAAGTATTAGATTTAAAAAGTGTTCTGAATTTGGAAATTTCTTCACCAATTAAGAAAACTGAATCAAATTTTTGCTCATTCACCAGTTCTGAAACCTCTTCATACAATTCCTCAGAATTTGTATTAACACCGATAATGTCGGTTAAAACCAATGACTTTTTAGATTTTTTATATTCGTTTAAGAATTGTAAAGCTGTTTTTAAAGAATCAAGATCCAGATTGAATGAATCATTGATGATGATATTGTTTTTAATTCCTTCAATGGCTTCAAGACGCATTTCTACAGCTTTCAGAGCGTTGATTTTTTCGATGATTTTATCAGTAGTGATATTCAGTTCTTTTAAGACTGTAATAAGAGCTAAAGCATTCGTTAAAGTGGCTTCATCACGTTGATTAACCGGAAAATTGATTTCTTCATCAAAATATTTGACAACAATATTTTCATCTTTAATATTGGTTTTAATGAAGACATCATTCTTTTCTTGAAATCCGTAAGAAATTAATTTTTTGCTTGAATAGATTTCTTTTATTTTATTATCAACCAGTATATTATCCGAATTGTAAATGACAACCTCAGAATCTTTGAAAAGTTTGATTTTTTCATCAATTAAATCTTCTTCAGACTCAAAATTTGCTGCATGAGCTGTTCCGATATGAGTTAATAAACCTATTTGAGGATGAAAAATATTTTCCAAAACCTGCATTTCATTCGGCATGGAAATTCCAACTTCAAATATCCCTAATTGGTGATTTTGATTAATTTGAAGTAAAGAAAGTGGAAGACCAATCTGCGAATTAAAACTTTTCGGACTTTTTACCGTTGGAAATTCGTTCCACAAACATTGATACAACCATTCTTTAAGAATTGTCTTCCCATTACTTCCGGTAATTCCTATTGACTTTAAATCTGAATGTTCGAAATGATATTTTGCTAATTTCTGAAGAAAATCTACAGAGTTTTCCACAATAATCCATGTAATATTTTTAAATTGTGGGTACTGATGTTCTGAAATAATAATTTTTATCCCTCTGTCAATAGCAGATTCTATAAATTTTTCTCCCGAATTTTTTTTGGTATTAATGGCAATAAAAGCAGTATTCTTGGTTGCATATATTATCCTGCTGTCAAAAGCTATATTTTTGATAATTAATTCTTCATCACCAATAATATTCGAATTGGTGATTTGTGCAATTTCGTTTACTGTATAATTCATTAGTGCCTATTCTGCTTATATTTTGTGTTTGATATAATGAAATTCTTGTAAGTTTATTAATTCTAAACCTAAACCTTAGCCTAAATTAACCATTTTTCTTCTTCAAAAGTACTTCGTCAATAAAAACACGACGGCTTACTGCTTCATAACTTTCTGTTTCGCCTAATTCTACAAGATTATTTCCCTGAGAAATCCTCATAGAATAATTGGCTAAATTCCCGGTTCTTTTGCAGATTGCATGAACTTTCGTTACATATTCTGCCGTTGCCATTAAATTTGGCATCGGGCCGAAAGGTCGCCCAAGAAAATCCATATCCAAACCTGCAATAACTACTCTTATTCCATTGTTTGCCAATTCATTAGCCACTTCTACGATGCTTTCGTCAAAGAATTGTGCTTCATCAATTCCTACCACGTCACAATTTGATCCCAAAAGAATAATTTCATTAGGATTTTCAACTGCAGTGCTTCGGATCTTATTTTTATTGTGAGAAACGACATCTTCATCAGAATATCTCGTATCTGTTTTGGGTTTGAAAATTTCCACATTCTGCCCCGCCATTTCAGCTCTTCTCAGTCTTCTGATCAACTCTTCGGTTTTTCCGGAAAACATTGAGCCACAAATAACTTCCATCCAACCGCTTTGTTTGGAATGATTAATTGTATTTTCTAAAAACATTTGTTATTTTAGCCGTAATATTTTAAGATCAAAAGTAAGCAATTTTAATAAGATTCTTCTATGCAGAACATCCAAGATTTACAGGAAAAGATTTTTTTTGAATCAAAGAATATCATTGGTATTCTTGACAAAATAAACCATGTTGACGAACTACTTTCTAAGCAGGATCTTATTGATCAATTAGCAGAAAGAATTTCTTTTTTGAAATTGTTGAAATCTAAAGTGGAGTATTACCAAAAGGATGATTTACAATTTTCACAAGCTTTTTCGAATCATTCTCTAGCCGAATCTATCTCTGAATCTCAGGATTTTTCTCATGAAGTAATGGAAGAAGAAGCCATTTTTAATAATGAACTAAACGAAATCGGAAAAGCAGAAACTCATCTTCCGAATAATGTAATGGAAGAAGAGGCGATTTTTAATAATCAACTGAATGAAATTGAGGAAAATGAATTCCATGAAAACTTGGTCAGCCTTGCCGAAGAAGAAAAGATTGTTGAAAACGCTGAAGAAAATACCGTTCATGAAGATTTAGATACGCACATTACAGAGGAAGAATCTGTTTTTAATGACCAATTGGATGAAATTGAAGAGGAAGATGCAAATGAAGAAGTTTCTGAAGTTTTGAGTTTTGTGGATGAAGAAAGAATCTTAGAAAATTCTGTTCCTGAAGAAGACAATATTGAAGAAGAAATATTTGATCAAAAAGTAACTGAGGAAGAAGCCATTTTTAATAATCAGTTAAATGAAATTGACGAATTTGAAAATGAGATTTCTGATGAAAGTGTTTCAGATTCATTTGAGGAAGAAGAGCAAATTCAGAATAATTATGAATCTGTAAAAATTACAGATGATTCTTCGGAGAAAATTCCAAGTATGTTTGAATCAGATGAGCCTGAAGATGAAATTTTAATTGAAGAGTCTGAAAATGAGACTGTTTCTGATGATTTTAAATATGATGAAGACGGAATAATTACTGAAAACTCTAATGTAGAAAGTATTCTGACAGAAATTAAAAAAGATACTGAAACAGAAATCGAAATCAACGAAAATACTTTAACAAACGAAGATTCTGACAGAAGGAAAATTGTTGATATCGACAGACCTTCATCAGACATCGAAAAAGAAAAACCTGCATCCGACGAAAGCTTTGAAAATTTGGAAGCGTATCAACAGGAGAAGAAAATAAGACTGGCGAATATTAAAGGCTTAAAAACAATTCAAACATTGTTTGATGATGATCCTTTAGCAAGAGAAATTCCTCAAGACAAGCCGGCTCCGGTTGTGAAAGAAGATTCAGGAAGTATCTTAAAAACCAATATTCCTACGGAATATATGGAAGCTGAAAAGCAAAAACCGGAATTCAGATTAGATCTAAATGACAGAATGGCTTTTACAAAACTTCTTTTCGGAGGAAGCCAGACCGACCTTAACCAAGCCGTTGCTGAGCTGAACAGATGCAGAAATCTGGAAGAGGCAAAAGAATATCTAAGCGAACTGTACTACGACAGAAAATGGAATAAAGTCGATGAGTACGCACAGAGACTTTGGATATTGGTAGAAAATAAATTCTTATAATTTTGAGTGGAATCCTATATTTTGTTCCCACACCGGTCGGGAACTTAGAAGACATGACTTTCAGAGCGATTAAAGTGCTGAAAGAGGTCGATTATATTTTGTGTGAAGACACAAGAACTTCAGGAGTGCTTTTGAAGCATTACGAAATTTCAAAACCATTAAAATCTTATCATTTACATAACGAGCATACTGCGACCCAAAAAGTGATTGCAGATCTTCAAAGCGGACAAAATATCGCAATCATTACCGATGCAGGAACTCCGGGAATTTCGGACCCTGGATATTTATTGGCAAAAGCAGGTTCGGATAACAATATTGAAATGATATGCCTTCCAGGTGCAACGGCTTTGATTCCGGCATTGGTGGTTTCTGGTTTGCCAAATAATGAGTTTTTGTTTGCTGGTTTCCTTCCTCCGAAAAAAGGCAGACAAACGAAGCTGAAACAACTGGCTGAAGAGAAAAAAACCATTGTTTTATACGAAAGTCCGCATAAGATCAACACGACTTTAGAGCAGATTAAAGAATTTTTTGGAGAAGAAACAAGAGCAAGTCTGAGTCGTGAAATTTCAAAAAAATTCGAAGAAACTAAAAGAGGAACAATCAGTGAATTAATTGAATTTTCTAAAAGTAAAACTTTAAAGGGAGAGATTGTACTCATTGTGAATAATTCAGCCAAGTAATCGCTAATTGAATGAGTAATCCAAAAATTATTTTAAGATAAATAATATCTTTGCAATTTCAAACTAAACTATTTTAGATAAAATCATCATATATATGAAACTATTAGAAGGAAAAGTAGCGCTAATTACCGGAGCTACAAGAGGAATCGGAAGAGGAATTGCCGAAATTTTTGCTCAACAGGGAGCTAAAGTAGCATTTACCTACGCCGGTTCTGTAGAAAAAGCGAAAGAATTGGAAACTGCTTTGAGTTCTGTAACTCAAATTAAAGGGTACCAGTCTGATGCATCAGATTACGATGCTGCTCAGAAATTGGTAGAAGAAGTAATGGCAGAGTTTGGTAAAATTGATATTTTGGTCAACAATGCAGGAATCACAAAAGATAATCTGTTGATGAGAATGTCAAAAGATGATTGGGACACGATAATTAAAGTTAATTTAGATTCTGTATTCAACCTTACGAAAGCGGTAATTAAGCCGATGATGAAGGCGAAATCAGGCTCTATCATCAATATGACTTCTGTAGTTGGAGTAAAAGGTAATGCAGGACAGGCAAACTATGCTGCTTCTAAAGCCGGAGTTATAGGATTCACAAAGTCTGTTGCTTTAGAATTGGGATCAAGAAACATCCGTTGTAACGCAATTGCTCCAGGATTTATCGAAACTGAAATGACAGCAGCTTTAGATGAAAAAACAGTTCAGGGATGGAGAGAAGGAATTCCTTTGAAGAGAGGAGGTCAGCCGGAAGATGTAGCAAATGCTTGTGTATTCTTCGGAAGCGAAATGTCTTCTTACATTTCCGGACAAGTCTTGAATGTAGACGGAGGAATGCTTACTTAAGATCAGTTTAAATCAAAATATAAATCCCTTTCATATCTTTATGAGAGGGATTTTTGTTATTCGGAATCAATATAATTTCTCAGCCAGATCCGAAGATCCTTTTCAGAGGAAATTTCAAGCTTTTTCCGAAGATTATAACGGTTATTTTCTATTGTTTTTACTGCTTTGAAGGTATAGTCTGCTATTTCTTTAGTGTTAAACCCTAAGTAAATATAAGCAGCAAAAGTAAGTTCAGAAACTTTAAATTTCGGATTGATACTGAGCATTTTCAGTGTAAAGTGCGGACAAACTTCCTGAAATTTCGTAAAAAATTCTGAACTGTTTTCTTTAGCGAGCTTCCTTACTTCATTGAAGGCTTCGTTGACCTGTAGTTTTACTATTACTTTTTCATTTTCCTGTACAGCTTTTTCTGACCGGAGCTGTTTGGCCATTTCTAAAGCTTTATGGTTTCTGATTTTAGATTTTTTTAGAAGATAAATAATAAAAGCAGAAATAAAAATAAGCAAGGATGAAATAATCAGCGTTAATTTCCAGCTTTCTCTCACTTCCTTCTGATGTTTCGCTTTTTCCTCTTTCATAACCTCATTCAGCACAAAATCACGTTCATTTTTTTTGCGTCCGTCTAATTCGGTATGTACTTTCAGATACATATCATGATATTTTTTTGCTTCTGAAGCATTACCTTGCGAAATGTGAAGTTCAGAGATTTTTTTAAGCAATTCGCTCTTGATATCAGGAAAATTATTCTGCTCAAAACTTTTTAGTGCACAATCATAATATTGATGGGATTTTTCGTAATCTTTTTGATGAATATAAAGATTTCCCAGACCAATAAGAGATTCAATTTTGCAGGGATGCTTTTTACCGTTAAAAAATTCTAATGATTTGTTATAATAATATTGCGCAGAATCTATTTTGTTTTTGCTAAGATGATAATTTCCGAAACCAAGGCAAGAACAGCCTTTTTGAATATAAGCATCTTTAAATTTGATTTTTTTTAGAATTTTTTTTTCTTTTTTAAGATAATAATACATCGAATCCGGCATATTGATATTTTGAAAAAGGTAACTCAGATTAGAATAGGTGGCGCTTTCTGTAAGCGAATCTGTGATGTTTTTCTGAGATTTGCTTTCAAGAATATCAATGGTTTTTCTATAATTTTCGGAAGATAAAGTATAAAGCTCCAGCAACAGGTAGTTTCCTCCTAATAAAGCTGAAAGCTTTGCAGAATGGGTTTTGTCTTTGGCTAAATATTTTGTGTACTGCTGTGCTTTTTTTACATTCTGTACGCTTTCTCTGAATTTTGCATTGTCGTAAAAATAGGCAGCGAGATAATAATAACCGTAAGAAAGGCCTTTATCATATTTTAATTGCTCAGATAAATTGATTATTTTTTTTGAAGAAGCAAAAACCTGATTTGTTTCTCCATTCAGATACAATTCATTGGTACGGCTGATAAGCTGATCGATTTTCCTTTGTTGAGAATTAGAATTTTGTCCTGATAAAGAAAGGCTTTCTAATATGAAAAGGACTAGGAAAAGATTGCAAAAATCTCTTTTAAAACCCATTTTTATATTCTTTTTCTTTGCAAAGATGAATAAGCTCCGGAAAAAAAACGTAAAATATATTTTAGAGGACTTTATCAAATCCATATTTAAGGCTAATGTTGGTTAAAAAATATTTTCTTTTCATCCATCATCAAATTTTAATTAATCAATGATTTACTAATATCTTTTTTACATCAATCTGCGGTGTTTTCTGCCAGATAAGTTCTTGATCAGGCGGTAAATTTAGTTTTAAATTTCATAATAATCTTTATTTTCTCCGAACTTTAAAAATCATAAGTTTTAAAACTAACGTCAAAAGAAACTTTTGTTATGTATTGATTTTATATAAACAATAGTTGCCTCTTTATTATCCTGGCAAAATTGTCAGGAGGGTAAGAATAAGGTTGAATAAATTTAAAAAGATATTCAAAAAATAAAATGTGATTGAAGTTCAGAGATGAAATTAATTGGCAGGAGTAAATTTTTGTACCACACAATATCAAACAAGGGAAGACTTAAAAGTAAGATCAATAAAAACTCCGAATACTTTTTCCAGACTGATAAAATATTCGGAGGAAGACTTTCTTCGTCATTCGTATTCTGTGTTTCGTTTGAAGATGCAAATAGAAAGAAAATAAATAAAATAACCAAAAACTCTACCCCTCAACAAACCCTCTATCTGGTGAAACCTTTGTTTGAAAACGTTTTCAACGGTATGTGAAATTCATTGATTGGTTTTGAAGCACTGATAATCAGTCATTAAAAACCTGATTTTCCTGTTCCTGAACTCTTATAAAAGTCGTTCTTTTAGATAATTCTTTCAATGTTGGAGCACCTACATAGGTACAGGTTGATCGCACTCCACCCAAAATATCTTTCACAGTTTCTGATACAGGACCTTTGTATTTTATTTTCACAGTTTTACCTTCAGAAGCCCTGTATTCAGCTACACCTCCGGAATGTTTATCCATTGCTGTTTTTGAGCTCATGCCATAGAAGAGTTTAAACTTCTTCCCATTTTCTTCGATCATTTCACCTCCACTTTCATCATGACCGGCAAACATTCCGCCGAGCATCACAAAATCTGCTCCTCCGCCAAAAGCTTTGGCAACATCTCCCGGAACTTTGCATCCTCCGTCTGCAATGATGTGACCTTTCAATCCATGCGCTGCATCTGCACATTCTATAATCGCAGAAAGTTGGGGATAGCCGACTCCGGTTTTTACTCTTGTGGTACAGACAGAACCTGGACCAATTCCAACTTTGATAATATCTGCACCAACTAAAAGAAGTTCTTCTACCATTTCACCTGTTACCACATTTCCTGCAATGATAATTTTATCAGGGAAATTTTCTCTGGCTTTTTTTACAAACTGTACAAAGTGTTCAGAATATCCATTTGCAACGTCAATGCATAGAAATTCTATTTTTGGATGTTGACTCAAAATTGTTTTTATTTTTTCTTCATCTGCTTTTCCCGTTCCTGTGCTTAAAGCAATGTATTGGTGAATACTTTCTTCCTGATTGTCAAGGAATTCTTTCCACTCTTCAACAGTATAATGTTTGTGAACAGCGGTGATTATTTTGTCTTTTGCGAGCTCTATGGCCATTTCAAAAGTTCCTACCGTATCCATATTGGCAGCGATTACTGGAGTTCCTTTCCATTTTTTTTGAGTGTGAAGAAATGTAAATTCTCTGTTTAAATCTACTTCTGACCGTGATTTTAAAGTAGACCGTTTTGGTCTGAACATTACATCTTTAAATCCCAGCTTGATATCATTTTCTATTCGCATTTTGTCTATTGATTTAGTATTTACAAATTAAAATTAATAATTTATCCTAAATATACTACTTTTGAAATCATGGATTTTCCTGTTACTTTTCAGATTTTCGGTAAAACAATTTTGGCGCATCCTGTGTTTGAAACATTAGGAATATTTCTAGGGATGCGTTTTTATTTTTATCTAAAAAGAAAATCTTCCGAAAAACTGTCTTTCAATACTTCGGCTGCAATTTTAATCGGTGCAACTGCCGGAGCATTATTTGGCTCAAAACTGATTGGGAATTTAGAAAACCCATATATGCTGTTTGAAAATTTTAGCTTAAAAAGAGTCTGGACAAACAATACGATTGTTGGCGGTTTGGCTTTTGGACTAATTGGAGTAGAATTAGGAAAAAAAATTGTCGGGCATAAAGAAAGTACAGGCGATCTGATTGTTTTCCCATTGATCTTGGCAATTATTATCGGACGAATAGGCTGTTTTCTAACGGGAGTTCACGAAGAAACGTATGGAATACCTACAGATTCTATTTTCGGAATGCATCTTGGTGATGAATATCTCAGACATCCGGTAGCGCTGTACGAGATTGCATTTTTGATTCTTCTCTGGATTGTTTTAAAAATAAATAACAAAAAATTAGACCCTTCAGGTTTTATTTTTCAGATATTTATGCTGAGTTATTTCACGTTTAGATTTACCTTAGACTTTATAAAACCTAAAATTGAAATTATTGGAAATTTAGGAACGATTCAGCTCGTTTGTCTTTGTGTAATGATCTATTACATTTTTAAGATTAAAACAACTATAATAAACCAAAAGAAATTAAAATATGAAAATACTAACGCTTCTTGAAGTTGGCGGATTGGAAGGCTTAGTTGCAATGATTATTCTGATCATTGTTGTTGTCGCTTCTGTAGTATCATTGGTCATTACAGTTTTTGTAAAGCTGATTTATGAAAGCAAAGATGGGAGAAAATTTTCTAAAAAGCAGTTTTGGCAAACCATGTTGATTTCACTATTAATTTGTGGATTGATCAGCGGTTTTGTGTGTGGAGGAATGTAAAAAAATGAAATTATGCCAGTAAGAAATTATACCTATTACGATTATACAATCAGTCTTTGTCCGGAATGCTTGAAAAGAGTAGGAGCAAAGATCATCATTGAAGATGAAGCAGTTTTTATGACCAAAAGATGTCCGGATCACGGTTTTTTTAAAACCATGATTGCTTCCGACGTTCAATATTATAAAAACATCAGAAACTACAACAAAGCCTCAGAAATGCCTTTTCATTTCGGAACTGATGTGGAATATGGTTGTCCTTATGATTGCGGTTTATGCGTAGATCATGAGCAGCACAGCTGTCTTTCGATTGTGGAGGTTACAGATCGGTGTAATCTGACCTGTCCGACTTGCTATGCGATGTCTTCGCCACATTACGGAAGTCACAGAACTTTAGAGCAGATTGAAGCCATGTTTGATACGATTGTTAAAAATGAGGGCGAACCCGATGTCGTACAGATCAGTGGTGGTGAACCAACAATTCACCCCGAGTTTTTCAAAATTATGGATATTGCAAAGTCGAAACCCATCAAACATTTGATGCTCAATACCAACGGAATCCGTATTGCTAATGACCCGGGTTTTGCAGAAAAACTGGCGACTTATGCTCCTGAATTTGAGATTTATCTTCAGTTTGATTCCTTTAAACCTGAAGTTTTGGAAGATTTCCGAGGCAAAGATCTTACAAATGTCCGCATGAAAGCTTTGGAGAAATTAAATGAATTAAACCTTTCCACAACGCTCGTTATCGTTCTTCAGAAAGGAAAAAACATTGATGAGATCGGAAAGCTGATTGATTTTGCATTAAAACAAAAATGCGTCCGCGGAATCACTTTTCAGCCCGTTGAAGTTGCCGGAAGAAACAGAGAAGATTCTGCGCATGAAAAAATTACGTTAACTGAAGTTCGTCAGGAAATTTTAAATCAGTTTCCGCTCTTGAATGGAGACGATATTATTCCTGTTCCGTGTAATCCGGATTCTTTGGCGATGGGATATATTCTAAAGCTGGAAGGTGAAACGATTCCTTTAACACGGTATATTAATCCTGCTGATCTGCTGAAGAATGAAACGAAAAATACCATCGTTTATGAACAAGATGAAGGTTTACAGATGCAGCTTTTAGACATTTTCAGTACAGGAATTTCTGTAGATAAAGTTCAGCCTAAAGTAAACCAGTTATTGTGTTGTCTTCCGGAGGTTTCTGCTCCGAATTTAGATTATGACAATTTGTTTAGAATTATAATCATGAATTTTATGGATGCGTACGATTTTGATGTTCGAGCGGTCAAAAAATCATGCGTTCACATTGTGAATAAAGATTTAAAAATGATCCCTTTCGAGACGATGAATTTATTTTATCGTGATGATAAAATTAAGTATTTGGAAGAGTTGAGGAAAGAGGATAAGATTTTGTTTTAAATTGATTTTCACGCGATTTATTGGATCTCACAGATTTGCACAGATTTTTTATTGTGATGAATCAATTACGACATCGGAAACTGAAGCGTTAAGAAAATTTAAAAATAATCCGTTAAAAAATTCCCACTGTTCGAAGCGCGAGACAAATTTTGAATTGAAGGGACTAACAGTCAATTCGCGCAAGTTTGGGAATTTTAGGATTATTTTTAAATTTTTAGCCTTCAGATTCCAAGTCTTGAATTTTTGGTTCTTTTGTTTCAAGACAAAAAGAACATAATTAATCAAACTTCATCACCTCATTCAGCGTGTTCATATACTCATAAGCCGTCATATCAAATTTCACCGGAACAATAGAAATATATCCGTTTGCCAAAGCCGTTTCGTCAGCATCTTCAGACTCATCCATATTGTTGAAATAACCAGTCAACCAATAATATTTTTTACCGTGCGGGTTGATTCTTTCGTCAAAACTTTCTTCCCATTTTGCATTGGCTTGTTTACAAATTTTCACGCCTTTAATTTCTTCTTTTGAAAGTTTCGGAATATTTACATTCAAAACAACACCTTTAGGCATCGGATTTTTCAAAGTTTTTCTTACAATATTCTGAATATATTCTTTTGCCTGCGTAAAATCTGCTTCCCAACTGAAATCAAGAAGAGAAAAACCAATGGAGGGAAGACCTTCTACACCGCCTTCAACCGCCGCAGACATCGTTCCTGAATAAATCACGTTGATAGAAGAATTAGCACCATGATTAATTCCTGAAACCACAATATCCGGCCTTCTCGGAAGAATTTTATCTAAAGCCATTTTTACACAGTCAACGGGAGTTCCGCTGCATGAAAAATCTTTTTGAGGACCTTCAAGATGTACCTCTTCATAGCTTAAAGTGGAGTTTATAGTGATGGCGTGACCTTTTCCGCTTTGGGGCGAGTTGGGAGCTACCACAATTACATCACCGATTTCGTTCATAAATTCTACAAGATTTCTGATACCGGGAGCAGTAATTCCATCATCATTGGTTACCAGAATAAGTGGCTTTTCCATAAAAAATTTAAATTTTAACAAAAATACTTAAAACTAATTGATAATTATAAATAAGGTATTAAATTTGATAGTTTGTAACAGTCATTTAATAAACACTACTTATTGGATGATTTAAAAAAATTAATAAAAATATATTACAGATTTATGTGGAAAAATTTTAAACTAAATAAATTTCTACTTTTTATTCCATTGACAAGTCTTATGTTTTGTTTCAACTCGCCAAAGAATGACGATGAGAAAATGCAGACGATAATGGTGAGCGTTAAAAACACTCTTTCATACTTACATTACAGCCCAAAACCCATCAATGATGCTTATTCAAAAGATGTTTACAAACATTATTTTGAGATGATCGATCCCGGAAAAAGATATTTTCTGCAATCGG
The DNA here is from genome assembly GCF_029240215.1 of Chryseobacterium sp. Classification (GTDB taxonomy): domain Bacteria; phylum Bacteroidota; class Bacteroidia; order Flavobacteriales; family Weeksellaceae; genus Chryseobacterium. The sequence goes on from NZ_JARBTK010000002.1 coordinate 291,498, forward strand.
ACATGGCAGAATTTGGTAAGCACGAAACGAAGCTTGATGATTATTTGAATTTGGGTGATCTTTCTTTCTACAAATTGACGGTTGACAGATTGTACCAGAGAGTTGATGAAATTGATAAGATTACACAGGAGATTTTCAGCAAACCAATCAATTTGGAAGAAGATGAAACTTTAACTTTAGAAGCAAAGCTTAAAAACGTTCCTAAAGACAAACAGGAGCAGTATAACGAGTGGAAAAAGTTCATCAAATACAATATCCTTCAGGAAATTGAGTCGATGAACAGCAAAGAAGAAGCTCAGAAAGAAAAGAAAGATTCTGTTCAGAAATTTAAACTGAAAGATACTATCAAACTTGAAATGCTATCTCCTCAGCAAAAAATGACAAAAGCAACTGATGAGGTAAAAGATTTGGTGAAAGAAACCTTTACCAGATTCAAGAAAAGAAAAAAAATGGACTGGTTTACAGTCTACATGAATGCTTATACAGAAGTTTTTGATCCGCATACAAACTATTATTCTCCGAAAGACAAAGAAGATTTTGATACACAATTCAAAGGAAAAGTGATCGGAATAGGAGCAATTATTCAGGAAAAAAAAGGAAATCTTTTCCTTGGAGCATTGACGATTGGTGCACCGGCCTGGAAATCGAAAAAACTTTCAGAAGGAGATAAAATTCTTAAAGTCAGGTCTAAACCTAATGAAGATGCTGTAAATGTGGTTGGAATGCTTTCTGATGAAGCGGTGAGACTGATAAGAGGTGAAAAAGGAACTCCGGTAACTTTGACGGTTCAGAAAAAAGATAAAACGATTGTAGAAGTAACAATGCTTCGTGAAGAAGTGGCAATCGAAGATACTTTTGCAAGAAGTATCATTGTAAACTCTCCAAACGGGAAAAAATATGGTTTTATCAATTTACCAAGTTTCAACGCAGATTTTGAAGATGAAAAAGGAAGAAATGCTTCTGATGATATCAAAAATGAAATTGTAAAACTGAAAGCTCAGGGAATTGAAGGAATTGTTTTAGACCTTAGAAATAACGGTGGTGGTTCATTGACGGAAGTTGGTGACATCATGGGACTTTTTATGAATGCAGGACCTTACGTTCAGGTAAAAGACGGAAACGGAAAAATCCAGACTTTGAAAAATAAGCAGGAAACTCCGATTTGGACGGGTCCTTTAGTAATTATGCAAAACGAACTTTCTGCTTCAGCATCTGAGATTTTAGCAGGTGCAATGCAGGACTACGGAAGAGCAATCATCGTGGGTTCGCCACAATCTTTCGGAAAAGGAACGGTACAGACATTTGTTGATTTAAATAGATTTTTAAATACTGAAGATGATTTCGGATCATTAAAGCTGACCATTCAGAAATTCTACAGAATCAGTGGAGAATCAAACCAAAGAAAGGGAATCGTTTCAGATATCAGAATGGAAGATTTCTTTACTTACGCAGAAGTTGGTGAAAGATACGACGATTTTGCTTTGGCTTGGGATAAAATTCCTAGTTCAAACTATCAGAAACTAAGTTATTTTGATGTAAAAGCTTTAGAGAAATCGAGCAACGACAGAATGACTAATAATAAAAATTATCAGCTATTATTGGAATCTGCAAAATGGAGAGAACAATTGGATAAAGAAGAAACGATCACTTTGAACATCAACAAGTTTAATGATTTGATGAAGCAGAGAAAAGCTCAGATCGAGAAATTTAAAGCGTTGACAAAATTTGAAAACGGACTGAAATTCTCAATGTATCCTGCAGAAATCGAAAGAGAGAAAAAAGATGAAGCATTCAAGAAAAAATCTGAAATGTGGATCAAAAATTTGAAGAAAGATACTTATCTTCAGGAAGCGATGAATATTATCGCAGAAATGAAAGCTAAAGTTTAAAACTTTATCTTCAAATAAAAAGCGGCGCTAATCGAAGATTAGCGCCGCTTTTTATTTGAAGATAAGGAAAGATTATTTAATTTCTATACAACCAACTCGGCCTCCTGCATTTCCTGTTGGCTGTGTCATAAAATCATCTTTTCCTGCGTGAATGATAATTCCCTTACCCATAATGTTTTTCGATTCCTCTACACAATCTAAACACCATTTATCGGTTTTAAAGGTCAGTTTAGCCTTTCCGTCTTTATCGGCTTCAAGATTTCCGATATCTCCCATGTGAAAGCTTCCGGTTCCCCATTTTCCGTGATCGTGTTTCCCTGGATTCCAGTGTCCTCCTGTTGAAGTTGCATCAGGAGCAGAGCAATCGCCTTTTTCATGAATGTGAACGGCATGAGTTCCGGGAGTCAGATTGGTTACATCAAGATCCATAACAACGTTATTTCCTTCCTGTGTAAATTTAGCAGTTCCGCCAGTCTGGGTTCCGCTTTTTGCTAAAATGTTGTAGGTTTTACTTGTACTGCAAGACGCAGCAAATAGAGCACAACTTGCCAATAAAGTCAAAGTTTGAAATTTCATGTAATAAGATTTTTGTGATTATATTCCTTTCAGTACAAAAATATGACCATTCGGTAGAAAAAATTTAGAGATTTCAATCTTCCTTTATATTTTTGCTTAAAACTTACAGACATGAAAATAAAATTTCATAAAATCACTTTCATCTTATTCTTTTTTTCATTTATTCTGAATTTTGCTCAGGTGAAAATCTCCGGAAAAGTGACTTTTAAAAATAAGGGAATTGCCGAGGTAAATGTAACATTAAAAGATACTTACGACGGTGCAACAACCGATGCGAATGGGAATTTCTCTTTCGAAACCTCAGAAAGAGGTGCTCAAAAGTTAACATTTAGCCATGTAAAATATTATGAAATTGAAAAGGAAATCAATATTGATGACAAAGATCAAACCGTAAACGCAGAAGTAAAGGAACAGATCAACGAAATCGACGCAGTTGTAGTTTCCGCAGGATCAATTGAAGCAAGTGACAAAAAAAGAGCTACAGCTTTGTTGACACCCATTGATATTTATACAACTGCAGGAGCAGACGGACAAATTTCTTCTGCCTTAAATTATCTTCCGGGAGTTCAGAAAGTTGGTGAAACAGAAGGTTTGTTTGTCCGTGGCGGAACAGGAACCGAGTCTAAAATTTTCATGGATGGAAGTTTAATAAACAATTATTTTTCAAGTTCAGTTCCCGGAATTGCAGGAAGAGATCGATTTAATACGTCACTTTTTAAAGGAAACGTTTTTTCAAGCGGTGGATATTCTGCTTTGTACGGACAGGCTTTGTCGGGAGCTTTAATGCTCGAAAGTGTTGATCTTCCTGATCAGAGTTCTTATGATTTTGGAGTTTCTCCAATATTTTTAAGCGGAGGTTTTCAGAAATTGGGCGACAACAAAAACTATTCTTACGGAGCTACAGCAGGATATTCTAACCTGAATCTGATGCAGAAAATTTTCAGTTTTAATACAGATTTTATTGATGCTCCACAAGGTTTTAATGGAGATATGAATTTTAGATTGAAAACAAAATCAGGTGGTTTTATTAAATATTATGGAATGTTTGACACCAATACAATGGGTGTAAAAACAGAAAGTTTAGAACCAAATTATGATTTTGCTTTAGTAAAATTAAAAGGAAAAAATACCTATCATAACCTTTCCTTCAAACAAAAATTCGGAAAATACCTTTTGAATGCAGGAACTTCTTATTCTTTCAATCAGTCAGATTTAAAATTTTCTACAGAAACGAATAATGTGGAAGGTGTTGAATCAAAAGTGTCGAATGACGGAAATTACATCAATTTTAAAGCCGTTGTTGACAGAAAGATCAATAAAATAAGTGCTTTGCGCGGTGGTTTTGAATTAAATTATGCCAATGAAAAACTGAATTTTGGTGAAATCAATAAAAATTATCGCGATCTTATATCTTCTGCTTTCATGGAAACAGATTTGGGTTTCAGCAATCATCTGTCAGCAAAAATTGGAGTGAGAGCAGAAAATTCTTCTTATTTAAATAAGACCAACATCGCTCCCCGTTTTGCTTTGGCTTATCGTTTGGCAAAAGACTGGACAACTTCTTTCGCCTACGGATTGTTCTTTCAAAACCCTGAAAGTAAATATATTAACTCTTCTGAGAAATTAGATTTTCAGCAATCACAGCATTTTATTTTTCAGGTTCAAAGATCTACTGAAGGTAGAAGCTTAAGGTTTGAAGCATTTTATAAAAAATATGATGAACTGATAAAAACACAGAACATTGTTCCAAATGCAGATCAGAATCAACAGGTACAAACTGCCTTTAATAATGACGGAAATGGTTTTGCAAAAGGTCTGGAATTATTCTGGAGAGATAAGAAAACATTCGAAAATATCGATTACTGGATCAGTTACTCATTTTTGGATTCTAAAAGAGATTTTCTGAATTATCCTTTCAGCTTAAAACCAAATTTTGCTTCCGAACACACCATTTCTGCAGTCGCAAAAAGATTTATCCCAAAATGGAAAACCGGAATTAATCTTTCTTACACCTACGCAAAAGGACGACCTTACTACGATATTATCACTCAAAATGATATAAACATCATTCGCAACGAAGGAAAACTGAAGGATTACAATGCCCTGAATTTAAGTTTTAATTATCTTCCGAATTTAGGTAAAAAAGATGCCAAAGCTTTTACCATTTTTGTGTTGAGCGTTTCGAATGTTTTAGGAAATAAAAACATTTACGGATATAATTTTTCACAAAACGGAAACAGAAGTTCGGCAGTTGTTCCGCCTGTAAATACCTTTGTTTTTGTAGGAATGTTTATCAGTTTCGGAGTAGATAAAACTCAGGATGCAATCAATAATAATCTTTAAATTTATTCAAAAATATAAACCTTTAATATTAAAACAATGAGAAAACAAATTTTAAGCTTTACTTTAGTTCTGTTCAGTTTACTGTCTTTTGCTCAGAGCACTTACGAAAAAGTAATGAAAGAAAAAATTGGCAAAATCGAAACTTGTAAAACACCGGAAGATTTTCAGGTCTTAGCCAACGACTTTCAGAGAATTGCTGATAAAGAAAAAGGAAAATGGCAACCAAATTACTATGCAGCATTTTCTTACATTCAGAAGGGAAGAATTTTGATGAGAGAAAACAAAGTGCAGGGATTGGATGAGGTTGCAGACCAGGCGCAAAAATATCTTGACGATGCCCAGAATGTAGACAAAAATGCTGAAACTCAGTTATTGCAAAAAATGATCTATTCTTTGAAAATGATGGTCAATCCTATGGAAAGATACATGACTTACGGTACAAAAGCAACAGAGCAATTTAACTCCGCAGAGAAACTTGATCCCAATAACCCAAGAATTGCGTTGATCAAAGCTGAAGATGTATATTTCACACCAGAACAGTATGGCGGAAGTAAAGAGAAAGGGATTGAGCTTTTCAAACAGGCTTTAGAGAAATTTAATTCTTACAAGCCCAAAACAGATCTTGATCCGAATTGGGGGAAATCTGAAGCTGAATATTTTATAAATCAGGCTCCGAAATAGAATAATTTGATAAACCTTCCCGAGAAGGTTTATCTTTTTACGATTGAACCTGAGAAATGATATTCGCAAGATAATTTCATCTGCCTTTGAATCATTAAATTTGATAAGGAAACCATCATGGTTTGTAATACAAATACACCCGGCGATTTAGTGAATAAAGGATTTTTAAAAATAATAATACTATGAAACGTAAAAACTTAATCGTCCTGCTGTGGATCTCTATGGGAACCTCATTGTTCTTCTTTTTTGCTTTTACTGATGAAAAAACGATTGAGAACTTTATGCTTTCTTTGGTTGTTTCACTGATGTATTCATTTATTTTGGGTGCAGGAAACGGTATTCTCAATGAGTTTTTAAATAAACGATTTCCATGGTCTGAAGCAACGACAAAAAGGGCGATAATCAGCATTGTTTCGATTCTTATTGCCAATATCATCATGGTTTATTTCTGTAACTATATGAATTTTGTAGTTTTTCAGAAGTCGGCTTCTACAGAAGAATATTTTTCTGGAAAATATAATTTCATCAATTGGTTTACGATCAACATTGCTTTGCTGATCTCTACTTTTCTTCATGCAAAAGGTTTTATGGAAGAACTTAAAAAAACTTCCAGAAAAGAAGTGGTAGAGCAAAAGCTTATTGCTAAATCTGCCAATGCACAGTTTGAAAGTCTTAAAAATCAACTCGATCCGCATTTTCTTTTTAATTCTTTAAATGTTCTGAGTTCGTTAATTGATGAAAATCCGAACCAGGCTCAGAAGTTTACTGCCTCAATGTCAAAGATTTACAGGTATGTTTTGGAGCAGAAAGATAAAGAATTGGTAACTGTGGAAGATGAGATTGAATTTGCGAAAACGTATTGTCAATTATTGAAAACAAGATTTGAAGACAGCGTAGATTTTGAATTTAATGTCAAAAAAGAAGATATGCGAAGATTTGTAGTTCCGCTTTCACTTCAATTGCTTTTGGAAAATTGTATCAAACATAATTTTGCAACTTCTTCAAAACCATTATTAATCAAAGTTTTTTCAGAAAACGATACGCTTTGTATTGAAAACAATCTGCAGGTTCGCGAACAGATGAAAGAGAGTGCAGGAATAGGTTTGGCAAATATCGTTCAGCGGTATTCTTTACTGACGAAAAAGAATGTTTTTATTGAAAAGTCTGAAGATTATTTTAAAGTGAAATTACCCATTCTTTCCGAAAAACCAAATATTGTCAATACCATTGTTGATACAGAGGATAAAGCTTACGAAAGAGCTCAAAAACGTGTAAAAGAGATCAAAGGTTTCTATGGGAATCTTATTTCTTACTGTATTGTCATTCCGTTTCTGGTGATTTTAAATTTAATTACAAATCCGCATAGTTATTGGTTTTACTGGCCAATCCTAGGTTGGGGAATGGGAGTTGCAGCGCACGGAATGAGTGTTTTTACCATTGGAAAAGGTTGGGAAGAAAAGAAAATCAGAGAAATTTTAGAAAAAGAGAACTATGGAAAATAAAAGAGAACAAGATATTCGCTACAGAGAAGCGGAGAAAAGAATGAAAAAAATCAAAGGTTTTTACATTCATACGATTGTATATTTTTTTGTGAATATCTTCATCATTGCCTCAAAAGCAATCGATAGAGATCCAGGAGAGGTTTTTTGGGACTGGGATTTAGTCAGCCTTCCTTTCTTTTGGGGAATTGGTTTAGCAGCACACGGATTGAGCGTTTTTCTGCCGACTTTCATTCTTGGCAAAGATTGGGAAGAGAAGAAAATCAAAGAATTGATGGATAAAGATAAATAAATCTTTAAATTCATCAAAAAACCAAATCCCGCTTCAGTTGAGTCGGGATTTTTGCTGTTCAGTCGTCAAAACTGACGGTTCGGTTATATAAAGTTGAAATGAGGCTGTTTTCCTACATACATTTGACTCAAGAAAAATGACAAAATCAAATTTTAAAAATCAAATATCATGGAAAATTTATCATTCAACAAAGAAAATTTAGCGTACGAAAAAGCCGTAAAAAGAGTAAAAGATCTGAAAGGGTTTTATGGAAATCTTACTTCATATTGCCTTGTGATTCCATTTTTATTAGTAATCAATCTGTTAACGTCTCCACGCGAGTTGTGGTTTTACTGGCCGATGTTGGGTTGGGGAATCGGAATTGTTGCTCATGCTGTCAATGTTTTCGGAATCGGAAAAGATTGGGAAGAGAAAAAAATACAGCAATTGATGGAAGAGGAAAGAAAAAATACGAAATCACTTTAATTTAAATTGTTCACTTTAAACTAATTATCATGAAATACAATCAGGCATACGAAAGAGTACAGCAACTAAAAAAATTCTACAAAAACCTTTTTTGGTTCGGAATTGTAGCGGCAATCATCGCAATCAGAAATTATTACAGAACAGGAGATTTTGAAAGATCTATTTTCAGCGGATCGATTATTCTGACGATTTGGGGAATTATTTTAATTGTAAAAGCAGTAAAATTATTTATTCTGAATGAAGAATGGGAAAACCGAATCTATGAGGATGAATTGAAAAAAACTAAAAAGCCGATTAATTTTTAAAACCAGAAAGATTTATTTATTTTTATTTCAGATTTAAACTAAAAAAACAATGATCAGAACGCTCATTATAGAAGACGAAAAACCGGCAGCAAGAAAGCTTGAAAGAATGTTAAGCTTATTTCCTGAAATTGAGCTTGTTGCCAAGATAGAATCTGTGGAAGAAGGAGTGGAATGGTTCGCCAATAATGATCATCCGCAATTGATATTTTCAGATATTGTTTTGGGAGATGGTTTATCGTTCGATATTTTTGAGAAAATTCCGACAAAGGCTTTTATTATTTATACAACTGCTTTTGATCAATATACTTTGAAGGCTTTTAAACTCAATAGTATTGATTATTTATTAAAACCTATTTTAGACGAAGATCTTTCCGGAGCTATTGAAAAATATAAATCATTTTTACCTTCTGATCAGTCTGTTAGTTCACAGGAAATTAAACAGTTGATCAAGAAAGATAAAACCACACTTTCAAGAATTTTGGTTAAAATCGGTTACAATTTAAAAATTGTTCAGACCCATGAAGTGAGCTGCTTTTTTAGTGAAAATAAAATTGTTTATCTGCAAACCAGCGAACGAACTTATCCGTCAGATTTTACTTTGGATGAGCTTGAAGATGTTTTGGATGAAAAGAAATTTTTCCGTGTCAACAGACAGTTTATCATCAATTCAGATTACATCAAAAATATTCACACTTCGCCCAATTATAAGGTTGAATTAAATTTTCAGCCTGCAGAAGAAATTACAGTAAGCCGTGATCGTGTGAAAGATTTTAAAGACTGGTTGGTTGGAAACTAAAAACCCCGAAAAATATTTTCGAGGTTTTTAAATAAAAGCTTCACGAATTTTCTATCTTCTGAAGCCACCATTGTATGCTACTTTTTTGTCTTTTTTAAAATCTTTTTGCTGAGATCTTGTGTACTTTGCATATTGATCTTTAGAAAGTATTTTTCTGATTCTCATTTCGTACTCTCTTTGGCTTAATCTTTCTCTTGAAAGTGCATTGATTTTTCTCTGCTGATCCGGACTTAGTCTCAAACCTCCGAAATCATTGTTGTTTTGGTGAAATTCTGTTTTATCGTTTCTTACATCATTTCTTCTTTGTTGTGCGTTGGCAGTAAATGCGATCACTAAACCGACTACTAAAAATAACTTTTTCATAATACAAATTTTTAAGATTAATTATTGTTGTTCTTGCTTTAAAAGAATCAATAGATGTGCCTCAAAGTATCATGAAAAGGCTGTTATCGACGAATGGAAGTATTGTATATACCAAATGTTAAATTATGTAGACCAACCTGTTTTTATTTATTTATAAGCAATTCTGTTGGCTTCAGTATCTTCAAGTTGTTTAATGATTGAAGGAGGAATTTCGCTGCTGTCGATAGGAAAACTGATAGAATCCGGAACAAAAGCTCTTCTGTCGCTTACCTTCTGAAATATCTCGAAAAGAGCAATCGGTTCCTGATTAAAACTAATACAAGTACTTATAAAATGCAATTCATAGAGCTTATATTCTGGATTTTTGATCTTCTCATTGATATCTTTTATTCTTGAGATAAAATGTCTTTGGCGGATAAAGGTATTGCTGTTCATGATAATAAAAACGTAATCTGAATATGCCGTTACTTTCCCGAAATATTTGTGACGATCTCCGCCGCTTCTTTCGATAAAATATTCGCCTGAGGTTTCAGATTTGTAAATTTCCATTGCAGAACGCCAGATTCTGTCATCTTTTGCCTGAAGAGGATTATCCGGTAAATTTCTGTTGTAAGAATACCAACATCCAACCAAACGATCCAAAAGCAAAGTGTTTTGCTTCGTATTGTTCATATCAATTTTAAGATCATTAAAATTGAACACTTCACTATTTGAATTAATAAAATCAATATAATTCGAATAGCCCAAAACTTTTACAATAAGACTGAGTTTGGCAAGATTTGGCTTGCTCAGAATCGAATTTTCGTTTTGATAAAATTTCTTTAATTTATTGATAATCAGATGTTCATATAGGTAATTTGTTCCTAAAACATCTGCTTTTTTCTTAATATTTTTTTCTTCATTGTCATTCACAATTAATTCGTTGAGTTCATCAACAATGTAAGACCATTCAGTTTTGGTGACATTTTCCCAATGATTTTTCTTCAAAAAATGAAGGCTCAGAAAATCCATCAATTTTTCGAGATGTAAAATATCTTCTTTTTTCATGAGTTTGTTTTGTAAGACTAATTTAAGATTTTTTTAATTCTAAAAAAGATGTTTGCAGGACTTTTATATTTTCAAATCAATAGAAATTTGAATAGAAAAATTTAAAATACAAAACAAATGAAAACAGAAATTGTATTAAGAAATGAAAATCTTTGGCAAAGAATTCAGGAATTTTCATTGGATGCTCAGAATGCATCATTTCCTTTCTCTAAAAAGCTCGCAAAAGAAGAAAATTGGAGTTCGGAATTTACTCAAAGAGCTATTGAAGAGTATAAAAAGTTTGTTTATCTCTGCTGTATTTCGCCAAACGGAGCTTCGCCGAGCGAAATTGTTGATAAAGTTTGGCATATGCATCTGATTTATACTCAGAATTATTGGGAAGATTTTTGCCCGAATGTTTTGAAAATGAATTTGCATCATCATCCTTCAAAGGGAGGTTTTGAAGAAAACAGCAAACATCAAAACTGGTTTTCGGAAACTTTGGAAAACTATAAAGAAATTTTCCAACAAGAAGCTCCTGATGAAATTTGGAAATGTCACAATAAAAAATCTTCATTTTGGAACTTCGGGTTTAAATTTCTTCTCTTGCTTCTGGCTTTTTTTCTCCTCAATTCCTGCTCAAATGAAACTGGTTCTGCGATGATTACCATCGGAATAATTGCAGTAATAGTATTTTTTGTATTTGGAATTGCCGGAGCATTATTTGGAGAAAATAATTCCACAGATCTAGAGAAGAAAAATAAAAATGATGGTAATTCAGACAGTGGAAGTTGTGGCGGTGGAGGAAGCAGCTGCAGTGGCGGAAGCAGTTGCGGCTCAGGTTGCGGCGGCGGTTGTGGTGGATGTGGCGGAAGCTGAAAAAGAGTGTTATGAAAAAGATAATCATTCATTCAATCCCGGTTTTCATAAGCATGATTTGGCTTATGCTGGAACATAACACTTGCCATCCAATCTTTTTGAAAGGTCCAGATTTTTTAAGGTATTATCTGATTCTTTTAACGGGAATTTATCTCTCGATTCCTATCCTGAAATTCTTCAAAGAATCTGTTTCTAAAACAACTTTTTATTTTCTCATTTCAATATTTATTTTAGGTTTAATCAAGCTGATCAGAGGTTTGTATTTAGGAAAACCTGTTGGATATTTAATAATGATTTTAATTATAGAAATTACTGTAATTACCATTGTTAAATCATTTCAATTCAATAAAAAGTTTAATTAAATCATTTTAGTTTTTAACAAAACAAAACCCGAAACAAAGATGCTTCGGGATTATTTTTGATTAATTGTTTTCTTCTTTCTCATGTTTTGTTTTATAACCATATTTTTTACAGGTATAGATCGTAATTGCCAATAAAATAAAACTTAGAAAAAGGTGAGATTTCTCTGGATGTACAATTGCATTATACACATTATATCCGAAAACAAAAGACACTAAGAAGATCAAAATCTGATTGGTTTGAGCATACTGATTTTTTAAGGTAGTTTTCATAATTAATAATTTTTGTTGTTATTTATTAAGTAAGTATGACAAACCAAAATTTGTTACAAGAAAACAAAAAGCCCGGAAAAATATATTTCCAAACTGTAAATTTTGAATAATGAAGATAAACTAATTCATCAAACTGATATTCGTAAGACCTCCATCGGAAAGAATTTCAGTACCTACAATAAAAGAAGATTCATCAGATGCCAAAAATACTGCGGCATTACCAATATCAGAAGGAAGTCCTTGTCTTCCGACAGGTGTAATATCTATCCACATTTGCTTTACCTGATCCACTTGTTCCTGTGAGACAAGTTTTCCAAAAACCGGCGTATCGATAGAACCCGGTGAAAGTGCGTTCACTCTAATTTTTCTTGATAATAAATCCAACGACAAACCTTTTGCCAACGAAATAATCGCTGCTTTTGCTGCTCCGTAAATTGCCATTCCTGGTGCGGCACGATGAGCTGCACTCGATCCGATAAGAATGATTGACGCTCCATCATTTAGGTATGGAAGTGATTTTTGTACAGAAAAATAAGCACTTTTCAGATTGAGATCCATGTATTTGTCATAGCTTTCTTCAGTTACATTATCTACTGTTCCCATCGCAACACCATCAACAATACCACCTGCATTCACAACCAATACATCAATCTTTCCAAATTTATCAGCCGTTTTCATAAAGATATTTTCCAGATCATTAAGATTTGTGACATCACCCTTAACGGCAATAAAATCTTCTCCTAATTCGTTCAAAGAATCTTTCAGAGTTGCTTCGTTTCTTCCTGTAATTGCACCCACTGCGCCTTCTTTTTTAAACGCTTCTGCAATACCGAATCCGATACCGCTGTTTCCGCCTGTAACGACGGCTACTTTATTTTTTAACTTACTCATTTAATTTAAATTTTTAAAAGCCATAAATTCCTCCGGAAACGGCAATCTGTTCACCATTAACCCATCCTGCGTCGTCGGAAGCGAGAAATACAGCTGCTTTTGCGATATCTTCTGGTTGTCCTGTTCTTCCGAGAGGTGTGGTTGAAATTAGTTTTGCTTCAAACTCACTACCAATGAATCCTGCAGCATGAGAACCTTCTGTCTCTACAACACCTGGTAAGATTGAATTGATACGAATATTTCTTCCCGAAAACTCTTTAGATAGAGCTACGGTAATTGCATCTAATGCCGTTTTTGTTGCAGAATATACAGAACCTGTTGGCAACGGAGATCTGCTTGCTCCTGAACTAACGTTAATGATATTTCCGCCTTTCTCACCAAACATTTTTAAGGCCGATTGAATGGCGAAAATTGATCCTAAAACATTGATGTTGAATTGCTGATGAAATGTTTCTGCCGATACCTGTTCGATAGGTTCGTAGTTGTAAATTCCTGCATTGTTGACCAGAATATCCAATGTTCCGAAAGCATTTTTTGTTTCATCAAACAGTCTGATTACATCTTCTTGTTTTGATACATCTCCCTGTACTGCGATTGCTGTTCCACCATTATCGGTAATAGTTTTTACAACTTTTTCCGCATCTTCTTTACTTGATGCATAATTGACTACAACTTTAGCACCTTCTGCTGCAAAATATTTTGCGATTGATGCTCCTATTCCTTTTGAAGCGCCTGTAATTACGGCAACTTTATTTTCTAATTTACTCATTGTTTTATATATTTAAAAACTTGAGCAAAATTATTACATTAAAATTTATTTTGGTAACTTTGTAACGAAAAGTAACTGTAACCATGGAGTAACACGGTAACAAAAAAGTAACCTATATGAATTGCAAACCCCTTAAAAAAGAAGAACATAAGAAGGAAATGATGGCTGTTCAGGACTCAATGGATGTATTGAGCGGGAAGTGGAAAATAGCGATTATTTCATCGATTTGTTACTACAATAAAAGAAGATTTTCAGACATTTTAAATGACGTAGTCGGGATTTCCAACAAAATGTTGAGTAAAGAATTAAAAGAATTGGAAATCAATAAACTGATTAAAAGAACAGTTTTGGATACTCAGCCAATAACGGTTCAGTACGAACTTACAAAGCACGGAAAATCTCTGCAAACGATCATCAATAATCTGACAGATTGGGGCATCAAACATAGAAAAGAAATTATCGGGAATACTTCTGTAGCGCACATTAATACCGAATCGCAAGAAACGGTAACAGCAGATATAATTTAATATGAATGTTCGTAATTAGTAACAACTAAGTTTTTAACAGTATGTTTGTCATTCCGTAGGAATCTCAACACACTGATAACAATATAGTTAAGATTCCTACGGAATGACAAAATGACTGCTGATTTTAGCGGTATGATTAAAGAAGGACATTCCTTTAGTTTAATGAAATTCTGAAAGAAAAAAGACCTTCAGAAAAGGTCTTTTAATATATATTTACGAAATAACTCCGCTTCCTAAAAGTTCATCATCAATATACCAAGCCGCAAACTGCCCTTCAGCAATCGCAGACTGAGGCTCTTCAAATTCCACAAAAAAACAATTTTCAAACTGATAAATTGTCGCTTTCTGAAGTTCCTGTCTGTAACGGAATCTCGCCATTACTTCCATCGATTCTCCGTTTTTCAATCTTAAATCTTCACGCACCCAATGCAATTCAGAGTTATCAATTTTTAAAGCTTTTTTATGCAATCCGGGGAAACTGTGGCTTTCACCGACAAAAATAATGTTGTTTTCCATGTCTCTTGAGACGATAAAACAACTTTCTTTATGACCACCGATTCCTAAACCTTTACTTTGTCCGATTGTGAAAAATTGGGCTCCTTGATGTTTACCAATTACTTTTCCGTCAGACTTTTTATAATCTATTTTTTTAGCTAAATATTCCAATTCTTCTTCTTTTGATGAAAAAATTGGTGTTTCCTGAGAAAACAAAGGCGAATCTTTGAAAATTTCTACAATTTCACCTTCTTTCGGAACCAATTGCTGTTGTAAAAACTGAGGTAAACTTACTTTTCCGATGAAACACAATCCCTGAGAATCTTTTTTATCAGCAGTAACCAAACCAATTTCTTTTGCAATTTCTCTTACCTGCGGTTTTGTCAGTTCTCCAATCGGAAATAAAGCTTTTGAAAGCTGATCCTGATTTAACTGACACAGAAAATAAGATTGATCTTTATTGTTATCTTTTCCGGCCAAAAGATGGAAGATTTCCGTTCCGTTTTCGTCAAATGTTGAATTTACCTGAGCATAATGTCCCGTAGCAACTTTATCTGCACCCAAAGACATTGCTGTTTTCATAAAAACATCAAATTTCACTTCTCTGTTGCACAAAACATCAGGGTTTGGAGTTCTTCCTCTTTGATATTCATCGAACATATAATCAACGATTCTTTCTTTGTAAAGTTCGCTCATGTCAATCACCTGAAACGGAATTCCCAATTTTTGGGCAACCATTAAGGCATCATTGCTGTCCTCAATCCATGGACATTCATCTTCCAATGTTACCGATGCATCATTCCAGTTTCTCATAAAAAGAGCCACAACTTCGTGCCCTTGTTGTTGCAGCAAATACGCTGTAACACTTGAATCTACACCTCCGGAGAGGCCTACTACTACTTTCATTTATTCAATTTTACGAAACTCTTAACGGGAGTTCTTAGTTGAGCGACAAAATTACGATAATCCTATTCACAAAAAAAATGATAATTTTATGCATTGATAAAAACGATAGTATCATAAAAACGAAAATTACATTTCATCAAAAAATATTTAATATGAAAAAACTATTTCTTTCTTCATTCATCCTGATTTCCGGATTGTCATTCTCTCAGGTTTCTGTAGGAACTCCTTCTTCTGAGACAAAAAGGTGGACTTTCGGTGGCGGAATTGGTGTTGGTTTCGGTAGTAATTCTTATTTTAACCTTCAGGTTGCCCCAAGAGTAGGGTACAGACTTACAGATGACTTAGAGGCTGGTTTGATTGGAAGTGTTTCTTGGCAGACCTCCGATTTTTATAAATCTACGATGTTTGGTTTCGGACCGTTTGTCAATTATTATTTTGCGAGATCGTTTTATGTTAGTGGAAATCTCCAGCATTTCTTCGTTAATTATGAAGATAAATTTTATGACTTTAAAGATAATCAGCAAGAGACCGCTCTTTATTTAGGAGGAGGTTATATGCAGCAAATTGGCAATAATTCCTTCATGCAAATCGGATTGATGTACAATGTTTTATATAAAGAAAACAGCAGTATTTTTTCGGGTGGATTAATTCCGAGTGTGGGTTTTGTAGTGGGACTTTAGATTTCCCCATAAAAATAAAAAAAGCATCGGGAAATTCCCGATGCTTCATTATTTATTAAAATTGATATTAAGAGGATTTTTCAGCCGACTTTTTAGTCTTCTGTGTTTTTCCTTCTAAACCGTCTATAGCTTCATTTAAATCTAAAGTTACCGTTTCACCTTCAGTTAATTGTTTGTTTACCAACATTTCTGCCAATAAATCTTCAATATACTTCTGGATTGCTCTTTTCAATGGTCTTGCACCAAAATCTTTATCCCAACCTTTTTCAGAGATGAAATCTTTGGCTTCAGTAGTTAAATCTACTTTATAACCTAGTTTCTCAAGTCTTGAATACAGTTTTCCTAATTCGATATCGATAATTCTTGAAATATCATTTCTCTCAAGAGAGTTGAAGATCACAATATCATCAATTCTGTTTAAGAATTCCGGAGCAAATGCTTTTTTAAGAGCGTTTTCAATGGTACTTCTCGTTCTAGAATCTGAATTCGTTTTCTTAGCATTGGTTCCAAATCCTACACCATCACCGAAGTCTTTAATATCTCTGGTTCCGATGTTTGAAGTAAGGATGATAATTGTATTTCTAAAATCAATTTTTCTTCCTAAGCTGTCGGTAACGTGACCTTCATCTAAGATTTGTAACAAGATATTGAATACATCCGGATGCGCTTTTTCAATTTCATCTAAAAGAACGACTGCATAAGGTTTTCTTCTTACCGCCTCAGTTAATTGTCCGCCTTCTTCATATCCAACGTATCCCGGAGGAGCACCAACCAATCTGGAAACAGCGAATTTCTCCATATATTCACTCATGTCAATTCTGATCAATGCTTCGTCAGAATCAAAGAGTTCTCTTGCCATAACTTTAGCCAGCTCAGTTTTACCAACACCCGTTGTTCCTAAGAAGATGAATGTTCCAATCGGTCTGTTCGGATCTTTCAATCCTGCTCTGTTTCTTTGGATAGCCTTCACTACTTTTTTTACAGCATCTTCCTGACCGATTACTTTTCCATTAAGGTTAGTATCCATTCCAGCTAATTTATCCAGCTCGTTCTTACCAACTTTCGTTACAGGAACGCCGCTCATCATGGATACTACTTCAGCAACACTTTCTTCAGATACTGTTTCTTTCTTCTCTTTGACATCTTTATCCCATTGATCCTGAGCAGAATTTAATTCCATCTGCAAACGCTCTTCTTCGTCTTTCAGCTTTCTTGCTTCCAGATAATCCTGAGCTTTTACAGCTTTCTGCTTCAGTTCTTTGATGTCTTCAATTTTCTTTTCAAAATCAATGATTTCGGTGGGAACCTTCATGTTTTTAATATAAACACGAGATCCCGCTTCGTCCATTGCATCAATCGCCTTGTCCGGTAAAAATCGGTCTGTAATATATCTTGATGTCAAATTGACACAAGCTAAAATTGCTTCTTCAGTATAAACAACATTGTGGTGTTCTTCATATTTATCTTTGATCTGATTTAAAATCTGAATAGTTTCCTCAATATTGGTAGGTTCTACCATTACTTTTTGGAATCTTCTTTCTAAAGCACCATCTTTTTCGATATACTGACGATATTCATCTAAAGTAGTAGCACCAATACATTGAATTTCACCTCTTGCTAAAGCCGGCTTAAACATATTGGATGCATCCAAACTTCCTGTAGAACTTCCTGCGCCAACAATCGTGTGCAGCTCATCAATAAATAAAATTACGTCACGGTTCTTTTCAAGTTCCGTCATGATCGCTTTCATTCTTTCCTCAAACTGACCACGGTATTTTGTTCCGGCAACTAAACTCGCCAAATCTAAAGTGATCACTCTTTTACCAAAAAGAACTCTTGAAACTTTTTTCTGTTGAATTCTTAAAGCCAAACCTTCAGCGATGGCAGATTTACCAACTCCAGGCTCACCAATCAACAACGGATTGTTTTTCTTTCTTCTTGATAAGATCTGAGAAACTCTTTCGATTTCTTTCTCACGACCGATTACAGGGTCCAATTTCCCATCTCTTGCCAAAGAAGTCAAGTCTCTACCAAAGTTATCCAAAGTTGGAGTCTTACTTTTTGCAGAACCCAGATTTCCTGTAGGCTTTCTCATCTGCTCAAATTCTTCTCTGTCATCATCATCATCGTAAGCCGAGTTTTGTGGAGCTTGTCCGGAATTTTTCAGCATTGTCTGGTACTCTTTTGAAACTCCTTCATAATCAATGTCGTAAGCTCCTAAAATATTTGAAGTAGGATCTTCATATTTGTATAGAATGCCTAAAAGCAGGTGAACGGTATTGATCTCGTTGCTTTTGTATTGTCTGCATTCTAATTCTGCACGTTTAATGGAATGATCTGCCATTTTGGTGAAAGAAATATTGGTAACCTCCTCAGAAATAGGATTTAGACTTGCTGTATTTAAAGTTTCAATTTTTCTTCTGATTTGTGTTAAATCGGCATTCAGCCCTTGAAGGATTTCTTTTGCAGAGTTTTCTGTTTTTATAATACCTAAAAGTAGATGTTCTGTATTAAGAAATTCACTTTTCAGCCGCTTAGCTTCATTTTTGCTTTGTTTGAACACTTGGCTCAAACCTTGTGAAAACTTATAATCCATAATATTGTATCTCAAATTGGAATAACGACAACATTTATCGTTTATTCTTAATCTAAATTACAAATATTTTACCAAATATCAATTAATGACTTTATGGCAGAAAAAAGTTTTTTATCTTACTGAAAATGACTATGTTTGTTATCCTCAAAATTTCAAAATGAGTTCCGAAATTACAAATTACATCGGTTATGCCGCTTCAGTTTTCATCGTTTTGAGTTTTATACTTAAAGATTTAACCAAAATCAGAATTGTCAATTTGGTAGGATGCATCTGTTTTGTCATCTATGGAATTTTCAGCGGAATGCTTTGGCCGGTCATTATTCCAAACGCAATCATCTGTTTTGTACAGGTTTATCATTTACTGACTGCAAAGAAAAAGTAATGAAGCGAAAAAAAGTCCTTACTTCAGCATTCAGCAATCTTTACACCGATCAGAGAATCGAGAAAGTATGCAGAACATTACACGAAAACGGCTATGAAATTGAATTGATTGGAAACAATTGGGGTGGCGAAGAGCAAATGCAGCGCCCTTATCAGTTTTCAAGAATAAACCTTATTTCTAAAACTTTAAAGACTGCTTATTTTGAATTTAACTGGAAGTTGTATCATGAGCTAAAGAAAAAAGCTGACGAAAATACCATTCTTCACGCCAATGATCTCGATGCTTTACTGCCAAATTATCTTCTGTCTAAAAAATTAAATATTCCTCTTGTATTCGACAGTCATGAAATTTTTTCGGAAATGCCTGCTGTTCAAGGTAAAATGTCTCAGAAATTATGGCGTTATCTGCAAAATAAAATTGTTCCGAATCTGAAATTCATGATTACAGCAAGCGGAAGTTATGCAAAATGGTTTAATAATAAATATGGAATTAAACCTATTGTCATTCAAAATGCTCCTAAAAAGATTAATTTTTCATTTGAAATTCCGAACAACAATCCGAAAATACTTTTATATCAAGGTGCAATCAATCCTTTTCGGGGAATTGATAAAGCCATTTTGGCAATGCACCATCTTGAAAATGTTATTTTTAAAATTGCCGGAGACGGACCGAGAAAAAAGGAGTATGAAGATTTAGTTCTAAAGGAAAATCTGCAGCATAAAATTCAGTTTTTAGGCAAATTGCTTCCAGAAGATTTAAGGAAAATTACTTTAGCTGCAGATTTGGGAATGAGCATCGAGGAAAATGGCGGCAAAAGTTATGAATTTTCACTTCCGAATAAAGTTTTAGACTGCATTCAGGCACGAGTTCCTTTAATTTTATCTCCTCTTCCTGAAATGACTAATATTAAAAGACAATTTAATATTGGTGAAATTATAGAAAATCACCAACCTGAAAACATTGCTAAAGCGATCAGTTTAGTTTTAAATAAAGGAAGAAAAAATTATCAATCTGAATTGGAGAAAGCTTCCGAAATTCTTTGTTGGGAAAATGAAGAAGTGAAACTGTTGGAGGTTTTTGAAAGAGCTTCTCTTTGATTTTTGTTATTTCTTTGTTTCTTAGAATAATTTCAAAGAAATTTGTCAATTCGTAGGTACACTAGGTGGAGTATTAGGAAATAGAATGGAAAGATTTGTGTCTAGATCCCTACGGGATGACAAACTTTTTATGTTTCTTATAATAAATCAATTTTCATATTAAATCAGTTTTAAATTATCTTTTTTAAATTGGTTATCTTTGCCAAAAGAAAGTATAGAAAAATGACCATTAAAGAAAATCAGCAGGAAATAATTGACGAATTTGCTTTTCTTGAAGACTGGGAGCAGAAATATGAATATATCATTGATCTGGGTAAAGAACTGAAAGGTCTTCCGGACGAAAAGAAAACTGATGACAATCTTATCAAAGGTTGTCAGAGTAAAGTGTGGATTGATGCTGAATTTAAAGATGGAAAACTGTTTTTCAATGCAGATTCTGACGGAATTCTACCGAAAGGAATCGTTTCTTTACTGGTAAGTATCTATAGCGGTCATTCTACCCAGGAAATTCTGGATTCTGATTTTGAATTTATCTCCGAAATCGGATTACAGGAATTTTTGTCACCTTCCAGAGCAAACGGGTTGATGGCAATGACCAAACAGATCAAATTTTATGCTGTTGCGTATCAACTGAAATCGTAAACGTGATCAGAATTTTAGCATACCGTTTTTCCGCTTTTGGTGATGTTGCAATGACAATGCCTGTTTTTCGTGAGTTTCTGGAGCAAAATCCGAACGTTGAAATCGTAATGGTTACCCGTAATAATTTTGAAGACTTATTTGCTGATCTTCCGGGAGTTACCTTTAAAGGAATCGATCTTGATGACTATAAAGGTTTTTTAGGAATCAGAAAACTGGCAAAAGAACTTCTTGTTGAATTTAAACCAGATTATGTTGCTGATCTTCATGATGTTATCCGATCTAAGATTTTAGATAAAATTTATGTCAGAAAAGGGTTAAAGGTTTTTAAAATCAATAAAGGCAAAGAAGAAAAAGAAGAGCTTACGGATGTCTGGAATTTAGATAAAGTACAACTGAAACGAACGGTAGAACGTTATGCAGATGTTTTTCGTGAAATGGGTTTTAAGGTTGAACTTTCTCATCAGTTAAGACCTATTTATAAAGAAAAATCAGGAATTGGTTTTGCTCCGTTTGCACAGCATAAAGGAAAAATGCTTCCTTTGGAAAAATCATTTGAGCTTGCAAAAATTTTAGCCGAAAAACATACCGTGTACTTTTTTGGCGGCGGAAAAAATGAAACAGAAACCCTGGAAAGTTGGGAAAAACAGATTCCGAATACCAAAAGTTTAGCCGGAAAACTTAATCTCTCAGAAGAGTTGGACAGAATTGCTCAGCTTGAAATAATGATTTCGATGGATTCAGCTAACATGCATTTAGCCAGTATTGTAGGGACTCGTTGTGTTTCCATTTGGGGTTCTACTCATCCTTATGCAGGATTTTTAGGATTTGGGCAAAGCGAAAATGACGTTGTTCAGATCAATGATCTTACCTGCAGACCTTGCTCTGTTTTTGGCGACAAAGAATGTTATCGTGGTGATTGGGCTTGCCTGGAAGAAATCAGCGTACAGAAAATCATCGATAAAATTTAAAATGAATGAAACTTTCTATATGTATTCCTGTTTTTAATTTTGATGCTCGGGAACTTGTTGACGATATCAAAAAAGAAATAGAAAAAAACGATATAGATGCAGAAATTATTTTGATTGATGATGCTTCAAATGATCGATTTAAAACCATTAATGGCAGACTTCAAAGCGAAGTAAAATATTTTATTTTCCTCGAAAAAAATATTGGAAGATCTAAAATCCGGAATTTATTTCTACAATATATAAAAGGAGACTATCTGCTTTTCTTGGATTGCGATGGAAAGATTACCAATCCTAATTTTCTTAAAATTTATATTGAATTTCTGCGACAAACCAAAAAAACTGACGTTCTGTACGGTGGAAGAACAGTCTCAAAAAATATTGCTGACAAAAAGCATATCCTGAGATGGAAATTTGCCGTAGAACGAGAAAATTTGCCCGTTGTGATGCGAAATGATAAACCCTATCTTTCTTTTCAGACTAATAATTTTATTATCAAAAAAGAAGTTCTCAATAAGATAAAATTTAATCCTGAATTTGAAAACTACGGGTATGAAGATTTGCTTTTTGCAATGGATTTGAAATCTGAACATATTAAAATTCACCATATAGATAATCCTATTTTCAATAATGATCTGGAAAGTAATGAGGTTTACCTATCAAAAGTAGAGGAGTCTGTAGAAAGTCTTACAAAAATGCTTAAAATGGATTCTTTAAGGGATAAAATTTCTGAGATTAAACTAGTGAAGGCTTACACTTTTCTACAAAAAAAGCATTTGGAATTGGTATTTTTGTCTTTTTTTAATTTTCTTGAGAAAAGAATAAAGAGAAACCTTCTTTCGGGTCATCCCAATCTAAGAAATCTTGATTTATATAAACTTGGTTTGCTTCTTAGAAAAATGAAATAATATTTTTAAGAGTTTTCACAAAAATTTCTGTAAACTCTCATGAATAGGCATAAAATAAAAAACTCTCAGAATAATCTGAGAGTTTTTGTGGGCCCTGAGGGATTCGAACCCCCGACCCTCTGGGTGTAAACCAGATGCTCTGAACCAACTGAGCTAAGAGCCCTGAATTTTTTTGAAAGGTTTCAGTAAACCTTTGTGGGCCCTGAGGGATTCGAACCCCCGACCCTCTGGGTGTAAACCAGATGCTCTGAACCAACTGAGCTAAGAGCCCTAGACGATTTCTCGTTTTGAGTGGTGCAAATATACACACTTATTCTTTATCAGTCAAGTTTTTTTCTAAAAATTCTCCGACTACAAAGTTACTTCCGCCAATAAAAATCATTTCTTCTTGTGTAGCATGTTGTTTTGCAGAAAGATATGCCTCTTGTACCGAGTCGAAAATTTTATAAATAATTTTTGCTTTTAGCAACAAATCTTCATATTCATTAGGATGACGACCTCTGTTAGTAATGGGTTTTGCAAAATAAAACTCAGAATTTTCAGGAAGCAGAGCCATAACTTCGTCAATTTTTTTGTCATTAACAAAACCTAAGACTATATGTTTATGTTTGGGAATAGAATTTAATTGAGAAAAAACATATTCTAAGCCGGCCTGATTGTGTGCTGTGTCACAAATCGTCAAAGGATTTTGTGAAAATTCAAACCAACGACCGATAAACCCCGTGTTTTTATGAGTGTTTAATAAGCCTTTTTTTACATTTTCATCAGAAATATTTAGATTTAATTTTTTTAATTCTTCAACCAGTGCCAGAACAACTCTTATATTTTTCTCCTGATAATTTCCTTTTAAATCTGATTTTAAATCTGATTTTATCAAAGCCGCATCAACAAATTGAGTGTTTTCTTTAGCTGCTTTCTCTTTGAGAAGGTTTTTGACCACTTCATTGTCATCGCCGGAAATTATAGGAACATTCGATTTGATAATTCCTGCTTTCTCAAAAGCAATTTCTTCAAGTGTATTTCCTAAAATATTCTGATGATCAAGTTGCACATTTGTAATCGCAGAAACTAAGGGTTTAATAATATTTGTAGAATCTAATCTTCCACCCAAACCGACTTCTATAATGGCAAAGTCTACTTTTTTCTGATAAAAATATTCAAATGCCATAATGGTTGTAAATTCAAAGAAAGAAGGCAAAATATTTTCTGGAAGTGTTTTAAGCTTTTGAATAAACTGAAAAACAAATTCTTTATCACAGTTTTCTCCATTGATTTTGATTCGTTCTGTAAAATCAATCAAATGCGGAGAGTTGTACAAACCAATCCTGTAACCTGATTCTTGTAAAACAGAAGCCAGCATATTGCTTGTTGAACCTTTTCCGTTGGTTCCACCAATATGAATGCATTTTATTTTTTCCTGCGGATTGCCAAATAATTCACAGAGTTTTATAATGTTATCAAGACCCGGTTTATAGGCTTTTTCACCGTCAATCTGATAATTCGGAGCCTGAACGAAAAGCCATTCTACAGCTTCCTGATATTCTTCGTTTGTCATGATGCAAAATTCCCAAAACTTTCATTAAAATGAAACAATAATTTTTCAAAATTGTAACTTTTTTGAAATCTCAACGTCTAATGGAGAAAAAGCTATAATGAAAAAAGTTTTGATGATTATTTTAGGATTATCTGGTCTTGGTTTAAGTGCTCAGAAAAAATGGTCTTTGAGGGAATGCGTAGACTACGCAGTAGAGCATAATCTTCAGGTGATTCAAAATCAATATTCAAAACAAATTCAGGATGTCAATCTTAAAATTGCTCAAAAAAATTATCTTCCTTCTGTATCTGCAAATATAGGAAACAGTGTGAGTTTCGGGCAGGCTTCTTTGGGAACAGGAAGTATCAGAAACGACAGATTCAGCAATAATGCAAACCTTTCTGCGGATATTTTAATTTACAATAACGGAAGACTTGAAAAAACAATCAGAAAAACTCAGTTTGATGTTGAAGCAAGTCAGTATGATATTGAAACCATAAAAAACGATATTTCGCTTCAGATCGCCCAGCAATATCTGACAACTTTACTCAACAAAGAGATTGTAAAGATTTCTCAAAGTGCAACTGAGAATGCAAAAAAACAGTTTGACAGAGCAAAAATTACCACAGAAGTTGGGACTACAGCTCAAACGATTGTTGCAGAAGCTGAAGCAGCGTGGGCTAGAGAAAAGCAAAACCTGAAAACTGCTGAAATCAATGTTGGAAGAAGTCTTTTCGCATTGGCGCAGCTTTTACAATTACAGGATTACAAAGATTTTGATGTGGAAAATGTAGAAATTGGTGAGCAACTGAGTCCACAATTGATTTCTGTAGATGAGGTTTTAAACACCGCTTATGAGAGTCAACCACAAATAAAAGCAGCAGAGAGCAGAATAAAATCTGCTGTAGCACAAACAGAAGTTACACGCACCGCATTTTGGCCAACGATCACAGCAAGTGTAGGAATCGGAAGTTTTTATAATAATTTATTGAATACAAGCTTTTCAGGATATGATCAGTTTGGAAATGCCACAACCGAACCCAATTTTTTCCGTCAATACAAAGATAATTTCGGTCAGCAAGGTGGAGTTTCGGTCAATATTCCGATTTTCAATAAAGGAATTACTAAACTTCAGGTGGAGCAGTCAAAAATCAATGAAAGCATTGCTAAAAATACGTTAGATCAACAAAAACAGGCTGTAAAACAAAATGTTCAGAAAGCGCAGTTTGATGTTGATGCGAATTATGAAATTTATCTCTCTGCTGTACAAGCTGAAAAAAGCACAAAACTGGCAATGGAATTTGCGGATAAAAGCTATGCTGCGGGAAGAGGAACAATTTATGATCTGAATATTGCCCGAAACAATTACGCAAATGCGCAAGGTTCGGTAGAACAGGCAAAATATAATTATCTATTCAGCCTAAAATTATTGAATTTCTATGCAGGAATTCCGTTAAGTTTGTAAAATGTCTATTCAATCTTTAGAAAAATATTTACCACAAAATACTTTAGATCATTTAAGAAATTGGTTTTCGGATCATTCTATTCATATTAAAATTACAAGAAACAGAAATTCTAAACTTGGAGATTACAGGAAACTTCGGGATCTTTCGCATGAAATAACGATAAACTCTACATTACAGCCACAGCTTTTTTTCTTTGTACTTACGCATGAACTGGCTCATTTGATTGCTTTTGAAAAATTCGGAAGAAGAATTTCACCTCATGGAATCGAGTGGAAAGAAACTTTCAGACAGATGCTTTTGGAAAGTATCGGAGTATACGAAGATGATTTGAAGTCGATTATCATTAAATTTTCAAAGTCTCCCAAAGCCAATTTTATGGCGTCTCCTGATTTGGTAAAGTATTTTCACATTGAAAATCATGAAGATGACGAAATTTATATTGAAAGCCTGACAAAGGGTAATCATTTCATCTACAGAAACGAAAAGTATTTGTTGGAAGGTCTGATTAAAAAAAACTATCTTTGTCTAAATCTGGCTACAGGAAGAAAGTATTCTTTCAAACCTTTGGCGAGAGTGAAAAAATGCAGTTAAATATGTCAAAATCAGATAAATACTGTGTAATTATGGCCGGAGGGATCGGTAGCAGATTCTGGCCTATGAGCACACAGAAATTCCCAAAACAGTTTCAAGATATATTAGGAACAGGCAGAACGATGATTCAGCAGACTTATGACAGAATAAGTAAAATGATTCCTGATGAAAATATATTTGTAATCACCAATACAGAATACGTGAGCCTTTCTCATCAGCAGTTACCGGAAATTCCGGAAGAAAATATTGTGGGAGAACCTTTGATGAAAAATACCGCTGCCTGTAATCTTTACATGGCAAACAAAATTGCAGAGATCAATCCTGATGCTACAATGGTAGTTTTGCCTGCAGATCACTTGATTTTGAAAGAAGATGTCTTTTTAGAAAAATTAGAACTTGCATTTGAGCAGGCTTCGACCCATGATTATCTCGTGACATTGGGAATTACGCCGACTCGTCCCGATACCGGTTACGGATATATTCAGTTTGTTGACAAGAAAGATTCAGACTATTTTAAAGTTAAAACCTTCACAGAAAAACCGATTCTTGAGATTGCAAAGAGTTTTCTTGAAAGTGGTGATTTCTTATGGAATGCCGGAATTTTTATCTGGAGTGTGAAATCTATTCACAATGCTTTTGAAATGCATCTTCCTGAAATGACTCAGCACTTTAAGGCGTGTGAATACAATGCCGATAGTGAGAAAAGCTGTATCGAGCTTATTTATCCTAAAGTTCAGAAGATCTCTATCGATAACGGAATTTTAGAAAAGGCAAAAAATGTCTACGTTATTCCTGCAGATCTTGGTTGGAGCGATCTCGGAACGTGGACTTCAGTTTTTGAAAACAGCGAAAAAGACGAAAAAGATAATTCAATCAATATAAAAAGTGCTCTGACTTATCAGTCTGAAGGAAATATTATTCACGTGAAGAATAATAACAAAGCAATTGTTATCGACGGATTAAAGGATTACATCGTGGTAGATACTGAAAAAGTGCTTCTGATCTGTCCGAGAGATCATGATCAGCTGATCAAAGATTATGTTCTGGATCTGAAAAGCCTGAAAAAAGGAGATAAATTTATGTAAAAAATTGGCATAGTTTCTGCCGCATTTTGTTTTATGATAAAAAGTACGGGAAAGATCAGTTTTATTTTATTCTTTTTAATCGGAGTTTTTGCTTTTTCGCAGGAAAAAAAGAAGTTTTTCAGTACTCAGAATGTTCTGGCAAAAATTATTCCTAATGACAAGTTTGATTTTTGGGTTTTGGTTCATAACAATTACGGTAAAAATGAAGAGTTGAAAACTTCAGGCGCAAAAAAAGATTATATGCCTCAGTTTTCAGGTTTTAATATCACTCCTACAGAGGATAGCTTCTATTATATTGTGTATTCCAAAGGCGGAAAAATCAATTATATCACTGAAATTGCCGGACTTAAAGATTTTATAGGAAAAGTTGACAATCCGGAAGAAGCGGCACTTTCTGCTGTTTTGGATGGCTATATTATTGATGAGCAGTTTGTTAATGTTGCCGGAAACTATTATGAAGATAAAACCAATTACTATTTAGATTTAGGGAAAGTCACTTCAAAAGAATGTCCGTACGAGAAAAAACATTTTACGCTTACTGTAAACAAAACAACGTCGCAGATTTCTAATGTGAAAGAAAATGGTACTTACATTGAATTGTACACCAAAAAATGCCCAAATAATCCACGTCTTTTAAAAATCGAAAAGAAAGAAGAACCGAAAGATGAGCCAAAGAAAAAGCCTATCAAAAAACGAAAATAAGAGCTACGAAACTGAAAGACTGATCATTCGTCCAATGTCATTAAATGATGCGGATCTTATTCTCGAGCTTTACAATATGCCTAAATTTATCAAATTTATTGGCAACCGAAACATCAATTCTCTTTCTGATGCCGAAAATTATATTAAGGCTAAATTTCTTCCGCAGTTTGAAAAATCAGGTTTTGGAAATTATCTGATCGTTTTAAAAGAAGGAAATCAAAAGATTGGCGGAGTAGGAATCTTTGAAAGAGAAGGTTTGGATATTGTTGACATTGGTTTTTCTGTTTTAGAAAAATTTGAAGGTAAAGGATTGATGTTTGAAGCAGCTCAAAAAGTAAAATCTATTGGAATGGATGATTTTGGTTTAAATAAAATCTCAGCGATTACTACTAAAGACAATCTTTCTTCTCAAAAATTAATCGAAAAACTAGGTTTAAAATTTCAGAAATACGTTACGCTCCCCAATGAAAATGAAGAGTTGATGTAT
Source organism: Chryseobacterium sp. (assembly GCF_029240215.1). Taxonomy (GTDB): domain Bacteria; phylum Bacteroidota; class Bacteroidia; order Flavobacteriales; family Weeksellaceae; genus Chryseobacterium. The sequence continues at coordinate 319,967 of NZ_JARBTK010000002.1, forward strand.
TATGAAACTGAATGATCTTTTAGGCTGTCTTTATAGATTCTAATTCTTTTAAACATTAAGTTTGTCATGCTGAAAGCATCTCAACCTCGCATTTTTAAACAATATCTTAAATGTAAAATTCTTCGTATAGATTCCTCCGGAATGACAAACAGAGTGTAAGCTTATTTCATTCCGAAGGGATCTCAAGAGGCTGTATGTAATTCTTCTATTTTAAATTAACCCTCCAAAATCTGTTCAGCTGCAGTTTTTGAAGTTACTTTTTCAATTACTCGAACACAGATTCCTTTTTCATCAAAAATAAATGTAGTTCTTACGATTCCCATATAGGTTTTTCCGAACGTTTTTTTCTCCTGCCAAACCCCGAATTTCTCGATAACATTATGGTTTTCATCAGCAATCAGGTCGTAAGGAAATGCAAATTTGTTATGAAAATTCTTTTGCTTCTTTACAGAATCTCCGCTGATTCCCAAAAGCTGAAAACCTGCTTTTTCCAATTCAGAATAATTGTCGCTGAGATTACAGGCTTCAACTGTGCAAGTCGGAGTATTTGCTTGTGGATAAAAGAAAATAACCAATTTCTTTCCAATTAGTTTTTCCGAATTTACGGTTTCTCCATCTTGATTGATTCCTTCAAAACTCGGTAATTTGTCACCTACTTTCAGCATAATGATTTATTTTTGTTCAAATTTAATGGTTACATGACAAAAAAGCAAAGAGCTGACCTTATTCAGGTCGAATTAGAGAAATTATATCCGACCGTTCCTATTCCTTTGGAACATACAGATCCGTTTACTTTGATGGTTGCGGTGGCACTTTCTGCACAGACAACGGACAAAAAGGTGAATCAGGTGACACCAGAACTTTTCGCTGTAGCAGGAACACCTCAAAAAATGGCAAAGCTAGAAGAATTTCAAATCAAAGAACTCATTAAAGAAATCGGCCTTTCCAATACGAAAGCCAAAAACCTGAAAAGAATGGCTGAGCTACTTTTAGAAAGACACAACGGAATTGTTCCTCAAACATACGTAGAATTGGAAGCTTTGCCCGGAGTAGGGCACAAAACAGCCTCTGTAGTCATGAGCCAGGGATTTGGATTTCCTGCTTTTCCGGTCGACACGCACATTCACAGACTGATGACCCAATGGAAACTCACTTCCGGAAAAAATGTTGTAGAAACTGAAAAGGATGCTAAAAACCTCTGGAAAGAAGAGGTCTGGAATAAACTGCACCTTCAGATTATTTTCTATGGACGAGAATATTCTCCCGCAATAGGAAAGGGTGAGAAAGATTTTATAACGAAAATGTTGTTTGAGAAATAAAAGATTTTGGGCAGTCGTAAAATTCCCCTCCTTTGGAGGGGTGGCGAAAATTCGAAGAGTTTTTGACGGGGTGGTTAAAGAATAAACTTTAAAAATTATCCAACAATCTGCGATGATAATTAATCTGCCCCAAATGATAACCCAAATGTCCAAACAAATGAATCAGAAAATATTCTGTTGTCATTGGATAGCCTAAAGCTTCAATAGGATATTCTTTTGCCAAATCTTCTTCAGAAAGTTGATCGAGTGTTGAGATAACTACGTTTAAAGTTTCTTCCACGTGTATAATTAATTCAGATTTTGGGATATTTTTTAATGAAAACTCCTTTTCACGATTTCTTATATATCCCGAATTTCCAAGGATTGCTCCAAAAAAATGTTTAAGATTTCCCACCAGATGAAGGCAAAGATTTCCTCCGGAATTTAAAATGTTTTTATCAATTTTCCACAGAGATTCTTCGTTTTGGTAAGATTCTATTTCTGTTTTTAACTTGTTTAAATCTCTTGTGTAAAGGGATTGTAAAGATTCTGTAATCATTATTAATTATTTTCAAAGATTGAGTATTTCGCAAGTTGACAAGTTGAAGGTTTTTGTTAATAACAAACTATCATTCTAGGCGCAATGTTGTCATTCATCAGAAGTATGATGACTTTCAATATAATTTAGAATTATTTTTCGACCATCTTGATTATGATAGGAAAAAATTTCTTTTGAATTGCACTCGGAGCACTTATTTAATAAGTAATTATACTGAGTTAATCTTTTGCAGTTTTTACAATAGCAAATATTCCATAAATCAGCTGTTATGTTTAATTCTTTATATCTTAAAAATATTCTAAATTCTTCGATTATTGTAGAATCTAGATGATTATGAAATTCATCTATTTCCAAAAAACAATAAAGACTTTCGTTTTCAATAGTAAAGTAGATGTCAATCATCATTTTCAATCCGTCTTTGGGCTTAATTTTTTTTGATAAAACATCATGAGCAATTTTTAGGCTGTATTTATTTAAAATGCCACAATCATCAAGTGTGAAATTAATTTCAGACAGGGATTGTGAAAAATATTTTTCGACAACTTTCGTCTCCTCATTCTCTCCTAAGCCAGCTAAAATTTGAATGCTTTCGGTAGAAATATTTTTCATCAACATATCTACAGCCCATCTGATATATCTTGAGGGATGGAGCGAATTTAGAAGCAATCTCTTTGCAATTAATTCTTCTGTTTGATTCATAACTTTACTTCTGCTTCTTCGCCCAAAGCTCCATCTTCCTATTCAAAACATCCAGCGGAAGACAGCCTTGATTCAAAATCTCATCATGAAATTTTGCAAGATTAAATTTATTTCCAAGCTGTTTTTGATATTGTTCTCTCAATTCACGAATTCTCAATGAACCGATTTTGTAGCCCAAAGCCTGTCCAGGCATTGCCATGTATCTTTCCACTTCTGCAGTTGCGCCAGCTTCGTCGTACGCGATGTTGCTCAAGAAATATTTAATAGCTTCTTCACGTGTCATTTGTCCGGTGTGAATTCCGGTGTCGACAACCAAACGAACGGCTCTCAACATTTGATCGCTTAAATATCCCATCTTTTGGTAAGGATCTGTGTATAATCCAAATTCAGGTCCTAAAGTTTCACAATAATGCGCCCAACCTTCGCCATAGGCTCCAAACCAGCCGAATCTCATAAACTTTGGAAGCTTTGTGTTTTCCTGCTGTAGAGAAACCTGATAATGGTGTCCCGGAATGGCTTCATGTAAGAAAAGTGATTCCATGCCTGAAGTGACGTTGAATTTTGTGGGGTCGGGAAGTGGCATATAGAAAATTCCGGGTCTTTTTCCGTCCGGAGTTCCCTGAATATATTCTGCGCTTGCACTGGCTTCTCTGAATTTTTCGGTCTGTCTGATCTCAAATTTGGTTTTCGGAGTTACACTGAACATCGTTTTTAACTTCGGGGTTATTTTCGCTAAAATTCCGTTAAAACCATCTAAAACTTCCTTCGAGGTTTTGTAAGGCATTGCTTTTTGATCTGTAGTTACAGAAGTTATAAATTCTTCAAGCGTTCCGGTAAAACCAACCTGCTGCTTTACTTTTTCCATTTCGGCACGAAGCATTGCAACCTGCTGTTGACCGATTTTGTTGATTTCTTCAGGTGTTTTATTGGTGGTTGTCCAGCTTTTTACATAATATTTGTAAATGTTGTCTCCTTTTGGAAGGCTGTTGTAACCATCTGTTTCTCTGGATTTAATCAAATATTCTTTCTCTAAAAATTCACCCATTTTTGTGTAGGCAGGAATGATGTTTTTGGTAACTGCATCTTTATAGAGTTTAGTGAATTTTTCTTTTTGTTCAGCAGTGAAATTTTTAGGGAATTTTTTTACTGGTCCCGAGAAAATATTTTTATCAAAATCTGAAGTGATGATTTCTTCCGCTTTCATCTGTGGAATCATTTTCAGAACCAGTTTTCTCGGAAGAACGATTTTATTAGTCATTCCCTCACGGAAATTTTCTGTCGCAGCAGTCATCCATTCAGGAAATTTCTCCATTCTTTTTAACCAGTCTTCATAGTCTTTTTCTGTATTGAACGGTTGGCTTCCCTCTCCGCTTCCGTACAAAGGGAAATTCAACGGAAGTCCGCCAAACTGTGTGAATGGAATATATTCCGGATGATAGGCGTAAGCTTCAATTTTATCTTTTAAAGTATAATCCAAAACATCATAAACCACTTTGTCTTCATCTGAAAGACCTTTATAATCTACATTTTCAAGCTGATTCTGTACAGAATGATAAAACGCAACTTCACCGGAAATAAAATCTTTATCAATATTAATAGGTAGCTGGTCATTGTATCTTAAATCTCCCTGAGAAGTGGCTTCCAAAGGATAGAGCTTTAAATATTGCTCATAATAATTGGCAGCAATAGAATCCAGATTGGTGGGAGTAACTTTGGTCAGAGGTGAATCGGTCTTTTTGCAAGAAGCAAGACTTACTACTAAACTTAATCCCAATATGGCTTTTGATATGATGTTTTTCATTTTGAAATCTTTAAGACACAAAAATAGATAATATTAGCACATGATAGTTTTGAAGAATTACTATTTATAAAAAAATAATTTTGAAAATATTTTAAACATTCATACAATTTTTTATCTTTGCCTAAAGCGTTTAACAATCATAGTATTACAGTTCTTTTTTAAGAAATAATGAAAGGGATTTTAAAAATTTACCATCCGGACGAAACATTGAAGTACAATATAAAAAGCACTTACTGCAAGGCTGTTTATAGTAATCAAAAGCATTTCCTAGAAGTAGAGATCATTACAGATGACGGTTTAGATCATGTAGATGATGATTCGTTGCAGTACAATTTTCCCCAGCTTTCTCTGGAGATCATTGAATTTCCTATAGAATCTTCCGAGATTGAAGGAAAAACATTTGAAATCAATGATTCGGATGATGAAGTATATACAGAGGTAAACTTGTTTGATGATGAAGATGCTTTCCTGTATGATAACGAGCTTTGCTTTGAGAAAAATGAAGATGATGAGCTTCAGGTAATCTGGAAAGGGAATATCGACGATTTCTACACGGGATCAGATAATCCGCTTCCTTTCAGATTGAAGTGCGAGTTTACACCAGACGAAATTATTGTAGACGAAGACTAATCGTCGTTCAGATATTACCGTAAATTTCTTTTCAAATATATTTTTGGAGAGAAATTTGCTGTTTTTAGGCGGAATATTTATTTTGAAACTATATTTTAAGCTTATTTTAAGATAAGTATTGATAATATTCCTTTATTTTTGTCGTTCAAACCATTATAAATAAACAAATTAATGCTGCTAACGGAACTTACTCAGATTTTATTTGCACAGGTCGCTGTACCAACTGTGCCTGTTGAAAAACTTGAATTTTCATTTTGGGACATCCTATTTCACGGTGGAGCGTTTGCTAAAATAGTAATGGCAATCGTTTTGACCCTTGGTGTCTTGTCTGTATATCTTTTCTTTGAAAGATTTTTCTACATCAGAAGAATGACAACAAAGACTGATTCAAACTTTATGAATAATATCGAAGACTTCATCAGAGACGGTAAAATTGAGGCAGCAGCAGATTATTGCAAAACTCAAAACTCTCCTGAATCGAGAATCTTAGAAAAAGGAATTTCAAGATTGGGAAGACCGGTTTCAGATATCGTAAGTGCAATGGAATCTCAAGCTCAGATCGAAGTTGCCAATATGGAAAAAAACCTGAATCTTTTGGCTGTTGTACCAAGCATTGCTCCAATGTTGGGACTTTTGGGAACCGTTATCGGGATGATCATCGCTTTCTTTGATTTGTCACATGCAGAAGGAGCGTTTTCTCCGAAAACTTTATCAGAAGGTATCTATACTGCTTTAGGACAAACGGCAGTTGGTTTGGCAGTAGCAATTCCGGCGAACTTTTTCTACAATATTTTGCTAACGAGAATTGATAAGTTCGTTTTGAGAACACAGAATGTTTCGGGAGAGTTTTTAGATCTTATTAATAAACCTTTGTAATATTCGATTATGAAAATTCAGAGAAGAAATAAAGCACATCCGGAATTTAGCTTAGCGGCAATGACAGACGTTATTTTGTTGATGTTGATCTTTTTTATGATCACCTCTTCGGCAGCTAACCAAAGTGCAATTGATGTAAAACTTCCTCAGACGGGAAGTGTGGAAGACAATATCCCGAATCCGATGACGGTAAGCGTAAAACCGGACGGTTCGTATTACGTTGATGATAAGCCTGTAGCGAGAGAATTAGTAGAACAGACAATTGTGAATGATCTGACAAGTAAATCTGCAAAATCATTTACAATAAGAGCAGACGAAAATACAATGCATAAAGATGTTGTTTTCTTAATGGAAATCGCAGAAAAGCATAAACTGAATATTGCCATTGCAACGGTAAAAGAATAAAAATGAGAGGCTACGCAATAAATAGAGAAGAAGAAAATAAAGATAAGGTAAAAAGCGCGGTGCTTTCTATCTTGATCTGGTCTGCTATCTTATTATTCGTTTTCATCTACAAAATGAAACCTACAGAGCGTCCTAAGGATGCAGAAGTGGTTACCACAATGCTCGTGAATTTTGGTGATAACAGAAACGGAGCAGGAATAGAAGAACCCGCAAATCAGGAAGGAAGTTTAGCTGCTAAAGCTGAAGAAAATGCTCCGGAACCGGTAGAAAATGTTGTTTCTCAACCAAAAACAGTCATTACGCCGGAACCCAAACCTGAAACCAAAAAAACAGAGGTAAAAGATAAAATTATTACCGGAACTAATTCTAAAGTTACCGCTCCTAAAACTGAAGATTCAAAAACAAATAAAAAATCAACAGCAAGTTCGACTACAAAAACGAAAGCTAAAAGTTCTGCCACAACAGCCAATTCAAAAACAGGAAACGGCGATGGAAAAGGAACTGCTGCGATTGGAAATTTAATCAAAGGTCGTGGAACAAAAGCCGGAAGTCAGGGAACAGGAGACGGAATTGGAAATGACGGCGATCCTTTAGGTGGCGATGGAAACGGTGACAGCAAAGTAGGAATTGACAGAAGATTAGTAGGCTACATTCCAGGAACGATGGGAAGAGGAGGAGCTCAACCAAGCCACAGTTGTTCTGCAGGAGGATCAATCACCATTTCTTACACGGTTGATAAAGCCGGAAATGTAGTGTCTGCAAGACGATCAGGAGGAGTTTCAGATCCTTGTGTGGTTTCTACCTCGGTTTCGTGGGTTAAGAAATACGTAAAGGCCGAGAAAGCCAGTGTTTCTTCCACAGGAAGTTATAAAATTTCATTCTAAAAATAAAAAAAGCACTTATTATTCAAGTGCTTTTTTTATTTCATTGATTCTGTTGATAATTGGTAAGGCAAATATTCCGCTGGTTTGAAGGTATAATTGGTAAAAAACGATTGCTTTTTCTGAAAAATCTTTGTTGTCAGTTTCCTTTGCTTTTGCATAAAAAAGATGACCTAAAAGGTCAAAATACGGAATATGATGATTACTTTCTTTTTCATGAATTGATTGTGTGATTTCTTCGGCAGATTTCGAAGAAAGTTCATCAAAACTCATCTTAAAAGTGTCGTTCATATTGGTGTCGAAGATTCTTTGCTGATCGGAAATCATTTCTTCATTTTCACCTAAAATTCTTTTAGTAAGAAATTCAGAAAATTGTTTTACAATGCGGAGAATATAGTCTTTATCGTGTATCATATTTTTTAAATTTAAGCAAAAAATAAATAAGCCAATCCAATTGCAGTGATTACACCCACCAAATCAGCCAAAAGCATGGCAATCACTGTATATCTTGTATTCTTCACAGCTACTGCTCCAAAATAAACCGCAATCACGTAAAACGTTGTATCTGAGCTTCCCTGAAGAACCGCCGCCAATTTCCCTTGAAAACTATCTGCTCCGAAAGTCGCCATCGTATCAACCATCATTCCTCGAGCTCCGGAACCTGATAATGGTTTGATTAAAGCAGTTGGAAGTCCGTCTACAAAGCGTGCATCGAGATTGGCGGAATAAGCCACCCACTTCATCCCGTCGATTATCACATCAAAAACACCTGAAGTTCTTAGTAAAGAGATTGCGATCAGCATTCCAACCAAATATGGAATAATTTTTACACATGTCCAAAAACCTTCTTTTGCGCCTTCAATAAACGCATCAAAAACATTGATTTTTTTATAAACAGCTCCAAGAACAATCGCTACGAAAATGAATAAAATCAATCCGTTACTTAAAATCTTACTGAAATCATCGAGTTCATTTTTACTCAATTGAACCAAATAAACAACTAGAAGTGCAATTAATGCTGAAATTCCACCTATATATGCAAGAACAATTGGTTTTAAAAGATTGATTTTTTGATATAACGAAACGATAATCATGGCTGCTAAGGTTGCCGCAAATGTCGCAATCATACACGGAAGAAAAATGTCGGTCGGTGTTTTTGATCCCATTGAAGCTCTGATCGCAATAATAGAAACAGGAATCAAAGTCATTCCGCCTGCATGAAGACAGAGAAACATAATCTGAGAATTGCTTGCGGTTTCTTTATTCGGATTTAAAGTTTGCAGACTTTCCATTGCTTTTAAACCAAATGGAGTTGCCGCATTATCTAATCCTAAAAGATTAGCACTGAAATTCATCAACATATGACCGAAAGCAGGATGGTTTTTTGGTATTTCAGGAAATAGCTTGGAGAAAAAAGGCTGAATAAATCGACTCAGTAAATTAATTCCACCAGCTTTCTCTGCAATACTCATGAACCCCATGAAGAGCGTCATGATTCCGATCAAACCGATGCATATTTTCACAGCAGTTTCTGAAGTGCCAATTACGCCGTCTGCTTCCTGAACACGATAAACCGTTACATTCTGTTTTAAAGAATCGGTTTTATAATGAATTCTACTGTCCGCAAAATCATTTTTCTTCATCAAACTGTCTCGGATAATAGGAGAGAGGGTGCTTATTTTTTGTGTTGCAATCTGCACAGTATCACCACCTTTTCCAACAACCATATCATTGAAAATGGTTTTGTAGTGGCTTGATGAAATGTATTTTATACTTGCAATGGCAATGGCGATGATGATAAAGGCCGACCAAATTCTGCTGAGAACCATTTGATTAAATTAATTGTTTAAACTTAGTTAAAAAAACGTCAGATTACAAAAAAGTATTGAAATATAATTTTTGTTGACATGAAGAAATTCCCAGAATGTTTGTCCTTCCGTAGGAATCTAGACTGTTTATTTTAAAGAAAATCGTGCTGGGATTCCTACGGAATGACAAACTATAAGATAATATAACGAATAAAAAATTACTTTTCATCCAGATAAACCAATTCCCCCGCAAAATCATCATCCAAACTTTTCAAAACCTTTGCTTGGGCAGTTTTCTTTTTTAATTCTTCAATAAAGAAATTTTTCTCAAAAAACTGACGATGAATTCCCGGTAAAAGTTCCATGAAATAATCCATTCCGATTTTATTGTTGTGAAGATCCATTTTGGTTTCCAAAGGCTCATTGGGAAATAATTCTTCATGAAGGTCTGTGATTTTTTTGCAGAAATCTAATGCTTTTTCTGGCGAGGAAATTTTACTGCAGTACATCATGATCAGGCAACACCAAAGCGAATGTCTGAAAGCATTACCTTCACCGTTTTTGGATGCCGTTTTCGGATATAACTTCTGTGCAATAGAAAAAGCTTTTACCGTTGCATAAAAACTTAATACCGAAAACAGAGGATGAGGTAAAACAACAGATAAGAGCTTAAGAATTTTCTTAAAACTCATGCTTTTGATTGTGTTGAAAATTACTTTAAAAGTCCTCATAATTTAGCTGTTGGCAATTGGCTTATTGCTTTTGGCTTTAAAATCAAGCCGTTTACATTTAAAATTAGATTAATAAATTATTGCCAATATTCAAATAAAAATCTCTCCCGAAATAGAGAGAGATTGTATGATTTTTAGTTTAAATTTTAAGCTTTTACGGCTAATAAATTCACTGTTTTAGAAACGATTTCCTTAATTTCCGTTCTTTTAACAATGAAATCTACAAAACCTTTTTCCTGCAAGAATTCCGAAGTCTGGAAACCTTCCGGTAAATCTCTACCAATGGTTTCACGGATAACTCTTGGACCTGCAAATCCGATCAATGCTTTTGGTTCAGCCATGATGATGTCTGCAGTCATTGCAAAAGATGCGGTAATTCCACCAAAAGTAGGATCACAAAGATAAGCGATGTATAAAAGTCCAGCTTCTGAAAGCTGAGCCAATTTTGCCTGAACTTTTGCCAACTGCATCAGAGAATAGGTTGCTTCCTGCATTCTTGCGCCTCCGGACTGACAAATAATCATGTACGGAAGTCTTTTTTCGATACAGTAATCAATCGCTCTTCTAATTTTTTCACCCATCACAGAACCCAAAGATCCTCCGATGAAAGCAAAATCCATACAAGAAACTACCATTTCGGTTCCGTTTACGGTTCCTACTGCGTTTCTGATAGAGTCAGTCAGTTTTGTTTTGGCTTTTACCTCTTTCAGACGGTCCGTGTACGATTTTGTATCTTTAAAACTAAGGATGTCAATACTTTCAACATTCGCATCCAGCTCTTTGAATTTTCCTTCGTCAAAAAGGATATCAAAAAATTCGGCACTTCCGATTCTTACATGAAATCCGTCTTCTGGAGAAACATAATTGTTTTTCTTAAGTTCTTCGTGTTCCACAACTTTTCCTGACGGAGTCTGATGCCAAAGACCTTTGGGTACATCTTTTTTCTCGTCTGTAGAAGTGGTAATATTTTGTGCTTTTCTTTTAAACCAGTCGAATGCCATTTATGAAATTTTAGATTTTAGATTTCGGGTTATCGATTAAAGTAATTTAAAATCTATAACCCGAAATTTATAATTTATTTAAGCGTATTTACGTTATTTAAATCTTCAAATGCCTGAACTAATCTTTTTGCGAAAGTTTCTTCACCTTTTCTTACCCAAACTCTTGGATCATAGAATTTTTTGTTAGGCTTTTCTTCTCCTTCAGGATTTCCGATTTGAGTTCTCAGATATTCTACATTGTCTACCATATAATCTCTGATTCCTTCTGTGTAAGCAAACTGAAGATCAGTATCAATATTCATCTTAATTACTCCATAATCAATTGCTTCTCTGATTTCTTCTAAAGTAGAACCTGAACCACCATGGAATACGAAGTTGATCGGCTTCTCAGCAGTCCCGAATTTCTCCTGAACAAATTTCTGAGAATTATCCAAGATTTTTGGAGTCAAAACAACGTTTCCTGATTTGTAAACTCCGTGTACGTTTCCGAAAGCTGCTGCAATAGTGAAATTGTCAGAGATTGCTTTCAGTTTTTCGTATGTGTAAGCTACATCTTCAGGTTGAGTATATAATTTAGAATTGTCGATGTCAGAGTTGTCAACACCATCTTCTTCACCTCCTGTTACTCCGATCTCAACTTCTAAAGTCATTTGCATTTTTGCCATTCTTTCGAAATACTCAGCAGAGATTTCAAGGTTTTCTTCCAAAGATTCTTCAGAAAGATCAAGCATGTGAGAAGAATAAAGAGATTTTCCTGTCTGCTTGAAGAATTCTTCATTAGCATCCATCAAACCGTCGATCCATGGCAATAATTTTTTTGCAGCGTGATCGGTATGTAAAATTACTGTTGCTCCGTAAGCTTCAGCAAGGGTGTGAATATGTCTTGCTCCTGCGATACCACCTAAAATAGCTGATTTCTGAGCATCATTGCTTAGTCCTTTTCCAGCGTTGAAAGATGCTCCACCGTTAGAAAACTGAATGATTACAGGTGAGTTTAATTTTGCTGCAGTTTCCATTACTGCGTTGACGTTGCTCGAACCGATAACGTTGACTGCCGGTAATGCAAATTTATTTTCTTTTGCATACTGAAAAATATCTGTAACTAACTGACCTGTGGCAACTCCTGCCGGGAAAATTCTGCTCATGTTTTACTTTATTATTATATTAGGATGTTTTTTGAAAATTCTTGTAAAGATAATCAATTTTGAGAAATTACTAATTTCTTTTATCTCGTCCCCAAAGTAGCTTTTGGCGGATGGTTTCGTAGAAACTTAAATTATTTGGCTGCACCAATAGCAGCTGGAAACTCGCTCTTTTGATCACAATTTCTTTATCCGTTTCGATATGAATTAATCTTGAATCCAGCGAAAGAGAATATTGCGGAACGCGGCTTTCTACTTTAAATTTAATTTCTACTTTATCGTTGACAACTAAAGGTCTTACATTCAGGTTGTGTGGTGCAATCGGTGTGATGACAAAATTTTCGTTGTTCGGGGAAATGATGGGTCCGCCACAGCTTAAAGAATAAGCCGTAGAACCTGTTGGGGTAGAAACAATAACACCGTCTCCCCAGAAAACATTCAAAAATTCATTATTGATATAAGAATCTACCGTCACCATTGAAGTGGTTTCTTTTCTTGATATCGTCACATCATTTAAAGCGTACGGGAAAAAGTCGTCAGATTTTGGTGAAATGACTTCAATGACTGATCGTCGGCTGGTTTTCACATCACCTTTTAAAATAGAATCAAGTTCTTTAAAGGCTTCTTCTTTAGTAAAACTTGCCAAAAAACCAAGTCTTCCGGTGTTGACACCTACAACGGGAATTTCGAGATCTTCAATAAAAGTCAAAGAGTTGACAATCGTTCCGTCACCACCAAATGTGAAGAAAAGATCAACTTCTTTGTCGATGAGATCCTGTTTATTGCTAAAAGTCTCAAATATTTTTGAAAATTGAAGCGCTTCAGCCATTTCACCAAATAAGACAGATTTTACACCTCTGCTTTCCAGTTCAGAAATAAATTTGCTTAAATATAAAAAAGTATCAAGATCTTTTTTCTGAGAATATATGGCTGCCTTCATATTATATTTCGATAAATTTTTGTAAAAAACCTAAACGGTCTTTGAAAAGGTCTGTTTTCTCATCAGAATAATATTTTTCAACAATTCTGTAATCATAACGGTCAAAAGTGGCATCAATTGAGGCTAAATTTTCGTTACTTATTTTAATGGTAATGTGAATCACTTCGTCTGACATGAAACTTATAAATCCGCCGTAGAATTTAGAATTATTGCTTTCAACAATATTTGCAATTTCGGTCATAGAATATTTTCTTGCCGGAGTTTCTATTGTAAGGATTGCGCCGGTTTCCGAAAACAGAGGGTATTTTGAAAAGGTCTGAAAAACATCATCACAACAGATATATCCCAGATATTTTTCACTTTTATTGATTACAGGAATCACGTTGGCATTGAATGTATAAAACAATCGGATGCTGTCCATGATATTATTATCCTCCAGAATTGCGAAACGTTCGATCTGATGTTCAAGATTTTTCAACGTTCCTTCTTCCTCATAAAGAAAGTCTTTGGCGATGGCTCCGTAAAAATGGTGTGATTTTTTAATGAAAATATGCGTATATCCAAATGCTTCTAGGGTTTCTCTAGCTGATTCGATAGAGTCAGTCAGATGAAAACACGGAAAATCTTTCGAGATATAGTCCTTGATAAACATTGTGCTAATTTATAAAATTTTAAACGAAACCTTTCTCTAAAAATCAAGTTATTTTTATGAAAAATAAAAAAAGCGATTTAAAAATTTGTTTGTATTAAAATTTAAATTATCTTTGTCGCCTTTCATTTTTACTTTTTATTAGATTTATTTCAAACTGCACTGTCTTTTGACAGACGCAGTTTTTTTATTTTAGGGCTTTTGCGAACTCCCACATTACAATTCCTCCGCATACGCTTACATTTAAAGAATGCTTCGTTCCAAGCTGCGGAATTTCAATAAAGAAGTCAATATTCTGCAAGGCTTCATCGCTGATTCCCTCTACTTCATTACCTAAAATTACTGCGTATTTTTTTGTTTTATCAATGTTAAAATCGGTAATCATATGACTGTTTGTCGTCTGCTCGATTCCCACAACTTCAAACCCTTGACTTTTTAGATCATTGATGGTGACATTAATGTCTGCTTGGTGCGACCAATCTACACTTTCGGTTGCTCCTAAAGCTGCTTTGTGAATTTCACGGTGTGGCGGTTGCGGCGTGATTCCGCACAGAATAATTTTCTGAACCAGAAAAGCATCTGCCGTTCTGAAAGTCGCACCCACATTGTGCATACTTCTGATATTATCTAAAACAACCACCAGCGGAATTTTCTCAACCTTTTTAAAAGTTTCTACATCGATTCTGTTGAGTTCTTCCAGTTTTAATTTATTTACCAAAATAATTTGTTTATTTCTTTATTACAATTTACGAATTCTTCTTTACGAACGGATTTAAAATGCAGCTTATATTTTCTATTTTTTTACACTCATAATCTGATGCACATTTTTCTCAATATTCTGAGCGATCGTTTCCATAGGAATATCATTTTCATCATTATTAAAAGGATCTTCAATTTCTTCAGCAATCAATTCAAGACTCATCAGTACATAATACACAAAAACCGTGAGCGGAATCATAAACAACCCTAAGTTGATGACATACGCTATCGGTAAAGCCACCACATAAAGAATGATGAATTTCTTGATAAATGAAGAATATGAATAAGGAATAGGAGTGTTTTTTATTCTTTCACACCCTCCGCAAACATCAAGAAAACCCGAAATTTGTGTATCTAAATACAGCATTTCCGTATCGGAAATTTTGCCTTCTTTTTTTAATTGATATAATTTATGGGTCAAAAGTATCACCAGATCTGTTGGACCGTGATCTTTCAGAGATTTTTCTATTTCAGAATAATCTTCATCTAAAGCCAATCTCGTCGATTCCTGCGAAAGATGTTTGGCTAAAAAATGCGGGAAATATTTCAAATAGCGAGCAATCTGATCTGCAGAATGTCTGTCATCTGTAAGAATTGTATTGATTTTTACTGCAAAATTTCTCGTATCGTTCACCAGTTTTCCCCAAAGCTTTCTGCCTTCCCACCATCTGTCATAAGCGGTATTCGTCCTGAAGACCAACAGTAATGACAAAACAAATCCTAATAAAGAATGGATAAGTCCGACATTACTGACTTTAGATTTTGCGGTTAAATGAAGATATTCAATTTCGAGATACAGGATTCCGTAAGAGTATACTGCCATCAAGACCATCGTTGGAAAAAGAATTTTCAGCGTATCACTTTTGTGTAAGCTGACCAATATTTTCAGGAAATTTTTGGTATTGTAAACTCTCATGGTTGATTCGCTTTTTGCAAAGATAAAATATTCAGATTATTATTGTTCTTAGAAAGTTTTAATAAAACTTAATTGAGGGATTTAAGCAGAAATTGTTTGTTTTTTTAAGTTTAAGAAATATCTATGTGAATTATTCGGCTATAAAATTTTAGTAAAATTCAAAAAAACACTATTTTTATTTCGCATTAAATTACATACTCATGATTCTCGAAAACGTAGATGTTGTCAATGATATCAGTAAAGAAGATTTTCAGGAAAATTATTTCAAAAAACAGAAGCCGCTGCTCATAAAAAATTATGCGAGCCGTTGGGAGGATTTCGACAAATGGAATTTCGATTTCATTAAAGAAAAAGCAGGCGAACAGGAAGTTCCGTTGTATGACAATAAACCTGCAGATTCGAAGAAGAGTTCAGATGCTCCCGTGACCAAAATGAAAATGAAAGATTATATTGATACGATAAAATCTAAACCTTCGGATCTGAGAATTTTCTTTTATATCATTACCGACCGGCTTCCGGAATTGCTGAAAAATTTCACCTATCCCGATTTGGGAATTAAATTTTTCAAAAGACTTCCGACTTTGTTTTTTGGCGGAAGTGATGCGCATGTTCTGATGCATTACGATGTCGATTTAGGGGACTTTATGCATTTTCATTTTGAAGGAAAGAAAAGAATTCTTCTGTTTGATCAGAAACAGTCGAAGTTTTTATATAAAGTTCCGTTATCGGTTCATACAGTTTATGATATCGATTATGAAAACCCTGATTATGAAAAATTCCCGGCTTTAAAATATGCAAAAGGGATCGAGATTTTCATGGAACACGGAGATGCGCTGTTTATTCCTGGAGCATTCTGGCATTTTAACAGATATTTAGAACCCGGTTTTTCGATGTCATTGAGAGCCTTACCAAATAAGCCGAAAGTTTTTGCCAATATGCTGTATCATGTTTTCATTATGCGATATACCGATAAGATTTTACGAAAATTGTTTAAATCTGAATGGGTTGATTATAAGCAAAAATGGGCTTATGAAAAAGCGACGGAAGCTTTGGAAAAGTTTGAGAGGAAATCTGCGAAAAATTAATTTCTCAAAGATAGCATAGATTTTTACTGATGATTTTAAATATTCGCTTCTTAGCAGAAATGTTATCCATGTAATACTTAAATATAAAAGATTATGAAATTACTTTACTTAAGTTTATTTTTTACTTTTTCAACTTCTTTTTTTGATTGCCAAAGTTCTTATTCACCAGCTAAAATGTATAAAGTGCTTCCAACACTCACGAAATCAAAGCTTGTTCTTCAAAGTGAAATTGATTCCTTGATTTCGGCTGACAAATGTAAGTATTTAACAAAAGGAAGAAGTTATGCTGCTCCTATTGGTTTATTTGCAAAAAATGACTTAAAAAATGCAGCGAAAGGCATAGATGAGTGGGTAGAATTAGATAAAGGAAATACATATGTACTTACAAATTACAAATGGGTACCAGCTGACCATTTAGGTTCGACCCAACTATATGTAGATTTTGATACGTTATATTGCACGAAGTAAGTTCAACTAGAATAGTTTTTCTTGCTATTTTTAAAATACTTACAGCCTTGAGAGATTATTCAATAGAAATTTCCAAAACATTCGTTTTCAATTTAATCAAAACCAATTTGCCTCAAGGATTTTATTTCCTATTTTTACCAACCCAATTTCAACCCAAATTTTAATGGCAAAGGCGACGAAAAAAGAAACCCCGTTAATGACACAGTACAATACCATCAAGGCGAAATATCCTGATGCACTTTTGCTTTTCAGAGTGGGAGATTTTTACGAAACTTTTGGGCAGGATGCCGTGAGAACTTCCCAGATTTTAGGCATTGTTCTTACTAAAAGAGCCAACGGTGACGGTCACATCGAACTGGCGGGATTTCCGCATCATTCTGTGGATTCTTATTTACCTAAATTGGTCAGAGCCGGAATCAGAGTTGCCATTTGCGATCAGTTGGAAGATCCGAAAACCGTAAAAGGAATTGTAAAACGTGGAGTAACTGAATTGGTAACGCCCGGAGTTACGTTCAACGATCAGGTTTTGACTTCCAAAAAGAACAACTTTTTGCTTTCTCTCCATAAAGAAAAAGAAAAATACGGAATTGCTTTGGTTGATGTTTCCACAGGAGAATTTTTGGTAAGCGAAGGAAATTTAGATAAGATCTTACATATCATCAATACATTTGATCCGAGTGAAATTATTTACCAGAGAAGCGTACAAATTCCGGATCAGCTGAAAAACAGGAATGTTTTTAAACTCGAAGACTGGGCATATCAATACAATTTTGCTTACGAAAAATTAACGAATCAATTCAGAACCAATTCATTAAAAGGTTTTGGTGTTGAGAATTTACCTTTGGCAATTACCGCTGCAGGAGCCATTTTCGCTTATCTTGTTGAAGATACCCACCATAAATTACTGGCGCACATCACCAAAATTCAGATTATCCCGCAGGAAGATTATCTGATGATGGATCATTTTACGCTGAGAAATCTTGAAATCGTTTATCCAAGCAATCCGAAAGGGAAATCACTTTTAGATATTATCGATAAAACGTCTACACCAATGGGCGGAAGATTATTGAGAAGAAGAATTATTCTTCCTTTAAAATCTGTTAAAGAAATCGGAAGACGACTTTCCTTAATTGACTTCTTAAACGAAAATGACCAGCTGAAGTATGAGATTTCTCAATTATTAAGAGCAATTTCAGATTTAGACCGATTAATGGGGAAATTGGCAGCAGAAAAAATTTCACCAAAAGAATTGGGATATTTGCGTCAAAGTTTGATCAATATTCAGAAAATTAAAGGATTGCTTCATCCTCATGCAGATGTTTTAGCTTGGCTTGAACCATTAAATTCTTTGGATGAATTAATAGAATTGCTTGAAAATCATTTGAATGAAGAACTCCCGGTAAATCTTGCAAAAGGAAATGTCATCAAGCAGAATATTTCTGAAGAACTCGACCATCTGAGAGGTTTACAAAATAAAGGAAGAGGCTTTCTTGATGAAATGTGTCAGCGTGAAGTAGAACGCACCGGAATTACAAGCCTGAAAATTGATTTCAATAATGTTTTCGGATATTTTATTGAGGTAAGAAATACTCATAAAGATAAAGTTCCGAGTGATTGGATTAGAAAGCAAACGCTTGTGAATGCTGAAAGATACATCACTGAAGAATTAAAAGAATATGAAAGTCAGATTCTGGGAGCCGAAGAAAAAATTAGCGTTCTGGAAAATCAATTGTATCGAAAAGTCTGTTCAGACACAATAATTTACATGGACAGGATTCAGGAAAATTCGAATATCATTGCGCAGCTTGATGTTGCGGTTGGCTTGTCTGAGCTTGCGGTTTCTGAAAGTTATACAAAACCTGTTTTGAATGATGGTTTCGCCATCGATTTAAAAGAAGCAAGACACCCGATTATAGAAAATGCACTTCCTTTAGGTGAAAAATATATTCCGAATGACATTTTTTTAGATAAAGATTCTCAGCAGATCATTATGGTTACCGGACCCAACATGGCGGGTAAATCGGCAATTCTTCGTCAGACGGCAATTGTTTGTTTGATGGCGCAAATCGGAAGTTTTGTTCCTGCAAAATATGCCGAGATCGGAGTTTTAGATAAAATTTTCACAAGAGTTGGAGCGAGCGACAATATTTCAGCCGGAGAATCAACTTTTATGGTGGAAATGAATGAAGCAGCTTATATTTTAAATAATATATCAGATCGTAGTTTGATTTTATTAGATGAAATTGGTCGTGGAACTTCCACGTACGACGGAGTTTCCATTGCATGGGCGATTGCAGAATATCTTCATCAGCATCCGACGCAGGCAAAAACATTATTTGCGACGCATTATCATGAGTTGAATGAAATGACCGTGAATTTTGATCGAATTAAAAACTTTCACGTTTCTATTCAGGAAAATAAAGGAAATATTATATTTTTAAGAAAATTGATTCCTGGTGGAAGTGAGCACAGTTTTGGTATTCACGTTGCTAAATTAGCGGGAATGCCATCAAAAGTGGTCAACAGAGCCAATGATATTCTGAAAACGTTGGAAGCCAGTCGCTCACAAAGCGGTTCTTCTGAAAGCATCAAAAAAGTTACTGAAGAAAATATGCAGCTCTCATTTTTTCAGCTGGATGATCCTGTTTTAGAAAATATCAGAGAAGAATTGACGAAAATCGATATCAATACTTTGACACCGATTGAAGCTTTAATGAAACTGAATTCTATTAAAAAAATGATTGGGAAGTAATTAAAACTTATTAGTCAGAGGAAAATACATCAGGTAACGTACCGGTTCGCCATTGACGGTTGCGGGTTTCCAGCGGGCAAATATTCGTTTTAAACCGAGTTCTGCGGCCTCAGCGTGCTTTATATTGGTTCCGACTGCGGTTACATTTCTGACGTAGCCGTTTTTTTCGACAATAAAATAGAGACGTGTATCTACTTTTTCTTTGATTTTTACATCCAAAGTTTCTATACTTTCAAAATATTTTCTTTTAAAGGCTTTAATTCCACCTGGAAATTCCGGAACGGTATCTGCATTTGTGAATACGTCTTTCAGGCTCATCTTCTTCTGTACAACAGAATAATCAGGATATGTAGTTACATTTTTCTGAACTGTAGTTTTAGTTCCTGAAACCTGAGCAAAAAGGAGTGTGGTGAAAAACAAACCAAGCAAAAGAAAAGCTTTTTTCATTAATTTAATCTTTATAATACTGATTCTGAAAATCCCAGATGTATAGTTACTCTAAAATCAGCAAACATGATACCACAAATCCTAATCTTTTATTGAATTTTATTTAAATAAAATTATACTTATATATTATTAACAAAGTTTAACAGATTGTATTTCATTGAGTTGTTAATGCTTTTGCTAAATTTGAGAATGAAGAATTTTTTAGGACTTTTAGTTTTATTATTTGGATTGTCTTTGTATAAAGGACAGGTACAGAATAATTTAACATTGGTGAATTATGAAGAACTTGAAATGAAAATTCAAAATAATAAGGATGAACTTTTGGTGGTGAATTTTTGGTCAACAACCTGTGCTCCATGCGTAAAAGAACTACCGGATTTTATGATCGTCAACGAAAAGTTTAAAAATCATCCGAAATTTAAAATGCTCTTGGTTTCATTAGATCGTGCAAAGGATAAAGAAAAAGTGATTCAGTTTATTAAAAAGAAAAATCTGACCACAGAAGTAATTTTGCTGGATGACATCAAAAGAATGAATACATGGATTCCCAGATTTGATAAAAATTGGGAGGGAAATATTCCGGTAACGATCTTGTATAAAAATGGTGAAAAAGTACATTTCAATGATGGCGAAATGAGTAAAGAAGAACTTGAAAATACAATCAACAAAAATTTATAAAATAATATGAAAAGATTTAAAACATTATTGACTGCTTTTGTGATAAGCATCAGCATACTGAGTTTTGCTCAAGCGGGGAAAACTGATTCAGAAACATCAAAGGAAAATACCGATAAGAAAGGATATCAGGTAGGAGACAGGGCAACCGATTTTGAGCTGAAAAATATTGACGGTAAAATGGTTTCGTTGAAAAATTTTACTGATGCTAAAGGTTTTATCGTTGTTTTTACGTGTAACCATTGCCCGTACGCAAAGAGTTATGAAGAAAGAATCGTAGAACTAGACAAGACATATAAACAATATGGCTATCCTGTAATTGCCATCAATCCGAATGATCCCAAAGTACAGCCACAAGACGGTTTTAAGGAAATGATTACCAGAGCAAAAGAAAAAGGTTTCACTTTTCCTTATTTGGTAGATGAAGGTCAGAAAATTTATCCTCAATATGGTGCTACAAAAACTCCTCATGTCTTTGTTTTACAGAAGGAAGGTGATAAAAATGTTGTGAAATATATTGGTGCAATCGACAATAATTATGAAAATGCCGCTGAGGCAACTGAGCATTATGTGAAAGATGCAGTAGATGCTTTGATCAAAGGAGAACCCATAAAAACAACGAAAACTGTGGCAATTGGCTGCACAATAAAAGTAAAAAAATAATATTAATTTCTTATATAGATCAATCGGGCGGACTTTAGTCCGCTCTTTTTTTTAAAACAAAAACAGAGGCTTTGGCCAAAATTAATAAGATGAAATTTAAATTTAACCTGAAGTATCTCCTTTTAACAATACTTCTTTTCTTAATTGAGGTTTTAATTGCAACAGTTCTAAAGGATCAGTTTTTCATAAGAGCTTATCTTGGAGATGTCATTGTTGTGATGTTGCTATATACTTTTGTAAAAAGTTTTTTGATCATCAATGACGTCAAGCTTATTCTCGGAATTTTTGTTTTTTCCTGTCTGATAGAATTTGCCCAATTTTTCAACATTGCAGAAAAATTAGGCTTCCAACCCGGAAGCCTGATGTATATTGTGATTGGAAATTCTTTTTCCTGGATTGATATTGTGTGTTACGCAGCGGGATGCTTATTGCTTTATCTTTTTGTGAAAATTAAAGATAAAATTTGATTCGACCGTTAGAAAATCTGTGCAGATTCGTGGGAATTTTATCTTCCAAACTGGTCATATTTATCCTCCGCATATTTTATAAAACGGTTAAGCAAAGCCACATTTTCCTTTTCCACAGGAGTAAGTTCACTGTCAACATTATTAGAAACCGGAATATACCAATCTGTCTGCTCAAAGAAATTTCTGTAAGTTTCTTTCTTGAATGAATAGCCATGTCTTGCGAAAACCGAATTTTTAATAATTTCCATATCCAATTTTCTCAGGTTTTTAAGTTCTTTTTCTGTAAGTTTCTGTTTTGAGGCATTGATTTTAAAAACGGCTTCAGAGGCAATTCTGTTTTTTGAAGCAGTGTAAGT
Organism: Chryseobacterium sp.; assembly: GCF_029240215.1. Taxonomy (GTDB): domain Bacteria; phylum Bacteroidota; class Bacteroidia; order Flavobacteriales; family Weeksellaceae; genus Chryseobacterium. The sequence goes on from NZ_JARBTK010000002.1 coordinate 341,975, forward strand.
TTCTGTTTTTCCCGTTTCTTCATCAGTATATTTTTCAACAAAATCTCTAGGATTTGCCCAATCGATCAGATCTGAATTTTCATCCAGCATAAAATTCGGATTATAGACAAACTCTTTTTTGATCAGCTTTAAATTTTTCAAAGGAGCTTTTACGGCAGATTTGTTGAATGCAGTCCATTTTCCGGTAATGCTGTCGTTAGTTAATTTAATTTCAAATCGTCCGTCGGTTTTATCATTTCCGGGCTCGTCTAGCGTAAATGAATTTGAATTCTCATTAAAAATTCCACGGAAAGGTCGCTGAGTTCCGTTCACAATACTTTGCCCGTACACACTGTCTTTGGTGATTCTGTTGATTTTCAGAGAAAGTCTTTTATAATCTGTTCCTTCGTAATATTCTCTCGTTTCACTGTCATACAATTCTCCTTTGCCCGAAAATTCACCTGTGTAAATGCCATAAAATTCTTTATGAATCTCCGGAACAACTACAGAATCTTTTTTAGTAATTAAAGAATCTTTGGAAGTTTTGGTAACTTTTCCGTCTTTTTTACAAGCTGAAAGCGAGATAATAATTAAAGAAGCTAAAGTAATTTTTAAAATTTTCATATCTGTTTATAAGTGTTTTTTTCTGATTAAAAACTCAATTAAAAGAATGTTTGGAATCCAGCCGAGCCAGGCAATGATTTGATAAACATCCATCGGATTTGGGTGGAATAAATGTACAATAAAAACTTTCCACATTCTCAAAGTAATGGCAGAAACCGTCAATGCAAAACTCCGCCACATCCATTTTTTGTGTTCACTAAATTTTTTCTGTCGGGCTAACTGATAAGCTTTAAAAGTAGTAAACCACCAAAGGCAACCTAAAATTACAAAAGAAAGTTTAGATAAAAAACCACCATTCGCAAAAATCCCCATGTAAATTCCTGAAGGAGCTGCAAAAATCAAAATTAATAAAATATAAATTTTTCCTGTATTTCTGTGAAAATTTTTCAGTCCGAAATCTTTTCTTATTATTGCTAAAAACCCTGTAAGTAAAACAAAAATGCTTGTATAAACGTGTGTGTAAAAAAAATAAAGATATTCTGGTCTTTCAACAACTTCTGTTTGCTTGATCATTAAAAAACTGACATTAGTGTCTAAAGGAATGTATTCTAAAGTGATTTTTAACATCAGCCAAAAGAAATATCCGAATCCGATGATTAAAAGGATTTTTAGAAAAGTTGAGATATTTCTTTTGGCTGAAATCATTTATAAGATATATTTCTAACAATAAGAAATTTACATAAAGTTTGTCATTCCGTAGGAATCTCAACAACGCATTTTCAAAACTAAACTTAGATTCCTTCGGAATGAAAAACAATATATTAAAACTGTTTCAAATTCAAATCCTGCGCAATCAACCATGCCTCACTCCAACAAGCCTGAAAATTAAACCCGCCGGTTACGGCATCAATATTCAACACTTCTCCGGCAACATAAAAATAAGGTAAAATTTTCGAAGTCATATTTTTAAAATTAATTTCTTTCAAATCTACACCCCCTGCAGTTACAAACTCATCTTTAAAAGTAGATTTTCCGGTTACCTGAAATTTCTTTTTACAAAGATTTTCCAAAATAGTCTGCATTTCCTTTCCGGAAATATTTGCAATCTGTTTATTCAAATCAACTTTTGAAACTTCTAAAATTCGTTGCCAGAAACGGTTTGTAACATCAAAAATTTTTGACGAACCAATTAACTTTTTAGGATTTGAAATTTTAAAATTCTGAAATAATTGTTCTGCGTCATCAATATCTTTAGAAATAAAATTTACCTGAATCTCAAAATTGTAATTTACTTTCGCCAAATTAATAGCTTCCCATGCAGAAATTTTTAAAATTGCAGGTCCTGAAAGTCCCCAATGCGTAATCAGCAACGGTCCGCTTTCTTCGGTTTTCAATTTTGGAATTGATGTTTCCGCCATTTCAAAACTTGTTCCTGCCAAATCTTTCAATAAATCATCTTTAATATTGAATGTAAAAAGAGAAGGGACCAATTCAATGATTTTATGTCCTAAATTTTCAATCATTTTTAAAGATTTCGGCGAACTTCCGGTTGTGTAGATGACATAATCTGCCAAAAAATCGCCCAAACTCGTTTTTATCAGATATTTTTCACCTTCTTTTTGAATTTCTTTTACGGAACATTTTGTTTTTACTTCAACATCTTTCTGCTGAATTTCATTCTGAAAAGTATCGATAATCGTTTGCGAAGAATTGCTTTCCGGGAAAACTCTGTTGTCATTTTCTATCTTTAACGAAACTTTTCGTTTTTCAAACCAATCCATCGTATCTCCAGGTTGAAATTTTGTAAAAACACTCAGTAATTCCTTGTTTCCACGGGGATAAAACTGAACCAGTTCTTTAGGATCAAAACATGCATGGGTAACATTGCAACGTCCGCCTCCGGAAATTTTCACTTTCTGCAAGACATCAGAATTCTGTTCAAGAATGGTAATTTTATATTTCTTTTCGTCAAGATTTGCGGCGCAGAAAAATCCTGCCGCTCCGCCCCCGATAATGATAATTTGCTTCATAACTAATTAATCTTATGCTGAAGATTATTTTTACAAAACTACAATTTTTATAAACCATCTTATTTGAGTAATTTTGAGGATTATAATTTTTGAACTTTAAAACTCAAAATATAACCATAAAATATAACTTACTTTTTAATCCTTAGCATCAATATTCAGTTAGTTTATCATTCCGTAGGAATCAGCTAAGTTTTGATAAAGCTGTTTAGATTCCTACGGAATGACAAACATGAGGTTAGATTTTTTAATTTTTTTGGTTTAAAAAAGAGTTCAAATTAAAACGATTATTAAAATGATTTTCTACCATACATTTGAAGTACGCTGGAGCGATCTAGACGCCAATAAACATCTTGCCAATTCGTCTTACGTAGCATATTGTGCGCAAACGAGAATGGCTTTTATGAAAAAGGAAAAAATGGGGGTTACGCAAATGAGCCGATGGGGAATTGGTCCTGTAATCATGCACGAAAGATTCTCTTTTTTTAAGGAAATTTTTGCAGACCAAACAGTAATTGTAAGTCTTGAAATCGATGGATGTGCAGAAGATGCTGCCATTTATCGTTTTGTGCATAAATTTTATCTTCCCGACGGTTCACACTGTGCTACTTCAGAAGCTACCGGAGTTTGGATCGATACCATGTTGAGAAAAATGACGACTCCGCCGGATGATGTGATCGAGGCAATGAATAAATATAAAACTGCGGAAACCGTTGTAATGACGAGAGAAGATTTTAAAAAACTTCCTTTCCGTCCGGAAAATATTGATCCGGCAACATTGAATCTTTAAAGTTTTTGAGTTCAAGTTTAAGATTACTCATTACAAATTACCCATTATTTATAATTAAAATATGTTTGAAGATAAAGAACCAGAATTGACGCCAATTTCTAAACTAGGAGAATTCGGGTTGATAAAACACTTAACAGAATTTTTTCCTCTCGCCAACGAATCTTCGGAAGTTGGGGTAGGAGATGATGCTGCGGTCATCAATCCGGGGAATAAAAAAGTAGTTTTAACGACTGATGTTTTGGCGGAAGGAGTTCATTTTAATTTGGGTTATGTCCCATTGAAACATTTAGGCTACAAGGCGGTTGTTGTGAATCTTAGTGATATCGCTGCGATGAATGCAACGCCAACACAGATTTTGGTTTCTCTTGCGGTGTCAAACCGTTTTCCGGTGGAAGCTTTAGAAGAATTGTATTCAGGAATTCAGGCGGCGTGCGGAAGATATAAAGTCGATCTAATTGGTGGTGACACGACGAGTTCCAATGCAGGATTGGTTATGAGTATTACTGCAGTTGGAATTGAAGATGAAGAAAATATCGTAAAAAGGAGTGGTGCAAAACCAAACGATCTGCTTGTTGTTTCAGGAGATTTAGGAGGAGCTTATATGGGACTTCAGATTTTGGAAAGGGAGCACGCTGTTTTCTTAGCTGATCCAAATATGCAACCTGAAATGGAAGGTTTCGATTATATTTTGGAAAGACAATTGAAACCGGAAGCAAGAACAGACGTCAAAGGAATTTTGGAGCAGTTAGATATCAAACCAACGTCTATGATTGATATTTCAGACGGTTTGGCTTCGGAAATCCTGCATCTTTCAGACCAATCTAAAGTAGGTTTCAGATTGTATGAAGAGAAAATTCCGATGGATAATCTGACGATTACAACGGCGGATGATTTGAATTTAAATCCGGTGATGACGGCATTAAGCGGTGGTGAAGATTACGAATTACTGTTCACGATGTCACCAAATGATTTCGATAAAATGAAAAACCACCCTGATTTTACGATTATTGGTCATGCTGTTGAAAACGAAGAAGGAAATTTTATGGTTGCAAGAGGCTCTAACCAATTGGTTGCTTTGACAGCACAAGGTTGGGATGCTTTTTTAAGCAATCAACAGAATGATTAAAATTTAATTTTAAATATTGTGAAGCCACTGCATTTTTTGTAGTGGCTTTTTGTTTAATTTTAAATTGCAGAAAAACGATTTATGAAAAATTGGATCAGATTTCCTATCTTAATTTGTTTATTTATTGTAATGATCATTTATAGTAATAAAATTGAAGCAGAAAATACTGAAAAAAGAGACAGCGTTTTAAATAATGACGTCCAATTTAAAGGTTATGTAGTTGATTTTAGAACTTCAAACAATCATGCTTTTGGGCTTATCAGATTAAAATTAACAGAAAGTTCTGTAAACACATTTAATGATAGTCTTACAACAGGTATTTATCCATACAGAATTAATGGCGATATTGCAGAAATATACACTACAATATCAGATGGTCTTGACTATAATGATACTATAAGCGTGAATTCAAAATCTCATGAAATTGAATTTAATGAAACAAAAAATCATAAAAAGTTTGTTTCTGAGCTATATGTAATCGAAGACTTTGACAATATAAAATTTGTAAAGAAGAAAACTGAATTTCAATAAAAAAATCCAGCTCATTTTTTGAGCTGGATTTCAATTTTATATGAAAAACCATTAAGCTTTCACAATATTCACAATCACTTCCAAAGCCTTTTCCATGCTTTCCAAAGCAACATATTCGTAAGGCCCGTGGAAATTCATTCCGCCTGCAAAAATATTCGGACAAGGCAATCCCATATAAGATAATTGAGCTCCGTCTGTTCCGCCTCTGATGGCTTTGATTTTTGGCTCTATTCCTGCTTCTTTCATTGCTTTTGCAGCAAGGTCAACGATGTGCATTTTGCCCTCAAATTGCTGCTTCATATTGCGGTACTGTTCTTTAATCTCCACTTCAGCGGTTTTTTCGCCATGTTTCTGGTTAAATTCTGCAACTTTTTCTTCCATGAATTTTTTTCTTGCCTCAAATTTTTCATCATCATGATCACGAATGATGTATTGAAGTTTACATTCTGAAACATCAGAAGTCACATCCATCAAATGATAAAATCCGTCAAAACCTTTTGTGGTAGAAGGAGTTTCGTTCGCAGGTAAAGACTGGATAAATTCTGCCGCCAAAAGACTTGCATTTACCATTTTTCCGAAAGCATAACCGGGATGTACACTCAATCCGTGGATTTTTACAACGGCTCCTGCTGCGTTGAAATTTTCATATTCCAATTCTCCAACTTCACTTCCGTCCATTGTGTAAGCGAATTCAACCCCGAATTTTGCCACATCAAATTTATGCGCCCCTCTACCGATTTCTTCATCCGGAGTGAAACCAATTGCCATTCTTCCATGTTTGATTTCCGGATGAGCGATTAAGTATTCTGCTGCCGTTACAATTTCTGCACAGCCAGCTTTGTCATCGGCTCCCAGAAGTGTGTTTCCGTCAGTCGTAATTAAAGTCTGACCGATATGTTTTTTTAAACTTTCAAATTTTGAAGGAGATAATGTGAAGTTTGTTTCTTTGTTTAAAATCAAATCTTCGCCCTGATAATTTTCCCAAACCTGTGGTTTTACATTTTCACCACTGAAATCGGGTGAAGTATCGTAATGGGAAATGAATCCGATCGTTGGCTGAGTGTCATTTTCGAGATTTGACGGTACATAAGCCATAATGTAACCATGCTGATCGATCGAAACATCTTCCAAACCGATTGTTTTCAGTTCTTCTACGATGTAATTAGCGATATCCCATTGTCTTTCTGTAGATGGTGTAGATTCGCTTTCCGCATCACTTGTTGAATATATTTTTACATAGCTGAGAAAACGGTTCAGTAATTTTTCTCTCCACATTTCGTTGAATTCAATTGTATTCATTAGATGTCTAAAATTTTAACAAAGTTAGCAAATTTGATGCTGAGAATAGGTTTTTTGTAATTGAATATGATGTATTGAAATTATAAATCAAATATAAATTATTGGTTATCAAAAGAATCATAGCTTTGTTTTTTACAAAAGGCTAATTGTTTTAGTTTTATTATATTTGAGAAAATCTAAAGTGAAAATGTTTCTTACAGAATGTCCTAGAGATGCCATGCAAGGTTGGGGAGAATTTATCCCGACTGCCAAAAAAATCGATTATATCAACTCATTGATGGAAGTGGGTTTTGATGTTTTAGATTGTCTGAGTTTTGTTTCTCCAAAAGCAATTCCGCAAATGGCTGATTCTGCTGAGGTTGCCGAAAATATCGATAAATCTTTATCAAACACAAAAGTTTCTGCCATCATCGGAAATTACAGAGGAGCCGAAAAAGCTTTGATGCATCCTTCTGTGGATATTTTAGGCTTTCCGTTTTCTATTTCTGAAACTTTTCAGCACAGAAATACGAATAAAAATCAGGAAGAAGCATTTGATGATGTGGTTAAAATGATTGAGCTGACCAAAAGTGAAGGTAAAGAACTCAATCTATATTTCTCAATGGCATTTGGAAATCCGTACGGTGAAATGTGGAAATGGGAAGATGTAGATTTTTGGGCAAACCGTTTTTCTGAAATAGGAATTAAAAATATCTTACTTTCTGATACTACGGGAGTTGCGACGACGGAAACGATCTCTGTTTTATTTGAAAAAATACCGTCTAAATATTCTGAAATTGATTTCGGAGCACATTTTCATAACCGTTATGAAGATTCTTATTCTAAACTGAAAGTAGCTTACGACAAAGGTTGCAGAAGATTTGATAGCGCAATCAAAGGAATTGGCGGTTGTCCGATGGCAAAAGATGACTTGGTGGGAAATATGCCAACTGAGCAGGTCATCAATTTCATGAGTGTGGAAAAAGCTGAACACAAATTGAACTTACTGAATTTCGAAAGTTCTTATAACAAGGCTAAAGATATTTTTCATTTCTGAGACACTGTCTCTTAATTTTATTTTAAAATAATATGACATCAAAAATTACATATATTGGAGGACTCAGATGCTCAGCAGAACATTTACAGTCAGGAACAATCATCGAAAGTGATGCACCAACAGACAATCACGGGAAAGGAGAGAAATTTTCTCCGACAGATTTGTGTGCGACGTCTTTAGCAGAATGTGCGTTGACAACCATCGCTATTTTAGGCAAAGATAAAGAGATCAATATAGACGGAGCATATTGTACGCTTCAGAAAATTATGAAGACTGAACCAAGAAGAATTGGTGAAATTGTCTGTAATTTTGTTTTTTCTGATACTTATTCCGATAAAGAAAAAGCTTTCATCGAAGAAACTGCAAAAAATTGCCCCGTCTCAAGAAGTCTTCATCCCGAATTGGTACAAACCATGATTTTCATTTATCAATAAAATAGCTGCAGAGATTTCTGCAGTTTTCTTTTAGTATCATTTAAATTTTAAATCGTAAAAATAAGAAACAGAGCCTTTGTCATTTCGGAGGAATTTAAACAAATTTGTAACTTTATTAAATACGCTGCCGAGATTCCTCCGGAATGACAAACATTGCTTTGAAATGTATAAATTAAATTATCATTTATTTTTATTTGACTCATAATTTTCAAAACATAAAAGTTATCAACTAATCTCCCAAAATGTCACCAATAATTTCACCTTCCAAATTAAAAAATCTTTTTTCTGAAAATTTGGTCATTCTTGATGCAAGAGCAGGGAAAGATGCTCATCAAAAATATCTTGACAGGCATATTAAAAATGCAAGGTTCATCGATTTAGATAAAGATTTAGCTGAAGTTGGTGAAAATCCCGCTTTTGGAGGAAGGCATCCACTTCCGACAGTTGAAAAGTTTGGTAAAGCTGTTTCTCGTTTAGGAATATCAGAGGGTTCTCATATTGTAATTTATGATGATAAGAATGGAGCAAATGCCGCAGCAAGAGCTTGGTGGATGCTGAAATCTTTTGGATTTGAAAATGTGCAGGTTTTGGATGGAGGATTTGAGAATGCTGAAAAAAATAATTTTGAATTTTCATCAGGTGAGCAAAGTTTTGAGAAAGCTACAATCATCAAAAAAGTTAATTGGCTTCTTGCGGTTTCGAGCTTAGAAGATGTTGAAAATGAATTAACAAACAATTCTGCAACTGTAATTGATGTACGGGATTCTTATCGATACAAAGGAGAATCTGAACCGATTGATTTAGTCGCGGGTCATATTCCCGGAGCGATCAACATTCCTTTTTCTGAAAATTTAGATGAAAACGGAAGTTTTTTGAAACCTGAAATTCTGAAAGAAAAATATTTAAAATTATTAGAAAATAAACCGGAAAAATTAATCATTCACTGTGGTTCGGGAGTTACAGCTTGTCATACAATTTTAGCTTTAGCATATGCAGGTTTTGAAATTCCGAATCTGTATGTTGGATCTTGGAGTGAGTGGAGCAGGAGAGAAGGAAAAGAAATTGTCAAAGGAATTTAGATAATTAAACTATACTTTTGTCATTCCGTAGGAATCTGAGCTATTATAATTAAAACTTTGTCGAGATTCCTACGGAATGACAAACAGATTTTTAAAGAATAGAAAATCAGGATTAGTCAAAAGCAAAAAATGACCAAAATTTGGCAGCTTTTTTTGTTTTAAAGAAGATTTAAAGCATTCCCAGCTCAAATTTTGCCTCTTCACTCATCATATCTTTGTTCCAAGTTGGTTCAAAAGTAAGTTCGAGATCTACTTCATTCACATTTTCTACTTCTTTCACTTTGTCCTTTACCTCTTGTGGAAGACTTTCCGCAACGGGACAGTTAGGACTCGTTAAGGTCATGATGATTTTCACATCGGCTTCTTCCGAGATCTGAACGTCATAAATTAGTCCCAATTCATAAATATCCACCGGAATCTCAGGGTCGTAAACGGTTTTCAGTACTCTTATAATTTCTTCACCGATGTCGGCAATCTGATCGTCTGTAAAGTTCATTTGTTAATCTAAATTGATATTTCTCTGCAATAAATCTTCCTGACGCATACGTCGGAAAATGTTTGCCAAAGTTAAGACATCTTTTTCACAATAGTCAACTATTCGCTGCAAGTCTTTTTCTATGTAGTAGATTGATGAAACCATTGAGCCGTCGATGTCGTCTTTCGGGGTAGGAATTCCAAATACGTGAGCCAGAAGTTCGAGAGAAATATAGCTTTTATAATCACCGAATTTCCATAATTCCATGGTGTCGAGATGTGGTATTTCCCATGGTTTTTTTCCATACATCTGAAATGGAATAGGAGGTTGCATTCCGTTGATCAAAAAACGTCTTGCGATCCAGGGAAAATCAAATTCTTTTCCGTTGTGGGCACAAAGAATAACATCACGAAGCCTCGGACTGTTAAAAAGTTCTCCGAACTCCTGAAGCAGTTTTCTTTCATCACCATTGACAAAACTTTTTATTCTTAAAGTTTCATTTTTTTCCAGCATTCCGATTGTAATGCAGATGATTTTTCCAAATTCTGCCATGATTCCGGCTCTTTCGTAAAAATCTTCGGCAGTAATTTCGTCTTTACGTTGGTATCGTGTTTTTTTATCCCAAAGTTTCTGCTCGGTCTCAGATAATTCTTCCCACGAGCCTGCATTTGGAACTGTTTCAATATCAAGAAATAAGACTTTTTCTAATGGAATATTTTGTATCATAGTCTGTGTTTTTTAGAAATATGTTAGGTTTAATTGTAAAATTTATCAATATCAATTTATTCCAGCTTATTAACCAACTATCAAACCATTTTTTACGGGCAAAGACGTTGTAATAAGAGTTACATCTTTCGGATCTTCGCCATAAACACCCAAAATCAGACATTCGCTAAAAAAAATGACAATTTGTTTTTTGGGAAAATTGACAACTGCCAAAATTTGTTTTCCTAGCAATTGTTCTTTGCTATAAAGCGTTGTAATTTGAGCAGAGGATTTTTTAATTCCTAAATCACCAAAATCAATTTCCAATTGGTAAGAAGGTTTTTTTGCCTTCTCAAAATCATTTACAGTAATGACTGTTCCGCATCGGATGTCAATCTTTTCAAAATCTGCCCAGGAGATTTCAGGTTTTATCGTCATTATAAGGAGTGCTTATTATATTTTAACAAATATATTAAAATAACAAAACTTAAAATGATTTAATAATTAAAACAAAGCTATTGACAATCAATTAATTGTTATTTTTTTTAAACATTTTTGTTAATTCTCATGCAAGATTTACGAAAAAAAGGATTTATATAAATGAGTACTCAAAAGAATAATGTTTAATGTAAAAATTTTAGAATAAATGAAGAAATTAATAGTACTACGATCTCTTATGATTGCAATGTTTGCTTTTTTAGGAATTTCTATGATCTCATGCGAGATTGATAAATATGAACCTGTTCCTGTGAAGCAGGATGATGTAAAAGGGAATTATAAAGCAAGATTAGTGACTTCGCAAGGGAATAAATTCAATGAGAAAATAATTGAGTTTGCAGCTAAAGATACAATCATCACTTTCAAAGATTTTCCGGTAAGAGAAATTGTAAAAACGGTTGTAGCAGATCCTGTAAAAGCAGACACAGTTTTGGCACATATCGGAAAAATTGAATACAAATTGGATTATCAATCAAAACTAAACATCGACCAAAATATAATAGAGTTGACCTTTCAACCAAAGGTTTTAGGATTCCAAATGACTGTTGACGGGACAGCGAAAAATATAGTTGTAAAATTGAAAGCTAATCAAAAAGGTTTTTTTGTAGGATACGACTCGTCTTTGAGGTTTGGGTTTGAGGCAGAAAAAATAAATATTGACGGAGTAGAATTTTCCCCATATCAGACGATAAAATATGATATACCAATTAGTGTCAAAAATTAAATAGTAATTAGTTTTTAAGTTAGGATTAGCCTCAAATAGAGGCTTCCTATCTTTGTATTATGTTAAATTGAGTTGAATGGTATCATCATTTAATTAATGAAAAATAAGGAGCAGATTTTGGTCGACTGTCTTTTAAGAAAGGAAGAAGTGGCTTGGAAAGAATTTTTCGAAGCTTATTCGGGCAACCTATCTTATGTGTGTTCCAGATATATTATTGATGCAGAGGATGTTAATGACGTTTTGCAGAATAGCTTTTTACAGATGTTCCACTCAATTTCTTCTTTTGAGTATAGGGGTGCAGGTTCTTTGAAAGCATGGATTACTAAAATTGTAGTCAATGAATCTTTAAAACATATAAAGAAGAAGCTCAATTTTAAAGAAATTTCAGATGATTTTGAAATTCCTGCTGAAGAGGGAGATGAAGATCCAAATTTTGAAGAAATTTCACAACACACCATTATGGAAATTATACGTGCCCTTCCGGAAGGTTACAGAACAGTTTTCAATCTATATGTTTTTGAGAAAAAAAGTCATAAGGAGATTGCAAAAATTTTGGGAATTGCAGAAAATTCATCTGCATCACAATTTCACAGAGCAAAAGCAATTTTGGTGAAAAAAATAAAAGAATATAAAATGTCTAAAACAGCGCAATATGAGTAATGACTGGCTAAATGATCTGCGCAGAAAGATGGAAAATCATACGGATGATGTTCCGGATGAATTATGGGATGATATAAGATACAAACTTTTTGAAGAAGAAAAGACAAAAGCACCTATTCTGATTCAAATGAACGATGATTTGAAGACTGAAAAAAAAGCAATTAAAAATAATAAAAAACACCAATCTCTATATTATCGTATTGGTGGTATTGCTGCTGCGATTGCAATGTTTTTTATTTTGGACAGATTAATTGATTTTAATAGCAAAAAAGAACAATCCCAAGTATCTGAATATGCTAATAAATCCGGAGAAACTATTTACAATGATCAAAAACCAGCTATAGATAAAAATGACGGATCTACTGAGAATTCTTTAGAAGAAAGAAGAGGTGTAATCGTCATGAATTCAGGTAAAGAAAAAAGAAGAAATCACATTTTAGATAAAAACATTTTTATTAATAAAACAAATTCTAAAATTGATTTTTGGAAAGAAAACACTTTTGAAGTACAAACGAAAAGTAATGACAATATCTTAATGCAAGATGCTAAAAGATTAGTTCAGACAGAAAATTTGAATTTGGGTAAACAGCAAGAAAACATTGAAGAATCAACTCACGAACTTCTTACTAAACAAGAACGAGAATGGAAGGGAAAATTTGAAGATTCAGAAAAAGCGAGGCTGGCAAAAAATAAGTCTAAGAAAAAATGGATGGTCGGTGTGCTTACAGGAAATACTTCTTCAAACTCAACTGATCAGTTTCCCGGATATGCTACTCTTAATGGAACCACATTGAGCCTTCCCGAAGTTTGGAGTGTAGGTTTTGAAGAAAATCCGTTGATGGAAATTCTCTTAGCAAATCAGGATAAAAAAGTAGATGCAAAAATTAAGCACAAGACTCCGGTTACTTTTGGGGCTTCGGTTTATTATAATATAGGAAAAAAATGGGGGATAGGAACGGGAATTAATTATACAAAACTATCGGCGGAAGTTGTCTCAGGAAGCAGTGATAATTTTATCAGCAGTGAGCAAAATATTCATTATTTAGGACTTCCTGTTCAGGTTAATTATAATGTAATTCAAAAGGGAGCTTTCACAGCTTATATTACGGGGGGAGGTGTTGTAGAAAAAGCAATTTCGGGACAAATAAAAACCAAATATATCGTAGATGGTTTGCCGAAAGAAGAAACAAAAGAAGATATCAGCGAGAAACCCGTGCAGGTTTCAGCCAATACAGCAGTTGGATTTCAGCTAAAAATACTGAAACAAATTGGAGTTTATGCCGAGCCGGGAATAGGATACCATTTTAATGACAACAGCAATCTAAAAACTATTTATAAAGAAAAACCTGTGAATTTCAATTTGAAATTCGGAATCAGGGTGTCAATTAATTAAATCATAACACATCAAATCAAATATATTTATGAAAGCAAGATTAATTTTTTTAAGTCTTTTATTTTTAAGTGTCTTAAATATAAAAGCTCAACAGTGCAATCCCACGATTACAAGTCCCAGATTAGGAACGATGTTTCCTGATAAGGTAGTTTTTTGCAGCTCGGAAAGCGAAATACTTTCTACAACACAAACTTACTCGAGTTATCAATGGTATAAGCAAGAGTGGGATTGGCAAACACCCAATCCGAACCCATGGGTTGCAATTCCCGGAGCAACGATGCAAACCCTTACCATTGACGGAACAAATGACATGTTGTATTATTTTAAAGTAGAAGTTACAGAAAATGACTGTACTGCTGAAAGTGATCCAATCATGGCAGATGGTTATGTTTACGGACTTCCGTATTTGATGATAGATCTACAACCGGGAACTTATGAAGAAGTAAACGGGGAGTACAACATTTGTAATGGAGCTTCTGTACAGCTTAATAATGGATTTCCTCAAGTTTACGGAGATCATACTTGGTTCAAATGTATTCCGGGAAGTAACCCGCCATCACCAACGGATGCCTGCATTATTCCCGGAGCAACAGGAGACTCTTATACTGCAACCGAATCTGGGCTTTATGGCTTTTACGCTTGTACCGAGTACTGCCCGGATCAATGTCAGATGTTAGCTACTTTTGCATTTGTGCAATTAAATTTCGGGAATTGGAGTTTTTGTCCAAACCTTTCTACAGGGGAAACAAAAACACGAGAAAATAGCTTAAACGTTTATCCTAACCCCACTGCTCAATTCTTGTATATTGGTAAACAGTCTGAAAAATATAGTGAGATCTCAATCATTGATATGTCTGGAAAATTAATTCTACAGAAGAAAGATCACAAATTCAACGAAGCAATTGATGTAAACGATCTCGCTCCGGGTACTTATATAATAGTATGTAAGACCTCAGATAGTAAAATGTACCGAAATAAATTTATAAAGAAATAAGGAATTAAAGAATCATAGTTAGTTTTTTTAAATAATTTTAGTAAAGTGAAACCGATGCAGATTTAGTTGCATCGGTTTTTTGTAATATAATTTTAATATAAATTGTTTGATAAGTGCTTTTTCAAATAATTTTTTTATTTTTACTTAAAACACAATCAAATGCTGATAAAAATATACGGAAGTGCAATCTTCGGTGTTTCCGCACAAACCATTACAATTGAGGTTAATATAGATACCGGTGGAGTAGGATATCACCTTGTAGGTCTTCCTGATAATGCAATAAAAGAAAGCAGTTACAGGATTTCGGCTGCACTGAAAAACGTAGGTTTCAAAATTCCAGGCAAAAAAATCACGATCAATATGGCTCCTGCTGATCTTAGAAAAGAAGGTGCGGCTTACGATTTGAGTATAGCTATGGGGATTTTGGTTGCTTCAGATCAAATTGTAGCAGAAAATATTCAAGAGTTTATCATCATGGGAGAGCTTTCTTTAGATGGAAGTCTGCAGCCTATAAAAGGGGTTTTGCCTATTGCGATTCAGGCTCGTGAAGAAGGTTTTAAAGGAATTATTTTACCTAAACAAAATACAAGAGAAGCTGCGATTGTCAATAATCTTGATGTTTACGGAGTTGAAAACATCAAAGAAGTTATTGATTTTTTTAATGAAGGAAAACCACTCGAAAAAGTAGTTTTGGATACCCGAAAAGAATTTCAGGAGAAAATAAACAATTTCCCTTTTGATTTTTCTGAAGTAAAAGGACAGGAAACTGCAAAAAGAGCAATGGAAGTTGCCGCTGCAGGCGGACACAATATCATTCTTATCGGACCTCCCGGAAGCGGAAAAACGATGTTGGCAAAAAGAGTTCCGAGTATTTTGCCGCCACTCACTTTAAAAGAAGCATTAGAAACTACAAAAATACATTCTGTTGCCGGAAAAATGGGAACGGAAACTTCTCTGATGACTGTTCGCCCATTCCGTTCGCCACACCATACAATTTCGGATGTTGCATTAGTTGGCGGTGGAAGTTACCCGCAACCGGGAGAAATTTCTCTCGCTCACAACGGAGTTTTATTTCTGGATGAAATGCCTGAATTTAAAAGAACAGTTCTGGAAGTGATGCGTCAACCTTTGGAGGATCGTGAAGTGACGATCTCAAGAGCAAGATTTACTGTCAATTATCCTTCGAGCTTTATGCTGGTTGCATCAATGAACCCAAGTCCGAGCGGATATTTTCCAGATGATCCGAATAATACTTCGTCAGTTTTTGAGATGCAACGGTACATGAATAAACTTTCGGGACCGCTTTTAGACCGCATCGATATTCATGTAGAAGTGCAAAAAGTGGAATTTGAACAATTAGCCGAAAAAAGAAAAGGCGAAAAAAGTGAAGACATCAGAAAGCGGGTTTTAATTGCGCGTGAGATTCAGAATGAGCGGTATAAAGATTTGTCAATCAGTTATAACGCTCAAATTGGTTCTCGTGAGTTGGAGCAATTTTGTGAATTAGATGATGCATCTTTTAACCTCATCAAAATGGCAATGGAAAAACTGAATCTTTCTGCAAGAGCATACGACAGAATTCTAAAAGTTGCCAGAACGATTGCCGATTTGGAAGAATCTGAAAATATTCTTTCAAACCATATTTCAGAGGCGATACAATACAGAAGTTTGGATCGTGAGTTTTGGAATGTTTAATTATTAAAAAAATTATCTAGAAGATTTTACCTTTCCCGAAAAGTTTTTCCACAGAAAATGAAAATTTTACAAAGGCGGCATTCATCGTTCCGTTTTGCTGGATGATAGCTTTAAACTTAATCTTTTGTGTTTTCATTTTATTTAAAATTGAATCATCAAAAATAAAAAAACCGTGAAATTTATTTCACGGTTTTTAAAATATGATTTAGAAAAAAATTATTTCTTTTTCTTTTTTGCAGGAGCTGCAGTTTTGATTTTAGATGCGCCAGTATCAGCCGGAGTATTTTCATCTCTTACTAATGTCAACTCATCGACCAATCTTCTTGCACCGGCATATTTATCAATCGTCCAAAGAACAAAACGGATATCTACACTGATTGTTTTCTGCCATTTGTCTTCAAAAACGATGTCACCACTTAATGCTTCGCTATTTCCGTCGAATGCGATACCGATAAGGTTTCCGTTACCGTCGATTACCGGAGAACCGGAGTTTCCACCTGTAATGTCGTTGTTTGAAAGAAAATTTACCGGAAGGTAACCTGCTTTATCAGCATATTGACCGTAGTCTTTTGCTCCCTGAAGTGCAAGAACTCTTTGTGGAAGATCAAACTCTTCGTCACCAGCTTTGTATTTGCCTACTAAACCTTCCATTGTAGTGTAGTAGTTATCAGTAACACCAAAGTAGTTTCTGTCTTCTCTGATTGGCAATGTGTCGATCTGTCCGTAAGTCAATCTCATGGTAGAGTTTGCATCCGGGTAGAATTTTTTCTCAGGCATTGCTTTCATCAAACCAGCTAAGAAAAGACGGTTGTTTTTAGCAAAATTATCATCGATTTTTACAAATCTTTCACCAGAAACTCTCTGATCTTCTGCAATACCTTTTGCAATTTTCAAAAGAGGATCTGCATCTAATTTTAAACGATCAGGGTTTAAAATGTAGTTGGTTACAGATGTTTTGTTTGCAAATAATGAAGAGAATGCAACAGTTGACAAGTTATTAGCATCTAAAGCCATAATTGTTGGTGAAGCAACATCAGCTTTTACTCTTGTTTTGTAAAGGTTTACCAAAGAATTAAGCATTTCTCCTTCCAATTCAGGATTGATGTTGTCATAAGCATCTTTAATAGCTGCTTCTACTTTTGGTTTCATTGCCAATCTTCCTGCCATATCCTGTTTTGCGTAAGCATCGAGAGCCGGAGCCAATTGGTAAGCCAAAGCAATATATTTGGCATTTCTTGTTAATAAGGAAGCATAATTTCTTTCAACATTTCTGTCCGTAACCTGCTTGTAATATGTTGCGATCTGTTCTAGAACACCATCATACATTTCATTACCCGGCTGAGAAGCCCATTGTCTGAAAGTTCTTTCTATATTTTGTTTGTCTGCAATGGTTCCGTTTTTTTCAACGGCGTCGATTGTTCCCTGTCTGTTTTTCCAATAGTTGGCTACAGAAGCATATTGAGAAGCATAACCTAACTGAGTGGTTTTATCTTTATCCATATACTTCTTCATCACATCCATTGCCATTTTAGAAGTTTCTACCCAAGCCGGATAATCTTTAGAAACCATTTGGGTGATTCCGTAAGAAGTCAGGTAACGGTTTGTTCTTCCCGGATAACCCAAGATCATTGAGAAATCACCAGGCTTAATTCCTTTAAGAGAAACCGGTAAAAAATGTTTAGGCTTCAAAGGAACATTGGTTGGCTTATATTCAGAAGGATTTCCTGCTGCATCAGCATATACTCTGAAAACCGTGAAGTCTGCAGTATGTCGTGGCCATTCCCAGTTATCTGTATCTCCACCATATTTTCCTAAAGCTGATGGTGGTGCACCTACTAATCTGATGTCTTTATAGTCTTGATAAACAAAATAATAGAATTCATTTCCGTTGAAGAAATCTCTCACGACAACAGTATATTTTCCGTTTTCAGAATTTTCTGTCTGAATTGCTTTTGTTTCAGCATCGATTACAGCTTTTCTTTCAGCTGCAGTCATATTGTTATTAAGTTTAGAATTGATTCTTTGCGATGCGTCATCCATTCTTACCAAAAATCTTACGTAAAGATCTTTTGCATTAAACTCATCTTTTTCTTTCATCGCCCAGAAACCGTTTTTCAGGTAATCTTTTGACGGTGTAGAAGCTGCTGCAACAGCACCATAACCACAGTGGTGATTGGTAAAGATCAAACCTTTGTCTGATACGATTTCTCCTGTACAAAATCCTCCGAAGCTTACGATAGCATCTTTAAGACTTGAATTGTTCACAGAATAGATCTCTTCAGGCGTAAGGTGCAGACCTTCTTTCTGCATATCAACACCGTTAAGTCTTTTGATGAGCATCAACAGCCACATCCCTTCGTCTGCTCTCATTTGAGCAAAACCTAACAAGAAAGTGAATAGTAAAAATATTCTTTTCATTTTTAAAATAATTATTGTGGGGCTAATTTACTAATTTTTACGATAATCCATCCTTAATTGGTATGAAAATGGGTGGCTGAGTGGTATGAAAAACATTATTTTAAGTCTTTTTTCTGTTTTCATTTTAACACTGGTTTTAAATTGTTCGGCATCAAAGGTCGATAACCAACATTACCGGAGAGAATGGATGATGGTTTCGTTTGATCAATTTACCAAGCTGCAGTTGGTTGAAAATAAAGCAGGAATCAATTTAACAGGTGAAAGAACCGGTAATCGCGTGAAGGGTTTCGCAACAATGGGTTGCAACAGAATTTTCTTTACAGCTGAATTAAAAAATAACAGCAAAATAAATATTTCAGAAATTGGAAGCACAGAAATGGTCTGTAAAAATATGGAACTCGAAAATGCTTTTATGAAAAAAATAGGGAACATGAAAAATTATTTGATCGAAGGACATCGACTAACACTATCTGACAACAATGGAAATGAAATGAAATTTATCGCAGCAGATTGGGATTAAATTTATCCAAATAAAAAATCAAGAAGTCCGCAATTATTTTTGCGGACTTCTTTTTTGAAAAAGGTTATTAGTTTAATTTTTAGGAATTGTTTTTTTAATTTCTTCTAAAGTTGCCGTGTTTGGTAAACCCTGAACTTTTACTGTGGCATTTGTAGAAGCATTTCTCTTACGTGAATTTTGTCTGTTAGGGATCGAGGCTAAAATATCTTCAAAACTTGCGGTATTGGGTAATAGTTTATCCTGATTATTACTTTGCTTCCCGGTTTTCTGAGTTTCTTGCTTCACTTCCAGGCCCTGTTCGGATGCCAAAACGTTTTGTTTTTCTTTTTTAGGGAAATTGGCTTCGTTTTGTTTCTGCATTTTCTTTTCAAATTCTTTAGCATCTTTCAAAACCTGTTCCTGATCCTGAAGTTCTGGAGATTTTTTTTCCTGTGCGTAAAAAATTACGCTTAAAAGTAAAAATGGAATGATATATAATGATTTCATGATCGTTTTATTTAATGTTAACTAATACTTTTATTTTCCCGATTGAGCTTTGATCGTAATCCTGAAGCGCTTTTCCGATCACCTGTCCTATTTTTATTTTTTTAGGATTGGCTTTCATGGCAACTCCGGGTTTTGATGAGGTTACCAAAAGATCGCCTCTTTTGATTTTTCCTCCTTCAAGACAAACTTTGGTAGGGATAACTCCAATCACTCCCATCGGAACTTTTCCTGATAAATCAGCATCTACATTTTCTTCAGTTAATAAAACTCCTGGTTTTGTAGCATAAACTCCCGAAACTAAAGTAGAATATGGTTTTGATGATTTTTCTACCGCTCTATCGCTCGAAGTGGAGATTACTAAAACGTCACCCATTTCGTATTCAGAAATATTTCCTTCTATGTCAAATACTTCGGCTAAATCGGCACCACTGTTTTGCGTTCCACCATTGAAAAATCCCGTTCCTGTTTTATTGATTCTGGCAACATTGGCACTTGCACTTTGAAAAACTGCGATGTTTCCTGATGCTCCGGTATGATTTACAAAAACTCCCGTTCCTGTTCCTGCATTAGTCACAGATACTACTGCCTGAGAATTTGCGGTATTGAAATTTCTGAAATAAGCTGCGCGACCCGTTCCGAAATTAGGAATCCAGCCGTAGATTGCGCTACCAGTTCCGTCTACTGTTGCTTCTACACCGTCTCCGCTATTTTTTGCATTTGCTGTGATGCCATTTCCGTTTCCGTTGGCAAGAGCAATTAATGCAGGTCCGTTTCCTGAAGCGTTACTTGCATAAAATAAACCTCCAAAACCTCCTGTTCCGGCAGATTCACCATACACACCTGCGGTTCCGAAATTGGCAAACTGAGAATTGACCTTTCCTTTGACTGCCGGAGAAGTTCCATTTGTATTATCTACAAAAAAGTCTCCTGCAATACCGTTTCCTAATGTTGTTGAGGAAAGTGCTGTAGATGTATTTGATGTATTGAAATTTTTAAATTCTGCAGCTTTACCTGTACTGAAAGTAGGAACCCAACCGTAGAGTGCGCGTCCGTTTCCATCAACATTCGCTTCGATTGCATCACCGTCTTTGCCTGCATTGGCTACAATTGCATCGCCGTTTCCGTCTGTGATTGCCACTAAAGCACGCCCATTTCCGCTGACGTTTGAAGAATAAAATAGTCCGCCAAAACCGCCTGTTCCTGATGAAACACCGAAAACACCTGCTGCACCGAAATTTCCAAATATTGTTTTGGTTTCTCCTCTTACTGCGGCACTAACGCTATTGGTATTATTAGATAAAAAAGAGGCAACATTACCTTGTGTATTATCAGGGATATTTCCTGTACTATTTGATTCTACTTCAAAAGTATTTCTATCGTTTGCTGTATTAAAATTTTGAAATCTTCCCGCTCTACCAGTGCTTCCGCTTATGCCCACTCTTCCATACACCCCTATTCCCGTTCCCGTGGTATTCGTGGCAAGAAAGCCATGAACACCATATCCTCCACCATCATTTCTTCCCACTACTGCTCCTGCAATATCACTGGTATTTCTACCTACAACTGCTTCACCAGCTCCGTTATTATCGGCGATAACTCCGGCAGAACTTTGTGCGGTCGTAATTCCGTGGATGGCAAAACCGGTTCCTGTATTGCTCACAACGCCCGCTCCGGAACCTGAAGATGAAACATTAATAACATTTCCACTTCCTAAAGTACTTGCTGTAAGAACAGTGTTGGGATTGGCATTGTTTGAGATTGAAATATTGGCGGCAATACCATTTGTGCTTGTTGCATTTAAACCTGTTCCTGTATTGCTGTTAGCATAAACACCATATCCTGATCCTGAAGAGTTTCCATAGACTCCTAATCCGCTGGGAGTAACTCCGTAAACTCCCCATCCGCTTCCGTTTTGGCTTCCCCAAACACCAACACCCAAACCTCCGGTACCATTATTGATTCCTCGCACACCTGAAGAAAATCCTCCCGGAGCTACATTGGTAACAACTCCTCTAACTGCTGCAATACTTGAGGTTGTAGTATTGTTGTTTCCTTCAAGAGAAGTTCCGTCACCATCGTTAGTTATAGTAAAAAGATTTGAAGCATTATTAACCGTTGCTGTATAAGGTAACGTAAAACCTCCACCGGAACTGCCGGAAGTTTTAGCATACATTGCATAAGGCACACTTAATAGTTGGCTTGTTCCTGTAATTGTATAAGAAGTTCCGCCAGTGGGATCTGTTTCTGTTTTTAAATAATAATTTCCAGAAGGCCAGTTGATTGTGGCATAAGTTCCCGAAAGTACTGTTCCGGTTCCGATTTCCAGACTGATGAGTCCATTGACATTGGTTGTTCCGGTCAATCTTTCAGAATAAACAACTGTTCCGGCAGGTGAACCTTGAAGTACACTTACTTTCACTCCGATATTCTGATTGGCAAGCAATTGTCCGGATGTATTTCTCATTACAGCCTGATAACTCATTTTTTCCGGAGCCTGGGCTGAGACTAAGTGAAAGCCAAGCATCATTCCTACGGTGAGTAAAATTTTTTTCATGATGATTATTTTTTAATGATTTTAAATGTTTTAATATTTTTTCCATTCTGATTGATTCGGATGATGTACATCGCAGAAGGAAGCTCTGAAAAATTAAATTCTGATTTTGACTCTTTTATTTTGTTCTCTTTTAAAAGTTTGCCGGAAGAATCGAATAATTGAAATTCAGAATTTCGGTAGTCGTTTGTAGTAAAATCCACAAACAAAAAATCTTTGAATGGATTTGGATACAATAAAATGTCTTTCTTGTCTGAGCCTGCAGTTTCTGTAGTGGAAAGCGTAATGATTTCGTAGGCTTGCTGTACGCCTTCATTTGCTTGATTATTAGTTCCTTTGCTTGTATAATCAATCTGTCCTATACTGTAAGAAGCAGAGCCGTTGCCTCCTGTAGCATTTGATCCTGCGGCAAGAACTGCTTTTTGTGCACTGACTTCTGATGTCGCGCAAAGAATCAAAAAGATGCCGTACATAAAAATTTTTTTCATATTTAAGATAATTTCTGGTTAATAAAGATTTTAATGTTATGATCTGTTATTGAGATTTTTACGGTGTAAAGGTAAGTGGAGACGAAGGGGATAAACCAGAGGAAAAGGACTAGAATAAAAAAGGGAAAATCACCGTTTTTAAAGACTCGGGTTGTATTTATTAATTAAAAATGTTATCTTGTAAATCTTATAAATTATACAGAATTTAATGCTAGAAAAGAAACAACATAGTTACGAAAGGGCAGTTTTGGTGGGTGTTGTCACCCAAAATCAAAATGCAGAAAAGCTGCAGGAATACATGGATGAGCTGGAGTTTTTGGCTTTCACAGCAGGTGCTACGGTTGACAGACGTTTTACTCAGAATTTAACTCAGCCGGATTCCAAAACTTTTGTAGGAAGCGGAAAAGCTCAGGAAATAAAAGAATATGTAAAAGAAAACGAGATAGGAACCATTATTTTTGATGACGAATTGTCACCTTCTCAACTGAAAAATCTTGAAAAAGAAATTGAAGTAAAAATTCTTGACAGAACCAATCTGATCCTGGATATTTTTGCACAGAGAGCACAGACTTCTTATGCAAGGACTCAGGTAGAATTGGCTCAGTATCAATACCTTCTTCCGAGACTAACCAGAATGTGGACCCACCTTGAAAGACAGAAAGGGGGAATCGGGATGCGTGGTCCCGGTGAAACAGAAATTGAAACCGACAGAAGGATCATCCGTGACAGAATATCTTTACTGAAAGATAAACTGAAGACCATTGACAGGCAAATGGCGACTCAGCGTAACAATCGCGGCAAAGTAGTTCGTGCTGCTTTGGTAGGGTATACCAACGTTGGAAAATCAACTTTAATGAACGCTTTGTCAAAATCTGATGTTTTTGCAGAGAATAAATTGTTTGCGACACTCGATACGACGGTAAGAAAAGTAGTGATCGGAAACTTACCTTTCCTTTTGACGGATACCGTTGGTTTTATCAGAAAATTACCGACTCAGCTGGTAGAATCTTTTAAATCAACTTTGGATGAGGTACGTGAAGCTGACTTGTTGATTCATGTGGTTGATATCTCTCACGAAAGTTTTGAAGATCATATCGAGTCAGTCAATCAGATTTTAATGGAAATCAATGCACATCAGAAACCGATGATCATGGTTTTCAATAAAATTGATGACTTCAGCTATGAGAAAAAAGACGAAGACGATCTTACACCAAGCTCAAACCGGAATGTTTCTCTAGAAGAATGGAAAAGAACCTGGATGAATAAATCTAAACATCCCGCAGTTTTCATTTCTGCTTTAAAGAAAGAAAATTTTCCTGAAATGAAAAGGCTGATCTACGATGAGGTGATGAAAATTCATATTTCGAGATTCCCGTACAACGATTTTCTTTTCGAATATTTTGACAATGATGAAGATGAAGAATCTGAAAAAGAAGATTAATGAATTACAGAATACTCGTTTTTCTTCTTGCTCTTCCGTTTTTTGGATTTAGCCAAAAGACTAAGTTGGATTTGAAAAGTATTGAGAAAAACCTCAGCAATTCCGGCTCGCCTTACAATTCCGAAAAGCTTATTTTTAAGTTTAAAGGTCTTCCAAAATCTCTTGACAGTATAGAAGCGCAGCATTTGTACTACGGAAGAAATTTCATAAAAGATAAAGTTTCCCAGACCGGAGATGAGTTCAAAAGTCTGGCTGAAGCTTTTAAAAACAATAATTTTGCAGAATGCATCAGACTTGGCAAGATTCTTTACAATAAAGATCCCACCAATCTCGATATCATTCTTATCCTGCTTCGTGCTTATGATCAGACCAAAGATATAAGCAATTTTTCGCATCATCTTTCGCAATTGAGGCTTCTTACCGATGCAATAAAAAACTCAGGTGACGGAAAATCTGAGAAAACTGCTTTTAAAGTAAACAGCGTGGGTGACGAATACATTTTTCTGAATGTGATGAACATCGGACAAGATTATACAAGAGGCTCAAGACCCCTGAAAGACGGTGTGATCGACGTTTGGGAAAAAGGCGATAACAAAATTTATATCAAAGTACTTTATTTAGACTTAATTTTTTAAAAAAAATTCATTGGAATTATATTATTCATTTTCAGCGCTCATTGTATTGGCATCCATTTTTGCATATATCAACTACAGATTTTTAAAACTTCCGAGCACCATCGGAATTATGGTGATTGCTATCGTGGTTTCTATCATTTTGGTTTTATTTGGTGAAAATTTTCTTCCAAAAACATTTGGTCATCTGAATGATTTGATGAACAGTATCGATTTTACCGAAGTTCTGATGGGAGCAATGCTAAATTTTCTTCTTTTTGCAGGAGGGATTCATATTAATATTAATGATTTAAAAGAGCAGTTCCGTCCCGTCCTCATATTTTCAACGGCTGGTGTGATTATTTCCACCTTTATCGTAGGATTTGGAATGTTTTATCTGTTGCCTTTAGTTGGGTTGAAGATTCCTTTCATTTACTGTCTTGTTTTTGGAGCATTGATTTCCCCTACCGATCCGGTTGCGGTTTTAAGTGTTTTAAAACAGGCTAATATTTCAAAATCATTAGAAACAAAAATTGCCGGAGAATCTTTATTCAACGACGGTATGGCGGTTGTGGTTTTTACGGTTGTCTTACAGCTTGCAATTGGTAGCGAAGTAGATTTAGGTGTAGAAAATATCACCATTCTATTGATAAAAGAAGCTGGTGGAGGATTGCTTTTGGGAGTTCTTCTAGGTTGGGTTACATCAAGATTGATGCGTGAAGTTGATGATTATATTATCTCGGTTCTGGTAACGCTTGCTGTTGTGATGGGAGGTTATCTCGTTGCGAGACAAATGCACGTTTCGGGTCCGTTGACGATGGTTGCAGCGGGATTATTTATGGGTAATTTTAATGTTAAATTCAAAATGAAATCTGTTACTCAGGATTATCTGATTAAATTCTGGGAGTTAATTGATGAAATTCTGAATGCGGTTCTATTCCTTTTCATTGGGTTTGAACTATTAATGATCAAAGATTTAAATTATTACGTAATTCCCGGGATTTTGGCAATTGTCGTCGTTTTGGTCGCAAGATTTATTTCAATTTGGGGACCCACAAAATTTATGTCTTTCAGAACTCGATTTAGTCCGCAGACCATAAAAGTTTTATTTTGGGGAGGAATTCGTGGCGGTGTATCCATCGCTTTGGCAATGTCGATTCCGAAAAATGAATACAGTAATGCTATTTTAAGTATTACTTATTGTGTGGTTGTGTTTTCGATTGTAGTTCAGGGACTTACTATTGCGAAAGTTGCCAATCCTAAACAGATTGCTAAAGAAGAGCAGGAGCAGGAAAGTATTGCTTTAGATCAGTTACAATAAATGACTGATAGACAATGAATAATATTGTAAAAGAAATAAAAGAGGTATTCAGTCTTCTTTCGATTCCGGAAAAAGCGGCTTTTTTTCCACGATTCTTCAAAACAGGAAAAGGAGAGTATGGAGAAGGCGATCAGTTCATTGGAGTAATTGTTCCTGATCAGAGAAAAGTTGCGAAGGAATATTTTTCGAAAATCTCTTTGCCTGAATTGAGCGAACTGCTTTCTTCGGAAATTCACGAACATCGATTGACCGCATTATTTATGCTTATTTCGAAGTTTGAAAAAGCAAAAGAGCAGAATGTAAAAGATGAGATCGTTGAATTTTATTTAAATCATCTTCAATACGTGAATAACTGGGATTTGGTTGATACAAGCTGTTATAAGATTCTGGGAAGATATGCTTTTGAAAATCAAAAAGAAAGCCTGCTGAAAACGCTTGCAGATTCTGATCAGATGTGGCACAAAAGAATTGCTGTTGTCGGAACGATGTATTTCATAAAAAAAGGTTCTTTTGAGCTGACCAAGCAATTTGTTACTCAAAATTTACAGTATCCTCATGATCTTATGCACAAAGCAAACGGCTGGCTTTTGCGTGAAATGGGAAATAAAAATGAAACAGAGCTCATCACATACCTTAATCAACACTATAAAAAAATGCCGAGAACCTGCCTTCGTTATGCCATCGAAAAATTGGATGAAGAACTGAGACAAGATTACCTCAAAGGCAGAATTTAGTTGATGAATAGCCTACATAATGTGATATTAAAATTAAATTTAAGTAAATTAGCATTCTAAACCTAAATCATGAAAATTTCTTTTAAGCAGCTTCTGTTGCTATTTCCTTTACTATTTCTCACGAGTTGTTTTGATATTTTAGATAAAGTCAATGTAAAAGCTGACGGAAGTGGTGAATATTCGCTCATTCTCAATGCAAGCAAAAGCAAAACAAGATTGGCATCCATCTCAAAAATGGAGACCATCAACGGCAAGAAAGTTCCTAAAAGAGCCGAGATTGAATCAAAAATCAACGAAGCTGCAAGAATTTTCAAA
Organism: Chryseobacterium sp.; assembly: GCF_029240215.1. Classification (GTDB taxonomy): domain Bacteria; phylum Bacteroidota; class Bacteroidia; order Flavobacteriales; family Weeksellaceae; genus Chryseobacterium. The sequence goes on from NZ_JARBTK010000002.1 coordinate 368,869, forward strand.
AGCGTTCCCGGAATTTCAAATGTAAAAACAGTGATGGACTTCGATAATTACATTCTTAAACTAAGCTGTAATTTCAAAAAAATCGAAAACGTAAATGCGGGATTAGAACAGTTGAAAGCCAAAAATATTCTTGGCAAAATGATCCCCACACAGATTTACAGTCATAATTCTGCAAAAAAAACTTTTATAAGAAATAAAATCAACACCTTCAAAAGTGATTATAATCAACTGAGTTCTGCAGATAAAGAGGTCTTCAATAATGCAAAATACACTTCGGTTCTGCAGTTTGAAAATACGGTAAAATCTCAGTCAAACAATGCTTATCAGCTTTCACCCAACAAAAAAGCGATGAAGCTTGAAGGAAATATCCTTGATTTTATCCTTCAGAAAAAACAGATTCAAAATACGGTTCTATTCCAGTAATTCACTAATTTATATATGAAATCTATTTTACTAAAAACACAGACAATCGCTTTTCTGCTTTTTGGCTTTGCCCTTGCTTTTGCCCAAAACAGTATGCAAGTTCCTTCCGATGCGGTTTTCTACATGGAAATCAACGGAAAACAGCTCAATAAAAAAATCAATTGGGAAAAATTTAATCCTTTTCTAAAGCAAATTGACAAAAAAGAAAAAGGAAAACCTTCTTGGAATGACTATTCCAAAACAGGAATAAAATACGATGCTACACAAAAGCATTATGCAAGAATTTCCGATTCTGTAAAGTCTTATACGGCGCATTTTGTTTTAGATAACAAAGAAAAATTTCAGGAATTTATTAATTCAAGCAAGAAAAAAGGTCTGGAAGTTTCTAAGAAAAACAACTATTCTTATGTTGATCTTAATGAAGATCTTTTCGTTGCATGGAACGACCAACATGCCATGATCACTTTGATTGACTATAACAAACGCTCGAAAGATATTTGGGATGAAGAATTGGTAACAGATTCAGTTGCGGTAATGGCAGATAGTGTATATGTTGGTGTTGACAGCGCTGCAGCAGTTTATGAGGAAGAAGTAAAACCTTTCAATTATAAAGAAGAGATTAAATATTTGAAAGAAGAGATCAAATATCTTAAATCAGATATCAGGTCATACAATGCAGACATTGCTAAATACCAGAAAGATATCAAATATCTTGAAAAGCATCACAAATATCCGGAAGAAAAGAAGGAGAAAGAAGCTGTAATAGACTCTGCATACTCTGAAGAAAGTGTAGAAGCAATGCCGCCACCTGCGTCTCAGGATGACTACGTAGAAACGGAGGCTTATCCTGTAGATTCTGAATATCAGAAAGAAATGGATTCTCTGAAGGCAGAAAAATTTAAAATCGTAAAAGGAATTGCTGAAAATAATTTCGACAAATACTTCAATTCGAATTTTGAAATTGAATCATCTGCAGAAATGTTGAGCTTCAGGGATGGAAATTCTGATGTCTTTGTATATGCTGATTACGGTAAAATCATCAACGAAGGAGTTTACAAAAATATATATCGTCTAAACAATTTTACAGAGATTTTAGGCAAAATGTATAATTCAAACACAGCTTACAATCTTTATTTTGAAAAAGATAAGGTAAGGCTTGTCAACAATTATCAGCATAAAGATCCGGAAACTCAAGAGAATATTTCGGCTGTTTACAAAGGCAAAAAAAATAAAAAATTAACTGCATTGATTAACGATAAAAGCATCGGTTATTACGCAATGAATGTCAACGGATTCAAGTATTTTGATATGATGTACAGCCTCCTTCAGGATTCTGGTGACAAAGAATATCAGAAAGAAATGCAGTTGGTCATGGAAACCATGAAAATCGTTCTTGATGAAGAAGCGATCGCCAAAATTGCACCCGGAAACGGAATCTTTGTTTTAAACGAATTGAAGTCTAAAAAAGTAGACTATACAGATTATGATTATGACGATGATTATAATGAGAAAGAAATAAAAAAGACAAAAGACGTTATGGTTCCCGATTTTACTTTTGCTTTTGCAACAGAAAATGAAGGATATTGGAAAAGAATTTTTGATGTTTTGACAACCAATAAAGATTTGGCTAAAAAGTTTACCAAAAACGGAGATTTTTATTCTTTTAAAGATGGCAAAAGCAATGGCTATGTTGACCAGCTATTTTTCACTGTAAAAGACGGAATTGTTTATCTTACGACCTCTACCGACAATTTGAATGCTAAAAATCAGTCTTCAGCTTCTGAGAAATGGATGAAAGATTCTTCGAAATATCCTTTGTCTGGAAGATTAGACGTTCAGAAAATTTTGGTGGGTCTCGAAAAAGAATTTAAATCAACTTCCGAAAGAAAAACGTTGGATCTTCTGAGAAAAAATGTTGGCGAGCTGTACTTTAAAACTGAAGCAAAAGGCAACAGTATTCAAACAGAAATGAATTACAATACCAACATAAATTCTGAAAACAGTCTGATGTATTTCTTCGATTTGTTCGATGAAATTTTCAAAAATATGGAAGCAGATAAAAAACCTCAAACGCTTTAAATTGCTTTTGTTTTTAGCTTTAAATAAATTTAATTAATTAGAAAGTTGAATGAAGAAGAAATATATCTTTCTTGTGATCGTTTTTCTGCTTGCAGCTGCGGTTTATCTTCTGTTATTTCATAAGGATAAAACTTTAAAGTTTATTCCCGAAAATGCAGATGTCGTGGTTTTAGTTGATGTGAAAAAAGTGACGAGACAATATATTTCCGAATTGATAGCTCATCCTTCACAATGGTTCAAAAGTGATAAAAAAGGCAAAGACAAAATGTCTTTAAATAAATCCGGGATGAAAATTCCGGATTTTATACAGATTTTTCATTTAAAAAACACTCAGTTCGGAGATTGGTATACGATCGTTGAGCTTGAGGATGAAACTCAATTTTCACAATATTTAAAGCAAAATAAATTTATTAAAAGCGGTGAAAAGCTTTTTCGAAAAGACGGTTTGTTTATCAGTATTGAAGGCGCAGCTTGTATCTTAGGAACTTCAAATGCAGCATTCGAAGATATAAGGAAGTCACTGTTATCAGATTCAAAAAATAATATTTTAAATGCCAATCAGCTGATCAACAATTCTGATGGTAGTATTTCTTTCATTTCCGGATCAAAAATCAGTAATTTTTCGATCAGTTTAAATTCAGATGAAATTGAGGTGGCAAATTCCGGGAATACAAATACATTCACATCATTAATCTCAAAATTGGAGCAAAAAACTCAATTTTTGAGTGCAGAATTAGATGAAAAGAATGTTAAAAATGGTCTTCAATTTTTTAATAAAGATGTGAAAGATTCTCTTCAGATCAGTTATTTCAAAACCAATTCAGAACTCGAAGAGGTGAATGACACGATCATTACTTACGGTTACGATGATGATTTTAACGAAACTGAAAAGGTAAGTTATCAGAAAATTATTCAGCCCAATTTTATTATTTCTCTTCAAAGTTTAAATCCATATAAAACGTGGAACTTCTTTCAAAATAAAAAATGGATCAATGATCAGAATCAGTTTACGGCAATTCCGGTTCAGCCAAATCGTATTTTGAAGAAAGCTAAAGAAATCAGTATTCAATCGACGAGAAAACCTTTGCAGTTGCCTCAGAATCAAAATGAAAATTATATTTTTTTGAGAAATAATAAGTTGTTATCATCCTCTTTTCATCAGTTGAATTCTACTCAAAAAATGATACTTTCAAACATCAACTATGTTTTTTACGGAAACAAAGGACAGAATTATTTTATGAAAATTAAATTGAAAGAAAACGAACTGCCTTTACTTTTGAGGTTGTAAGTGTATTGTCAGTCAAAAAAGTTAACTAAAATGGCTTCTTCAGATCTTTTATTGCTAAAATCTTTCACGCACTATTTTTTGCATCTGGTTTTCCCGGTTTTCATTGCATTAGTGTTTTACAGAAAAAACTGGAAAAAAGTGTATCTGATTTTACTGGCGACAATGCTTGTAGATCTTGATCATCTTTTTGCTGATCCTGTTTTTGATCCCAACAGAATGAGCGTAGGTTTTCATTTTTTACATTCTTACTACGCCATTGCGTTGTATTTTTTGCTGTTATTTTTTAAAGGAAATTTAAGAATAATAGGGATTGGTCTGCTTTTTCATATGTTGACAGATTTTCAGGATTATGAGCTGTGGATTCATTAAAATAATATTAATATTTTCTTTTGATAATTAAAAACCCATAGATTTTTTGTATTTTAGAGACACTTATGAAGCCAAAAGAATTTTTAAACTACACATATATTTTCCCTGTCTTTGCGGTAATTTATTACTTCACAGGATTAATGGGAACGGGAGTCGTTTTTGATATTATTGCAGGCATCTTACTTACGGGAAGCGTGCTTTCTGCCGTTCATCATGCAGAAGTAGTTGCCCATAAAGTTGGCGAACCTTACGGAACTATTATTTTGGCACTCTGTATTACGATTATCGAAGTTGCGCTCATCGTTTCTCTGATGGTTGCAGGTGGTAAACAGGCGATAACCTTAGCGAGAGACACGGTTTTTGCAGCCGTAATGATCATTCTGAATGGGATTATAGGTATTTGTATTCTTGTGGGCGGAGTAAAGTATTTTGAGCAGTTCTTTGCACGTACTTCAGCGACGACTTACCTGGTGAGTATTGTTTCTATTCTTGTGATCACATTGGTGCTTCCCAATTTTACCTCAAGCGTCAACGGACCTTTCTATAATAATGCACAGCTTATCTTTGTTTCGATTGCATGTATCGTTATTTATGGGGTTTTTTTGATGGTTCAGACCGTGAGACACAGGAGCTATTTTGTACCTGCAGACGGAAATGCTGAAGATCATTTTATTCCCAACAAAACTCAGGCAATTATAAGTTTTTTCTTTTTGGTTATCTGTTTGGTTATTGTGGTTTTAATGGCAAAAGGTCTTTCAAAAACTATCGAAGATATGGTACAAAGTATGGGAGCACCAAAATCTTTGGTTGGAGTTATTATTGCAGCGGTTGTACTGCTTCCTGAAGGAGTTGCTGCGATCCGTGCAGCGAGAAATAATCAGATACAGTCAAGTTTAAATTTAGCTTTGGGATCAGCTTTAGCAAGTATAGGGTTGAGTATTCCTGCAATCTCTGCTGTAAGTATCATGTATGATATTCCGTTGGTTTTAGGATTAGATAAAAAAGATATCATTCTTCTCACCTTGTCTGTTTTCATCGTTATGTTGTCTTTGAGCCGTGGAAAAACGAATGTTCTCTACGGAACCGTTCTTCTGGTAAATTTAGCAGCTTACATTTTTACAGTAATCGTTCCCTAAACCTGGAACACTAAACTAAAAACATTGTAAAACCACTAAGGTTTTCTCGCCATTTCCATTTTATAAGCCATTAGATTGGCAATGTTCTCAGATTTTGTGATTGCCATAGAAGCATTTTCACCTGTGAAATTTTCTTCGATTGTTTGTTTCCACAATTGCAGCCATCTTGCAAAATGCTGTTTCTCCATTGCTTTGATTTCGTTGATAGGAAAATGCATCTGCATCGGGTTGCCTTTATAGCTCATCTGCCCGAAAAGAATGGTCTCCCAAAAAGAATACATTTTCGGTAGATGTTTGTCCCAGTCTACTTTCACAATGTCTTTAAAGAAAAATCCAATCGTTTCATCCTGAACTACTTTTGCGTAAAAACTATTGACAAGAAGTTCTATATCTTCTCTTGATTCCAGCTTTTTCATTCACCAAATTTAGCTTAAAATTAAATGCAAAATTCAATCTTGAAATTGATAAATTTCATAAAAACAATATTTTATCTTTGTAGATTATTTTATCATTTTTAATGTTGAGATAACGCAAATGATTTAGTTAAATATGGCAAAAGGTTTCAGGAAAAAAATTAGACAAGAGAACACTGAAAACAGCGGTTTTGGAAGTCGTGCTTCAGGAAGGTTTATTAATAAAGACGGGCTTCCGAATGTAAGAAGGAGGGGAGTCAATGTTTTTAACAGACTGAGTTGGTATCATACGATGCTGAATTTATCATCATTCCGATTCATCACTTATTTAGTGGTGATGTATATTCTGATCAATCTCGTTTTTGCGTTTATTTATTATCTGATCGGTGTAGAACATCTTACGGGAATCGATAAAAGTGATCCGATGAATGAATTTATCGATGTGTTCTTCTTCAGTTCTCAGACTTTTACTACAGTTGGGTACGGAAGAATTGCCCCGGTAGGATTTTTAGCAAGTTTAGTGGCTACCTTTGAGGCTTTCTTGGGATTGCTTACCTTTGCTATCGCAACGGGTTTATTTTACGGAAGATTTTCAAGACCCAGAGCTTATCTGAGATTTTCAGATATTGCTGTGATTGCTCCTTTTCAGGGTGTTACAGCGTTGATGTTCAGGTTGGCACCGTATAAAAATAATGCATTGACAGATGCTGATATTACTCTTTCAACAGCGATCGAGATTAATGAAGAAGGAACAACGAAAAGTAATTTTTACCGGTTGGAAACTCAATTAAGTAAAATCAATACTTTGGCTTTGAACTGGACGGTGGTTCATAAGATTGATGAGAATTCTCCTTTTTTCGGGTTTTCTGCAAATGATTTTAAAAATACCAATATTGAAATTATCGTTCATGTACGTGCATTTGATGAAGTATTTTCAAACACAGTTGTTCAGAGATCATCGTATGTGTCTAGAGAAATCATCTATGGGGCAAAATTTATCCCAATGTATTATCCGGATAATAACAAAGATTCAACAGTTCTTAATCTTGATAAAATTAATGAATATCAGAAAGCAGAACTTCCGGTTTTTGAAACGGAGAGATCATAATGAATTTAGAATCATATAAAAAACAGGCTTTACAAAAGCAGAAAGAGCATAAAAAATTTTTAGAAGGTTTAAAAAAGAAACCTCCTAAAAATCTCGATTATATTGTTCAGGAAACTCACGACGAGGTTTTTGAAAAAATCGATTGTCTTCAATGTGCAAATTGCTGCAAAACAACAGGACCGTTGTATACAGAGAAAGATATTGAGCGCATTTCAAAACACCTTCGCATGAAACAGGCTGATTTTGAAGCTAAATTTCTGCGTGTGGATGAAGATAATGACAAAGTTCTCCAAAATTTACCTTGCTTTTTTCTGAATCAGGATAATACGTGCTCAATCTATGAAGTTCGCCCCAAAGCTTGTAGAGAATATCCTCACACCGACAGAAAAAAAATTTACCAGATCAATAATCTGATGATACAGAATACTGTTATTTGTCCGGCAGCATTTGAATTTGTGGAAAAAATGATGAATAATTTAAACAAGTAAAAGTCTTAAATATTTTTAAAATAGCATAAACTTTCGTTAAAAGAACGATTGAATGTAATTTTATGAAGTCATTGTCGTTTCATAAATAAATCAATCCCCAATTGATTTACAACAGAAGTAGTTTTTTATATAAGTAAAAATGGAATCCTGAAATGTAACGTTTCAGGATTTTTTCTGATCAATCTCCATCATTCTGAACTGCACCATTTTTTCAACTAAATCTAAAGGCAAATCTTCCTTCATCGGAAACTGAACCGCACCTTTTGAAAATTTATATTTTCTTTTCTCAAAATCATTTTCAAAATGAATAATTGCTTCGGGAAGCGGATAAAATCCGATATGATTTTTATATCCTGCAAAGTAGACTAACGGCTTCTCATTATGCTTAAAAGCCGGCATCTGATAACCAATATATTCTTCCAAACCAGGAATTAAAGAATGAATAAACTTCCGCAATTGTTCAAGTTTTTGCTGAGTTTCTTCAGGAAAAGTAAGAAAATATTCTTCAAAATTTTTAAAAGTGTTTTTCATCAGATAAAAATAAAAAAAAGCATTGAACTGGACATTCAATGCTTTCACTTTCACTATTACTTTTTTCCCATTTATAGTCCCGGGACAGGTTTTAAGAAAAAAGGCCGGAAAAGCTTTCCGACCTTTATATTTTTATACTACACCTTGAGCAAGCATTGCTTCTGCTACTTTTACGAAGCCGGCAATATTGGCTCCTTTTACATAGTTTACATAGCCGTCTTCCTCTTTTCCGTAGTCTCTACAAGCTTTGTGGATTCCGATCATGATCTCTTTCAGTCTTGCGTCAACTTCTTCAGAAGTCCAGTTTAGTCTGATTGAGTTTTGAGTCATTTCAAGACCGGAAGTTGCTACACCACCTGCGTTAGAAGCTTTCCCCGGAGAGAACAATACTTTGTTTTCAAGGAAATAATTAATGGCTTCTAATGTAGAAGGCATATTTGCTGCTTCGGTCACACATACGCAACCGTTTTCTACCAAAATTTTAGCATCTTCAAAATCAAGTTCGTTCTGAGTTGCAGAAGGAATGGCTACATCGCACTTCACTTCCCAAGGGCGTTTTCCTGCGTGGAATACTGCAGAAGGATATTTTTTAGCATAATCTTCAGCTCTGTTGTTTCCTGAAGATCTTAATTCCAATAAATAATCGATCTTTTCGCCTTCAATACCATCTTTATCATAAACATAACCGTCCGGACCTGAAAGAGTAACCACTTTTCCGCCCAATTCGTTTACTTTTTTAATAACTCCCCAAGCAACGTTACCGAAACCTGAAACTGTTACCGTTTTATCTTTAAAAGTCTGTCCGATAGTTTTCAGCATCTGCTCAGCGAAGTAAACAACACCGTAACCTGTAGCTTCAGGACGGATCAGTGAACCACCGTAAGCAAGACCTTTTCCTGTAAGAACCCCTGTGAATTCGTTTCTTATTTTCTTGTACTGACCAAATAAATATCCGATTTCTCTTGCTCCAACACCGATATCTCCTGCGGGAACGTCTGTTTCCGGACCGATATGCTTGCACAATTCAGTCATGAAAGCCTGACAGAAACGCATTACTTCCATATCTGTTTTTCCTTGCGGGTCAAAATCTGAACCTCCTTTTCCACCTCCCATTGGAAGAGTAGTCAATGAGTTTTTGAAAACCTGCTCAAATGCCAAGAACTTAAGGACGGAAAGGTTTACAGTAGGATGGAAACGGATTCCCCCTTTGTAAGGTCCGATCGCAGAGTTCATTTGAATTCTGAAACCTCTGTTTACCTGAATTTCTCCTTTGTCATCAACCCATGGAACTCTGAAAATAATAATTCTTTCAGCTTCAGCCATTCTTTCAAGAAGCTTCATGCCGGTATATTCTTTTCTTGTCAGGATAAACGGAATTACTGTTACGGCAACTTCTTTTACTGCCTGTAAAAATTCCGGTTCGTTAGGATTTTTCGCTTCAATTTTAGCGATAAATTCCTGTATTTTCTGGTCAATATTATATTGTTCCATATTAGGTAAGGTTGAATATTATGTCAACAAATTTAATTTTTTTTTCAAGATTCACAATAGCTTATTTAATATTTGCTGATAATTCAATAATAATGAAACAGAATATTATTAAATTGATAATTATGAATTAAATTTTGTTAAAAATTAAATGTTATATGTGAAATAATGAAATATTAAGAAATCGTTAATTTTCAAATCGCTATAAATTGCCTCCCGGAAAATGATTTTACTTTACCTAAAAGCTCTAATTCTAAAATTACAGGCAGAATTTTGTGCGAAGCCACCGAAATTTTCTCCGCCAGATCGTCCAACGTTACATGAGGATTTTCTGCAATATTTGTATATATTAATTCTTGACTTTCAGATAATTGAATTGTTGTTTTGCTGTGAGGAAAAAGCTCTGCAATCTTTTCTTTAGGATCATTAAATCCTGCTAAATCCAACAAATCTTTTATCGTAGAAATTGCTGTTGCTTTATTCTGAAAAATAAGTTGATTGCAACCTTGGCTGTATTTATCGGTAATTTTTCCGGGTAGCGCAAAAACATCTCTGTTGTAGGTGTTGGCAAAGGTTGCAGTGCTCATTGAGCCGCCACCAAATGCTGTCTCTACAACAATTGTTGATGGAGAAATTCCAGCGACAATTCTGTTTCTTTGAATGAAATTTTCTCTGTCAGGCTTTCGGGATGAATTAAATTCTGTCAGTAAAGCTCCGTTTTCTTCAATGATTTTTTCAGAAAGCTTTTTGTTTTTGGAAGGATATAAAGTGTGAAAGCCGTGAGCTAAAACTCCGATTGTAGGAATTTGATGTTTTAATGAATATTCGTGAACTTCCTTATCAACTCCTAAAGCTAAACCGCTAATTGAAATGAACTGATGTGATTTTGCTTCTTCGAAAAAATCTTCAATAAATTTTTTGCCGTAAGCTGTAATGTTTCTTGTTCCGACTAAACTTATGGGTTTTAAGTTTTTGTCGAAATTTCCTTTTTGATATAGAATTGCAGGCGCATCATCGCATTCATTCAATAAAAAAGGTAAGTCGTGCTGATGCCTTAAATTGATTTTTATGGAATTTTTTTCGCAAAATAATAGTTCTTTTTCAGCAAAATTCAGATGTTCAGAATTTCCGATGTCGGAAACTGTTTTAATTCCGATTCCGTCGGTTTTGCTGAGTTCTTTTTTTGAGGTTTCCCAAACTTTTTTTGCGCTTCCGAAACTGCGTGTAAGTTTAAAAAAATTAATATCACCAATAAAGTTACATTCTCGTAAAGCGATAGAATAAAGATGTTCTTCAGAGTACATTTGTGTTTTATTTTCTTCAAATGTAATAAAATTCGGAATTATTTTTTCCTTATTTCTTCTAAATGATCCCAAAGATCTTCATTTTTCTTGTAAGGTAATTCAAGGAAATCTTCGGGGTGATTTTCTTTGTATTCCTGCCACAATTTATCGTCTTTTTCGCTGTAATAATTTGGGAATTCCCAAATGTATTTTTTCTTTTTATCACCTACATTTTTAAAAACAAAAGCCAAAATGCTTCCTACAACTGCACCTGATAAGTGCGCCTGCCAGGAAATTTTACTTGGTTCCTGCATGTTGTAAAACAGTTCTTCCGGAAACATTCCCCAAATCAAACTTCCGTAGTACAAAACCACTAAAAGTGAAATGGTTAACAAAGTCATATTCCATTTAAAAACTCCACTAAAAAACAGGAAAAATGCGAGTACATAAACAATTCCACTTGCGCCGATAGTACAGGTGTACATATATTCGCCTGTCAGAATATCAATCGGCGGAAGCATCCAAAGTAAAAGTCCCGTTGCAAGCCAGCCCAAAATAAAAACTTTGTTGGCAACCAAAGGATAGAACTGATATAAAAGTCCCATCAAGACAGCGATAGGAATAGAATTCCCAATAATATGATCAATACTTCCGTGAAGTAGAGGAGACGTAATAATTCCTAACAGACCTTCCGGTAACAGAGGAATAATTGCTCCAAAGCAACTTGCAAAAAAGCCCTGCATCTGTAAAAAGTATCCCAACCACATTGCTCCCAACATAAGAAGGGGATTGATGATAGCATTTTTGTAAATTACATTTTTAAACATATCTGAAAACTGTCAAATCAAAAGCCAATGATAAATTTCGGAAAATTTGTCGATGATTTTAATTTTTAAAAAATATATAAGACAAAAAGTAAGGATTTTAAGATTATCATGTTTTAAAATCATGACGCAAAACTTTTTATTGTAAACCTTTGAAAATCTGCGGAACAGCCATTTAACATTATATTCCTATTTTTGCATTTGGAAAAATTGAGATTTATGAAAAAGATTTTCGTTTTACTTTTTATGTATCTGAGTATACAATCTTTTGCGCAGGTAATTATCAGCGATTCTGCTGCGGTTGACACGATTAAAAAACCAAGACATTGGTCTGTAATTGCCAAAAATAGTGTCATGTTCAATCAGGCAGCCTTTTCAAATTGGGTTGGTGGTGGGGCCAATAATGTGGGTTGGCTTGCAAGTGCAAACTATAATCTTGTTTATGAAAAAGGACGCCACCTTTGGGAAAATATTATTATTCTGAATTACGGACAAAATACTACAAAAGGTATCGGAACAAGAAAAACTCAGGATGTTCTGAATATTTCCACCAACTATGGGCGACAGTTTTCGAAAAGCTGGTACGTTTCTACGGGAGCCAGTTTACTTTCGCAGTTTTCCGGTGGTTTTGAAGATGGCAATAATCCTCAAGCAAAGAAAATATCAAATTTTATGGCTCCTGGTTATGTAAACGCAGGTTTGGGTATTACTTACAGACCGGATGAAAATCTTACAGTGACTTTAAGGCCTGCCAATGGTAGGTTTACTTTTGTTTTGGATAAAGAATTACAATTAGCAGGAACTTATGGTTTAAAAGCTGATGGAGATTTTTTCCTGATGCAGATCGGTTTTCTCGGTTCTGCCATTTATAAAGTAAAACTCATGGAAAATATCGAAATGACCAACACGGGTTCTATTTTCTCTAACTATCTTGATAAACCGGATCATATGGTTCTATCGTATAATATGCTTTTAAACATGAAAATCAACAGATTTGTTTCTTCGATTGTTACTTTAGATTTGATGTACGATCACAATCAAATTCAAAAAACACAGTTAAAGCAGACTTTAGGAATTGGTTTTGCGTACAATATTGATAACGGAGTGAAACGTTCTGACAGAAAAGACAGTCAGTGGTGGCTTAAAAAATAAATTTTAAATTACTATAAACAAGAAAAGCACTTCAATCGAAGTGCTTTATTTTTGTATGTTTAAATGGAAATCTAAAATTCCATTGTAACTTCAAGTTTTTCGGCTAGAAGCTGTTCGATTTTTACTTTTAATGGTTCGATATCGATATTTTGCATTGCGTCATTGGCAAAAGCGTAAAGCAGTAATGCCTGAGCTTCTTTTTTAGAAATACCTCTAGCTCTTAAGTAGAATAAAGCATCTTTATTCAACTGACCTACCGTACAACCGTGAGAACACTTCACATCGTCTGCGAAAATTTCTAATTGAGGCTTCGTGTCGATCGTTGCACCTTCGCTTAATAAAACGTTGTTGTTTTGCTGATAGGCGTTGGTTTTCTGAGCAATCTTATTTACAAATACTTTCCCGTTGAAAACTCCGTGAGATTTATCTTTGTAAATACCTTTGTAGTTTTGATAACTCTGACAGTTCGGAGTATTGTGGTGAACTGCTGTGTGGTGATCTACCAACTGATCTTTCCCGATAATGGTGATTCCGTTCATAAAAGAGTTGATATTTTCTCCGTTATGAATAAAATCAAGATTGTTTCTGATAATCTTCCCGCCAAATGTAAACGTATTTACCGTTGTCAAGCTGTCTCTTTCCTGTTTCGCAAAAGTATGGTCTACCAAATAAGAAGTATCGCTGTCATTCTGAATTTTGTGCCAGTCTGCTTTTGCATTCTGATACGTGAAAATTTCAGTTACCGAATTGGTAAAAACAAAACTGCTGTCAAAATTATGATGACTTTCAATGATTTCTACTTTTGCTCCTTCTTCTACAATCAATAAATTTCTGGTGTTGTAGAATGTATTTTCTTCCTGATTTTGAGAAAGATAAAATACGTGAATTGGTTTTTCAATGATCACGTTTTTCGGAACTTTCAAGAAGAATCCGTATTTGCAATATGCCTGATTTAAATTGGTAAAAGCTAAATCTTTCGCAGCAATTGTATTAAAATATTGATCGAAAACCTCTTTATGATTCTCATCATTCAAAGCATAATTGAAAGATAAAAATTCTGCATTTTCGATAGAAATGTTTGAAAGCTCTTTGTGAAGCTGACCGTTTACAAAGACAATCCAGTCAAAATTTTCTTCTCCCAAATGTAACTCATCAAGCTGTTCTTTGGTTATATTGTGACTTTCTTTCGGGAAAAAATTATAATCTTTCTCCGTGATTTCTTTGAGGTTGGTATACTTATATTCTTCGTCTTTCTTGGTTGGAAAACCTTTCATTGCAAATTTTTGAAGCGCAGTTTTTCTGTCGTCATCTAAAAATCTGTGACGCAGACTCTCCAAAAATTCACTGTGATTTTCTATTGTTTGATCGTATAAAGCCATTACTGATATTTCGGCCATCACACCTTTATTATAAATTTAATTTGTATCAATATCGCAGTTTTTCACTGCCTTTTCGACTAAGGATTGATAAAAAACTTAACCAAAAATATTTTATTAATTAAGCAACCAGTCGTAACCTTTGCTTTCCAATTCTAAAGCTAAAGATTTGTCACCTGTCTTAATGATTTTTCCGTTCGCTAAAACGTGTACATAATCAGGCTCGATATAATTCAGCAACCTCTGATAATGCGTAATCAAAAGAACTGCGTTTCCTTCGTTTTTGAATTGGTTTACACCATCTGCAACGATTCTCAAAGCGTCAATATCCAATCCTGAATCAGTTTCGTCAAGAATAGCCAATTTAGGATTTAGCATCATCATCTGGAAAATCTCATTTCTTTTCTTTTCACCTCCCGAAAATCCTTCGTTTAGTGATCTTGAAAGGAAATCTTTTTTAATTCCCAATTTCTCAGATTTCTCACGAATCATGGCCAGCATTTCTTTTGCAGGCATATCTTCAAATCCGTTTGCTTTTCTGTTTTCATTCAAAGCAGCTTTAATGAAATTCGTCACAGAAACTCCAGGAATTTCTACCGGATATTGAAAAGAAAGGAAAATTCCTTTGTGAGCTCTTTCTTCAGGAGCATCTTCAATGATGTTTTCACCTTGAAAAAGGATTTCCCCTTCCGTTACTTCGTAATCTTCTTTTCCTGCAATCACAGAAGAAAGAGTAGATTTTCCTGCTCCGTTGGGTCCCATGATTGCATGAACTTCGCCCGGCTTGATTTCAAGATTGATACCTTTTAATATTTGTGCGCCATCTTCAATTCTGGCGTGTAAGTTTTTAATGTTTAACATAAACTTTATTTATCGATCATTAAGGAATACTTAATGTTTTTGTTTTATTATTTTATTAATATTAAGAATTAATAAATTCCTAGTTTAATTTTATTGTCAGCTTATTTTATATACTTTGTAGATTTTCAAAATAATCTTTGTCATTCCGCAGGAATCTCAACAGCGTTGAAATTCTATGTTTAGATTCCTCCGGAATGACAAAGCACTGCTATATTAGTTTGTAAAATTAAAATTTAAAAAGAATCTTAATTTTATCCTACAGAACCTTCCAAAGAAATCTCCAGTAATTTCTGAGCTTCGATGGCAAATTCCATTGGTAATTTATTTAAAACTTCTTTGCTGAAACCATTGACAATCAAAGCAATTGCTCTTTCTGTATCGATACCTCTTTGGTTACAGTAGAAAATCTGGTCTTCACCGATTTTTGAAGTGGTAGCTTCATGTTCTAATTGAGCTGTAGGATCTTTAATTTCAATATAAGGGAAAGTATGTGCTCCACATTCATTACCCATCAATAATGAGTCACATTGTGAGAAGTTTCTGGCTCCCTTTGCAGAAGGCATCACTTTTACCAATCCTCTGTATGAGTTTTGAGATTTTCCCGCAGAAATTCCTTTAGAAATAATCGTTGATTTTGTATTCTTCCCGATGTGAATCATCTTTGTACCCGTATCGGCATATTGATGATTGTTGGTTACCGCAATAGAGTAGAACTCACCAATAGAACCGTCACCTTTTAAGATACAAGACGGATATTTCCAGGTTACAGCAGAACCTGTTTCAACCTGAGTCCATGAGATTTTAGCTTTTGTTTCGCAAAGTCCTCTTTTGGTTACAAAGTTGAAAACTCCACCTTTACCTTCTTCATTTCCCGGATACCAGTTTTGAACCGTTGAATATTTAATTTCAGCATTATCTAAAGCAATCAATTCTACAACTGCAGCGTGAAGCTGGTTTTCGTCTCTGGACGGGGCTGTACAACCTTCAAGGTAAGAAACATAACTTCCTTCATCAGCGATGACAAGCGTTCTTTCAAACTGACCTGTTCCAGACTGATTGATACGGAAATAAGTTGATAATTCCATTGGGCATCTTACCCCTTTTGGAATATAGCAGAAACTTCCGTCAGAAAATACTGCGGAATTTAATGCTGCATAAAAGTTATCACCTCTCGGAACTACTTTTCCAAGATATTTTCTTACTAAATCCGGATGATTTTTGATCGCTTCGGAAATTGAACAGAAAATAATTCCTTTTTCTGCTAAGGTATCCTGAAAAGTTGTTTTTACAGAGATCGAATCGATTACAATATCTACGGCAACATTTGAAAGTCTTTTTTGCTCTTCGATATTGATTCCCAATTTAGCGAAAGTTGCCAATAATTCAGGATCAACTTCATCCAAACTTGCCAATTCTGGTTTAGCTTTTGGAGCAGCGTAATATTTGATCGCCTGAAAATCCGGTTTTGTGTATTTGATATTTGCCCATTCAGGCTCCGTCATTTTTAACCAAATTCTGAAAGATTCCAAGCGCCATTCTGTCATCCATTCCGGTTCTTCCTTTTTAGCAGAAATAGCACGGACGATATCTTCGTTTAAACCAGTTGGGAAATCTTCGTAATCGAGTATCGTTTCCCAGCCGAATTCGTATTTTTTATTTTCTAAATCGACTCTTAAGTCGTCTTCAGTATATTTTGACATTTATTAAATGATTAAAAAATTAAATGATTAAAAAATTAGTTTCGCTTTTTATTATCAGTTTTAGATAGATAATCAATAAATTTTGACAATTGTTTTGAAATTATTTTACAATCATTAATTAAATCGGTTGTATCTTCTTCATATAACATCAAACAAAGGTTTAACATATTTCTTACTTCTCCACAGCTTCCTTTAGAATATTTTAAATATCTAATGAATTGTGCATTGTTATTATATTCGCTGCCTTCTGCGATGTTATTTGTAATTGACAAAACGGCTCTTTTAATTTGATTTGTCAATTCAAATTCTTTTTTAAATTTTTCTTTGCTTAAAAGATTAAAAACATTTTTTGTAAGATTAGTTGCCTGTTTGTAAACTTCAAAATTTTCAAATTCTACGGCCATCAATAATCTTTTAATTTTTAATTATTTAATCTTTTAATAATTATAAAGAAAAACTCTCACCACAACCACACGTTCTGGCTGCATTAGGATTGTTAAAAACAAATCCTTTTCCATTCAATCCACCTGAGTATTCGAGGATAGTCCCTGCTAAATAAAGAATAGATTTTTTTTCTACGACAATTTTGATGTTATTGTCTTCGAAAATCTGATCGGTATCTGTTTTTTTGTTGTCAAACCCCAAAACATATTCCAAACCAGAACAACCTCCGCTCTTTACCCCAACTCTTATATAATCTTCTGCCGGATTAAAACCATCTTCTGTCATCAGTTGAATGGCTTTTTCCTTAGCATGATCTGAAACTTTTATCATTGTATTTATTTAGAATGATTTAATGGTGCAAAAATACGAACAATAATCAGTATATAAAAATCGTCGTTTTTATTTTATCAATTTTTATCATCGATGGTTTAACTTTGAGGTATATTTAAAATCAAAACTATAAATCAGGAAAATAATGAAAAAATTAGGCATCTTAGCTGCAATCTTAATGATGCAATCAGCTTTTGCACAGACCAACAGATTTGTTTATCAGGTAACAATGAAACCTGATGCTTCTAATAAATCAGATATTAAAACTGAGAATGCTTATTTAGACATTTCACCAGAAAAATCTATGTTCTATTCTGAAAACAGAATTAAAAGAGATTCTGTAATGCAGGCTAATCGCCAAAGTGGTGGAGCGAGAGGATTTAATAGAGATCAGATGGAAAGTTTGAGAACGAATATTAACTATTCTATTGAGAAAAATAAAAAAAATCAGAAAACGTTATATAAAGATCGTTTAGGAAGAGATCAGTATTCATACGAAGAAGACAGACCTTTAGATTGGAAAATTTTACCGGAAACGACTAAAATTGGTGAATATAAAGTTCAGAAAGCTGAAACTGAGTTTGGTGGAAGAAAATGGACTGCATGGTTTACAACAGATTTACCTTATCAGGACGGACCGTACAAGTTTAGTGGACTTCCCGGTTTGATTGTGAAAGCAGAAGATGCTAGTGGAGATTACTCTTTTGATTTAATGAAAAACTACAAAATTTCTGATTTTCCTGAGATGACAACATTTGGAAATGTGGTTAAAGTAAAAAGGACTGATTATGTAAAACAGCAGGAAAAATTTAAAACTGACCCGATGTCATTTATGAATCAAAGCGGTGGCGGAATAAGAATGGGAAATCGTGGTGGCGGAAACCAAAA
Organism: Chryseobacterium sp.; assembly: GCF_029240215.1. Taxonomy (GTDB): domain Bacteria; phylum Bacteroidota; class Bacteroidia; order Flavobacteriales; family Weeksellaceae; genus Chryseobacterium. Next base: position 387,050 of record NZ_JARBTK010000002.1, read on the forward strand.
CCCTGCAGACATGAGAAAACGAATGGAGGAAAGAGTAAAAGATGAAGCAAAAAGAAACAGCAATCCTATTGAGCTGAAATAAATAATAAACAGCCCTGAAGAAATTTCTTCAGGGCTGTTTATTATTTTAAAAGTTGGTTAAAAGTATCTCCCTGTTTGATGTCTCCGGAGTTATATCCTTTCATAAACCATTCTTTACGTTGTGCTGATGAACCATGAGTAAAACTTTCCTGATTCACATATCCTTGTGATCTTTTCTGTATATTATCGTCTCCCACAGCTTCTGCTGCTTCAACTGCAGATTCTAAATCTCCGGGCTCAAGGAAATGTTCTCTTTCATTAGAATATCTTGCCCAAACTCCGGCATAGAAATCAGCCTGAAGCTCTGTCGCTACAGATACTCTGTTCATCTCTTCTTCAGAATATCTTCCACTTCTTCTTAATTGATCTGTTTTATCTAAAGTTCCTAAAAGATTCTGTACGTGATGTCCCATTTCGTGCGCCATTACATAAGCAATTGTGAATTCGGTAACTTTTGCTCCAAATTTTGATTGAAGTTCATTGAAGAAAGTCATATCCATATAAACAGTTTGGTCTGCAGGGCAATAAAATGGTCCCATCGCAGATTGTGCGGTTCCGCAACCAGATTGAGTTTGGGTTGTAAATAAAACTACTTTTGCCGGCTGATATGTCATGCCGTTTTCAGCAAAAATCTTTGTCCAGGTTTCTTCATTTTCAGCGGTGATCATTTTAATGAATTCTCCAACTTGCTTCTCATTTTGACTCAACTCACGCTGTTCAGTTTGAGGAGCAGAATTTCCTCCCGAAGAAAGAATTGCTGAAGGATCTCCACCAAGGAAAAATACAATGGCAGCAATGATGATTGTTCCTAATCCGCCACCCACAATAGCTCCACCGCCACCGCCTGATCCTCTTCTGTCATCCACGTTGCCGCTTCTGTCGTCTGTCCATTTCATAATAAATAATTTTACAGGTAAAGTTAAAAATATTCTTTAATAGAAATCAATTAGATTTGAGAATTTCCAAAGCCAATGCTTTCTTTTTTATCAGAAAGCTTTCTTTTAAAATTGATCATGCTTAAAGCCGTTACTGCTGCTTCCACACCTTTATTTCCCAAATTTCCACCGCTTCTTGCGATCGATTGTTCTTTGGTGTCGTCTGTCAAAACGCAGAAAATCGTTGGAGTATCGGTTAAAATATTGCAGTCTTTAATTCCTTGTGCAACAGCATCACATACGAAATCAAAATGAGGAGTTTCACCTCTGATGACGCATCCGATTGCGATTACTGCATCAAATTTACGCTCTTTGCAAAGCTGCATACTTGCATAATTCAATTCAAAAGCTCCCGGAACTGAAAATAATTTGATATTTTCAGACTTTACACCTTCTTTCTCAAGGATTTCTAAAGCTGCGTCGCGTAGATTATAAGTTACAAAGTCATTCCACTCAGAAAAAACAATGCCGATAGAAAAATCCTCGGCATTATTTATATGAAGTGGCTTGTAATCTGAAAGATTAACTGTTGCCATGTGTTTAGTAATATTTAGTCATTTCAATATATGAATCAGACATTCCGTTGTCGTAGTCCTGATATTTTTCGTCAATTGCTGCGAAATATTTTTTAGCTTCTGCATTTTTCTTCATTCCTAAAGCCACAATTCCTGCTTTTCTTGTGAAGAAATAAGAAGTGTAAGGATCATCTGAAGCTGAAGCTGCTTTGTCTAATAATGATAAAGCTTCATCATTTTTGTTAAGTCCAGATTTTGCGTCTGCCATTGCGCCATACTTCATAGCCATTAAAGTCTTGTTGTCAGAAGAAAATTTATCTAAAAGATCATAAGCTTCCTGAAATTTTCCTTCTTTAAATTTCAATAAACCAGCATTGTAAGCAGAAAGTTTACCAATTTTGGTTGAAGAATATTCGTTGTAAGTTCCTAAGTAACCAGGATTAGCAGCTGATTTTCCACCTAAAGCTTCTTTATCTTTACCTTCTGTAAGGTTTTTCTGTGCAGCTAAATATGTTTTTACAGCTTCAGCATTCTTTGGAGCTACCACAAATTGCTGGTATCCGAAAAAGCCTAAAACTCCCAAAACTAAAACTCCAAAAGCGATGCTTAATGGTTTCTGATATTTTTCCAGGAATCTTTCTGTGTTTAAAGCCTCTCTGTCAAGGTCTTTAAAAAATTCCACTGTTTCTTTACCTTCTTGCTCGTTTGGAGCATTCTTTCCCAATTTTGCCATAAATTCTTAAAAAATTGAATTGCAAATTTAATTGTTTCTGAGTGATTTACAAAATACTTTGCAGGTATTATTAAATGAATTGTAATTTCTTTATTTTTTTAATAATTTTTGCTTGCAGATTGCTGAATTTTAACGCAAAGTTCGCAAAGATTTTTTTATTACTAGCTGTTTTATTTTAAGGTTCGCAAAGGCGTTTCACTCAACTAAGAACACAAAGTTTTTTCAATTTTACGGATTAATACTTAAATATTTTAAGTAAAAAATAATGAATTGAAATTTTCAATATTCTAAAGTGTGATAAATTTCCGCATCAAATTTCTTGAGCTTTTCTTCACCTTTTAGATCTTTTAAACCAATCAAAAAACTAAACTGAACGACTTTTGCACCTTGCTTTTCAACCAGTTTTGCTGCAGCTTCTGTAGTTCCTCCTGTTGCTAAAAGATCATCATGAATTAAAATTCTCTGACCTTTTTTAATCTGACCTTCACGGGTTTCAATTTCTGCGCTTCCATATTCCAAATCATATTTTTCTGAAATAATCGGTGGTGGAAGTTTGCCTCTTTTTCTGATTAAAATAAATGGAACATCCAGAGCTACTGCGATCGCAATTCCGAAAAGATAACCACGGCTTTCAATTCCGCAGACTGCATCTACTTTTCCTTTGCTGAATTTAACTAGATCTTCAATGACCTCTTCATATAGTTTCGGATCTAAAAAAATCGGTGAAATATCTTTAAACTGAATTCCGGGAATCGGAAAGTCAGCTATGTTTTCAATGGTTTCGTTGAGTTTTCTGATCAGTTCTTGTGAAGCCATAGATTATGGATTTATCTTATAGCTTGAGATTTTCCATTCTCCATTGACGCTTTTCAGTCCGAAAGTTGCTTTCAGAGATGTTGTTCTTCCGTTTTTATCCGTTACATCGTATGTTGCATTTACGCTTGCAGCATTTGGATTTGTAGCATTTGTTGTAATGTTTTTCACGCTTACATTTTTCACAGCTCCAAAACCGGAAGTCGGGTTTGAGAAAGATTCATAGCTTCCCCAGCTTGGATTGCTTGATGAATCAAATGCTGCTTTTAAATTTTGCGAGCTTACATTATTTAAAAATTTGCTAACTGTATTTTTCGGATCTGCAGTCGGTTGTTTAGGCTGAGTAGGTGTTGCATTTGGATCTGTAACTGTTCCCGGAGTTGTTCCGGTAGGATTGTTGGGGTCAATTACTGCATTCGGATCTTGCACCATCATTGTAGAATCTGTTTTTGGAACTTCAGGCACTCTTAAAGCAGAAGGATTTACATCCAATCCTATTTTAGACATTTTGAAAGTCTTTGCCGTGGTTTTTACAGAAACTGTAATGTCAATTTTATTATCAACAATTTTAGATGCTAATAAAGAAGAAAATTTAAGACTAAATCCTCTGAAATTATTATCCTGCATCAGGTTTTTAGCAGTCGAAAGTTTCACTCCGTTACTGAAAACCTCTAAAGTTGTTTCTAAACCTGCACCTGTAAAAGCAATCGGTTTTCCTGCATTGTCAACTAACCTTGGAATGATCTGCATTGAAGTTGCACCATTTCCTGCATCGCCAGTTAACTGTGTTATAATACTTAATGAGTTTGCACGTACATCGTTTGGATCGCTTTCTTTAGCAGTCTCGTCACCGAAGATGTTCATTTCTCCTAATGATGGAGGGGCCGTACTTGCCCACTCAATGCCATTTTTTTGTGCAACCTGATCCGCCATCGACAAAATTTCAGGAACTTTTTTCCCGTCGATCAGTTGACCTAAAGCTTTAAGCTCGTTGACATCACCTTCGGCTTCTACACCGAAGGTTTTTAAAATATATAAAGCTTCATTAAATTTGATCTGCTTGATAGTTGTAAGGCTTGAAGCCATATCATTGATGCTCGACTGCAAAGTCTGAGTACTGGTAGCATCAACATGATCTTTCTTACAAGCTGTAAAAAGAAGTAAACTAAAAATAAGTAGAAAACTTAGCTTTTTCATTTGTTTATGGTTTGATGCAAATTTAGTAAAACCTTTATTAATACTGATTTTTTATTTTTTGTTTTCTTTTTCCTTTAAATCTTCTTTGAAGAACGAGCTGAAAATGGTTTGCATATTCGGGAAAGATGCATTTTGCCAATAATTGGTTTTGTACTGACTCGCATTTACGTCGTATTTCACTTTTGTTACGTCATTACTGTCGCTGAAATCTATTTCTGTTGGATAGAAATTTTTATAAATGATCACCTGGTTATAATCAGGCTCGCTTTTGTGTTTTAATTTGATGAAAGCAATTTCATTTGATTCTAATAAATCTCTCAAAGTCTTCTTTGAATCTTTCTCGTAAGAAATATTGATAATTCCTTTGACGTCAAAGAAGCGATAACCAAAAAGTGCGAATTCTTTTTCCTGAAGAGATTCACCAGTAATTTCGATTTCGTCTTTTGAAGCACTTTTCAATTCTTTTACTCTTGTATTTTTCTGGTTGTATTCTTCAATATTTCCTACACTTTTTAATTTTGGAAGTTGAAGGAAAAAAGTGTAATCCCAAGATCCCATTTCTTTTTTTTCATTTTTTGCTCCTTCTAATCTAAAAATACGATATTGTTCGATGTTTGCGCTTTTTGCCTTCTTTGTCTTGTTGTCAAAAACATAGGTTACAATTCCGTCAATATAGCAGTTTAATTTATTATTCAACGTTACATAAGCATTGAAATTCCCTTTAATTAAAACATATTTTGCAGGTTTGGTGTTTTTAATGACAACCGCTTCAATATCTTTTACTCTGTCATTTAATTTAACGACATCTTTGTCTAAATCAGAATAAGAAAGAGTACCAAGCAAAAGATTATCATACACCAATTGGAATTTTTCCTGAGATGGACTTAGCAATTTTCTGTCTATTTTTCCGTCAATGTCGGAGTAGGCAATAATGCTTCCGTCTTTCCCAAATACTGAAACTTTCGGTAGTGGCTGGCTTGTTTTCTCTGAAAGGAAAGTAGTGGTTTGTGCGTTAAATAAATTTAGCAATAGCACGAAGAGAAGAGAGAGTAATTGATCTTTTTTCATTATTTACAATTTTAAGTTTAAAGTTTAATCTATTATAAAGACAACTTAATTGTGAAAAAGGTTGCCTACAAACATAAAAAAAAAGACTGATTTATTATAAATCAGTCTTTTAAAGTTTTATTTTGTTACAAGTCCTTAGAAAGGATACTCATAAATTTCAGATTCGTGAAGGAAAGGGTTTCCTGTTGGAATAAGTTTCAATTTAGCTAATGCAGACATTACTGTGAAGATAAATAATCCTACTACAAATAATACAGCACCCAATACTAATAAAAGTACTTCCGGAGTGTTCCAGTAAGGACCAACTGTTCCCGGCATTACCATATTGAAATAATCTAAAAGGTGACCTAAGATGACAACTACTGCCATAATAGTTACAACTTTGTAATTTCTCTTAATGCTTGAACTTACCAATACCAATAATGGCAATAAGAAGTTGATGATCAACATTGGCAAGAATGTAACTCCATAGTGTTGGAATCTTCCGAAGAAGTAATTAACCTCTTCCGGTACGTTTGCATACCAATACAACATAAACTGAGCAAACCATGTGTACGTCCAAAGCATACTTGTTGCAAAAAGGAAAACTCCCAAATCGTGCAAGTGATTGTCATTGAACTGTGGTAAGAATCCGTTTTTCTTAAGGTAAACACTTAGCAAAATAATTACAGCGATACCACTTGAAAGACAGCTAACCATAGAATACCAGATATACATTGTAGAATACCAGTGAGGGTCAATAGACATCAACCAGTCCCAAGCCCAAGCTGCAGAAGCAAACCCGAAGAATGCGATATATCCTACGGCCCATCTGTAAAGGAATTGATACTCAACCAAAGATTTTGTATCATCTACTTTTTTAGACTGTGCTTTCAGTTTCCATGCGAAGAATGAAGCTCCGATTACGTAAATCAAAGTTCTGATTGCGTAGAAAGGAATATTTAAGAATCTTTTCTTTTCAAATAAGATTACATCAAAATGAGCAGAATTTGGGTCTGTCAAATCCGGATCCATCCAATGGAATAAGTGACCTTGGTGAAAGATATTTAATAACATTAATATTACTAAAATTGCTCCACCGTAAGGAATATAAGAAGCAATAGCTTCCATTACTCTTGTAATAATAATTGGCCATCCTGCGTGAGCTGCGTGCTGAATACAGTAGAAAAACAATACCGCACAACTTACTCCGAAGAAAAATACAGCTACAAAATGTATTGCTGCTAAAGGTTGATTGTGAACCTGCATTGTAGCATGCTCAAGATGTGAAGCGTGATCCTGAGGTCCTATCATCTCACTAGAGTGAGTAGGTGCATCGTGACCTGAAGAATGAACTGCCTCCATCATATGCTCTATTTTTTCTGCAGTCAACCCATGATTCAGGAAATAACCGATTCCAAATAGAACTAAACCTACAACAAGAAGTATTATAGAAGTTGATTTTAATTTTGGTGAAAAACTATACATTTCTTTTCTTATTTTTTAGTTGCGGTAGAATCTGTTTTTGCTGCTGTAGCTGAAGCTGCTGCCGGTACGCCTTTTTTGAAAGCGTTGATCACATACATTGCAACTCTCCATCTGTCCCCAGCGTTCAATTGTCCTGCATAAGAACCCATTGCATTTCTACCGTTTGTTAATACATAATGAACAGAACCTACAGTGATTTCTCTGTCTGCATAATTTGGTACACCTGAATATGCTCCACTCTGAACGATTGGTCCTTGTCCGTCACCACCAGTTCCGTGACAAGCTGAACAGGTACGATCAAATAACATTTTTCCTCTTTCAAGATCTTTCACAGCATTAGCCGGATTTAAAGGAGAAGTCGTTAATGTTTTTGAAGCATCATAACCTGCGTTATACTCATCCGGATTTTTTGGAAGTTTACTTTCTTCAAAAACACCGTCTTTATTTTGAGCAACAGAACCTTCTACCGGAGCGAGACCTGTAGCACCATTATTTCTAACAAATGCAGGAATCTCATTTTCATGATCTGAATATGCATCCTGAGCTTTCATCAATGGATCGTAAGCTACCGGAAAGTACATATCCGGGAAATATACCAATGGTGTATTTTCTTTCGGTCCGCAAGAATTAAGTAAAACTGCTGTTAAACCTAAAACTGCTGTAATTTTTAGTACATTCTTTTTCATTTTAAGCATCTTTAACAGTTATTTCTTCAACTCCCGTATCAACAAGCAGCTGCTTAATAGATTCTACATCTTCCGTAATAAATTCCATCATGAATTTATCATCTGTAGTTCTTGGATCTGGGTTCTGAGCCGGAGCACCAGGATACATTTTGTTTCTAACCAAGAAAGTTAAAGACATCATGTGTGCTGCACAGAATACCATTAATTCAAACATTGGAACTACGAATGCAGGCATATTGTGAGCCCAGTCAAAAGCTGGTTTACCACCAATATTCTGAGGCCAGTCATGATTCATTACATACCAAGTAACTGTTGCTCCAATACTCACTCCGTAAAGAGCGTAGATAAATGCTGCATCAGAAATTCTTGTCTTCTTCAACCCTAAAGCTTTATCTAGCCCGTGAACCGGGAATGGAGTATAAACTTCGTTGATTGCGATTCCTTTATCGTTGAATGCTTTAACTCCGTTCATTAGATCGTCGTCATCAGCATAAAGTCCGTATACAATTTTAGTGGTGCTCATCTCCTTCTTTTGCTTTATAAGTTTCACCTGAGATTTTCAAAATCGATTTTAATTCGGCCTGTGCAATTACAGGGAATGTTCTTGCGTACAATAAGAATAATACAGAGAAAAATCCGATTGTTCCTAAATATACACCTACGTCGATGATAGTTGGTTTAAACATCGTCCAAGATCCTGGCAAGTAATCTCTTGAAAGGTTGATAACGATGATGTCAAAACGCTCGAACCACATACCAATGTTGATGATCAATGCGATAATAAATGTTGCAAGAATATTTGTTCTTACTCTCTTAAACCAGAACGCAGCCGGAATAATTAAGTTACAAGATATCAATGCCCAGAATGCCCACCAGTAAGGTCCTGTAGCAGCACCCGGAGATAGGTAAGTAAAGTCTTCGTATCTTGAACCAGAGTACCATCCGATGAAATATTCAGTTGCATAAGCTACAGTTACCATACCACCTGTTAAGATAATTACGATGTTCATAATTTCAATATGATACATTGTGATGTAATCTTCTAAGTGACAAACTTTTCTTGCAATCAGCAATAGGGTCTGTACCATTGCAAATCCTGAGAAGATTGCTCCTGCAACGAAGTAAGGAGGATAGATCGTAGAGTGCCATCCTTTAATTACTGACGTAGCAAAGTCAAAAGATACCGTCGTGTGTACTGAGAATACAAGTGGAGTTGCCAAACCTGCAAGAACCAAAGATAATTCTTCAAATCTCTGCCAGTGTTTTGCTTTACCACCCCAACCGAAGGCCAGGAATGTATAAATTTTTCTTGTCCAAGGAGTTTTTGCTCTGTCTCTGATCATTGCAAAGTCAGGAATCAATCCCATAAACCAGAATACTGTAGATACTGAGAAATACGTAGAGATTGCAAATACGTCCCAAAGTAGAGGAGAGTTGAAGTTCCCCCAAAGAGAACCAAACTGGTTAGGTAAAGGGAATACCCAATATCCTACCCAAACTCTACCCATGTGGATTACCGGGAAGATTGCTGCCTGTACAACTGCGAAGATCGTCATCGCTTCTGCAGAACGGTTTACAGACATTCTCCAACGCTGTCTAAATAATAATAATACTGCGGAGATAAGAGTTCCGGCGTGACCGATACCTACCCACCATACGAAGTTGGTAATATCCCAACCCCAGTTAATAGTTCTGTTAAGCCCCCATGCTCCAATACCTGTCCCGATAGTGTAGGCGATACAGCCGAATCCGTAGATGAATAGAACTAAGGCTGCATATAGTGATACCCACCATAATTTTCCTGCTCTTTCTTCGATAGGTCGTGCAATATCTTCTGTGATATCGTGATAAGTTTTGTGACCAATAATCAGAGGTTCCCTTATCGGAGCTTCGTAATGTCCTGACATTTTTTACCTATTTATTATTTAAACTTTAATTTTCTGCTCTGTTTCTTACTTTAGTGTGATAGAACACGTTTGGTTTTGTTCCTATCTCTTCAAGTAAATGATATCTTCTGTTGCTAGAATACAATTCTCTCACTTCAGATTCTTTGTCATTCATGTCTCCAAACGTCATTGCTCCGGTAGAACAAGCAGCAGCACAAGCACAAGAATTTTTAAATTCGTTGTCTGTTACTTTTCTGTTTTCTCTCTTAGCATTCAAGATAGTAGCCTGAGTCTCCTGGATACACAATGAACATTTTTCCATTACCCCTCTTGTTCTTACAACAACATCAGGGTTAAGTACCATTCTTCCTAAATCATTATTTTGATTAAAATCAAAACGGTCATTCAAATTATAAGTAAACCAGTTGAAACGTCTTACTTTGTACGGACAGTTGTTTGCACAATATCTAGTACCAATACATCTGTTGTAAGCCATGTGGTTTTGACCTTGCTTACCATGTGAAGTAGCCGCTACAGGACATACCGTTTCACAAGGAGCGTGGTTACAGTGCTGACACATTACCGGTTGGAAAATTACATCAGGACTTTCATTTGGTTCGATCAAGATGTCGTACAATTGAGGAACATTTAAACCTCTTTCAACACCTTCTTTAGTCTCGATTTTTTCTTTTGCAGAATAGTAACGGTCGATTCTCAACCAATACATATCTCTTGACATTCTGATCTCTTCTTTACCTACAACAGGAACGTTGTTTTCTGCCTGACAAGCAATGATACATGCTCCACAACCAGTACAAGAGTTCAAGTCAACCGATAAGTTGAAGTGAGGTCCATCTGTATCATCAAATGCATCCCAAAGGTCAATTTTACCTGCAGGAAGTGCACCGCTGATTGTATGATATTCCAAAGGTTTGTTCCATCCATGGTGTTCGTCATCGAATGCTACATTTAAGAATTCCGCTAACGGAACTTCTTTAGCAATGTCATAACGACCCATTAGAGTATTTTGAAGCTGAATACCTGCAAACTCGTGGCTTTCACCTGTCTTTTCTATTTTAACATTAGAAACTGCAAGGTTAGAACCATCAAATAAAGGATAAGCATTTACCCCAGTATCTGCAGTTGCTCCTGAATCTTTTTTACCATAACCAAGAGCAAGACCCACTGATCCGTCTGCTTGTCCCGGCTGAATAAATACAGGAACGTTTTCTATAGTTACTCCGTTTACAGTAAGGTTTACGATAGAACCATCCAACTGCATTCTTGCATTCAAATCATTTTCTATACCTAAATCTTTCGCATCTTTCGGAGAAATTGTAAGGTAGTTATCCCAAGACATTCTTGTCAATGGATCTGGTAATTCCTGCAACCAAGGGTTGTTCGCCTGAGTTCCGTCTCCTATTGAAGTCTTGGTATATAAAACTAATTCTAAATCTGAAGCTTTAAAGTTTCCTAATTCAGCAACAGCCTGTGCAGCGTTTCCGCCAGCGTAAGACAATGTTGTTGCGTTATTAGAAGCAACGATACCGTTGTATAAAGCTTTGTTAAAAGAAGTTGCGCCCAATACAGAAGCTGAACTAGCTTTTAAATAATCGTAATAGTTATTAGCTGCATTGTTCTTTCCATTTTTCCAAACCAATAGAGATTCTTCGATCTGTCTTGATTTGTAAATTTTCTGAATCGTTGGCTGCATTAATGAATAAACTCCAGACTGAGGCTCAATATCACCCCAAGATTCTAGCCAGTTAGCTACCGGAATTACAGCTTTCGCTGCCTTATACATTTCGTTTTTCTTATCTGCAACAGCAATAACGTAAGGAACTTTAGCTAAAGATTTTTTGAAATCCTGACCTTTATGATGAGAATAAATCGGGTCAACATTGTTGGTAATCAATACCCCAACTTGTCCACCGTTTACCCATCCTAAAAATTCCTGGAATCTTGCTTTATCAAACTCTTTCAGGAAGTTTGCTTTACCAGTGAAAGCCACTGATCCTAATTTTTGGTTGATTAAGTGAGCTAAAATCTGAGCACCTTTAGAACCGTCAGCGAAAACAACAGCTTTGCTGCCTTTTGCTGCTAATTCTTTAGCAAGCTCGTTAGCTAATTTATCTGAAGAGCCACCTCCAACGATTGCGTTATAAACTTCAACCAAAGTTTTGTTTACAGCACTTGGCTTTAATCTGTATCTTGAATCTGCGTTAGCACCAGTTAAAGACATATTTGATTCCACTTGGATGTGTCTCAACATGTTTGCTCCCGGCTTTCTTGCTGCAGCGTAAGAAGTTTCTAAACTTGCTGCGTTGTATTCTCCTAAGAAATCTGCCTGGAAAGCAACCACCAATTCAGAACCTTTAAGGTCATAAACAGGCAAAGCTCTCTGTCCGAATACTTCCTGTGCGGCATCTAAAGAAGCAGCGTAAGGAATTGCATCATAAGTTACCAGTTCAGCGGTAGGATATTTAGCTTTAAATTCAGCAAATAACTTTTTGAATGTAGGTGAAGCAAAGGAATGTGATAATAAAACGATTCTTTTACCTGAAGCTTTAGCTTCTTCCAAACCTTTGATTACAAAATCATCTACTTTATCGAAAGTTTCATCTTTACCGTCTAATTTAGGCTGCTTTACTTTATCGTTATCATAAAGAGAAAGCACACTTGCCTGAGCTCTTGCGTTAGTTTTACCTAAATCTCCGGCTGCCGGGTTCGGATCAATTTTGATAGGTCTTCCTTCTCTGGTTTTTACTAAAACACTTGCAAAATCGTAACCGTCGAAATATGTTGAAGCGTAATAGTTAGGAACTCCCGGAATAATATCATGCGGCTTTACCACATAAGGAATTGTTTTAATTACCGGAGCTTCACAAGCTGCTAAAGTAACTGCTGCAGTAGAGAAACCTAATAACTTCAAGAAATCTCTTCTCGTTGTACTAGCGTCGCTTTTCTCAGCATCACCTAAGAAATCTTCTACCGGAATTTCTTCTTGGAACTCTTTAAGAGCCAGCTTTCCGTTTAGGGAAGGGTCTTTAAGTTCGTGAATACTTCTAAATTGTATTTTGTTTGAAGCCATTTATACTTCTGATTTTTTAGTTATTAATAATGACATTTACCACACTCAAGACCTCCAATCGCATCTACAGTAATCTTACCGCCATCTTGAGGGTATTGCTTTTTAAGCTTTTCGTGTAGATTTTTGAAGTATTCTTTATTATAACCGTTGTTCATATCAATTTCAGTCGTTCTGTGACATTCGATACACCATCCCATAGTGAAGTCGTTTGCCATTTGTACTACATTCATTGTATCAATTTTACCGTGACAAGCTTTACAAACAACATCAATCTTGTTGTCAGGATTCTTTTTGTTGAAAGAATTGATAATCGCCTGTTCACCCGCTACTACGTGCTGAGAGTGGTTAAAGTAAACGAAATCCGGCATATTGTGAATTCTTGTCCACTCTACAGGAGTTGTTTTACCTGTGTATTGCTGTTTTGCAGGATCCCATCCTGTTGCAGCATATATTTTCTGGATTTCTCCGTCGTAGAATGCCTTGTCTTTTCCTGGCTCAATGTATTTACCATTGTATTCAGAAATTGTTCTGTGACAGTTCATACAAACGTTCATAGAAGGGATTTCAGAAACCTTACCGTATTTAGCACTTGAGTGACACAATTGACAGTCGATTTTGTTTTCTCCAGCGTGAATTTTGTGAGAGAAGTAGATAGGTTGTTCAGGTTTATATCCTTTGTAAACACCAATCCACATGATCCAGTTCCACACACCGTAAGTTGCTAAGATAGCTAAAACAGCTAGAAGACCTTTGCCGATGTAATGGTATTTTTCATAGATTTCACTGAAAGATTTCACTCTGCTTTCGTTAAGCCCAGCTAAATCATCAGATTGCCCCAGTTTTACCAATTGTCTCAGTTTCACTAAGATCCAAACCAATAAACCTGCAATTGCTAAAAGTGAAATGATTACGATATTCGTAGTTGTTTTATCAGCTGGTGCAGCCGCTGTAGCGTCTGTTGCTGGTGTAGCAGGGTTTGCCACCGGTTCCGGTGCAGGAGGATTAGTTGTATAAGCTAAAATATCGTCGATATCCTTATCTGCAAGATTAGGAAAGACCTGCATTTCAGTCTTGTTGTACTTTTCAAAAACTTCATTGGCGTACTTGTCACCAGAAGCTCTGAGTGCCTTATTGTCTTTAATCCACTTATGAAGCCAAGCTGTATCTAGTCCCTGCTCAGACTTAAGTCTTTCTACCACACCTTTCAGTGCCGGTCCTACAACTTGTTTGTCTAAAGCATGACATGCTGTACAATTTGCCTTAAAAAGTTTCTCGCCATTTTTAGGATCGCCGTCTTGCCCGTAAATTGAAGCACTTGTTGATAGCAATAAACCTATCGCAATCAGCCCTTTTTTATAATGCTTTCTCCAACTAATCATTTAAATTATCTTATGTTAGTAAATATTGAATGTGTAATCAATCCCGCAAAAATAATATTTTTAACAGGAATTTAACGGTATATGTAAAGGGGAAAATGTCATTAACGTTTAATTTGTAATTATTCTAAATAACTATGGTTGCTGTATTTTTAAATTATCCTAAATTTGCAGAAACAAGTTTAAATGAGAAATTTCATTAAAATATTTTCGATGCTTTCTTTCTTTGGTTTTTATACTGTTGATGCCCAACAGGTTGTAAAGAGAGATACTTTGTCCGGAACAGAATTGGTGATGACGATGGACTCGCGTGTGAGTGATGCAATGACAGGTCTCGAAGAAAAATGTGCGAGAGTTGCAGTAATCAGTTCTGTTAACAATGATGATGCTCCAGCAAGACCAACAAAGATTTTTGTGCCAAACAGAGAGCTTACGAATGCTGAAGTTTGTAGAAAAAATCCGAGAATTTTAGGATATAAAATTCAGATCACAACAGTAAAAAGTAACGATGAAGCCAATGAAATTAAGGCTTACTTCAGAAAAAGATTTCCCAATCTGAAAGTGGAGACAGACGCTTCTTTAAGACCTAATTACAAGATTCTTGCAGGTAGCTATTTTACTAAACAAAGTGCTGCTTCCGACCTTTCTAAAGTCAGAGAATATTTCAAGTCTGCCATTGCGGTACAGTACAGAATTTTCTGTGCAGAGGCAAAATAGATTTAAAAAAATAAGAAAGGGCTGAAAATTTATTTTTTCAGCCTTTTTTATCTGTAATAAAGATTTAAAAATTCAAAAAAGTCAATCATTCTATGATAATTGTTGAGCAGTAAATAAACTATCAGAATGCCTGTTGTTGTCGTAAGAAAAGAAAGGGTTTTCGGCGAATTGCTGTATGCGAAAAATAACCAACCCAAAAGTAAAGGATAGATGAAAACGTAGTGTCCACCGTAGATATATGAGGTATGCAATCCAAATCTGAAGATGCAGTGAATTGTAATGTCTACTAAAAATGAAAGCATAAGAATCTGAACCAGTTTGTTTTTGAAATTTTTAAAATAACTCCACAAAACAACTCCTAAAATCAGTCCTATGAAAACGTATGCGAATACGGTAGAGTAGGTCTCCATGAAGATGGCTTCATAGTAAAAACCTTTCATATTGTGTTTTTCACGGATAAAAAAACTTGGAAAAAGTATATTTCCACCAAAAAAGTAGGAGTAAACCATATCCCAAATTGGAGTTGATTTCACGTTTGAAAACTTTTCGTATTGTTCGCCGGATTTTGAAAGAATGTTTTGGTATTTAAAATCAATTCTATTTAAATATAAGAGAACAAAAACTCCGATAGAAATGATCACTCTGATAGCTGCATTTCCAAATTTTTTCCAGCTTTTAAATAATCCTTTTTCGAAAGCAACCGGAATGAAAATTTTTACAATATTTGTCACGGTCAATCCACCAATGGTAACGCCAGCAAGAACCAATGCAGAACCTGCGATTTTCCCATCTTTTTGAAATTTTATTGCTGTGTAATAATTAAATAAAATTAAAAGAAATAAAGTGTAGGTATATGTTTCAGGAGTAAAGGAAAGTAAAATATTCGTTGAAAATAAACTGAAAAAGAAAACAATGAGGAGACTTAAGATTAAAGGAAGTCTGATGATGTTTTTCAAATATTTATACACCTGAACCAGACTTAAACTAATGATGAAATTGCTCAACCAAGCTAAAATCAATCTAAAATTGACATTCATTTTTCCGTCTGTAAAAAGTAAAATAGAATCCCGCATCCAGTTGAAAAAGTAATAGGAGAGTGGATGTCTTTCAAAGCTTCCCCCTGTCATCACGATTGCTTTGTTATCGAAACTGAAATATGCATCCCACGGAATTCTGCTGTCGAAAATGATCCTGTAATTGAGCGCAATATAAGATCCTAAAATTCCGTAAACTGTAAGGAAAAAGATGAAAATTCCTAACTCTGCAAAAGATGAAGGAAAAACAATCTTGAAAAAATGAATAAATTTTGATTTTATAGACACCGATTTAAATTTCTGCAAAAATAATAAAAAACTCACCGGTGAGGGTGAGTTTTTATATATTGATAAAATAATTGAATTAATCTTTAATTACTTTTTCAGTTTTAGTGCTTCCGTCAGCAAATTCAACTTTTAACAAATAAGTTCCTTTTGTAAAAGAATTGATATTTACTTTCTCAGAATTTGATTGTAACAATACTTTTCCAGAAAGATCAAATACTGTAGAAGATTTTATCTTTTTGTCAGTTTTGATGTTAATTTCTCCTTTTGTTGGGTTAGGATAGATACTTGTTTGAGATTTTGAAACTTCGTCTGTAGATAGAACAGTTCCGGTTGTTGTGATTTTTACATCATCAACCATAAACATATAGGTATCTTCTGATACACATTGGATACCTACACGTATAGGTTGTCCATTATAAGTTGAAGCTAAAGTATAACTTACTTGAACCCAATTTGGATAAGGTGCCGTTAATGAAGCAGTTCCCGAAATTATTGTGAAGTTAGCTGAAGTTGTTGGTGTTCCTGTGCCAGTGTATATTCCAACTTTGTATTTTTCTAAACCATATGAACTTGATAAAGACTTAACCCAAAATGTTAATACATTATTAGTGGACCCTAAAGTTACAACAGGAGAAACCAACCAATCATTGTTTGCTGTAGCACCTCCAGGTAATGTAGATGGAACACCCGCCCAACAAGCTGCATATTTCTGTCCACTGTGAGGATCAAAATTTCGAAGATCTGGAGCTACTGTATTATTTGTTACCATCGCTGTTGTAGGATTGAAGATTTGGAAAGCCATTGGGGCTCCAGCATTATCCCAGTCCGGATTGTCTGAACCGCCTGTATAAGTATTCAAAGCATCTAAATCCAGTGTTTGCCAATTTCCGAAACCTGTAATCACGAAATCTGTATATGAGTCAAAATTTTCGTCTAATAAAGTTGTCTGTGAGTGAGCAAAAGATCCTGCAAACAATAAACTCAAAGAAAGTAGTATTTTTTTCATAAAAATTTTTTTATAAAATTAGTAAAAAAAAGATAAATCCATTAATTTTAATTGTTAAATTTTCTAAGAACTACAAGAAAGCATAGAACACCCACTAATATCATCATAATTTGAGGGTCTTTTCACCGAAAATTCCGGAAAAAATTCTTCATAAGGATTTTCTAAAGCTTTAGTTAATTTTTCAAACATTTCGGTTTTTCCTTCGTTGATTTCTTCAATGCATTCAAAAAGAAGATAGTTTCTCAAAAGAAATTTCGGGTTTGTTTTTTTCATTGAATCTAAAGACTCGGTTCTGGAAATTTCGTTTTTCTCTAATCGAACTTTATATATTTGAAGAAAATTTTCTAGTTTTTTTAATTTAACCTCATCTAAAATCGTGTACGAAATTTTCTGAAAATCTGTCTTAAGATCAGTAATGGAATCTGTTTTTTCCAATAAATTAAAAAACAATGTATAATCAAGTTGAAGTTCCTGCATCAGACCCTGCCAATTGGTGAAAAATTCTTCATCAGTTTCTAATAACTGATCGAAACCAAATTTTTTGCAAAGCATCTTATCATGTGCTTCCCAAAAATAAGTTCCATAAGAATTTAAAGTCTCTTCCAAAAAGTTTTCCTCCTTAATTAAAGAAAATAGTGCATTGGCAAGTTGCCACAAATTCCATTGAGAAATTTGACCTTGTTTACCAAAAGCATACCTTCTTCCGGGAAGATCAGTAGTGTTTGGAGTGAAATTTAAATCATATTCATCCATCATTGAAAAAGGACCATAATCAATTGTCAATCCCAAAATCGACATATTATCAGTGTTCATGACGCCATGTACAAAACCAACTCTGAACCATTCGACCATTAAATCTGCTGTTTTTGTGCAAACTGATTGGAAAAAGTCTTTATATTTTTGTTCTCCTTCTGAAGTAATTTCAGGAAAATAGTTTTCAATAGTAAAATCTGTAAGCTTTTGTAAAGTGTCAATTTCTTTTTGCGCAGACATCAGTTCAAAATGCCCAAAGCGTAAAAAGCTTTCTGCGGTTCTTACTACAACGGCTCCATTTTCTTCCTGCGGATTTCCGCTATACATCATATCACGAACTACATTTTCTCCCGTAAAGCTTAAACTTAAACCTCGAGTTGTTGGAACTCCCAGATGATACATCGCTTCACTCATCAGATATTCTCTGACAGATGATCTTAGAACAGCTCGTCCATCTGCATGTCTGGAATATGGGGTCGAACCTGCGCCTTTCCATTGAAGTTCTGTTTTCTGTCCTTTTTTATTTTCTATTTCTCCGGCAAGAATGGCCCTTCCGTCACCTAGTTGTCCTGCCCAGTTTCCAAACTGATGACCCGCATAAGCAGTTGCGTACGTTTTGATGTTTTCCGGTAAATTGTTTCCGACAAGAAAATCAAGATCATGATCATCAAGTTTTCCAAGTCCTATTTCTTCGGAAAGTTTTTCATTAAAAACAATCAATTTTGGTTCATCAAACCCTACTGGATCAACGGTTGAAAACAATACTTTCGGGGTGTTTCTCTGAATGGGATTTTTAGAAAAATCTCCGGGAAAAGTTTCGATGAAAGGTTGTTTGATATTCTTAAGATTCATACATCAAATATATTAAAACAGAGACAAAAAAAGACCTTCCAATGATTGAAAGGTCTTATGGTAATTATTAAAAATTTATTTATTAAAATCTATATCTTCTCCGGTATTCAGATTTTCGTTGACGTTTTCATCTTTTTTACCTGAATTATTTTTCGGTGTAGGATCTGCAGAGCGTGGATTTTTGATTTCATCAATAGTCTGTAATCCCCCATCATCACCATAACCACTACTAAGACCTTGAAGATTGGTACAGCCGTCTTTCCAGTCACCAGGTTTTATAAACTTGTCTTCCATAGAAATGTTAAGCGTTTTGTCTGCCCAGACTTTTTTCATGTAAATAGCCCAAATCGGCAATGCCATTTTTGCACCTTGTCCTTCTCCGGTTCCGTAGAAGTGGGTAGCTCTGTCTTCCCATCCTACCCATGTTCCTGTTGCCAATTTTGGAGTAATCCCCATAAACCAACCGTCTGAGTTATTCTGCGTTGTGCCGGTTTTACCTGCAATTTCTACATCTTTAGATATTCCTTTTCTTCCAAGCTCTCCGGAAGCTGTACCGAATTGTGCAACACCTTTCATCAGTTCGATCATCGTGTAGGCATAATTAGGATTCATTACTTCTTTTGGTTCTGCATTTACTTCTTTTATTACCCGTCCGTTGGCGTCTTCAATTCTCCAAATCATTTCAGGCTTGTTGTAATTTCCATAATTGGCAAATGTACTATACGCTCCTACCATTTCATAAATAGTAATGTCTGATGAACCCAATGCCATTGGTAAACTGGTAGAAATTTCTTCAGTTACTCCCAGGTCTCTTGCAGTTTGTATTACGCTTTGCGTTCCTGTCATTTCAGCAAGTCTCAATGCTACAGGGTTTTGAGAGTGAGCTAAAGCATCTTTTAATGTAAGCATTCCGCCTCTTCCCGGAACGTGATAAGTTCCTTTGTTGAAGCTGGCGTTTGATATTGTAGAACATGGCGTTAAACCTAATTTCATAATAGCCGTAGCATATACAAATGGTTTAAACGTAGATCCTACCTGTCTTTTTCCTTGTTTGATGTGATCATACTGGAAATGCTGCCAGTCGATTCCACCAACCCAGGCTTTGATTTCTCCGGTTCCGGGAACGACAGACATCAATCCTGCCTGTGCGATCTGTTTGTGGTATCTGATAGAATCCCAAGGTGACATTTCTACTTCTTCTTCTCCTGCCCAAGTAAAACGTGAAGTTTTGATAGGTTTACGGAATTCCATCATAATTGAGTCTTCAGGTACGCCCGCTGCACTAAGTTGCTTATAACGTCCTGTTCTTTTTACCGCCTGCATCATTACATTGTTGACCTGTTGATCATTTAAGTAATAAAAAGGTCTGGCTTTTCTGCCTCTCTGCTCTGCATCAAATCTTTTCTGAAGATCCGTTAAGTGTTCTTTAATGGCTTCTTCAGCATATTTCTGCATTTTAGAATCAAGGGTCACATAGATTTTTAAACCATCTTTATAAAGGTTGAGTTCTTTACCTTTTTCTTTCTCATAATCCTCAAGATACTTGTCTATCTCTTTCTTTAAATAAAACTTATAGTAAGCAGAATGATTGTCATTAATGTTTTTAATGGGATGATAATCCAGAGCAATTGGCGTAGATACGGCTTTTTCAAATGTTGCCTCATCAATATATCCTGTTTTTAACATTTGGTCTAAAACTACGTCTCTTCTGGTTTTTGCCCTTTCAATATTCCTCATCGGATTATTTTTCACAGGGTTTTCCAGCATTGCTACAAACATTGCTGCTTCTGGTAACGTAAGCTCTTTTGTGGTTTTGTTAAAATAAATTTTCGCTGCCATTTCAATACCATTGGCATTGTATAGGAAGTCGAATTTATTGAAATACTGAGTGATAATTTCCTCTTTGGTATATCTTTTCTCAAGACTTACGGCAACGACCCATTCTTTAAGCTTCTGTATAACGGCTTTAATCTTATTGTCAGATCTCTTACCGGTAAATAACAGCTTTGCTAACTGTTGTGTGATCGTAGATCCCCCACCTCGTCCTCCTCCATAGACAACTGCTCTCGCAACAGACTGTAAATCAATACCGGAGTGTTCTTTAAAACGCTCATCTTCTTTGGCCTGTAAAGCATAAATAATGTAAGGTGGAAGATCCTGATAAGCAATTGGCTGTGTTTTTTCTTTTTCAAATTTACCTAAAAGGACACCATCAGAAGAGATAATTTCTGATGCTACATAAATATCAGGATTTTCAAGTTCTTTTACATCGGGCATATCACCAAGAAAACCTTGTGATACCGCAAAGAAAAGTCCTGAAATCCCTAAAACCACTGCAATAAAGCCAATCCAAATAAATTTGACCCATCTTTTCCAAGCAGTATTTTTGCCGTTCTTTTTAGGAGGAAGCGGAAAAGTTTTTCCCTTGTTTCCTGTATTTTGTCTGTTGTCTTCCATGTGTAATTACGGTTTAGCCGTTTCTACTTTTATACCCAAATCTTCAATTCCCGGAAGGTTGTCATTTCTCATTGCCTGCTGCACGCCAATTTCATAGATTCCTTTTTCCGGAAATGTATAATTTGTTTTGTATTGAAATAAAGTTTCTTTCGTTTCTCCAAATCCTGTTCCCAGCCATTTGCCGTTTGGTTTTGCCAAAATATAATTTAAGGTATCAACCTGAGCGATTTTGCTTTTTGGGTTTTTAAAATTAACAATAAATCTAATATTGCTGTAAGGATATTCATTATTATTCCTTACAACAAATATAATATTTTTAGGATTTTGCGGATCCGTAATTTCAAGTTTAAATTTTTGTTCGGCTTTCTTACTCCATTTATTATCAATAGGATTCATGATGACATTTTCATTTGAAGTGCCGCATCCTATTAAAAAAATAAGCATTAATATCCCTAAAACTCTATGCATTGTTATCTTTTTTGGGCGGAAATTTCTTTTTAAACTTCTTTTTTGGAGGTTGTGGTTTCTGCTCAGCATTTACATTGGCCTCAGCTTTTTCTAACTGAACCTTTGGCTGCTGTGGCTGTTGTTGCTTCGGCGGCCTTTGATTTGGGTTCTGGTTCGGATTAGGTTTTGCGTTGGGATTTGTATTTCTGGGTCTTTCAGAATTTACCGGTCTTTCAGTTGCAGGTCTTTCAGTTTTTTTGGGTCTGTCATTTCTGTCAGTCCTTTCCGGACGGTCTTTTCTTGGTCCCTGATTGTTATTCGGTCTGTTTTGATTGGGGTTTTGACCCTGATTTTGATTTCTGTTTTTGTTGAAACCTCCTCTGTTTTTCTTCTCGAATCTGTCTACACTGTTTTCTTGGATAAGATCTACGCTTGGCAAAGCAATATCCGGTACTTTCAGATCTTCAAGCGGAAGTATTCTTTCGCCTTTTTTGTTTTGAGCAATCAGTTTTTTAACTAAATCAATATCGAAATCATACCAAGCCATTGAACTGTCAACATAGGCAAACCACATTTTCTTTTTGAAAACATCAATTTTAATACAGAAAGCTCTTCCTTTTTCAGTATCCAACATCGTTGAAGAGGATGGGAAATGGCTTAAAGCATCCAGATAACTGTCTAATTCATAATTTAAACAACATTTCAGCTTTCCGCATTGTCCTGCCAATTTCTGAGGATTGATGCTTAATTGCTGATATCTTGCTACATTAGTGTTTACTGATCTGAAATCTGTCAACCAGGTTGAACAACATAATTCTCTTCCACATGAACCTATTCCACCGATTTTTGCGGCTTCCTGTCTGAAACCGATCTGTTTCATATCGATTTTGGTTCTGAACGTTCCTGCAAATTCTTTAATCAACATTCTAAAATCGACACGGTTATCTGCCGTGTAATAGAAAGTGACTTTTGATCCGTCGCCTTGATATTCCACATCAGTGATCTTCATTTCAAGACCTAATCTGTGAGATATTTTTCGGGCGTCAACCTTTACGGTTTCTTCTTTTTTTCTTGATTCCTGCCAGACTTCGATGTCTTTTTGGTTAGCCAGCCTGTATATTTTAAGTGGGTCTTCAGGTGAAAATCTTTTCTTTTTCATCTGAATTTTTACCAATTCTCCTGAGAGACTTACCACACCTACATCGTGTCCGGGGCTAGATTCTACTGTTACTACGCTACCTATATGTAAAGGAATATTGTTTACATTTTTATAAAACGATTTTCTGTCATTTTTAAACCTAACTTCCACAAAATCACATCGGTTAGATGCAGGGTTTTGTACGTTAGATAACCAATCGAAAACACTTAATTTATAACTATTACCACAGGTATTTACACTTTCACAGCCATTCGCGGATTTCGTTCCGCAAGAATGTGCAGAATCGCCGGATGTTTTGCATCCACAACTCATATATTATAATTTATTTAATCTTGCAAATTTATTGATTTTTATCTTTACACAATTCCAAAAATACTAAATCTTTATTTTGTTAAATGTTTAATCTTAAACGAAGACTTATCAAAAAGATTATTTATTCTCTAAAGTGTTTAAGGATAGCTCTTTAATGATTGAAATATTCAAAGTGTTATTTTAAACATAATTTTCTTTTGTGGTTATGTTTAAAATATTAAGATTTATTAACAGACGTAATCAAAATAATTTTATATTTGGATTATATAATAAATGTCTATGAAAAAAATATTAGTATCAACTGCTTTGTTGGCTGGGGTTCTATCTTATGCAGGAGGCTTCAGAGTTTCTTTGCAGGGGGTAAAGCAATTGGCGATGGCACATACCAGTGCTCATGCTGAAGATGCGAGTGTTGCATTCTTTAACCCTGCAGGTATGTCATTCATTCCTTCTAAACTAAGTATTGTTGCGGGAGGCTTTGGAGCGAGTAATAAAGTTACTTTTCAAAATTTAAATACTTTGCAGAGTACAGAGACCGATAACCCTATGGGTACACCAATTTATGCTGCGATTGCGTACAAGCCAATCGACAAATTATCTATTGGTTTTAGTTTTACAACGCCTTTCGGAAGTACAATTCAATATCCTTACGATTGGGAAGGTAAAGAAATGGTTCAGAAACTTGAATTGAAAAGTTTTTACTTCCAGCCGATGGTTTCTGTAAAAATGGCTGACTGGCTATCTTTCGGGGCGAGTTATATTTACGCTAAAGGACAGGTAAACTGGGATAAAGCAGTTACTCAGTTTGGTGGAATGGTTAATATTAATGATGAGAAAGCAAGCGGTCATGGCTACGGTTTTGGTTTTTATTTCAGACCAGATCCGAAGTTTGATATGAGTATTGCTTACCGTTCACCTGTTGATATGAAAGCTAAAAAAGGAACTGCTACATTTACTGTTCCTGCACAAAATACCGTTAACGGATTATTAGGATTAAACAGTGCCGGACAAGATGGTTTTACCGCAACTTTACCACTGGTTGAAGAATATACTATTGGTATGACGTACAAGGTTACTCCAAAATGGTTGATTTCAGCAGATTTTAATTATCATGGTTGGGAAAGATACAGCAGGCTGACTTTAGATTTTGCCAATGCACCGATCGGAAATCAGGCAGATCCTACAATTCTAGTTGCTCCTAAAAACTTTAGAAATTCTAAAACATTCAGGTTAGGAACTCAGTATATGTTTAATGAGATGGTTTTTGGTCGTTTGGGAGCTTACTATGACGAATCTCCTTACACGGATGAAAATTTCATTCCTGAGACACCTTCTTTTGATTCTTTTGTAGTTACCGGAGGTTTAGGATTTAAATTTAAGCAATTCGGAGTTGACGTTGCCGGTGGATATGTAATGCCACAGAGCAGAGACGTGAATAACAGTTACCTTGGCTTCTACGGTCAGGCAAAAGCAAAAGCATTTTATGTTGGTCTAGGTTTGTCCTATAACCCTTTTTAATTGAAAGAATATGAAAAAAATAATAATATCTACACTTGCTGTTTCTGCATTGTTTTTTACAACAA
Source organism: Chryseobacterium sp. (assembly GCF_029240215.1). Lineage (GTDB taxonomy): Bacteria > Bacteroidota > Bacteroidia > Flavobacteriales > Weeksellaceae > Chryseobacterium. Next base: position 411,506 of record NZ_JARBTK010000002.1, read on the forward strand.
GCTGCGAAACGGATTTTGATACAGACGTAAAAGACATTGCCGTAACCAAAGGTGAAGCAGATTTTTCTAACTATGTGGCTTTAGGAAACTCGTTGACTTCAGGCTATAGAGACAATGCATTATATATTGATGGGCAAAATGAATCTTATCCGAATATTATTGCGGGACAAATGAGATTAGCTGGTGGAGGAAACTTCGTACAGCCGATGATGGCAGATAACAAAGGGGGATTACTACTTGGAACAACTCCTATTCAAGCTACAAAACTTTATATTCAGTCTTTTGTAAATGGTTCACCAAATATTACCAATGTTGCAGGAGCACCAACCACTAATATTACTAATAAAATAACAGGAGCGTTGAATAACTTCGGTGTTCCCGGAGCAAAATCATTTCATTTGATAGCACCGGGTTATGGCAATATAGCAGGAGTTTTAACAGGAACCGCAAATCCTTATTATGTAAGATTTTCTACAAGTACAACTTCAAGTGTTGTTGATGATGCGGTATTAAAAAAACCTACATTCTTTTCTTATTGGATTGGAAATAATGATGTTTTAAGCTATGCTACAAGCGGTGGAGTAGGTGTGAACCAAACGGGAAACACAAATCCTGCTACTTATGGTTCTAACGATATTTCTGATCCGAATGTTGTTGCTGCAGCAATAAAAGCAGGACTTGATAAATTAAAAGCAGGAGGAACTACAAAAGGAGTTATTGCCAATATTCCTTATGTTACTTCTATCCCTTATTTTACTACAGTACCTTATAATCCGCTTACGCCTGCTGCTTTAGGCTCGAATATTACAACTTTAAACGCAAGTTTATATGGACCTCTTAAACAAGCTTTAACAGCTTTTGGAGCAGGAACTAGAATTAATTTGCTTTCGGCTACTACTTCAAACCCTGTTTTGATTAAAGATACTTCTCTTCCTGATCTTAGTGCACAATTAACTGCTGCATTAACGCCGTCTTTAGGACTTGCTACAGCAACTGCTTTCGGACAGATCTATGGTCAGGCAAGACAGACAACATCCGAAGATTATATCATTCTTACTACAAGAGGGGTTATCGGAACTACAGCTTCTGGAGCTCCGGCTTCAATTAATGTTTACGGAGTTTCATATCCTTTACAAAATCAGCATGTACTTACCAAGGCAGAGGCAGCAGCTGTAAAAACAGCAGTTGATGCTTATAATGCATCCATTAAAACATTAGCAGATACTTACGGACTGGCTTTTGTTGATACAAATAAAAAAATGGTTGAGCTAAACGGTCAGTCAGGAATCTCATTTGACGGAGTAAAATATACAGCTAAATTTGTAACGGGCGGAACATTCTCATTAGACGGGGTTCACCTTACAGGTAGAGGTTATGCAATTGTTGCCAACGAATTTATTAAGGCAATCAATATGAAGTATAAATCAACATTACCACAGGTAGATCCTAATAAATATTCAGGAGTTACATTCCCTTAATTAATAGGAAAAATAAAAAAAGGAAACCACAAGACTTATTCTTGTGGTTTTTTTTTAAATTTGCAAAATCTTTTAAAAAGTAAAAATGGCCGATCAACAAAGTTATCTGTTTTGTACAAGGACTAGTAAGGACTTGGCAGAAAAAATTGCCCAATATTATGGGAAAGCATTAGGGAAAATCAACTTTCAGGAGTTTAGCGATGGGGAATTTGAGCCTGTTTTGGACGAGTCTGTAAGAGGAGGAAGAGTTTTCCTGATAGGATCTACATTTCCGCCGGCAGACAATCTTTTAGAGCTTCTTCTAATGATTGACGCAGCAAAAAGAGCTTCTGCGAAAAGTATTACTGTAGTGCTTCCGTATTTCGGGCTTGCAAGACAAGACAGAAAAGACAAGCCAAGAGCACCTATCGGAGCTAAATTGGTGGCAAATCTTTTAACTGCTGCCGGAGCAACAAGAATCATGACGATGGATCTGCACGCAGATCAGATTCAGGGATTCTTTGAAATTCCTGTAGATCATCTGTATGCATCTACAATATTTGTAGATTATATCAGAAATATGAATCTGGATAATCTTACCATTGCTTCTCCTGATATGGGAGGTGCAAAAAGAGCGAAAAACTACGCAGGTCACATTGGCGCTGACGTTGTGATTGCTTATAAAGAAAGGAAAAAGGCAAACGTTGTAGAAGAAATGTTCCTTATCGGTGATGTAGAAGGTAAAAACGTGATCCTGATTGATGATATGATCGATACAGCAGGTACACTTTGCAAAGCTGCTGATATCCTGATGGAAAAAGGAGCGTTGTCTGTAAGAGCAATGGCAACTCACGGAGTGCTTTCAGGAAAGGCTTATGAGAATATTGAGAACTCACAATTGCTGGAAGTTATTGTAACTGACTCAATTCCTGTGAAAACTAATTTGTCATCTAAAATAAAAGTGCTATCTTGCGCCCCATTATTTGCTGATGTTATGAAGATGGTGCACGAGCATCAATCAATTAGCAGTAAGTTTATTATTTAATTGATAATGAGCTGATTGCAAATTAAAATCAAAACAATTTTTTAAATTTTTATAAATGAAATCTATTACAATTCAAGGTACAAAAAGAGAAAGCGTGGGCAAAAAGTCTACAAAAGCTTTACGTGATGCTGAATTAGTTCCTTGTGTTGTTTACGGAGGTGGCGAGCCATTGAACTTCTCTGCTTTAGAGAAAGCGTTCAAAGGGTTGGTGTATACTCCTGAAGCACACACGGTATCTATTGAAGTTGACGGACAGGTAATTCCTGCGGTTCTTCAGGATATTCAGTTCCACCCGATTACAGACAAAATTCTTCACGCAGACTTCTACCAGTTATCAGAAGATAAGCCGGTTATTATGGAAGTTCCGGTAAGAGTTACAGGTCGTTCAAAAGGTGTTGTAGCTGGTGGTGTTTTACGTCAGTCTTTCAGAAAATTGAAAGTGAAAGCTATCCCTGCAAACTTGCCGGATGAGATCGTTGTTGATGTTACTCCATTGAAGATTGGTAACAAGCTTTATGTAGGTGGTATCAAAACTGAAGGATTCTCTTTCGTACATCCGGACAATGCAGTTGTTGTAGCTGTTAAGATGTCTAGAAATGCGATGAAAGGTGGTGCAGCAGCAATGGATGATGACGATGAAGAAGAAGTTGTAACTGAAGGTGAAGGAGCAACTCCTGCAACTGAAGAAGCAGCAGCTGAATAAGAAATTTCTTAATCACAATACAAAAAAACCTGTCAATTTATTTTGGCAGGTTTTTTTATTCGTGAATTTTAATTCAAACAGTCAAATATTTGGAAAGTGTAATCTCACTAAATATCAAACCAATTCCTGACAACAATCAATCATTAACCAAATTAAAAAGTCGTAAATTTGAGGTGTTCTAAATTAAGAACTTTAATAATAAAAATATAATAAATGTTTGACATTCAGGAAATAAGAAGTCAGTTTTCTATATTAAATCAGGAAGTGAACGGGAAGCCATTGGTTTACCTGGATAATGCAGCAACATCTCAAAAGCCAAATTCTGTTTTAGAAGTCTGGAATCAATATTACACAGAAATTAATGCCAATGTTCACAGAGGAATTCATACTTTGAGTCAGCTGGCAACCGAAGAAATGGAGCTTTCAAGGAGAAAAATCCAAAAATTCATCAATGCTGAAAATGATTTTGAAGTTATTTTCACAAAAGGAACTACAGAAGGAATCAACCTAATCTCTTATATTTTAACTCAAAAGCTTAAAAAAGACGATGAAATTATCATTTCTTACCTTGAGCATCACTCGAATATCGTTCCGTGGCAATTGCTTTGTGAAAGAACAGGAGCTAAACTTCGTGTTATCCCAATCGATCACAACGGAATTCTTCAGCTTGATTATCTGGATCAGTTTTTAAGCGAAAAAACAAAGGTCGTTTCTGTGAATCAGGTTTCTAATGCTTTGGGAATTGTCAACCCGATCGAAGAAATTATTGCAAAAACGAGAGCAAATTCAGATGCTTATATTATTATTGATGGTGCTCAATCTGCGCCACATTTTAAGATTGATGTTCAGGCTTTAGACTGTGATTTCTTTGTTTTCTCAGGGCACAAAATGTATGCTCCCATGGGAACCGGTATTTTGTACGGGAAACAGGCAATTTTGGAAGATTTGCCACCATTTCATGGAGGCGGAGAAATGATTGCGGTTTGTTCATTTGACAGAACTACTTACGCAGGTTTGCCATTTAAATACGAGGCAGGAACACCAAATGTAGGTGGAAATATTGCTCTTGGAGCCGCAGTTGATTTTATTAATAAAGTGGGTCACGAAAATATTCAACAGCACGAAAATGCTTTATTGGAATATGCTCAGAGACATCTTTTGGAAATAGATAGTTTAAAAGTATATGGCGAGAAAGCCAACAGGACGGGAGTTGTTTCTTTCAATCTTGAAGGTGTCGGAATTTCTTCTGATGTCGGAATGATCCTTGATAAAATGGGGGTTGCCGTAAGAACCGGACATCACTGTACACAACCGATTATGGATTTCTTTGATATTGCAGGAACGGTAAGAGCCAGTTTTGCAGTTTACAACACTTTTCAGGAGATTGATTTGTTGGTTGAAGGTGTGAAAAAGGCGCAGAGAATGTTAGCTTAATTTATAGAATTATTTTTAAACATAAAAAAATCCCTTTTAGCAAAACTGAAAGGGATTTTTTATTTATTAAACTTATAAAATTAAAGAAATTTCACATAAAGTTTGTCATTCCGGAGGAATCTCGGCAACAAATTTCACATAATATTTAATTCTAAATCTAGATTCTACGGAATGACAGAGATGCCGTGAAATCTATTATAGTTTATTACAATAAATTTAATTATTCGGCTTCCAATCTACCACCGCTCTGATAAATGCTTCCGCATTTTCCAAAGGAATATTCGGTAAAATTCCGTGACCTAGATTCGCAATATATCTGTCTTTTCCAAAACGGTTGATCATTTCATTGACCATCTTTTTTATAGTTTCCGGAGTCGAATGTAATCTCGCAGGATCAAAATTTCCTTGCAAAGTCATTGTATGATTCGTCAACGTTCTTGCCAATTCCGGCTTGATTGTCCAGTCAACGCCTAATGCAGAAACCGGCGACATCGTCATATCTTCCAACGCAAACCAACATCCTTTTCCGAAAACCACAACGTGCGTCAACGGACTTAAAGCTTCGACAATTTGGCTGATATATTGCCAAGAAAATTCCTGATAATCTTGTGGAGAAAGCATTCCGCCCCAAGAATCAAAAACCTGAACTGCAGAAACACCTTTCTCAACTTTTCTTTTCAGATAAGCAATCGTTGTATCTGTAATTTTCTGAAGCAACAAATGTGCGGCTTCCGGCTGTTGGAAACAGAAAGATTTAGCAATATCAAACGCTTTGCTGCCTTTTCCTTCTACACAGTAGCAAAGAAGCGTCCAAGGTGAACCTGCAAAACCGATTAACGGAATTTCGTTGTCCAATTTAATTAAAGTAAGTTCGATGGCATCAAAAACGTAGCCTAAAGTATCATTCACATCAGGAACGATCACATTCTGCACGTCTTCCATTGTTCTGATCGGATTATCTAGCCATGGACCGATGTTTTCTTTCATTTTAAAGTCAATTCCCATCGCCTGAGGAACCACCAAAATATCAGAAAACAAAATCGCAGCATCCAAAGGATATCTTCTGATGGGCTGAACGGTAATTTCAGAAGCCAGTTCCGGAGTCTGACATCTTGTGAAAAAGTCGTATTTGTCACGCAACGCAATGAATTCCGGCAAGTATCTTCCTGCCTGTCTCATCATCCAAACCGGCGGTCTTTCTACGGTTTCGCCACGAAGTGCTTTTAAATATAGGTCGTTTTTAATCATAATAATTTTATATTTTTCTTCTGATCAAATCGAATACAGATGCTAAAGTGTTGTCTTCAGACGTAAATATCGGGTTTGAACTGAATTTTCTCAGCTCTTTAGAAGTGGTTTCTCCGATTGAAAAGAGAACCGTGTTTTCTAAAGAATTATTTTTCGCAAAACTACGAACTCCACTTGGGCTAAAAAAAACTATTGCATGATATTTTTCAGGTATCGCAGGATTCAGCTCATCTGTTTTATAAATAGAGATTTTTTTATAGCTGATATTTTGAAGCGGAAGTTTTTGGTCTAAAACATCAATCGCCAGATTTCCGCAAAAATGAATGAATTTTTCGTGCTGACAGTGATCAATGATAAATTTTGAAAGCGTATCAGCATTTTTTAAAACTTTAAAAGTCCCGAAACCGTTTTTCCGAAGTTCTCTTTTAGTTTTTTCGCCGACGCAGTAGATTTTATTGTAATTTTTTGCAGCAAAATCTTCGTTTGGTTTAAACTGATTTTCAAAAAAAGATTTTACGCCATTTGAACTTGTGAAAATCAGCGAGTAATTTTTTAAATCAAATGGTTCTATGTGTAAATTTTCTATTTTAATGACCTCAACACATTCAGCCGAAATATCATTTCCCAATTCTTTGGAAAGTATTTCTGAATCGATGTTTTTGGTGAATAAAATTTTCATTTTATAATGTTGAGAATTTTAACGCAAAGGACGCAGAGATTTTTTTTAACAATTAACTGTTTTTAAGTTCGCAAAGGCGTTTCACTTAGCGAAGTCCACAAAGTTTTAAAAAGAGATTAATTACTTGGTTTTTCTTTTAATTTTAAATCACCGACCTGAAGTCTTACTTTGCTCATGAAGTCTTTTCCGGGATCTTCTTTTCCGGTGAAATATTTTGGGTCAGATTCTTTCCAGAGTTTAGAATTTCTGAAAACTCCGTACTCTGAATGACCGATGAGATATTCTATTTTATATTTTTGAGTTAAATATCTCACTAACTGTGCGTTTGCGGCAACTTGCTTTTCTGTGAGCGGTTGGTTTTTGCTTCCTATATTTTCAATTCCGATGGCACAATAATTGAGTCCGATTGTGTGTCTTGCAAATAGAGTCGGTTCCATCAATTGATAAATTGTTCCGTCCCGGTCAACGATGTATTGTGAAGAAACATTCAGTGTGCTTTGTTTTTTTAAAGTATTTCTTGCACTTTCTAAATAAGTTTTATTGAAGTATTTAAAATTGCTTTCCACAGTTCCTCCTGCTGTATAATGCAGAACAATCATTTTCGGAACAATTGTAGGTGTTTTTTGAGTCAAGCCGTGATGGTCTTTCAGATATTCTAAACTGAGACGAATTCTTTCTTCGGAATAATTGATCGGTTTATTAATTACCTTAAAATCAATTTTCTGCGCAGGAGAAAAATTTAAAATCAATAAAAATAAAATGCAGATAAGATTCTTCATGAGTAATTATTTCGGATATTGATAGTGTCCGGTAATCGTAAATTTAAACAAGCAATCTTCAATAACTTGTCCGCCTCCAATATTATGAACGATTAAATATCGTTTTCCATCCGCCGATTTTTTATTCACTACAATTCCGATGTGTGTCAAATTTCCGGGAAGTAGCCAAGTCACAATATCTCCGGGAACATAAAGTGAAGGGTTGTTTTCAATAGATTTTGACTTTCCAAATTTGGCAAAGAAAACCATCAGGTTTGGAACTCTTCTGTGATCAATATTCGTGTCTGGTTTTTTCAGACCAAACTTTTTAGGATATTTAGAAAAATTCTTCTTCATATCTTCATGCACTTCTTTCTGTAGATCAATTCCGAGTTTTCTGTAAGCTCTGATGATAACATCCGTACAAACTCCTTTATCCGCAGCAACATCACCATTTGGATATTTGATTGAGTAATAAGCGGGATCATAAGTCACCTTATCTTTGGTTAAACTCAATGCAGCATCAGAAAGCTTTTGAGCAACCTGATTTTGTGCATTTGCCGTAAAAACAAAAAACAGGAATAAGATTATAGAAAAGTACTTTCTCATCGGTTTGAAGATTTTGAATTGAAAACAGTTTTGTAAAGTTCAAAAATTTAATTTAAACATTAAGAATCTTTATACATAAAGAAATGTTAAGATTCAGATAAATCTGAATTCAGCGGTGTGCTAAATAAATTTCTTTAGAAATTCACTTAAATTATCTTTAAAACTTATAATCTTAATGGTAAAAATATTTAAAATTTACAGCTGACTTTTAATTTCAGCCATCAATTCTCTTCCACCATTTTCTAATACAATGTTTGCAAATTTCTCTCCGAAATTTTCTTCTTCATTATATTCAAAACTTTCGTCGATACCGATATAGTTTTTCCCGTCAAGCGAACAAAGCGCTCCTTTGAAACGGATCTGGTTTTCGATTTTTTCCGCAAATGCGCCAATCGGAGCCGTACAACCTCCTTCCAATGTGCTCAGGAAATTTCTTTCCATTTCTACGCAGATTTGGGTTTGCTTATGGTTGATTGATTTTAAAATTTCGTTGATTTCCGGTTTTTCAGAATGTCCGGCAATGGCGATTACACCTTGCGAAGCAGCAGGAATCATGACGGGAAGCATCTCGTAATTGATGTCCATATTCATCCTTTTAATTCCGGCCAAAGATAAAATGGTTGCATCGAAGTCTTGTTCTTCCAGTTTTTTTAATCTCGTCTGAATATTTCCACGGATGTCAAAAAATTCTGTATTCGGATAATGTTTTAACCAAAAAGCTCGTCTTCTCAAACTGCTGGTTGCCAATTTTAGTTCATGAAATTCTTTATCCTTCGCAGATTCTCTTCTGATCAGAACGTCTTGCGGGAAATCTCTTTCAAGATGAGCGATCAGTTCGATGTTCTGAGGAAGTTGAGTTGGTACGTCTTTCAAAGAGTGTACGGCAATATCAATTTCGTCATTTAATAAAGCGATATCCAGATCTCGCGTAAAAACACCCGTAATTCCTAAAGAATAAAGTGGTTGATTGAGATTTTTGTCTCCCGAAGAAACAATTGGTGTAATCTCTGTGAGATAATTATTGTTTTGTAAATGCCTTGCTACTTCTCTGGCTTGCCAAAGTGCGAGTGCCGAGTTTCTTGTTCCTATTCTAATGCTTTTCATTGAATTCGTTATTGGGTTGTTCAACTAATATTTCGTGCATTAATTTACTAATTTCTTCGGCTTTTAGAGGATTATCGATGATATATTTTGCAAAACGGTTGGTGATTTTCTGAATCATTTTCTCAGAAAGCTCCATGTCTGTGATGTTTATGTATTTATTTTTTCTATAAAAATTGTGCATTTCATTGCGTTCCATATTCTTTAGAACTGCTTTGAAGTGATGAATATTCGGTGCCAGTTTTCTCTTTTTTTCCCACTCAAGGAAGTCTTTGGTCATTTCCTTGATGATTTTTTCAGCTTTCGGGATTTCTTTTTCTCTCTGCTGAATGGTTTCCTGGATTTGTTTAGAAAGTTCATCAACATCGATCAGATGTACGTGACCGAGTTCAGAAACATTTTTGTCAACATTATGCGGAATCGAAAGATCAATCACCAGAGTTTCTCTTCCGTTCTGAAAATGTGATTGGTCTACAATCGGTTTTTTTGCTCCGGTCGCTACAATAAGAATGTCAGTTTTTTCCAGTTCTTTTTCAAAATCGGAATACTCGATGTGTGGAATTTTATATTTCTCAGAAATTTTCTCTGCGGTTTCCTGAGTTCGGTTGGCAATTTTTATTTGAGGCTGATAAATGTGTTTTACTAAATTTTCAACAGTGTTCTGTCCGATTTCCCCGACTCCCAAAAGTAAAATGTTTTTCTCGGTAAGTCTTTTCTGATTGTTGAGAATATAATGAACTGCCGCATAAGAAACTGAAGCCGCTCCGTTGGAAATTCCGGTTTCGTTTTTTATTCTTTTCGAAATCTGAATTGCAGAATTTATAGAGCGTTCCAGATAAGGATTGGAGTTTTGTCTCTCTTTTTTGAATCTTGCGTATGCTTTTTTAATCTGCCCGATAATTTCAAAATCACCGATGATCTGACTTTCCAGACCTGCAGCTACCCGGAATAAATGTTGAAGCGCTTCTTCTTTTGTTAGAATATTGGCAAACGGCAAAAAATCTGACAGGTTTACACCGATTGTTTTGCAGTACTCTTCTGCCACCAAAAGGTAATTGCTGGAAGTAGTATAAATTTCAGTTCTGTTACAGGTAGAAACTACAAAAGCATCTCCCAAATCTTCATTGTGAATTCGGGTGACAAAATTTTTGATATTTTCATCAAAGAATGCAAATTTCCCCCTCGTTTCTACATCAGCCTTCTCAAAGCTTACAGAAAGTACAGCGAAATTTGACGTCTGATGTATGTTGGAATACTGTATCATAAGCAATCGCAAAAATACGATATTTTTAATTAAGCATCCTCAGATAATGTATATGATAATTATCGTAAAAAGCTATGAATTAATGCCTGGAAATTGTGAATATTTCACAATCAAAAAGTTAAACGTATTTTTAAAATTTAATAAAATTTTAACCAAATTATATTTACTATGGTATTCATTAGTAGTCTTAAATTTATATCTTTGTAAACTTAAATCAAGGAGAAATTATGAGTTTATTCGATATGTTTACGCAAGAGATTGCGATAGACCTTGGAACCGCCAACACGCTTATTATCCATAATAATAAAATTGTTATAGACCAGCCTTCAATTGTTGCAATTGAGCGTTCTACGGGTAGGCCGATTGCTGTGGGAGAACAGGCAAAACATATGCAGGGTAAAACCCATGAAGACATAAAAACCATCCGCCCGCTGAAAGACGGAGTTATCGCAGACTTCCATGCTTCAGAGCACATGATCAAAGAATTTATCAAGAAAATTCCCGGGATCAAAGGCAGATTTATTCAGCCTGCTTTAAGAATTGTAATCTGTATTCCTTCCGGAATCACTGAAGTTGAAAAAAGAGCGGTAAGAGATTCTGCTCAGAAAGTAAATGCAAAAGAAGTACGATTGATTTATGAGCCAATGGCTGCTGCAATAGGAGTAGGTATTGATGTGCAAAAACCTGAAGGTAACATGATCATCGACATAGGTGGTGGTACTACGGAAATTGCTGTTGTTGCTTTAGGGGGTATTGTTTGTGACAAGTCTGTGAAAATTGCAGGTGATGTATTTACAAACGATATCGCATATTTCTTAAGAACACACCATAATCTTTACATTGGTGAAAGAACTGCTGAAAGAGTGAAAATTGAAGTTGGTTCTGCAGTTGAAGATCTTGATGTTGATATTGATGATATTCCGGTACAAGGTAGAGATCTTATTACGGGTAAGCCAAAAGAAATTATGGTTGGCTACAAAGAAATTGCTCGTGCTCTTGATAAATCGATCATCAGAATTGAAGATTCTGTAATGGAAACTCTTTCTCTTACACCTCCGGAATTGGCTGCCGATATTTACAAAACCGGCATTTATCTTGCTGGTGGTGGTGCTTTGTTAAGAGGTCTTGCAGACAGACTGCATAAGAAAACAGGTCTTCCTGTATTTGTGGCAGAAGATCCTTTGAGAGCTGTTGTAAGAGGAACGGGTATCGCACTTAAGAATATGGATAAATTCAATTTCTTAATTAAATAATTTTTAACTTTTTACGACTTTATCTGAATGGGATTTTTGCTGAGATTATTTTCTAAGAATGCGCTTTTTGTATTCTTTATTTTCCTGCAAATTATTGCTCTTGTTCTGATATTCTCTAAAAACGCAATGCAACAATCTTGGCTTGCGGGGCAAACTGCTGCATTTAATTCTTGGGTTTCCGGACATATTGATGAAGGGGTTACTTATTTTAAACTTAAACAAGTTAATGAAGACCTTGTTGCCCAAAACAAAGCTTTAATGCTCGAGCTATACGGTAAGCAAGGAGCTAAAAACCCTATATTCAGAAAAGTGCACGATACTTTGGGAGGCGGACAAATCTATACGTTCGTAGACGGTGAAATTGTTTTCAACAGCATCAACCGAAGAAATAATTACTTCACAATCAACCGTGGAAAACGAGACGGAGTTTTTCCTCAGATGGGCGTTATGGCTCCGAAAGGAATTGCCGGAATCGTGATCAATTCTACAGACAGTTATGCATTGGTACAATCTGTTCTGAGTGTCAATAAAATCAGAATCAATGCTGCTCTGAAAAAATCAGGCTATTTTGGTACTTTAACCTGGAGAGGTGACAACTCACGGGTGATGCACTTGGCAGATGTTCCTAAATATGTTTCTTTGAAAATTGGCGATACCATTATAACCGACGGAAAATCAGCTATTTTCCCAAAAGGTGTTATGATTGGAACGGTTGCAGGATATTCGGTTGATAGTCAAACGGGTTTCTGGGATATTTCTGTAGAACTAAGTGAAAAAATGGGTGCTTTAAATAAAGTTTTTGTTGTTAAAAACCTGAAGAAAGCTGAGGTTCAGAAAATAAGCGATACGATGCAAGCTGTAATAAAAAAAGAAAATGATTAGCAGGACGTTATTTACAGATCTTTTGATCATGATTTTTCTGGTTGCATTACAGATTTTTGTTTTGAACAGAATTACACTGTTCGGAAAATATACCCCAGTCTTGTACCCGGTTTTTGTGATGTTTTATCCTTTTTTTAGAAATAAATTTCAATTTCTGGCTTTAAGTTTTTTAATAGGTTTGTCTATCGATGCTTTCCTTTATTCGTGGGGAATCAATGCTTTGGCAACAACTGTAATTGCCTATTTTAGAACTTTAATATTCAGAACTTCTACAGATACTTCTACAGATTTCTTTTCATTTCAGTCACTGCAGTGGACTCAGTTTTTGCTGTTCCTATTCTCAAGCATATTTTTACATCAGCTTTTGGTACAGTATATCGAGTTTTTCAAATTCAGCAGAATTTTTGAAATCTTGCTTAATGTGTTGGTAACTAGTGTAATTTCTTTTATATTTATCATTGTTTACGCATTAATATTTAAAATCAAACAGAAAGTTTGAACACACGCCATATAAAAATTTTATCTGTACTTATTATTCTTGCTATCATTTTCGTGGCAAGACTTTCTTATTTACAGTTGTTTACAGACCGATATGCATTAAATGCAGCCAATACTTCTATTAAAACGGAATATGTAATTCCTCAACGTGGAGTTATTTTTGACCGTAATGGCAAAATCATGGTAGGAAACCAGCCTGCTTATGAAATTTCTTTCACACAGGCATTGATGAAACCTGATTTTGATACGTTGGGTTTCTGTAATTTAATGAAAATCGAAAAGAGAGATTTTATCAAAAGAATCAATCTTATAAAAAAAGAAAAATATTATTCTAAGCTGACTCCGATGACTTTCATCAAGGATCTGAGCAGGGAAGAAATTGCAAGAGTTCAGGAAATTATATTTAAATATCCTGCATTCAGTATTGTTCAGCGTCCTCAAAGACAGTACGAAGTTTCCACTTCTGGGAATCTTTTGGGTTACACAAGTGAAGTCAACGACAGGGAAATTAAAAAAGATTCTACCTATTATCTTCCGGGTGACCTCATCGGAAAAGCGGGAATTGAAAAATCGTACGAAAAAGAGCTTCGTGGTGTTAAAGGAATTAAATATATTCAGAAAGATATTAAGCTTCGGAATGTTGGCCCATACAAAAATGGAACATTAGACCGTGATGTTATCACAGGAAAAGATATTACTTTAACCATTGATTACGACCTTCAACGAATTGCTGAGGAAATGCTTGTCAACAAACATGGAGCTATTGTTGCCATCGATCCTAATAACGGGGAGGTTTTGGTAGCAGCTACCGGACCGGATATTGATCCCAATCTTTTCACAGGACCCAATAAATCTAAAAATTTATACGCACTTTCAAAAGATACGATTTACGAAAACAAACCTACGTTTGACCGATCTTTACAGGCGGGTTATCCACCGGGTTCTACATTCAAGTTGTTAACAGCTTTGGCGGCAATGCAAATGGGTGTGATGGACGAAAACACCATTTTCCCATGTGGCGGTGGTTTTTATTACAAAGGAAAAAGAATTAAGGGTCATGGTGGAGCAGATCCATTGATTCCGTCTATTCAGGTTTCAAGTAACTGTTTTTTCACTTATGCATTTATTGCGATCATTAAAAAATATCCCGGAAATCCATCAAAAGGCGTTGATGAATGGAAAAAGATCATGAGCAGTTTTGGAGTTGGAGAATTCTTAAATAATGATTTTGCTGTTGGTGCAAAAGGGAGAATTCCTTCCGGTGATTTTTACGAAAAAAGATTTAAAGCAATCATTAAAGCAAACGGTTCTAAGAAAGACAATTATAAAAACTGGGACGAAATGTCAACCGGGGCTATCTATAACGGAATGGGACAGGGTGACGTTTTAGTAACGCCGATACAGTTGGCAAATTATGTAAGCGCAATTGCCAATAGAGGATGGTATTATACTCCTCATATCGTAAAGTCAATTGACGGAAGACCAAATCCTGATCCGAGATTTAAGGTTAAACATCAAACTTTGGTTGATGCAAAACATTTTGGACCAGTTCTAAAAGGAATGGAAGCTGTAGTTTTGAGAGGAACAGCAAGAGGTCTGATGTCTAAAGATTTCACTCAATTGGCAAAAACAGGAACAGCACAGGTTCCGCAGGGAAAAGATAACTCTATTTTTGTTTTAATTGCTCCTGCCGATAAACCCAAAATCGTTGTCGTTGCTGTAATGGAACATGCAGGATTTGGTGCGACTTGGGCAGGTCCGGCTTGTACGGTGATTGCTGAGAAATATATTACCGGAGACCTTAAAAGAGAACATCTTTACAAAAAGATGATCACCTCGAGCTTTATGCCCGAATATAAGAGACAATGGATTGCCGATCTCAAAAGAAAAGGACTTTATAAAGAGCCAAAACCAGATTCTATCAAACTTAAAAGAATACAAGACAGCTTAAATCTTATTAAAAAGGCAAAAGAAAAATTAGAAGCTAAGAAGAAAGTTGAACCTAAAAAACCTGTGAAACAATGAAGTGGACAGAAGGAATAGACAAATTGGGTCTTGGACTGTATTTTTTGCTCTGCATTTTTGCGATTGCCAACATTTACAGTGTTGATGAAGGATTAGGTAAGAAACAATTGATATTTTTCGGTATTTCTTTATTTGTTGGATTGATTATATTTTTCAGCCGAAGTAAGTTTTTCGAAAATATGTCTGCTATCATTTATATTGGTGGTGTTCTTTTATTAATCGGACTTTTTCCTTTTGGAAAAGAAATTTTAGGTCAAAAAAACTGGTACAAATTCGGGAGTTTTACCATGCAGCCTGTAGAATTTGCAAAAATTGGTGTGGCATTAATGCTTGCCAATTACGTTTCCGGTCCAGAATATAATTTAAAAAACAGAAAATCACTTTTAACAACTCTTGCGATTGTAGGAATTCCTGCTGTGGTAGTTTTGGCAATTCCCGATGTTGGGTCTTTATTGGTTTTTACTGCGTTTTTTATTGCGCTATATCGCGAAGGTTTAAGCGGATTGCTATTTGGTATTGGATTTCTATTTGCTTCCGTATTTTTAGTTTCGTTGGCTGTTAATCCTATTTATGTAGTCATTGCAATCGTTTTGATCGCTGGAGCTCTTATATTTTTGAATTACTATAAAATGAGCTGGGATATTATTACGATTTCTAGTATTGCGGGCTCTATTATACTTTTGTGCGGATTGGCATTTGCAACTCCTTACGTTTTAGAAAAAATGCCAAAACACCAGAGAGAAAGAATAGAGGTCTTATACAAAGGCGAGAAAGCTTTCAGGGATACTTCGGGTTATAATTTATTATATTCAAAAACAGCCATCGGTTCCGGTGGAATGTGGGGGAAAGGTTATCGTCAAGGTTCCGTTACTCAAGGAAAATTTGTACCTGAACAGGAAACTGATTATATTTTTTGTACAGTAGGTGAAGAATGGGGCTTTGTTGGAAGTGCTGTTTTGGTATTGTGTTACATGATTTTCATTGGAAGAATCTATTATCTTGCCGAACAGCAGAAATCAACGTTTAACAGGGTTTTCGGATATTCTTTTGCTTCGATCTTGTTGATGCACTTTTCCATCAATTTAGGAATGGTTATGGGCTTGTTTCCCACGGTTGGAATTCCTTTGCCATACTTCAGTTACGGAGGAAGCTCATTGCTTGCCTTTTCTATGATGACTTTTATTTTCTTTAAACTCAATTACGCAGACAAAAACAGTTTAGTGTAGAGGAAGTTTATAATCATGCTTCAAATTTCCCAAAAATGAGTCTGAGCAATCTGCTAAATCAGCAAGATAAAATTTCTAATATCTTTCCTTAAATAAAATCGTAAAAGTTGATGAATGAAGCTTACGTCTTAGATCAAAATTACAATCAATTAAATTTTGCTGAATCACCTTTAGAAATGGGCGAATACGAAAACTGCACATTTCAAAACTGTAATTTTGAATATACTGATCTTTCTCAGTTTAAATTTACCGATTGCGAATTCAGCGACTGTAATTTAAGTATGACCAAACTAATAGGAACTGCTTTTCGCGATGTTATTTTTAAAGACTGCAAAATGTTCGGGATGCATTTCGACGATTGCAACGAGTTTGGAATGTCTTTCAGATTTGAAGGATGCGCTTTGAATAATTCTGTTTTTTATAAAACGACCATCAAAAGAACATTATTTAAAAACTGTAAACTGATTGAAGTCGATTTTGATGAATGTGATTTGACCAATTCTGTATTTTCACACTGCGATTTCAGCGGAGCTATATTCGAAAGAACAAACCTAGAAAAGGCAGATCTAAGAACATCATTCAATTATATTATCAATCCTGAATCTAACAGGCTAAAGAAGACCAAATTTTCACTTTCAGAAATTCATGGGCTCTTACGTCGCTTTGATATAGAAATTGATAAGAATAGCTGATTTTAATAAAGTTTTGGAAAATTATTTTTTAAAAGTTTAAATGTAAAGTTTGTCATTCCGCAGGAACTTACTTTTTATAATATTTGTTGAATGACAAAGACGATGTGTAATTTTTATAATTGAATTTGAATTAAACCAAAAATAAAAGCCATCAAATTTTGATGGCTTCATTTATATAAATCAATTATTTAAACTAAAAATTAGTAGAGGCTAAGTTGTTGTAGCTTTCTCCGTTCTCATTGATCACTCTTTTTGCAAACCTGTACTTTGGTCCCCAATAAGAATCATTCAGAGACGAGATCATTACTCCTTTTGAAGTGGCTGCGTGAATGAATTTTACTTCTCCTTCCTCAGTTACATCTTCTACAATTCCTACGTGGGAAATTCTTCTGCCGTGCGAAAAGAAAATCAAGTCACCTTTCTGAAGATTTTCTTTTTCAATAGTTTCTCCTTCCTGAGACTGAGATGCTGCAACTCTTGGTAAAGTAAGTCCTGCTGCGGCTCCGAAAACTGATAATACAAATGCTGAACAGTCGATTCCGTTTCTTGTTGTTCCTCCGTATCTGTAAGGAGTTCCTAAGTAAGTCTGAGCTTCTGTTAAGATATTATCAATGGTCTTATTGTGTTTGATCGCTTTTGCGATTTCAGAATTTTTTAAAGAATTTTTTGCGTTTGCGATGGCCACTGCTTTTTCAGAGATAAAAGAGTTGATTAGCAACTTTTTATCATTCTCCATCTTAGTATCTATTGCAGCTAGTTTGGCATCTGTTTTGTATTCTTTAGTGTAAGTTGCCGGTTTTGAAACTACGTAATTAGTAACGCATGATTGTAGTGATATTGTTGAAACAAAAGCAACTAAATAAAACAAAACTCTTTTCTTCATATTTTTTAATTTCCGGTTAAAAAAGAAATATTTATTTCTCTAAAGCCTTACAAAAGTAGATATTCCAGCCAAGACAGCCTCGATATGATTATTGTCATGTTCTTGTTTTAACAGATTTTAACATCTTGCTTAAGTATGTTAAAGAAAAACCTGCTGCTATGCGCCTGTTTTGGTGAATGTGCGGTTTTTTTTATTAAGATTTTTTAACATAATATATTCTCATTCCTTTATTAATCGAAGCTGTTCAAAATTGAGCTTGTAAAAATTAGCTGTTAAAAATGCATAAAAAAAGTTCCCTGAAAAACAGGGAACCATTCACTAATATGGAACTTTACAGATGTTATCTTGTAAATAACATTTCTCTATATTTCGTCATTGGCCAAAGCTCATCATCAACCATCATTTCAAGATCATCAGATGCCTCTCTGATTGGATCAAATAATGGAATTACGCTTGTGCAGTATACTTCTGCCTGCTTTTGGCTGTCAGACGTTGCTTTTGCAGCTTCTCGTGCTTTCATAAGATCTTCAACACCCAATTTAATTTTAGAAATGTTTCCGGAAATCTGAGTAATTAAACTCATCTGCTCTTTTGCAAGAGTTTTGAATTCTTTATCATCAAAAATTTCTTTAAGACCTCTTACGTTTTCAATCAGTCTGTTTTGGTAGTTTAGAGCAGAAGGAATAATGTGGTTTCTTGCAATATCACTCAATACTCTTGCTTCAATATCAATTACTGTTGAATATTTCTCTAATTTGATTTCGTTTCTTGCTTCAACTTCTCTGTGAGTGAAAATTCCCATCTCTTCATAAAGATTGACAAATTTCTCATCCATTTCCTGCTTAAGAGCTTCAGGAGTTGTTTTCAGGTTATTTAAACCTCTTTTTTCAGCTTCTACAGCCCAGTCATCAGAATATCCGTCACCTTCAAACATGATGTTTTTACATTGCTTGATGTATTCTCTCAATACGTTAAAGATTGCTTCGTCTTTCTTAAGACCTGTTTCAATTAAAGCATCAACTTCTTTTTTGAAGTCGCCTAATTGTTTTGCAGCAATTGTGTTCATTACAGTCATAGATTCTGCACAGTTTGCAGAAGATCCAACCGCTCTGATCTCAAATTTATTTCCTGTAAATGCAAACGGAGAAGTTCTGTTTCTGTCAGTGTTATCCAACAAAATTTCAGGAATTTTTCCAACAACATTTAGTTTTAGGTCTGTCTTTTCGTCCGGTGAAAGTTTTCCTTCCGTTACTTTTTCAAGCTCTTCCAAAACTCTGAACAATTGGCTTCCGATAAATACAGAAATAATTGCAGGTGGAGCTTCGTTGGCGCCCAATCTATGGTCGTTGCTTGCAGATGCGATACTTGCTCTTAAAAGGTCAGCATATTCATGAACCGCTTTGATTGTATTAACAAAGAAAGTTAAGAACTGTAAGTTTTTCTTAGGGTTTTTTCCTGGGCTTAAAAGATTTTCACCAGTGTCAGTCGCTAAAGACCAGTTGTTGTGCTTTCCGCTTCCGTTTACTCCTGCGAATGGTTTTTCGTGGAATAAAATGTGAAAATGGTGTCTGTGAGCAATTCTTGCCATAACATCCATCAACAATGAGTTGTGGTCAACGGCAACGTTTACTTCTTCAAACATCGGCGCAAGCTCAAACTGGTTTGGAGCTACCTCGTTGTGTCTTGTTGTTACAGGAATTCCCAATCTCATGCATTCAACTTCCAACTCTTTCATGAAATTCATTACTCTTGTAGGAATTGAACCGAAATAATGGTCGTCTAATTGTTGTCCTTTTGCAGGAGAATGTCCTAGTAAAGTTTTACCTGTTAAAACTAAATCTGGACGAGACTGATACAATGCTGAATCAACCAGAAAATATTCTTGCTCCCAACCTAAAGTAGGAGTTACTTTCGTTACATTTTTGTCGAAATACTGCATTACATTGGTTGCAGCTTCGTCTACAGCGTGCAAAGCTCTCAACAAAGGTGCTTTGTAATCTAAAGTTTCACCTGTGTAAGAGATGAAGATTGAAGGAATACATAAAGTAGTTCCCATGATAAATGCAGGAGAAGTAGGATCCCAAGCTGTATAACCTCTCGCTTCAAACGTGTTTCTGATTCCACCGTTCGGGAAAGAAGATGCATCCGGCTCTTGCTGGATCAGTAAGTTTCCGCTGAACCTTTCGATTGCTCTACCACCTTCGATAGGAGTAAAGAATGAATCGTGCTTTTCTGCAGTGCTTCCAGTCAATGGCTGAAACCAGTGCGTGTAGTGCGTAACGCCTTTGCTCATTGCCCAATCTTTCATCGCTACGGCTACCTGATCTGCAATCAGTCTTTGAATTTTACTTCCTTTTTTGATAGCATCCATAATAGATTGGAATGCTTCTTTTGTAAGGTATTCTCTCATTGTGTTCTCAGAGAATACGTTTTCACAAAATAATTCTGATAATTTAGCAGGAATTTCTACTGAATTATCTTTTCTAAAGTCCTTGAATGGTAAAGTTTCTAAAGCTTTAAATCTTAAAGTTGACATATAGTGTTGAATTTTTATGGGGCAAATTTACGAAAAAAATGAATTAAAAATATTTTTACCCTAAAATTTTAAGGGGTAATTTTAATTTTAAATAAATTTTAAACGATAGTTTGAGTTTTGAAAGGGGTGAAAAGCGTTTAATATCTAAAATTGAAGATTTAAAACTGTTGAGAATGCTTTGATCTATTAAGTCATTAAATATATGATACAATTTACAAATTTATCTATATACTTCTATATTATATTTATTTTCTTCTGTTATTCTGAATGAAGCCATATCGAGTAAAATAAAAAATATCCTATACCATCCAGTTTGTCATCCCGCAGGGATCTAGGCAAAGTTTTTTAGAATAGTATGGAAAGATTCGGGGTTTAGATCCCTACGGGATGACAAAGTTTATGGTGATTTCATCGTGTGAAATAATAGATTCTTTCTTCGTCAGAACGACAATAAAATTTAATTTAAGCGCAATCAAAAAACTATAATGTTAAACCGTTTGTTAAAAGATACTTAAAATAAGTTGAAAGGAGATTTTGTATATTTGCGTGAAATTTATTTTATGACAAATTCTAGAGCGAGAGAAACCACCGAGGCAATTGAAAGACTTTATATCTCTATGAGACACCTGTTTTACAGAGGATTTTTCAAGCCGGGAGGAGTTTCTGGAGAGAGCATCAGAAGCTTGTTGAAAATCATTAACCCGGAAATTTACGGTACCATGAATGTTCCAAGCAAATTGGAATTGAATGGTTTGATGTATGTTTTAGACAGACTTCCTGAAGGCATTGAGGAATGTGCTTTTATTCATTTGACTTCAGATGAGGGTTTTGATAAAGGAAGTTTCGAACCTATTGTTCCCAAAAAGAGAAGAAGAAACTGTTACAGAATCGACGAACATCAGATGAATATTGAAGTTCTTTTGGGACGTTCGGAAATCTATGATATTCTTACCCACTTAACCTTCTTATTTATAGAAGCAGATAAAATCAGAAATCTGGCTTTCATCCAAGATGAAAACTGGAAGCCGACACGCGCTTTCAAAATCATTGAAGAAGTGGTGAAAGGTGAAAAGAAATTCAGCAGAAAAGAAAAAGAAGTTGCATTGATTCATTTGTCTTCTTTAATAGGAAGAACTTTTGATGAAACTTTAAATGCTTACAATTCTTTCGGAGACGATGATAACCCGGATCGTCTATTCAAAATCATTTATAATCTCGGAAAAGCAAGTCTTGAAGATGCTAAACAAAGCAGAGAAAGAGAAATACATTTCAGTGCTATATTAAAGGAAAGAGTAGGGCATCATTATTTTGGTGAAAAATGGGCCAACAAGGTGAAAGAAGTTTTATTTGCAAACGATCTTCACATGCGTCCTCTTCACATTATTTCTGCCAATATGCATTCGGTGAAAAATATGTTGTATGCCAATGATGCACTGAAGAAAAAGCAAACGAAAGATGTAGATTATAAACTTTACCAGGAGATTTCAAATAAAAAAGATCTTCGTGATAAAGTTTTAAAATACGCTTTGGAAGAAGGTTTAATTTATATTGACGACAAAAGCGGAAGCAATATCGACGTTCAGATCATTGATTTAAGCAAAATTGACCTTAAAAATACACCATTTAGTGCAGCGAAGTTCAAAGGAGATGATGTAGTTCTGGTTTTTGATTATGCATTTGGTGAACAGGCTTTTGAAGTGATGGACGAATTATTGAGACCATTTGAGCAAAGAGGTGAAGTCTACATGATGAAGGTTAAATCTGTTTCCATAATGGGGAAAGCAGGTATTTTGAATGGTGGAAAAGGCGATATCATGATCCCGACTTCTCATATTTTTGAAGGAACTGCAGATAATTATCCTTTCGAAAATGCTTTAAAACTGGAGGATTTTAATGATGATGAATTACGAGCTTTTGAAGGAACAATGATTACCGTTTTGGGAACTTCACTTCAGAACAGGGATATTCTTTCTTATTTCATGAACACTTCTTGGAAAGCAATCGGGCTTGAAATGGAAGGAGCGCATTACCAAAAAGCAATTCAGGTGGCATCAAAAATCAGGCATCATATTGCACCGGATCTTTTTGTTTGTTATGCTTACTACGCTTCAGATAATCCTTTGGAAACAGGAAGTACGCTTTCTTCAGGAGGTTTGGGATTGACAGGAGTGAAGCCGACTTATCTGATTACTTTGAAAATTTTAGAAAAAATTTTTGACAGTGCTGCAAAAGTTGCTGAGAAAAAATAATCTTTAACTAGCTATAATTTATAAGCCTCAAGTGTTTTTGCATTTGAGGTTTTTTTATTTCTTAAACACGAATACCACTAATTTTATTTGTATTTAAATTGTGAAAACATTTGTGCGATTAGTGGTTTAAAATAAAATCTGCATCACCAGCAAAGGCGAAAATTATTATATTTAAATGATTAAAACTAAAAGAAATGAGTTCAGTATCACAATTAGCAAAAAGATTCAGAGAGGTTTTGCTTGACGGACTTTGGATCGCTAATACCAATTTTAAAGATCAGCTTAAAGACGTAACGTGGGAACAGGCAACAACAAAAATTGCTGATTTAAATACCATCGCAATGCTCACCTTTCATATTGATTATTACATCGCAGGAATTCTCAATGTTTTTGAAGGAGGTGATTTGGAAATTAAAGATAAATTCAGTTTTGATCTTCCGCCGATTGAATCTCAGAAGCAATGGGAAGAATTATTAAATAAACTTTGCAACGATTCTGATAAGTTCGCAAACTTATTAGAACAATTACCAGATTCTAAAATGGATGAAGTCTTTGTTGATGAAAAATACGGAACTTACCAAAGAAATATTGACGGAATGATAGAACATGCTTATTATCATTTGGGACAGATTACTTTGATTAAAAAATTGATTTTATTTGAACACAAATAGCACAAAATATATTTCTACTCAATGCAAACTATTAATTCCGCTACTTTTTTTAGGTCAACACTTTGTAATTCTGGGTTATAATTTAACTCGTCAATAATCATAATATCACCAGATTTCATATTGTAAATCTTTTCCTTAATTGATTTATTAAATTCATTTCCATAATTAACCATTGGTTCTTCATCATTAATTTTATAACGGAATTTCCCGACCTTTCCTAATTTCATAACAAATTGAGGAATGAAATATTCTATTTTAGAAGTGGAAAGTTCTTCTTTGGATAAAGTAATTTTTCCTGTTTTGTTGTTGATACTTGCGAAAGGTTTCCCAATATTTAAAATTCGAAAATCTCTTTTTTCAACTGTTTCCTTACCTTTAACAAAACTAATAATTTTGATTTGCAATGTATTGCCTGTAACAGGAATAATGGAATATTGATTTTCTTCCTCTTTATAAACGCCGGATCCACTTACCTTAATGCTATCCGATTTGGGAACATAAATTCTCAGATGATTTTTTATGCCTCTGTATACAATATTAAGCTCTTCATTTTCTACGATGGATTTATTGCTTGAATCATCTAATGACGAAATATGTTTTTTTGGTGTGCAACAAGCGCAGACGAAGAAAATAAGGATATAATGAATGAATTTTTTCAAAAGAATAATATATTGTTTTCACTCAAAGATATAAATTACCACAACCAAATCCCATTTCACCCTCTTTCAAAATTTACTTACCTTTAAAAAAAAATAAAATTTTCAATGAAAAAATCGTTTGCAATACTCTTTGCTTTGATCCTTTCACAATTTCATGCGCAGCAAAATGCTTATTATCAGCAGGCTGCCCAATATAAAATGGATATTGACGTCAATGCGGAAAAATTTACCTACGAAGGAAATCAAACCTTAAATTATTCCAACAACTCACCGGACGAACTCAATGTTGTATATTTTCATTTATACTGGAATGCCTTTAAACCTAACTCAATGATGGATCAGAGAGTTGCCGGACAAGGGAAAAATGGTGATTCAAGATTGCAGAAAGACGGAATTTCAAGATTGGCATCGATTCCGAAAGATGAAGAAGGTGCCCAAAATATTCACTGGATCAAACAAAATGGTAAAAAACTAAAGTTTGAAATTCAGGAAACGGTGATGAAGGTTTATTTAAATGAATCAATTAAGCCCAATTCAAAAACTACATTCACCATGGAGTGGGATGCCGTAATACCCCAGCAGATCAGACGTAGCGGAAGAAATAACAAAGAAGGTGTCGATATGACGATGACGCAATGGTATCCTAAAATTGCAGAATATGATTATGATGGTTGGGCAACTTTCGATTACGTGGGAAGAGAATTTCATGCGCCGTTTGCAGATTTTGACGTGACGATTAACATCAACAAAGATTATGTAATAGGAGCGGGCGGAACGCTTTTGAATCCTACAGAAGTCAAAGGTTATGATGCATCTGCAACTATTAAAGCCAATAAAAATAAAGTTACATGGCGATGGGCTGCCAAAAATATGCTTGATTTTGCGTGGGTGGCAGACAGAGATTACTCGGTAGAAAGTTTTGATGTTCCTCAAGGTCCGAAAGTGTTTTTCGTGTATCAGAAAAACGATAAAACTAAATTTTGGGGCGAAGCGCAACCTTACGTTACAAAGTATTTCCAGATTATGAATTCACGTTTCGGAAAATATGCATATCCTTCTTACGCCTTCATTCAAGGTGGTGACGGAGGAATGGAATACGGAATGTGTACGATGATTTTGGGTGAATCAAAAAACCTTGAAGATTTAATGGGACTGATGGTTCACGAAGGTTCTCACTCTTGGTATCAGCAAATGC
The DNA here is from genome assembly GCF_029240215.1 of Chryseobacterium sp. Taxonomy (GTDB): domain Bacteria; phylum Bacteroidota; class Bacteroidia; order Flavobacteriales; family Weeksellaceae; genus Chryseobacterium. The sequence continues at coordinate 436,573 of NZ_JARBTK010000002.1, forward strand.
TGGCAACTAACGAACCTCTTAGACCGTGGATGGATGAAGGTTTTACAAGCTATGCCGAAAGCATCGTGATGCATCAACTGTTTCCGCCAACCGATGAAAGACCAAATCCTTTTGTGGATAAAATAAATGCTTACAGAGGAATTGTACAAAAAGGAATCGAAGAGCCTGCAATCTGGCTCGGCGATCATCATGACAACGGAACGGCATACAGTTTTGCAAGTTATGTGAAAGGAGAGTTGTATTTAGTACAGTTGGGTTACATCGTTGGTGAGCAGAATTTAGAAAAAATAATGACCCAATATTTCAAAGAATGGAACATGAAACATCCTACCGACAGAGATTTCCTTCATATCGCACAGAAAGTTTCGGGGATGGATCTGAAGTGGTTTCATCACTATTGGATCAACACTACAAAAACCATTGATTACGGAATTAAAGATGTACAATACGGTGCAAAATCGACAACGATTACTTTGTTGAATAATGGTCAGGTTCCGATGCCTATTGATTTCAGTGTGATGACGACAGATAAGAAAATCATTACCTATCAAATCCCGATGAATATGACCCACACCTGGAAACAGGAAGACGGTTACGGTGATTTTACCACAGAAAAATATTGGCCTTGGACACAGAAAGAATATACATTGACGATTCCTTACACAAAATCTCAATTGTCATTGTTAGGAATAGATTTTAGCCAAAGAATGGCGGATGTAAATCCTGAGAACAATTTTGTTGAAGTGAAATAATTAGTTTAAATAAAAAAATCCCTTAAGAGTTTTTCTTTGGGGATTTTTGGCTTAGTGAAATTTAAATATCGTTCATTATAATCATATCTCTTTTAAATCTTCTGCGATGTCAGGTTTTAGAAGATTATGTATATTTGAACGTAACGACTGTACAAGATTAGAATAATGACATATAAATACTCCATATGTTTTCCTAATAAAGAGAAAATTGAATATAAAGACGAAGTAATATCTGCAAATGATGTACTTATTATCGCAAGAAATCATCCTTGGAGGGAACATTTAGTATTTACGGAAAACTCAGATATCAGTTCTATCTATTACAATCCATCATTGGATTTTACCTGTATAGAGAATGGAAAAAGTTTTGGTTTGACTGCTGATTTTAACAAGAATAAAGAGGTTGAATTTTCATTATGGTATAAAAGACCAAAAAAAATAAAAATTTTATTCGGTCTTTTAGGTGAAATTGAAAAAAAGATTGTAGATAACAAATGGGAATTTGATCTTGAAAGTTCCTTAAACTATCTTAGATATTTTGTTTCGGGAAATTATTTAATTCTTGAGGAATTATTTAAAAAGTAATAATATGCGCAACCTTATATTATTAATAGTCTTTATAGGTTTGTGAATAAAAATCTAATACGCCCTCGAATAAGATTTTTTCTCTTCCAAAAACTCTACTTTTTTTCCGTCTCCGGTTCTGAAAAGAGTTTTTACCGTAATTCTGTTTTTATCGGCAGTCGCACTCGGCAGATAGGTGACAAAATGCAGATGAGGTCCGTTGCTCCAGCCTGTGTTTCCGCTTAATGCAATGAGCTGACCTTTGGTGACGGTATCACCTACGGTTACTTTTGCGCCGTTCTGCTGCAAATGAAAATACTGCGCAATTGTACCGTCAGAATGCAATATAGAAATGTAGTTTCCAAAAGGAGCGCAGCTCACGGTAGGGCAATTTTTATTATTGCTTTGAAGAACGTCAATCACCAAGCCTTCTCTTGCAGCCAAGATTTCTGTTCCTTCAGGCATTGTAAAATCTAAAGAATTTTCGTTCTGGTGAGAAAACGTTCCGTTATAGCCCTGGTACATCAGAAAAGATTTCCCTTTCTGATATGGCAAGTCGTACTGGTAAGTAGTGTCGTATTTTTTTATGATAATATCACCGATGTCTATCAAATATCCCGGCATTTTTTTGATGCCCCATCTCTTTTTCTTATCATTTACCACAAAATAGGTAACCTTATTCCTTTTTGATTTTGCAGGCAGCACCTGGGTTGTTTTAAAGAGTTCAGGCTTCTTCATGTTCTCAAGTTCGGGCTGGCTTGCAAAGACGATCGATGTGGGATAGATTTCAAGATTGTCTACATAATAAGCAATGGTATCCTGCTTTTGCTCATAATACATTTTCACGTTTTTCTGAGCAAATACGATGGTAAGCTGAGTGATGAAAAGTAGAATTAAAATTTTTTTCATAGGTGTTTTAAGCTTAATAAAATGTTTTTGCAATGATAAACCATTTTTGCAAATATTAAAAGGCTCTTGTTTATGAAAATTGTTAAATTTACCCCCGAAAAGCTATTCAATGAATTCTATCGTAATCAATGTTGGAAACAGCAATATCAGATTTGGTCTTTTTGATGATGACAACTGTGATATCTCATGGGTAATCAATACTAAACCTTACAGAACTGCAGACGAGCTGCATGGTCAGATGCTGATCTTGTATCAAACCTATAAAGTTGATCCTAAAAAGATTACAAAAATCATCATAGGTTCTGTAGTCCCTCAACTGACAAGGGAAATCACTTCTGCCATAAGAAAAATTCATGGGATCGTTCCTGTAATGGTAGACCGCAACACGCCTTCGGAAGTACAGGCAAAATCTAAACAGATGGGAACAGATATTTACGCCAACCTTGTTGCAGCACATAATCTATATCCCGGAAAAAAGAAAATTGTACTTGATTTCGGGACGGCACTCACGGCAAGCTGTGTCGCCGAAAACGGTGAAACATTAGGTGTAATCATCGCTCCCGGAATCGTGACTTCTTTAAATTCTCTGATCAGTCAGACCGCTCAACTTCCAGAAATTGAACTGGTAAAACCAAAAACGGTATTAGGATTAGATACCATTACCTGTATGCAAAGCGGAATGGTTTATGGTTTTCTTGGTATGGTAGAAGGATTTATCGACCGTATCAATGATGAGGTGAATGATGATTGTTTTGTCATTGCAACCGGTGGGGTTTCTCATGTGTACAAACCGCTGACGGATAAAATACACATTGCAGACAGACTACATACTTTGAAAGGTTTGTATTTTCTAGGGAAAGATATATAAAAAGAAAACAGCCTTGAGAGGCTGTTTTTTTGTTTTTTAAAGACCACCGCAAGCATCACATTCTACTAACGGATAAACCCATGTGCCATTTTCATCCTGGAAAGGCATATTTCTGCATCCTATTTTTCTTACTCCGTTTTGATCGATGTAGAAACATTGATCAGGACGAATTCCCCCGTTAATTTTTGCGGTTTCTTTTCTTGTTAATTTTCTCATAGATGTACATATTTTGTTGTAATCAAATATATAAAATAATTCAACATGAAATGAATAAATAATAAATATTAACATTTAAGATTGAAAAAAAACAGGCGTATAGTATATTTTAATAGTGTATTTAGGACTTTGTAATGAAGCATATTTTAAAAAAAATTATCTTTTAGATTTAAAAAAAGCTTTCACAATCGAAGAACATTCATTTTCCATAATTCCGGTGACAATCTCTGTCTTTGGATGGAGTGTTAGATTTTTATTGATAAATCCTCGTTGCTCGTCTCTTGCGCCAATCACTACTTTTGAAATCTGCGACCACGAAAGCGCCCCGGAACACATCACGCATGGTTCTAAAGTCACATATAAAGTACAGTTGATCAAATATTTTCCACCCAGAAAATTAGCGGCAGAAGTGATTGCCTGCATTTCGGCGTGAGCGGTTACGTCGTTTAAAGTTTCGGTAAGATTATGTGATCTCGCAATCACCCGGTTGTTCGAAACCACAACACATCCGATGGGAACCTCATCTTTTTCAAATGCAGCTTCAGCTTCGTTAAGAGCCATTTTCATAAAATATTCGTCGGTAAACATTATTCAATATTCAAAGTTAAAGGAAGTCTGAAGCGGTATCTTACCGGATCACCATTGATGACAGCCGGAGAAAATTTTCCTGAAAGAGAATATAAAGCAATCTCTGCCTGTCGGTTGAAAGTAAAATTATCACCTTCAGCTTTTACATTGCTGATTTTACCGTTTTTTTCTACAACAAATGCCACATTGGTTTTTACAGGATTTATTTCGGAGTATACCGCCTCACTATAAAAGAGATTGGCAACTTCCTGCCTCAAAGCATTGATGCCTCCGGGATAATCTGCAGTTTTATCTGTAAAAGGAAAAATTTCGCTTTGATCTGAAGCTGGATTTAGTTTTTTTTCTAAATTTAAATTAGACAAATCTTCAGTATTTTTCACTTTCAGCAAAGCTCCAACCAGTGCGGTGTTTTCAATACTGTCCATTTTTTTCATGAAGAATAAGAAATCATTTTTGATGGAAGCTTTGATAATGTTGTTTGACTCTGCATCAAATTTCTTCTTAAATTCAGTATTCAGCATACTTCTGTGCTGGTTGTAATAGTTTTTTACCTGCCTGAATTCTTCCGTCTGCTGTGGGAAGCAAAAAGTAGAAATGAATAAGAAAATATAGAGAAACAACGATTTCAAATCATGATATTTATGTAAATGTAATCAAAAAATGAATATACAAGTTCACTATTCTTCTGAATAATTACCCAAAGAGGCTTGTAAATGAGTACGAATCTCATCAACTAAAGTTTTAGGTTCTAAAACCGTTACCTCTTTTCCATACGAAAGAATTTCCTGCATAAAGTCATAAGTAGAGTGGAGGAAGAATTCAAAATAGATCTCTTCCCGAGTTTCTCTGGTTTCTTTCTGTGATTGGTGTAATGGAAAACTTCTGATATATTCTCCCTGATGTCGGCTGCATTTCAATACTATTTTTTGGGGATTTTGTTCGGTCAGATTCATTACACCAAAAGCATTTTTAAAATGTTCTCTGAAGTTGAATTTGTATTTTTCTCTGAATTTGTTTTTGGTAACATCAAGATAATTGATCCTGTCTAAACCAAATGATTTTAAAGCTTTGTCTTTGGTGTCAATTGCAATAAGATACCATCGGTCTTTAGATTCTTTCAAAGCCAAAGGATGAACTTGTCGTGATGTCATCAGTTTGTTTTTGTAATTGTAATGCTCAAAAGCCACAACTCTTTTATTACGGATGGCAAAGAAGAGATCATAAAAATGCTCTACACCGGTAGGTTTTCTGCTTTCAAAAAAGATAAAATCTGCAAAATCGGGATGCACGTTTAATGCATTGCTCACTTGAAAAGATTCCAGCAGTTTTTGGTTGTATTCATCAACTTCCATCATGGGACGGCTTTCAATATAGTAACGGTTGTCACCTTTCTTTTTGTTGTGAATAGAAAGATTAAAAAGATCTGAAATCTCACGGATATCCCTCTGCAAAGTTCGGATAGAGTAGCTCTTGATTCCCGCATCCTGAAATTCGAAAGAGCTGAGAAGATAGTCCTCCATCTGTGAATAGGTAGCAGGAGCGCTTTCTAATTTCTTGATGATTAGGGCATATCTTGTTAGGTAAAAATCTTTTTTCATTGGTGTTTTTTAGATTTTATTATGAGCTTTTATTGCTTTGTTTTGTATTACAAATATATTCGGTTAATGCGACAAAAGGTGTCGTGTTTTATTTTTGTTGATAAGTTTTTTGCAATTTATCTTAAAAAAATAGACATTTATACTACCACAAACGGAGTCTTAAAACTCCATCAATTCAAGTAGCGGAGTGTATTGATAACTTTTCTAAACTTAAAGCAATCTATTTATCTACATTCATTTACCCATTCTCGAACCACCTGTAGCCACTTACAAAAATACCTTTATCAGGTTGTAGAAGTATATGGAGGTGCTTTATAACTACCTCTAACTATTATTATAACTGTTTACATCCACTTATGGAAGGGCCTTTAACCGGTTATATAAGTGTCTGAAGACACTTCGTAACTACCTGCAAGTACTATAATATGTGCCTGTGGCCACTTTATTAAGGGCTTGTAGATACTTCACCAGCGGTCTCTAGCCGCTTTGGAAGGGGGCTATACCCCCCCCCTTGCCTAGCCCCCTGTTAGAATCTTTGTATAGCTGGATTTGTAATTGCGACTCATCAATGTATGTTTTTATAAAAGATAAAATTATACAATCTGAGAGAATGAAGTTTTAAAAGAAAAAGCCACACGATGCAATCGTGCGGCAGCGTGGGGTGTTGATATTGCTTCTAATGATCTTCTTTCCTGATATAATTTATGCCCATTCTCTGCTGCTTTATCTATATCTTTTAAGTGTAATCTAAACTCAACAATATGTCCGCTTGTTTTAAATGCAATATGAATACTAATAAAAATAATCCCCCTCGCTGCCGCACGAATCCTTTCGTGTGGTTCAATCGTCTTACAAATCAAACATCCTAAAAACTACAATATCTTCCAAAAGCCCTTTCTCATCAGAATAATCTACTGCGCTGCTGTATCTATAATCTTCCGCACGGAAAACCAAACCTGACTCAACTGGATTTTGATGTACATAATTAATTTTTTGATTGATTACATGATTGCTCCACAACTCAATAGGTTTATTATCATGTCTCCAAAATTGATATTGATTTACATTAGAAGTTTTTGCACCTTCCTTAAGAAATAAGTCTAATAAAAATTCTTTTCTGCTTTCTTTGGGGTTTTCTTTAATAGCTTTTACAACGGCTTTGCTTGTAAATCTTTTCAAATCACCAATCAAAAGTTCAGGTTTCTGCCCGTTTATACTTCTGAAAACTAAATGTACATGGCTTGACATTATGCACCATGCATGTATTTCTAGGCCTTTGTTCTTTTGGCAGAATCTTAAGCTTTCTAAGAGAATTTCTTTATATTCATTTCGGATAAATACATATAGCCAACCTACTACAGCAAAACTTATGAAATATAATCCTTCGGGATTATGGAATTTGTAATTTCTACTCATCAATGTATGTTTTAATTAAAGATAGAAATTTTTTGAGAAAGTTGTGAAAATAAAAGCCACACGAAAGGATTCGTGCGGCAGCGAGGGTTATACCCCCCCCCCCTTGCCTAATCCCCTGTTAGAATCTTTGTGTAGTTGGTATAAAGATAAAATTAATCTGAGAGAATTAAATTTTAAAAGAAAAAGCTATACGATGGAATCGTGCGGTAGTGCGGAGTATTTCTTTACCGAAGCCTATTAAAACTAAAAAAAATGCCCTTATTGACGGTTTTGCTTTTACAAAGAATTTCCTTTTCCTACAGATCAAAAATCTCCTTCTAATAATGCTGAAAAATGCTTTTTAAATAAAATTGCTGCTGGATAGATAAGAGATTTTATAGTTCCTTTATATCATTCATTAATCTGTTTTTCATTATCATCCAACATACCAAAGGGAATTTCAAACTCTTTTTTTCTGCTAAATCAATAATACATCTTTTAAGATTAACTGGCAATCACCACATCCAGTACAATACAAAAAAACGCCTCCATTGCTGAAGGCGTTACATTATTATTCTTTTATATTATTAGGATCTTCTCCCGTTATTGCACAGACTTTTTCTAAAAGATGTTTTGCTATAAAACCTCCTATTGTTTTATTGCCATCTCTATCAAATTCATTAAAATATACCGTAGTTGCCCCATAGTTTAACGTCTCTCTCTCTACAAAACCGTTATCATAGAATTCTATAACCCAGCCCATCTGTTCTCCATCTATATATTCTGTCTCCCCAGCTGCCTGTCCGTTTTCATAATATCCATGAATTTCAAACCCTGTAAAGGGCTTTCCTTGGTAGGTCATATCTTCACCTATATAAGTACCTACTCTAACTGATTGTAAATCTTCTGTATCTACTCTTATTTTATCGGGCATTCTATTATTTGTACTCATAATTTCATTATTTAAATTTTGTAACTTTTTCCAAAAATACTACATCTTTTAAAATTAACTGGCAATCGCCACACCGAATCATGTATTCTTGTCTTACAATGTTCTTGTTATATCCAATAAAACCTTTCAATACTTCATCGTTTATTTTCACTCCTTTGCTCTCCAATGTCCAGAGCAAATCGTTCAGTGCCAATACTTCGGCATGAGTTCCTGGTAAGCCTCCTGTTCTTTCCCAATTATAAGATGCAGGATGCTTAATACCTTTGGATACTTCATCAAAATGGGTTCTAAGCAATTGTTCTATATGCGGATGCATATCATATTCCAAATAGCGTTGTTGTTTATAAAATTTATAAATTTCTTTGATGTCAGACAAATCGCATTTTCCCCTACCAATCCCTTTTAATTTTAACAATTTTTCTAATTGACTTTTCGGGAAATTAGTTTTTACTTTAATAATCTCTCCCAGTTTTCTATCCTCATGAATCACCCCTGCTACCAATTGTCGATCTCTTAACCAATTTTTATCAATAAATTTTTTTCCTTTTTTGGTTCTCAGTATTTTTTTGCCTTCGCTAAAACCAGAAGAATGTTCTGCATCCAAAAGAAGCGCCACTTCTTTGTCTACTTTATGAGTAAGCATTTTGGCTTGTCTCCTAATATGTATTGGTATTTCGGAAGGTTTCGGAGTTCTTGCATCATAATAATTAAATCCTTTTTCATACGAAGGAGGCAGATTACCATCTATAGTTTTGGTATGCAAAACCTTTTGTTCTTCTAGTTTTTTTGCGATTTTCTGTTTTTTCGCTTCTGCTCTTTCTTTTGGCGTAGGTTTCTTTTTAGGTTCAACAACAACTTCTTCTATTGCTTTTTCTCTTATTGGCTCTTCCGGTAGTTCTTTCGGTTTGTGGATGTCGTCTAGTTTACTTTCCAGATTTGGGTTTCTTTTAAGAGCATCATCTACCCAATGTTCCATTTTTGGAAGTATTTTTCCTACATCTGCTATAGATTTTATCACTTCTACAATAGAGAAAATAATGTCTATTCCGATAATAAAATCTTCTCCTGCATTGTGCGAAATTACATATCCGTTTTGGTTTTCAGAATATCTTTCTTCAAAATAATTTCCAATAGCTTCACCTATTGATTTTTTTAGAAAATCGGGATTTTTTATATAATTTTCTATAAATTCTTCTACTCCTTCTTTTACTTTAAGGTAAGTTATTTTGTCTTCCGCATCCAATTCATCCAACTGAAAATAGAACCTAAAAGCTAATAAAATAATGTCTAAAAATCCTGCAACAAATTCTACAATACCATCCCAAAGACCACATAAGAAAGCAAAATGATAAGGAGAACTCAGATACAAAGAATCTAAGTACTTCTCTACTAAAAAAAGATCATTTTTTAAATTGTTAATAAATAATTTTACTGTATTTATAAAAGTCTGATTGACCAAAAGTAAATATTCCACTGCAAGAAGGAAATTTTCAATTTCCTTTAATAAACTAATAGACTCTATTAGTTTATTTTTTATAAAAATAATGACTTCTTTTGGTTTTTCTAATAGATAATCCGAAGATTGCAGAGTAGGATCCCAACTGTGTTGATCAAATTTTAATTGCCTAAAAGCAATAGATATTCCAGAAAGAATCTCATCTGTAACGTCAGTTTTCGTATGCTTTTTGCTTCCTATATCAAATATTTTTAATGGTCTGTAGATTATCTCTAATTTGAAAGCCTCTACAAGCTTTTCTGAAGTAAATTTGAGATTGTTTACATTTTTTTGCTGTGCTATGATGATGGAACTCCACTCTTCTAAAATATTAGATGTTGAATTTTTTTTGATAATAGTAAAATATTCATTTAGCATTGCCTGACTCATCTTGATAAGGCAAACTGAGTTTAAATCTACATTAAATCCATTTATATTATTTTGTTCTTCTATGTAAATTATAAAGTCGGTCTCTTCATCATACTTTCCTTTGGAAGAATCTATAGTTTCATCATATTTTGTATAATTATCAATAAGCTCATTTCCTTTTGTAGAATTTTCTATTCTATATTTCCATAAAGGATTTGTATTTATGTTATAAACGAAGTCACTTATTGTCTTTTTATAAAACAAACTTTTCTCTCCTAAAGGCGATTGTAAAGCATATTGATTTGATCTTGCTTCAAAAGATTGCTTCGCTATTCCTTGCAACGGATTTTTATTCCCTTCAAAATCTTTGCTTACTTCTTCAAAAGAAAGTATTTTGTATCCGGATAAATCTCCGAATTCATCATCGAAATTTTCCATTTTCTTCGTTTTTAGTTATTAAACACTCCAGCTCATACAAAGGAAAAAGTTCTTTCGTTGTCATATTCTCACTAAACTTTTTAGTCTGAGATTCATCCAATACTAAAAGGTCCAAATGATAATTTGGTTCTACCAAAACATGAGCATTTTTAAGTTTGCATTTTGCCTGTACCAAAACGTCCCAATCTTTTCCTTCCAACTCATTCCAGCGTTCCAAAGGAAGCCTTCCTCTGCTACCGAAAAGGATGATCTTTTCTACAGCAGTGATCTCTCTAATCTTGTCTTTAAGACGCGTGAGTATATAAGGCAGCACTTTATCGTGCTGCCAAATAGACTCAGGTTTTATCCTGCTCATTATTAAAAATTAAAAGTGATTAATTATACTAAGAATTTACTCAAAGATATTTTATCCAGATATTCAGCTTGAGGAATAACTTGCCCATCTTTATCTAAAATTCTTTCTTCACCGTATTTATTATATTCTGGTGAATGTATTTTCAGGGTAGAATTATCTAAATCAACAGAGAATTTTAGCATATCGTGTCCATCGTCACCACCTGGTTTTGTGAAAGAGAAATTTTTAATTTTGGTCACATTAAGCTTAAATGTAATTCCTTTTTCTAATGGATAGGTTTCTAATCCTTCAATCTGAGAAAGTTCGTCAGACAATGCTTTGTAAATTGGTGCTAAAGAATCGGTTGGAAGCCAAGTAGCATCTCTGTCAATGGTGATTTCATTTCCTAAACAATAATATTTTCTCGGAAAAAAATCTAATTCATCTGCCTCTTGAATAGATTGAACGGTATTATCCATTTCGTCAAAACTGATCTCAATCCATTTATCTCCAGACTGCCCAATCTGATTGTTGTTCAATTCAAAATTGCTTCCGCACATTTCACCTAATTGATCATCGAATTTTACTCCCGGTTCGCAGTTGCAAGGCAATGCTTTTTCTACTTTTAGACCAATAGAATCTGCCTGAAGAATCGTAAGCGAAGTAGGGATTTTCTCTCTCCACGGTTCACCTTGTTTTTTACCTAAAGCAGAACGCATTTCGTCTACGATTGATAAGAATAAAGCATCATCAATTACAGGAACTTCGCCGCCGTTCCAGATTTGTCCTGTTGCAAGGAAATGTCTTACGGCTTCTTCAAATCCCGGTCTTACGGTAACGATAACTCTCGCCATACCAGACTGCATAAATGCCCTAAAAGTAGGATCATTATCATCAAACTGATACATATCTGACCATCTTTTTCTATCGCCCCAATAATAAGGATAGAAATAATAGCTCATAATATCCCATTCAAAAGCCTGTTCCATAAATTTTACAAATGCGGCATATTGATCTAATTTTGCATCAACTAAAACATCAGTATTGATAAAGGTTTCTTCTGCTGCTCCATCATTGGTATAGTATCTCTTTTTACCGAAAGTAAGTTCTACGTTAGGATTTTGTTCCAACATGTAAGAAATACAGTTCTTTCTTAAAATTGTATTTTCAATTTTTCTGTAGAACCCAGGGTTTGAACCTTTGATCTGTACGCCTAATGCTTTTGCTTCAGCTAATGCTTGGTTGTATTTTTCTAATTCTACTTCGTAAGCTTCGATGATTTTATTGAATAGTTTCTGTAAACCTAAATCATTAATTTCACACTCTACACTTATATTTATGTTTCCTGCGTGAAACCCTACTGAACTATAAGAAACGGCTATTTTACCACTATATTTATCAAGGGTGTTGATATCTTTTGTAAATAAACTTCTAAAATTACTAACACTAGCATAAACCATTTCATGTCTTACATTTCCAACAGTCACATAGGAGCCAAGACCAGGATCTTGTGTACCTGTAACAATAGCAGCTACAATTTTTGCATTTTGTGTTGTGCTATAACCATCAGGAATTTCCAGTTCAAAGTTACCATGCGCTGTTTCGTCAAATTCTGAATCGCCTTTATAATCCTCTGTGGTTGTAAAACTAAACGGATGAGAGATATGAATTTTTTTAGAAATGTAATCTGCTTCCACATTATATTTACTTAGCCAGTATAATAAAGTAGTAGTATTATTTAGTGCAGTAAAGTCTTTCATCTGATGAATTGTTGAGTCTCTTGGGTCAACAGGTTTTACCAATTGTTGAGAGTTATCAATCATTTTTACTCCTAAAGTATGAAGCTTAGCAGGTTCTGGAATCATAAATTCAAACATCATACGTTTCCCGTAATTGTAGATTTGGTTTTTCACTACTTTATCTACCCATCTGTAAACGCCTACCACATGATTGCTTCCCTTGGTATTGTCGAACCCATGTTTGTTGTTTTCTTCGTATTCTTCTAATACTTTGTCGATACGTTCTTCTTTTACTTTAGTAACAATTCTGTCTAGCGCTCTTGCTGTAATGTCTTTAGCTTCTGTAACCGCTTGTCTATTGCTTTCTTCTTTGGAATTGTGTGTGGCATAGCTTGCATTGGCTGTGATTCCAAATTTGTTATCCCCCATTCCCCAATTTGCATAAGCTCCGGCTTGTGCAGCAAAATCTTTTGACTCTTGCAATATTTTAGAAATCTCACTCTGCATTTCATGTCTTTCGGTGGAAGTGGTGTCAGTAAGTTTTTCTTTTTCAGATTCTGAAGATTTTGTAGTTTGTGATTCGCTTCTTTTTAATCTTCTGGTAGAACGCTCTTTGTATTCACGAGCCATGATGTTTTCGATGTGAGCAACATCACCTTCTACATAGCAATATGTACTTTGTTCTACTTTTAAATAATCTGCAACTCCGATGTTTTTCATTCCAAATCCTGAAGGGATGAAAGAAGATGAATCAGTAGGGTTATATGTTGGCGTTTCTGGTGTTTCCGGATTTTCAGGTGTTTCTGGTTTTGGTGGATCAACAGGTACACATCCTGCATCACCTCTGAAATGATATTGTTTAGTCATTCTGTCCAGATCATTCGTGTCTTGAACTAATGTAACATTTAGATTATAAGTATTACCATCACTTAGTTTTACTTGTCCCTGTAAAATGAATCCTCCCATTCCTGAGGTTTGAGAAACTAAAATTCTAGGCAAGTTAAATAATAAACAAGATCCTCCACCCATAGGAGAAACACTTGTTGAAGAGAAATCTACACCATTCAATACTATTTTATAATTCGCAGAAACAACTTCCAGATTACTGCTTAAAGCCAAAAGTAAGCTCCACTCAGTTGAACTGCGTGCATAGGTCTTTATGCTGAAGGGGATGTAGCCGGAAGTAGAAGTATTATTACTCACAGGAACGATAACTCCTCCAACATTTGTAGAAACCTGTTGATTAAGTACTGTGTTGTTTAAAACGGTTTGCTGCAAAGATTGATTACTTTGAGTAATATTCTGAGTAAGCTCATCAAATGAAGAAATATCTGATAATGCTTCTGTAAGGCTAGATGCACCCATTACTCTAAGCAATGCGCTTTGATCTTTCACTTCCAGAGTTCTGCCCATAGCAGTAATGTCAATTTCCGGTGTTTCAAATTTGAAATCAAATTCAGGAATTTCTGTTTCCGGAGTTGTGATCTGCATGATTTCATCTTTGATGCGATGAAGCTCCATATCGAGTTCGCTATTTGCATAGAACTTTTCGGGGTCGGCTACGCTGAGCTGAGTAAGATAATTGATCCTGTTTTCTAAAATCTGCTTTTTTCTTTCTGCTTCTGCAGAATCTTTTTGAGCCGTCTTGAGAAGTGGTTTTACAGTTTGCTGATATTCATTGTAAGCTTCTTTGTGAGCTGCATCATGCTGTTTTTTGTAAGTTTTTTCTAATTTTGAAAGAGAATCCATTAAGCTCTCATTTTCTTTTAGATTAATAGTTGCCTCGGCAAATTTCATCGCTTTATCATTGTACATGGTTCTCTGTACCGTTGAAGAACCTGTAGTATTGAAATCGGATTGAGAAACTTTAAATAATTCTTTAGGCAGAACTACTTTTGCTCTTTTCATATCCTCAAAAGATTCTTCAGATTTATCATAAGCAGCAATAATATGCTCTAAATGAAGATATTGCATAATAAGCTCCTTTGCGTAGAAATCTTTTTGGGTTACAACCTGATAAACTAAATTATCCCAATTTCTGACACGTTGTGATAGAGTAAGTTGAACAGGAGGAAGTCCGTTATATACATCAATTTTCTTATCAAATTCCTCTTTTGTAGCAGTTGATTTGTTTCTTGCAACCCATACTGCAAGATCATAAAAGTCACTTCCATAAGCACTTTTAAGATCAGTTTCTTTATAAATAAAGGTCGGCTGTTGTTGACTTACCTCTCTGCAGATAGTCTGTAATGTTTTACCTAATTCGACGCCTTCATCAAATAAACTTTCATCTGCAATGGCTTTTTCTCTGAAGATAAATCTTCGTTCTAAATTTTTCGGATCTGATAATTCAGGGTTTCTCATTGCCGCAAATCTGAATAGTGTTTGCGAAGAGTTGTTTGTGTTTAAATTTGTTGACATTTTAAAATTGTTTTGGTTTTTAAGATTAAAATTTTTGGAAAATTCTTTTAAGAGAATATTTCCGGTAGGCTTATTTTTTTAAGTGGTTTCAGCCTACAGAAATAACCACTCTGATTTTTTTAAATCAGCGACATTCACATCGTGATGACAAGTTTGTATATGAAAATATTAAAGTCGGAATGCGACAAAAACTTGACGTAAAATACTTGAGAATCAATTTTAATTTAAAAAAGAAGCTCTTCTGTAAGAACCTTTTTTGATAAATCTTTTTTCTACAGTAATATAATACTCGGTAGTTTCTCCGGAGAGTATTCTGTCTATTGAATTATCTTCTCTTCTTACATCAATATCGAAAGGAGCGAGATTGGTTACGGTTAGTTGTCTTTCCGGAATAAGAATGCTATCAAAATCAATATGTTCTCTATGATATTCTTCTGTAATGATGACTGTGGTAAATTTACGTTCAGCAAGTATAGGATAATCAGGATTTGTATGCTCTGCCGTTAGTTGATTCAAACTTTCTTCAACAAATGAATGTGTCGAATAATTTTGAGACTGTACCCAAGATTGAGTGGCTGCAGTATTTGCAATATGATTCCAATTGTTGATATCGGATTGAGAGAAATCACCTTCGCTCCACATTTTATACCAGTCAGAAGTCCAATTATCATCAATCCCTTTTCTTAGTTTAAGCATTGGTACGCCTTCGCCATCTATGCCCGTCTGATTAGCAAAAGCCAATTGATATGAACTGTCTCCCGTAGAAGCGGTTGTTCCATCCCAAGGTGCATAGGTCATCACACCGGCATAGTTACCCGAACCTTTAATTGATGAAGCATTGGCAAAATCGAATCTAACTCTATTACCACTTGTATTTGGTTTAACATCATCAGGATTTCTAGTTCCGTCAGGAGATGTTACAAAATTGTTTGTTATGGTAACGGCATTTCCATTCGACAATGTTAATGTTTGTCCTCCTAATCCTTCTAATCCTGTTGATAAAGTCTGGTTTGGGAAATTTGCAGATACCCACTCCTGTGTTGCATAACCGTTTAATGAAGTATTTGTTAAATACCCTACTGTAGCATGGTTACCCCAATTATAAGCTTGATTCCATTGACTTGCTGCTCCGAAGTTAGAAGATAATATATTACCATCGGCTTGAATTAGTACACTTTCGTCTTGATATGACGTACCTCCATTTCCGGAAAATTGAAACGCATAACCTAGACTATTTGAGCTATCACCTCTCTTATTACCTACTTTCCAAATAGTATCGTAAAAACTATAAGTATGGCCTGATGCAATGGCATTAATTGATGAACTGTTTCTATGAACAACAATATGATTATTTTCACCTCCTAAAAATGTTACATTAGAAGTATGAGCAAAAGTTTTATCTGCAATTATAGTTTGATCTGTATTTACAGTAACATAGTTTGAAGCATCCGTACCTGTAATCAATTTATTCCAACCTCCCCAATTTCCATTACCAAGACCTCTAGTATAAATTTCACCATAAGTATTAAAACCTAATTGTACTCCATAATTTGGGTGTGTACTAATTGATAAAACAGCATTGGCATTATCTACTGCATTTGGAAATATGTTTGTTGAAGTTGGTGCGACTACAGTATTAAAATTAAACTTCTGATTTTCAATAAGATTGTTAAGGTCGACAGTTCCTGTGTAATCTGATAATAAGGATTTGTGAGTATGTGCTGTTAATGCAAAATCGCTTATTGCTTTATGTCCTCCCCCCGCTAAAAGAACAGAATTATTATCAGCACCTTCTTTATGATAGCCTTCTACAGAATATATTGAACCATTTACTGTTAAACCGTGCCCAATTACAGGAGTTCCACCAATTGATACACCACCATTATTATTTCTATTTAAAATCAACGGATGATAACCAACGCCAGCTTCTTTAGATTGAATGTATGAAGTACCATCATCTGTAACAGCAAATTCTAAAGATTTAGCATCAGATGTTCTACCTACTTGAAATTGAGCATTGTGTTGAGCTACTCCTATATATTCGTTAGTACCTAAATCTTTATTAATTACTTTTCTAGCAGTTATTTCTTGTGTTTTGTGGGTATTTACAACTCTTGAATCTCCACTAAAATCAACACTATTTATCGTTCCCTGTAAGGTTAATGGTGTAGTATCTCCACCCCAGACAACAGACCAATTTTCATTAAAAAAAGTACCATCACCACCATAACCTTGAACATCAGTAATTGCAAGTCTTGGATAGCCTACAGTAATTATAGGTTGTATATAAAATAAGCCTGTGTTTGGATCTTTAAAAAATTCAATTCTATCTATATGGCCAGATTCTCCAACTCTCCATATTATTCTTGGCTCGTAAACATTGTTTTGATAGATGTAAATATTTACTTGAAATTCGTAATAATAATAAGGATAATTATATAACTTAACTGTAAAAGTTATCATATTACCTGCTATTGCTCCTATTTTGATAAGAGGGTTACTCACATAACCGCCTGTTGCATCGTTAAGTACAGATAAGCCTAAATTGTTGTGTATTATCGAGCCTTGAGCATGTAGTTTTTGAGCATAGAAAATACTTTTATTATTTAAGTGTATATCCTGCATTGCTCCTACATAAGGAACTTTACCATTAATATCACCTGTAGTAGCAAAATCTGTTATTGCTTTATGGCTTCCGCCCCCTAGTAAAACATAATCATTGTTAGAACCTGACTTTCTAAATTCTAAGGCATTGACAGGGATTGTAGTTGAATTAGGGCTATTTACAAAATAAAAGCCTAGATCAGAATTTACATATTTAAGTTGTCCTAAATCAACTCTTGGTCTATAAAACGATATTGCAGGATAATTACCATCATTTGAAGTCACGAATAAAGAATTATTTGTACTGTCATTTCCTGATGAAGTTATAAATTCTTTCCTTCCAGTAATATATTGAGCCGTGTTAGTAGTCATCAAATACTCATCAGAATTTAGCTGAATGTATTCCGAACCGCTCCATCTGAACTGTGTATTATTATTGGTGACTAAATAGATCTTTCCTTTTTCTCCGGGATTAGGTAGATTTTCAAATGTGTCAAACTCCAAAACATCATCTACATAACTCGGAAGCTGTGATGAAGGTACTTTTCCATCTACCAAATCAGCTTTTTTGTTTAGAGAAGATTCTGTACTCTCCGGAAATTCTCGGTTGTTGTGCCAATAATTTTCCATATAATTCCAAAACCCTTCGGATATTGGAACTTCTGCTGTATTAAAATCAGAATCAAATTCTTCGTTTTCTTCCATATTTTATTGTTTTTTGTTAAGATTTTTAGTATTAAAATTTGAAGCTTCTTTTTATTAGAATCACTTCAGTTTCAGCCTTATTTTTTAAGGTGGTTTCCGGCAAAAGATATCCACCTCAATTTTTAATATTCGAAATCATTTTTTGTATCTTTAATTGTTGGTTTTTGAACATATTTCTGGCTGTTCAACATTTTGTGAATGGTGAATTCAAAGGCTTTTGTTATAATTTAAATGATTGCTTTTTGTGTTTTATTTATATTACCAAAAGTAATGGTGAGAGACGACAAAACTTGACGTGTTTAAAGTCTTTTATTTGAAAAAATTTCTTCTTCAAGAATGTCATTTTCAAAATCTTCTCTGAAGAAATTTTCAATTTCGTTAAGATAATTATCGTAGTCAATTTCTGTATTTTCGATATCGTTCCAGCTAATAGTGTAAAGGTTTTCGTCGAAAATAATATCAGTGTTGTATTCGGGCATTTCCATATTTGTTGAATGTTTTTTGTTGACTTCTGAACATATTTTTTGCTGTTCAGTATGGGTAAATATTGAATTCAAAGGATTTTAAAAATTTAAAGATCGTTTCTGTGTTTATTGCTATTCCAAATGTAGAATAGGGAAGCGACAAAACTTGACGTGTTAAAGTAAACTTTAAATAAATTTAAAAAAACCAGCTTTGCCAAATTATAAGCTTAATAGCTTATTTTAGTCAGTTATAATCAAAATAGCTTATATTTTATTTTTTATTAATTTCTGAACAATTTGGTTTAGGGTTTCCCTGTGATCATCAATATAACTCAATCCAGCCTGAATCAGATTTTCAATATTATTTCTTGATACATTATCCATTGCGGGAGAAGCATTTTTTAATGAAGGATTCAAACGATAATAATTTTTCTGATTTCTTAAACCTAAAGTCTGAAACATCTGGCAAAGCTGATAATCTACCGTTTCTGCATTAGCAGACATTAAAATATCAATTATAGGAGTTACCCAGCCGATTTTTCCAGCTTTCTGCATTTTCTTAAATGAATAACTTTTTGATTCTATACCGGTTCCGATGGAAACAATAATCATATCATTTACACTCGGATGATTGGCTTTCTGATGGTTTTTTAAAACCTCTGCAAAAGGAATTTTTCTTGCTTCGGCATACGCACAAAGTCCGGGATTATTGGCAAACATTCCACCATCTATAAGACTGAAAATCTGTCCGTACATCGATTTGATCTGCACCGGACTGAAATATGTCGGCGCTGCTGAAGTTGCCCTGCAAACATCTTTTACATAAAAATTATCGGTGCTTAAACTGGCTTTCCACGAATTGAAAAGTTTGGCTCTTCTGTTTTCAATATCGTAGCTTGTTATTAAACATGGTTTTATTAATTCTTTTAATTCAAGTTTTCCAAAAAAGTCATTCAGGTTTTTCTCAAGAGCTTCCTGAGAAATTTTTTCATTCAATAATCCGAAAGGATTGACAAGTCTCTCCCAAAAAGAAACCTGGAATATGTCACCACCTTTTTCAGCATACAGTTCCAATCCTTTTTGGATCGAATATTTTGCTTTTCGGTGTTCATCAGGACAAAGTATAATAGAAGCAATTAATGCTCCCGTGCTGCTTCCGGCAACCAGATCAAAATAATCTCCAAGTTTAGCACTTGGGTTATCATGAATCTGAAGTTGCTCTTCTATGTAGCGTAAAATAATGCAGGTAATAATACCTCTTATTCCGCCTCCGTCTAAAGAAAGTAGGGTTGTCTTTTTCATTTTCTCTACCGTTTTTTTGTAAACTAAAGGTAGGAGCCGGAAGCGACAGAACTTGACGTATTATAATTGGTTTATCATAATATTTCTATAAAACAACATACCCATCCTTATCTCGTTCCATCTTCAAAAGTGTTCTCCAATTCGTTTTTATCAATCCTTTTTTAGTTAAAATATTCTTTTTTTCAAAGTGGGGAAGATCTTTGAAAGTTTTCCAGTTTCCACCCCAGTTCCACCCGTGTTTTGCGAAAATTTTCACACATTCGTACCAATCAGCAACTTTATCGTTGTCCCAATCTTTTACAGTATCCCAACTTGCTGTTTTTCCGTCAATCATCATACAAATGTCAACGGCAAGACCGTAATTGTGGATGCTTTGTCCGGCTTTGGCATTGGTGACTTTTTTTTCGCTTGTAATTCTTCCGATAGCATATAGTTTTTCCTGCTCTTCAAAACTTCGCAATCCTTGTGTAATTCTCACTTTAGCTTTTCCCGTAAGTGCCTCATCACATTCTTTGATGATTTGTTTCACTTCATCTTGTACAGAAGGGTGCAGTTTTTCAATTCTTTGTAATGTTATTTTATCCATAATCATAAAAATCTTATTTGTTTCAAAAAGCAAATGTACATGCGAGATACGACAAAACTTGACGTGTTTTAAAATGTTTAATATTTTGAAAATGAGATATTTAAATATATTCTAAAATTTTAATTAAACATACTATCTATACTGAAGTTTCAGTTTTTGTATTTAAAAGATTATTAATCATGTACAATAGAAAGAATTTTATGCTTGCAGAGGTTTAAATTTTAATGAATATAATGAAAGAAGTCTTTATGATTTTTAATTTTCATTTTAAAAACAAAAAATCCAATTTGCAGAATTCACAAATTGGATTTTTAAACTGAAATTATAAGAGTTTTATTCTACAATAAGTTTTAGAGTAAATAATTTTCTGGTATGTACTTTTACAAAATATACGCCTTTTGGTAAGTTCTCATTCACTAAAGAGAATTTCTGGTCATTCACATTTTTAGTTTCATACAAAAGTTGTCCTGCAGCTGATAAAAGCTGAATTTTTTCTATAGGGTAGTCACTTTTAATAAAGGTAGGCTGCCCTGGTTTTGCAGGATTCGGATAAAGAATAACGTTTTTCTCGGTTGCACTATGAGCTTCGTTCGTGCCTAAAGTGGCACTTACAACTTCAAAAGAAACTCTGTTTGACACTTCTGTGTAAGAATCGTTGGTAAACATGACCATATAATAGTTTCCGGTTGTAGTAGGTACACCATTTACATTTCCTGTAATTGTTTTTGTACCCTGAGTTACCCCGTCAAAATAAGTGTAAGAAATGAACTGATCATTTGGGGTTTGTATGCTCTGCGGATAAATTCCGAGCCAGTCTTTGATGATTCCCGGAGAATCAGTCCATGATGCGGTGATATTTTCTCCCAATGTATAAACCGGTTTGTTGATCCAAAGATCAGTAACAATATCCCCAACTTTAAAGAATACTTTTTCGCCGATTTGTGTATAGCCATCTTCTAAAAGATAGGTTGCGTAGTAATATCCTTTTGGCAAACCTGTGAAATTCTTTGTTCCTGCAGCAGTTGTTACATAGCTCCATGCTGAAGAAGGATTTGCTGATCCGGGAACCTGTCCCATTTTATAAATTCCGATCCAGTCATTGGTCAGGTTGGGTCCGTTTGTGTAATTAATCACCACTGTTCCTCCAACAGGATATGAATTTGCTGTTGTCTGTAAAACTACTTTTGGTCCTACGTAGAAATTTTTTCTTCCTGTAATTTCTGTATATCCGTTATTGGCGAAAAAACCTGCGAAATATTGACCTTTAGTCGTCAATCCTGTATTGAAGTTTGCGGTTCCGGAAGTCTGTCCGTTTGTATATTTGTAGCTCTGCGAAGTTACAGCAGAAGGGTTTTGTCCTTTTTTGTAAATTCCAACCCAGTCTTGCTGATTTCCAGGTCCATCTGTATAAGTTGCCAGAATAGCTTCATTCTGAAGATATTCTGTTTTGTCTAAAACTAATGAAGGATTCGAAACTACACTTCCTGTTACTTCAAATTGCTTTACATCGCTCCAGTCGCTCCACTCAAGGTTCCTGTCTCTGTATCGTACTTTTACATAATATACTCCGTTGGTGATAGAATTGGCAGCAATTGTTACTTTAGTGATGTCAACTCCGGCATTTAGGTTTTTGGTAACATCAGGATTTCCCGTACCTTCTTTCCCAAACCAGTTTTCAAAGTCTCTGTAAAATTCTTTATCAATCACAGAAAAGTCTGCCGTTTTACTGATAAGGAATTGTGTTGTGTTTAAAAGTTCTGAAGTTGCTGTTGAGAAGTTGCTTCCGTTTAATGTTAATGGTAAAGTAACGGGAGCTGTAAATACGTTGGTAATACTAGGTTTTGTAGGTTTAGCTAAATTTTTATATCGGTGAAAGCTGTCTACAACAACACTGTTTTTTTGGTTATAAATACTTCCGATTGAGTAGCTTTCAACATCTACTTTACCGTTCAGTACATCCACTTCAATGATTTGGTACGTCCAGTCGGTAAGAGTTTTTTGTACATCATCAAAATCCTGCTCATTAGACATTCCCCAATATTGATCCCACGCTGTTCCACCAGAAATGATCTGATAGTTTGGTGAGTTTTTCAATTGTCCTCTGTGATACAAGTGGTGATGAGCACCAATATGCATTAGATATTTGTCTGATGCAGTAAGTATCGGTACGGCTGTATTTCGTACCCACGTGGAAATATCGCCTACATATTGCTCTGCCTGATAAGGTCTGTGACTTAAAGAGATAATCCAATCCACTGTATTATCAGTAGAAGCTGCGGTAAGAACCTGCTGAAGCCATGTCTGTTGTGCAGCTCCTGTGTGTTCCGAGCTTAAACTTACAAACAGAACATTACCGGCTTGTTGTGCATAATAATTTTCGTTTCCTGAACTTATATTTTTATAGCTCAGTTCGTCAATAAAGAAATGTGCATAGTAAGAGCTCATTCCTAAGCTTCCGTAAGTTTCATGATTTCCTACCGTGGTCTGAATAGGAAGGTAGGGCGAGAGTTTCTGATTTTTCTTAAAATGAACATTCTCATAATGATCAAGTGTACCTACATCTACCTGATCTCCTACCATAAAAGTGAGAGCAACATTGTCAGAAGGATCAGCCGTTAAACCAAATCTTTCCTTAATTTTTTTATAAGCATGAAGATTAAGAGAATCATATCTCGGCTCATTTTTAAGCTGATTGTCTCCCATGATCAGAAATCTTATTTTTCCGTTAGCGGTTACAGGCTGTCCCGGAAGGGGAAGTGTGCGAAAATTGTATACGGAGGATTCGGTAGTTCCGGTTTTAACTTTGTAGTAATATTTTGTATTAGGCTGAAGATTGGTAATCTTTGCAGTGTGATAATAATAATTGTTGTTGTAACCCGTATCAGAAAAAATGTTGGTGGTTCCGGTGACAGTTACGCCAAGATTGGTTGGTGATGTTCCATAATAGACGGTAGTCTCGTTATTGGAAGATGTTTTCCAGTTAACGATCATGGAATTTGGAGTCGGATTTTGCAGATAAGGAACTACGGTTTGTCCTAAGCATAGTTGTGCGACAAGGCAACACAGCAGGAGTAAATAATGTTTCATAAATTAGAATTAGCAGATTAGATTTTGATGTACCAAAACTAGATTCTACATATTACAGAGCTGTTACTGAACTGTTAAATTATGCTTAATAATTTGCATTGTTTTTTGATATTTTTAATGTAAATATGGTTTTCGAAAATCGCTACAAATTCCATTATGAGTAAGATTTTAACAGTTGTTTTTTAATTTTTCATGAGATCTTTATCCATAATTGTAAAAATTGCCTGCTGTTTAAAAAACCACGTATAGATCTATGATGCGACAAAACTTGACGTATTTGAAAATATTTAAAACATTGTTAATGAGTCAATTAAATATAATGTTAAAGTTTGAATTAAACATAATATTCTGTCTTAAAAGCTTTAGTTTTGTATCTTAAAACGTCTCGTTTCTCAGTCATGTATGCTTTAGTAGATTGCAATAATTTTTTTGTTTCCTGTGAAAGAACTTTGGATTCTTCATTAGAAAACAAGCCCGTTGTCGTACTTTCCAACAACGATGGATGTGTTGTGTCCCGAAGCAAAGAGGCAAAAGATCTTGGGATTACTATGGCAGCTCCCGCATTTAAATATAAAGAGCTTTTTAAACAACATGATGTGAAAAGTTTTTCTGCAAAATTTGAACTGTATAATTTTAAAAGTCAGCAAGTCATCGAGATAGCCAGTTCTTACGTTTTAGAATTTGAAACATACAGCATCGATGAATTATTTTTAAATCTCACAGGCTTTAAATATGTCAATATTCATGACTACTGTCTTAAGATTCGGAAGCGAATTCAAGATGAAGCGAATATTCCTGTGAGTATCGGTATTGCACCGACAAAAACTTTGTGTAAAGTTGCTAACAGAATCGTTAAAGAATTTCCTGAAGAGTTTCATGAAGGCATTTATATTTTAAATACTCCCGGAAAAATTGAAAAAGCTTTAAAATGGCTCAATATCGGCGATGTTTGGGGGATAGGAAGAAGACTTGCCGCAAAAATGAATGATGCCGGAGTTTATAAAGCCTGGGATTTGCTTCAGAAACCTGAAATGTGGGTTCGCAAGATCATGGGAATTCATGGCGTGAGAATGATTAATGAATTGAAAGGAATCCGCCAGTTGGAGCTGGATTCACCTTCTCCGAAAAAATCGATTGCCGTTACGCGAAGTTTCATGGAAATGTTAACCCAAAAAGACGATGTTCGTGAACGTGTTGAGACTTTTGGAATGTATTGCTCCGAAAGACTGAGAAAGCAAAATACCTGTTGCAAAATGGTGACGGTTTTTGTTCAGACCAACCGTTTCAGAAAAGATTTACCGGAATACAGAAATGCGAAAACCCAAATTTTGCCTAACCCAACCAATTCTTCGATTATTATCGGAAGAGTTGTCAATGAATTGTTTGAAGCTGTTTTTGAAGAAGGATTTCACTATAAAAAAGCAGGAGTGATCGTTAACGATTTTGTTCCTGAAGATCAACGGCTAATTAATTTGTTTGAAGAAGACACCCAAAATCAGCATTTACCTGTAATGAAAGCAATGGATGCGATGAATAAAAAGTACGGGAAAGATAAAGTACGTTTGGGGAGCATGAGCGGAAAAAATACATGGGGACGTGCTCAGATATCTCCGGAATATGAAGCTTTTTTAAAGAATAACACACTTCCTGAAGCTAATTTTAGATTCCACTAAGATTTTAGTTTAAATGTTTCTTCTCATACTTCCAGTTTCTTCCTTTGCCTTCTGCAATCCATTCTAAAGCCTGTTCCATCCTTTTGTTTCGGGTAGTTTCGGTTTTTGCATCAATGATCCACATGACATATTCTTTTCTAAAAGAAGGAGAGGCTTTTTCGAAAACTTCAGATGCTTTTTTGTTTTCATTTAAGGCAATTTTAAAATATTCCGGAACCTCAATTTCTGTTTTTGTAGGAGGTGCTTTTTTCATTGTAACGCCCATATCTGTCAGTTCCATTGCTTCTTTGATCAGTTTTTTCAGCTGAGGTTTTGAGGGCAGATCTTCAATTTTTGTAATTTTTCCTAAACTGAACATATTGCTTTTCTCCGCATCAGTTTCAATTTCCTTAATGGTTTTCATTTCCTGATGAAGCCAGAAACCCATGCTGCAATATTGTTTAAACGAAACAACAGAACAAAGGATTTTCCCTTTGTACATAAACGTCGGGAACTTCCATTTGATGGCTTCTTCTGTTTCAGGACAGAATTCATGCACGGTTTTGCGAAGGTAATTTAAGATAGGCTGAGCAAAATCCGGAGATTTCTCAATATATTCATCAACTTTTGTGTTATAGTTTTCCATTTTCTTAAGAGAATAATTGTATGGTTTCATTGACAAGAAATTTTACCTGATCCGGTCTTCCGCGATCTGTTTTAGGTAAATTATTATAACTTCCGGTTCTTACGATCACCACTTTGTGCTCCGGAACCATGATAATATATTGTCCTTGTAAACCTAAGAAATAATAATGCTTTATTGGATTGTCATTATTAATCCAAAACCCCATTCCGTAGATGTCATCAGACTTTTCGGTTGGAGTTCTCATTTTTTCAATGAAATCTAAATTCAAAATCTGCTGATCTCCCACTTTTCCATCATCTAAAAATAATTGTCCCAATTTAGCAAAATCTCTTGAGTTGGAGTGGATGCAGCAGTAGGTTTTTTCCATTCCGCTTTCGTCTACGCTCCAATCAGCGTTTTGTTCCATTCCCAAAGGAATCCAGAATTTTTCAGATAAATAGCTTGATAAAGTTTGATTGAGAGATTTCTTTAAAGAAAACCCCAATAATTGCGTCGAGCCGCTCTGGTATTCAAATCTTTCTCCAGGCTGTTCTTTGAATCTTCTTGAAAATGCAGCTTTCATGAGACTTTTCCCGTAATACGCTCTCGCATTCGGAAGAAAAGGATTTTTATAATTTTCATCCCAGTCTAGACCGGATTCCATTTGAGCTAAATTTTTCAAGGTTAAATCTTTGCCGAAAGGTTTAGTTTTAAATTCATCAAAGAGATCACAGAATTTTTCATCAATACTTTTTATTTTTCCTTCTTCAATGGCTTTTCCAAAAAGCATCACGGTGACCGCTTTTGCCATAGAAAAAGAGTTGGTCTTTGAAAGTGGAGTGTAGCCATTAAAATATTGCTCGTGAAGAAGTTTTCCATTTTTTATGACTAAAAATGAGGCAGTGTTGGAATGCAGCAAATCATCAGATATTTCTTTAGACAATTCCTTCTTATTAAAATCAGGATGCTCTTCCCAAAGTTTTGGCGAAGTCGTATGAATGATATTGCTCCGGAAAAATTTTCCGTCATCAATATTAGCACTCATTTTACCTCTGAGATAGGTTTTTGAAATTCCGCTGAACAGATAAGCGTACCCGAAAATATAGATCAGAGCGGTGAAAGCAGCAATAAAAGCAATGAAATAAAATAAAATTGTCATAGTAAACGATCTGTAACAAATTTAGAATAATTTTGAAGAGAAAGTAATAAATATACTTCGAAATGAATTATTTTCATGGTAAGTGACACTCCGAATGCATACTGTTTTGCAAACGGAAC
The DNA here is from genome assembly GCF_029240215.1 of Chryseobacterium sp. GTDB lineage: Bacteria > Bacteroidota > Bacteroidia > Flavobacteriales > Weeksellaceae > Chryseobacterium. Next base: position 463,514 of record NZ_JARBTK010000002.1, read on the forward strand.
TTTTTAATTGGTTAAATAACGACAACCATTTAGAATCTATGATTCCCACGAACTAGAACGTAAAATAACACAACAAAAATAGAAAAATACCTGAATTAGACTATATCATCTTGCTAAGCTCGTCAACCAGAAATTTTACCTGAAGAGGTCTTAGTTTTTTATCAACTTCGAGTCGGTTGTAAAAACCTGTTTTCACGATTACCATTTTCTTTTCCGGTACCATAATAACAAACTGACCTAAAAACCCATAGAAAAATCTATGTTTAATCTCGTTTTCGTCATCTGACCATATTGTAAAACAGAATGCATCGTTAGCTTTTGTAGGAGTAAGCAGTTTTTTGCAGTATTCTTTACTGATAAGTTGTTTTCCTTCCCAATTGCCATTTTGCATGAGAAGCTGCCCGATTTTCGCAAAATCTCTAGGACTCGCATGAATGCAACAGAAGGTCTTTTCCATTCCTTTTTTATCGGTACTCCATTTAGCAGGAAATTCCATATCAAGAGGCTTCCAAAGCTTTTCTGAAAGATAAGCTGAGAGCTGTTTACCAATTGCTTTTCTCAAAGCGAGACCTAAAAGCTGTGGAGCAACACTTTGGTATTCATATGTTTCTCCGGGCATTTTTTTTACATCTACATTGAAAGCTTGGTCTGCCAGATCGTCAATAAAATATTGTTTAGAATTGGGTGCAAAAGGATGACGATATTCTTCTTCCCAATCCAATCCTGCCTGCATTGTCATAAGATGGCGAACTGTCAGAAATTTTCCATAACGACTGTTTTTATATTGCGGAAATATAGAAGAGATCAGTTGATCTTCAGATTGCAGGTAGCCATCATCAATAGCGCAACCGACCAAAATTGAAAGAATTCCTTTAGCCATCGAAAAAGAATTCATTAATGAAGATGAGTCATGATCTTTCCAATATTGCTCATGTACAAGTTTGCTGTCATGTACTATGATCAGTGATGAAGCACGTGTTTTTTTTAGATTTTTTAAAACGCTTTCCGAAAGTATTCCGGTATTGTATTTTTCATCTTTTTCCCACGGTTTCGGATGCAGATTAGGAACGGGATGAGAAGGGAATTTTTCCTCATCATCAATAGAAGGAGTTACAGGACCTTTTTTTAAATTAATTCCTATTGCCTTAAAAATATATCCATATCCAGAAAGATAAATTACGGCAGCTATTGCTGAGGTTCCTGCGACAACTGTAGATAATATTTTTTTCATGACTAATGGAATATTGAGCCTCTTACTTTTTACAATTCAACAAAAATAAAAAATCCCGAACTTAAAATGTCGGGATTTAGATATTTAATTAAAAATTTTATATTTTAGAAAGTAAATTTCTGAAGTTTGTTTTCTCATCAATAATTCGTCTCAGTTCAGAAACCGGAACTCTTTCCTGCTGCATCGTGTCTCTGTCTCTGATCGTAACGGTGTGATCTGTAAGAGAATCGTGATCTACTGTGATACAATATGGTGTTCCGATTGCGTCCTGTCTTCTGTAACGTTTTCCGATGGCATCTTTTTCTTCGTAGAATAAATTGAAATCATATTTCAGATCGTTGAAGATATTTTCTGCATATTCTGCTAAACCGTCTCTCTTCATTAAAGGAAGAATAGCAGCTTTAATTGGTGCTAAAGCCGGTGGTAAAGATAAAACAGTTCTTTCCGAACCGTCTTCCAGAACTTCATCTCTTAAACAATGAGAGAAAATTGAAAGGAATAATCTGTCTAAACCTACAGAAGTTTCTACAACATACGGAACATAATTTTCGTTTCTTTCAGGATCGAAAAACTGTAATTTTCTACCAGAATGTTTCTCATGCGCTTTCAAATCGAAATCTGTTCTCGAGTGAATACCTTCCAATTCTTTAAATCCGAACGGAAAATTAAACTCAATATCAGCTGCAGCATTTGCATAATGCGCCAATTTCTCATGATCATGGAATCTGTAATTTTCGTTTCCTAAACCAAGAGCCAAATGCCAGTTCAGACGTTTTTGCTTCCACTGTTCGTAGAATTCAAGTTCTGTTCCCGGAGCAACGAAGAATTGCATTTCCATTTGTTCGAATTCACGCATTCTGAAAATGAACTGTCTTGCAACGATCTCATTTCTAAATGCTTTTCCGATTTGGGCAATACCAAAAGGAAGTCTGTGACGAGAAGTTTTCTGTACATTCAGAAAATTGACAAAAATTCCCTGAGCTGTTTCTGGTCTTAAATAAAGATCCATCGCAGAATCTGCAGAAGCACCCAGCTTAGTTCCGAACATTAAGTTGAATTGTCTTACTTCCGTCCAGTTTCTTGAGCCTGTATCGGGATCAGCAATTTCCAGCTCTTCAATTAAAGATTTTACGTCTGCCAAATCTTCATTTTCTAAAGATTTTGCCAATCTTGAAAGAATTTCTGTTCTTTTTGCTCTGTATTCTAATATTTTAGGATTTGTCGCTTCAAACTGAGCTTTATCGAAAGATTCTCCGAATCTTTTTGCTGCTTTTTCAATTTCTTTATTTTCTTTATCCTCAATTTTTGCACAATAGTCTTCCACCAAAACATCTGCTCTGAAACGTTTTTTAGAATCTTTATTGTCAATCAAAGGATCATTAAAAGCATCAACGTGGCCCGAAGCTTTCCAAGTTGTAGGGTGCATCAGAATTGCTGAATCAATACCCACAATATTTTCGTTAAGCTGTACCATTGCTTTCCACCAATATTGTTTAATATTATTTTTCAGTTCTGCACCGTTCTGTCCATAATCATAAACAGCGGATAAACCGTCATAGATCTCACTCGAAGGGAAAATAAAACCATATTCTTTAGCGTGAGAAATCACTTTCTTGAAAACATCTTCTTGCTTTGCCATAATTTTTTTACGTCTGATGTGCAAAAATAGTGAAAATGTAGGAAGATGGAAGTTTTTAACAATGAAATTATTGGGAGCCGGGAACCTGCTTTCCGCTGTATCTTTTTCGCTATCGCTTTTTTCAAGCCCATTAAGAAAAAGGATGTCGCTGCAATCAGGGCTATTGAAGAAAGTCCGCCTAAAAACCATTGGTAAACCAGGTTTTGCATTTTGAATTTCAATAAGATGAAATTCCCCCCAAAAAGATAATTTTTTAAGGAGAGATGATATTTATTTTTCATTTTTATGAGTAGTTTTAACGTTCAATATTAATTGTCATTAAACTTAAAATTTAATATGAAAAAAAAATTTGAATACAAAACTGTTGTGATAAAGCCTAAAGTTAGCTTTTGGACTGTAGAATACGATCCAGTTGAAATGGACAAAACATTAAATCAGTATGGTATGGATGGCTGGGAATTGGTGGGTGTCGAAAGTAGAGAACATATGGGAACGTATTTGTTTCATTATACATTTAAACGTGAACTTTAATCACAATCTTTTCTGGTGAACAGGGTTTTCCTACTTTTGCCAAATGTTAGAAATTCTTTATCGTGACGAGCATCTTATTGCCATCAATAAACCAAGCGGATTATTGGTTCATAAATCTTTTTATTCCGGAGAGGCGGATACTTACGCTATTCAGGAGTTGAGAAAGCAGATTGGACAAAAAGTTTTTCCGGTACATCGCTTAGACCGTAAAACTTCGGGTGTTCTGCTGTTCACTTTAGATAAAGAAACTTTGAAAATCATGAGCGCTCAGTTTGCATCACGAAAAGTCAAAAAGAAATACATTGCGATTCTTCGAGGATGGACGAAAGAAGAGGAAACAATTGATTATGATTTGATTAACGAAGACGAAATAAAACAGAATGCAATCACTTATTATCATCGTTTGCAGATTTCGGAAATAGATTTGCCTTTTTTAAAGCATCAAACTTCGAGATATTGTCTGGTAGAAGCGATTCCTGAAACGGGACGATTTCATCAGTTAAGAAAACATTTTAAACATATTTTGCATCCGATTTTAGGCTGTCGTAAACACGGTTGCAATAAACAGAACAAGTTATGGCTTCAGACATTTGGTATCACAAAAATGACGCTTCACGCTCATCAGTTAATTTTTAATCATCCCATTTCTAATGAAAGAATTACGGTAAATGCCACTATCGATGATGAGTTCAAAAGAGTAGGAGCTATTTTAAGTTTTGATTTAAGTTTGTATTCTTAGCTATTTTTTACCATAATGTTTGTCATCCTGAAAGGATCTATGCGTAGTATTAGAGATTTTATGGAAAGATCCGAGTTTAGGTTCCCCCGGAAATCGAAGATTCGATGAAGTCAATGGCAAACTCTGTGTCTATTCGTGCAAAACATCCGTATAATCTTTAAGGTCAAAACCGACAATAATCTTCATTTAAATAAATTATCACATATCAAGAATTCATTAATTTTAAATTGAGTATTTTTGTAAAACTTTTTTTCAATGTACAAATCGCTGATTCGCCCGATTCTTTTTAAGTTTGATCCTGAAGAAGTACATCATTTTACTTTTTCAATGCTTAAAAATTTTAGATTTCTTACCAAATTATTCTTACCAAAACCAATTGTTGACAAGCGTCTTGAAAGAGAAGTTTTCGGATTAAAATTTAAAAATCCGGTTGGTTTAGCAGCAGGTTTCGATAAAAATGCAGTGTTATTCAACGAATTAGGCGATTTAGGATTTGGGTTTGTAGAAATTGGTACGGTTACTCCAAAAGCACAAGCTGGAAATCCTAAGAAAAGACTTTTCCGTTTAATCGAAGATGGCGGAATCATCAACAGAATGGGTTTCAACAACGACGGTTTGGAAGCTGCGATTGAAAAGCTGAAAGATAACAAAGGCAAAATCATCATCGGTGGAAACATCGGAAAAAATACCAATACAACTCCGGAAAATTATACTCAGGATTATCTGGATTGTTTCGAAGGACTCCATCCTTATGTAGATTATTTTGTGTTAAATGTGAGTTGTCCAAACGTTGGAAGCCACGCAAAATTAGAAGATGTAGAATATCTGAGAGAATTGATCACTGAAGTGAAGAAAATCAATCAGACCAAACCAACACAAAAACCAATTTTACTAAAGATTGCTCCGGATTTGAACAATCAGCAACTAGATGAAATCATTGAACTGATTGCAGATACAAAAATCGACGGAATAGTCGTTTCAAATACATCAGTTAATAGAGAAGGCTTAAAAACATCTCCTGAAGTTTTAGAAGAAATTGGAAACGGTGGTTTAAGCGGAAAACCAATTCGTGAACGAAGCACAAAAATGATCAAATATCTTTCTGATAAAAGCAACAGAGCTTTCCCAATCATCGGAGTTGGCGGAATTCATTCTGCAAAAGATGCAATCGAAAAACTTAATGCAGGTGCGAGTTTGGTTCAACTGTATACTGGATTTATTTATGAAGGGCCACAGCTGATCAACGATATTAATCAGGAACTTCTCACAAGAGCAAGTAGATTGCCAAGAAAATAATTTTTAATTTGAATATTTATAAACCCTTTCAGCGTTTAAAACGCTGAAAGGGTTGAAAGAAAGTTTAGATTCGGTATGCATTTTAGAGGAAAAAATGCGAAATTGTATAAATAATCAATCCCACCAAACCACCAACCAAAGTTCCGTTCACACGGATGAATTGCAGGTCTTTACCCACCTCTAATTCAAGCTTTTCGCTTAATTCTTTACCTTGCCAGTTTCCGACGGTCGAGCTGATGAGGTTTCCGGCTTGATGTGTGTTTTTGAGGATATATTTATAAGCAGTAACTCTTACCCAATTGTCAATTTTATTCTGAAGTTTTTCGTCGGTTTTTAAATTTTCAGAAAACTCATTCAGATTTTTAGAAATGTATTTTTTTAATGAAGATTCATTTTCCTGTAGCTCTTCGCCGAGTGTTTTTTTAATGGAAAGCCAGATGTCATTTGAATATTCATCTAATTTATCATTTTTCAGAAAGTCGTTTTTAATAGACTTGAATTCATCATTCCATTTCGGATCTTCTTTTAAGTCATTAGAAAATTCGTAAATCTTTTTTGTGATTAAAGCTCTGATTTCGTGATTGGTATCTTCCTCTACTTCACGGAAGAAATCTGAAAGCCCGCTTGCTATTTTCTCAGCAATTTTATTGTCAATAAACGAAGGGATAAAAGAATAACTTCCTTTTTTCACCCTTTCCTGAATCATGCTATCATTTTCGATGAGATATTCTTTGATCTGTTTTGAGAGATTGGTTACAATTTTCTGATGATCATTTTTGTCTAAAAGATAGATAATTCCGTTTCCAAGAATCTGGTTAAGTTGTATGGTATCAGTCATTTCACTCACCTTTTTGCTGATAAAATGGCTGACTTCAGAATCATCAAGCTTGTTAAGAATGTCTAAAACTATATCAGAAAGATTTTTAATTAAAACGTCCTGATTTCTTTCTTTTGAAAGCCATTCCCCAACGAAATTTGAGATTTTTATTTTCTGAATATAAGGACGGATTGTTTCAGGTGAAAGAAAATTTGAAACTACAAAACTTCCCAAATTGTCACCTAATTTCTGTTTGCTGTTCTCAATCAGATTCGTATGCGGAATCGGAAGTCCAAGAGGATGCCGGAAAAGAGCTGTTACGGCAAACCAATCTGCCAAAGCTCCGACCATTGCTGCTTCAGAGAAAGCACGCACATAACCTATCCAATGAGAATTATGGTTTTTCTGAAGAAGCGTTGTTACAACAAAAATGACTGCCATCAAAACGAAAAGTCCGGTGGCAAATGCTTTGTATTTATTGAGCTGTTTTCTTTTTAGTTCATCATTCATATTCTCAAATTTAGTAAATTTGGTCATGGAAACTGAAATAAAGATTGACTAAATAAAAATTCGGATTAAAATTTGCATTTCTATTCTAAAATCAAACGATCATGAAATTTTTGGTTTCAATATTTTTATTAACCTTTCTGCAGATGTGTTCGCAGACTCAAAAATCCGTCAAAATTACTCCTATGGAAAATACAGAAGCAAAAAACAATCCATATTATTCAAGAACAGACCGTACGAAACTGAATGTTTCAAATGCTGAATGGAAAAGGATTCTTCCGCCGGATCTTTATGCAATCGCAAGAGAAGCCGCCACAGAAAGACCTTTTACCGGAAAGTATAATGAGTTTGACGAATTGGGAGAATATTATTGTGCAGTTTGTGGCAATCACTTATTCAGATCAGACTCTAAATTTTCATCAACTTGCGGATGGCCAAGTTTCTTTGAGGCTGATAAACAAGGTACTGCTTACAACAGAGATTCTTCTCACGGAATGGAAAGAATTGAAGTAGTCTGCAAACGTTGTGATTCTCATTTAGGGCATGTTTTCAATGACGGTCCTGCTCCGACCGGAACACGTTATTGTATGAATTCTGTAAGTTTAGAATTTGTTCCTGATTCACAAAAATAAAAGCTTATTATCAGATAATCATTAAGTTAAACTTTCTTAAATTCAGTTAAACTTTCCGTGATTTCACGGATTGACAGTTATGTTTTTATAATTTTGTACCCGCAAATTTAATTTAACATAATATTAATGAAAGGATTTTATAGCTTATTAGGTATTGTGTATTTAATCTCAACCTCATTTTATCTTTCACCTGACAAGACTGATAATAAAGAGATTAAAAACACAAAAAAAATAGAAACATTAGTTGAAACAAAATCAGAAAAAAATACAAATAGCCTGAGTTCTTCCGAAGAACTTTATCAATCAATATCATTCGAAAATACCAACAAACTTCAATTTGATGTATTTGCAAAAGCTTTATTAGGATTTGAAAATCTCAAAAAAGCAGGAAAATTAGGACAAGAAGCGCATTTATTAACGATCTGCGATTTCTCTTTATCTTCCAATACAAAAAGACTTTGGGTGATTGATACTCAGGAAAAGAAAGTTTTATTCAATTCACTTGTTGCCCACGGAAAAAATACAGGCGAAGAATTTGCCACCAACTTTTCAAATACAGAAAGTTCGCTTCAAAGCAGCATGGGATTTTATATTACTGAGTCAACGTATAATGGTGATAACGGATATTCTTTAAAACTTTTAGGAATGGACAAAGGTTTTAATGATGCTGCTTATAAAAGAGCAGTTGTGATGCATGGAGCAGATTATGTGAGTGAAGAATTTGCAACGGTACACAAAAGAATCGGAAGAAGCTGGGGTTGTCCTGCAATTCCCAGAGCTTTGACGGAGCCAATTATCAACACCATAAAAGGAAAGAATTGTCTTTTCATTTATTATCCGGACCAGAATTATCTTTCTTCTTCGGAATGGTTAAAAGCATAATTGATATTAAAAAAGTAAATGAAGAATTCTGATTTTATAGTAGCTGTGCGATTAAAAAGTAATCCTGACGGAAGCAGTACCTTTGAAAAGGGTAAGTTGCCTACTTTAAAATCAATCAATACTTCATCTTTTTGGATAAGTAAACATACAGAAGATTGGGAAGAAGATGTTCATCCAGCTCCAAGAAAACAATATGTGGTGACTTTAAAAGGAAATGTTAGATTTAAAGTCAGTGATGGTTCTACATTTCTTATTAAACCCGGAATCATTCTTTTAGCGGAAGATACTGAAGGAGTAGGGCACAGTTGGGAAATGGAAGATGATCAGGGATGGGAAAGATTATACATTCCTATGGATGAGAATTCTAAAGATATATTTGTTTCAGATGAGATTTAATTGAATAATCTTATTAAACAACATAAAAAGCAGTCTAATATTAGACTGCTTTTTATGTTGTTTTCTCTGGCAGGAATTTATTTAAACTTTTTGAAAACCAAAGTCGCATTATGCCCTCCAAAACCGAAAGCATTGCTCAAAGCAAAATTGATATTCTTTTCTTTAGCTTCATTAAAAACAATATTAATGTCTCTCGGAATTCTCTCATCCACATGATGATTATTAATCGTTGGAGGAATGATTCCTGTCTGAATCGCTTTTATTGAAATAATCGCTTCTGCTGCTCCCGCTGCTCCCAATAAATGTCCAGTCATTGATTTGGTAGCACTGATGTCAAGATTGGTATTTCCTTTAAAGATTTTGTTGATGGCATTCAACTCAATCAAATCTCCAAGTGGAGTAGAGGTTGCATGAGGATTGATATAATTGATATCTTCTGCATTTGCTCCTGCTTCTTCCAAAGCAAGTTGCATCGCTTTTATAGCTCCTGCTCCGTCGGGATGAGGTGCTGTCATGTGATATGCATCGGCTGTCATTGCTGCTCCAACCAATTCTGCATATATTTTTGCGCCACGGGCTTTTGCATGTTCATATTCTTCAAGAACCAAAGATCCTGCACCTTCTCCCATTACAAAACCGTCTCTGTCTGCATCGTATGGACGACTTGCTGTTGCAAAGTCATCATTTCTTGTAGACATTGCTTTCATTACAGAAAATCCGCCAACCGAAGCCGGTGTAATGGCTGCTTCAGAACCACCGCTGATAATTACTTTGGCTTTACCAAGACGGATATAATTGAAAGCATCCATGATTGCCGTGTTTCCTGTGGCACATGCAGAAACGGTTGTATAGTTGATTCCCTGAAGACCAAACTTCATAGAGATCATTCCTGATGCCATGTTTGCAATAAATTTAGGAACGAAAAAAGGATTGAAACGAGGATTGCCTTCACCTTTTGCAAATTCCATTACTTCATGCTCAAAAGTCCACATTCCACCTTGTCCGGTTCCCCAGATAACGCCTGTGTCAAACGGATCCATTTTGTCAAACTCCAATCCGGAGTCCTGAATTGCTTCTGCAGATGAGTATAATGCGTATTGAGTGAAAAGGTCACTTCTTTTTATTTCGTTGTGGGTAAGATGAACTTTCGGATCAAAGTTTTTCACTTCACAGGCAAAATGAACCTTAAATTTTTCAGTATCAAAATGCGTGATCAGATCAGCTCCGCTTTTTCCGTTGATGCTGTTTTGCCAAAAATCTTCGACATTGTTTCCCAAAGGTGTAACTGCACCCATTCCCGTGATGACAACTCTTTTCATATATAGATTTTATTCTTTATTAAAGTTTAACATAATCATGCCAAAAGTAAATGGTGATTTTTATGTTTAATTATTGATTTTAAATAAATTAGAAGATCCTCTAGCAATCAGACGACTTTTATCTGCATTCCAGATTTCACATTGTGCATTTACAAATTGCTTTCCTCTTTTAAGCACTTTCGTTTCAGCAATAATGTCATCGTTTTCTTTTGCGGTTGAGAAATAATCGATCGCATTATTAATCGTTGTGATGAATGATCTTTCGTTTAAAGAAAACATCGTAGCGCCAATAATATCATCCACAATCGCTGCGGTTACACCTCCGTGAAGATTTCCCATAGGATTAAGCCATTCTGCTCTTACTTTATACTGAAATTCTATCTGTCCTTCTTCAGCCGAGATCACAATCGGATTGAGCCAGCGCATAAAAGGAGAGGGAGATTCTGTAAATTCTTTCCCGATGAACGATTGTAATTTTGCAAGTTTATCCATGGTAATATTTATGATGGAATTTTTATTTCACGATCGATGATTGATAAAACTCTGTCTAAAGCCAGATTGAGATATTTTTCATCGTCTGTAGTTTTTGAAAGCAAAATGCCGCCTTCAATCAGCATGATGAAGAGCGATGCATATTCTTCCGCATTAATTTTTTTATTAAATTCGCCACTTTCCTGACCTTTTGCAATGATTTTTGATACCGTTTTCTTCCAGTTTTCGAAAGAAATAGCCACCTGTTTTTTGAGATCCGGAAAAGTATCGTCAGATTCTGTGGCTGCATTCATGATTGGGCAGCCTCCATTTGCAAAAACGAAATGCCAGTTTTTTCTGTAAAAAGCAACAAATGCATAAAGTTTGTCCAATAAAGTTGGAAATTCATCGCCGAAAGATCTCAACAAATTTTTTCCAAGCAGACCGGAATTGAATTTATAAACTTCAATGGCTAATTCATCTCTGTTCTCGAAATTACCGTAAATGCTTCCTTTCGTCAAACCTGTAGCCTCAGAAATGTCAGATAATGATGTCCTCGTGTAACCTTTGCTGTTGAACAAGGCTGCTGTTTTTTCGATAATGAACTGTTTTGTCTTTTCTGCTTTAGACATTTTACGATAAATGTTCTGCAAATATAATAAAAATATACCAATCGGTATATTTTATTTTAAAATAAAGTCTGAGTTTAAAATTATTCTCAGACTTTATTATTTTATAACTTATACATTCAATCTGTCATTCCGTAGTAATCTATGCAAAGATTTTAAATTCAATCTCTAAAAAATTAGTTTGGATTCCTCCGGAATGAGAAAGTTGGGTTTACTTTTTGGTAAATGTTTCTTACGAATTTTAAGCTAAAGTAGCATTTAAAGTAATCTCAAAATTGAAGGCCGCACTTACCGGACAACCTTCTTCAGCAATTTTCGCATACTTTTGAAAATCTTCTTCTGAAATTCCCGGAACTTTTGCTGTTAAAGTCAATTCAGATTTTGTAATTTTTCCGATGCTTGGGTCTAAAGTGATTACTGATTTTGTGGTCAGTTCTTCTGGAGTAAAACCAGCCTGAGAAAGTTCTGCGCTCAGTTTCATGGTAAAACAACCTGCATGAGCTGCTGCCAATAATTCTTCAGGATTTGTTCCTACACCATCCTCAAAACGACTGCTGAAAGAATATTGAGTTTGATTTAAAGTTGTGCTTTGAGTTGTCAAATGACCTTTTCCTTCTTTTACGGTACCGTTCCAAACGGCTGTTGCGTTACGTTTCATAATGTTTGAATTTTTTAATGTTAAATATTAATTGCTTTTTGATGATACAAAGATATGGAGTGTAAGTTCTTAAATAAATAGATTAAAAGCATTAAATGTTGTACTTTTTTCCCGATGAATAATTTTTCTTAAAATTAATCGGTGTGCTCCCAACTTTCTGTGTGAAAAGTCTGTTGAAATACGCAGGATCTTCGTAACCCAAATCATAACCAATCTCTTTCACTGTTTTTTCGGTATAAAAAAGAAGTCTTTTTGCTTCTAGCAGAATCCTATTGATGATGTATTGGTTGGGTGATTCCAGATTTAGATTTTTAAACTTATGTGTTAATGTTTTGGGGGCAATATGAAGCATTTCTGCATAGTCAGAGACATGATGCTTTTCTCTGTAATGAATTTCCAGATAACGACTAAAATCCCTGAAAATATCTACTTCATGATGGTTTATCATCAGATTTTTTGTTTGTATATTCTGAGCTTTCCATTTTCTGGTGGCACGAATGATTATTTGTTTCAGATAGGTTCTGATCATTTCTTCAGAAGAAGAATCTTTAGACTGCAGCTCATCTTTAATATTGTCAAATAAGCTCTTGATGATCTTGTTTTCCGAATCATTAAGCTCAACTTTTGGATTTTCAAATACGTTGTGAAAAAGCAATCCATCGCAGGCAACTTCTTTATCATGGATTTGAATACAATAAAAATCTCTGTTGTAGTAAAGAAGAGATGCCTTATTTGTACTTCCTTTTTTGATATCAAGAAGTTGATAAGTAATAAAAAAAAGACTTGGAGATTCCGTTTTGTAATGATTAAAATCTACGGTCAGTTCATATCCGGCAGGCAAGTACAATACTTTAATGTATGGTTGTGATTTTATACGTTCCACACTTTCAAAATTGTTTTGTGAGAAATGTCCGAAACCAAATTTTTTATAATCGTCTTCAAAAAATAAGTTCTGCAAACTCATGCATTTTCTTTAATTGAAAGATACAAAAAAAGCATGATGCAATAAGATTAAATTATTGACATCATGCCTCGAATTTTATTTTTGAAATGAATTAATTTTAAAAAAAATCGATATTCTATAGCTTTCAAACTAGAAAGTTACATCCAGTCCTACATAGAAATTGGCTTTCATGATTGGGGCATACACCATTCCTCCGTCAAAATAATTTCCAAAAGGATTTTTGAAATCTACAATCGCATTTTTCTGAGTGTAAGAAGTCAGGTTTTCACCACCAAAATAAGCTCTGATTTTCTGGTTGAAATTTCTTGAAATCTGTGCATTCAAAACCGCATAAGATTCTGAATATGTGGGAATCTGAAACTCTTCAGGATTGCTTGAAGTGTTTGGAAGTCTCTGCTTTCCGACAACATTTAAGGTAGTGTCAAAACTCCAGAAAGCTCCTTTTGTACTTTTGTTTGTAGAATAAGCTAAGTTGACAAAACCTCTGTGCTTCGCCATAAACGGAACTTCTCTTCTTTCGCCCAGATAATCAGCCTGTACATCGTAATATTTGTAAGCCAATCTTACATCAAAGTTTTTGAAAGGAGTAAAATCCCATTGTGTCTGAAAACTGTTTGCAAAAGATTTCCCTTCTAAATTATAAAAAGTCAATTGTTGAGGTGATCTGTCAAGATCTACCAAAACCTGATCCTGAAAATCTGTTCTGAAAAAATCTGCCATTAAACTCGATTTTCTTCCGAATAATTTGAATTCCTGTTGCAAACTTGCACCGTAATTCCATGCTATTTCCGGTTTCAAACCATAAATATCTCCTCCGTTCTGAAGAATCTGAATGTTTCTGTTGGATGCAAAATACTGTTGGTTTTCAGCAAAAACGGAAGCGGTTCTGAAACCTCTTCCAGCCGATAATCTCAAAATCGTTTGCGGAGTAAAATCATATTTAAAATTCAATCTCGGTGTAAATTGGGTTCCAGCCAAATTATGGAAATCGGCTCTTGCACCTGCAACCAAAGTGTATTTCAAACCTGTCAGAGTATATTCTGCAAAAATTCCGGGAACGATTTCGTTTCTTTTAAAGTTATCCAATAAATAATTTTCATCATAAACATCGTACAAAAAGCTCGCTCCGGTTTTATATTTATGATTGGTATTTCCGATGATGCTTTCAAATATTAAATTTGAATAATATGTGTGTTGCTTTCCGGAATAATTTCTCAAACCGAAAAAGCTGTCTTGCTGATGATAGACATATTGATTCATCCAACCCAAACTCTGATAAGGTTTTCCTTTGAAAACGTAACCAGTTTTGTTCCAGATCTGAAATCTTGAAATGTCAATTCCAACACCATAATCTGTCTGATCTTCCTGATCTATTTGTTTATTGAAAGAAGTTTGTCCTGCAGTTCTTTCATCTTTTACGAAATTAATTCCAAAGTGCGAACCGAAACCTGATTTTTCTAAGTCGTTAAAATTCAACAAATAAGCTGCGTTGATTTGAGAACCTTTTGGTCTGTCGAGAAAACCGTCATCATTCATATCTGTATTTCCGAAAGTACCGTTTCCATGAAGTAAAAATGTTTGCGTCCAATGATCATTGATTGGGGCAACGTGTGTAATATTTGCTTCGGCTCTTCCGTTGAAATCTGAAAATAAATTTAAAGAAGTTTTAGGTTTATCAGAACTTTTTATCAATTCTGTATTGATTTGTCCTGTTATACTTTCGTAGCCGTTTGTAACTGTACTTCCGCCTTTTGTCAATTGAATGCTTTCAATCCAACGTCCCGGAATAAGATTTAAACCATATGCAGAAGCGATTCCTCTGATCTCAGGTAAAAGTTCTTTGGTTAAACTCGTGTATTTTTGGTCTAAACCCAACATTTTCAATTGCTTTGTTCCCGTGACAGCATTGCTGAATGATACATCAACAGTTGCGTTGGTTTCAAAACTTTCAGATAAATTGCAACATGCTGCTTTTAATAATTCTTTTGAATCGATATTAAAAACCAAACCGGCATCTTTTTTACTGATTGAAGTTGCCGCTTTTGAAGCAGTTACTTTTACTTCTTCAATATTCTTTTCGTTATCGCTTTCTTTTTTGGTTTCTTCAATATGATTTTGATGATCAGCTTCTTTACTATTTTCATCAGAATGCACTTCTGATCCTTTTTGTCCTAAAGGAATTTCTCTATCATAAAGACAACAACCAGGGAGTTTTTTATAGACAGAATCGGAAGTTTTGTACTTTTCGTTATCATGACCTACATCAGCAATTTTTTTCAGAATTTTATCTGCTGAGGTTTTTGAATTGTCAAAATTTAAAGAAACGATCTGAGTTTCAGAATTCCAGTTTGCCGAATTGGCTCCTGCATCTTTTGCTGCTTTTTCTATTCTGGCTTTGCAAGATTCACAGTTTCCTTTCACAAAAAATTCATTTTCTGCTTTAAAATGATCGTGATTTTCTGTTGCAGAAACAATTGTCTCAGCATCTCTTTCATAATGACAACAGCTTAGAAGTTTTTCGTACGTTTCGTCAGAAGTTTTAAACTTTTCATTGTCATGACCGGCATCTGCTACTTTTTTCAGAATATCATCTGTAGAAATATTTCCCGTAGTTTCTAATGTGAGTGTTTGATTGTCGATCGAATATCTTGCTGCAGAAGCTCCTGCTTTTAATGCTGTGGTTTCTATTCTTTCTTTGCACATCTCACAGTTTCCTTTCACTTGAAACTGGCTTTTATTTAAAGTTTGAGCAAAGATAAATTGTGTAAATAAGAGGAATAGGCCAAGAAATATCCTGGTAGTATATGATTTCATTGTTTAAAATTTAGATTAATTAAAAAACGTTTCATTAAAATTTTAATGAATAATTCGATTGATGATTAACCTAGTTTTGGCGGCTGCCAAATGTCCTTTAAACTGTCTGAAATATAAGGATCAGAATATTGAAACTCTAATTTTTTATTCGTTTTAAACGGATAATGATTGAAAAATACTGTCTTAGCTGCAAGATTTTCAACGAAATTATTACAAGCCGCACAGAACGAACAACAATCGTCGTTGCAAGATGATTTGTCGTTCTTTTTATTATTTTTTGAAGTGTTGTGATCGTGTTTGTTTTTTTCGCAGCAACCTGAAGTTTTAGAATCTGTTTTGCAGCAATTTTCCTGTGAAGCCTGAGCATAAAAATTATCTTTAGGAATCAAGAAAACTCCTAAACAAAAGATAATTAATAAAACCTGAATGTACTTCACGATGCAAATTTAAGAAAAAAATTAAAGTGCCTCACCTACTTTTTTAGCACAATCATGCCAAGGTTCGCCGTGAGCAGGATTTAATTTTGGTTTGGGACCTGTATTATTTGCAGCAACTTGAGGAGCAGGAGTAGGTTGAGAAACTGCTTGTGGCTGAATATTTTGTGCTGTCGGTTGAGGCGCAGGCTTACTATTTAAAGGCTGACCAACCGGAATATCACATCTATGACCGGGTTCTCCATGAGGAGGATTCATTCCCGGAGCAGTTTTTACCTGTTTACCGTTTTGATCAATCATTATTTTTCCGGGGCTTACTGCATTAGGATCAATCTGAACAGAATTGTTTCCGTTCACGGTTATATTTTGTGCTGAAGGATTTGCTGTTTGTGCTGGTGTTCCGCCTCCGTTTAAGGGTTGCCCGACAGGAATATCACATCTGTGCCCAGGTTGTCCGTGAGGAGGGTTCATTCCCGGAGCAGTTGCAACGGCAGGAGAATTAGGAGCTGCAGTTGGAATTCCGGCCTGATTTAATAATGAAGGTTGTGGAGTATTATTGACCACTGGAGAGGATTGCTGTACTCCGGCTTCGTCTTTTATGTAAGTAGGTTTTTCGTCTTTTTTGCAAGAAATTATCAATACTCCTGCAGTAAGAATTCCTAAAAATATATTTTTCATAATAAACTTATACTAAAAAACAAAATTAGCAAAACATTTCCAAAATGCTTTGCTAATTTATATATTATATTAAGATTTTAATGTTCGGTTAGTTCTTAACCAAAAGTCTGAAACCTTCTCCGTGAACATTGATAATTTCCAAACCGTCATCATCTTTTAATAATTTTCTCAGTTTGGCAATGTAAACATCCATACTTCTTGCGGTAAAGTAATTCTCTTTTTTCCAGATTTTTCTTAAAGCCAGATCTCTCGGCATAAAGTCGTTTCTGTGAAGACAAAGTAATTTTAGAAGTTCATTTTCTTTTGGAGAAAGCTTATACTCATTGTCACCAACTCTCAACTGTCTCAACATAGAATCAAAGAAAATATTGCTGATCTTGAATTGTTCCTGTTCTTCGTTTTCCAAAGTAGAACTTCTCTGAAGAATCGCTTTGATTTTATATAAAAGTAATTCAGTATCAAATGGTTTTGTGATGTAATCGTCTGCTCCTAACTGATAACCTTTCAATATATCTTCTCTCATATTTCTTGCGGTAAGGAATATGATTGGTGTGTTTTTATCTATTTTTTTTACGTCTTCAGCTAAAGAGAATCCGTCTTTTTTTGGCATCATTACGTCAAAAATACAGATGTCAAATTCGTTTTCTGTAAATTCTTTCAAACCCTGTTCTCCGTCTACTGCCAAAGTCACTTCAAAATTGTTGATAGAAAGGTAATCTTTCAATACCGCTCCGAAACTTTGATCGTCTTCTACTAATAATATTCTGTTGCTCATAGTTTTAAATAATTAATAGTTAATAATTATAAAGGATTTTATCTGCCCTTTTTTGATAATATTTTGTTTTGTTGTTTTAATTAAATCAGACCATCGGAAGTTTGATGATAAATGTACTTCCTCTGTCTTTTTCTGAATCTACAATTACCTGACCTTTATGAAGCTCAATGATTTTCTTCACATAAGAAAGTCCGAGTCCCTGACCTTTTACGTTGTGGATGTTTCCTGTTTCTTCCCTGAAGAATTTTTCAAATATTTTGGTTTTGTTTTCTGTTTCCATTCCCATTCCTTTGTCGGAAATTTCAATCACGTACCAATTGCCTTCATTTCTCGTTTTTACGCTGATTTCCGGTGCTTCGGGAGAGTATTTGTTGGCATTGTCCAAAAGATTCACCAGCATATTCGAAATGTGAAATTCATCAATTTTAAAATTAAATTTTTCAGCATTAAATTCCTGCCTCAAAGTTCCGTTTCTTTGCGTAACGATCAACCCGAATGATTCTGTTGTCTTTTTGATCAGTTCTCGTACGTTTGTTTCTTTTAGGAATAATTTTACTTCATTTCTTTCGAGTTTAGACATATTGAGAACGTTTTCGACCTGCTTTTTCATCCTTAAATTTTCCTGTTTGATGAGGCTGGAATAGTATCTTACCTTTTCAGGATTTGTGGCAATTTTATCATTTGCCAAAGAATCTGTTGCAACGGAAATCGTAGCCAACGGTGTTTTAAACTCATGCGACATATTATTGATAAAATCAGTTTTGATCTCTGCAATTTTTTTCTGCTTCATCATATAATTAATGGAAATAATATAAATTCCCAGAATCGTCAACAGAGAAAGGAAAGTTCCCAAAAGCATTGGCCAGTTATTCATCGCTAAGGAGTATTCTTTTTTCGGAAAAACTAAAGACAAAGTATATAATGTACGGTCTTTTGTGTCTGTAAATAACGGATATGAATAGGTGTTACCCTCTTTTTTATCTTTAAAAACCTTATTGGCAACATTGGTAAGTTTGTTGTTTTTATCTGTTACTCCATATCCGAAATTCGCTGAAATTCCCTTCATACTCAATTCTTTGGTGAGAATGGAATCTAAAACTTTGGCATCAACGCGTTTTGTGATCGGGAGGGTATTGCCTGTAACTTTTACAAATTCTTTCATTCCCCAATCGCCGCTTTGTATATCCTGATTGATTTCTGAGGTCAATTGTTCTCTGTGTGTAGTGTCTTTTTTAATTTTATAAGCTGCTTCATCAGTATATAACGTGGTTAAACTCAAAGAATCTCCTCGAGGTGATAAAGGAAGCTGCTTTTGTTCTATAAGGTTTTTAGAATAAACGATTGATCTTTGCGTTCCTGAGTCTATAGTCTGCTGAATGGTTGTGAGTGAAGGTTGTTTGCTGTTCGCAATAATGTTGTCTCTGAAATTGTCATAATTTTCATTGAGATATTTATCAACCTCCAATTCAGAAACTGTTTTTGAGGTATTTTCGAGAGCTGTATATACTTTATTGGAAAACTCTTGTTCCAAAGCTCCGTAATATCCTTTAAGCCAATAAAACTGCAGTGTTACAAAGACAATTAGGGAAATTGTCATGAAAACTGAGATTATCGGGATGAACTTGTTATTCATTATAATAATTTGTAATTACAAATGTTAAAATTAATTATTTTATGACCATATAAACAAAAAATGCGCCAAAAAATTGTGTTGTATTTCTTAAAAAGAAGTTTTTTAACATTTTTTTATAAATATTTGATTTCTTGTCCTAAGAAAAGTGTTGTTTCAGTCTAAAATTTTTAATTTTAAATAAAAATAAGTTATGAGTTCAGAAATTGTTTTTAATAAAGATTTTGATGCAAAAAGCATGTATGTCATGAAAGTGTATGACGCTGAAGTTTCCACGGTGTGGGATTATTTCACCAAAGCCGAATTACTTGACCAATGGTGGGCTCCAAAACCATGGAAATGTGAAACTGATCGTCTCAACTTTGAAGAAGGCGGAACATGGCTGTATTCTATGAACGGTCCGGAAGGAGAGAAGATGTATGCTCTTGTAAAGTATGGTGAAATTAACGAGCATAGAAGTTTTGACGGAATTGATGCATTCTGTGACGAAAACGGTGAAATTAATGAAAACTTTCCGCAGACTAAATGGTTACTGGGTTTCACCGGAGTAGAGGAAGGAGCAAAACTATCTGTGAATATGCATTTTGAATCTGAAGAAGATATGAAAAAGCAGTTGGAAATGGGTTTTGAAGAAGGTTTTAAGATGGGCTTGAATCAGCTTGAAGAACTTTTAAAGAAATAATTGAAAAAGGAAAGCATAAACGCTTTCCTTTTTATTTTTAAATCAATTCCTCTTCCTGAAAATAGTGAATGATCGCTTTTTTCATTAGAAGCTGCTGTTCATTTGGTTTCAGCTCCGGAAGTTTTTCCACTTCCTCAAAATGCGGATATCCGTCTTTATCGTAATGGGTGAATTTAAAATATCCGAAAGGCTCCAGCAATCTGCAAACTGCAATGTGAAGAATATTCAGCTTGTCGTCTTTCGTATATTTTTGTTGTCCGCTTCCCAATTCCTGAACACCGATTAAAAATAAAATGGTGTCAATCTGCGGATGCTTTTCTGTATCGAAATTAATTTGAAAAAATTCTTCAACCTTTGCCCATAATTCTGATTCTGTCATATTTAAGAATTTGTTTTTATTTTGATCAAATCAAGAAAATTTACTTGATTTTAATTATATTTTATTTTCAAGCTTTAGCAAAAATGCATACTCCAGTGCATCTTCTTTTAATGATTCAAATCTTCCGCTTGCGCCGCCGTGACCTGAATTCATGTCGGTTTTAAATAATAAAAGATTATTGTCAGTTTTCAATTCACGTAATTTTGCAACCCATTTTGCTGGTTCCCAATACTGTACCTGCGAATCGTGAAAACCAGTTGTAATTAACATATTCGGATAATCTTTCGCTTCTACATTATCGTATGGCGAATAATCTTTCATGTAATGATAATATTCTTCATCGTTCGGATTTCCCCATTCATCATATTCTCCGGTTGTCAAAGGAATGGTTTCATCCAGCATGGTCGTTACAACATCTACAAAAGGTACTTGCGCAACAATTCCGTTGAATAGTTGAGGTTCGTAATTGACTACAGCTCCCACCAACAAACCTCCGGCACTTCCGCCCATTGCGTACAAATGTTTGGATGAGGTATAATTTTCTTTAATTAAATATTTTCCGGCATCTATAAAATCAAAAAAAGTATTCTTTTTAAACAACATTTTTCCGTCTTCATACCATTCTCTTCCCAGATATTCTCCACCGCGAATGTGTGCAATTGCATAGATAAAACCTCGATCCAAAATCGAAAGTCTCACATTAGAAAAACTCGCATCAACCGTATGTCCGTAACTCCCATATCCGTATAAAAGAACGGGCGTTTCCGCTGTTTTTTTGGTGTCTTTATGATAAACCAAAGAAATAGGAATTTTCACTTCTCCATCTCTAGAGTTTGCCCAGATTCTTTCAGAAATATAATTTTCGGGTAAAAATTTTCCTCCCAAAACTTCCTGCTGTTTCAGAAGTTTGGTGGTTTTGTCTTTCATATTATATTCAAAAGTAGAACTCGGAACCGTGAGCGAAGTATAACCATAACGCAAAATTTCGGTATTAAATTCTAAATTTAAACCAATGTAAGCCGTATAAGTTGGGTCTGAAAAGGGTAAATCATAGGTTTCTCCGTTTTTCTCGTTAATGATTTTTATCTGTAAAAGCCCTTCTTCTCTTTCTTCCAAAACAAGATAATCTCTGAAAATCTCAAAACCTTCCAATAAAACTTCGGCACGATGTGGGATAACATCTACCCAGTTTTCCATTCCGCAATTTTCGATTTTTGTTTTTACAATTTTGAAATTTGTAGCGTCGTCTGCATTGGTGATAATGTAAAATTCATCTTTATAATGCTCAACAGAATATTCTAAATCATCGATTCTTGGCTGAATCACTTTCCATTCTGCAAAAACATTGTCAGCAGGGATAAAATGATGCTCATCAGAAATCGTACTAGAGCTTGCGAGGAAAATATATTCTAAGGATTTGGTTTTAAAAACCGTAACATCAAAAGTTTCATCTTCTTCATGAAAAATTAAAACGTCTTCCGCCGGATTTGTTCCTAATTTATGTCTGTACACTTTATAGGCACGAAGGCTTTCATCTTTTCTGATGTAAAAAACGTGCTCATTGTCGTTTGCCCAGACTGCTTTTCCAGTTGTATTTTCTATTTTATCTGAAAGAATTTCGCCTGTTTTTAAATTTTTAAAATTTAAGCTGTAGATCCTTCTTCCTACATTGTCTTCCGAGAAAGAAGCTAATTCATTACTCGGACTTACTGCAACATTGGCAACTTCAAAAAACTCCTGACCTTCTGCCAAAATGTTTACATCCAAAATGATTTCTTCAGGATTTTCCATGGTCTGAAATCTTCTGCAGAAAATAGGATATTCTTTTCCTTCTTCATAACGCACGATGTACCAATATTCATTAAAGAAATAGGGTAGAGACTCGTCATCTTTTTTATAACGGGCTTTCATTTCCTCGTAAAGGTCTTCCTGAAAAGCTTCCGTTTCCTTCATCATCGTTTCTTCATAAGCATTTTCTTCTTCGAGATATTTGATGACTTCGGGGTTTTCCCGATCATTCATCCAGAAATAATGGTCAATTCTTTTATCACCGTGAATTTCGAGTATGTTTTCTATTTTTTTTGCTTGTGGAGCTTTCATCAGAAATTTTTAATTTTAATCGAATAAAATTCAGTGCAGAAAGTACGCTTTTAAATGATATTTATTCAATATTAATTTTTGTTCAAATTTAATTAAAAAAAAGCCATCTTTCCTTTTAACGAAAAGACGGCTGTATGGTTTAAAGTTTAAAAAACTATTTGTGTAAACTTTTAATGTATTTTTCAAGAGCCATTGTCATTGATGGATTTTCCTTTGTTGGAGCCATTAAATCTACCTTTAAACCTGCTTCTTCCGCTGCTGCTGAAGTGGTAGGGCCAAAAACTCCGATCTTTGTGTCTTCCTGCTTGAAATCCGGGAAATTTTGCTGTAAAGATTTGATCCCTTGCGGACTGAAGAAAATCAACATATCGTAGTCATTAATGTTGATGTCTGTCAAATCGCTGCAAACCGTTCTGTACATAATTGCTCTCGTCCACTGAATATTTGCTGAATCTAAAGTTTTCGGAATATCCGGACTTAGCACGTCAGATGAAGGCAGTAAATATTTTTCAGAAGGGAATTTTTTAAACAAAGGCAAAAGATCTGCAAAATTTTTCTCTCCAAAGCTGATCTTTCTTTTCCTGTAAACGATATGCTTTTGAAGATAATTTGCGATTGCCTCAGACTGACAGATGTATCTCATCGTATCAGGAACAGAAAATCTTAGTTCTTCTGCCAATCTGAAATAATGATCTACTGCATTTTTACTGGTAAAAATAATACCGGTATACTGCGTTAAATCTATTTTCTGAGTCCTGAGTTCTTTGTTGTCAACTCCTGCGACGTGGATAAAAGGACGGAAATCAATCTTTATTTTTTCCTTCTTTGCAATTTCCAGATATGGAGAAGACTCACTAGGCGCTGGTTGAGAAACCAATATAGACTTTATTCTCATCATGTACTCTATTAAATAAATAATAACTTCCATAGCATCAATAAAGGTGCTATTTGAAGCGTGCAAATATACAAAAATTTATAATACCATTTTTGGGGTAAGATGTTGTTCCTGTGAAATAAATAGAAAAAAACTTTGAAAATAAAAACAAACAGGAAAAAATAAAAATAGTATAAAAACGCTTTATTTCTGTCAACAGGGAAGTAATAGTGGGTTACACACAGGATTATCACTAAAATAGAAAGAATGAAGTTGAATTTTGTAGAGGTAAAATAAAAAATACTCCATTTTTTTCCGTCTCCTATACTTTGGTAAAATAAAAAACCTAAAGCAGTTCTTACAAAATAAAATAATGAAACTGCGCTAAGGCAATATCCAAATTTATTCATCTGATACCCGAAAAGCTGCAATTTCGCTGCATATTCCGGGACTACAGGAACATATTGCGAGATTAAAACTGCCAAACTTAACGTGATTACACAGGAAGTGATAATCCAGCTTGGTAAATTATTGCTGGAGTCAAAATATTTCTGCAGAAGAAAATCTTTGAGGTTGGCTTCTCTTTCGATAACATTCATCATGAAGATATAAAGGAAAAGACATCCTATTAATATAAAAACTACCCAATCATTATTTTCGGGTATTCTTATCTGGTTTGTAAAATTATGTGATATGGGCAACGGGAAATTTTTTGCAAAATTATAGATTATTTTGTATAAAATAAAAAGCTTAAATAACTTATCTTTGCAAATTGAAATGAAAAAACTCGTCATCATTCCAACTTACAACGAAAAGGAGAATATCGAAAAGATAATTTCTGCTGTTTTTGCATTGGAACAAGAGTTTCATGTTTTGGTTGTAGATGATTCTTCGCCCGATAAAACGGCAGATATCGTCAAAGAATTACAGAAAAAGCATCCTCATACATTACATTTATCAATCAGACACATTAAAGACGGATTAGGAAAAGCCTATATCCATGGTTTCAAATGGGCTTTGCAAAACAATTACGATTACATTTTTGAGATGGATGCAGATTTTTCTCACAATCCCAATGATTTACCAAAGCTTTTTGAAGCTTGCTTAAATGCCGATATGGCAGTTGGCTCACGATATTCTAAAGGGGTGAATGTTGTCAATTGGCCAATGGGAAGGGTTTTGCTGTCTTATTTTGCCTCAAAATATGTGAGATTCATTTTAGGACTTTCAATTCACGATACTACAGCAGGTTTTGTCTGTTTTTCGAGAAAAGTTTTAGATGAAATCGGTTTAGATAATGTAAAATTAAAAGGATATGGTTTTCAGATTGAAATGAAATTCAGGACCTTTAAAAAAGGCTTTAAAATTGTAGAAGTTCCTATTATTTTCACCAACAGAGAACTAGGTGAAAGTAAGATGAACGGTGGCATCATTCATGAAGCTGTTTTTGGTGTTTTAAATTTAAAATGGAAATCAATCATCAATAAATTATGAGAAGACTGATTTGTTTTTTTATGTTCTTGTTTTTGGTTTCTTGTAGTGAATACATTGATAAGCCAAAAAATCTTCTTAATACAGATAAGATGGCTGAGATTATGGCAGATTTGGCAATTAACGATCAGGTCACAAATACCTATCAAGGAAAAAATTTAGAAAGCGGAACAAGATATATCCTTAAAAATCATCATGTAAAGGCTGACGATTTTGTCGAAAGCTATAAATATTATGTAGCAACAGGAAAAATGAATAAAATTGTGGATAATGCACAAGTCATTCTTTTAGAGAAAGACCCGAAAGCAAAAGGTTTTGTGGAGAAAAAATCTAAACCCGACACAAATCTTCCCAAATTAGTAAGATAAAATATGCAGCAATTTTTTAAGATAGAAAAAACTTCGCAAGGAAAGGCAAGAGCAGGAGAATTGGTTACTGATCATGGTGTGGTACAAACTCCGATTTTCATGCCGGTAGGAACTGTTGCTAGTGTGAAAACCGTACATCAGAGAGAGCTAAGAGATGATATTAAAGCCCAAATTATTTTGGGAAATACTTATCATTTATACCTTCGTCCGGGAATGGAAGTCATGCAGGAAGCAGGAGGTTTGCATAAATTTATGAATTGGGAGCTTCCGATTCTTACTGATTCCGGTGGATTTCAGGTTTTTTCGCTTTCAGGAACAAGAAAGATGTCTGAAGAAGGAGTGAAATTCAAATCTCATATTGATGGAAGTGTTCATTTATTCACTCCGGAAAAATCTATGGAAATCCAAAGGCAGATCGGAGCAGATATTTTCATGGCTTTTGATGAATGTGTTGCTTATCCGAGCGAATACAATCAGGTAAAAGCTTCAATGGAAATGACGCATAGATGGTTAAAAAGATGCATCGACTGGAATGAAAAAAATCCTGAATTATACGGTCACAAGCAGAGGTTTTTCCCGATTGTTCAGGGTTCTACCTATTCAGATTTAAGAAAAATTTCAGCTGAAGTTATTTCGGAAGCTGGTGCAGAAGGAAATGCAATCGGCGGACTTTCTGTGGGCGAACCGGAAGAAGAATTATACAGAATTACCGATGAGGTAACCGATATTTTACCAAAAGATAAACCAAGATATTTGATGGGAGTAGGAACTCCTTGGAATATTTTAGAATCAATCGGACTTGGTATTGACATGATGGATTGTGTGATGCCTACAAGAAATGCCAGAAACGCAATGCTTTTCACCTGGCAAGGTGTAATGAATCTGAAAAATGAAAAATGGAAGAAAGATTTTTCGCCTTTGGATGAGTTTGGGACAAGTTTTGTAGATCAGGAATATTCTAAAGCATACGTTCGTCATTTATTTGTTTCAAAAGAATATCTGGCAAAGCAGATTGCTTCTATTCATAATCTTGCTTTTTATTTAGATTTGGTAAAAGTGGCAAGAGAGCATATTGTAACAGGAGATTTCTATGAATGGAAAAATTCGGTAGTTCCTGTTTTAAGACAAAGACTTTAAAATTATTTGATGTTTAAGATCGTAGACAGATATATCGTAAGAAAATACCTTGGAACTTTCAGTTTCATGTTGATCTTGCTGTCTATAGTAGTTTTGGTGATCGATGTTCAGCAGAAAATTCCAAGAATTGAAAAAGCAACCGAGATTGATGCAAAGCTTGATTTGACGTATTTTCTTATTCATTTTTATCCTTTCTGGATTATTAATCTGATTGTAACTTTCCTTGCGATTCTCGTTTTTATCTCGGTGATTTATTTTACATCGAGAATGGCAAATAATACAGAGATTGTGGCAATTATCAGTAGTGGGGCGAGTTTTCACAGATTTGCAAAGCCGTATCTGTTAACTTCGCTTTTCATTGCATTGCTTTCGCTTACCGTAAATCACTTCGTTTTGCCTTGGGCAAATATCAAGAAAAATGCACTTGAAGCGTATACTTACAACCAGACCAACAAGGATAAAATTTTAGGAACAGCTCCCGTTTCAGCACAATTAAGCAAAACTGAATATATTTTTGTCAACTCATGGAATAAGCGAGAAAACAGAGGTTATGGGTTTGTTTACCAGAAATTTGATAAGAACAGAAAGATGATCTACGAGCTAAAGGCAAATGATGCATTCTGGGATCTTGCTAAAAAACAGTTTGTACTTAATAGTTATCTCGAAAAAACCATCAATAAAAACGATTCTGAAAAATTAGGGCAGGGTTTTGAAATCAGAAAAAGCTACGGCCAAGCTCCTGAAGAGTTGTTTCCTAATGAGCTCTTGGGACAGAATAAAAGTACCCCAGAACTTATAAAGTTTATCAACAGAGAAAGAGAAAAGGGAAACAGTAACTTAAATACTCACCTGAATGAGCTGTATCAGAGAACTTCGATGCCTGTTTCCATTGTTTTACTTACCTTTTTGGCGCTTTCACTTTCTTCGCAAAAGAAAAGAGGCGGACTTGGAATCAATTTAGCGATAGGTATTTCCTTGGCTTTTGTTTTTGTATTCTCTTTTGAGGCTTTAAAAGTGGTTTCTGAGAATAAAGTTTTGTCTCCTGCATTGGCGATGTGGATGCCGAATATCATCTTTTTTCCGTTGACTTTGGTGCTGTATGTAAGAAGAGCCAATCAGTAAAGAAGCTTTATTTCTTTGTGATAAAAAGGCTTGATTTCGTCTTCCAATTCAATCCAGATTTTACCCTTTTCGTCCACTTTTCGGATGATGCCATTTTGTCTGTTTCCTTCAAGTTCAAAAACTGATATTTCATCTTTCCGGAATAGATTTAAATTAAATTCTTTTAAAACATCATCTTCAGAGGGTATGCTTTTAAATTTTTCGACTAAAAATTCATGCAGTTCCTTTGCTGAATTGTGCAGTTCATGTTTTTCTCCGGTCTGTGTGAAAATGGAACCTGCATTAGAAATTTCATCAAATTTTTCCTGAAGAATATTGATTCCCGCACCGATAATAAAATAATTTTCACCATTAAATTTTTTCTTTTCGATTAAAATTCCCACTATTTTTTTGTTGATAAGAATAATGTCGTTTGGCCATTTGATTTTGACTGTTTTTCCAGTCAATTTGGCAAGGTATTGCTTGATTGCTATGGCGGTATAATAATTGAATAAGAAATCAGTGAGTTTTATATTTTGCGTTTTTACAGCTAAAGTGTAAGCGAGATTCTGTTCAGGTCTGGAAGCCCAGCGATTTCCATACTGTCCTCTTCCTTTTGTTTGATTAAAAGTATAAAGACCAATAAAATCTGAATGTGGGTAAAGTAAAACCTGAGATATTTCGTCATTAGTAGAAGAACACTCTTTTTGATAAAACAGTTGGCTCATTTAAGAAAACTTTAAGAACATTAAAGCCCTAAAAGTAAGGCTAAAGTAAAAGAAAAACAATAAATTTGCAGATTATAGTATATTTTAATGAACAAAACAGTAGAAAAGCAAGCGCTAATAGATAAAATTGTAGAAGCTATCCAGGATGTAAAGGGGGAAGATATTATGATTTTCGACCTTTCAAAAATTGAAAACTCGGTAGCAGAAACATTTATAATATGTAGTGGAAACTCAAATACACAGGTTTCAGCATTAGCAGGAAGTGTAGAAAAAAAAGTAAGAAACGATCTTCAGGACAGACCTTGGCATGTTGAGGGTACAGAAAACTCAATGTGGGTGCTGGTAGATTATGTAACGGTTGTCGTGCATATCTTCCAGAAAGAAACCCGTCAGTATTACGATATTGAAGAACTTTGGGGCGATGCGAAGATCACCAAAATAGAAAGTGAAGTATAAATTTTAAAAGTATTAAATGAATAATAAAGGATTTAACTGGTTTTTTCCAATCGCAATAATTGCCCTTTTGTTATTTTTTGCCTCAAACTTTTTGAGCGACAACAATGCAAAAACTATTGACGAAGATGCTTTCTTCAGAGAAATGCAGGCGGGAAAAGTTCAGAATGTGTTGATTGATAAACAGGCTCAGAAAGCGGAAGTATTTTTGACACAAGCTGCTAAAACAGCAACGGTAAAGAAAGAAGATAAAACAAATCCTTTTTCAAATTTAGGAATGTCTTCAAAAGCTGATTATAGCCTGAAATATGGAGATTTACAGCTTTTTTTAGAGAAATTTGAAACAATCAAAAAAGATAATCCGGCAATAAAGACATCCAAAGATTATGCAGACGGCAAAAGCCCGTTTACTGAAATTTTATTTTCAGCATTGATTTGGATCGCAATTTTAGGTTTATTCTACTTCATCCTATTCAGAAAAATGGGAGGCGGTGGAGGTCCTGGAGGACAGATTTTCTCAATAGGTAAATCTAAAGCCAAATTATTTGACGAAAAAGAAAAAATCCAGACTACATTTAAAGACGTTGCAGGATTGGAGGGAGCAAAAGAAGAGGTACAGGAAGTTGTAGATTTTTTGAAAAATTCCGAAAAATACACAAAATTAGGAGGTAAAATTCCGAAAGGTGTACTTTTGGTAGGTCCTCCGGGAACAGGTAAAACCTTATTGGCGAAAGCTGTGGCGGGTGAAGCTAAAGTTCCTTTCTTCTCATTGTCAGGTTCAGATTTTGTTGAAATGTTTGTCGGTGTGGGAGCTTCAAGAGTAAGAGATTTGTTTGCTCAGGCAAAAGCTAAATCTCCTGCAATCATCTTTATTGATGAGATTGATGCGATCGGGCGTGCAAGAGGAAAAAACAATTTCTCCGGCGGAAATGACGAAAGAGAAAACACACTAAACCAATTGCTTACAGAAATGGACGGTTTCGGAACCGACGTTAACGTAATTGTAATGGCTGCAACCAACAGAGCTGATATTTTGGATAAGGCATTGATGAGAGCAGGTCGTTTTGACCGTTCAGTTTATGTTGATCTTCCTGAATTACATGAAAGAAGAGAGATTTTTGATGTTCACTTAAAGAAAATCAAGCTTGATAATACGGTTGACAGAGATTTCTTGGCAAAACAGACTCCTGGTTTCAGTGGTGCAGACATTGCTAACGTTTGTAACGAAGCAGCTTTAATTGCAGCCAGAAACAGCCACGAATCTGTTACGAAGCAGGATTTCTTAGATGCTGTAGACAGAATTATCGGTGGTCTTGAGAAGAAAAATATGGCAATCAAGCCATCAGAGAAGAAAAGAGTAGCTTTCCATGAAGCGGGTCATGCAACGATCTCTTGGTTGGTAGAGCACGCTTCACCACTATTGAAAGTGACAATCGTTCCGAGAGGACGTTCATTAGGTGCAGCTTGGTATCTTCCTGAAGAAAGACAGCTAACGACTACTGAACAAATGCTAGACGAAATGTGTGCAACTTTAGGAGGTAGAGCAGCAGAACAGGTAATTTTTAACAATATTTCTACAGGAGCGCTTTCAGATTTGGAAACTGTTACCAAAAGAGCTCAGGCAATGGTTACAATCTACGGATTGAGTCCTAACATCGGTAATATTTCTTATTATGACAGTTCAGGTCAGTCAGAATATAGTTTTGGTAAACCTTATTCTGAGGCTACAGCTTCAAAAATTGATACGGAAATCAAAACAATTATTGAGCATCAGTATGAAAGAGCAGTAAGGATCTTAAGTGAAAACAAGGATAAACTGAATGCTTTGGCAAATAAGCTTTTAGAAAAAGAAGTAATTTTCCGTGAGGATCTTGAGGATATATTTGGTAAAAGAGCATGGGATCCTGAATTGACGGAGAGACCTGTTACGAATACTATTCCTTTACACGAGAAAGTAGAAGAAAGTGAAATTCAGGCGCCGGAAACTCCTGCGCAGCTTTAAAATATTTAAATTCAATTGAATACAACCCGGTGATTGTAAAATTGCCGGGTTTTTTCATTTTAAAGCGATATTATTAGAAGCAATTCTAATTAATTTTCTATTTTTGTATTAAGTTGACTAAAAAAACATTAAGTTGAGTTTATTTAAGAGAATTGTAAGCAAACTAACCAATCAGCCCGAGGAAGACGACAAACAAAGTCTGGAAAAGCTGGGAGATTCGCTGAAAAATGCTGATCTTGATTATAAGTTTGCCCAATTATTTACACATTCCGGCGGTTTTTTTAATTATTGCGCTGATGAATCGGAAGCTTTACAGACATTAAATCAGATCCTCAAAATTGAAGGGGTAAATTCTGTGTTTTGTTGCGATAAAGATCTGCATAATTTTTTGAATGTTGTAAAGATTTCTCACACACCACAACTTGAAGCAGGTAATGATGCCGCATTTATCACCTGTGAATACCTTATTGCATACGACGGCAGAATCATGCTTTCGCATAATAATATTTTGCATTATCATTCTTCCAGATTGCCTTCGAAAATTATCATCATGGCAAATGTTTCTCAGATCGTCAATAATCTTAATGATGCGATGGGGAAAATAAAACGTACGGGAAATATAAAAAATCTTACCTCAATCAGCGGAAATCATTCTAAACTAGATACTGCGGCTAATAACAATACCAAGCTGTTTCTATTGTTGTTAGAAGACTAGCATTATATTCTAAATTTTAAATTTTGGACAAAAATCTTATTCAGAGAACCATTTCGGGGATTGTTTATATTGCAGTCATTATTCTCTGTACCACACCCTTTGGAGCTCAGCTTCTGGATCATATTTCTCCCGGGCTTGTAAAGCAGCAATATCTTTATTACGGATTGATCACTTTTCTTTTATTAGTAGGAACGTGGGAATGTATCAAGATCATGAAATTTGGTGATGGCTACGAAAAATGGATTGTCCTGCCAATCGTGCTGTTGATCTTTTATATGTTTTCAAAAAGATTTTTTCATCACGATTTTTATTTCAATTTCAGACTTTCGGAAATTCTTGCGCTTGCACTGATCGTTATTGCGGTTGTCACTTTGTTTAAATTTACAAGCGAGCTGTATTTTGATAGCGGAAAGCTTATTTTCACTGTTATATATGTTGCACTGCCATTCTCTTTTGCATTGGGGCTGCCAAAATATTCATCTTATGATAGTGGTTTTTCATTAGAAGTTATTTTTCTTTTCATTCTGATCTGGAGCAGTGATACTTTTGCTTATCTGGTCGGAAAGTTTTTCGGAAAACATAAAATGGCTCCCAAAATTTCGCCTAAGAAAACCTGGGAAGGTTATGCAGGCGGGGTAGTTCTTACTTTGGTTCTCTCATATTTTGTTGAAATATATCAGCCACAGCTTCGCGGAAACTGGATGATTGTTGGTTTTCTGATTGCTGCATTTGCTCCTTTGGGAGATTTGGTGGAAAGTCAACTGAAAAGAACTTTTGCCGTAAAAGACAGTGGGAATATCATTCCGGGGCACGGTGGTGTATTAGATAGGCTTGATAGTTTTTTAATTTGCGTTCCTGTCGTATATTTGTACTTTATTTTAGAAAAATTTATTTAAACTCATGAAGCCGCATGATTTTTAACTTTAAAATAATGCGATTGCTGATGACAAATAAAAAAATTAATATCCTCATATGAAATTACATAAGGAATCGAAAGGAACGATCATCGTAGCAAGTCTACTTTTTGCTGTGGTAGCAGCTTTATCTATTTATTTTCTCGAAATGTGGTCGTTATTGATCATTATCCCGTTATTGATTATTTACAGTTTGGTTTTTTGGTTTTTCAGAGTTCCGAATCGTGATATTTTAGATCATACAGAGAATGTAATTGCACCTGTAGACGGAAAAGTGGTCATGATAAAAGAGGTTGAAGAAACAGAATTTCTTAAAGAGAAGGCAATTCAGGTTTCTATCTTTATGTCTCCTCTGAATGTACACATATGCAGATTTCCGGTATCAGGAAATGTAATTTATAAAAAATATCACCCCGGAAAATATTTGGTAGCTTGGCACGAGAAATCGTCTACCGAAAATGAAAGAACGACTGTTGCTGTTGAAAGTTTAACCAACCATAAAGTAGTTTTCAGGCAGATTGCAGGTTATGTTGCAAGAAGGATTGTTTTCTATTGTAATGAAGGCGATACTGCAAAAGCCGGACATGAATTTGGTTTTATTAAATTCGGTTCCAGAATGGATATTTTTCTGCCTCTTGATACAGAAATTACCTGTAAGATCGGAGATAAAACAAAAGGTGGAATTGATGTGATTGCCAGAATGAAAGATTAATGTTTAGAAATTAAATAATAAAATCAGGAAACCGTTTCGAAAGAAGCGGTTTTTTTAATAGGAAATACGCAGTATTGAAGCCAATGTTTTTTAAAGGAATAGTTACAATTTTTTATAATGATCGATACAATTTGTGGAGAATGAGATATACTAATAAATTGAATAGTCTGATGTTTTGTTGTTGAATTTTAAAAAATATTGAATTTTTGTTAAAAATAACATACTCATTTAATACTTTATTATTGGTGTTCTTCATTTTAAAGTTTATTTTTGAAGATAAAATTATTAATATTTAAAATTCAATGAAAAAAACTCTACTTTCTTTACTTTTGTTTATAGGATTTTGCATCAATGCGCAAACTAATATCAATGTGTTTTCCCAGATCGTTTTTTATGACGGTTATGCAGGAAATGTATCCAATCCGGTTCCCGCAAACACAATCCGACTTGCCAATTACAGATATGCAAAAAAACTGACTGATGCCGAGCTGAATTCTTTCCAGAATAAAATTCAGATGAATGTAACCATTGGTGCGCTGTGTGATAATTATGACCGGATTGGTGGAGTACACATTGCCTTAGTTCCAAAAAACCAGATTTCTTATACGCTGAGTGATCCTTTGGTAAAAAGAATTGAAATTGGGAGATACATTACACCGTTTATGAACAAAAATGTTTTTCCGACTGAGGTTCCTTATACGTATGAAGTAGATAATCTTTACGCGGTTTTCAGCAACACAACACTTAGAAATACATATGATATTTGGGTGGAACTGGATGTTTTTGGAGTTCCTTATGCAGCTAATACACAAGTCGCAGGTTGCTCGGGAAGAAATGATGTTTTTGCCGGAACGCTTGATTTTGTTACTTATAATGATCCTGCGGTGACCAATACTTTCAATAATTTATTACCATTGCTAGATTCAAATGAATTGAACAATTACAACAATACAGATCAGGCAGGACAGACTGTAAGACTGGTTAATTTTAATTTAAACCAAAGTACAACGAATGCTAAGTTTGTTATCGTTACAACGCCACACGGAGCAAATACCAATGGTGAAGAATACGTAAGAAGACAAAATTTAGTTTCTTTGGATAATGCTCAGGTTTTAACCTTTACACCGGGAGGAAAATCATGCGAACCATACAGGCAGTATAATACTCAGGCAAATGGTATCTATGGCTACAACCCACAAAGTGCTGCATGGTGGACATCATGGAATAATTGGTGTCCTGGAGATTCTGTTCCGATCAGAAGCTTTACTGCAACATCGCTTACAGCAGGAAGTCATACCTTAAAATATGAAGTTCCGACAGCTGTTTTTTATAATCAGGACGGGCGTATTGTGCTTTCAATTTATATGCAAAGTAACAATCAACTTTTGGCGGTAAATGATATTTCAACGGTTGATGTATCTGTTTATCCGAATCCTACATCGGATTTTGTAAACATCCGATCAGATAAAAAGGTAAAAAATATAATCGTTTATTCTCTTGAAGGGAGAAAACTGAATGAAGTGAGAGATTCAAAAGTAGATCTTACCTCTTATCCTGCAGGATCTTATCTGTTGGATATCACCCTTGAAGGCGGAACCCAGTTTAAGCATAAAGTTATCAGGAAATAATTTTCTGACTATGAATAAAAAAAAGAGAAACCCATTAAAGTTTCTCTTTTTTCGTTTAAAATTTGATCCTATGATGCTTTAGAAAAAGTATTTGTTAGGATACAGAAATATTATTTCTGTTGAAATTTTAAGATTTTAATTTCTTTTAAAAGATTTTCGTTCTCCTTTTCTAACTTTTCAAGATACTTTTTTTGAGCTTCTAAAAAGAAATCTGGAATTAGAATAAGTGATATTGCTTCATGAAACTAAAATGCAATATGCATTTTAACCTCATTTATTAACCTCAAAATAAATTCAACAGGCAAATCCTCATCCGTATCAATTAAAAGGATTTTAAACTTCTTTCTACCCTCAGAAAGCAATTCCGGATACTCTAATCGATCACCGTGATAGAAGCTGATGTAATGCTTCTTATGCTTTTTACTGTAATAAAAATAGCACAGCATTTTCTTTCTGAATTTGAAAAACGGAAGTCCGAAGCTTAATGTTTCGGTGATGTTTTCTGTATCAGATTCTAAGATTTTCTTTCTTAAAAACAAAAGAGCACTTCGTTCAGGCTCGTCAATTCTGAAGAAGTACTCTTGTATAGGATTCATTTTAAATAAATTTAAAAAGATTTAATTTTAATCAAAATTTTGCAGCTCAACGAGTTTGTGATAGGTTCCTCGTTTTAAAATAAGATCGTGGTGAGTTCCCTGTTCTACGATGTCACCCTTTTCCATTACAACGATCCAGTCGGCTTTTTGAATGGTTGAAAGTCGGTGTGCAATAACAAGAGAAGTTCTGTTTTCCATCATTTTTTCAAGGGCATCCTGCACAAATTTTTCAGATTCTGTATCTAAAGCGGAGGTTGCTTCATCCAAAATCATAATCGGTGGGTTTTTAAGTACCGCTCTTGCGATAGAAACTCTTTGCTTTTGTCCTCCGGAAAGCTTTCCACCATCGTCTCCGATATTGGTATCGTAGCCATTCGGAAGTTGAGTGATAAATAAATCTGCATTGGCAATTTTAGCAGCAGCAATGACTTCTTCTCTTGATGCTTCAGGTTTACCCATCAAAATATTGTTGTAAACCGTATCATTAAAAAGAACAGATTCCTGAGTGACCATTCCTAGCAGTTTTCTGTATTCTGTCAGTTTTAAATGTTTGATGTTGGTTTTGTCAATTAAAATTTCACCTTCGGAAACATCGTAAAATCTTGCTAAAAGGTTGGCAATGGTTGTTTTACCACTTCCACTTTGCCCGACCAAGGCAACAGTTTTGCCTTTAGGTATTATTAAATTGAAGTTTTTAAGGATTAAATTTGACTTATCATAATAGAAACCAATGTCTTTAAACTCAATATGCGCATCAAGATTGGAGATAGAAACCGGTTCAGCAACTTCTTCAATTTTCACATCAGCTTCCAGGATTTCCAAAACTCTGATTAAAGAAGCTTCACCCTTCTGAATATTTGATATAGAGGTCGACAAGCTTTTCATTGGAGGCAAAATCTGGAAAAACATCCCTAAAAACACAAGAAAATCTTCAGGAGAAATGCTCTGTTCTACGATGATCTGTTTCCCGCCGTACCAAGCAATAATTAAAAATGTAATTGACCCTAAAAATTCGCTCATCGGCGATGCCAGTTCTTTTTTTCTTCCCAAGCTTATAGAGCTGTTGATCCACTTTTGCATAGAACCCATAAAACGGTTGTTCATTATTTTTTCGGCACTGAAGATTTTAATAACCTTTGAAGATTTTAAGGTTTCATCTACAATTGAAAAGATAGTTCCCATCTCGTTCTGGGCTTCATGAGAATCTTTTTTAAGGCTTTTACCGATTAAAGCGATCAGTGTTCCCATAACAGGCAAAACTAAAAGAGAGAAAAGCGTCATTTCGGGGCTTAAGAAAAATAAAGTCACCAAAGTGCTGATTAACATAAACGGAGAGTTAATAAGATCGACCAAGCTTCCTAAAATATTCCCTTCTACTTCACCTACATCATTTGACATACGAGACATCATATCGCCTTTTCTGCTTTCCGTAAAGAATGAAACAGGAAGAGACAAAATCTTGCGATACATTGCACCACGAAGATCTTTCGTTACACCAACGCGATAATTAATCAATAAGTACGATCCTAAATATCTGAAAATATTTCTCAGTAAAAACATGAATGCTGTAATCACACAGAGCCATGCCAATACATTTAAACTCCCATATTCTGTAACAAGGTTTTGTACAGTATAATTTAAATATTCTTTCAGATAAGACAATGCATCTACAATATCACCGGAATAAACAGGCGCCGAATCATATTTTTCAGGTTTGATGGTACCGAAAAGCATTCCCAACACAGGCAGAATGGCTCCTAAAGAGGCAATCTGAAAAAAAGAATACAAAAGATTGAAAAATAAACTTCCGTAAATATATTTCTGATGAGGTCTGGCGAATTTCAGTATTTTTTTATATTCGTTCATTCAATAAAATTGGATAGCAAAATTAATTAAAATATAATGATAAGACGTTTTTAATTGAATTTTACTTTATCATTATACTTCGGATCGAAGTTTTTTGGGTTTAATTTTTCGAGAGTCTTTCCAAAATTGTTGATGAGTTGGCTAAGATTTTCAAAATCAACGATGTTGATGTCGTCATTTACCTGATGATAATGTTTGATTTTACTCATATCTGCAGTTGAAATAGAATGGGCAATGATTTTTTTCTTCACAAAACTTACATTATCAGATCTGTAGAATAATTGTTCAGACGCATAAGGATCCGGGTGGATTTTTAAACCGTTTACTGTATTTTTGTTAAACAATTCGTCAAGGTCAGAAAATTCGTCTCCCGTAATAAAGACTGCATTTTTTCCAAATTCAGATTCGGTTGCTACCATTTCAAAATTGAAAAGTGCAGAAAGATGGTTATAAATTTTATCTAAATTTTTATCTTCAGCGATCGCTGTTGATCCCAGCATGCCTTTTTCTTCACCGTTGAATGCCATGAAAACCATTGAGAATTCTGGTTTTTTATCTCTGAAATAATCTGCAATTCCCACTAAAGTCGTAATTCCGCTGGCATCATCATCTGCACCATTGTAAATAGTATCTTCACCTCCCTTTTTGCTCACCCCGATATGATCAAAGTGCCCGGAAAAGCCTAACGTTTTTTCAGATTTTCCCTTTTTGATTCCGCAGACATTGTATGCTGTCTTCCCCTTATAATTGAAAGGAACGAGATAAGAATTACCAGTACAGTATTCTAAATTATTTTCTTTAAAAAGTTCAGCAATATAATTAGCTGCCTTGTCATTTTCAGGAGTTCCGATTTCACGGCCTTTCATTTCGTCAGAAGCAAGGGTTGAGATGACCGTTTTTATTCTTTCTGTAGAAACTTCCTGTGCGAAGATGGCTGTAGAAAAAAGAGATAGAAAAAGGTAGGTTAGTTTTTTCATAGGGTAAATATTTATTCTTAGGTGAATATGTCGCAATTTTATTTGAAATGTTGCATAGAATTTTTAGAAAAAATTATGAATGTAAAATCTCAAAAGAATAATGAGTGTATTTTGACCAATTTAAAATAAAAAAAACAGCTCCAAAAGAAGCTGTTCTTACTCAAAAAAAATCATTGTCAGGTTATCGCAGTCTGTCTACAGATTTTACGAGCCTCTCATCTTTCTTGATGAAAATATTTGCCAAAAACAAACAAATTACCGCAATCAATGGGAAAACCGGCTCAATACCCTTCTCAGGAAAATCTATTCCTCCGGATAAGTTTTGCATCCAGTACACCAATATACCAATCAACAAAGCGTTTATAATGATGCTGATATTATTCAGCATGATCTGTCTTTTTCTATTTTTAAAGCTAAACAAACTGAATGCGCCTATCAAAACCAAAACAATTGATGAGATGCTTATAATCGGTGTTTTTCCGAAAACTTCTACATCCTGCCCCGTAATATATAGGAAAGCTGCTGCTAAAACTGACAGCAAAATCCAAATAGTCTGTATTCTTTGTAACATAGAATCTTAAATTCAGCAGCAAAAATAACATAAATTTTGCACAATTCAAAAATAAGTGTAGATTTGCAATATACAATGTACTTGAAAACAAAAGTCACCGGACTTACTTTTCTTACTCACAACTAATTACATTTTTACTTTAAATATGTTTAACATAGAAACGTTAAGGTCAAAATCCGTAACGGAATTGGCTAAAATCCTAAAAGATTTGGGCGTTAAGGTTGCAAGAAACAGCACAGATAATGATAAAATCTTCGCCGTTCTTGATTTTCAGGCTTCTAACCCTAAAGTAGCAAAAGATTACTTCAATACTACAGAAAGCAATACAGAAACTGAAGAAAAACCTGCCCCAGCAGAAAAAGTGGTGAAAGCTGCTCCGAAAAAACCAGCAGCCAAAAAGCCGGTAAGGTCAAAAGTTGCTACAGAAACACCTAAAGAAGCAGAACCTGAAAAGACAGAGGAAGCAACCGAAGAAAAAGAAGTTATTGCAGAAGCTATCGTAAAAGAGCCTGCAAAAGGTGCGGTGGAAGAAAGGCCTGCAAACAATGCTTCAAAACAGAAAAGAAAAAGGGTAGCTCCTGCAAATTTATCTGAAAGCCAAACTCAGGAAAAAGAGGAAGCTCCTGTAAACACAGATTCTCAAGCTGCTGTACCTTCTGCACAAGCCAGAGAAGAAAGACCTAAAAGACCGCAACAGCAACAGCAAGGTCAGTCTCAAAATCAGAAAGGTCAAAATTATCCACAACAAAGTAGTGGAAATCCTCAAAACAGAAATCAGAACAATAACCAAAATCAGAATTCTAACCAAAACAATCCTAATCAAAATAACCCTAATCAGAATCAGAATTCTAATCAAAATCAGAACAGAAATTCTGAAAGAGAAGAAACTGAACCTAAAAAAGAGTTCAATTTTGACGGAATGGTGAGTATTGAAGGAGTTTTGGAAATTCTCCCTGATAACTACGGATTTTTACGTTCTTCAGATTTCAGTTATATATCTTCTCCCGATGACGTGTATGTTTCTACTGCACAGATCAGAAATTTTGGATTAAAAACAGGAGATACCGTAAGAGGTATTGTACGTTTACCAAAAGAAGGCGAGAAATATTTTTCTTTATTAAAACCAACAGAAGTTAACGGACGCGATCTTGCATTTATCAAAGACCGTGTTGCTTTCGAATATTTAACTCCGCTTTTCCCGGAAGAGAAATTTAATCTTTCAGGTGATAACTCTACGATGTCTACGAGAATTGTAGATCTTTTTGCGCCTATCGGAAAAGGACAGAGAGCAATGATTGTTGCTCAGCCGAAAACCGGTAAAACCATGTTGCTGAAAGATATTGCCAACTCTATTGCAGCCAATCACCCTGAAGTTTATATGATGGTGCTTTTGATCGACGAACGTCCTGAAGAAGTTACCGACATGGAAAGGAGTGTAAATGCAGAAGTTATTGCTTCTACATTTGACGAAGCTGCTGATAAGCACGTGAAAGTGGCCAACCTTGTTTTAGCGAAAGCTCAAAGAATGGTTGAATGTGGTCACGATGTGGTTATTTTATTAGATTCGATTACAAGATTGGCAAGAGCTTACAATACTGTAACTCCGGCATCTGGGAAAGTACTTTCGGGTGGTGTAGATGCGAACGCTTTACATAAACCAAAAAGATTTTTTGGTGCAGCGAGAAAAATTGAAAACGGAGGTTCGTTGACGATTATCGCAACTGCATTGATCGATACGGGTTCTAAAATGGACGAGGTGATTTTTGAAGAATTCAAAGGTACCGGAAACATGGAACTTCAATTAGACAGAAAAATTGCCAACAGAAGAATTTATCCTGCAATCGATTTGGTTTCTTCAAGTACAAGAAGGGATGATTTATTGCTTGATGAAGTAACTTCACAGAGAATGTGGATTTTCAGAAAGTATCTTTCGGAAATGAATCCTATCGAAGCGATGGAATTTGTCAACAAAAATATCAGAGGAACTCTGAACAACGAAGAATTTTTAATGTCTATGAATAGATAGACATAAGTTAATATTGTTTATAAGAGCACAGATTCCGGTCTGTGCTTTTTGTTTTAATTCAATTTAAAATTTCTAGTTAAACTATCAATGTTAAAGATTTATTAAAATAATCTGCAATTTTTGATATTGGCTTAAATATTGGCTAAATTTACATATTAACATTAAAAATTAAACTTATGTCATTTGAATTACCAAAATTAGGATACTCGTACGACGCTTTAGAGCCAACAATCGATGCGAAAACTATGGAAATCCACCATACAAAGCATCACCAAGCATATATTGACAACTTAAATAAAGCAATTGAAGGAACTGAATTAGAAGGAAAATCAATCGAAGAGGTTTGCAAAACGGGTACTGAGAAACCTGCAGTAAGAAATAATGGTGGAGGCCACTTTAACCACTCTCTATTCTGGGAAATTTTAACTCCGGGAGGAAGTTCTACTCCGGTTGGAAATGTAAGCAATGCAATTGAAAACTATGGAGGTTTTGATAAATTCAAAACTGATTTTGCTGAAGCTGCTAAAACTAGATTCGGGTCTGGATGGGCTTGGCTAATTAAAAACGAAGACGGTTCTGTTTCTGTGTCTTCTACTCCGAACCAAGACAATCCTTTAATGCCTGTTGCGGATGTGAAAGGAACCCCGGTTTTAGGTTTAGATGTTTGGGAACATGCTTATTATTTAAACTATCAAAACAGAAGACCTGATTACGTAACTGCATTCTTTAATGTAGTAAATTGGGATAAAGTTGAAGAATTATTTAATAAATAATCATCCTAATTAAGATAAAAAAAGGTTCAGAATTTTCTGAACCTTTTTTGTTTTCTATCTGAAACTATCCGAAGCACTCAATCCATTCATTTTAAGCTTGTATTTCCAGTTGACATAAGCAAAAACCTGATACAATTTATATTCAAACTTAATTCCGTATTTTTCTCTGGGATCATAATCAATAGAAGATTCTATCACGTTCCTGTGTCTGCCTGAAGTGTAATACGAATTCCATTCTGTAACGAGCAAGGTATTCCTGCTTTTTAAAAAGCTTTCAGAGTATTGACTGATCGGTTTTGCTATGGCATTCAGGAAATAATCATACTGCGTGTCAATGACGGTAAGTTCCCATTCGCCATCGTCATTTTTCTCCGGTTTCATAGCAGGCTCTTCTTTTTCATTTTTAGGTGAAGATTGCGCAGTAAAATTTAACGGAATAATTGTAAAGATTATAATTAAGATTAAATTTTTCATAATCATGAAGTTACACAAAAAAAGCACTCGATTAAGAATGCTTTTAGATTTTATTTTTTGATGTATTCTTTTTGAATTACTGATACTGCAGGAAAGTGATCACTATATCCGCCTGTGAATCTGTCTCCGTCCCAAGATCGGAAAGGGTAGCCTTTCCACTGGCCATCTTTGTTAACCAGATAAGAAGGAGCATAAATTTCCGCTTTGAATAAACTGTAAGTAGGGGTTAACTTTTCGGTCGAATACAAATTTTTGGAAATAATAATCTGGTCAAATAAATTCGGAGCATCTCTGTATGCTAAAGAAGCTACACCTGCTTTGTATAATTTATACATTAGATTATAATAAGGTGATTTGTCTGATAACTCACTCGGATCGCCAACTGCTCCTAAATGTTTTTTTAAACTCGGGCTTACAGGGTCATCATTATAATCTCCCATTGATATTAATTTAATACCTGGGTTTTCTAAAGAAATTTTATCCATTTCATTTTTCAGAACAGCCGCAGCAGCGTTTCTTTTGGGTTGAGAAACTGCCTCACCACCACTTCTTGAAGGCCAGTGATTCATAAATACTGCAAATTTTTCTCCGTCCAATAATCCTATTACCACCAAAACA
The DNA here is from genome assembly GCF_029240215.1 of Chryseobacterium sp. GTDB lineage: Bacteria > Bacteroidota > Bacteroidia > Flavobacteriales > Weeksellaceae > Chryseobacterium. The sequence goes on from NZ_JARBTK010000002.1 coordinate 505,741, forward strand.
TCTCTTGTGTACTGTCTCTTTCCATCTTCATTATAGATTTTAATTTCTTTCGTGTAAGAATTTTGAACTATAAATCTGTTTTTCTGATAAATGATGGCAATATCAATTCCTCTTGCATCATATGAATTGTAATGCACGATTCCGTAGTTGCTTTTTGCTAAAACAGGTTGCTTTATCAGGTCTTCAATCACTTGTCTGTTCTCAACTTCTATAAGACCGCAAATTGCCGGGTTGTCATTTGTATATTGTCTTCCCAATTCAGAAATTACTTTAGCTTCATTTGCTAATTTCTGATTGTAATATTTTGTACCCCATCTTTTAGGACTGTTTGCCGTAAAATCCTCAGCTAATATCTGTCTTCTGATAACCTTTTTTCCTACTAAAAGTTCATTGTTCCATTCGCCTCGGTAATCTTCTGTTGTCTCTAAAAATTTAAGAGAATCTAAAGGAACACTTCGATGAAATTTAGGATTCGAAAAAGGCAGAGTTCCATCAATATAATCTGCTGAGACAATTGTATCCCAAAGGTTTTCTACATTTAAAAAAGTCACGGCAGCTCTTTTTACCTGTTTTTGTTGTGAAAAAGAAAAGCCAAAACAAAATACGGTAAAAATGATTAAATATTTTTTCATCTTATTATTATATTCGAAAAATTAAGGAGGTAAAATTACTAATTTTATATAATATTCAACGTTAAATTATTTTAACAAAGTAACTTTTCGGTATTAACGATAAACAGTAGTTTTTTTTAAGATAATTAATGTTCGTTAAGAAAAATTAATAGAAGAAAGGTGTAAATATGTTTTAGTTTATGAAAATAATACTAAATTTGTTGCCCCTTAAATAAAGAAGGTACTAAAAATAAGGTTATTATGATTAAAAAACTATCCCTAATCTCTTTGTTTACATTACTTCCTGCATCATATTATTATGCACAAACTACTGCATATGCGTATGTTAAGACTCAGGACGGTAAGCCGGTTGAGAGAGCAGAAGTAGATCTTGACAATTCTGTTGATGATGTAACTGCAGATAAAATAGGTTACTTCCAGTTTGTGGATTTAAAGCCTGGACATTATCTTATCACCATCACAAAACCAAATTTTGAGTCTAAAATTTTGGAATTTGATATTTCTGCTGATGAGAAAAAAAAGGACTTAGGTGTAATTGTTCTTAACAACAGCCAGGCAACAGATGCAGGCGTTGTTGTAATTGATGATTCTGCGAATGATACTGAAGACGGAGGATCTGCAATGCAACCTACGGTTGGGCTTTTGAGTTCGGGAAGAGATGCCTTTCAGAACGTATCCGCTTTTGAATTGGGTGCATATTGGTTCAGACCGAGAGGGGTTGATAATAGATTTGAAGACGTTATGTTCAATGGTATTTCAATGTCTAAAAATGATGATGGAAGAATTGATTTCAGTAATTGGGGCGGGCTTAACGATGTTACAAGGTATCCTCACGAAAATGTAGACAACATTACACCATCAGAATATACTTTCGGTAATTTGGGAGGTGTTGTATATTACAATACAAGAGCTTCTAATTATAGAAAACAGACCTCTTTAGCGTATTCATTTACCAACAGAAGTTACCTTCACAGAGCAATGGCAACTTATTCTTCAGGATTAAGCAAAAGTGGTTGGGCATTTACATTCTCAGGAAGCAGAAGATGGGGAGATAATGCAGTAATTGATGGGGTTTATCAGGACGCTTACGCTTATTTTGCTTCGATAGAAAAGAAATTTAGTGAAAGACATTCAATTAACTTTACTGGTTTCGGATCACCAACATACAGAGCATCAAACTCTCCAAATACACAGGAGGTTTATGATATTATGGGTAAAAACTATAACTCATACTGGGGAATGCAAGATGGTGAAGAGAGAAACTCAAGAATCAGAAAGGTTTTTGAACCGATGTTTATGCTGACCGATTATTTGAAGATAGGAAAAAGCTCAAACTGGATCAACACGGTTTCTTACCAAATAGGTAGCGATGCACGAAGCAGACTAGACTGGTTCCATGCTTCAGATCCTAACCCGACCTATTACAGAAAATTACCAAGCTACGGACTTTTAACTGCTGACGAATTCAAAGCACAATCTCAAATAGATTGGAACAGTCTTTATCAAGCTAATTATCTTAATAAACGTAATGCAGATGGAACTGATAGAGGCGCAGTTTATACGGTTGTAGAAGATGTGAATAGAGATAAAACTTTTAATTTTGCTTCACACTTTGATACAAGATTAAATGACAAATGGAAATTGAATATTAATTTAAATTATCAGAATTTAAAATCAGATAACTTTAGGAGGATTAAAGATTTATTAGGTGCTAATTTCGCATATAATCTGAATGCCTTTAATAATGATGTAAGATATAATACTGATGACAGTAATGTTCAGGTGGGTGTAGGAGACAGAACGCAATATTCTTATGAATTATTGAGAAGCCAATATTCATTAAATGTTTCATCAGAAGTTGATTTTAATAAATTCAATGTTGTAGCATCAATTTTTAGTTCATATTCAGAATCTCAGAGAGAAGGGGATTACAGAAACGGAATTAACAGATTTAAAGATAATTCTAAAGGAAAAAGCAGTATCTATGATGCTGTAGATGCAGGAATCAAAGGGAAAATAACTTATAAAGTTAACGGGAAGAATTTTATTGTTTATAACGGTGCATTTTTCAGTTTAGCTCCTACTCTTAATGAAATATTCATCAACCCAAGAGCTGTTGATTATTTTACACCGGGTGTTAAGAACCAAATCATCAATTCAAATGATTTGAGTTATATCATGAGAGGACAGATCCTGAAACTTAGATTAACAGGATATTACACTTCAATAAGTAATGCAACTGAAATCTCAAGATATTATGCAGATGCTACGGATGCTGTAGGAACATCTTTCAATACCCTTGTAAATGAAGCGATAAGCGGAGTTAATAAAAGATATTTAGGAGCAGAATTAGGGTTTGATGTGAAAATTACACCTACATTAAATGCAATCGGGGTTGCAAGTGTCGGAGAGTATAAATACACAAGCAATGCTAATGTTTCTACTTTTGATGATCTTAACGGATTCAGAGGAGAAGAATTCTGGAAAGGAAAAGCAAATATTAAAGATTATAAAGTGGCAGGGACTCCACAGAAAGCATTTTCTTTGGGTCTTAAATACAATTCTCCAAAATATTGGTGGGTTGGAGCGTCCGCAAATTATTTGATGGATCAGTATCTTGATTTTTCTGCATTGAATAAGACTCCTTATATGTATACAAATCCTGATACGAACGACACTTACGAAGGAGCAACCCCGGAACTTATACAACAGCTTACTGCTCAGAAAAAATTTGATAATCAGTTTATGCTGAATGCCAATGCCGGTAAATCTTTCCTTATCGGAAAATATAGAATGGGAATAAGTCTTTCTGTAAATAATATCTTAAACAACAGAAATTATGTAACAGGAGGATTTGAGCAGGGTAGAAATGTTGCTTTCCCGGCTGCATTAACTGATGCAAGCAGAGAATATCCAGCTTTTGCACCAAAATTATGGTACGACAGAGGTACTACATTCTTCACAAATGTTTATTTAAGATTCTAAAACAACTACTATGAAAAAATATAATTCAATACTAAAGTATATTTTCGTGGTGATCGCATCACTATTTATTACAGGATGTGTACACGATGATAAGTATGATGAGCCTAATCTTGATGGTTATCAATGTGCAGATCTTACCGCAACGATGACATTGACTGAATTGAGAGCCAAGTATGTAGGTGCAGTCTATGCTTTTCCTGATGATTCTAAAGATGTTGTTGAAGGATATGTTTCTTCTACTGACGAAACAGGAAATATTTACAAAACAATTTATATCCAGGATAAAGCTGAAAACCCAACACAAGGATTTGTAATCAGTGTTGATATGGTAAGTACTTATACAAGATATCCGCAAGGTTCTAAAATTTATATCAAATTGGCTGGTTTGGCTTTGGGAACTTATGGAGGGGTAGTGCAGTTAGGAGTAAAAGATCCTGCAGGAAGCGCAACTTCAGTATTAAGAGTACCTGAAAAGTTAGTGCCTTCAAAAATTTTCAGATCATGCTCTGTTAGAGAGACAATCGTTCCTAAACTGATGACTTCTGCTCAGATGATCACAGCCAACGATAAATATATCGGATGTCTGATCCAGATGGATAATGCAGAATTTGACAATAGAATATTGTGTACAAACTTTGCTCCAAATGGAGTTACTGTAGACAGAATTATCAGAGATAACAGTACAACGACTACAAGAGTAGTGAGAAACAGTGGTTATGCATCGTTTGCAAATCAGATTTTACCTTCAGGTAACGGAAAATTTGTAGGTATTTACAGCAAATTCAACAGCACATATCAGATGTATATCAACAAGGTTACAGATCTTGATATGAATAAATTCCCTCGTCTTGATGGTATTGCTTCTAATCCTTGCCAGTATAGTGATGCAGGTTTGACGTCTAAAACAGTTGCTGAAGTGAAGCAATTGGCTACAAGTTCACTTACGTTAATCAACGGTGACTTTGTTTTAAAAGCTAAGGTTACAGCAAATGACAGATCAGGAAACCTTTTCAAATATGTTTATGTAGAAGATGCTACAGGAGGAATCAGAATTAATATTGATAAAGCCGATTTATACAATGATTCAAGATTTGCAGTAGGTAAAGAAGTTTATATTAAACTTAAAAACTTATATGTAGGTGCTGTTTCCGGTGAAATTCAAGTGGGATCTCCTTTCAATGGAGCGGTAGGTAGAATTGCTGAAACTGATATTTATAAATATTTCTTTGATTCAAATAAACCATCAACTGCAGTAGTTCCAACTGAAAAAACAATTACTCAGTTGACAGCAGGTGATGTTGGGAAATGGGTTAAATTTAAAAATCTTCAATTCATTGCCGGAGATTTAGAGAAAGTATATGCTTCAGGAGCGGTAACCAACAGAACTTTGGAAGATTGCTCAGGAAATAAAATTATTTTAAGAACAAGTAATTTCGCAGATTTTGCAGGAACTACAATTGAAGCAGGAAAGGGTGATGTTTATGGAGTTCTCAGTGTTTTCAATGGTGTTTACCAATTATGGATTACAGATATTTTAGGAGCTGATTTAGATAATACTAGATGTGATGGTACTATATATACACCACTTCCCGTACTTTACGGAGATGGTTTTGCGGCAGGAGGATTGAATGCAGATTGGACTACAGTAAGCGTTACAGGAACCCAAGCATGGACGACTTCAAATACTGGAAACGGTACAAATTACTATGCCGTAATGAATGGTTTCGCAGGAGTAAGCAATGCTAATGAAGACTGGATGATTTCAAAATCAGTTAGTTTGGTAGGAAAGACCAAAGCTGCTGTTAATTTCATTTCTGATGTTCGATATTCAGGAAATGCTTTACAAGTTTACGCTACAGAAAACTATACAGGTAACCCTGCAACAACAACATGGGTTCTGTTACCAGCAGCATTGGATACCAATACCGCAGCATTTGGAGACTGGGTAAGCTCAGGAAATGTAGATTTAAGTGCTTTCTTAGGTAAAAATGTAAGAATAGGATTTAAGTATACTTCTACAACTTCAGCTTCTGCAACATGGGAGATAGATGATTTTAAAATTAAAGGATTGTAATCCTACTTTAATTAACAATACAAAGGCGGACTATATAGTTCGCCTTTTTTAGGCCATACATCTAACTAAACAAAAGTAATGATTTCAGGAATTCAAAATAACTTGAATAGAAGCAAAAACCACCGCAGAAAGCAGTGGCTATTATTTTAAACTAAAAATTCTTATTAAAACGAAACCTCGTTCACTTCCTTTCCACGTTGGAAATTCATTGTTTTCTGGTTTCCTTTGTAGGCAATATTTACCAGGTTTATTTGTTTAGGAAAAGCACTTAAAAGAATAGTATTTTTAATTTTTAAACTGCTTATATCCGAAACACCACCTGTTTCAAAATACACCCATACTGTTTCTCCGCTTACCTGGCTTCCTGTGAAGGTGAGGGTTTTAGGAGAATTGTTTACATAAACATCAAAATTGTTGTTTACATATTTCTTCACTTCAGCTTCAAAACCTGCCGTACTGCGGTTGATTTTGATGGCATCTGAAATGTGACTTGTATTCATTTTTGTTGTGAATTTCAGCGTTTTGCTTCCGTCAATATAATCGACTTTCGTCATTGATGAGAAGAAATCAACTGTCATGAAACTCATGAGAGCAAATAATGATAAAATACCCGATATGTATAAAAATTTTTTCATCTTAGTTTAAATTATTAATCATCTTAGTAAATATATATGGCTCAAATATAATGCCAATCAAAAGTTAACATTTACTGCATATTTCTCATAAAAAGACTTTATATGTTCCACAGCTTCATCAGCGGTATCTACCACACGATAAAGTTCAAGATCATCGGTAGCAATCATTCCTTCTTTTAGCAGGGTATCTTTAAACCACTCTAAGAGTCCACCCCAAAATTCGGATCCCACCAGAACAATCGGAAATTTTCCTATTTTTTTTGTTTGAATTAGGGTAATCGCTTCAGTAAGTTCATCCAAGGTTCCAAATCCTCCCGGCATCACGATAAAACCTTGAGAATACTTTACAAACATTACTTTTCTCACAAAAAAATAATCGAAGTTCATCGAATAGAGTCTGTTGATATAAGGATTGAAGTGCTGTTCAAAAGGCAGGTCAATATTTAATCCGATAGATTTTCCTTCCGAATTGAAAGCTCCCTTGTTACCCGCTTCCATGATTCCAGGTCCGCCTCCTGTTATGACACCGAATCCCACTTTTGTAATTTTCTCAGCAATTTCCACTGCCATTTCGTAATATTTGCTTTCAGGTTTTAACCTCGCAGATCCGAAAATAGAAACACATGGGCCAATTTTAGCCATTTTTTCATAGCCCTCCACAAATTCAGCCATGATTTTAAAAACCATCCAGCTGTCTTTGGTAACGATCTCATCCCATGTTTTCTGTCTGAAACTATTGTGTAATATTGATTCGTTGATATCTAATTCAGGATTCTGTAAACTTTCATCCCTGCTTCCTTCAATTCCCATTGTTTTTTATTTAAAATATTTTTCGGCTTCTATTACAGACGCCGGTCTTCCTACATCGATCAGGATGCTGTCATGCAGAAATCCGTGAATTTTTTCGGTCTGCATCAGATCCAGATACTCTTCCATCACAGAAAATTTACCCGTACGTTTTATTTTATCAAATATAACAGGATTTATGCAGTGTACACCACTGAACGCATAAGGTTTGAATCCCTTGTTAAACTCAGCAAGCCGCTGCTCTCCGGTCTGTACATTCAGCCATCCTCTTAAAACCATATCGTCATTGAAAAGTAACTTTCGCGAACTTTCTCTGTCTGATACTGCTAAAGTAGCAAAATCTTTGATCTTCTTATGGTATTCTACAAAATTATTAATGTTGATGTCGGTAAGAATATCGGCATTCATGATCAGGAAATCTTCACCGTGATCAAGGAATTTTTTAGCAAAAATCAAACCACCTCCTGTTTCCAAGAGTTCCTCAGATTCATCTGAAACTTCTATTTTGCAATTGAAGTTGTCGTTCTTTTTAAGAAAATCAATGATCTGATCACCAAAGTGATGCACATTGACCACAAAATCCGTAATCCCGAAACCTTTGAGATACGTAATGTTTCTTTCCAAAAGAGGTATGCCGTTTACTTTAGCTAAAGCTTTCGGATGATGATCAGTAAAGGGTTTTAAACGGGTGCCTTTTCCAGCTGCAAAAATTAATGCCTTCATAATTATGGTTAATGAGTAATTGGTAATGAGTAATTTTGAATACGTAATAATAATAGCGAAGCTAAATATTACAAATTATTTATTACCTATTGTTAAGTTGGTGCTGCTCGTCATGGTGAAGACTTATTTCTACTTTTTCGCCGTATTTTTCTTCGATAAAATGAGCGATTTTTATTGCAGAATAAACCGACCTGTGCTGTCCTCCTGTACATCCGAAGTTGATCTGAAGATTTTCAAAACCTCTCCCCAAATAGTTGTCGATGTTGATGGAAATCATGCTTTTTACCAATTCCAGGAATTTGGGCATATCGGTTTTTGTTTCAAGATATTCCTGAACGCCGATGTCATTTCCGGTTTGTATTTTATATTCTTCAACTCTTCCCGGATTTAAAATCCCTCTGCAGTCGAAAGTAAAACCCCCTCCGTTTCCGGAATCATCTTTGGGTATTCCTCCTTTTTTGTATGAAAAACTGTGGATGTCTATATGTAACATATTTTATTTTTTTTATAATTCATGATTAATTATAAATTCTTTTCGACGATTTTTATTTTTTCAAATCGTATTTGTCATTGACTTCGTCTAATCTTCGATTTCCGTAGGAATCTAGATTGTTGAAAGGAATAATTGAAGTTTAGATTCCTACGGAATGACAAAGTGGACGTTTTAATCTTAATGTTTTAATATTTCTTCAATTTTAATTCTTGTTTTCTCAGAACCCAGTTTTTCAATCACTTTTTTTAGTTCAGGATAATTTTTCATCCCTTCCCAATTGTTTGAAAACTCTGTAATATTTTCTATTCCCTTCCCAATGCTTGTAATGAAGTGTTGCTTTCTCTGAATAAGTCCTCGAAAACCGTAAGCGCCCAAAACCTGCAGGAATCTCATCAACTGAAGTGGCTTTACTGAATTTTCCAATTGTACCTGAGTTTCTTTATTTTTAAATTGTTGAATGTAAAATTCTAGCATTCTGTTTTTAAAATCTTCAGGAAAATTTGCTTTAGCCTGAAACAAAAAAGAGATCACATCATACATCAAAGGTCCTTTCATTGCCGACTGATAATCGATAAACGAAACTTCATTCTGATCATTCACCATGATATTTCTTGCCTGAAAATCACGGATCATCAGACCTTTCGGCTCAAGATTTTCGATGAGGTTGACGATTTTTTTAAATTCTTTTAAAAGAGTAGGCTTGTGATATTCGAGTTCCAAAACATCTGCAATGAAATTTTTGAAGTAATACAAATCATGCATTACCGGGAGTTCATCATACCTTTCGTATTCAAAAGTTTTGGTAAAATCAATCTGATCCTGTGTTTTGATCTGTAGCTGAAAAAGTTTTTCTAAAGTCTGCCTTACCAAAGTTTCTACATTTTCGGATATACTTTGTTTGGAAATAATTTCCGAAAGAGTCTGGCTTCCCAGATATTCCTGAATGTATAGTTTTCTGTCGTCGGTAATTTTAAAAATTCTTGGGGTATTGAGATGTAAGCCTGAAAAAACTTCTGAAAAATAAAGAAAGCTTTCATTCTCAGGAATGTTTTCGTTGTGGGTTATAATGTACGTATCATTTTGATTTTGAGCCAAAAAATTGACTCGTGCAGAACCGCTTTGAGCTAAAGTGACAAATTGGGTTGATTTTTCGCCAAAATGGTTTTCAAAAAATCTTTTTGCGTTTTCAGAAGTCATAATATGGTAACAAATATACTAAATTACGTTCGATTTTTTATCTTTGCATCATGCTAAAGGACTTTAAGCCTGTTTTGGGAATTCTGCTGCGTTTCATCATCATTTATCTGGTGTTGCTCTTCGGTTATCAGTTTTATCTCAACAGTTTTAAAGCTCAGGGACTCGATCCTTATTCACGTCTTATAGCAGATCACGTGATGTTTATTCAAAATCTGATTAATTATCCGACACAATTGTATGATGACATCCCAAATGAGCAGGTTTATTTCTATGTGAAAAAAGAGTATGTTACAAGGATGGTTGAAGGATGTAATGCGGTTTCCGTCATAATTCTTTTTGTTTCTTTCGTTTTTGCTTTTTATAAAGGAACTAAAACTTTCATTTTTGTTGGTGCTGGTCTGGTTGCTCTTTATATTATGAATGTTTTGAGAATAGTTGGACTGAACGTTGTTACAAGAGATTACCAACAATACAGCAAGATGGCGCATGATTATCTTTTTCCTGCGGTGATCTATGGAAGTGTAGTGATTTTATGGCTGGTCTGGATTAAATTTTTTGCCTTAAAAAATGAAAATTCTTAGTTGGTTTCTGGTTTTAGCCGGAGTTTGCGGACTCGTGGGCGTGAGAATGATAGAAGATGATATTTTCTATGATCCTTTTCTGAATTACTTTCATGAAGCCAATAAAAATATATCTTTTCCTGAATTTGAATGGGGGAAATTGATTTTCGGCCATCTTTTCAGATTTTTTTTAAATCTTTTTTTCTCCTGCCTGATCATTCATTTCTTATTTAAAAATAAAGAATGGACGGTACAGGGAGCAGTTTTGATCACAATTATTTTTGTAATAACCTTTCCGATTTATCTTTACTGTATCTACAACAGGTTTGAGATAGGATATCTTTTTTCTTTCTATATGAGGAGGTTTGTTATCCAACCTTTGATTTTGCTGCTGATTGTTCCTTTGTTTTATTACAGGAAACAAATTTTACTGAAAAACTCTTGATTTATATTTAATGCATCTTGTATTAAAAGTAAATATAACTTCCTAATGCTCCATAGAAGCAAAATGTTTGTAGATGAATTGAACTAATTTAATTTGAGCTCCGTAGGAGCGAAATGTTTATTTAACATACATTCAACCCATTTTTATCTCTTGATGAATCAGTTAAATTTTTTTGACAAAATATAATTAAACTTAACAGGCTTTATTGGCGGTATTTTGTCAATAGCCCGGATCGCAGCGGTTACCCCGCAACAAGCTTTGGCAAATTCAGCCGGCTCAGAATAAGCGGCCGTGTTAGGAGTATGAGCGAAGAGCCGGAAATAGCTTCTAAAAAAATTATCATATATTTTCAGACAAATTAGCCGTATGCTTTTCAACTCTGGTCACATTTTCGGCGGTCCATTTTACTTTTTGTACAAAAGGTTGTTCACGAACTGGACAATCCAAGATCTGGCAAATAGGGCAGGAGACGGGCCTGCAATCATCCATATGAAAATTAAACTCCACAGTTCGTTTGGTATTCTTGGCTAAAAGAAGAATCACTTTTTCCATTTCGTTATGGGCATCACGAAGACTGTAATACCAAGGAAGTGTAATGTGGGCATCAATGTGCAGGGATGCACCGAATTGCTGGATTTTCATGTTGTGAATGTCGATCCATTCTGTATGTCTGTTTTTTTCTAAAAGGTCGATAATGCTGTTGAGGAGCTCGGGATTCTGTTCATCCATAATTCCGCTCAGCGATTTTCGGACGATTTTATAGCCCACGAAAATAATGTAAAATCCAAAAATCAATGCTACCACAGAATCTACCCAATAGATTTTGGTGAAGTAAACAACGATTAAACTGATAACAACTCCCAAAGTAGTTATTGTGTCCGATTGAAGATGTTTTCCGGATGATATAAGAACCATAGAGTTTTCTTTTTCACCCTTTTTAATGGAAATATATCCCAGAAAATAATTGATAATTGCTGTAGCAGCAATGATGGCAATTCCCCAATCGAGCTCCTGTAAAACTTTTCCTGTGACCAAACTGTTGATGCCTTCATAAATGATCATAATTCCGGCAATGGCAATGAGGGCTCCTTCAATTCCTGCAGTAACGAACTCTACTTTCCCGTGACCGTAAGGATGATCTTCGTCTTTCGGTTTTGAGGCTAAATGCAGAGAATACAATCCCATAAAAGCACTGATGACATTCACGATGCTTTCCATGGCATCTGAAAAAACGGCATCGGAGTTGGTAAGCTTCCACGCAATGATTTTTCCGATAAATAAAATAATTCCGAAAACGGCAATGAGTTTCTGGAAACCTATTTTATCTTTATTGGTATTTTTTGTTGGCATTTTTTCAGTCTTGAATTTCAGCAGTTCTTTTTGAACGATTATCTTATTGTATATTTTTGATAAGATTTTGTCCTATCCTTTATAAAGCCGTCCCTTTGGGACTATTAAGTTTGCAATTAACAACCAAAGCTAATCAACTAAATGATTATTTGATAAAAAAAAGAATCTCTTTTGGAGACTCTTTTCTTTTTGTTAGTTTATACTAAGTTGTTTGCTGCTAAGTATTCTGCGATCTGTACTGCGTTGGTTGCAGCGCCTTTTCGCAGATTGTCTGCTACGATCCAGAGGTTAAGTGTTTTCGGTTGTGAGAGATCTCGTCTGATCCTTCCCACAAAAACCTCGTCTTTCCCTTCTGAATAGAGCGGCATCGGATATTCGTTGTTTTTTACGTTGTCCATCACGATGACTCCCGGAGTTTCTGATAAGATTTTTCTTACTTCGTCTAGCTCAAATTCGTTTTCAAATTCGATGTTGACACTTTCAGAGTGACCTCCCTGCACCGGAACTCTTACTGCAGTTGCAGTTAAATTGAATGTGTCGTCACCCAAAATCTTTTTAGGCTCTTTCATCAATTTAATTTCTTCTTTTGTATAATCGTCATCAGAAAATACATCGCAGTGTGGCAATGCATTTTTGAAGATTTGGTAAGGATAAACTTTAGCAACAGAATCGTCTCCGTTAATTTCAGCATTCAACTGATCAACGGCTGCTTTACCTGTTCCTGTTACGGACTGATAAGTAGAAACAACGACTCTTTTTAAATCATATTTTTTATTCAACGGACCTAAAACCATGACCAACTGAATGGTAGAACAGTTTGGATTTGCAATAATCTTATCTTCTTTGGTCAAAACATCTGCATTGATTTCGGGAACAACTAATTTCTTAGTAGGATCCATTCTCCATGCAGAAGAATTATCGATAACGGTAATCCCTGCTTCGGCAAATTTTGGTGCGTACTCTAAAGAAGTTGAACCACCTGCAGAGAAGATTGCGATATCAGGTTTGGCAGCTATAGCGTCTTCGATGCTTACGATAGTATAATCTACCTGTTTATACTTCACCTGTTTACCAATAGATCTTTCCGAAGCTACCGGAATTAATTCTGTTACAGGGAAATTTCTCTCTTCGAGAACTTTAAGCATCACTTGTCCAACCATTCCTGTTGAACCTACTACAGCTACTTTCATTGTTGTTTAAAAAAAATTAAGTTAATATATAATTAAGCTCCAAAGACTCTTGTCCATGGAAATGCAAATGCAAATAAGCCTACTGCGATCAATCCCATGATCACAATTCCTAAAGAAATAGTGTCCTTAGATTTTACTTTTTTATTGATGATCGTCATCAAAACCGCAGCGATCAGCATTGAAAAAGGATGTTCTACATACTGAAATCTTAAGTCAGCATTTTTCATTACTGATCCCATATCCAGACCTTTTGTAAAATTCATGATCAACATGATGATACCGATCAGAAATTGAACGTGGAAAAAGATCATTGTAAATAATGTCGTTTTTTTCAGAAACTTATTTACTTTACCACTGTACCCGAACATTACGGTTAAAAGTGCAATAATAAATAAAGAGGTTAAAGCGAGTTCCAGATAGGCAAAACCTTTGTGGGCGCTTAGTAAAATTTTGTAAAGATCCATACTTCTATTTTTTCTGTTTATTAAGTGTACAAATATAAAAAAATCCCGGCTATAAAGCCGGGATTTGGTATTTAATAAGTTTTAAATTATTAGAATTTAAATGCAACTGAAGCTGCCCAAGTTCTACCGAAACCGAAGTAAACAGTGTTGCTTGTGTCAAGTCCTTTGTAGAAATTCAAAGGATTGTTGATATAAGTATTATACAATGCCTGTGCTTGTGCGTCAGTATTGCTAGAAGTCTTGAAATCTGCGACATCTTTCACGTGAGTAGAAGATTTACCATCAGAGATGTAAGTAGTGTCAAGTAAGTTGTATACGTTACCTGTTAATACCAATCTTTGTCCGTTACCTACTTTGAATGAATAAGATAAACCTACATCAAACAAATTGTAGCTAGGATATTCTAAAGCTCCTTTTTTTCCATTATTACTAATGTTTCCATTAGGCTGAACATATATGTCACTGAAATTGATTAATCCATAATAGTTATCGTAATAATTCCAGCTAGCAAATATGCTTAAGTCTTTAACAGGTTTTAGGGTAAATCCTAGAGCAGCGGTAGTTTGAGCGGCATCTGAAATTTTTACTTTATCTAATGCGAATTCTACATCAGTTTTGCCATTTAATGAGATAGGTGTTCCATTTTCATCATAAAGGGTCCCTGTTGCATTACCCTTGTATTTCCAATCTCCGATAGAGAACATTGCGTTGAAAGACAAATAATCTGTAGCTTTTATTGTACCTTCAAATTCTATTCCCATGTGTATTTCGTGAATACCTGTTAAGTTTGCGTAAGGTCTATTGTAGTTTCCTCCTGCAGGATTTGGAACGGTAAGCCCTGTGAATCTCTGATATCTGTCTTTCCAAGAAGTGTAATAAGCATTTACATTAGCGTTGAAGATTCCACTTCTGAAACCATACCCTAATTCTGCTGAAGCAATTTTTTCATTAGTTAATAACGGGTTCACAATTTGCTGATTTCCGGTTGCTCTTCCGTCATTAGTGTTGATTGCTTGATTGTTTCCTGAAGCCGGAGCAAGAGGTGAGTTGTAAACAGAATTAAATAAAGGTTGTTTTTCATAATATCCAACGTTAGCAAATACATTGTGCTGCTCGTTAATATTATAGTTAATACCAGCTTTTGCATTAAATCCAAAAAGGAATTTTGTATCTGTCTTGGTATTAACTGTTTGACTTTGCTGTACCGTTACACCATCAATGATCCAATTGTCAATTCTTTTATAACCTTGTTCTGAAACTGAACCCTGAATAAATGCTGAGATTTTATCATTTGAATATTCAAGTTGTCCGAAAAGTCCACCCCAAAGTACTTCACCATCATAGTTTCTGTAAACAATTTGATTTTTATCTTTTACAGATTTTACAAAAGGATTCGCTGACGGAGCTGCATTCTGTACTAAAGTTACATCATATCCTCCAGGGATATTCATGTTATCTTTCTCGATATATTTTGTGTTGCCCCAAAGGTCTGTCAATACACCTGGATGGTAACCGTAGTAATATCTTAAGTCAATACCACCTGAGAAGTTCCAGTTTTCGTTAATTTTATGCTGATAATTAGATAGTAATCCATACCAGTCATGGGAGTTGATACTTGCTCTTCTTGCAAGGCCATTAGTTCTTGTAACTACACCTGGTGTTGCATTTATTTTATTGATACCGGTATTATTGGCTACAGCAGGATTCCAAATTACATTTTGTCCTTGATTCCAAGCTTGAATATCATCGAATCTAATTAGTCCATCTGCAGTTTTAGGAAGGCTGTTGATGCTTGTACCGTTAATACTTCCGATAACTCCGGTACCACCGCCTCTACCCCAAGATCCGTAAAGAACTGAAGATAATTTTGATCTCTCAGAGATTTTCCAGTCCCAGTTAACTGATGCTACAGGCTTGCTGTAGAAGTTGATAGACTGAGACATTACTTCGTCGTTCAAGTAACCCCAGTTAGAGTTATATCTTCTGTTTGGTTCGTCTACACCATTTCCATATTTAATGAAGTTTGCAATTGAACTTTGGAAGTTCTGCATGTGTTTCTGAGGAGATCCTGTAAAGGTAAATTGGAAATCGTGCTTTTCATTTGGCTGGTAACCTAAAGCAAAATAATAATTATAAGCTTCGAATTCTGAACCGTCAATATAAGTTGACCCTGCAGTTCTAGCCATTAAGAATGAAGTAGACCAACCTTTAGCTGATTTACCAGTATTATATGAGAACAAAGTTTTTAGGTAACCGTCATTACCTACACCAAGCATTACATTTCCTTCTCTTTTCTTGTCAGCAGCTCTTGTTATGATGTTTACAGTTCCTCCTACAGAAGCAATTGCTAATTTTGAAGAACCTAAACCTCTCTGAACCTGCATTGCTGAAGTTACGTCTGAAAGACCTAACCAGTTACTCCAATATACAGCTCCGTCTTCCATACCATTTACAGGTACACCGTTGACCATTACTGCAGTATTGTTTGTGTCGAAACCACGGATGTTCATACGACCATCACCAAATCCTCCACCGCCTTTAGCTGAATAGATTGATGGCGTGGATTTCAAAATTTCAGGAAATTCTTGATTTCCCAATCTTTCAACAATTTGTGCTTCTTTAATAGTAGAAACAGCAACAGGAGTTTTTCTGTCTTTTGCAAGATCGGCAACACCTGTTAGTACAACTTGCTCAATATCTTTTGATCTTGTGCCAATCGTGTCTTGAGTCTGTTGTGCATAATAAACACTAGCTGTAGAAAGTGTGATCATCACAGTTAGCATCGATTTGTTGATTAATTTCATAATCGTAAGTAATAGTTAGAATTAAATTTACTGCAAAATTCGACAAATAAATTTTAACTATTATTAACTTAATGTTAATTTTTAATCAGTCTTAATAATGATTAACTTACTGTTTTTCAGGTGAATATAAAAAATATGAATTTTAACGTGAAAAAAATCATATTATTTAATTTTTAACAAATGGTGCGTGTTTTTATTAAATATGTAATGTTTTACATAACAGCTTTTAAACTTAAATCAATATTTTTAGCAGAATGTGTAAGGGCTCCGGCAGAAATAAATGTGACTCCCGTTGTAGCAATTTCTTTTAACTGATCTCTTGTAATTCCTCCTGAAGCCTCACTTTCACAAGACCCGTTGATCAGTTTGACAGCCTTTTTCATTGTATCAACATCCATATTATCGAGCATGATCCTGTCGACTTTTGCCTTAATGGCCTCCTGTACTTCTTCAAGATTTCGGGTTTCAACTTCTATTTTAAGTTTTTTCTTTGACTTTTTTATATAATCTTTCGCCATTTTTACAGCATTAGTAATGCTTCCGTTATAGTCAATATGGTTATCTTTCAACATAATCATGTCGTACAAGCCGTATCTGTGATTGGTTCCGCCACCGATGGCAACTGCCCATTTTTCGCAAACCCTGAAATTAGGCGTTGTTTTTCTGGTGTCTAAAAGCTTTGTTTTAGAGCCAATTAATCTTGAATCCCAATCCTGAGTAAGTGTTGCTATACCGCTCATTCGTTGCATGCAATTTAAAACCAACCTTTCGGTCGATAAAATAGATCTTGCACTTCCGGTTACGATAAAAGCTACGTCGCCAACCTTAGCTGTTTCGCCGTCTTTGATGAATCTTTCTATTTTTAAATTTTTATCAAAGGTTTTAAAAATAATTTCAGCCAGTTCAACTCCCGCCAAAATACAGTTTTCCTTTACCAGTAGTTTTGCGCTCTGCTCTAGATCTTTTGGGATTGTAGACAAAGTAGAGTGGTCTCCGTCCTGAATGTCTTCTTCCAAAGCGTTTTTGATAAACTGCTTTAAAACTTTATCGGTTGCGTAGTTGGGTCTTTTCATTGTTTCCTTTAATAATCAATTATGCCTGAACTAAATCCTTATTGTAAAATGCGCCTTTGTTTTTTGTCATTTCCATTGATTGGGTGATGATGAGGTGTGCAACTGTTGTAAGATTTCTTAATTCTGAAAGTTGCGGCGAAAGAATAGAGTAGTGGTAGATTTCGTCAACAGCGGCAGCGATTTCCTGATGTTTTTGCAGCGCCATTTTCAGACGTCTGTTGCTTCTTACAATTCCCACGAGATCACTCATCATTTCCTGAAGCTGTTTTCTGAGGTAAGAAACAATAACCATTTCGTCAATAATTTTCATGCCTTCCTCGTTCCATTCCGGAACGGCTTTTAAATCATCAAAATTGAAATTGTTTTCTTTGAGCAGTTCCACGGTTTTCATTGCAGCGTTATGACCAAAAACCAAGCCTTCCAAAAGAGAATTTGAAGCCAATCTGTTGGCTCCGTGAAGCCCGGAATTGGTACATTCTCCTACGGCAAACAAATTGTTGAGAGAAGATTGTCCGTCTTTATCCACTTCAATTCCGCCCATTAAATAATGACATGCCGGGACAACCGGAATCAGCTGAGTAAAAGGATCGATTCCTTCGTCTTTACATTTTTTATAGATATTAGGAAAATGTTCCAGAAATTTATCACGATTCATATCTCTGCAATCCAACCCTACGAATTCGTCTCCGGTAACTTTCATTTCTGCGTCAATGGCTCTTGCAACAATATCTCTTGAGGCTAATTCTTCACGTTCGTCATATTTTTGCATGAATTTTTCACCCTTTTTTGTCCTCAGTTTTGCACCGTCTCCACGTACTGCTTCGGAAATCAAGAACAACATTCCGTCAAGCTTGCTGTACAACGCGGTGGGGTGAAACTGATAATATTGCATATTGGTCACTTTTCCTTTTGCACGGGCAACGAAAGCGATTCCGTCTCCGGTTGCAATGACAGGGTTTGTGGTGTTTTTATAAACATGACCCGCTCCTCCTGTAGCGGCTAAAGTGATCTTCGAAGTGATTTTTTTGATTGTTTTAGATTTTTCATCTAAAATATAGGCACCATAACAATTGATTTCTCCCTCATTCAATTCCTTTCCGGGAACGTGGTGTTGGGTGATAATATCGATGACGTAGTGATGATCAAGAATTTCAATATTCGGGCTGCTTTTTGCGGTTTCCAATAACGCTCTTTCAATCTCAAAACCGGTGATGTCTTTATGGTGTACAATTCTGTTTTCGGTGTGACCGCCTTCTCTTCCCAGTGCAAATTCGCCGTTTTTCATATCAAAATTAGCTCCCCATTCCACGATTTCATTAAATCTTGCGGGTGCTTCTCTTACTACCATTTCCACAACATTCCGTTTGTTTTCGCCGTCTCCGGCACGCATGGTATCTTCGATGTGTTTTTCAAAATTATCATTTTTAGAATCTGTAACAACGGCTAAACCTCCTTGAGCGTACTTTGTGTTGCTTTCGTCTTCGTCAGATTTTGTTACAATGATTATTTTGGCATCGGGAAGCTGTTCTGAAACTTTTATGGCATAAGAAAGTCCGGAAATTCCGGAACCAATTACTAATACATCCGCTTTTATCATATTCTTGCTTTAAGACAATTGTCTAAATAATTACATAAATTTAAACAATTTTTCGTTTGGTTTTCTTACTTTTTTCATGTGCTGGAACTGATCTTCTTCAGATCGGTAGCCTAAAGCAAGGGTTACTGTCACTTTTTCCTTTTCGGTATCTATATCTAAAATTTCTTCGATGAGATCTGGTCTGAAGCCTTCCATCGGACACGTATCGATATTTTCAATTGCTGCTGCATACATTAAATTAGCCAGAACAATATAAGACTGCTTCTCTGCCCAATTGAAAATTTCGTCCTGGGTTTTTTGAGTAATATGCTGATTGATGCTTTTCTTAAATAGATTCAGGTTTTCCAACGGAACATCTCTCACTTCTGAAATGTGGTTGAAATATCCGTGAATATAATTTTCTTCAATTACTTTCTTTGAAACAATTACAATAAGATGAGAGCATGTAGATATTTGTGAAGGATTATAGAAAGCGGGAATGAGTTTTTCTTTCATCTCTTTGCTTTCAATGATCAGAATTTTGTAAGGTTGTAAACCCAGAGAACTTGCCGCCAGTTTTCCCGACTCAAGAATGTTGAGAAGCGTTTCCTGCGGAATAGTAATTTCGGGGTTAAATTTTTTCACAGAATATCTTCTGCTTAAAGCCTCCAAATAATTCATAAGACAAATTTAAGAATTGAATATGAATAAAGGCAGTTTTGTGCTGAAATATCTGTTTTAAAATTTCCCAAATAAAAAACCACTCCTTTTAAGGGGAGCGGTTACAATATAATTAAAATATAAAAAATTAGTCTCTGTTTTTTACCATAATCCAA
Source organism: Chryseobacterium sp. (assembly GCF_029240215.1). Lineage (GTDB taxonomy): Bacteria > Bacteroidota > Bacteroidia > Flavobacteriales > Weeksellaceae > Chryseobacterium. The sequence continues at coordinate 525,585 of NZ_JARBTK010000002.1, forward strand.
CCGGAGAATTTGATCGGAGTTTTGTTTTCGTTGTTTTCATTCCACGTTACAGAATACCAGTAGCTCCCTGTAGGAACTTTTCGTCCGTTCGCTGTTCCATCCCAGATGTATCTGTTGGTTTTGTCACCTTGATGAAGTTTAGATCCGTATCTGTCGTACACATTGAATGTTAAATCTAATTTTCCTGCTAACGCAGAATAATCGATGAAATCATTTTGACCGTCTCCGTTGGGTGTGATAACGTTGATAAGATTCGGTACGGTAATATTCACTTCAATCGGTTCGCATTTGTAAGAATCTCTTACATAGATTTTATGTAAACCTCTCGAAATTTCGGTAAATACGTTAGAATCCTGCCAATGAACATTGTCCATAGAATATTGGTATGCGGGAGTTCCGCCGTTTACGTTGACGGTAATTGTTGTGTTTGAAATGTCAATATAAGTTATAACAGGTTGTTCTGAAGCGTACACTTTTACCGCCTGTTTCACTGTACAGTCTCCGGTTTTTAATTTAACCCAATATGTTCCTACTCCAACATCGGTGATGACCTGAGTGGTTGCTCCCGTGCTCCATTCGTATCCTGAAAATCCTGCTCCTGCATCTAAAGTCGTTTTGTCTTCAATACAAATTACTTTATCAACCAAAACCGTAGAATAGACTGGCGGAATTACGATTAATGTCACTTTAGCAATGGTAAAACATCCGGCTGCATTGAAGACACTGATGTATATAACACCATTCGGAGCGGTGTATGTTGCGGGATTGTTGATTTCGTTTGTTCCGTTCAGTGCGTCTGTTAAGGAAGGGTAGTATTTTTTTGTGGTTCCTGCCTGTGCAGTTACGTTTGCATTGATCAGGTTAAATATTCCGACTGAAGGGTTGGTAGGTTCTGAACAGGCTCTCAATGTTGCATCGTTTACAACTACAACCGGAGATGTGTTGAGGGTGATAATTGCATTGTCAACACAACCTTGTGCAGTTGTCACTTTTACATGAATGGTCGTTCCCTGTGCTGCAGGAAAAGCTCCAAAGTTCATAATCTGGTTGGTTCCTGCATTTAAGTCTGCAAGAGTTGGGTAGTATTGTTTAGTCACTCCGGCCAATGTTGTTACTGCAGCGTCATTTAGATTAAATATACCAACACCGGCATTGTTGTTATTGCATTCCGTAAGAGATGCATCGGTTGCTTCAAACGGACTTGGATTTAAAATAATTCTGGCATCACCATTATCACATAAAGTTGATGACGGATCTTTGATAACAACCGTAATGGTGGTATTTCCCGTATATTGAAAATTGGTGGGAGTCGCAATTGGTGTAGAGCTTCCCAAAACATAATAAGTGATGATGTAATTGGCAGGATTGTTTACAAATTGAGTTGCATAAGATGTTAAATCAACAAAGCCGTTTCCTGTAGAAGGGTTGTTGCATACAAACGGGGTGATTGTATTTTGTAAGATAGGAACTTTATCAATGAAAATTTTTGCATTTTTAATGGAGTGCCTTGCGCTCGCTGCTCCGGTTCCTGATGAAAATCCGAAATATCCTGTAGTCATTCCGATGGCTCCGCCTGAAGGGGCAAAAGACTGATTGGTAATTACTACGCCGTCTATTTTGATTTGAATAATCCAGTTAACCGGGTTGGCGGGATCAACTTGCCCGTTTACTTCAACGTGTTTGTAAGTAGCTCCTACAAATGGTTGTGTAGCCTGTAAATCCGGGGAATGAAATGAACTTCCTGCTGCTACATTGTATTCTATATTAGGATTTCCTGCAGGAACATTGTTTGTTCCGTACAAGAGATGCACCTTGCTCATTTGTCCTTCTGTAGAATTGTTGAAAATATCGAAGGCAACCATTAATCCGTTTGCGTTTGCCGGAATTCCCAATCCTCCTCCTGTTGTAAAGGCGGTTGGCGGGTTTGAAAGATACCAGAAGGTTAAACCGTCACCTCTTCCGTATGCTGTGGTTCCGTTTCCGTCGATTCTGAAGTCAAACTCAACTTTCCATTTGTCACAGTATTTTAAGTTAATAGGATTTGAAAGTTTTATAGCTCCGAACTGACTGGTCTGGTCAGCAGTCAGTTGTATAAAATCCCCGCTTACCGCAGCAGAAGGTACAATGTCCCATCCTGTTGTATTAACAGGGTTTCCTGTGAGTTGGTATGTCTGAGCAGAAGTATTCTGAAAGAAAAATAAAAGGAGTGCAGAAAAATAAAATAGTAGTGTTTTCTTCATTTTATTTGATTGGTTTTATGGGTGAGACTTTAGTTTATTTTGTGTGAAATTTATTAAAAGTGAATTGCAATTATCAATAATTTCAAAAAACTTGAAATAATTTATAAATTTTGTTTTTATGTTTGTTGTTTTGTATAAAATTCTCTATAAATAGCGGTTTGTATTAATTTTTTTATCCGCATTGATTGTAACAAAAAATCACTCCAGATGAGGAGTGATTTTTTTTCAGTTGTTTATTCTCTGTTTTTTACAAGTACCCAGCCATTGTATTTTGTTTGGGTGTTGTTTTTATCGTTTTCGTTCCATGTGATACTGAACCAGTAAGTTCCTGTTGGGATTTTCTTTCCACCGGAAGTTCCGTCCCATTTGAAGTTTCTCATTTTGTCAGCTTCGAATTTTTTATTTCCGTATCTGTCATACACTGTGAACACCAAGTTTTTCTTGTATGCTAAAGCAGTGTAGTCGATAAAATCATTTATATTATCCCCGTTTGGAGTAATCGCATTCAGAAGATTAGGAACAGTAACCTGTACCTCGATAGGTTCGCAATTATAAGAATCTTTTACAAAAATTTTATTTTCGCCTCTCGGTAATCCTGTAAAAACATTAGAATCCTGCCATTTAATTCCATCTAAAGAATACTGATAAGGTGCTGTTCCTCCATTTACGTTTACAGTTATAGTGTTATTGGTGATGTCCAGACTTGCAATAACGGGGTTTGAAGCGGCTTTTACAGTTACACTTTGAGTCGTATAACAGTTTCCTGTTTTTAATCTTACCCAATACAATCCTACCGGAACACCTTGTATTGATTGAGTGGTTGCACCAGTGCTCCATTCGTAGTCATCAAAACCGGCTCCTGCGTCTAATGTTGTTCTGTCGTCAATACAGATAATTTTATCCTTTAAAACTGTTGATTTTACAGGAGGAATTACTTTCAGTGTGATCTTTTTGATAATGAAACAGCCGCTGATTGCGGTAACTTTTACAAAAACTTCTGTATTGGCAGAAATATATGCAATAGGATTTACGATCTCATTGGTTCCGGCTAAAGCATTAGCTAGAGTAGTGTAGAATTTTTTAGTTATATCCGTTTCTGAAGTTATGTTTGCTGAGGTTAAATTAAATAAGCCTAATGTTGGAGTTACGTCAATAGAACAAGATTCTAAAGTGCCATCCGTAACTACAGGGAGTGGAAGGAAATTTAATGTTATTTGTGCAGTACCGGTACATCCTTGAGGTGTAGTTACTTTTACATAAACAATTGTAGGTCCGGAGATAAAGGCGGCAGGATTGGTAATTTCATTGGTTCCTGCGTTGAGATCTGCCATTGTTCTGAAATATTTTTTAGTAATACCCGGAACTGTACTTACATTCGCTGTTGTAAGATTAAATGTTGCTGTTGTCGCATTATTGTTATTACATTCAGAAATCGTTCTGTTGGTTGCCGTAAATGGTGATAACGAAAGCTGAATCTGTCCGTCAGGATTATCGCATAATATTCCGGCATTGTCTTTAATAAATACATTTACTGTTGTATTTGCGCTGAACTGATAATTTGTAGGATTGGTAATCGTTGTGCCTCCCACAGCGTACGTGAATGTATAATTGGCAGGAGTAGCTACAAATTGCGGATTAAATAAAGTTAAATTTGCACTTGCAACTCCGGTTGTAGGATTCGGGCAATACGTTTGTGTAACGGATGGTTGTAAAATACTTACTTTGTCTGTGTAGATTTTTACATTTTTAATAGAATGTCTTGATCTGTTTCCTCCGGTAGAAGCTGAAAAACCAAAATATCCCACCGTCATTGCAGCTGCTGCGCCTGAAGGTGCAAAAGACTGATTGCAAATTACGGTACCGTCGATTTTTATCTGTACAATCCAGTTGGCAGGAATTGCCGGATCTACCTGCGCGTTTACTTCAACGTGTTTGTAAGTAGGCCCCTGAAATGGCAGAGTCGTATTCATGTCCGGTGAATGGAAAGAACTTCCGGCAACATTGAAAAACTCTACATTATTGGTGTCAGTAGTATTCACTACCTGTCCGTAGGCAACGTGTACCTTACTCATTACCGCCGTTGTGGTATTATTGTAAGTGTCAAAACCAGCAATAAAACCAACTGCATTTTGAGAAACTCCAAGTCCGGATCCCAAAACACTTGCCACCGGTGGATTTGCCAAATACCAGAATGCAAGACCGTCACCATTTGCAGTTTGGTTAGAATCCATCCTGAAATCAAATTCCACTCTCCATTTATCGCAGAATTTCAGGTTGATCGGGTCATTCAGTCTGATTGATCCGGATTGGTTATTTGTATCTGGAGTAAGCTGAATGAAATCGGTATTCACAACTGTTGGCGCAACCATCGTCCATCCTGTAGTTGTTACAGGATTTCCTGTGAGCTGATATGTTTGTGAACTGAGTTTTCCGGAAAGACAAAAAAGAAGTAAGGAAAAATAAAACAGTAGATTTTTATTCATTGATCATTATACTTTATTTATTAGACGTGTAAAGGTATTAAATCCTAATCAATAAATATAAATATAATGTTAATTTTGTAAAAAAATATAGCTAAATGGTAAAATATATTGCAATTTGTAAAAGAATAACTAAAATAATTAATCTGGAATTAGAATGATTCAAAATTTATCTATTAAAATAAAGAATTATTATCAATATTCTCAAAGTAAGAATCGATTTCGAGGTTGGGAGCATTGGCTGCTGCGACAGCTAATTTGTCGCAGAGTTCGTTCTCGAAGTGGCCTGCGTGACCTTTTACCCAATGCATTTTTGGCTGATGTTGGTTAAAAAGGACGATAAAACGTTTCCACAGATCAGGATTTTTTACGTTTTTCCAGCCTCTTTTTATCCATCCGGCAATCCAGTTTTGGTTGATGGCATCTGAAACATATTTGCTGTCTGTGAAAACATGAATGTCATTTTCTGTAGATTTAAGTTTTTCCAGAGCAGTAATAACAGCCAAAAGTTCCATCCTGTTGTTGGTGGTTTTTCTGAAACCTTTTGAGAAAGTTTTCTGATAATTTTTCTCGGGAACTTTCATCAGGATTCCGTAGCCTCCTTTACCGGGATTCCCGCTACATGCACCGTCTGTATAGATTTCGATTCTCAAGATATTTATTTTTGGGCTAAGGTTTAGTTTAAATAAAAATTATATAATTCAAGTTTAATAAAGCCTAAGTCTGAGTCTCAATTTAGAAAGGAAAATCATCTTCATCATCAAGATCATTCATCGAAGAGCCTGAAACTTTAGAATTATCCGGCAAGTCAAATGCTGCCCCAGGCTGGATTGTAGTTTTTATTTTTTCAAAACCGCTCGGTTCAGGGGATTGGTTACCACCTGAAGGATATCCGTAATCGTTGTTTCCGTATACATCAAGATCACCAAATTTCGCAAAATGCTTCATGAATGAAAGTCTCACATCGGCTGTTGCACCATTCCTGTGTTTTGCTATGATAAGTTCTGCCTGGTTTTCAGTAGAAGATTCCTGTCCTTCTTCATCGTTGTCCCAAACGGCAATTTTATAATATTCTGGTCTGAAGATAAACGATACAATATCCGCATCCTGCTCAATCGCTCCCGATTCCCTCAAATCTGAAAGCTGAGGTCTTTTTCCGGGACGGGTTTCTACAGTTCTCGATAGCTGGGAAAGTGCAATTACGGGAACATTCAATTCTTTCGCGATTGCTTTTAAAGAACGTGAGATCATTGCGATTTCCTGTTCACGGTTTCCACCTCCTTTTCCACCGCTGCTTGCAGTCATCAGCTGGAGATAATCGACCATGATGATTCTTACCCCATGCTGCATTACCAGTCTTCGACATTTCGCACGGAAGTCGAAAATCGAAAGGGAAGGAGTTTCGTCGATATATAAAGGAGCATTTTCCAGTTCTGAAACGTTGGAGAACAGTCGTTGCCATTCTTCATCGCTCATTTGTCCTTTTCTGAGTTTTTCTGAAGAAATTTTGGTTTCAGAAGCAATCATCCTTGTGATCAGCTGTACAGATGCCATCTCGAGAGAGAATAAAGCCATCGGAATCTTATGACCCACAGCAATATTTCTTGCCATAGAAAGCAAAAATGCAGTTTTTCCCATTGCTGGACGTGCTGCAATGATAATTAAATCTGAATTTTGCCAGCCTCCGGTTTCTTTATCAACATCGGTAAATCCTGAAGGAACTCCGGAGATTCCTTCTTTGTCTTTTAAAGATTTAATCGTATCAATAGCTTGTTTTACCAATGTATTTGCGGTATCAAATCCTTTTTTAATGGTTCCGTTGGTGATTTCGAAAAATGACTGTTCAGCTTTATCTAAAAGTTCAAAAACGTCCGTAGATTCTTTATAAGAAGTATCAATAACATTAGCTGAAACATTGATTAAACTTCTCAGGATATATTTTTCTAAGATGACACGGACGTGATATTCGATGTGGGCAGAAGAACTCACACCCATTGTCAGTTCAATAATATAGTGATCACCACCTGCAGAACTTAATTTATCAGTTTTTTTAAGTTCCTGAATAACGGTCATCAAATCAACAGGACTGTTTCCTTCGTACAGTTTTAGAATAACTTCAAATATCACCGAGTGTCTCGGATCATAAAAAACTTCGGGTGTCAAAAGGTCAATAGAGTGATCAAGCCCTTTTTTATCAATTAAAAAAGTACCGATAACCAATCTTTCAAAATCTACTGCATTGGGGGGCATTTTTCCATCTGCAATCGACAATTCTCTGGCAAAGTTTCCTTGTGTAAGAGATGATAATGTTTCTTTCTGCGCCATGCTGCAAATATAGTTTATTTAAAAAAATAATTTTGAAGTGAGTAATTAATATTTATTGTTGATAACTTATAAAATCACAATATTAAAAGGTTGTTGAGTGATGTTAATAAAAAAATCACCCCATTTCTGAGGTGATTTTAAATATTGTGAAAATTAGTTTATTCTCTGTTTTTTACCAATATCCATCCGCTGTATTTTGTCTGGGTACTGTTTGCATCGGTTTCAGTCCATGAAATGGTGTACCAGTACGTTCCCGTAACGATTTTCTTACCGCCTGAAGTTCCGTTCCATTTATAATTTCTCATTTTATCAGACTCGTAAATTTTGTTTCCGTATCTGTTGTAAACTGTGAAGATCAAATCTTTTTTGTAAGCTAAGGCTGAGTAATCTACCTCATCATTTACATTATCTCCGTTTGGAGTGATGGCATTTACCAGATTCGGAATTGTTACCTGAACTAAAATAGGATTACAGTCAAAAGAATCTTTTAAGTAGATTTTGTTTTCACCTCTTGGAAGGTTGTTGAAGACGTTTGAGTCTTGCCATGTAAGACCATCCAATGAATATTGGTAAGGAGCTGTTCCGCCTGAAGCATTCACCGTGATTGTATTGTTTGTAATATCTAGACTAGCAATTACCGGCTGTTGTGCTGCATAAATATTTACCTTTTGTAATGTGAAGCATTTACCTATTTTTAATTTTACCCAGTAAGCACCAACAGGTACGCCTTGAATAGTTTGTGTCGTTGCACCTGTGCTCCACTCGTATCCGTCGAATCCTGGTCCTGCATCAAGAGTGGCTCTGTCTTCAATACAGATTGTTTTATCTTTTAGAACTGTAGATTTTACAGGAGGTAAAACCTTGAGGGTAATTTTTGTTATTGCATAACATCCATCGTCGCTGGTTACTCTTACATATACTTCACTTGTCTCAGTAATATAGATTGTAGGATTCAATATCTCATTAGTTCCCGCCAACGCATTTGCCTGAGTTTTAAAGAATCTTTTTGTCATACCGGTCTGTGTAGTGACATTTGCTGAAGTTAAGTCAAACGCTGCAGTTGTGATTGCATTTTCGATATAACAAGATTCTAAGGTAACTGGTGTTACAACAACTACAGGATAATAATTTAAAGTAATCTCAGAATCATCTGAACAACCTTCTACAGAAGTCACTTTTACGTAAATTGTTTTTGGTGCTGAAGATACGTAAGCCGTTGGATTTGTAATTGCATTGATATTGGCATTAAGATCAGCTAATGAGGTATAATATTTTTTAGTAGCTGTTGCATCTGCGAAAACAGGTGCTGTGGTCAGATTAAATGTTCCTGAACCTTCACCATTATTATTACATGCCAGAATTGTAGCGTTATTTGCAACAATATTACCCTGTCTAAACTTAAATTCACCTAACTGGAAACACCCGTTTATTGGATTGGTGGGGTTTGCAGGATCTGTGTATTTTAATCTATAATAATAAATTGTTGTTCCATTTACAAGTGCGGTCGTAATTGGTGAATTTCCTGTGATGGCATTATTTTCAGTATCATGGTAAGTAACGGTGAAATTAGGATTTCCATTGATAATACCCGCAGAAAGAGTTGTAAAATCAAACTGCATTGGTAATGCACATTTTAATATTTCATTAGGAGCACCAGGAGTAGCACTTGGTGTACCAGGAGGAATGAAAGGGTTTGGAGTAAGTGCAGGATTATTAAAAGCAGAAGTCAGAGTAGCAGTTCCTCCCCAATTTAACGAAAAACCAGTTTGCGACTGAGAAAAGTTATCAATAACCAGATAATAAGTCTGACCTGCTACTACATCCATAAAGCTACTCCACTGCCCAAATGTACCACCGTTAGGGTCAGTTGATGTTAATGAAAGTCCAGTCGGTCCATCGGCTCCTGAATAATTACATCTGATTGGGTTTCCTAAAGTGGTGCATGTTAAATTTGGTCCATATACACCAAAATCGTAGTCATCTGCAAATACAACAGGGTCAATAGTAAAAGTTAAAGTTCCTGAAGTGGCAATAGTAAAGGTATACCAAACTGTATATCTTTCATCAGTTGACAAACATCCGCCAAGCTCTTCAGCAATATTTCCATCATCTTGCGAATTATATGAAAAGCCAGAGTTTCCACATACAGGAATCGCTGAAATACAGTCAGATTGCGAGTAAAATAACTGCGATATTATTAAAATAAAAAAGAGTAGTAATTTTTTCATGTGAAATGAATTTAAAGCAAATTTAAAAAAAATAATGCATTTAGGCCTAAAATGTAAAGAAATCGCACTCAAGCGATTTCTTTACTGTTATTATTATAGAAATTAGTCTCTGTTTTTTACCATTACCCATCCTGAGAATTTGATAGGTGTTTTATTTTTGTTGTTTTCGTTCCAGGTGACAGAGTACCAATATGTTCCGGTAGGGATTTTTTTACCGGCTACAGTACCGTTCCACGTGTAGTTATTTGTTTTGTCTGCCTGATGAATTTTAGTTCCGTATCTGTCGAAAATGGTTAATACCAAATTAGACCTGCTTCCTAAAGCAGAGTAGTCGATAACATCATTTACCCCGTCTCCGTTTGGTGTGATTACATTGATGATATTTGGTACTACAAAATTCACTTCCATCGGATTACAGTCATACGAATCTTTTACATAAACTGTATAGTCACCTCTTGTAAGGTCTGTAAATACATTAGAGTCCTGCCAATGTACATTATCCAGTGAATACTGATAAGCAGGTGTTCCTCCTAATACATTAACAGTAACAGAATTGTTGCTAATGTCGATGCTTGAAACTACAGGTTGTTCTGTTGCATATATTTTTACATTCTGAATTGCAGTACAGTCTCCGGTTGTCAGCTTCACCCAATAAGTACCCACCCCAACATTTGATATGATTTGAGTTGTTGCTCCGGTGCTCCATTCGTATCCTGTGAATCCCGGTCCTGCATCTAATGTTGTTTTATCTTCAATACAGATCACTTTATCAATCAATACAGTAGAATATACAGGAGGAATTACCACTAACGTAATTTTGGCTACAGTATAACATCCATCTGCACTTATTACTCTTACATAGACAACGCCGTTTGGCGCAATATAATTGGAGGCGTTTGCGCTAGGGATTTCATTAGTTTGATTGATTGCATCAGTTGCAGAAGGATAATATTTTTTAATAGCTCCTGCCAAGGTTGTAACATTAGCATTTGGTAAATTAAATGAACCCGTAGAAGGGTTTGATTCAATAAAACAAGCTCTTAGCGTTGCTTCTGTGACAACCACTACCGGAAAGAATTTCAGTTTAATTTCAGCAATATCTGTACATCCAAACTCTGAAGTTACCAAAACAAAAACGGATCCTCCTGCAGATAAATACTGATAAGGGTTCGTGATTTCATTCGTATTGGCATTCAAATCAAACATCGATGGATAATACTTTTTAGTAGCAGTCGGAATATTAATGACATTCGCTGTTGTCAGGTTAAAAACAGCAGTCCCCTCATTGTTATTGTTACATTCCGTGAGGGTGGCATCGGTAGCGACTATAGACCCGTCTTTGAATTTAAATTCACCGGTTTGTTTACACTTATTGATAGGATTATTCGGATTTGTAGGATCTGTGTAAGTAATACTGTAATAATAAGTATCCGTAATATTTACAGCAACAGGAGTCGTAATAGGGTTGTCTCCTGTTAAAAGATCATTCGTATTATAATGGTAAGAAACAGTAAAATTGGTATTGCCATTGATAATTCCAGGAGACAACGTGCTGAAATCAAATATTGCAGGATTGGTACATACCACAACTTCGTTCGGGTCATTCGGATTTGCATTAGGTAATCCCGGAGCAATAAAAGGATTTGTAATCAATCCCGGGTCATTAAATGGTGATGCCAATGTTGCAGTACCACCCCAGGTAAGTGTAAAACCATTCGGGCTGTTTGAGAAGTTATCAACCACAAGATAATATACTTCTCCCGGAAGCACATTCATAAAACCACTCCATTGTCCGTTTACAGTTGGGTGTACAGTTGTTAAATTCAGACCTGTAGGACCATCAGCTCCTGAAAAGTTACATCTGATCGGCGCACCTAAAGCTCCGCAAGGTTTATTGGGACCATAAACTCCGAAATCGTAATCGTCAGCAAATACGTTTGGATTAATGGTAAAAGTTAAGGTTCCTGCGGTAGCGATAGAAAATGTATACCACACAGAAAAGTTTTCATCATCAGTAAGACATCCGCCAAGATCTTCCAGGATGTTTCCCGGACCCGATGGTGTATATGATATTCCTGAGTTTCCACAAACGGTAATAGCCGTAGGACAATCTGACTGTGCAGAAAATACCTGAGATAGAATCAATAAAAAAATGAGTAGAGTTTTTTTCATTTTCGAAAAATATTTAATACAAATATAAAAAAAATAATAACCTTAAGTTTAGGTTTTTATAATATATTTAAATACAACGCTGATTGTCTCCTAATATTGCATTTTTCTCAGCTTATGATTAGTAGTTCCCACAATTAATGCAATTAGTAAAGTCATACTGCCTCCAAACACTACAGAACGTACAACGCCTAAAAGTTTTGCCATCAATCCGCTTTCAAATTGTCCCATTTCGTTACTTGACATAATGAAAATGGAATTTACACTTAAAACTCTTCCTCTGATATGATCCGGAGTTTTTAACTGAACAATAGTTCCCCGGATAACAACCGATATTCCATCAAGCATTCCGCTTAAAACCAAAAACATAAATGACAGCCAATAATAATGTGACAATCCGAAACCGATTATACAAAGCCCAAATCCTGCAACCACAGCGAGCAAAACTTTACCCTGATTTTTTCTTAAAGGAATAATGGAAAGAGTAGTAATGATAATCATCGAACCAATATCTGAAGCAGCATTCAAAAATCCGAAACCTTCAGCGCCGGATTTCAGAATATCTGTAGCAAAAACAGGAATCATGGCTACCGCACCACCGAAAAGTACCGCAAACATATCCAGGCAAAGTGCTCCTAGAATTTCTTTTGTTTTAAAAATATAAGAAATTCCTTCACGCATACTTTCCGATACCTTGATTTCTTCTTTTTTATATTCTGAAAACTGTTTTTGAAGCTGCCAGAAAAATATTGAAGCAACACATATTAAGGAAATAATCACAATTAATGTCCATTTAACACCGAACAAACCGATCAAAAATCCTCCTGCAGCATGGCCGCAAACTGAAGAAACCAAAAATGTTGCCTGATTTAATGTTATGGCACTCGGAAGATTCACCTTTTGAACGATTTTCGGAATCATTGACGGAACAATAGGACCTATAAATGCCCTCACAATTCCTGTGAAAAAAATAACTCCATAGATGAAATAAGTAATTTCGTGCCCGGAAAAATGAAGTTCAATATTGAAAAATGCCGGAATTAAAAGCAGTGCGATAAGAAAAACATAAAGATAAGTGCAGATGAGCAGCAGCTTTTTCTTTTCATTCATATCGATAACATGGCCTGCATACAATGCACAGCTTACTGCCGGAATTACCTCTGAAAGCCCTATCAATCCTATAGAAAAAGGGTCTTTTGTCAATTGATATACCCACCATCCGAGTAATGTGGCAAGCATTCTGAATGCTAAAACAATAAAAAATCTACCTGTAAGAAGATTTCTGAATTCTATATTTTCTAAGGTTTTAAGCGGTGTAAGAGAAATCATTTCGCAAAAATAGCCCTAAATATTTATTCAGGGCTATCTTTATATTGAGATTTCAAAAGATAAATAAAATATCCTCTGAAAGATAAAATCTATTTTAGTCGGCTCTTAATGCGCTGATCACGATTGCGGCAACACCTGCAGCTCCTATCACAGCAGCTCCGCCTACAACTCTCGCTTTTGATCTGTCTTTTACAGATGCGATGTTAGATTTAGGAATCACCACTTCTGTACTGTCTTTTTTTCCGGCAGTACCAATGATATTATCACCACTTAAATTTCTGAAAAGAATGGTCTGTTTTTTAGATCCGTCTCTTGGCGTTACAACATATATTTTTCCTGCTTCAAGGTTAGAATAATTATTTGTTGAGATGTTTTCGCTGTACTTTGTGGTAGCACAAGATGAGATGACAAATAAACCCGTTAGTAAAGATGATTTTAAAAGTACAGATGCTTTCATTATTAAATTTTAGTTTTCCAAATTTATAATTTTTTTTGAATATATCTTTTCGGAATAGAGAAAATGTGCTTAAATTTTATAAATTTTCAATAAATCGGCAATTTTTCTATCATTTGCCAATCTCGGAATTTTATTTTGACCACCCAGTTTACCTTCAGATTTTGCATATTCCTGAAAAGCATTTTTTGAAAGTTTGGTGATCTTTAATTTCTGAAGAATATTTCCAGCTGTCAGATCATCATAATAAGTATTTCTTTTTCTCAGCTGATCATCAAGTTCTGTTTTGAATAAGTCTAAATTTTCCGGTTCCTTTTCGAATTCTATAAACCATTCGTGATAAGGCAATCCTTCTATCGGATTCACTTCCGGAGCGAGATGAAATTCTGTAATCTGCGCAGGAAATTTCTCAATTGTTGCTTTCATTGCTTCTTCCACCTCAAAAGCAATCACATGCTCGCCAAAAGCGGAGGTGAAATGTTTGGTTCTGCCACTGACCAAAATCCGGTGCGGATTTTTATCAATAAATCTTACTACATCACCAATTGAATACGCCCACAATCCCGAATTTGTCGTTAAAATCAAAGCATAATCTTTATTGAGTTCAATTTCTTTTAAAGTTAATCTTTGTGCATTTGGCTTTCCATATTGTTCTAAAGGAACAAATTCATAGAAAATCCCGTGATTGGTCAAAAGCAAAAGCCCTTCTTTTGTATAATCATCCTGAAAAGCAAAAAATCCTTCCGAAGCAGGAAATGTCTGAACGATGTCAACTTTCCCGCCTAAAAGTTCTTCCATCTTTTCACGATACGGTTCGTAATTCACTCCGCCCGTTACGATTAATTGAAGATTTGGGAAAAGCTGTTTGATTTTTTTACCGTTTTTCTCAATCAGTTTTTCAAAATACATAATCAGCCACGGCGGTATTCCGGAAATTAAGGTCATGTTTTCCTTTTCCGTTTCTTCAACGATTTTATCGACTTTAGCTTCCCAGTCTTCCATCAGATTGGTTTCCCAGCTTGGAAGACGGTTTTTCTGAAGATAATTCGGAATATGATGTGCTACAATTCCTGAAAGACGCCCCGTTTTAATCCCGAAAACTTCCTCCAATTCCGGACTTCCCTGAAGGAAAATCATTTTTCCGTTGACGAAATCGGCATTTCCTTTTTTTGAAATATAATGGAATAAGGCACTTTGCGCTCCTGCAACCTGATACGGCATTCCTTCTTTTGAGATTGGAATGTATTTCGATCCTGAAGTAGTTCCTGAAGTTTTAGCAAAATATTCCGGAGTGTCTGTCCAGAGAATATTGCGTTGACCTTTTTTTACTTTTTCGATATAAGGTTTTAGATCTTCGTAGTCTGCAATTTGTACGTTTTTCTGAAAATCTTCTATTGATTCAATGTTTTCAAACTGATGTTCTCTTCCAAAAAGTGTTTTTTCTGCAGTTTTCACCAATGATAAAAGCAGTTTCTCTTGATTTTTTTCTGCATTTTGCTTAAAATCATTCGCTTTCTGAACGTGCTTTTTTGCCCAGATCAATGCCGCATTTTTCTTGAAGAAGTTTAACATGGTTCAAATTTATAAATAACTATAGAATTCTGTCAAATATTTTAAAATTAAACACAAAAAAAACCGACGAATAAAATTCATCGGTTCTTCGAAATTTGATTATGAAAAGACAACATTTTTTAATGTTGATTATTTGTTTACTTTATACCTTTTATCAGGTGTTCCGTCTTTTTTTAATTTTTGATTTTCTTTAAATCTTTTGTCTGGTGTGCCATCTTTTTTGAGTTTGGCTGCCGGTTTCGCTGCTTCTGTTTTTGTGGCTTTTACCGTTTTTGTGGTTTTCTGAGCTGTACTTTTAGTCGCAGGAACAGCTTGTTGAGCAGTTGCAAGTCCTAGTCCTAAAATGATTGACATTGCTGTAAGAAATTTTTTCATGTCTAATTGATTGTTTTTTGTTTAAGTAAAGTTATAGAAAATCTCAATATAAAATCTTTTTTGAATAGACTTAACTAAAGTTTATTACAGATTAAAAAAAGATTAAAGTTGATTAGAGGAAAGCAAAGTTGTGATTAATTATGATCTAAGTTTATTAGGGTTTAAAATGAAAAAACCTGCTTCCCAAAAGAGAAACAGGTTTCAGATATATGAATAGTTTGTTATCTTGTACAGTTCGCTGTCCAGATTTTTCCATCTTTTGCGTAAGCAATCTTCAATTCATTATTATCAATTCTGATGTAAGATGCTACAGTAGATCCTACACTTACTAAGGTGTTGTCACCTTGTTGCTCAAATTCTACTCCATTCAAATCAGGAATACTGTTTGAGAAAGCAAAATTATACTTTGTTCCGCTTGCAATTTTCGTTACAAATACACTTCCATTATCTGTTGAGATGTCAGTTGATCCGTCTTTGTAAGAAATACTTCCTTTGTATGTTCCTGCGAAGAAATCGTTGTTTGCCGGATCGTCATCATCACTGCATGAAGTGAAAGAAATTGCTGTGAACATTACCAGCATAAAAACGCCTAAAATTTTGATTACATTTTTCATAATATTTAATATTTCGGTTTATGGGAAAAGACTTTTCAAACATTGTGCCGCATGTCAAAAAGTGAATTATTTTTAACTCTTTTTTGGGTTTTTAATAAAAAATTGTGATTTGTAAAGGTTTATTGTTGATAAATGTTGAATTGAATATCTCAATTTAGCTTAAAGAAAAAATAGCATTATCTTTGTAATGCTAAAACGGTTTCGGAATTCTCCCGAAATCGCTTTTGTCGTTTATACCTATATTATTTTTATGCACTTGAAAACCATAAAAGAAAGCTTTCTTCCTGATCTTCTTAAAAAAGAATTTGGAAAAGAAATTTTTGTACAATTTGAGAATCATCAACATCTTTCAGTAAAAGGAAGTGCAGGTTCTTCGGTTTCTATTTTTATCGCCGAACTTTTTCTCACCCAAAAAAAGACCATACTTTATCTTGTAGATGATAAAGAAGAAGCTCTATATATTAATACAGAAATGGAAGATTTGTTGGGAAAGGAAAAGGTTTTATACTTTCCGGCAACGCATCTTGAACCTTATCAGGTTGAGAAAACTCAGAATGCCAATTTGGTTTTGCGAACTGATGTTCTCAATAAAATAAATTCTGAAAAATCTCCGAAGATCATCGTTGCTTACATGGGAGCTTTGGCGGAAAAGGTTTTGAAGAAAGAAGATTTCAAAGCAATTTCTCATCATATAAAAGTCGGCGACCAGCTTGATTTTGATTTTGTGGATGAGTTGCTTTCGCATTATCAGTTTCAGCAGACAGATTTTGTTTCTGAGCCGGGAGAATTTTCTGTACGTGGAGGAATTGTAGACGTTTTTTCTTATTCTAACGAAAAACCTTATAGAATCACTTTCTTCGGAAATGAAGTGGAGAATATTAAAACTTTTGACATTGAGACCCAGCTTTCAGTAGATAAAGTAAAAGATTTTCAATTGGTTTCAAATATGAATTTTTCAGTTTCAGGAAGTCGCGTTTCTTTGTTGGAGCTTTTGCCGAAAGACAGTTTTGTGATTTCTAAAAATGCTGTTGTAGGTTTAAATAAAATCCGAAGCTTTTATGAGAAATCTTTAGAAAAATATCAAACATTAAGCAAGGATATTTCGCATAGAACTCCGCAGGAATTATTTATTTCAGACGAAGAATTTTTATTTGATTACAAGAAATTTAAAACTATAGATTTCAGTTCGCAGCCGATAGAAGTTGCCAATTCAGAACAAATTGAAATCAAGCAGATGCAGCAGCCGTCCTTTCACAAAAATTTTGAGTTGCTGATTGAAGATTTAGAAGAAAAACAGCAACAAGGCTTTGAAACATGGATTTCTTTTTCAACAGATAAACAGAAAGAGAGATTAGAATCTATTTTTGAAGAATTAGAGAATCAGTTGCCATTTAAAAGTTTTAAATCTGAACTTCATGAAGGTTTCGTAGATTCTGATCATAAAATTTTGGTTTACACCGACCACCAGATTTTTGACCGTTACCAAAGATATAAAGCCAAAAATACATTCGCCAAATCTGAACAGCTGACTCTGAAAGATCTGATGTCCTTAAAAGTCGGAGATTATATCGCTCACATCGACCACGGAATCGGAAAATTCATGGGATTGGTGAAAGTGAATAATGATGGTAAAATTCAGGAATGTTTTAAACTGACATACAAGAATGGTGATTTACTATATGTAAGTATTCATTCATTGCATAAAATCTCAAAGTACAACGGTCCCGACGGAAAGGAAGTGGTTTTGAGCAAACTTGGTTCGCCCGCCTGGAAATCTTTGAAACAGAAAACAAAAGCCAAAGTAAAACAGATCGCATTTGATTTAATTAAATTATATGCGGAACGAAAAACCGCCAAAGGTTTTGCCTATACACCGGATTCTTATTTGCAGAATGAGCTTGAGGCAAGTTTCCTTTATGAAGACACGCCAGATCAGGAAAAAGCGACCATTGATGTAAAAAATGACATGGAAGCCGAAACTGTGATGGATCGTTTGGTTTGTGGCGACGTAGGTTTCGGGAAAACAGAAGTCGCCATTCGTGCTGCATTTAAAGCTGCAACAGATGGAAAACAGGTTGCGATTTTGGTCCCAACTACTATTTTGGCATTTCAGCATTACAGAAGTTTTAAAGACAGATTAAAAGATTTTC
Source organism: Chryseobacterium sp. (assembly GCF_029240215.1). Taxonomy (GTDB): domain Bacteria; phylum Bacteroidota; class Bacteroidia; order Flavobacteriales; family Weeksellaceae; genus Chryseobacterium. Next base: position 543,521 of record NZ_JARBTK010000002.1, read on the forward strand.
CTGTAAATATTTCTTATCTAAACAGATTCAGAACGGCAAAACAAAAAGCTGAAACTATTGCTGGTTTGAAAGACGGAAAAGTAGACATCGTGATCGGAACGCATCAATTGGCTTCCGAAAAAGTGAAATTTAAAGATTTAGGTTTACTGATTATCGATGAGGAGCACAAATTCGGAGTTGCCGTAAAAGATAAACTAAAAACATTGAAATCTAATATTGATACACTTACTTTGACCGCAACGCCAATTCCGAGAACTTTACAGTTTTCATTGATGGCTGCGAGAGATTTATCGGTGATTAAAACGCCACCGCCCAACAGACAGCCTGTGGAAACTCATATGGTCGGCTTTAGTGAAGAAATTATTCGTGATGCGGTTTCTTACGAATTGCAGCGTGACGGACAGGTTTATTTTATCAACAATAGGGTTGAAAATCTGAAAGATATTGCAGGATTGATTCAAAGATTAGTTCCTGATGCGAGAGTAATCACGGGTCACGGACAAATGGAAGGCAAACAGCTTGAAAAGAATGTTCTTGATTTCATGGAAGGAAAATACGACGTTCTGGTTGCAACAACTATCGTAGAAAGTGGAGTAGATGTTCCCAACGCGAATACAATGTTTATCAATGATGCACAGCGTTTTGGAATGGCTGATCTTCACCAGATGAGAGGTCGTGTTGGTAGAAGCAACAGAAAAGCTTTCTGTTATCTGATTACGCCGCCATTGGATATGGTGACCTCTGATGCCAGAAAAAGACTGGAAGCGATTGAGCAGTTTTCAGATTTGGGAAGTGGTTTTCAGATTGCAATGAAAGATCTGGAAATTCGTGGAGCAGGAGATTTGTTGGGAGGCGAACAAAGTGGATTCATCAATGAAATGGGCTTCGAAACCTATCAGAAAATGATGCAGGAAGCTTTGGAAGAATTAAAAGACGATAAAGATTTTGAAAATCTTTTTGAAAATGAAGAAGACCGACAAAAACTATTTAAATCTGTGAAAGAAGTTAATATTGATACTGATCTTGAACTAATGTTGCCGGATTTTTACATCTCAAGCACGGAAGAAAGATTGTTATTGTACCAAAAATTGGCTGAAATTGATAATGAAATTGACCTTCAAAAATTTGAATCTGAACTGACAGACCGTTTCGGAGCTTTGCCTTCAGAAGCAATTAATTTATTGAAAAGTGTTGCTTTAAAATGGTTGGCTGCAGCTATCGGTTTTGAAAAAATCGTCATGAAAAACGGGATTTTTCTCGGATATTTCCCGAATAATCCTCAGGATAAGTTTTATCAGACCGATAAATTCAGACATATCATTACTTATCTAACTCAAAATCCTGCCAAAGCGCAACTTAAAGAGAAAATCGGTAAAGAAGGTAATCAATTGATGATGAGAAAAGATGGGGTGCAAAATGTGGATGAGGTAAATGTTTTGTTGAAGTCTATTCTTGATATTTAAAACTAAAAAACATGAAAAAAATTCTGGTTTTGTTTGTTTTATTGAATTCATTTTGGGTTTATGCCTGCAAATGCAATCAACAAAGCTTTGGTGAAAATTTTGCGCAAAATGACTTCATAGGGGAAATTGAGATTTTAAAAACCTACAATATTTCCTCTAAAAAAAATGATGATGAGCGGTTTTACAAAGCCGATATTAAAATTTTAAAACTATATAAAGGTAAAAGTATTTCATCAATCATTATAAAAGGTAAAGTTGGGGAGATTTTCGGATCTGCATGTGAAATTGAAGTGAAAAAAGGTGATCGCATTTTGATCTATTTAAATAGTAAAGATAATTTTGAAATGTCTTCCTGTACCTACACAAAAATTCTTAGTGATAAGAGAATAGATGCTGAAAGAAAAGCATTAGATTTCCTGATAAAAAATAAAATTAGAAACACCGATAGTTTCTACTTTTCGGGTGATTATTTCAAAAAATATAAAAAATTAAAGCCACAGAATGATTTTGCAGTTTACAGATTAAAAATCAATTCAAAATCGAAAATTGAGTCAATGATAACACTTCAAAGTTTTGGGTTACCACAGGAAAAAGAAATTATAAATGATATAAAAAAGAATTTTGTCATGTCGAGAGGTTTTATGGAAGAAATTAAAAATGAAGAAATTATATTGGTTCTTTTTTTTAATGATGAAAGTGAGGATGTGATTTCAAATTTTAATATGTAGAAATATTCCTGTTTTTTTAATCATTTAACATAATCTGAATCTAAAAGCGAAAGTTTTTAGATTTTTTTTGGTAAATATTTAAAATAACTCAAGTCGTGTTGAAAATTAATTATATTTGTGCGACCAAAAATTGAAAACTATGATCAGAAAAAACTTTTTTAAAGTAGTGGCAGCATTACTTCTTGGCTTCATGTTCTCTTGTGATAACACAACAGATGATCCCATCAATAATAATAAAAATAATCCCTCTACAGGTACAGGAGGAAGTGGATCTACTGGTCCCACAATCACAGGACCTCGGATTTTACATAAAATTATTGCTAATAATGAAATTACCCAAGAATTTGTAACCACCGGAGGTGTTCTTGAAAAAGCAATTTACAGGGAAGATAGTGGACCAAATTCATTCCTAATAGCAGTTGTTACTTATACTTCAGGGAAGATTACCAAAGTTAAAGTTGACCAACAAGTTAATGGTACTATACCAGCGAATAATATTGCATATAATTTTGATATTACTTACGATTCTGGTGGGAAAATTAATTCAACTATTGGTAATACAAGCGTAGGAACTACGGCTGGATTCACGAGCGAGTATGCATATACATATGATGGTGCTGGGAAAATGACAAAAATTGTAGAAAAGAAAAAAATAGGAGCTGACTATTCACAATACACTAATTATAATTTTACAAATACTGGAGATAATATTACCAAAGTAGTAACAGAAACAGGACCTACTACTTCCGCTGGTGTGCCGACTTCGACAGTTTTGATGACTACAACTTATAATTATACTTCTTATGATAATAAGATCAATCCTTACACAACTTTACCAAAAACATTTTTTGTAATTTGGAGTTTGATGCATCCGCTTAATTTCCCATTGTTATCAGCTAATAATCTTACCAATTATAATGTACAATATAATGGAACACCAATGGTGAGCACTGACTTAACGTATCTTTACGATTCAATGAATTATCCGACTTCAGATCAGACTCAGGTTCAAAAATATATTTATAAGGCTTTATAAGTTGTTTTTGTTTGATGGTTTTGCGAGAATATAAATAAAAAGGTGCTTTTTATTCAAAAAAAAATTATATTTGTGGAAAAATAAATAATCCCCTTCGGAAATGAAACAACTTTTCTATTTTATTTTACTTATCGCTGGTATTTCTTCTATTCACTCTTGTAAAGATATGGTTGATGAAGAAGGTAATCCTCTCATCGATTTAAATCAATCAAGTGGCTTTAATGGTCCGAGAGCTTTATTCAGAGAAATTACAGATTCGGATACAATCGCAGAATATCGTTATAATGGTTTGCTTTTGTCAAGTGTAATTACAGATAAATATTCTGCGGCAAATGTAATGTGGAGCGGTGATAAGATCAGCCAGATTGATTTCAAAGGTCATTTAGATAATGATGGCGATGGAGATCTGGATGCTGACAGTATCGTTTATACGCAGTTATTTACTTACGGAAATCTAGGGAGATTGACGATCATTTCAGAAAACAGGTCTACTTTTAAAAGAGCAGCACCTGTACCTCCTTCAACGACTCCGGGACCTTACGCACTGGATTCTAAAGTAAAGGTTTTATACGATCTGACTTACAGTTCTACAACAGGGAAATTAGATGTAATCAATATGAAAAATGGTCCTGATGCTATAGGAATCCCTTTTGAATATAAAGATTATTCTAAAACAACATATACATATTTAGGCGATAATGTTTCAAAAGCTGAAAGACATTATGGTAAAATTAATGCTGGTATTAATGGTCCTGCAATTGAAAAGTATGCATATGAATTCTTGAATTATGATTCTCAAATCAACCCATACACACTTCTTCCATTTGCATATAAAGTTTCTACAATTTTAGCAACTGATTATAATGATGATGCATCTTCGATGTTATCTCCTAATAGTCCGAAAAGAATATCTATCACAGATCTTACACAACCAATTCCGACTCCGGCAATTTTCTCTACAGATTACAGATATGATGCACAAACGTATATGATCAGAGGTTTTGGAGTAAACTATATTTACAAACCGATGTAAAGACATCATCAAAAAATATATTTAAACTCAATTCTTCACAGGATTGAGTTTTTTTATTTAATATCTCTTAATTTTGCAAAAAATTTCTCATGAAATATTTAATTGTTGGTTTGGGCAACAAAGGTCCGGAATATGAAAATACACGTCACAATATAGGTTTTAAGGTTGCCGAGAAAATAGCGGAGAGCCTTGATGTTTCTTTCAATACCACTAATTTTGGATGGATGGCAGAAGGAAAATATAAAGGCAGAAAAGTTTTTATTCTAAAGCCCGATACATATATGAACTTATCAGGCAATGCTGTAAAATTCTGGATGCAGAAAGAAAATATTCCATTAGAAAATGTAATGATTGTTACTGATGATTTAGCATTACCGTTTGGAACTTTAAGAATGAAAATGAAAGGTTCTGATGCCGGTCACAATGGGTTGAAGAGCATTCATGAGAGCCTGCAAACTCAGAATTATGCAAGGCTCAGATTTGGAATTTCTGCGGAATTTTCTGAAGGAAGACAAGTTGATTACGTATTGGGAACCTGGAACGAAGAAGAAACAGAAAAATTGAATGAAAGAATTGAAAAGTTCTCTAAAGCATGTCTTTCCTTTGTTTTTGCAGGAATAGGAAATACAATGTCTGCATTTAACGGGAAATAATAAATTTAAATCTGACTATAAAAAATTCCGGCGAGAGCAAAGCTCTCGCCGGAATTACATTCATAAGGAGAAAATATTATAACCAGGTTACAACACCTGTTTCAACGTCATAATTGGCGCCTACAATTTTGATTTTTCCTTCGTCCTCAAGTCTTTTTAGAGTTGAACTTTGTTTGCGGATATCATCAATCGCATTCTTTACATTATGGTGATTTAATCTTTCAAGAAGAGAAATATTTGCTGAAGAGCGTTCTTCGCCATCTTCGATGATTGCCTTAATGATAGGGTCAAAATGATCAATCAAATGGTTTAGATTATCCATACCCATTCCTTCAATTTTTGCAGCATCAAGTCCACCTTTTAAAGCTCCGCATTTAGTGTGTCCTAAAACTACTACAAGCTTGGAACCCGCTACGTTGCACCCAAATTCCATTGAGCCTAAAATATCCTGATTAACAAAATTTCCGGCAATTCTGATACTGAAAACATCGCCCAATCCCTGATCAAAGATCAATTCGGCAGATGTGCGGCTGTCAATACAGCTTAGAACGACTGCAAAAGGCCATTGGCCTTCTCTTGTAGCATTTACCTGTTCCAGAAGATCTCTGTTTGCCTTAAGGTTGCCTACAAATCTCTGATTTCCTTCCTTTAAAAATTCTAATGCCCTTTCAGGAGTTATAGTTGACTGTGTTTCGGAAGTATGTGCTTTCATATAAATTATCTTTTATGTATTAAATTAAAAATTGATTGTTGTTTACATTGCTCTTTTGTGAGTAATAATCACGTGAGAGTCTTCATCGGTTTCGTAATCTCTGTATGATGTTTTGAAACCCATCAGTTGTACATTGATGTCTTCTTCTTTTGCACGGATATTGGCAAAGTCCTGAATCATTTCCAATACATCGGTCGCAATATACGATGTCGTTGTCGCATCAATAATCACTGTAGAATTGGGTTTGATATTTTTCAATGTCTTTTTGATCGCAGCTTTATTAAGGAAAGAAACTTCTTCTGCAAGCTTGATTGAGATTCCGTCTGCATCATCTAGTTTTTCTCTGCTAAGATAATATGCACGTTTCATATTTCCCTGAAGAATATAAAAAACGGAGATGGCAAGACCAATTCCTACGCCTTTCAGCAAATCAGTCGCTACGATTGCTACTACAGTTGCTACAAACGGTATAAACTGGAATTTACCAAGATGCCAGAAATGTTTGAATGTTGCGGGTTTTGCTAATTTGTATCCTACCAAAAGCAATACTGCAGCCAGAGTTGCCAACGGAATTAAATTTAATAAAAACGGAATAGACAAAACGCAAACCAGTAAGAGGAAACCATGAATCATCGCCGAAACTTTTGAGGTTGCTCCTGCGTTGGCATTTGCTGAACTTCTTACCACCACCGATGTCATCGGAAGCCCTCCGATTAACGAGCTTACTAAATTACCAATTCCCTGAGCTTTTAATTCAAGATTAGTATCTGTAATTCTTCTTTGGGTATCTAATCGATCGGATGCTTCAATGCAAAGCAGAGTTTCAATAGAAGCTACAATAGCAATGGTTGCTCCCGCAATCCAGACTTTTGGGTTTGTAAATCCGTTAAAATCGGGCATTGTAATGAGATTTTTGAAATCATCAATACTTTGTGGTACAGGAAGTGATACGAGGTGGCTCGTGCCTATTGCCAAAGAACTTCCGCTCATTTTAAAAGCTTCATTTAATAAAATACCTGCAACTACTGCAACTAAAGCTCCGGGAAGCATTTTGATCCTCTTTAAAATAAGAATATGATCCCATGCTAAAAGAATTCCGACGGAAACGAGAGTGACCACAACAGCACCGGGATGAATGGCTCCGAATAACTCTGTAAAATAGTCGAAGTTTAATCCACTATCAAAGATAGATTCGTGACCTTCATAGTCTTTATCAAATCCTAAAGCGTGAGGAATCTGTTTTAAAATAATGATGATTCCAATCGCTGCAAGCATTCCTTCAATAACATTATTTGGAAAATAATTAGAAATACTTCCGGCTCTTACAAATCCTAAAACAAGCTGGATAAGTCCGGCAATAATGCCTGCGCAAAGAAAAAGTTCAAATGCACCAAGGTCTGTAATCGCCGTTAATACAATTGCAGTTAGTCCCGCCGCAGGTCCCGATACTGAAATATTTGAATTGCTGATTGTACCGATCACCAAACCGCCGACAATACCTGAAATGATACCCGAAAGTGGTGGTGCTCCCGATGCTAAAGCGATTCCTAAACAAAGGGGTAAAGCGACTAAAAATACGACTAGACCCGAAGGAAAGTTCTCTTTGATTTCTCCAAAGAAAGATTTTGATTTTTTCATGACAATTGAAAAATACGTTGATGTAAATAGTGAATCGATTAAAATCAATCAAAAAATGATTGGATATTAATGAAATGTGAAAATGTTCAGAATCGAAGACGATTTGAATAAGTAAATTGTAAATGACTAAGCTTCCGGAGGCGGAGAAAATATGCTCAGTAAAGGAGATAGATGAAAATCGTCATCTATTAATGTGAAAGATCTGCCCTCAATATCAGGCTCAAAGAACTTAAGATAATCGTAAACATCTAAAGTTTTTGGAAGTGTTTTTTCGTAAACAGAAAACAGAGATGAGTAATGAGAATGGGTTTCTTCTTCGTTCACTATTACATTGGTTGACATGATATCCCAATCAGCAACAGCAGCAATGCTTGGCAATGCTGTGAAGTTGAGGACGATCATTAATGTAATAATACTCCAGAATTTCATTTACTCTTTTTATTTTTTGAAAGATTATTTCTTTCGGCTCATCACCCAGTCTGAACTGGTAAGATTATATATTTTTTGAATGTCTTTTAAGATTTTCTCAAAGTCAATCTCCAGATCAATAATTTTTCCCGTTCTAAGGTCAAATACCCAGCCATGCACCACAGGAAACTCATCAATGATATATCTTTCCTGCACACAAGCCATTTTGATAACGTTGATGCATTGCTCCTGAACGTTTAGTTCTACCAATCTGTCATAGCGTTTTCCTTCATCATCGATAGAATCCAGCTCAGCTTGATGCAATCTGTAAACATCACGAATATTTCTCAACCAAGGATTTAATAATCCTAAATCCTGAGGCGTCATCGCAGCTTTTACTCCACCGCAATTGTAATGTCCGCACACAATAATGTGTTTTACCTTTAAATGTTCTACCGCATACTGAATAACAGCAGTGGAGCTCATATCCAAAGTATTGACAACATTAGCTATGTTTCTCGTTACGAAAACTTCACCAGGCTCTGTGCCCATCAATTCTTCTGCAGTTACCCTGCTGTCTGAACATCCGATGTATAAATAATCAGGATTCTGAGTTTTGGCTAAGTCTTCAAAGAACGTTGGGTTTTTTGAGATCTTAGACTCTACCCATTTTCTGTTGTTTTCAAAAATAACTTTGTACGATTGTGACATAAATAAGATTTAAATGATGGTTATTTATTTCGTTTAAATTATTTCCAAATTCAATAGACTAAATCAATAATTATACAAAAATATAATTTTTGGTGAATTTACAATCAATTTTAACACAATTTAATATAGATTAAATTACAATAAAATGAATTATTCTACCCTATTATTGATATATCCTTCAGTTGCATCACTTTTAGGATATATTTTTGCCTTATTCCCAGCAACGATAGAATTATCAGGTACATCAGTGTTAACGTAGGAATTGGGTGCAATCAAAACATTGTTTCCAATGGTGATGCTTCCTACAATTACAGCATTGGGACCAATCCAGACATCATCACCGATTACCGGAAAACCTTCGTTTTTTCCTCGGTTTTGTTGCCCGATTGTTACACCCTGTGCAATATTACAGTTTTTGCCGATCACGGCTTTAGGGTTGACTACCAAACTTCCCCAATGTCCCAAATATAAACCTTCTCCAATCTGTGTTTCCGGATATATCTGAAAGCCATATTTAATCTGAAAATGTCGCAGAACAATCTTCCAGTAGAATCCTAAAACAGGAGTTTTGTTAAATTTCTGTGCCTTTCTGAGAATATAGATAAAATGCAGATTAGGATTGATGCATTTCATCAAAATCTGAATGGGTGAAAGCCATTCGCCGCTTTCCCTGTAAAAGTCTTTTTGTATGATGGTGTAATTCTTGGGCATGCAACAAATTTAAGGATTCTGTTTTATTTTATTGATAATTAAATCTTAATTATAATTCATCTAAAACTGAAACTATTCTGGCAACAGAATGATCAAGATTAAAAGGCATCGTATAATTTTCAAGTTTTTCGGTAAATCCAGAGAAAAAATCAGGATTTGTTAAAGCTTTTTTCATGCCCATATAAATTCCTTCTTCAGAATTTTCTACAATCAAACCCAATTCACCATTATTCAACATTTCATTAACGCCGGAAACTTCTGTAGCGATAATTTTCTTTTTCAAGGTAATTGCTTCAAATAAAACTGTCGGGAAACCTTCATATCTTGAACTTAAAATATAAAAATCAGAATTTTTAAAGTAAGGATAAGGATTATCGGTAAAACCTAACATGGTGGCAGTTTCGTCAACTCCCAATTCAGTTTTTAAATGTTTTATGTTTTCAAAATCATAACCGTCACCTACGATCAAAATTTTATGTTTAAAGCCTTCATCAAGGAGTTTTTTGTGAACTCTCAAAAGTCTGTCGAAACCCTTTTGAGGAAAAACAGTTCCCACCGAAATGAAAGTAGGAATTTTCTCATCAAATTCATAATCGATAACCGGTTGTTGAGCTTTGCTTAAAATTTCTTGAGTATCTAAGGGATTATAGATCTTTACAATTTTCTGTTTTTCAGTTTCGTTTCTGGCTAAATTATGAAATAGTTGTTCTATTTTTTTTGAAATCACCATAATGGAGTCAAACCCAAAAAACTTTCGAATTTCCTGATCGGTATACTCTTTCACCTGCGAAAGATCATTGTGGATCCAAATGATTTTCTTTGAAGAATGATTGGTAGAGTGGAGGATTTCGTCGCGCATTCCATGAATCGCAGCAAATTCGATATCATATTTTTTATCCTTTAGAATAAGCGTATACAAAAGATCCGGGAATTCTTTTAAAACCTTTTGAAAAATAACTCTTGCTGCTTTTTCAGGGATGTCCTGAAGTCGGTTGGTGGTGATCATTTCACCTTTGTTGAGGTAAATAATATTCACCCAATCAGGAACTTCGCTCAGGTATTTTCCTGAATATAAATTTAAGAGTAAGTCAATTTCGTACTTATCTTCAGGAAGATTTTTAAGGAAAGTTACCAGTACTTTTTCAGCTCCTCCGTGACGAAGAGAACCGATGCGGATGAGGATTTTTTTCTTTATCATTTTGTTTGAGGGATTCTATATAATACAAAGACTAATTTAATTTTTTTCTTCGATATATCGAAACTTTAAAGTTACACTTTGTGGTATGTCAGGAAGAAAGTTTTTTAATTGAAACGCTTTTTTTAAATAAATTTTGAGAAGGGATAGATTAGATATGCAAATATTTTTATTTCAGATGCTTCCAGATCTGAAATGATTTTCTTTAAAGATCTGCCGTCAATTTTCGAGAATTTAAGGTAACCACCGAGGTTTCTAAGAATTGTAACGGGATTGCTCCAAATCTTTGAATTGTAAGTATTAAGAAAAGCTTTATAGTTTTCTGCCAAGCCGAATGCATTTTTTTTATCATAAAACTGATTAGCAAGAGATTGCTCATCAGTTTTATCACGAAAATAAATTCTCGTAACTTCATTAATACAATAGTGAAATCCCAACTTATCAAACTGAAACTGAAAAACCCCTTCTGGAATGAAGCCTTTTCCGGCAAGATCACCGAAGTTTAGTTTCATTTTTTTGTAAATTTCTGTTTTTCCCATACCCCATTTATCCCCTTTTATTTTGTATTTATAGCGCATGTCAAAAATACTGCAGATCAATGGGTCTCTTGGGAAACGATCTCCTACAATATTTCCGAATTGATCTTCGCAAAGCGTTGATACAAAAACAATATTCTGACTGTCTGAAATGCTTTCCCAGGTATTGACCAGAATCTCCATAGAACCTGGTGGCAATGCATCGTCAGAATCCAAAGGTGAAAAATATTGACCTTCAGCCAGATCAATTCCACGAAAAAATGTTAGAAATTTGTGCTGGTTTTCCTGAAAATAATAACGGATTTTAAAAGCAGCTTCTTTCTGAAATCCTTCAACTAAATCTTTAGTATTGTCAGTCGAGCCATCATCAATCACGAGCCATTCAAAATTTTTGAAAGTCTGATTTTGCAAAGATTCAAAAACTCGTGGCAATGTATGTGCACGATTGTAGGATGGAGTAAGAATGGTTACTTTTGGGGCATTCATTATTTAAGATGATATTGGCTGAGAAACACTTCGGTCACTTCATTATAGATTTTTTGATTGTCAAATTTCTCTATTGCTTTTTCGGTGTTATCTTTTATTTTATTTGGAATTTCAGAATTTGTAAGAAACAGTTTCATTCCTTCATAAATAGAATTTTCATCAGGATTTACCAAATATCCATCTACTTGATGATCAATCATTTCCGGAATGCCACCAACATTGGTACTGATGATAGGAATATGTAGCCCCATTACTTCCCCAATCGTTAAAGGATAAGATTCAGATTCCGAAGGTAATACAAAATAATCTGAATTTTTTATATAGGGATAAGGATTTGTCTGTGTATCAAGCAACAAAAATGTTTTTTCAACCTTTAGTTCTTTTGCCTGTTTTTTTAAATTTTCCATTTCGCTTCCTCCTCCAATGACAGCAATAGAATGTGAGAACCCTTCATTTGATAACCTTTTATGGATATTCATCAAGGTATGATAGTTTTTTCGGCTATGCAACCTTCCCATTGAAGAAAATATGGGGTGCAAATCATAATGTACAGGAAATTCTTCAGCTTTTTTTCTTACCTCATCGATTTTGATAGCGTTGTAGATCACAGAACTTTTGGGATATTCAATCTGGTAAAGATCTTTAATTACATCTCTTGTCTGTTTTGATCCGAAAATTACCCAATCAAATTTTTTCAGATTATTGATTCGGCTAATAACTCTTTTCTGGTTTGGATCGTAGCTTACATCGGTATGAAACCATGCGATTTTCCTTGATTTTAAAGGACTTGATAAGATGTTTTCAAACTCTGCATAAGTAGGAGCAATTTCTATATCAAAATCGTCCTTAATGATTTTTTTGTAGAGTAATTTGGGATTTTTACGGTAAAAAAGAAGGGTTAGGTTTCTCTTAACCAGTTGCAATGTCCTGAGCAATTTATTGTTGCTCATATCTTCTTTTCCTTTTTGAAAAGTAATGATTTTAATATCTTTCGGAATATTACTTCGCAATTCACCCTGATTCAGAGTAAGAAAGAATGTGATATCAAAAAGATCTCTCGGAAGATTTTCTAAAAGATCAAGAAGAACCCTTTCTACACCTCCCATCTCCATAGATCTGTGGCGGAAAAGCACTTTTATTTTCTGATGCATTTGTGTGGTTTTCAAAAAAAAAATTCTTAAAAAAGCAAATATAAGATTGTTTGAGCAATTCTTTTGTATTTTTGCATTTCAAAACATAATTGTATGAGTAAAGTCGCTGAAATTGCAACAACATTTTTTGGATACCTGAAACGTCCCGATCTTTATCCCGAATTGAGACGAAAAATTTGGAAAAATATTTTTAATCGTTCATCAGCTTTGCGTGGTAAAGAAGAAGCGGAAGTTTGGTGTAAAAACTTAGCAGTTTCTGAAAAAGAATTTATTGAAAAAATATTAAAAATTACTTTTGTTCCTTTCCAGGAAATCTTCCCGCAGGAATATGAATCTGCAGTGCAGGCTCAGGAAAAAGCTCCTATTAAAATGGGTGGTGCAGGTTCGCTAAGTGTTATCTATTACATCAATGAATATGTTTCTGCCCTGAAATCAATAGAAACCGGTGTTGCTTACGGATGGTCTTCTTTTGCAGCTTTAGCGTCTTTAGTAAAAAGAAACGGAATGCTTTTCAGTTCAGATATGCCATATATTATGCAAAATCAGAGTGAAGATTTTGTAGGATGTGTGATCCCGGAAAAATATAAAAACAATTGGGATCTTTATCGTTTTGCTGATAAAGAATCATTGCCTAAGATATTTGCAAAAGCAGATTCTTTAGATGTGGTACATTATGACAGTGATAAAACCTATGACGGAAGAATTTGGGCTTACACGTTATTATGGGACAAATTGAGAAAAGGCGGAATTTTTATGAGTGATGATATTGGTGACAATGCAGCTTTTAAAGATTTTTGTGAAAGCAAAGGTCTTGACCCGCATATTATAGAATTTGACGGTAAATATGCCGGGGTTGTTATAAAAAATTAAAACAAAAAACCACAGAATTTTTCTCTGTGGTTTTTTATTCTGTTTTACAACCCATATTTTCATATTGCGAACGGAACTTATCGACCCATTGTTCAAATTCTGGGATATTAATTTTTGCCGAAACGAAATTTTTTAAATAATCTAAAGAAAAATCTTTCGGGAAATTTTGCATTGCATCAAAATCTCCTTTCAGCCAGGCTTCGTTAATCAGGTAATTAAATTGATTGACATCAAAATCAAAGCCGTATTCGTGATAAGAATTGGTGGCAGAAGACTGGAAGGTAGTTTTCATTGCTTCTGCTTTTAATCTTGAGATAAAGTTGGGATTATTGAGGTGTTTTTTATAGAAAACAGATGCGTTGATGAGTTGTTTTTTTTCATCCACTTTGCCATCCATGTCTTTCCAGATTTCTAACCAATATTCTTTTTTGTAAAAACCCATTAATATAGAATTGAGAGACCAATATTTTAAATGGGTAAGATTATTTACAAATTTCAATTTATAAAGGATCGTGAAAAATTTGTATTGATTGTGAAAGAAAGCTGTCATTAGCTTTCTATTCATCAACAGCAAATTTTTTGGTTGTGCAGATTCTAAATTCTCAGAAATTGAATTTAGATTCAAATCTTTTCGTTCGTTTTCGTTACCAAGCCAACCCAATTTTAAAAGATGAATGTCAAATTTTTGCGCATCTTTTGTTAACTCATTTAAATTTACAGCTTGTGTAAACCAAACATCATCTTCTGTTACAATGACATATTCTGATGAATTTTTAACGTTCTCATACCAAAATTTTGTAGGAATTTCAAAACCATTGATAGATTTTCCGGATGCGATATTTTCTTCAATCGCTTTAACCTTATTTTCATAATTATCAGACAGAAGTATTTCTACTTCAGGATATTTTTCACGAATTTTATCAAGATGTTTTTCTGGAGTTCCGTCATCCAAAACCTTGATTTTAAAATCACCCGAAACATTCTTATAGATTGATGTGATGCATCTGTCAAGATAAAAAGGGCGATTAAAAGATTTTATAATAATATCCATTACTGAAGTTTTCTCTGTATTTTCTTAAAAATGGTATTCTGTTTTGTGAAAATAAATTCAGGAAGATTATCAATACGATCAATGTTTTTACCATAAAGTTGCTGTATACCTCTTCTTTTGGCTGTATCTAAAATGACTTGATGCCAGTTTTGATTCAGTTTTCCTTTCTTGGATTTTTCCTGAGAAACTCCTTTTTCGTGCAGCCTGTAAAAATATAAAGGCTCTTTTATAAATGTAAAGTTTCCGGTTTCATATAGTTTTAAATAAAGATCCTGATCTACTGCGGAAGTAAGTGCCGGATTGATTCCTGAAGTTTTATCGTAGGCTGATTTTTTAAATGTGAAAAAATGATTCGCTTCTAAAAAAATATTGAAAAACAGTTGATCTCCGTTTTTTACCGATTTGGAATGTGGGAATGGTTTTAAAGGTTTTAGATTATGATCACAAAGAAAAAATTTTGAATAAGTCACCACATTTTTTTCTGTATAATTTTTTATACTGATTTCTATTGCATTTTCTGCCAATGCATCATCAGGGTCTACAAACCCGCAAATTTCTCCTGAAGACAATTCTATACATCTTCTTTTTGTGTAACCAACTCCCTGATTTTGGTCATTTTTATATAATTTAACTCTTGAATCATTTTTCGTCAGTGTTTCGATTTTTTCAAAAGAATCGTCAGTAGAAAAGTCATCTACGACAATCATTTCAAAATCTTGAAAAGACTGCTTGAGAAGACTATCATAACATTCTGTGAAATAATGATAATTGTTATAGTGAGCAATAAGAACAGAGAATTTTTTCATCATCAAAAATATGGTCAAAATTAACGAAATAATCTTAGATTTGCACCTTAATATTACGATATGTGTGGAATTACGGGGATTGTAAAGAAAAATATTCGAGAAGAAGTTTTCTACCATCAAACTCTTAAAAATATGACGGATTCTATCATCCACAGAGGTCCGGACGATGAAGGTCACGAGTATTTTCAGAACTGTTTTCTAGGTTTTAGAAGATTGGCAATTGTTGATCTTTCAAAAGACGGGCATCAACCAATGTATTCCAATACAAAAAATGAGTGTATCGTTTTCAACGGTGAGATTTATGGTTATCGCGACTTGAAAAAGGATCTTTTTGATTATCCTTTCCAAAGTAATACAGACACAGAAGTAATTTTATCACTATTTCAAAAATATGGAACAGATCTTCCGAAGCATCTTAACGGAATGTTTGCAATTGCGATCTGGAATGAGCAAAAACAACAGCTTTTCTGCGCGAGAGACCGTTTTGGAGAAAAACCGTTTTATTATGCTATCGGAAAAAATGGCGAATTTGTTTTTGCCTCAGAAATTAAATCTATTCTTGCGACAGGTCTTGTAGATGCAGAGTTGAATGATGAGGCAATTCACCATTTTTTAAAGCATATGTACGTGGATAGTCAGCAAAGTATCTATAAAAACATTAAAGTTTTACCTCCTGCTCATCAACTAATCTTTAAGGATGAAAAAATTGAAATTTCACAATATTGGAATTTTCCTGATCTGGAATCTAACATTTCG
Source organism: Chryseobacterium sp. (assembly GCF_029240215.1). Classification (GTDB taxonomy): domain Bacteria; phylum Bacteroidota; class Bacteroidia; order Flavobacteriales; family Weeksellaceae; genus Chryseobacterium. Next base: position 559,465 of record NZ_JARBTK010000002.1, read on the forward strand.
GAAGAAAAAGCTGTAGAGAAATTTCAGAAATTGGTAGAGCAATCTGTTGAGAAACAATTGGTAGCAGATGTAAAAGTAGGAGCATTTTTGAGTGGAGGCTTAGACTCCGGGACGTTGGTTGCGCTCTCTTCAAAGAAAAATAATAATTTGACAACTCTCGGATTTCAATATGAAGGTGATTGGGACGAAATGCCTGACGCAAGAAGCATTGCTAAAAAGTATAGTACGGATCATAAAGAAGTAAGTCTGCAAAAATCAGAAATTCCTAAAACACTTGTGGAAGTTTTGCAAAAATTAGACGAACCGCTTGCAGATACAGCTATTCTTGCGACTTATACAATATGTAAAGAAGCAGCGAAAAACATGACCGTCGTGATCACAGGTAATGCAGGAGACGAGCTTTTTGGTGGTTATAAATGGTATCAGCAAGAAAAAGAAATTCTTGAGAAAGGAGGTGCTAATTCTGCATTCCTTCCATTTTATAAAATTGGCTCAACCCTTAGTGAGAAGGTAGGACTTGAAAAATCAAGACTTTACTTTTTAGATAAAATTTTCAGATCTAAATTTCCTGATATTGTAGCGTATCAGAAAGGAAAGGTTCACAGTAATTTTTCGGAAGAAGAAGTTTTTCAATTACTAAAAAGCAAACAAAATTACGAGCATCAATACAATTTTAATTTAGATAAAAACAATCTGAATACCTGTATGAAAATGGATCTCACCAATATCATTCCGGGAGATTATCTCGTAAAAGATGACAGAATCGCAATGATGCATTCTATTGAGTTGAGAACACCTTTTCTGGATAAAGATCTCGTTGAATTTTGTGCAGCACTTCCTGCCAAATATAAAGTGGACAGCAGTAATACAAAGATCATACTCAGAAAGGCATTTGGAGATCTGCTTACAGAAAACATCCTGAATAAGAAAAAACAAGGTTTCGGAGCACCCATCAGTGATTGGCTGAAGATCCCGGCAATGGAGGAACTTACGGAGAAAATTCTAAAAAAATCTTCATCAAAAATCTTTAAAAAATTAGATTTTCAGCAAGTTCAAAAGCAACTGAGCTATAATTATAAGCATTGGTCGCTTTTGGTTCTTGGAATTTGGATGGAAGAACATTTATAAAGCTACCGCTTTACGAATAGCTTTTTCCACTTCTTCGATATGTTTTCTCATCGAGAAGTTTTCGTAGATAAATTTTTTCCCGTTTTTCCCGAAATTTTGACTAAGAGAGGGGCTTTCTAGCAGGTGAATCATTTTTTCACCCATATTTTCCCAGTCATTTTCGTCAACAAGAAAACCTGTTTCTCCATCAATTACGGTGTCAATAATCCCGCCGTGTTTTGTTGAAACAACAGCTAATCCTGCAGCAGAAGCTTCTAATATTGCTACCGGAGTTCCTTCTGCATCGCCGATTTTTGTAGTGATAGAATGCTGTACAAATATTGCACTTTTTGCGAGTAATTCCATCTGTTGTTCTTGTGATATCCAGCCCGGAAAATCTACAGAATTTTCAATTTTCAATACTGTGACCAAATTTTTCGTTTCTTCAAAAAGTTCGCCTTCACCTGCAAAAATAAGTTTAGCTTTTGGAAATTTCTGTAGTACTTTATGAAATGCTTTTATGGTGGAAAGAGGCGATTTCATTTCTGCAAATCTACCGATTGCGATAAAAGTCTGAGAATGATAGTCTGGATTAATATTGAAAAATTCATCTCTTGCGCCCAATGGAGAAAAAATAATTTGGTTATCCTGAAAGCCAAATTCTTTCAGCTTTGGAATCATGTTTTTTGCAACAGGAATAACCAATGATTTGTACTTTGCAAGTTTTTCATATTCATCCCAATTGCTTTTAACAATTTCTTTTTTGTGAACTTCATATCCCAAAACATTTGCTACAATGGGAATGTTAAGCTCTTCACAAGCCTCTCTGATCGCAGAACCGGTATTCATGAATTCTGCAAGAACACAATCGATTTTTTCGTTTCGCAGTATTTTTTTGAAACGGTTTTTGATAAGTGAATTTAATTTTCTTTGATTTTTTAATGAAATAAAAGAATACCAATATCTTATCAATTTTTGTTGCCTCAAAGAAGTTCCCATATAAAAATAAGGAATAAAGCCTCCGAATAAAACAATTTTATCGAAGGGAAGAAATTCAATATAATTTCTGCTGAAAGAACCCATTGGTTTGAATCTTCCGTTGGTTGCTATAGCGATCTTTATTTTTTCCATCTGTTGCTGACTTTTATGAAAATTCCTTTATAGAACAATTGGGCTTTAGAAATATTCAAAAAAGAATACTTAGAAATCCTGAAAAAAGATGATTTAAATATTTCTTTCAGTGAATGATCCCGAATCCATTCATTAATTAAATTGATGTATACTGTTTGTTTTTCATGGTTACTGTATTCAAAGTTTTCAAGGAAAAAATGATTTGCTTTTATTTTTTCTTCAATTCTTCTTTCTCTTTTTTCCACAGTATTATAATTTCTGGTAGATTGAGATAAGTGTCTGAAATAGTTTTGTTTGGTCGCATGGAAATAAACGTTGCCCTTTAATAAAATATGTGCATAAAAAAGCCAGTCACCAGAAGTTTTAAAATCCTGAATATGCTCTATTGCATTTTTTGCAAGATCTTTTTTAAAGATAACCGAACTGGCATTTAAAATAAAATTTTTCTTTGAAAGATATTCTTTTACGTAAGTTTTACCATCAATTTTGTGGTCGTTATTCCAAAGAGAGGCATCAAGTTCTTGAGTGTATTTTTGTATTGTATTGAAAAAAGGTTCCTCATTTTCACCGATTAAATAAGAGTCACAGTAATACAACGAAATGTCCTGAGTCTTTTTAAGGATTGTATTTGCCGTCTCCAAAAAATCAGCCGTGCAGAAGTCATCACTTTCTGCAATCCAGATGTAATTATATTTCGATAATTCCAGACCTTTTTTCCATTGGGCAAAAGGACTCCCGGAATTGGCAGTGTTATAAATTTTGTGGGTAATTCTTGAATCACTGTATGAATCAATAATTTCGATACTTTCGTCAGTCGAATGATCGTCTAAAATAATCACTTCAAAATCTATAAAAGTCTGCTGAAGTACCGAATCAATTCTTTTTTTTAGAAAGCGTGCATGATTGTAATTTGGAATAATAACAGAAAACATATTAATAATCTTTTTTATACCCTGTTAATTCTCCTTTATCATCTAATTTCCAGGAAGCGGAATTTCCGGCTTTCGTAAAGTAGTAACGCTGCTCTTCAGTATAATTTTCCGGATCTACAAACCAACCCATATGCTGGCTTGTATAATTACCTCCAAATCTTAGAGCTTTATAAAAATTAACACTTTTGAAATGTATCGGATATTGTGGTTTGTATAAGGCAAATGTGGTGTCAATATCTGCCAAATAAACATTTTCTTTCACTTCGTTTTCCCAATATTTTTTTTCCCATTCAATGACTTTATTTTTGATTGGGTAAGAATCAGGTATGTTTTCTAAATCTAATGCAAAACCCACTTTTGTGATTTTATGGAAGTTTTTTTCCAACTCGGAGATAAAATTCTGAACAAAATCAATAGGAAGGTCAAAATTGGGTATGATATCTGGATCTGTCAAAAAATAGTATCCTTTTGCATACTTTTCTATAAGTTGAGGGGAATCAAAAAACACACGGTATCCTTTATTGGTAGCTTGTCTTTCAATATGTACTTTATCTTTGATTTCCTCAAAATATTTTAAAAGGGGTTCATAGGTCGAGCAATTATCAATAATTACAATATTTGAAAAGTTTCTCTGGATAAAAAAATCAATAAGATTTCTAAGGCTCTCAAGTTGATTATAACTAATGATGATTATAGGAATCTCTGTAACATTTTTTAATTGTGATCTTATTGTTTTATTTGATTTTTTAAGATATAAATAAAATAGATATTGTAAGAAGTTTTTGATTTTTTTCATTGGGGCAAACTTGATTATAGGAAATTTACGTGATGATCTTGCTTATTGATGATAATAGAATTGTCGGGAACATCCTTATAAATCACGCAGCCTGCACCCAGAATCACATTATTACCAATGGTAACATCTTTTAGGATAATTACATTTGCCCCTGTCCATACATTGTTGCCTATTTTTACTTTACCGGTATTAAATTCAGTTTTAGAAACGGAAAAAGGCTCTTTTGTGTATTGATGGTTATGGTCAAAAATTTTCATTCCTTCACCTAAAATACAATTTTCACCAATACTGATTTCTCCAAGACAAGAAATTGTTGCTCTGGTTATGTAAGTGTTTTTTCCAATATTCAGTTTTGCATTGGACTTTACCGTAATGTAGTTAAACTGGTTGATTGTCACATTTTCAGCAATATTAAACAATGCTGTGGGTGATAGGTCGAAATAGTTATCACTTCCTGTTTTAAAACTTTGATGAATATTACTTCCTGTTGTGAAAAATAAATTTCGCTGTTTCGCTGTGATACACAGATTGACAAAGTTTTTTAATTTTATAAATAAAAAGCCTAGAGCAGTTTTCATCATCTTTTTTTCTAATCATTTGATACAAAGATAAAGTTTTAGTGTTTATTTATATATTTTTGCTTGAAATTAAGCATTAATATTTCTTATGAATCCTTTGGTGACTGTCTCCGTTCCTATTTTTAAATGTGAAGCATTTATTGAAAACTGTCTTAGGTCTGTTAAGGATCAGAGTTATCAAAATATTGAAGTCATTTTAGTTAATGATCAAACCCCCGATAAAAGTATTTCTATTGCTGAAAAAATGATCAGTGAATATCACTTGTCAAACTGGAAAGTCATTCATTTAAAAGAAAATTCGGGACTTTCTGTCGTAAGAAATGAAGGAATTCTGAATGCAAAAGGAAAATATATTTTATTTGTTGACAGTGATGATGAGCTTTATCCTGACGCTATTGACAATTTGGTAAAAAAGGCAGAAGAAAATGATGCTGAAATTACAATGGGAGAAGTTCAGGGGATCAAAATACCGTCACAGGAGATTGTTGATGTTTTTCCTATTCATACCAAAACAGATATTCTGGAGGGGAATCAAAAGATTTTTGAAGAACTTGTAAATGGTGGATTTGCGGTGTCTTCCTGGAATAAATTGATATTGGTTGATTTTCTGCGTAAGAATGATTTGTATTTTACTAAAGGCTTGTACGCACAAGATTCTCTCCATACTTTCGAGATGGGATTGTATCTGCAAAAAATCGTTTTTTTAAGAAAAAAAACTTACAAATATTATCTCCATCAGGAATCGGTGATTCATAACCGCAAGAAAATTCATTTTGATAACTGGATTACCATAGCACAAAAAATAAATACGTATTTGCTCAAAGAAAAAAACAGCTCCCGAAAAAAACTCATTCTTGAATATTTAGTCAGCTTCAAAGCAATAACGCTTGAAATGAATTGGAAAGCACAGCAAAACGAACAGCTTTGGAAGGTGAGTTATAAAGCTTATAGTAAACTCGGTGGTTTAAGTTTTCTAAATTATTTATCTGGTAATTATTCTTCAAAAATGAAAAAGCAGGATCTTTTTTACAGATTACCGTTATCTTTGGGATACAAATTTTTCCGTTGGAGATTTGATAGATGAATGAAGTCTCTTTCGTCTGTGGTGTCACAAAGAATAATATTTCTCAAGAATACTAAAGAGGTACAATTCTTTATCTGTTAAATTATTTTTCACAAAATAATGTTCAACATCGGGTATATTAATGTCATAACCTGAGCCACTTTTTATCAGATTAATATCAACTCTTTTACTGTAAAAACGTTCTATAATTTCTAAGATTTCAATGATAGAATAATTTTTAATGTAAGCGAGATTAATAATATTATTAAAATTCTGATTGTCAATTAAATCAAAAGTTATTTTTCTAATGTCATCAGTGTCAATCAAATTGCGTGTTGCTTTTGTATGAACATTGATAGTTTCATTGTTTTTTACGGCATTTACAATATAATTCATCAAAAGATTGGGATTGCCCCCTTTTCCGACGGCATTGCTGACTCTCAGAATCAAATATTTTTCACACGAATTTTTAATTATCTGCTCCATTTTGAGTTTATGAAGTACATAATTGCTGTTGCTTTTGGAAGAATCGTAAATGCTACAGGTAGAAAAATAAACAAAAATCTTATCTTGATTTTCAGCAATTGTTTGTTTGATCAAATTTTCTTCTCGGTTAAATTCTTCAGGTCTGGTTTCTAAAGAATTTGAAACACCAGATGCAAAGAAAATTGTATTTTCTCTGTCACACCCTTTAAATAATGAGGCGATTAGCCCTCTGCCAACTATCATTCTAATACTTTTTTAACAATTTTTTCAGCAGAATTTCCGTCACCAAAGGGGTTATTTTCACTTTTGAAAATATATTCTTCAGGGTTATTATAAATGAAATTAAAGCTGCTTTTAATTTTCTGAATATCTGTTCCTACCAAAATACCACAATTGCAAGAAATTACTTCCGGTCTTTCGGTTTCTTCACGTAGAATTAATACTCTTTTCTGCAAACTTGGTGCTTCCTCCTGTATTCCTCCCGAGTCTGAAATAATTAGTTTAGACTTTGCCATTTTTCTGATAGCATCAAGATAAGAAAGTGGTTCTGTGAAATTTATATTTTTTGGAGTTCCGTTCTCAAAAGCTTCCATAATGATTTTTCTCGTATTGGGATTGGGATGCAATGCCCATTCAAATTGAGCTTCAGGGTTTTCTTCAGCCAACTCTTTGACAGCCTGAGCGATATTTCTCAATGGCTGACCAATGTTTTCCCTTCTGTGAGCGGTAATAAATACAAAATCTTTGTATTCAACGGCAATATTTTCTTTTTTTGTGACGTATTGAATCATATCGACAATACTGTTTCCAACCAAAGAAATATTGTTTTCCGAAATATTTTCCTTTAAAAGATTTTGTTTTGCCAATTCTGTAGGAGAAAAATTAACATCAGCTGTTAACGAAACAACACGCCTGTTGAACTCTTCAGGAAAAGGAAGTTTTATATCTGATGTGCGAAGACCTGCTTCGATATGATAAAATTTTCTTTGTTCCAGAAAAGCAACCATTGATGATGCTAAAACGGTAAAAGTATCACCTTGTGCAATAATTTTTTGAATATTTTCTTGATGAACTAAATTGGATATTTCATCAATCAGTTTTGCGATAAGATTAGAATTTGTAAAAGCCAAAGATTGTACAGAAAGTTGATAATCAGGTTGTACATCAAAACTTTGTTCCATCTCTGTAAGAAGAGAATCGTGTTGCCCGGTATTGACGATACAGATCTTCTGATTTCTTTTTCTGAACTCATTGATGATGGGGAAGACCTTTAGGAATTCTGGTCTTGTTCCGTAAATAATCGCAATTTTATCATTCATCCTATATGTTTTTGTAAAAATAATAAAACTTAACGTTTTAAACGTTTAATAATGTGTTTTAAAAGCATTTTTAAAGGAAATTGGTTAAGAATCTCATCTGCAGAAAATTTTTGCATATTGTTGACTACGTTATGAATCTCCTTTTTACCATTTTTCATTTCAACAATATTTTTAAGATTGAAATGAGCATGTACAAAATCTTTAAACGGATTGAGTGTATTGCGCTCGTGCCACGTTCCTACAAAATGATGAGCGGCATAATTTTTAGGTAAATCAAGGCAAAAATAGGTAGAAGGATAAATGACAATTCCATCTGCGAGTTCTTGATATTCGTCTTTATCGGGATCTACTTTGTATTCTTTTATCAACAGATCAGAAACAAAAACTGTGTTTGTAGTCAAGTTGAAATCTGTTTTTTTATTATAAAAATCTAATACTTTTTTTGGCCACGGGTGAGCTTTTTCGGTTGCCCAAAGCGCAGTAAATGGAGATCCTTTGATCTCAAATCCGGAAAAAGCACGGTGTATGAGAAATTCATCCAAAGAAAATTTTACTTCCACATCAATATCCATGTAAATGCCGCCTTGTTCAAATAATGCTAAAGCTCTTGCATAATCTGAAACAAATGCCCACTTTTTCTTTTCTGCTGCAAGACGTACATATTCGCAACAATTGATGTCAAAATTAGATTCATTCCATTCAATGATTTCGTAATCTGGAAGGTTTTTTTTCCAGGAATCAAGACAGATGTAGAAAGATTCCGGTTTTGGGTTTCCACCAAACCAGCAGTAGTGTATTTTTTTGGGAATCATTTTTTACTTTTCACAGACATATATAAAAATATTCCTGCCGTTATTATTTTATTTTTATTTTTATCAAAAATCCAACGATGGGTTGGGTGACCTCTGTAGGTACCATTTATTGTAAGCCCCGTTAAAACATTATTAATTTTTTCGTTTTCTGCAATATCATCATAGATAATTGAAAGATTGTGGGTGTCTTTAAATCTGGATATCAAATTACCTAAAATTTTATTGTCGTAAAAATGGTGGATTTCTACCAAAATATCTGTTTCAGATTGCCAATGGAATTTTTGAGGTTGCAACAAGAAGTCTTCCGCACCTTCACAATCAATTAGTAAAAAGTCAATTTTTTCCTGCCAGTTAAGCAGTATTTCTTCTGTGGCTTCATGAAAGTTGATATAAGGTTTTAGATTATTGATTTCAATCCAGGAATCAATAAGTGGACGAAATTGTTCATCCATTTCAAACACATACATATTTTTCGGTCTTAGAAGATTGCTTAGTCCTGCAGGATAATAGCCTTTGTGACCTCCAATTATCATTATGTTTTCGATGTTTTTATTGATCAGTTGAGAAAAGCTCTGATGAAGAACCGATTCATATAGACCTAGTACCTCAGATAATTTCAGGCTTGGTTTCAGAATGTCAGGAATAAGTAAGCCTGCAAAAGGGCCGGTATATATTTGGTTTCCTGTTTTCTCTAAAACAGAAGCGGTTGTCTCATTTTCTGAGAGGGGTTTTGATAATAATTTTTTTTTAACTCTTGTAAGTATTTTCATCATGTTTAGTTTTAATTAGCTGTGTGAGCAACCTTTTAATTGCTATTTGTATTTTTTGCTGAATATTAATTATGATAATAATATCCTTATTTTATTTAATCCCTTAAAAATACCAAATGTTGTGATAAGATGATTATAAAATTGTTTTTTTTCGTGAGGTGATAGAAGTTTTTTTTGTTTGCAAAGAATTTCAGATGCTTGTGAAAGTAGAAATCTCTGTGATGATTCGGATACCTTCATTTTTTTTGTCTCTAAAAAAGTGTCGTAAAAATAAAAAAAACTGTTATGATAAATATCATCCTGTGTTTTGAGGTTTGATTGATAAGATTCCGGATGAAATCTGCGTAATGACAAAACGATATCTTTAGCTACAGCTTTTTCACTTGTGAGAAGAAGTTTTACAAAATAATTGTATTCTTCTGCAGACCTGTTTTTTTCAGTAAAGCTTATTGAGCTTGCAACCGTAGTCTTTATGATTGGATCTAAGGTAAGCCAGTTTATTTTTTTTTGTATAAAATGATCTGCAGTGATGGGAAGTTCAAAAAGCCCACGATAGTTTATAGGATGATGATTCTCGGGATTATTAAAATATTCTGTTTTTGTAATCACAAAATCGTAATCACCGGAAGTCATATATTTTACTTTTTCTTCTATGTGATGAGGGGTCATAAGATCATCACTATCAAAAAAAATGATGTAATTTCCATTGATGTTTTTCATTCCCAGGTTTCTGCAAGCATTGGCTCCTTTGGGATAATTATGAGGACGCTTGATGAGCTTGAATCGAGAATCTTTTATAAGATACTGTTCTATAATATTACAAGAATTGTCGGTAGAACCGTCATCTACAATAATGCATTCCCAATTTTTATAAATTTGTGACAAAATAGAATCGAGTGTTTCTCCAACAAGAGATTCTCGGTTATAATTGGGTATGATAATTGAAACAAGTGTTGTTTCCATTAGAAAAGATATTTAATTAGCCTGATGCCGTTTATAATATTATCTCGTGAGACAGTGAATATGATGTTTGAAGTTGCGTTTTTACCAGTATAATAATAATGTTTTTTTAAACAATTCAGCAGTATCTTTTTCTGTTCGGAAGTAAATAAGTGATAGTAACGAGAAATGATATAGCTGTAAAAAGCATTTGTAGCTTGTGATTTTTCTTTGCTATTGTTGCTCAAAGAAGAGATGTTTAAACCTGAGTTTCTTATGAAAATATAGCTTTTCTCAGAATACAATATTCGATCATTTTCTGCATAATCAAAAATCATACAGTCATCACTGTGCCAAGCTAATGGAAATTGATTTATTTTGTGTTTTCTGTAAGTTTCTGTTCGGAAAATATTTTCTGACAGAGAAGATAAACTAACGTGATCTATTCGTGAAATTAAAAAATCTTTCCTGTTTATAATAGGTTTTGAAAAAGAAAATTGTTTTATAAATTGGTTTTTTGCATCAATAATTTTTATAGGAAACTTCAATACATTTATATTTTCTCGATCAAGAGTATCTAAGGAATCATAAAATTCATCCACAAAATTTTCTGACAGCATATCGTCATCTCCCAGAATCTGAAACCAGTCTTCTTTTACATTTTCAAGAATTCGCTGCCACTGTAAAGCGAGATTTTTACTACCCAAATTATTATTGTAATTAAAATAGTGATGGGAAGACTCATCAAAATATTGATCAATTATTTGCTTAGGATCATCCGGACTTGCATCATTTCCTATGTACAATGTAAAGTTTCTGTTACTTTGTGCAGCGACAGACTTTAGAGTTTCTTCAAAGAAATCTATTTTGTAATAAGGTATAACAATAGCGAGCTTATTCATCTTAAATTGAGCTTATTTTGCTTTTAAAGGTTGCATAGTGATTAGCATTATTAAAATTAATTTATTTATTAAAAAAATTTAAAACCTTGTCAATAACACGGTATCTTTTACTGTTTAATTTATCCAATAATCTGATGCGATCTTTTTTGAGTGCTCTAGCAGTTGCGAAGTGCTCATAAAATCTAAGTATATTATCCCTATAAGCTTTCGAGTGTTTGTCGTAAATGTAATATCTGATGTTTTCATCATGATGTTGCATCGCTTCGGTATTTCTTGATAATTCTTTTATTCGGTATTGAAAACCAATGAAATCAAGCTTCGTAACCTGTAGTTTGCCGTAAAAAATATTCAGATGAATCCAAAACTCCCAATCTTCATAGCCGTTAACCATATTTTCATCATATCCCTTTATTTTTTCCCAAGAGGTTCTTTTGTAAAAAGAGGTACAGAAAATTGAGTTTTCTAATAAAATATCAGCATGATGGAACTGATCAAGCACCATTTCCCCGGATTTCGCACCAAAATATTCTGCTCTGCAATAGATTACATGAGGATTGTTGCGGAATTCCTGAGATGCAAGTGAGATGTAGTCTTTGTCTATTTTATCATCACCATCCAATGGCAATATCCATTCACCTTTAGCTCTTTCAATACCAAAATTCCTGGCAGATGATACACCTCCGTTTTCTTTTTCAAAATAAATAAAACGAGGGTCTTTTTTTGTCCAGGCTGTGGCAATCTCACGGGTGTTATCTGGCGAACCATCATTAACGATGATGCATTCCCAGTTGAGGTAAGTTTGATCAAAAACAGACTGCAGACATTCGTCAAGATACTGTGCCTGATTGTAGCAGGGGACGATTACAGAGACAAAAGGTTGAGGCATATTGTGTTTTGAATTAACAAAGATATTAAAAATGAAGGAATATATTATTTTGGCAGCTATAAATAAAACTATAGTATAATCTTTAAAAACAATTAATCTGAAAATAATTCTATTTCTTATCTCTTAACTTAGTTGTTGGGATTTCAAAATATTTATATAGTAAAAAGGATATTATATAAATAAGAAACAAGAATGTTAAAAACTTTGTATATGCAAAGTATTGATTCAACTCATTTAGAAATTCTAGCCTGTCAATAATCCATAATTGTACTAATGATAAATTGACTAAATACATTGAGTATGAAATTAAACTTATATATGTAATACTTGTGGCTATTGGTGATGATGCCCTTTTACATGACTCTAATAATGGGAGTAGTAACACCACGCCAACAGAGAGAAAAGTAAAGTGTAAAACTGAATGATAAAAATTAGCAGATCCAAACAATTGAAATTTATTAATTAAAATTAAAACAATACCTACAGCAAAAAATGCAATTTTGTTTGTATTCCAAAGATTAGAATGATAGTTTTTGATATATGCAGCTAAAACGCCAAACATTAAACTGTCTAATCTGGTAATAACTTGTTTACTAAAAAAAGCATCCCATACATTAATATTATATAAAGATTGATCTATTGTAATGAAATATCTGCAAAATCGATAAAATATAGTAAAACCTATGACAAAAATTGCTGTGTAAAGGATAGATTTTTTTGTATTTAAATGAACAATATTAATAAGAATAAAAATGATGATTGGTGTTATAATATAAAACCATTCTTCAACACTTAAACTCCAGGCTTCGGGAAAGAATAAAGGATGTGGCGTTTTGAAATTTTGGAAAAATATAAAATATCTCAGTTTATCGGTGAGAGAAAATATTGGGGTGAAAAGCAAATTTAAGATAAGTAAAATACATAATATCAAAAAATAAGCGGGTACTGTACGAAACCATCTTCTTTTCCAGAAATCAAAGAGTGTCTTTTTAGTAAAATCAGCATTGTTTAGAATTTTTATTAATATTCCACCAATCAAAAATCCACTGAGTACAAAAAAAAATGTAACACCGTCAAATAAAAAAAAATGTAAAAACTTAATATATTCTTTAGGTAAATATTTTGTGCTATGGTCAGCAACAACAAAAAAAATCGCAAAAAATCTTAAAAGGTCAAGACCAAAATTTCTGCTTTCAGGAATTTCAATTGTAAAAATTTTTTTCATCTGTTTGAGTTAGAATAAATACACTCTAAATTTTTGGTAAGATTCAATATCTTTAGAAATTATTTTATACGGGTGTAATATCTTTTCAGCCTGTTTTCAAGTTTAAGAAGAATGGAAATTGCATTCTTTTTATACTGAAACGGGACATATTTAAGAAAAGAATTATAATTAAAACTCTTGATTCTGTTTTTGTAAATCAGCTCATTAAAGCGATAAAGACGTGCCTTGTTTTCTCTGTTCTGAAACGAAGTCGAATTTTGAGAATAATGATTTTGGTGCAAAACAATTTCCTCATCCACAAATTTAATCCGCAAAAGTGCTTTTACTCTTTCGATCAGCTCATTATCATCATAAGCAATCCCCAAAGCAAATCGTTCGTCAAATCCTTTAAGCTTTTGTAGTGATTTTTTTGAAATTGCGGTACAAAAATGATAAGCTTCCGGACGATGAACAGAATGATTATACCATCCTGCATCACCATCATTTAAGATAATATGATCATCTTTTTGTATGATAGCAGTAATTTCTGTTGGCGTTTCAAGCAATAAATCTAAGTTTTCTGTAGAATCTTTATCCAACGAAAAACAGGCAAAACTCAAATAATTGGTGTCGGTAAGATTGTTTTCTGTATATTCTAAAATATTTCCAAAATGTAAGCATTCCGGATTCTGCAATATCACTTTGTCTCCTTTAGCTGCCCTAAATCCTATATTGAAAGGGATGCAGGAATTTTGGTACCATTTATTTTTTTTCTCCAGACGGATGACTTTCAAAAAAGGAAACTGCGCTGTTAAATCCTCCAATCTTTCATGTTCATCACTTCCGTCATCTACGGCAATTACTTCCAGGCCTTTGTCAAAATTTTGTCTTGCAATGGTCTTTAAAGTTCTTTCGAAGAGTTTTTTTCTGTTATAATATGCGGTAACAATGGAAATCATAAAGATATTTTTTTACTTTTCCATGAGCTTTCCACGCCGGTTTTCCCGGGTCTTACACCTCCATACTGCTGAAGAAATGAGCTTTCGTCTTCCTCTATTTCAAATGCAATCTGATATTTAGGAAGATGATCGACCACAGTGTTGCTTGATGGCGAAGAAATAGCGAATGTAGCGGTGTAGAAACCTGTAGTCAGGAGGTTTTTCGGGAGCATACATTTTAGATTCCAATTACCTGTTTCTGGTTTTGCAAAACGTTCGGATGTATAGTCAGATGTCCAGTAAATTAAGTCATCATCATTATTCTTAATATCGATTGTTATGTATGCATTTTCTACCGGAACTCTGCTTACAATATCAAAATTAAATTCTAAAACATCTTCCGTAAAAAGACGGTTGTGATCGTAAGGTTTTTGGAGTTCGACTTTCAAAATCTGCATATCTTTAGATTCATCCAAAGGATAATCGATAACGAAGTTTTTCTCTGCAGATGCAAATTCCATATCATATCGGTTGAGTACGCCGTCTATTTTTCCTGTGGAAATAATTTCGCCGTTTTTTAAAAGAATTCCCGTATTGCAAAGTCTTCTTACGGCGGCAAGGTTATGACTTACGAAAAGTACCGTTCTGCCTTCGCCTTTACTCACATCACCCATTTTGCCTAAACATTTTTTCTGAAACTCGGCATCACCCACAGCCAGAACCTCATCAACAATAAGGATCTCAGATTCTAGATGTGCCGCCACTGCAAAAGCAAGACGTACATACATTCCTGAAGAATACCTTTTTACAGGCGTATCAATATATCTTTCAACACCCGAAAAATCTACGATCTCATCAAACTTCCTTTTAATTTCCTTACGGCTCATTCCTAAAATAGCCCCATTTAGGTAAACATTCTCTCGTCCTGTCATTTCCGGGTGAAATCCCGTTCCGACTTCAAGAAGAGATGCTATTCTTCCGTTGGTGAAAATCTTACCTGTAGTTGGCTTTGTTACTTTACTTAAAAGCTTTAGAAGGGTAGATTTTCCGGCTCCGTTTCTGCCGATAATTCCCACGGCACTTCCTTGCTCGATTTCAAAGTTGATATTTTTGAGCGACCAAACATACTCGGATATTCCTTTGGTGGAGCGGTCGTTGGCTTCGCCAATTTTCAGATAAGGGTTTTCTTTTCCTCTCACTTTGTACCAAAACTTGTTGAGGTCGTGAGACAAAGTACCGGTTCCGACTTCTCCGAGACGATATTGTTTTGATATGTTTTCTGCCTTTAATGCAAGCATGTAATTTAAATTTTAAATTTGGTTTCTTTTTGTGTTTTTGTAATCTGGATTATTATCCGTTTTATTAATTTAAACTGTATCCATGAAAGTTTTCTCAACTTTATTGAAGATAACTGTTCCTAAAGCAAGAATAAAAAATATAATAATGGTACTCAAGCCAAGCATAAGCACTGAAAATTCTCCTTTACCCAACCATCCGTATTTGAAACATTCAAAGATTCCGGTGAGCGGATTGTAGTAGGCAAGTTCTCTCCAAGGTCCTTTTAGCACTGAGATTGGATAAATTACAGGAGTTGCATACATATATAAACTTACTCCAAATCCTAAAAGCATACTGAGATCTTTGTATTTTGTCGTTAATGCTGAAAAGATCATTCCTGCACCTAAAGCAAAAGCAGCCATGAGAATAATTAAAAACGGAGTAGCCAACATCCAGATATTGGGTTGCACTTCACCTTTGAAAAGGAAATAACTCCAAAATCCTAAGAATAATAAAAATTGTACCCCAAATCTCATCAGGTTTGAAATAACAACTGAAATCGGAGTTACCAATCTTGGAAAATATACTTTTCCAAAAATGCCTGCGTTTCCAGAAAAAGTAGAAGAAGTTCCTGTAAGGCTGCTTGAAAAATAATTCCAGAGCATTACTCCGGCAAGATAAAATAATATTTTTGGGGCCCCGTCCGTAGGTAAGTTGGCAATATTGCCAAAAATTATAAGGTAAGCTAAAGTAGTGAAAATAGGATTGATAAAAAACCAGATCGGTCCTAAAACAGTCTGTTTGAAACTTGATACAAAATCTCTTTTTACAAACATATAAACGAGATCTTTATATCGCCATACTTCTTTGAGTTTCAGATCAAATAAAGAGTGGCTGTCTTCTATAATTTCTGTCCACTCTTGTTGTGGTTCATTCATTTGTGGGAAAATTTTTACAAATTTATAATAATTAATTGATTATCATCTTTTAATACTAATTGGGATTGTAAGAATAGTAATTAAAAGATTTCAATTTCTAATGGGTAAGTTTATAAAACCAATTTCTTCAAATACTCACCATACCCGCTTTTGCCATATTTTGCAGCAGTTTCAAGAAGCTTTTCTTTATTGATGAAACCGTTTCTGAAGGCGATTTCTTCAATGCAGCCTATTTTAAAGCCTTGTCTTTTTTCAATCACGCTTACAAATTCTGATGCATCCTGCAGAGAATCAAAAGTTCCTGTATCCAGCCATGCAGTTCCCCTGTCGAGAACGCCGACTTCCAGTTTTCCTTTACTTAAATAAACATTATTGACATCCGTAATTTCCAGTTCGCCTCTGGGAGAAGGTTGTATGTTTTTTGCAATTTCTACGACTTCATTGTCATAGAAATACAATCCCGGAACGGCATAATTTGATTTCGGATGAGTCGGTTTTTCTTCTATAGATTTTGCTTTAAAATTTTCATCAAATTCTACGACGCCATATCTTTCAGGATCTGCAACATGGTAAGCAAAAACTACACCTCCATTGGGGTTGGTTTTGTTTTTCAACAAAGTTCCCATTTCCGAACCGTAGAAAATATTATCTCCTAAAACAAGAGCTGCTGAATCATTACCAATAAATTGATCCCCCAAAATAAATGCCTGTGCAAGACCATCCGGACTTGGCTGTACCACATATTCGATATTGCAGCCGATTTGTGAGCCGTCACCTAAAAGTTTGATAAAACCTGCCTGATCATGAGGTGTGGTGATGATCAGAATATCTTTTATTCCCGCCAGCAAAAGTGTGGAAAGCGGATAATAGATCATTGGTTTGTCGTAAACCGGCATCAGCTGTTTACTGACAGCAATAGTCAATGGAAAAAGTCTTGTTCCTGAACCGCCTGCTAAAATAATTCCTTTCATTTGTTTGGTGTTTCGTATTAATTATACTGCCCGTCGTAATATTTCTGATAATCTCCGGAAGTTACGTTTTCCAGCCATTCTTTGTTGTCCAAAAACCAGTCAATGGTTTTCCCTAATCCCTGTTCGAAAGTGACAGAAGGTTTCCAGCCTAAATCTTTGTTTAGTTTATTGGCATCAATAGCGTAGCGTTTGTCGTGTCCGGGTCTGTCTTTTACATAGGTAATCAGCTTTTCAGAATGCCCTTCGGGATTCCCCAATTTTTCATCCATCTGCTTAATGAGTTCTTTGACCAGATCAATGTTTTGCCATTCGTTGAAACCTCCGATATTATACGTTTCTCCGGTTTTGGCTTCATTGAAAATCTGATGAATTGCTTTTGCGTGATCGATCACAAACAGCCAGTCTCTCGTATATTTTCCGTCACCGTAGATCGGCAGCGGCTTTTCATTAATGATATTCGAAATGCAAAGTGGAATCAGTTTCTCAGGAAAATGATTCGGTCCATAATTATTTGAACAGTTGGAAACGATAAAAGGCATTCCGTAGGTATTTCCATATGCTCTCACCAAATGATCGGAAGCAGCTTTTGAAGCAGAATACGGTGATTGCGGATCGTAAGCGGTTGTTTCAAGGAAAAATCCTGTTTCTCCTAAGCTTCCGTATACTTCATCGGTCGAAACATGATAAAAAAGATTCGTTCTTTTTTCATCTGGAAATCTTCCGTGGGTATGATCAGGGTTTAAAGCCCAGAATTCTTTACATAAATTAAGAAGATTTGCCGTTCCGTTGACGTTGGTGTTGATAAATGCCATTGGATCGGTGATGCTTCTGTCAACATGGCTTTCCGCAGCCAGATGAATCACTGCATCCGGATTGTATTTTTCAAAAACCCTTCTTAGCTCTTCTGGTTTTGTAATATCTGCTTTTTCGAAAACGTAATTAGGCTCGTTTTCGATATCTTTTAAATTCTCAAGATTCCCAGCATACGTCAATGCATCAAGATTGATGATCGTTGAGTCCGGATTGTTTTTCACGAATTCTCTTACAACGTGTGACCCGATGAAACCGGCGCCCCCGGTGATGATGATGTTTTTCATGTTGTATGATTGTTGCCGATCAGTCGGCATTTTAATATAAAATTTATGTTAAGGTTTATTTAACCACAGTTTTCCGTCCGATACTTTTGTAATAAAAACCATTCTGCTCAGGAGTTTCCAGCGGATACATATTTCTTCCGTCGAAGATAACCTTGTTATTCATTTTTTCAGCCATCAGTTTAAAGTTCGGATTTTTAAATTCAGACCATTCTGTGGCGATAAATAATGCGTCTGCATTTTCGAGTGCTTCGTACATCGTTTTGGCATACTGTATTTTATCACCGAGAATTTTCTGAACATTTTTTTCAGCTACGGTGTCATATGCAACAATTTTTGCTCCTTTTTCTAACAATAAACTGATATTGTCTAAAGATGAAGCTTCTCTGATGTCATCAGTGTTTGCTTTAAAAGCAAGTCCCCAAACAGCAATTGTTTTACCTTCAATATTTCCGCCGAAATATTTTTCGATCTCAGAAACAAGAATTACTTTCTGTGAAATATTCACACTTTCTGTGGCTTCCAATATCTGGAAATTAAAATCTTCTTGTTTCCCCGATTTGATTAATGCTTTTACGTCTTTTGGAAAACAGCTTCCGCCATATCCGATCCCCGGAAATAAAAACCGATGACCTATTCTGTCGTCACTCCCCATTCCAAGCCTCACTTTATCTACATCAGCGCCTACTTTTTCACAATAATTAGCAATTTCATTCATGAAGGTGATTTTCACTGCTAAAAATGAATTAGAAGCATATTTTGTAAGTTCAGATGATTTCTCATCCATAAAAATAATAGGAATTCCCGTATTGGTAAATGGCTGGTAAATTTGAGCCATGATCTCTTTTGCTTTATCAGAGCTTGATCCTACAACAACTCTCGCCGGATTCATAGAATCTTCTACTGCAAAACCTTCTCTCAAAAATTCGGGATTAGAAACTACATCAAATCCGATCTGGGTTTTTGAAGCAATGACTTCACTTACTCTGTCAGCGGTTCCTACAGGCACGGTACTTTTATTGACAATAACTTTATATTCTGTCATCATTTCACCAATATCATTGGCTACCTTTAAAACGTAAGAAAGATCTGCAGAGCCGTCTTCTCCGGGAGGAGTTGGTAATGCAAGATAAATAACTTCACTTTTATCTAAAGCTTTTTTCAGATCGGTGGTAAAAAATAATCTCTCTGCCTGTATGTTTCTGAGGAACATTTCTTCGAGATTCGGCTCATAAATCGGCACAATGCCATTTTTCATGTCCGCTACTTTTTTTTCATCTATATCAACACAGTATACAGAATTTCCAAGTTCTGCGAGAGTGGTTCCTGTAACCAATCCTACATAGCCTGTTCCAACTATTGTTATATTCAAAATGTATGTTTTTAAAAAATTCTTGACAAAAATACTAAAAATACTTTTCATGGTCTTTTTAAATAAGCAATAAGTTATTCAAAATCATAGTGAAGTCTTATTTGTCCTTAAATATTCATGATATTTTTTAAAACTTATTTAATTGATTATGAAGCGTATTTGGTTATTTTATAAAAATGTCTTATATTTGCATAAGATTTACGGAAAAATGAGAAGGCTTCGCAAGAAAGCCTTTTTTCGTACAGGTAGATCGTCATTAATAAATATATGGAGTTTAGAAAAAATATTGAAACATTATTAAGTACTTTCCTTGAGACAAGAGAGGATTTATTTCTTATTGATTTAAAGATTTCTGCGGCAGATGACGTTACTGTGATTTTAGACGGTGACAACGGCGTAACTCTGCAGGATTGTCTGGATGCAAGTCGCGCAATAGAGTTCAATGCAGATCGTGACGAGCATGATTTTAGCCTTCAGGTAATGTCTGCGGGATTGAGTGAGCCTTTGGCAACGCCGAGACAGTTTAATAAAAATATTGGAAGAGAAATCGAAGTAATGCTTCAGGATTCTTCAACAATAGAAGGTGAATTAGCTAAAGTAGACGAAGAGAAAATCACATTGATTCTTCGTTACCGAAAACCAAAAGATATCGGTAAAGGTAAAGTGGATGTGGAGGAGGAAAAAGAAATTTTGTACTCTGAGATCAAAAAAGCATTGGTAGTAGTTAAATTTTAATAAAAAGAAAAAAAGATAAATGGATAATATAGCGTTGATTGAATCCTTTGGTGATTTTAAAGACGAAAAGGGGATCAGTAAGATCGATCTGATGGCAATTATTGAAGATTCTCTGAAAACTCTTTTGAGAAAAAGATTTGATTCTGATGATCATTTTGATGTCATTGTAAACCCTGATAAAGGTGACTTTCAGATATTTTTAAACAAAACAATCGTTGAAGACGAAATGTCTGAAGATGATGATTTGGAAATAGAAATTACCGAAGCTAAAAAAATAGATCCTACTTTTGAGGTAGGTGAAGATTTTACCATGGAAATTCCTGTGGCTCAATTAGGAAGAAGAAATATTCTTACCTTGAAGCAGATCTTGGCTACGAAATTGCAGGAGCATAATAATGCAATGCTTTATGAGCAGTTCAAAGACAGAATCGGGGAAATCGTTACAGGAGAAATCCACCACATCCGTCACAAACACGTGATTTTGCTGGATGATGAAGATAACGAATTTATTTTGCCAAAAGAAAATCAGATTTCTTCAGACTTCTTTAAAAAGGGCGAAAACATCAGAGCAATCGTAGAAAGTGTAGATTTCAAAGGTTCAAAACCTCAGATCATTATTTCTCGTACAGCTCCGAAATTCCTTGAAAAATTATTAGAACTGGAGATTCCTGAAATTCAGGACGGAACCATCATTCTTAAAAAAGCAGTGAGAATTCCCGGTGAAAAGGCAAAAATCGCTGTTGATGCTTACGACGACAGAATAGATCCAGTAGGAGCTTGTGTCGGTGTGAAAGGATCAAGAATCCATGGTGTGGTAAGAGAGTTGAGAAACGAAAATATAGATGTAATTCAGTGGTCAAAAAACCCTGAAATACTGGTGAAGAGAGCTTTAGGAAATGTTACTATCAATAAAATTGAAATCAATGAGGAAACCAACTATGCAATGGTTTATACTCCTGTTGAAGAGATTTCTAAAGTAATCGGTAAACAAGGTCAAAATATCAGACTCGCTTCTTGGTTGACAGGGTATGAAATTGACGTGTACAGAGAATCTAGTGAAGACGATGATGTTGATTTGAGAGAATTCAACGATGATATCGAACAGTGGATTTTGGATGAATTTAAGAAAGTAGGTCTTACTACTGCAAAATCTGTTTTGGATAAAGAAACAGAAAGTCTTTTGAATATGGTTGATTTGGAAGAAGAAACTATCGAAGATGTAAAACGCGTCTTAAGAGAAGAATTTGAAGATTAAAATTTCGGAATAAATTTTAATAAGCAGTAAAAAAGAATACTTTAATTTTAAGAATTAAAAAAAACAGTAAATAATATAGATGCCAAAAATAAGATTAAATAAAGCGGTTAAGGAATTCAACATATCGATGTCCAGACTAGTGGAGTTTTTACAGTCTAAAGATATTGTGGTTGAAAACAATCCTAACGCTCAATTAGAAGAAGCGGCATATTCTGCATTGGAAGCTGAGTTTGCCAAAGACGGCGAGCAACGTAAAGCTTCCCATGAGGTGGTTATTTCTAAAGTTCCGGAAGAAAAACTGGAGATTGAAGAAAAGAAAACACCTGAAGTAATAAGAGCTAAAGCTAATAAACCAGAAACCAGAATTTTAGGTAAAATTGATTTGGAACCTAAAAAACCTGAAGCTGTGGAAGAAACTCCTGCTCCGGCACCTGCTGCTCCTGTTGAGGAGAAAAAAGAGGTCGTGGAAGAAGTGGCTAAAGAAGAACCGAAAGTGGTTTCTGAAACTAAACCAACACCGGAAAAGCAGGAGTTTAAAGTGTTGGATAAAATCGATTTGTCTCAGATTGAGGGAAATAGAAACAGACCTGCAAGAAAAGATAAGCCTAAAGTTGAGGAGGTAAAAGCTGAGGTAAAACCGGTGGAGCCCGTAAAAGAAACACCAAAACCGGTTGAAAAACCAATTGAGAAAGTGGAAGAAAAAAAACCGGCACCTGTAGCAGAAGAACCTCAGGAATCTCAGAAAATTGAAACTGTTTATCAGAAGCTTGACGGACCAAAGATCGTTGGTGAGAAAATTGACTTAACTCAGTTTGCGCCCAAATCAAATTCCGGAGCTAAAAAGAAAAGAAAAAGAATTGAAAAGCCAGGTGGTCCTAACCAGAATACCGGGAATAACCAACAAGGAAATAATCAAGGCGGACAAAACCGTCCTCAAGGTCAGAATGGTCCGGGTGGAAACCGTCCTCCGGGACAAGGTGGTCCTCAAGGGAACAGACCTCCGGGACAAGGTGGTCAAAACCGTCCGGGTGGCCCAGGTGGAAACCGTCCTCCAGGACAAGGTGGTCCTCAAGGAAACCGTCCTCCGGGACAAGGTGGCGGAAACCGTTTTGGAAATAACAACAGACCTGGTCAAAGAACGATGCCTGTCGAATTAACAGACGAGCAAGTTAAAAACCAGATCAAGGAAACTCTTGAAAAACTTACCAATAAAGGAGGTAAATCTAAATCTGCTAAACACAGAAAAGATAAAAGAAGTTACCGTAGAGAGCAAGATGAGCGTCAGCAGGAAGCAGATGCAAGAGATACTTCACTAAAAGTTACAGAATTTATCACGGTCGGAGAATTGGCAAGTTTGATGGATGTAAGTGCAACTGAAGTAATTTCTGCTTGTTTCTCTCTTGGTGTGATGGTAACCATGAACCAAAGATTAGAAGCTGACACCTTATTATTAGTAGCTGACGAATTCGGATTTAAAATTGAATTCTCAGATGCTGATCTTGAAGAAACAGATTCTGAAGAAGATATCGATACAGAAGAAAGTCTTGTTTCAAGAGCTCCGATTGTAACGGTGATGGGACACGTTGACCACGGTAAAACTTCATTATTGGATTACATCAGAAAAACCAACGTTATCGCAGGTGAATCTGGTGGAATTACTCAGCATATCGGTGCATACAACGTGAAACTGGAAAACGGTCAGAGAATTACATTCTTAGATACACCGGGTCACGAAGCCTTTACCGCAATGAGAGCGAGAGGTGCACAGGTTACCGATATTGCAATTATCGTAATCGCTGCCGATGATGATGTGATGCCTCAGACAAAAGAAGCAATTTCTCACGCACAGGCTGCAGGTGTACCGATGATTATTGCAATCAACAAAGTAGATAAGCCAAATGCAAACCCGGATAACATCCGTCAGCAACTTTCAGGAATGAATATTCTTGTTGAGGAATGGGGTGGAAACGTTCAGGCGCAGGAAATTTCTGCTAAAATGGGTAACAATATGGATGTCCTTTTAGAGAAAGTATTGCTTCAGGCAGAAATGCTTGAACTGAAAGCAAATCCTAACCGTGCTGCACAGGGAGTTGTGATTGAAGCATCCTTAGATAAAGGTAGAGGATATGTAGCAACGATGTTGGTACAAACCGGAACTTTAAAAGTTGGAGATTATGTAGTAGCAGGTAAAAACCACGGTAAAGTAAAAGCTTTGCTTGACGAAAGGGGTAAAAACCTTGAAGAAGCAGGTCCTTCTATTCCGGCAACGATCTTAGGTCTTGACGGAGCACCAACAGCTGGGGATAAATTCAGAGTTTATGCTGACGAAAGTGAAGGTAAAGCGATCGCTAACAAAAGAGAGCAGTTACAAAGAGAACTTTCAATCAGAACCAAGAAACATACGACCCTTGAAGAATTGGGTAGACGTATCGCCTTAGGGGAATTCAAGGAATTGAATATTATCTTGAAGGGTGACGTGGATGGTTCAGTAGAAGCACTTTCTGATCAGTTACAGAGATTATCTACAGAAGAGATCAGTGTCAACATTCTTCACTCAGGTGTAGGACAGATCACTGAGTCTGATATCAACTTAGCGGCAGCGTCAGATGCCATTATCATTGGATTCAACGTAAGAGCTGGTGCCAATGCAAAAGAGCTTGCAGACCGTGAAGAAATTGAAATCAGAACATATTCTGTCATCTATAAAGCAATCGATGAGGTAAAAGAAGCGATGGAGGGAATGCTTTCTCCGGAAATTCAGGAGCAGGTAATCGGTAATGTTGAGATCCGTGAAGTCTTCAAGATTTCTAAAGTCGGAACTATTGCAGGTTGTATGGTTCTTACCGGAAAAGTAACAAGACAGTCGAAAGTAAGATTACTAAGAGACGGTATTGTGAAATTCGATGGTGAGCTGGAAAGTTTAAAACGTTTCAAAGACGATGTAAGAGAAGTTACAAAAGGCTACGAATGCGGATTAAACCTGAAAGGTTACAACGACATCGAGCAGTACGACATTCTTGAAGTATATGAAGAAGTTGCTGTGAAGAAGAAATTGAAATAATATTCAGTTATAGATATTAAAACTGCCCGTATCATTTGATACGGGCAGTTTTTGTTTTAAGTTTAAACTGAAATTAAAAATCAGTTTATCATTATAATTTAGTTTATCATTGACTACGTCGAATCTTTGATTTCCGTAGGAATCTTAAAAATATTTTCAGAGTGTAGTTTAGATTCCTACGGAAAGACAAACTTCGCATTTAGAATGAATAATTGAATTAAAGAAAACAGCAAGAAAATAAAAAAAATATTCTTCTAATAAAAAGATAAAGCTTAAAAGCATCTTTGTCATTGACTACGTCGAATCTTTGATTTCCGTAGGAATCTTAACAAAGCTTTTTCAGAATTTAGTTTAGATTCCTGCGGAATGACAAACACTGTATTTATGATGATTATTAAATTGCATAAATACCAAAATAAAAAAATATTCTTCTAAAAAGATAGTTTTTAAAAGCATCTTTGTCATTCCGTAGGAATCTCAACAGTGCTTTTTCTGAGTATAATCTAGATTCCTCCGGAAATCAAAGATTCGACGTAGTCAATGACAAACTTTACGCTTAATGTTTTTATTTTAAGCTTTCTTTTTAAACTCAGCAAGTTTCAGCGCATCTTTAATCATTTTTCCCGGGCGGAAAATAGTTTTTACGCTTTTAATGCTTGAGGCGTTTACTTCTTCCGGAGTATCTTTTCCCTCGCTGGAGCCACCTGCCTGCAAGGTAAAATATTCTCCCACGTAGACGATCTTCCCATCTGCTACATCATCTGCTATTTTAGAGAATGTACTCTCCAATACGGCAAGAATGTCGGCTTTAGAAACCGTAGAAACTGAGGCGGCGTGTTTAGCAAGATCTGAAAGAGTGGTTTTACCATCGCCTACAATATCTGCGTAGTATTTTGGCGGGTCGTTGGGCTGTTGAAGATTTTTTCTTGAAATAACATTAAAGGTAATCGGCATTTTTTTTCATTTTTTAAGTTAAACGTGTTTTTATTTTGTTAAACTAAATTATAAAAAAAATTAACATCAACAGATATTCCGGAGAAAAATTTTAGGCAATTATTGTGATTATGAAAACTCATGCGCATGAGTTGATCAATTGATGCGCATGACTTAAACGATTCATGCGCATGAGTTTTGAAGTTCATGCGCATGAATTTTTTTAAAGAGTTTTAAAGGTACAGAAAATGACTGTCGATTTATTTCTTAAGAAGGCTTTCTATAAGCTTGTTCTGGGTTTCTACCAGACTGGTAATATCCTGCTGATTTTTGATGATGCTTTCTATCAATTCTTCGGATATTGTATTATTAATTGTTACAGTATTATTATTATGGATATTTCCAACAGCTCTATCGGTATTGTTTTGTACAATTGGTGTTTCATCCAATAAATCATACACATCTGTTTCATAGAAATCTGCAATTCTCATCAGGTTCTCCATGGCAGGTTTTGCCTTGTCGCTTTCCCATTTGTTGTAAGCGTTCTGTGAGATGTGCAGTTTTTCTGCGATCTGCACTTGGGTGAGGTTTCGCCCTGTTCTTAGTTTATTGAGTTTGGTTCCCAAAGTCATACCGTATAATTTTATGCTAAAGTAAAGAAAAAAATAAAAAAACAACTAAGGTTCAGGTATTTTACAACCAAAGTTGTAGAAGAATTATTTTTACATTCATGATATTTGCTGCGGAATTATTTATATATTTAACCTATTAAAACACACAATGATTATGAAAAAAAATCTATTGTTCAGGCTCTGCCTGATGATGATAGCTCTGCTATCTCTTTATTCCTGTATTCACGATGAAATCTATTCTTCATCTGACCCTTCCTCTACAGAATACACCAACAAAAGCCTCTGGAAACAGGATAAAAAGTACATTAAAAATGTCATGAAAGTCTATGCCGAAAACGAAGCGGAGATCAAAAAAGTAAATGGAATCCCTTACTGGAACTATGCTACAACCGTAGACAGCTTTGATGAAAGCTTTGTAGCTGTACCTGTTGTAAATGAAGGGAAAGTAATATCTGTAATGAAAGTACCAAGACATGGCAAAAATATCTACTTTTACTATACCCATGACGAAAGCGATCTTAAGTTTTTTCAGGGATTGGTTTTTGCCAAATACAAAAAAGCAGGAATGGCGGACGGATCAATAGCACAAACCGATGGAATAGCCTGTACCAGAAAATGGATGTCTATCTGGCTTCCTGATAGCGAGAGTAATCCTGATCCTGATTCTGGAGCAGGGCATTGGTCTACAGTGTCTATCATCAAATGTGAAGCAACAAAAGATGAGTGTATAGGTATTGCCCTGCCTAACGGAGATTGTGATCTGAGCGGTGGTAACGAAGGTGGCTACGAATATCCAGGCGGTGGAGGTGAAGGAACTGAGCCGGAGGAAGAGGAAGATCCTTGTGATAAACTTAAGGCACAAAATATAAATACAGATTATCAGAACAAAGTTACTGATCTTAATAAAACTTCTGTTTTTAATAAAGATCATGAAACTGGTTATTCTGAAAACAAAAATGGTAATTTTACAGAACTTACTACTTCCGATTCAGATGCTTTAAATATTACGGTTGATGCAAATACAAGAGGTTACATACATGCTCATCTTAATGATAAGGCTTCCGGGAGATATGACGATCAGGGAATACAATTACATCGTCAACCCATACGGATGTTTTCACCTGCGGATGTGAATACTCTGATGTTGATAGCGGGTTTTAGATCAGAAGGAGACTATGAAGACATTTATGGAACTATGATATCAAGTTATGGCATTTACACAATAAAATTTACAGGAACTTCAGCTGATATTCAAACAGGGTTTAATACTGAAGAATGGAGTAAAGATTATCAAAAATATAGAATAGAAAATAAGTATTTGAGTCTTGAAAAATTATTTCTTACTTTTTTAAAAGATAAAATGAATATACAGGGGGTTGAATTGTATAAAATAAAAAGCAATGGTACGATTCAGAAAAAAACACTTAGCACAAACAACCAAATAGAAACAACTGACTGCCCCGATTAAAATACAACAATATGAAAAATATCATTTTAGTAGCAACATTATTTTTATCTGTATTATCATGTAAAGCACAGGTAATTGGAACTCTTGAACAATTTGAAGAATGCTCAAATCGTCCTAATCATGATGAAGGCTGTCCTGATTTAGAGAATATTACTTATGTAAAAGACACCAATAATAGGCTTAATCAATTTGTAGGGATATGGAAAGGTACTTATGGAGGAAAACAATATGAGATAAAATTAGAAAAGAAAATTAATTCAAAATATTTCATAACAAGTAAAATATCTTGGGACAGAATTATAGGAAGGATGATTATAAAAAATGATTTGGGAATTATTATTTATAATTCTACGAATGAACCAGATAATAATATATCTTTTTTTGGCAACAATTTTCAACACAGAGCCTATGAGATGCATTTTGTAGGTAATTGGGATTGCGCAGAATCAGGGCAGGTATTTATTGAGACACGACTTAATAATTCTAATGAGATGACATTATTCTATGCTCGAGATCTGGATGTTAAATTAGATCCCGCTAAATGCCCAAATTACAGCTCTTTTGTACAATTGCTTCCTAATAACAAAATGACTCTTGTAAAACAGTAATAAAACCTCCAATTGGAGGTTTTTTGTCATTATCTAATATACAAATAAAGAAAGCGATCTTGCCTTCTTTCAGGGATTGGTTTTTGCCAGACACAAAAAAGCAGGAATGGCGGATGGTTCTACGGCACAAACCGATGGAATAGCCTGTACCAGAAAATGGATGTCTATCTGGCTTCCTGATAGTGAGAGTAATCCTGATCCTGATTCTGGAGCAGGACATTGGTCTACAGTATCTATCATCAAATGTGAAGCAACAAAAGACGAGTGTATAGGTATTGCCCTGCCTAACGGAGATTGTGATCTGAGTGGTGGTAACGAAGGTGGCTACGAATATCCAGGTGGTGGAGGTGAAGGAACTGAGCCGGAGCAAAAAACGCCTTGTCAGAAAATACAGGAAATAGGAAAGCATACAAAAACCAAATCTTTATTTGAAAATTTAAAGACAAAAACTAATTCTACAAAAGAGTTCGGAGAAATTCTTATAGAATCTAATGGACAGATCAATAACATTCCTAAAGAAGGGGAATCTGGTGCAGGAGGTATTGATATTTCTTATTCCGGAGGACAGATTGATGGCTTCATCCATTCTCATTATGCGGGGTTATTATCTGTTTTTTCACCTGCAGATATTGCATCACTTTCCGCAATATATGCAAGCGGAAGCATCAGAGATATGAATACTTTTGTGATGGGTATAGTAACAGCATCTAATATCCAATATATGATGGTAATAGATGACTCTGCAAGTTTTGCTACTTTTTCGCAACAGTTTTTATTGTCTAATGGTAATATAGATCAAGATAAGACTGATCTTTTTGGATTGCTTGAATTTGGCAAATATAATATACGTACAAATGGATTGTCTGCAACTAATGAATTAGGCTTTGTAAAACTTCTTTCAGAGACAAATTCAGGATTGAAGATATTGAAAGGATCTAATAATTCTAATGATTGGTCTGAGCTAAAAATAACTAATGGACAAGTTGTTCCCAAACCATGTAATTAAAAAAAATATAATATGAAAAATATCATCTATTTACTAAGCATTATCTGTTGTATAGGTTTCAACAATTGTTCTGCACAAAATACACCTTACCATAGGGTAGATCCTTATATTGATAAATTTGTAGGAACTTGGAAATGGGGAAATACGACAAATGGTCTCACTCTAGTTATGAAAAAAGAGAGTAATATTAATATAATTGATAGCAATACTGATACATTTGACATTCTTATAGGGTTTCACAAAATTTATAAAAACGGATTAATAACTGAAGACACTACAATATATAGCAACACAAATTTTAGTGATAAAAAGAGATCTATTAAAGCAATAAGCGATGAATCTAATACTAATGATATAATAGTGTTTATGCCGCATAAAAACAAGGGAATAAGATTAAAAATAACCTATATTGACAATACACACATTAAAATAATTGAAGTGAAAAATCAAGAAGGAGCAAGATTTATTAAACCAGGTCAGAGCCCTACAGATTGGTCAATAGATATACCTAATAATATTATTTTGACAAAACAATAATAGAAAAACCTCCAATTGGAGGTTTTTTGTCATGAAAACATTTATCAAAACAGCAACCGAAGGAAATCAGGTAGGTTTACAGGCAAGTAATCCCAATCGAGGTGCGCACACCCATACAGTTGATCTTTATAATTGTTTTTCTGCTTGAGATATCTACTTTTTGCAGAGAGCAAACACTATCTCTGCAGATACAAGATTTAAGTTTGCGAATAAAGAACAAAGCTTTCATAATATTATAACCCTATAGGTAGAATGGGAAACCCCTATACTGAGTGTTAATCAGAAATAATATTCACAAAATGAAGAAACCCACCAATCGGTGGGTTTTAATTTATATAAGCAAATAAGTTTTTAATATCATCTTAATAAATCTGATTGCTCATTCTTGAATGAAGGGAAGGGGTCAAGTCTAAATGAAAGACAATAAAAAAGGTGTTTCTCAGTATGAGAAACACCTTTTTTGTAAATTTTTTTAAAAATTATTCCTTTATGAATTTAAAGCTTTTATTTTCTCCTTTTTTATTGATAAAGTTAGCGATGTAATTTCCTTTCGTCAATTGACTGATGTTGATTCTATTATTAATCAATTTTGAAGTTAATACTAATTTCCCAGAGACATCATAGATGTTAATAAGTAAATCTTTATCTTTCTCATTGATCTGAATGTAGTTTTTAGCTGGGTTTGGATAAAAATCAACTTTACTATCATTTGCTCTAATTGTTTCATTAGTTGAAAGAGTTGAAAGGTTATCAGATGTAGCAATTAAACTAAAGTTTTGGCTTCCACCTGATAAAGTGCCTTTATGCGTAACGGTAATAGTGTAAGTTCCTGAAGGATTATTAATGTCTACTCTCTCAAAATTATCTACATTATTCGTACCTGCATTTGTAGCTGCACTATATGGAGCCAGCATTCCTTCGAGTTTCCATGGATAGTAGTCAACACCATTTTTAGATACTTTTATATCAAGATCATTGACTAAATATTTGGTTGATGGATCGGTAGTTCCAGAGTTAGCTGTAGAAGCCTGAGGATCTGTCCAGGAAATTGAGATTTTCAATGGATTTGTACCACTAGCTGTGATTGTTTTTGTATAGGTAGTATTGTTAGCTAATGTTAATTCATCAATAATACTTTTGTTTGAAGTAGTTGAATTTTTATTTTTAATTGTTATTGCAGCTCTTTCAGCATTGACTAATCCCCATCCATATTCATAATCCGGTCCCGCATAAAACCCTGCTTCATCGGCTGTATGTAAAATAAGCCCTTTAGCAGTAGCCGCTTTCATGTAATTTGAATACAATTGATTGTAATATTGCTGAACTAATAAAACTACTCCTGTGATTCCAGGTGATGCCATAGATGTTCCAGACATAAATCCTGTTGAAGTATTTGTTGTAGGTAGTGTAGATCTTACATTTACTCCTTTCATGGAAATATCTGGTTTTATTCTTCCATCATCAGAAGGTCCCCAACTACTGAATGACGACATTACAACACTAGAAGGACCTGTATATTCATCTACTTGCTCAACAGCGGCAACTGTCATTACATTTTTTGCATTACCATGCCCGAATATCATGTCGTAACCAAATTTATTAGCTATTTGTGTTGATCCTGGAGCTGTAGTCTCATTTCTACTATTGCCTGCAGAAAAAACAGGTAAATAAAATGGGTTATTATAGCATATTTCATCAATCTGTTTGGCGCGGCTGTCATATGCTCCATAGAACCAAACGCTACTCAAAACACCAAAACCATAGGAATGATTTGAAACTAAAAGACCATTAGATGCCTCACCTAACATTTCTACTAAATCACTATCCCAGTCATAAGAAATACCAGATGCATTAAATGCTATACCTTTTACAGATGGCAAAACACCTTTTGCTATAATGGTGCCCATAACATGAGTTGCATGAGCGGCAGAAGTATTACCATCAACATTAGTTACTTTACTAACAGAGCCATTGACAAATTCTTGATGAGTAGTCCGTATATTACCTCCGTCCCAAACTCCTGCAAGCATGTTTTGTCCCTGTATATTTAATCCTAAAGAACCACCATTGTATAATTTATTTGCTCTTGCGGTAATGCCTGCTCCTTCGTTATCAGTTTTAGCATAAACCATATCTCCGTTAGGTAATACATCTATTAATTCTTGTATGCCAAATTCACCAATGGTCAAACGTTTAACGTAATTTGGATTTGAATTTAAGAAAATGGTTAATCGCTGTTTTCTGCTAATTTCATTATTATTAAGTGTGTTTAATAATTTTTGGTTAGCTAATTTATCGGAAAATGTTGATATTTTCAGTCGCTCTTCTTTGGTTTGAGAAAAAGATTTAGCCGAAAATAAACAAAGCACAACTGATAAAAATATAGTTTTTTTCATTTTTAAAAAATTTTAGCAAATATACGTAAAATCGATACTAAATAAATAATAAATGATATTCTACTAAAGAATTTTGTTTTTTTAAGGTTATATGGTATTTTTAATTGAAAAATTTATTTAGCCTAATTATTAATTTTCAATAAAAAAACACTAAAATTTAAAATAAACCTTAGTGTTTTTTTATTGAAAATTAATAAAAATTACTGTTATAATTGTTTTATAATATTTATAGAGTATTTAAATAATTAACAAATTTAATTAAATCTTCTTCTTTGTTAAACTTTATCTTATTTGACTTGAAAAATGTATTTAATTCATCACTTTTACCATTTATTGATTGTAGTGCGTCTTTTTCATTTTTAAGACCTTTTAGAAAAGTGCCATCAGCGGTTTTAATATAATACACGGGTGTATTTGTCCTAAAAATAGCTGGTTTTTCTGAGGCATAAGAATTAGCAGCTGGAACTACATCTTTAAATTCTGTTTTAATTTTTTTATATAGTGTGTTTTTTCCACCTATTAATTCAAAAAAATATCCACTCATAGAATCATTTGTATCAATCAATACTAATGTGGTTTTAGGTTTTAAAATTTCAATCTTTGAGAAAATCACATCTTTAGGAAGTACTTGTATTTTACCATCTTTCTGGAATTCTATTTCATCCTTATAAGTGTTGTATCGTATTGGTACGTTTTCGTAATTATCAGCAACCTTAGCTTGATGAAAATTAGTATCAAAATATGGAGAGCCTTTTATTTCTTCGTATTTTAAGGATTTTCCTGATTCTGACTTTACACCTCCAAAAACAGAAGTGTCACCAAGAACTTGATTTACTGAAAGTGTTTGTTGAGCCTGTATTTCAACTGCTAAAATGATAAGTATAATTGCAATTATTTTTTTCATATTTAATTTTTAGCATATTTACAAATTTTATTCAAGTGAAACAATGTATTTGAAATAAATTTTACAAATCAAACGGTATAATTTATAAATATTCTAAATAATAAATTATTGGTTGATAATTAAATGTTAAAATTTATATGAATGTATAAGTATTTGAAATTTAATGATCTTTTTTAGTTTACTGTTATGAAATTACACATAAATGAATCGAAGAAATGAAAAGATTTCAAAAAAAAAGGGGTAAGATTACTAAAAAAACTTGCAAGTGTTAATATTTATTAACATATTTGCTCATTAAAAATATTAAAATTTTGTTAATATGAATGTTAAACTACGTGTATTAAGTGCTGGAGCATTGTTCTTCTTAGGGCAGGTTGCTTTCGCACAGACAACAAAGAATGATTCAGTTCCAAAGGAAACGAAAATCGAAGAGGTTGTTGTTTTGGGGTATAGTAAAACGTCCACGAAAGCGAAATCATCTGCTTCTTCTGTGACAATTGGTTCTGAAACTTTAGAAAACAGACCGAATATATCTGTGCTGAACTCTATTCAAGGTACTGCACCAGGTATTGTTGTAAATTCAGCTTCTGGTTCACCAGGTTCTGGGAAATTCAATATCCTAATTAGAGGTCTAAGCTCATTAAACGGGTCTACAGATCCTTTATTTGTTGTAGATGGTATCATTACTTCTTCTACGCAGTTCAGAAACCTAAACTCTTATGATATTGATACTTTCAGTATACTTAAAGATGCTCAAGCAACAGCTATATATGGGAACAGAGGAGCAAATGGTGTTGTGGTGATCACAACAAAAGGAGGTAAATTTAATTCTGGTTTAAGAGTTTCCTATGATGGATTAACATCATTCTCAACGATGCCAAAGCCAGATTACAATATGTCTAATGCTAAACAATTACTACAAATCCAGAAGAATTATGGAGGCGGTGGTTTTGCTGTTGAAAATAATTTATCTCAAAGTGATATAGATAATTGGGGTATTGATACTGATTGGAATAAAGAATTTACAAGAGTTGGTATTTCTCAACAACACAACATCTCAATCAGTGCTGGTGGGGAAAACCTAAACAACTTTGTCTCTTTAGGTTATTTAGATAGTGAAGGTATTGTTAAACAAACGGATTTTAAAAGATTCACTTTAAGAAATAATCTTAGTGGTAAATCTAAAGACAATAAGTTAACTTTTGGCGCAATCATTGGCTTAGGGTATTCAAAGAGAAATCAGTTAGACGATGAAACAAATACTGCTATTAATGCAAATGTAATTCAAAACCCATTATTTGGAGGAGTATTATCTCCATCATTTTTGGCACCGTCACCATATGCTAATGGAAGAGAACTTTTTAATGCTATTGGAACAAACTCTGTAGTTGCCAGACCGTACGTTCTATATGATAATATTATGGGGGGGGTGAAAAACCAATTTACGGAAACCAGTATTAATGCTAACGGTAATATTAATTACAAAGTTACAGACTGGTTAAGTGTTGGAAACAGAACCGGAATTGAATACAAAGATTACGGAAGAATTTTTGCAAGAGGTGCTAATGGGTATTTGTCTTTAGCTGTAGCTGCTGGTCAAGCTGCAGAATTTGGAGGATCTGAAACATTTACTAATCAGAAAGATCTTACTTTCAACTCAATTACAAATATTAGTTTCAACAAGACTTTTGGAGAAGATCATACCATTTCTGCATCAGCTTTTATGGATTATATTAAAGTACATTTTAATCAAACTTCACAAACTCAAAATGGTCTAAATCCTTTGAACTGGGCTTTTGGTGCAGGGACTGGTTATGTGCCGTTTAACCCGGCAACTCCTAACTTGTATAGACCTACAGCTTCAGCATTGAAAGTTACTGCTGGAACATTGGCATATTTTGGGACATTAGACTATGATTACAAAGATAAATATGGAATTAGCGGGGTTATAAGAAGAGATGGTTCTTATAGATTCGCTCCTGCAAACAGATGGGAGACTTTCTGGTCAGTGGGTGCGAGATGGAATATTGATAAAGAAAATTTCATGGAAGGTTCTGGATTTGATCTTTTAAAATTAAGAGGGTCAATTGGTACAACAGGAAATCAAAATCTTTCTACACCTGCAAACAACACTAATCCACTTATTCTTAGTCCAAACAACTTCTTGGATCTTTACACAAGTAATTCAGGATACCAAAACTTACCTGGATTTGGTATATCTAATTTAGCAAATACTGCATTACAATGGGAACAAGTAACACAATCTGATATCGGGTTAGATTTTAAATATAAAGGTATTGTTGAAGGTTCTTTTGATTACTACGAAAAGAAAACTGAGAGATTATATGGTCCAATAAGTGTTTCCCCAATAACTGGTGTTACATCTATTACAGGTAATACTGGTAGAATGGATAATAAAGGTGTGGAAGGTCTAATAAGATTTAATGTAATCAGAAAAGAAGATACGAGATTATCAGTTTTCGTAAATAGTGCTTACAATAAAAACAGAATTGTATCTTTAGTAACTGAGGATATTGTTAATGGTGATAATAATGATGGAATTGGAGGACCTGCTAGTCAATTTTATTTATATCCTTATATAGGAGTTGATCCAACAGATGGTGAGCAGCTATTTTTAGATATTAACGGAAATACAACTAAGACTCCAGTAGCAACTGATAGAAGAGCGACAGGTAAATCTCCTTATGCAAAATTTACAGGAGGTTTTGGATTCAACTTTGAACATAAAGGTTTGTTCTTTGATACATTATTCTCATTCCAGCAAGGAGGTTATATCTATGACAATTTATATTCTTGGGTAATGGATCCTTTCTATGCTGCGAATAATATTAATGTTTCTGCAGATTTATTGAATGCTTGGACTCCTACCAACACAGGATCAAACATTCCTTCACTTACAGCTAACAATGCTGGTTTAGAAGGTCAATCTGATAGATTCTTATATAAGTCGGATTTCATCAGATTGAAAAATGTATCTCTTGGATATAATTTTTCTAAAAGCAGATTAGGTAATTTGCCAGTAAGATCAATTAAAGTGTTTATTCAAGCTGAAAACTTATTGACTTGGTCTGATTGGAAAGGTTTTGACCCTGAGCCAGTAACTACTTATTCATTGAATGTATATCCTAATCCTAGAACAGTTTCTGTAGGGATGAATGTAGATTTCTAAAATTTTTAATATTATGAAAAGAATTATAAAAACAGCCTTTTTTTTAGCAACCTTCGTTTCTGTAGGTTTCTCGCTATCGAGTTGTCAGGATGCGATTGAGATTGAGCAACCAGGTCAATTAGATGACGATGCGATTTTTAGTAATGTAGCAAATTTAAATAGTTTCTTATTAGGTTCCGTATATTCAAGTATGGAAACTGGGAATGATATTTACTTCACAGCAGTTTTTACTGATGAGGTAAAACCTGGAAACGGAAGTGGAGGTCAGGAATTCCAATTACACAGACATTTTTTAGATGCTTCAGATGGAGTTCCTGGTGGTATATGGAGTAATCATTATAGATTAATTAATCGAGTAAACAGATTAATTGCCGGTGCAGCATTATTTACTCCTGCAGCTTCTGAGCAAACTCAGTATAATAATATTATCGCACAAGCTAGAGCTTTAAGAGCATATGCTTATGTTCAATTGTTGGCATACTATTCACCAGATATGAAAAATTCTGGTGCATTAGGAGTTATCATAACAGATGGTATTCCAGAAACAGATGCCAAATTACCAAGAAGCACTAATCAAGCGGTTTTTGATGTTATTAATGCCGATTTGGATTTTGCAAGAAACACGTTATCGTATTCTAATGTAGCTGCTGCTAGATTTTATGTTGATAAAGGATTTGTAAATGCTCTTTCTGCAAGATTTAACCTTTATAGAGGTAATAATGTATTAGCTAAACAGTATGCACAAGATGTTATTTCTAATTCAGGATTAACATTAACGCCAGCTACTCCAATTAGCAATGGTTCAGCAATTTTTACAAATCCAACACCTCCATCTACAGTACCTGTTCATCAGCAAATTCCAGCGTGGAATTCTGCTTTCTATGCTGTAGCTTCTTCATTTAATCCTTATAGAAACTTGTGGAATGATTCAAGTAGAGGTGAAATTATTTTCTCTCTGAATAGATTGGCTACAGGAGTAGGTGCTGGTGTAGGCACATATTGGAACACTAATACATCAACCGTTTCAGGAGTTCCTATGTGGTTTTTAGGAAGAAATTTATTCAATTTGGTCAATACTACTGGTGATATAAGAAGATATACTTATATCGATCCAAGTTCTATTGTTGATGCTAATTATGCTACAAGCTCTTCTCCAATTACTTCAGATAGGTTAGTTATTGATAAATATCCTGGAAAAACTAGTGCACCTACGAGAAACGATTTAAAGTTATTTAGATTATCAGAAATGTATTTTATATTAGCAGAAGCAGAAGTTGCTAATAATAATTTATCTGGTGCTCAGGCAGCTATTCAAGCAGTGAGAGTTGCGAGAAACTATAATGGTACTGCAACTACTCCTACTTATGGAAATGCTCAGACTGCTTATGCAGATATTTTAAAAGAACGTAGAATTGAATTAGGCTTAGAAGGTCACCGTTATATTGATCTTAAAAGAATGGCAGTTCAAGCGGGGGTAACTATGGATAGAAACCCAACGGATGATATAATACCAGTTACAAACTTGGCTAACGGAAGTTATAAATATACCTTACCAATTCCGTTTACAGAAATTTCCGCAAACCCAAATATCCAACAAAATCCTGGTTATTAATTCCTAATAATCATATAATTAAAACCCTGCTTCAAGCAGGGTTTTTTATTTCCTTTTATTTCCTATTTTTGCATAATAAAATCAAGAATATATTTTTTGATTTTATTTAATAGAAAATAAATGAAATACATTCTCCTCATCATACTTTTCTTCGGCACCTTCTTCAAAGCCCAAGTCATCGTCAACAAAACAGATTCCAATCGATTGGATAAAAAGTTGTCTGATACTTTGGTGATTGATTCTGGTAAGAAAGACTCTTTAAAAATATTTAAACCAACTATTCAGGATTATCAGTATCAAACGCAGTTTTCTGAGAAGAAAGTTTTTGATACGGTGATGACTTTTGATAAAACGAATGTTTTTTCACAATATAACAATCGTGATAATTTCGGTAGAGTTCAGTTTGCTAATATTGGTGCGGGTTTCAATCCTTTGTCTTATGAAGTAAACGCAGAAGGGAATCTGTCATTGTTGCCATCAAATAAATCTTATGGAATTTTGGGTGTCAATGATATAAAGTATTATGATGTAAAAACTCCTACTGCAACTTTCATTTATCATACAGCAATGCGAAATGGTGCTGCGCTACAATCTACATATACACAGAATATCGGTAAGAGATTTAATTTTGCTGTTGAATATATGGGATTGCGTTCTGAAGGAATGTACAGAAATTCACTGGCTGCAAACAACAACACTTTATTTTCCGGACATTATATTTCCAAAAGTGGAAATTATGAACTTTTTGCTCACTACCTTCACCAAAATGTAAATAATCAGGAAAATGGAGGAATTGCAGATGATGAGCTTTTTCAATCTGGCAATAGCGAAGCTAATAAACAAAATGCACAGGTAAATTTAGAATCTTCAAGTTCTCAGTTTTCTTACCGCCGTTATTATTTAAGTCATCAATTTACGCCTTTCAATTCTGAAAAATTCCCTTTTAGAATAAGACATACCTTATCAAATCAGGGAAATAAATATTACTATTTTCAGGATGCTTTAGAAAATTACTGGTACACTACATCTTCACAAATTGTTGATGGATTTTCTCCTTCAACAAAAAAATATTCCAACAACTTCAGCAATACGGTAAGCTTGGTTTTAGATAATGAAAAATTTAAACTTGATGCCGGTGTACGATATCAGATGTTGAAATTTGGTTTAAATGAAATTGATTTACCTCTTGTAGATGTTCCGGCAGAGTTGAAAGAAAACAGATTGGGTGCTGTAGCAAATCTGCAGGTAAAATTGTTTGATAAATTTCAATTAAACTCATTTTTAGAGTTTTCAAACGGAAGTCAGTTTGGAAATTATCTAAAAACAACAAATAATATCAAGTTTGAACCGATAAAAGACTATTTTGTTAATGCTAAGGTTAATTTCCAAAGTGTTTATCCATCATTCAACTATCTTGCGAATTCTTCCGCGTACAGAAGGTTTAACTATTATCTTCAGGATGCCAAAAATCAGGCAGTCACAGAAATCGGAGGAAGTATTAATTTAAAATGGTTTAAATCTGAATTGTTTGCCAATTATTTCAGAATAGATAATTATACCTATTTTGATTCTTCAGCGATGCCTCGCCAAAGTGATAATTCATTAAATATCTCTCAAATCGGAGGTGATGCAACGTTTAGCTACAGAAAGTTTCACTTAAATACACGGGTGCAGTTTCAGAGTGCTTTAACGAATAAAGAACTTCTTCCGATGCCTTCGTTTATTGGAAGAGCAAATTTCTTCTTCCAGTCAAAAGCATTCAAAAATGCTGCAGAAATTCAGGCAGGGATCAAAGTTTATTATTTTTCAAAGTTTGCATCGAGAGAATATTTTCCTATCCTTAATGAATATATCCTTCCGACAGCCGATTCTTTCTCTATTGGAGGACAGCCTATCGCAGATCTTTATATCAATATGAAGGTAAAAAAAATGTTTTTCTTTATCGAAGGGCAACAAATGGGAACCCTTCTTTCATATAACAAAGCCTACGCTTTCCCGCATTATCCGGTCTATGATTTCAGACTGAATATCGGAATTGTATGGTATTTGTTCAACTAAATTCAATCACGTTGAAAACAGTCAATAAAATAGTATTTACCGATATCGAGAGTATTCCTCAATTGGTCAAAGATTTTTTAAATCAGGAGATTAAGGGTTTCGAAAAAAACACTTTTTCATTTGATAATTTTTCTCAGCAGATTCATCAGAAGCAAAATTCTTTTGACAATTTTCAAAGAGAAATCATGTTAAAAATATTTACAGAGCAACTTTCACATTTAAAACTTTCGTCAAAACAGAAAGAAAATATTGAGAGTTTAAAGTCCCCAAATACTTTCACGATCACTACAGGCCACCAGCTTAATCTTTTTTCAGGACCTGTCTTTTTTGTATATAAAATTTTGCAGACAATAAAAACCTGTACCCATTTAAAACAAAAATTCCAGGATTTTAATTTTGTTCCGGTGTATTGGATGGCTTCTGAAGATCACGATTTTGCTGAGATCAATCATTTTAAAACAGAAAATAATTATTACGAAATCAACGAAAAATCTGGCGGAGCAGTTGGCAGAATAAAAATTGGAGATACTTTTTTTATTTCTGAATTTGAAAAGGAATTCAAAGACTCTATTTTCGGAACAGAATTGATTTTAATGCTTAAAGAAGCATATAAAGTTGGAAATACCTTGACTGAAGCGATACAGATTTTGGTCAACCGATTATTTTCAGAATTCGGATTGTTGATTCTTGACGGAGATTCCAAAGAATTAAAAAATCAAGTTAAAGATATTTTTAAAGACGAATTGATTAATTTCAGTTTGCATGACACTTCAAAGGAGAAAGTCGATTTTCTGACAGAAAAATATGGTAAAGTTCAGGTTAATCCGAGAGAAATTAATTTATTTTACCTTTCGGAAACCAGAGACAGAATAGATTTCGATGGTGAAAATTATTTTGTTGTAGATACAGATAAGAAATTTACGAAAGAAGAGATTTTAGCCGAGTTAGAAAACTTTCCGGAAAGATTCAGTCCGAATGCGTTGATGCGCCCTGTTTATCAGGAGAAAGTTCTGCCCAATTTGGCTTACATCGGAGGAAACGCCGAAATCATGTATTGGCTTGAATTAAAAGATTATTTCGCAAAAATCAATATTCCTTTTCCGATTTTGATTCCGAGGAATTCAATGCTGTTTATTAAAGAGAAAACTTTAGGTAAAATTGAAAAGCTGGATTTGAGGATCGAGGATTTCTTCCAGAATTTTACTAAAATTACAAACGCAAAAATATTAGAAAATAATTTTATTCTTGAAAGTCTTGATGGACAAGAAAATAGCTTAATTCATAATTTTTCAGAATTGAAAAGTTTAGCCGAAACCACCGAAAAATCTTTCGGAAATATGGTGAAAGCTGAAGAAATTCGTCAGCTTAAATCTTTTAAAAGAATGAGAAAAAGACTGCTTCATGCAGAAAAAATTAAGCAAAACGAATTGCTGGAACGGTTAGAAATGTTATTTTTAGATGTTCATCCGGCAAAAACATGGCAGGAAAGAATTTTTAATTTCTCTGTTTTTTTTGCTGATTACGGCTACTCATGGCTTGAGTCTTGCCTGGAAGAAATGGAAGTGGAGCAATCAAAATTAATAATTGTTGCCATTTAATTTTAAAGAAGTATTTTTGTACATTATAATATCGAAAATGATTAAGAGGTTTTTTTTACTGTCTGGTTTATGTATGTTTTTGAGCGTTTCTGCTCAGAAGACACACACGGTTGTAAAAGGTGACAATCCGTACAATATTTCAAAGAAATACGGAATTACTATTGACGAGCTGCTAAAGCTGAATCCGAAAGTCAAAGACGGAAAATTGGCAATCGGAGATGTTCTCAATGTGAAGACGGGAAATGCTGCTGTTACGAAAGTGACTTCTACTTCTTCATCTGCTTCAAAAACGGGGAAAATCTATCTTCAGCCAAAACAAACAATTTACGGTATTACAAAGCAGTACAGAATTTCTGAAGCGGATCTAAGAAAATTAAATCCTGAATTAGATTCTCATATGAAAATTGGTGATGAAATTACATTACCTCTCGACAGCATCAAAAAATATGGAGGTAATCAAACTGCAGTTGTGACCGCAAAACCTGCTGAAGCGCCTGTGGAAGCTGTACAGCCAAACAATGCAAAAACCAAAATAGATTCCGGGAATGATAATTCAACAACGACATCTCATTCTTCTTCAGGTCAGGATGAATACGCAACTTATACGGTTGAACAGGGAGATACCGTTTTTTCTATTGTCAATAAATTTGGAGTGACCATCGACGAATTGATTGCTTTAAACCCTGATTTATCAAGAGGTTTGAAAACCGGAATGGTTCTTAAAATCAAAAAATTAGACGCAGCATATACTAAGAAAAGTGGTGATGCATTGAGCGTAGTTTTAATGCTACCTTTTGGTTACAGCACAAACGAAACTCAGTACAGATCAATGGCAATGGATTTTCTTACCGGAGCAAAATTAGCCATTGAAAGAAATGCAGCAAGCGGACAGAAACTTGATATCAAAATTGTTGATTCAGGTAATGAAGCTTCCTTTAAAAATTCTTTAACGCAGATTAATCCGAATAATACAGATTTAATTGTTGGTCCGTTCTTCAAATCAAATGTGATTGATTTGCTGGATTTTACAAAAACTCAGAAAATTCCTGTTGTTGCGCCATTTGCAAATTCTCCGGAATTATACAATTATAGCAATTTAATTATTGTGGAAACCAATGATCAGACTTATTCAGACAAAATAGTTGAAGAGGTAAAAACAGTTTATTCTGATCAAAAAATTTATATCGTGGCAGATTCTAAAAAAGAAAATGCCAATTATATAAAAGCTAATCTCGAAAAAGCTGTTAAAAATGCTAACGTATCAATAGTAAATTCTGCAGCAGATATTCAGCTGGATCAAAATATGATGACAGGTCAGTCTGCACCTGTGATCGCAATTTTGGCAAGTGATAATGATAATGTAGGAGAAGCTTTCTCAAGCAGAATGATTGCACTTTCGAAAGAAGTTCAGGGGATGAAAGCATTCAGCTTATACTCTGTACCAAGTTTTGAGAAAAAAGTTGATGAGCTGAGCCAGGCAAGTCTGGTTTATCTGATGGACAGAAAAATCAATACCGACGGAAGTTTTGAAAAAGAAATATTAGCAGCATATAAAGCTAAATACTGCAAAACTCCGGGTAAATATGCCGTGATAGGTTTTGATGTGATGAATGATATGTTGACAAGAGAAAATAAAAAAGGCGAAATTTTCAAACAGATGAATAAAGTGCAGACACAGCTTGCCACAAAATTCGAATTTGTAAAGTCTAAATCAAACGGAGCATATGTCAATACCGGTTTCAGGGTAATAAGATTGGTTCCGTAATACTGAAAGTAGTTCTACTTTTAAAATATATATTTGTATTAATTTTTAAATAAATAAATGAAAGCACTTGTATTTCCTGGGCAAGGTTCACAGTTTGTAGGTATGGGAAAAGAATTGTACGATTCCCGTAAAGACATCAAAGATCTGATGGAATATGCCAATGAAATCTTAGGATTCGATATTATTTCCATTATGTTTAATGGAGCAGATGAAGATCTGAAAAAAACTGAGGTTACCCAACCTTCAATATTCATTCATTCGGTTGCTGCTTTAAAAGCGGTAAACGGTCTTGGTGCAGAAATGGTTGCAGGTCATTCTTTAGGAGAATTTTCTGCTTTGGTTGCCAATGGTGTTTTATCTTTTGACGATGGCTTAAAGCTTGTCTCTGAAAGAGCGAAAGCTATGCAGGCTGCTTGTGATGCAAACCCGAGTTCTATGGCGGCGATTTTAGGATTGGAAGATGCTAAAGTTGAAGAAATTTGTGCAACAATTAGCGGAATTGTTGTTCCTGCTAATTACAACTGTCCCGGACAATTAGTAATTTCCGGTGAAACTGCTTCTGTAGAAGAAGCTTGTGTAAAATTGAAAGAAGCAGGAGCAAAAAGAGCATTGTTATTGCCTGTCAATGGGGCTTTTCATTCACCTTTGATGCAACCTGCTCAGGAGAGATTGGCAGCAGCAATTGAGAATACAAAATTCAGAAAAGCTACAATTCCTGTTTATCAGAATATTACAACGACAGCAGTAACTGATCCCGAACAGATCAAAAATAATCTGATCGCTCAGTTGACAGGTCCTGTAAAATGGACGCAGTCTGTACAAAACATGATTAAAGACGGTGCTACGAACTTCATTGAAGTGGGGCCGGGAAAAACATTACAGGGATTAATCAAAAAAATTGACAGCGAAGTTACATCGGCTTCAGCAATTTAATTTAAATAAAATGGGCGAGATCTATTCACCGGGAAAGCTGATGCTTACTTCAGAATATTTCGCTGTAGACGGAGCTCTTGTCTTAGCGGTACCAACCAGGCTAGGACAAGAGTTTTTCTTTGAAGAAAAGAATGACGGAAAATCTCTTATTTTCTGGGAAGCATATCATCAAAACAAATTATGGTTAAAAGCTGTCATCGATTATAAAAACTGGCAGATCTTAGAAACCAATATTACTTCAAGTGCAGAGTTTATTCTTAAAACTCT
Organism: Chryseobacterium sp.; assembly: GCF_029240215.1. Classification (GTDB taxonomy): domain Bacteria; phylum Bacteroidota; class Bacteroidia; order Flavobacteriales; family Weeksellaceae; genus Chryseobacterium. The sequence goes on from NZ_JARBTK010000002.1 coordinate 603,939, forward strand.
TAAAAATGTTCAGAGTCTTTCTGAAATTAAATTTAAAAGCACTTATTCCTATCATTTAAAAACAAATCTTCAGTTTCCGGCTGATTACGGTCTGGGAAGCAGTTCGACTTTAATGAATAATCTTGCAGAATGGTCAAGTATTGACCCTTTTCATCTTAATTCCATAAGTTTAGGTGGGAGCGGATATGATATCGCCGTAGCAAAGGCAAAGTCAGCGGTACTTTATCAAAACAAACCTGAAATACATTTTGAAAAGGTTGATTTTAATCCTAAATTTAAGAATGAACTGATTTTCATTCACTTAAATCAGAAGCAGGACAGCCGAGAAGGAATTACTCTTTATAAGTCGAAAATAAAGTCTCAAAAATTAGTCGACGAGTTTTCTGATCTCACAAGAAATATTTTATTGTGTGATGAATTAGATAATTTTTCTGAATTAATGATAATACATGAGCAACGTATTTCAGATTTTATTAAAATTCCGACAGTTAAATCACTTTTTTTTGCAGATTGTGCAAAATTTGTCAAAAGTTTGGGTGCTTGGGGCGGTGATTTTGTTATGAGTGCAAAATTTGAAGGCTATGAAGACTATTTTTGGGGAAAAGGTTTTTCAACTGTTTTTGATTGGAATGATTTAATTAGCTGATATTCAAATAAATATATATATCATTTTTTATTTGCCATTTTCGCTTATATGTTTATATTTATCGAAGTTTAACAATTAGTTAATATTACTGAGGTTAAACCAACAAAAAGAAAAAGAAAATATAAGTAAAATGAAAAACGCTAAAATCATCCAGGATTTACAAAAATTAGGGATTAAAGGAGAGTATGAATTAACTTATAATCCTTCGTACGAAGAGTTATATCAAGCGGAAATTTCACCTGAAAATCAAGGTTTTGAAAAAGCTGAGCTTACAGAGTCTGGTGCGGTATCAGTTCAGACAGGGGTTTTCACCGGTCGTTCACCAAAAGACAGATATATTGTTCAGGATGATGTTACGAAAGATACTATTTTCTGGGACGGTAAAGTAAATCTCCCTACAACTCCTGAAATTTTCGAATCGTGTAAAGATTTAGTATTAACTCAACTTTCAAGTGCCAAAAAAATCTATGTTGTCGATACTTTTTGCGGTACAAATACAGATACAAGATTAAAAGTACGATTCATTGTTGAAGTTGCTTGGCAGGCTCATTTTGTTACCAATATGTTCATCCGTCCTTCACATTTTGAATTGGAAAACTACGGAGAGCCGGATTTCACTGTAATCAATGGTTCCAAAACTACAAATCCGAATTGGGAAGAGCAGGAGTTAAATTCTGAAAATTTCGTAATGTTTAATCTTACCGAGAAATTACAGATCATTGGAGGAACTTGGTACGGCGGAGAAATGAAAAAAGGAATGTTTTCCATGATGAATTATTACCTTCCGTTGAAAGGTATGGCATCAATGCACTGTTCTGCAAACGTTGGTGAAGAAGGAGATGTAGCGTTATTCTTCGGACTTTCAGGAACAGGAAAAACAACTTTGTCCGCAGATCCTAAAAGATATTTAATTGGTGACGACGAGCACGGTTGGGATGACAATGGAGTTTTTAATTATGAGGGTGGATGTTATGCCAAAGTGATTGATTTATCAGCAGAAAAAGAACCGGATATTTTCAGAGCGATCAAAAGAGATGCGCTTCTTGAAAATGTTGTAGTTCACAACGGAATAGCTGATTACACAGACGGATCTATTACAGAAAACACAAGAGTTTCTTATCCTATTTATCACATCAATAAAATTGTTTTGCCATCTAAAGCAGGTCATGCAAGTAAGATTGTTTATCTTTCCGCAGATGCTTTCGGAGTATTGCCTCCGGTTTCTGTTTTGGATGAAAATCAGGCTCAGTATCACTTCCTTTGTGGTTATACTTCAAAATTAGCCGGAACTGAAAGAGGAATCACAGAACCGGAACCATCTTTCTCACCTGCATTCGGTGAAGCATTCTTAACATTGCATCCAACAATGTATTCAAAAACATTGATCGGGAAAATGAAAGAACACGGCGCAAAAGCATACTTAGTCAATACAGGATGGAACGGAACGGGAAAGAGAATTTCTCTAAAAGATACAAGAGCAATCATTGATTCAATCATTGACGGATCAATCGAAAAAGCCGAGAAAATTACAATTCCTATCATGAATCTTGAAATCCCGACTTCATTGCCAAATGTTTCTGAAGGTATTCTAGACCCGAGAGATACATATAATGATGTTGCAGAATGGGAAGAAAAGGCAAGAGATCTTGCTGCAAAATATATCAGAAACTTCGAGCAGTACTGCGGTAATGACGAAGCCAAAAAGCTGATTGCTTCTGGTCCTCAATTGCAGGAACAGACCATTTAGAAATAGTGAAGAGCCTCATCGATTGATGAGGCTTTTTTATTTGATTGAAAAATCTACTAGAGCAAAATTCATACATTGATCTATGAAAATCTGTGAAATTCGTGGAACTATTTTAAGCTCACTATCGCTAATCGATATCCATCCATCCCAAAACCGGACAAAACTGCATCCGTACAAGCAGCTGTAACAGATTTCTGACGAAATTCTTCTCTCTTATAAATATTGCTGATGTGAACTTCCACTTTCGGCTTCTGAATATTCTTAAGGCAATCTGCAATTGCATAAGAATAATGCGTGAAAGCTCCGGGATTAATAATCACCGCATCAAAATCATCTTCCTGAAGTCTGTTAATCAATTCACCTTCAATATTTGACTGATAATATTTCAAATCATGTGAAGAAAATTCAGACTTTAATTTGTCTAAATAATTTTCCATAGAAACAGTTCCATAGATTTCAGGTTCTCTTGTGCCTAAAAGATTCAGATTCGGACCATTGATAATTAAAACTTTCATAGGATAAAAATAAGAATTCTTTTTGTTTTAAGCTTAAAAAGATGAAGTCTGAAAGTTTTTCGCTATCTTATAATTTCAAAAATCTGATTAGATTTTATTATGAAAGAAGAAATTGAAAGCAAACTAATTGACAAAAATACCAAGCCTACAAGCATGAGGATTTTGGTATACGATTTTTTGAGTTCTCAAAACGCAGCATTATCATTATCTGAAATAGAAAATTATTTTGAAAATGCAGATAGAACAACCATTTACAGAACTTTAAAAACCTTTGAAGAAAAAGGAATAGTTCACAGTATTCAGGAAAATACCACAACAAAATATAAACTTTGTCATGACGAGTGCGATGAAAAAACACATAAAGATTGGCATCTTCACTTTTACTGTAAAATCTGTAAACAGACGACATGCAAAGAAGATATTTCAATTCCGGAAAATGGTAAGACCAATTTTAGGATTGACGAAATAAGATTTTTCGCAAAAGGCATTTGTGAAAATTGCTTAGAAAGTTTGCAATAGTATTGCATCGGCTTTACGGTTAAATTTGCTTAAAATTATTTGTTATGGAAGAATGTTGCAGCACAAAACCAAAAAAAGAACACAATCACGAAGGTCACGACCACGATCATTCACATGATACAGGAGATCAAACGATTTTGCGGATGTTTCTTCCGGCGATCATTTCGTTTTCTTTATTATTAATAGGAATTGCCTTCGATCATTTTATTGAAAATTATTGGTTCAATGGCTGGATTCGTCTTGTCTGGTATTTGATTGCTTACCTTCCTGTCGGAATTCCTGTTTTAAAAGAAGCATATGAAAGCATCATTCATGGAGATGTGTTTTCAGAATTTTTTCTGATGGGAATTGCAACGATTGGAGCTTTTGGGATTGGTGAATATCCTGAAGGAGTTGCAGTGATGCTTTTCTATTCTGTCGGAGAAGTTTTTCAGGCAATGGCAGTTACAAGAGCAAAGAGCAATATTAAATCACTTCTCGATCAACGTCCCGATGAAGTTATCGTTTTAAAAGACGGAAAACCTCAAGTTGTGAAAGCCGAAACTGTAAAAACTGGCGAAATCATTCAGTTAAAATCCGGCGAAAAATTAGGTCTGGATGGGGAATTGATCTCAGAAAAAGCTTCTTTCAATACTTCTGCGCTTACCGGAGAAAGCAAGCCTGATACAAAAATAAAAGGTGAAAAAGTTTTAGCGGGAATGATCAATTTAAATACGGTCAGTCAAATTAAAGTCACTGCAGCATTTAAAGACAGTAAGCTGAGCAAAATTTTAGAACTCGTTCAAAATGCGACCTCACAAAAAGCTCCAACAGAATTATTTATAAGAAAATTTGCGAAAATTTATACACCCATTGTAGTTTTTCTTGCGATCGGAATTACTTTTCTTCCATATTTATTTGTAGAAAATTATGAATTTAAAACTTGGCTGTACAAAGCATTGGTCTTCCTCGTGATTTCATGTCCGTGTGCTTTGGTGATTTCAATACCTTTAGGATATTTTGGAGGAATCGGAGCGGGAAGCAGAAATGGAATTTTAATTAAAGGAAGTAATTTTTTAGATGTTTTGGCTAATATCCAGAATGTGGTGATGGATAAAACCGGTACGATGACGGAAGGTGTTTTTAGAGTTCAGGAAGTTCATTTTAATGATGAATTTAATAAAAATGAAATTTTAAAATTAGTTAATGCTTTGGAAAGTCAGAGTACACATCCTGTTGCAACGGCAATTCATGAGTTTGTGGGCGAAGTTGATCATTCTATTCAATTAGAAAATGTAGAAGAAATTGCAGGACATGGTTTAAAAGCAGTCATCAATGGCAAAGAATTGTTGGGTGGAAATTTTAAATTGCTCGAAAAATTCAACATTCAATTTGATTTTAAACCTGAAAACATTGTTTACACTTTAATTGCAGTGGCTTACGATAAAAAATTCGTGGGTTATCTTACAATTGCTGATAGTATAAAAGCTGATTCTCAATTCACAATAAATAAATTAAAATCTTTAGGTGTAAAAACAACAATGTTGAGTGGTGATAAAACTTCAGTCGTACAATATGTTGCAGATCAATTGGGAATCGAAAACGCTTATGGAGATTTACTTCCCGAAGATAAAGTGAATAAGGTGAAAGAACTAAAGTCTAAAAACCAAAGTGTGGCTTTTGTGGGCGACGGTGTCAATGACGCTCCTGTTGTTGCATTAAGTGACGTAGGAATTGCAATGGGTGGATTGGGAAGTGATGCAACGATAGAAACGGCAGATATTGTCATTCAGGACGATCAACCAAGTAAAATCCCAATGGCAATCAATATCGGAAAGCAGACCAAGAAAATTGTATGGCAGAATATTATTTTAGCATTTGCTGTAAAAGGAATTGTCTTGATTCTCGGTGCTGGTGGAATTGCAACGATGTGGGAAGCTGTTTTTGCTGATGTCGGTGTTGCTTTGTTGGCGATTTTGAATGCGGTGAGAATTCAGAGGATGAAGTTTTAATTTGTAAAATAATCCCGCAGATTACTCAGATTTTCACAGATTTTTTTTAGAAATTTTTCATCTGATATTTAAAATATAAAAGTATTGATGATATTCATCATAAATTAACCTGTAAAAAGAATTTGCGTGGTATATTTGTAGTAAAGAGTCATCATTGAAATTTTTCGTTTCATTTTTTATCATTTTTACCATTGCAATTCGTCCGGTTTTGCCGTTGATCAATTATGCTGTAAACTATGAATATATTGTCAAAAATCTTTGTGAGAAGAGAGATGTGGTCGACTCAACCTGTAAAGGGAAATGTTTTGTAACTAAAGAATTGGTGAAAACTGAGAAACAAAATAATTCCCAAACAATCAAAATTCCCACTTTGGATGTTTTTCTTTCAAGCGAAATTTTCTCTTTTTTAAATGATAATCTTTTTGATAATTTAAATTACACAAAGAATTCTTTATATTCAAACAATCATACTTCAGAATATTTTTCAAAAATATTTCATCCTCCTCTAGCTTAAACTTAATTTCTAGTTTTGATTCGTTCAAAACTTATTTTTCGTTTTATTACTATCATTAATTTCAAATTAAATAAATGAAATCACTATTCATTTTGGCGGTATTTCTGTCAGTTTCAATCGTGTCCTGCGTTCAGGATGCACCAAAGGTTAAGCATAAGAAAAGTATGAATTCTGCAGGTAAGAATTTAGAAAATATAAAAGTTGTCAATAAAGTAGATCCTATCTGCAAAATGGAAACGGCAGGTTTTACTAAAGATACAATGACCTATAAAAATAAAGTGTATGGTTTTTGCAGTGCTTATTGCAAAGACGAGTTTAAAAAAGATCCTGAGAAATATGTCCAAAAATAAAACTCCCCAAACAAGTTCAAAATCTAAAGTGATCATTCCTTTAGTGATTTTAGCTCTTCTTTTTCTGGGTATTGGTTTTGGGATGAGTTATTTTAAGAAAAGTCTTTATACTGTAATGAAAGTTCCTGATTTTGAATTGACAGATCAAAATAATCAAAAGATCACCAACAAAGATATGCTCGGGAAAGTATATCTGGTAGAATTTTTCTTTAGTAGATGTCCCACTATTTGTCCTGTGATGAACAGTAACATGAAAGCAATTGAAGGCACAATCAACAATCCTGATTTCGGTATCATTTCTATAAGCATCGATCCGGAAAATGATTCTCCTGAAGCTTTGAAACTTCATGCTAATAAAATCGGTGTAAAATCGATGAACTGGCATTTTCTGACTGGAAACAGAGATTACATTGGTAAATTAGCAGATCAGTTTAATATATATGTCGGAGATAAAGAAGATGAAAGCGAAAGCCTTAACCACAGCGGAATGATTGCCTTAGTTGATCAGGAAGGAAACATTCGCTGCAGATACAATAAAGACAATATGCCGATTTTGTATTACTCAGGACTAAATTACGAAGATCCAGAAGGCAAAATTCCTAAGTTGACAGGAAAATATCATCCTGACAGAGCAATTTTAATTGAAGATATAAAGAAATTATTGAAATAAGGTTGGACGAATGAAGCTCATCGCAGGTTAATTGTTGCTTCGAGCTTTTCCTTCCTTACCTAAGAAGAAATAAATGTTTAACCATAAATAAAAAATTATGAAAATTTTTAAAGTAGCTGCTTTCACTGCAGTTTTTGCAGCGCAATTTGCTTTTGCGCAATTTAAGCAAACACCTCTACCTTATGCATACAATGCATTAGAAGGGAATATTGATGCACAGACTATGGAAATTCACTATTCTAAGCATGCTGCAGCTTATGTGAGTAATTTGAATAAAGCAATTGCAGGCACTCCTCAGGAAAAACAGACATTATTCCAGATTCTTTCTAAAGCAGGAACATTACCAATGGCTGTAAGAAATAATGCAGGTGGTCATTATAATCACGAGTTATTTTGGACGGTTCTAACACCCGAAAAAAACACTCAGCCTTCTGCAAAATTGTCTAAAGCAATCACCGATGCATTCGGAAGTATGGAAGCTTTTAAAGAAAAAATGAGCAAAGCAGGTGCAGATCGTTTCGGTTCGGGTTGGGCTTGGCTTTCTGTTGATAAAAGCGGCAAATTGTTTGTTTCTTCTACACCAAACCAGGATAATCCTTTGATGGACGTTGTAGAAGAAAAAGGAACTCCAATTTTCGGAATTGATGTTTGGGAACATGCTTACTATTTAAAATATCAAAACAAAAGAGCTGATTATTTAACTGCTATCTGGAACGTTACCAACTGGAAAGAAATAAGCAGAAGATATGATGAAGCTTTAAGCAAAAAATAATTCGTCAACTAAATTCGCAGCATATTCTTTTATAGATATGCTGCGAATTTTAATTTAGCCTAAATTTTAAATATAAAAAAACCATTGAAAATTTATCAATGGTTTTTGTTTAGTAGCCCGTAGGGGAGTCGAACCCCTCTTACCAGGATGAAAACCTGAGGTCCTAACCGATAGACGAACGGGCCATCTACCATCACGTTACAAATAACGGGTTAGTATTTTTGAATTTTTAAAAGTTTCAATTCTTTTTTATAAGTAGCCCGTAGGGGAGTCGAACCCCTCTTACCAGGATGAAAACCTGAGGTCCTAACCGATAGACGAACGGGCCTACTATAATTACGCTAACTTGTTAACGTGCTTAGTCAATTTGCTTTTCAAATTAGCCGCCTTATTCTTGTGAATAATGTTTTTCTTAGCTAATCTGTCTAATAAAGAGATAACTTTTGGCAATTGCTCAGTAGCTGCAGCCTTATCTTCTTCATTTCTTAATACTTTCAAAGCTGTTCTAGCAGTCTTGTGATAGTATCTGTTACGAACTTTTCTTTTTTCGTTTTGTCTAATTCTCTTTAGTGCTGATTTATGATTTGCCATATCGTTCAAATGTGAGTGCAAATTTATAAACTTTTTTTATACCAGCCAAATTTATTTTTAAAAAATTTAAACTTTATTCTGAGAGGTATTTTTTGAGTTTATCTAATGCTTGTTCTAGTTTTATATTCTGTTGTTCTTTTTCTATTTTTCTGATTGTGCTTGTCAGCATATTCAGTGCGTTGTTCCATTCCCCAGTGGTATTGGTGAAAGTTATTCCGTCGATCAGTACCTCAAAGGCACTTACTTCACCGTTCCTGTAAAGTCTGAAACTTATTTTATCATCTCTGCCTGTAATCCCTTCTTCATTGATCTTTAAATCGTAACTTTTTGGGTTCGTGTGGATTTTTTTAAAAAGCAATTTTGCTTCCTGAATCTTTAAATCCGGCATGATATAAATTTGGTAGTCTATAGGAGAATCGAACTCCTGTTGCAAGGATGAAAACCTTGAGTCCTAACCACTAGACGAATAGACCAAATTTTGAGGTTGCAAAAGTATTAATTAACTTTTAAACTTCAAAATTATTTTTCTTTATTTATTAATTTTTTGAATGACTGTGTTTTTTACTCCTTTGGCTTCCAGTTCTTTCTGAAGTTTTATTGCGTCTTCCAGTGACGAAACTTTTCCATAAGTATAATAGAACATGCCATTGTTTTTTTCTCTTTCTGCATCTTTTAATGTCTGCAAAATAAAGGAATTGGCACTTAATTTATCTTTTCCTGTATACACTTCTATGGTATAATATCCGGTATTCAGCTTTTGATTTGGCATAAATCCTACTGCGTAAGCGTTTCGGAAGCCTGCATCTTTTGCTGTTTTAATATTAATATCACGGATCGAAGCCATATTGGTCACGCTGTAATAATATTTGTAAATGCCGTTTTCTTTTAATGGAAGAATATAATTTAACCCCTTTAAAGCAGGATCATCTTCATTGTATTTCACAGCAGAAGTCATCAGTAGTATTCTGAAATCATTCTTCAGTGGAACCTCTTCTTTCTTTTCAGGTTCAGGCTTTTTTGTTGCAAGTGAACCACCTGATTTTCTGTCAATCGCCTTTTTGTAATCAATAATTGCATCATAAATACTTTCTGAGATCTCGCTCTGCCCCTTTTCGGATGCCAAATAATGACTCTCTTCAGGGTGATTGATGAATCCTGTCTCAATAAGTACTGAAGGCATCGCATTCATACGGAGAACGTGAAGGTTTTTTTGCCAGACTCCTCTTGAAGACCTTTTGTCTTTATTAACAAAATTGTTTTCAACAAGCCCGCCAAGCAAAAGGCTGGATTCAAGATATTTGCTTTGCTGAAGTTTTAAAGCAATCAGCGATTCCGGTGACCTTGCGTCATACGTACCAAAAGTCTGCTTATCTTTTTCGTCAAGGTAGATTACATCATTTTCACGTTTTGCTACTTCAAGATTGGTGTCGTTCTGATCAGGACCCTGTACGAAAGTTTCTGTTCCGTATGCAGTTGGTCTTTGAGAAGAATTACAGTGTACAGAGACAAAAAGATCTGCTTTGCTTCGGTTGGCAAGGTTGGTTCTGTCCGATAATGAGGGATATTCGTCGATTTTTCTGGTATAAATAACTTTAAAATCTTTATTTTTTTCCAGCATTGCGCCTACTTTTAGAACAATAGCAAGGGTAATATCTTTTTCTGCAATTCTTCCTATATCACTATACGATCTGTTCGCACCATGATCGCTTCCCCCGTGTCCAGCGTCTAAAACGACAGTGAATTTTTTTTGAGAATAAGCAAATTGTATGGAAAGTGTCAGAAGAAATGCTAAAATTATTTTAAATTTTCGTGTGTACATCTTACAGTTTTAAAAATTATATTAATTTTGAGCCTAAATTATATAAAACAAAATTGGACAAAACCGTCTTCAAAAATATATTACAAATTTTAATTATCCTAATTTTTAACAGTTTTTTAGCACAGCAAACTCCTAAAAAATTAACGGAAACTACGGTAATTAAAGATACAATTTCCAAAAAGGATACCATAATTGTACAGAAGGAAGCATTAGATGATGTACTCGAGACGAAAGCCGATGATCAGCGTAGAGATGTTCCGAAGAAAATGATTTATCTGAACAAAAATGCTCAGGTAAAATATCAGGATATGCAGATTGATGCAGATTACATATCTATTGATGAAACCAAAAACTTGATTTTTGCCAGAGGAAAACTTGATTCTTTAGGCAAAGTTATAGAACCGGTAATCACGACTCAGGCTGGTAAAAAGTATGAGACTAATGAGTTTAATTACAATTACAAAACAAAACAGGCAATTGCTTACAATGCAAGAACTGAAGAAAGTGAGGGGATAATTGTAGCCGAAAAAACCAAAAAGTACAATGATTCGGTTTTCTTTATGAGAAGAGGTTTGTTTACAACTGACGACTATTTTATCAAGAAAAAAGACTCTTTGGCAGATTACCATTTGTTGGCTCCGCATATAAAAATGGTAAAAGGGAAAAACAGCAGTTCTGTAATTACAGGACCTGTACAAATGTATATTGAGCAGGTTCCAACTCCATTAATTATGCCATTTGCAATTTTGCCTTTTTCAGATAAAAGATCTGCAGGTATTCTGATTCCGAGTTTTGGGGAAAGAGAAGATGTAGGATTTTTCTTAAATGGAATAGGGTATTATCAACCCATTGGAGAACATTTTGATCTTAAAGTTTTAGCAGATATTTATACAAAGGGGAGTTGGAATTTGCGCCCGGAAATGAATTATCTTAAAAAATACCGATATTCCGGAAACTTTGCTGCAGATATTGGGACTACCGTTCGTGGAATAAAAGGTCTCGATGATTACAGCAAAACAGGAACATACAGAATTGCGTGGAGGCATACTCAGGATACAAAAGCAAATCCGTTTCTTACGTTTTCTGCTTCTGTGGATGTGACGAGCACTACATTTTATAATAATACCGTTAACAATAACTATATTATGAATGAGAGTGTCCTTAAGACCCAGCAAAATTCTACCCTGACGCTCACTAAAAGATTTTTAAAACTTCCCGCAACCATTACCGGAACGGCTTCTTATTCACAAAATTTCTCAACAGGATTGGCTGATCTACGTTTGCCTCAGATGAATGTGGCGATTAATCAGTTTTATTTATTTGGCTCTAAAACAGGGGTAAGATCTGGTCTTTTGGAAAATATTACGGTGAATACAGGTTTAAATTTAACCAATTTTGTGAGTACAGGTGAAGGCGAACTGTTTACAAAAGCAATGTGGGATAAATTACAAACCGGAATTAAAAATAATATCACATTAGGTACAAATACAACGATCGCAAAATATTTTACATTCAGTTTGGGCGCCAATATCGATAATGCACTGACTACAAAAACACTGACTAAATTCTACGATCCTATTGAAAATGTAGTGGTAGATCAGGTTAATAAAAAAGTGGCTGGTTATTCTACTTTTTCCACAACGGCGAGTTTACAAACACAGTTATACGGAATGCTGAACTTTAAAAAAGGTTCATCTATTGAAGCAGTCAGACACATGATGACTCCAAGTATAGGTTTTACTTATTCTCCTGACTTCGGTGGTTCAGGGTTCGGATATTTCAGGAATTATTATAATGCGAGCGGAGCATTAACGCCATATTCAATCTTCGATAACGGAATTGTCGGTTCGCCTACATCTGGAATGGTCGGAGCTTTAGGTTTCAACATCGGGAACAATGTTGAAATGAAAGTAAAGTCTAAGAGTGATTCTACAGGAGTAAAGAAAATTAAAATATTTGAATCTTTAAATCTTTCTGGAAATTATAACTTCGCGGCAAAAACACATCCCTGGTCTGTGATCTCAATCAATGGTCAGTCTTCTTTCTTTGATAATAAATTGAGTGTCAATACAAGTTTGACATTAGATCCTTACAAAATTTTATTTGCTCCGGGATCAGATACCGGGATCAGAACAGAGAGCTTTGGTTCATTTAGCGTACAAGGTTTCAATATGCAGCTTTCTTATCCTCTAAGTAGCGAACTTTTTGGAGAAAAAACAGATTATGCTAAAAAATATGGTTCAAAAGGTGAAATAAGAAACGAAAATTACTATTTCGACGATGATAATTATGCTCACTTTGATCAGGCTTGGACGCTGAATGTGAATGCAAATTATCAGTATTCCAGAAATTTAACAAGAACAGCTACTACAATGGCATCAATCGGTCTAGATGGAAGCATTAAGCTTACTCCTTACTGGAATATCAACGGAAGTACCCATTATGACATGGTGACCAGAGATCTTGCTTATACAAGAATAGGATTTTCGAGAGATCAGCGAAGTTTTACAATCAATTTTAACTGGGTACCTTTCGGACAATATAAAGTGTATGACTTTTTCATAGGAATCAAAGCCAACATTTTGAGCGATGCTCTGAAATACAAAGACAGAAGCTTTACGCAACCAAATCCGCCTTTCTAAGATCATATTGATTTTAGAATATAAATTTTATATTTGCACCGAAATAATTTAAGGGTTAAAACGGCATGATTTTCACTTATCATAAAGCGAAAGCCGAATGAAAAATCAAAATAATTAATAATCTCATCATATGAAAAAAATAGTATCTACTGTTAATGCTCCTGCAGCGATCGGACCATATTCTCAGGCAAATTTTGCCAATGGAGTTTTATACATTTCAGGACAGATTCCTGTAGATCCTGCAACCGGAAAATTGGTAGAAGGAATAGAAAAAGAAACGCATCAGGTTATGAAAAATCTTGAAGCAATACTTACTGAAGCCGGAATGACTTTTAAAAACGTTGTAAAGGCAAGTATTTTCCTTAAAAGCATGGACGATTTTGCAGTGATGAATGATATTTATGCTTCTTACTTGGATGCAGAAAGTTATCCTGCCAGAGAAACCGTACAGGTTTCTTGTCTTCCAAAAAATGTGGATATCGAAATTTCTATGATCGCACATCAGGATTAAATGAGTTTTCTAAGAAATACATTTGCTATTATTGTAGGTCTTGCGATTGCAGGGCTTATTATCACTCTTGGTATAAGAGCTTTCCCCAAATGGGTGACATTCGAAGCTTTTGCGCCATTTGAGCATTGGCAAAAATTTCTTGAAAGCATGAAAAATGATGATGCATTTTTTGGTTTTCTGCTTTTTATTTCTGGATTGGGAAGTACCGTGGGTGGTGTTGCTACAGCGATTATCGTAAAGTATGCTAAAGTTGCCTACGCTATTCTTATCGGCTTCATTATGTTGTTTATCGCAATGCTTGATGTAATTGTCTTTCCGTATCATCCTACTTTTTATAAAATCTCAATTTTCCTGATCTTTTTTCCATTTGCCTGGATGGGAGGAAAAATTGTAGAGATTATTTATGAAAGAAAAAAGAAGCGCAGAATTGCTGATAAAATGAACAATCAATAAAAATTTTAAAGAAATAAAAAATCGCGGCAGTCAGAGACTGCCGCGATTTTTTTTAGTGGAATTCTATTAAGGCATTTTAAATCCTTTTGTATAAATTCTACCATAGTTATCTACAAATTTCACCTGTACATTTCCTTGGTATTTATCTAAGATCTTTTCTACATCTTTTTGAGAGTTTACCGGTTTACCGTTGATTTCGATCACAATATAATCATCAACGACACCAATTTTAGCCATCTCACTTCCTTCTGTTACGTTTTTGGTGACAACACCACTGTTTAAGCCGTATTCAGTTTTAAATCTGTCATTAAGAGGCTCAAAATTTGCTCCTATTTTTTCAGTTACACTCAGATCGGCTTTTGATCTTGCAGTAGTACCTCCGTTTTGGTCTTTTAAAGTTACTGTTGTAACGTTTTCCTTTCCGTTTCTCAAATAAGTGACCTGTACTTTGTCTCCGGGACGTTTGCTTCCGATAGAAATAGTAAGATCTGCAAAATCTGTAATTTCCATTTGGTCAACTTTTACAATCACGTCTCCTGCTTTTAATCCGGCATCCTGAGCACCGCTGTTCGGAGAAAATCCTCTCACATAAACACCCGAACCTACTTTTAAATTGGCCTTTTCATTTTGATTATAGCTTGTTACTTGTTGTTGGTCTGAAAGATCTAAAGAATTTACACCTAAGAAACCTCTCTGTACGATTCCGAATTTTTTAATATCTTCAACAACTTTTCTAGCTAAGTTTGCAGGAACGGCAAATCCGTACCCCTGATAATAACCTGTTGTAGAAGAAATCGCTGAATTAATTCCAATTAAATCTCCATTTACATTTACCAAAGCACCTCCGGAATTTCCAGGGTTGATTGCTGCATCTGTTTGAATAAAGCTTTCAATTGGATTGGTTGCTTTCCCCTGTGCACCCAAAATTCCGATTCCTCTTCCTTTCGCAGAAATAATACCTGCCGTTACCGTTGAATTTAATCCTAATGGATTACCCACTGCTAAAACCCACTGTCCGACATCGATATTATCTGAATTCGCAAAATTTAAAAATGGCAGACCTTTTTCTTCTATTTTTAATAATGAAATATCCGTATTAGGATCTGTTCCTACCAATGTTGCGATATAAGATTTTTTATTACTTAAAACGACTTCAAGTTTGTTTGCACCTGCCACAACGTGGTTATTTGAAATAATATAACCGTCAGGCGAAATGATCACACCAGATCCCATTCCTGATGGCATATTGTCCGGTGTTTGTTGCTGCTGTCTTTGTCTTTGCTGACCTCTTCCTCCGAAGGGATCGCCAAAGAAATAATCAAAAAGATCCTGATCAGATGCTCTGTTGGAACTTCTGGTCTGATAATTTTTAATTGTTACTACAGCAGGGACTGTCGTTTTTGCAGCTTTTACAAAATCATCACCCACGGCTGCAGTATTCATTCCTACAAAAGATGCGTTTTTTGAGCTTGTAAAATAAGATTGGTCAACGTTGTTTGAATCATGACCTATGTATTGTTGTATGCCAACTGTGGTAGCTCCTGAGATAACCCCTACAACGGCAAATGGTAAAAGTTTTTTGAAAGTACTCTTCATTGTATTATCTTCTTTGTTTTAATTTATAATATTGTCGAACACAAATTTAATGCTAAATAAGTATGCAATTAATATGCTGTGTTTCAATTTTAACTAAAATTTAACGAGAATTGTTCCATTTTATACATTAAGTCATAATTCTTGAATGCTTTATTAACAAAGCTTAAGATTTAATTAAAGAAAAGTGACAATTTTTCCGTTATCAGAAGCTGTCATTTGTCATTATGTAACTCAATTAAAAAAAATATTATCTTTGCAAAAATATATTCTCACTTAAAACGTTTATAGCATGCAACTGTATAACACCTTAAGCGCAGAAGAAAGAGCCCAGCTTATTGATGAAGCCGGTAAGCAACGCCTTACTTTGTCTTTCTATGCGTATGCCAAAATTGAAGATCCCAAAAAATTTCGCGACGAATTATTTATAGCCTGGAATGCACTTGACGCTCTTGGTCGTATCTATGTAGCTCATGAAGGAATTAATGCTCAGATGAGCGTTCCTGCAGATCATTTAGAAACTTTTCGCAATACATTAGAAGCATATGATTTTATGAGAGGAATCCGTCTGAATGTTGCTGTTGAGCAGGATGATCATTCTTTTTTAAAATTGACGATTAAAGTAAGAAATAAAATTGTTGCTGACGGTTTGAATGACGATACGTTTGATGTTACCAATAAAGGTGTACATTTAAAAGCAAAAGAATTCAATAATTTATTGGAAGACCCAAACACGATTGTTGTGGATTTCAGAAACCATTACGAAAGTGAAGTCGGTCATTTTGAAGGTGCAATTACTCCAGATGTAGAAACTTTCAGAGAAAGTCTGCCTATTATCAACGAGCAGCTACAGGATTTTAAAGAAGATAAAAACCTGTTAATGTACTGTACAGGCGGAATTCGTTGTGAAAAAGCGAGTGCTTATTTTAAACATCAAGGTTTTAAAAACGTTTTCCAGTTAGAAGGTGGAATTATTGAATACGCACGTCAGGTAAAAGAAGATGGTGTTGAAAGTAAATTCATTGGTAAAAACTTTGTATTTGACCATCGTCTAGGCGAACGAATTACAGACGATATTATTGCTCAGTGTCATCAATGTGGAAAACCTTGCGACAATCACACCAATTGTGCAAACGATGCTTGTCATTTGTTGTTCATTCAATGTGACGAATGTAAGGAAGCTATGGAGAATTGTTGCTCGACAGAATGTTTAGACATCACGCATTTACCGGCTGCAGAACAATTACGATTAAGAAAAGGATTACAAGTTGGAAATAAAGTATTCAGAAAAGGAAAATCTGATGCTTTGACCTTTAAAAACTCGGGAGATTTACCAAATAAACCTTTGGCAAAAGCAATAACGAAAAACATACGCCAAAAAATTTCAATCAAGAAATCATTGATTGGAAAAGCTGAGCATTATTACACAAAATCAAAAATTGCACAGTTTTTAATTGAAGGCAATGAACTTTCCGTAGGCGATAAAGTTTTGATTTCTGGTCCGACAACTGGTGAACAAGAAGTTATTATCAC
This sequence comes from Chryseobacterium sp., assembly GCF_029240215.1. Taxonomy (GTDB): domain Bacteria; phylum Bacteroidota; class Bacteroidia; order Flavobacteriales; family Weeksellaceae; genus Chryseobacterium. The sequence continues at coordinate 620,805 of NZ_JARBTK010000002.1, forward strand.
TGAGCTTTATGTAAATGGAAATACTTGTGAAACTGCAAAAACAGGAGATCAGATTACTTTTGAACTTCCGTTCAGAGTTCGTCTGTCAGATAAATTGTATAAAATCTTAGGATAATAATATCGATACATAGTTTTAAATTTTGCGCTCGACAGGGCGCATTTTTTTATAAATTTGAGAATGAAAAAATCTGAAATCAGAAAGTTATATCTCGAAAAAAGAAAATCTCTTACCGATGATGAAATTTTTTTGTGGTCTGAAAAGATTTTTGAAAACTTTATCAGTTATTTTAAACCCGTTCCGGAGCAAAAAGTCCATATTTTTATTCCAATCAAAAAGTTTAAGGAAATTGATACTCAGATATTCATTAACTATTTTTTAAGCCGGAATATTCGTGTTTTTGTGCCTAAAATTGTTGATAAGAAACTGATTTCTGTTCAAATTTTTAACGATACAAAATTTGAGATCAACAGTTGGGGGATCTCAGAACCTCTTTCAAGTGATGATTCTGAAGTTTATGACTTCGATTTTATTATCACGCCGCTTTTATACAGTGACAAAAATGGGAATAGAGTAGGTTACGGAAAAGGTTTTTACGATGCTTTTTTTGAAATGGTTTCCAAAGATTCAAAAAAAATCGGAGTCAATTATTTTGACCCCGATAGTGTGATTGATGATGTCTGGAAAAATGATATTCCCGTCGATTATTTGGTTACTCCTACCGAAGTGCTGTCTTTTTTTGAAGGCTGCTGATAAAAATTCACAAAATAAAATTTAAATTCTTTTTTTAAAGATTTAGAGACCAAAGTATATTGTGCGTTTTTCTCAAACGTTCCTATCGATCTGTTCTTATTGTCGAAATACTCCACATTAAATTTTGCAAGATCCAAGGTGTCTTTATCCTGTATTTCCTGATAAATATTAATGTTGTTGACTTTTACTTTTTTTACCTGCAGGCTTTCAAGTTCCTTAAAAAGCACGTTGAAAGTAAGGCTGTCGGGTTTTTGAAAGTATTTTTCAATTTTAGAATAAATTGCGGTGTCTATTTCCGTATTTTTCTCACCGGAAAGATAGAGCGTGGAAAGATCCAAAACATCCTGTACTTTCTGAAGGGTGATTGCATTAATCGCCTGAGTACTGTCCATCTGAACAGTTTGATTATTGGTATTTCTTAATTTATCAAGGTCGCTTACTGCGGTGTCTTCTTTCTTCACGCAGGAAATAACGGCAAGTACGATCAATATTGAGAAAAACAAGGTTTTATTGATTGTTTTCATTGGTTGATATTTTAAATTTGATAGATATGATTTTACCCTTTTTATCTCTTTTCATCTCAATTACGTTGAGGTTTTTTAACGATGTAGTAGGGGTTGTTACAAGAGTAATGTAATCCTGCTTGTCAAGAGATTCCAGTCCGTAGATGTCACTGTCGTAAACCTGAGTGATCACTGCTTCATTGCTGATGAGGTTTTCAAGTTGCTTTCTTTTCTGTTTGACAAGATTAAATTGTTCCAATGCATTTACACCTTTTACGTCTTTCGTTGAGAAATAATAAACTGCCATTTTATAATCATCTGGTTTCAGCTCTATCGTTTCTTCTTCCGGTGCATTCTCAAGATTACGATTGATTTCCAGATTCTCATACATCGTAGAGCTGATCTGCATTTTAATGTTTTTGTCTTTGGTTTGATAATGAAAACATTCGCCTTGTTTTATTCTGAAAAATAAAGGAGATTCGTTTTCTTTAAGTACTTTTATTTCAATCGTGCTTTGAACTTTTTGATTTCGGTCTGCATCTGTAAAACAATAGGTATAAGTTCTTTCAAAGATTTCATCTTTAAACCCTAAAAGACCGAGTAAAATCACAAAAACTGAAGTTGCAGCAACCCAGGCAGTTTTTTGATAGGTCTTTTTTCGGGGTGTTTCGTTTTTATTTTCGTTAGAATTCTCAGTAACTGATTTTTGTTTAACAGTTTGATTTTCAATAGTGTTTTTTTGTAAATCAACTGTTTCGGGTGCCTTTATTCCTGATCTTTCAGGCTGATTTTCAGTTTTAGGTAAATTTAATGCACTTGAAACTGTTTTTTCCAGTTCTCTGCGATCATCTTCATCTAAATCTTGCTCATCCTGTAGCATTTCTCCTGCAAAAAGATGCTGTTTTTTGAATTCATACCATGAGCTGTAACCCGCATAGATACTCAATAATGTGAGCATATCAATACGGGGTAATTTGGTTACCGGTGAGTTTTTGAAATAGGTATAAAAAGATTTTTCGCTAATGTTTCCTTTAGCCTTTTTTCGAAGATCTTCCTGAAAATATATGATGTCAATTCCCTTCCATTTAGATATATCATCATAAGAAGGGGTGTATTCTTTCAAGTATTGAGCCTGAACGTCTTTTTTCAGCTGCTCGAAATGTAATAAATCTAAATCAGTCAATTTCTTAATAAATGATTAATGTGTTGATTTACAGTATTATTAATTTGTAAAACTGTTTTACAAAGGTATTACAATTATTTTTCATAAACAAACTTTCTATCTGCTATACCTTTGTCTTGTTCAAATAACCGAACAGAGAAAAGATTTAAAAAACAATATTAACAAATTAAATTTAATTTATTATGAAAAAGTCATTATTCGTAGCTGCTATCGCTGCAATCTCTTTAGTTGCTTGTAAGAAAACTGAAGCTACTAACGCTGAAGGAACTAACGATTCTATCGAAGCTAACGCTGATTCAACTCAGAATGCTATCGATTCTACAGCTAAAGTTGCTGTTGATTCTACTAAAGCTAGCGCTGATATGAAGAAAGATAGCGTTGAAGCTAAGTCTGATTCAGCTAAAGTTAAGAAGTAATTTCTAGCTACCGCTAAAATAAAAGAACCGTTTCGCCCAGCGAAGCGGTTTTTTTATGTTTGAATTTTTAATTAATAAAAAGATTCTAATTCTTCTTTTGCTTTAAAGCTTCGTAACAGGTAATTGCAACCGCATTGCTCAGGTTTAAAGAATCAATACTTCCCGACATAGGAATTAAAGTGTTCTTTCCTTTTCCTGACCAGAAATCGCTTAATCCTGAGTGTTCAGTCCCGAATAAAATGGCAGACTTCTGTGTGAGATCTCTTTTATAAAGATCTTCCGAAGTTTCATCCATAATCGTTGTATAGATATTAAAGTTGTTGTTTTTCAAAAACTCAAGAGTTTCCTGGTTTTCAGATTGAAAAACTTCCATTCCAAACAAACATCCTACACTTGATCGGATTACATTGGGATTGTAAAAATCGGCTTTAGCATCGGTTACGATCAATGCATCAACACCGAAAGCTTCACAACTTCTCAATATTGCTCCCAGATTTCCGGGTTTTTCAACACCCTCAACAATGATAATGGTTGAATTTTCTTTAGGTTTGAAAGTATTTAGCTCAGCTTCTTTTGTTTTATATATACCGATAATTCCCTCAGAACTTCCTCTATATGCTATCTTTTCGTAAACTTTTTCAGAAACGGAATGAGTTTTTTCCTTTGGAAGTTTTCCTTTAAATATGTTTTCACAAATGAAAAATTCTGTGGCCTCAAAATTATATTTCTGAGCTCTCTCATTTTCCTGCTGTCCTTCAACGACAAAAACACCGGATTTTTTTCTAAACCGGTTATCCGTTAAAAGTTTGGTAATATTCTTTATCTTTTCGTTTTGAAAACTTTCGATTAGCATTTCGCAAAATTATGGAAAATTTGGCAGAAAGTTTTATTCAGGAAGATCAATTTGGTTTTCGGAAGTCTCGACCAGGCTCTGCGGCAGAGATTTATTGATCTTATTCTGAAGTCCCATATTTTTAAGATCTTCAGCTCGTTTGATGAGATTTCCTCTTCCTGTGTACAATTGGGCAAAAGCATCGGTATAAGTTTTTTGGGCAAGGTCAATATTTTTGCCAACTTTTTCTAAGTTATCAACAAAACCAACCAGTTTATCATACAATCTTGCTCCGGCTTCTGATATTTTTAAGGCGTTTTGACTGAGATCATCTCGTTTCCATAAATCGGAAATAAGTTTCAAAAATGCGATTAAATTGGTTGGGCTTACCAAAATAACATGTCTTGAGTAAGCATAATTCCATAAATTCTGATCGTTTTGAACCGCAATTAAAAATGCGGGTTCAATTGGAATAAACATAATTGTAAAATCCAGAGATTCACTGATGTGGTCGTATCTTTTTCTGCTTAAATCATCAATGTGCCTTTTGATAGAACCAATGTGAAGCGTTGTCAATTGAGTTTTCTCTTCCGCAGATTCCGAAGAATTCATCTTTTCATAAGCGTTCAGAGAAACTTTTGAATCGATGATGACCAATTGATTTCCGGGTAATTTTAAAGTAAAATCTGGACGTAAACTGTCTCCGTCCTCATTTTTGATGGTTTGCTGTTTGAAATATTCCCTGTCTTTTGTCAGTCCAGAATCTTCAAGGATTCTTTCGAGGATCATCTCGCCCCAATCTCCCTGAGTTTTTGTTTGTCCTTTTAAAGCATTTGCTAAATTATTGGCTTCCTGACTGACTTTTGTGGTCTGCTCAAGCATCAATTTGATCGTACTGTTTAACGAATGTCTTTCACGGGCTTCATTTTCATAAACTTCATTCACTCTTTTCTTGAAATTTTCCAGATTTTCTCCTAAAGGTTTTAAAAGAGTGTCCAGATTCTGCTTGTTGGCTAAAGTGAATTTTTCGCTTTTTTCTTCTAATATTTTATTGGCCAGGTTTTCAAACTGTAATTTTGATTCTTCCTGAATTTTAGTGATTTCTTCTTTTTGAGTATTAAGAGAGTTTTTCAGGCTTGAATTAATTGCCGAAAGTTCAGAATTCAAAGCAAGAATTTCCTGCTTCTTTTCCTGAAGTTCTTTAATCTGAATATTTTGATCATTATAAATCTGCTTCTGTTCTTTGAGCTGGATGTCTAATGAAGAATTTTCTGCTGAAATTCTGGAAAACTCACTTCTCAAATCATTTAGTAAATCAGATTGACTAAGATTGATTTCTTTTTCTTTAGTGATATTTTGGCTTAGTTCATTGATTTTCAGATTTGAATTTTCAAGATCTGAATTGTTTTTAATGAATAAGTGATTGAGCTCATCATAAGAATTTCTAGAAATCATTGACGATTTTAAGATAAAATATAAAATTACAGCACCAAGAATTCCTCCGGAAATAAATCCGATGATTAAATAAGTCGTCTCCATTTTTCAAAATTACTAAAGAAAAGTTCAAAACTTTTATGGGAAACCATAAGATTTTTATTTGGTGAAATTATTTTTTCTCAATTAATCTAAAACTATTTTATAAAACAAACCGTCTAGATTTCTGCGGAATGACAAACTTAATGGTTAACGAAATCTACATATTTTTTGTTGAAGCTAAAATTTCAATATTCTTCTCCACATCATTACTTTCACATTTTTTAAGTTCTTTTGCCAATGCAGAAGAAAGTAATTTAGGATTTAAAATTTGTGAAGCAACTTTTGCTGCGGCATAATCCACAATATTGATGACGGATTCTCTTAGAAAATTTGGCGTATTTGATGCGATAACTGCGGTTGCCCAGGAAGTGTCTCTTGCCTTTGAAATGGCAAAATCTAAAATCACATTATCTTTTCCGTTGGAAAGTTTGTCTATGAGATTGACTGGGTAACAAATCTTATTCAAAGAATCCTGAACGTTTTGGTTGATTGATGCAATTACAGAATTGATGTTTTCAAAATCTTTTTTCAGCGGATTTATTTTTCGGGAGGGCATTACAGAAGCCGCGGAAATTCCCAAATCCAGATTAATGTGTGCATTCATTCCCAGAAAAATATGTTGTAAAATAAGAAGATCTTTATTTTTTGTCGCTTCAAATGCGAGATACCATGCATTTGTACATTTCTTTCCCTGTCTGTATTGTTCCCAAGCTTCAAGGTATCGGTTGGCAAAAGCGAGGTCAAGCAAAGTCATTCTTGCGTTGTCTTCAAATTTTTTCTGCTGAATTCCTTTCAAAACCTGAGCGGTCATAATCCGGTAAGTACAGGCGAAATATCCGACCGGACTTTGATTTTCTTTGCTCCAGATGATAATTTCATCTAATTTTTTCAGAACTTCTTCAATGGTTTTCATGGGTGGTTTAGTTTTAATTAAAGATAAGAAAGCCTCACAAATTTGCGAGGTTTAAATATTTAAGGATTTTCTTTAGCGATCTCATCGTGATGCTTCAGATACAGAGGCAACGCTGCAGAGCCGTACCAAGGAAAAATTTCATAACCGAAAATTCCGGCAGCAACTGCGGGATCTGTTTTTACCCATTGCTCGGCTTCTTCTTTAGATTTTGTATTAAAAATAAACATTCCACGATAGTCGCGTTGATTTTTTCCGGAGAATGGACCTGCAATCGTGATTTTTCCTTCTTTGGCCAGCCTTCCGATATTGTTCATATGACCTTTCATCAATTCGCTCATTTTAGCTTTGTCTTCAATTTTTGCAGTTCCTGTTGTAAGTATTACAATTACGTAGGGTTTCATCCCATATTGATCTGCGCCAAGAGAGTCTGCTAATTTTTGATTGAATCCGGAGACGTTTTTTTCTTGTTTATTATGAGCTGTAGATTTCCCGGGTTGTCCCGGTTGACCATCCTGACCTTTTGTGTAGGTGACACAAGATGCGAGCGTGAGAGCAAGTGCTGAAAGCAGAAATAAATTTTTCATCATGTAAAATTTTAAATTAATCTTTTATTCTCAAAAACTCTTTTGCCAGTTCGATCATTTTAGGATCTCCTGTATATTTTCCGTGTTCGTCTGAGAGTTTTACTGTCGGAATCCATTCTTTATTTAATGATTGTACTCCGATTAATTTCATGACGATGTTCATTGGTTTTAAACCTACATCATTGGTGAGATTGGTTCCGATTCCGAATGAAACACCGATTTTTCCTTTGCAGTAATTGGTAATTTCTTCTACTTTTTCAAGATTTAATGCATCTGAAAAGATGATATATTTGAATAAAGGATTGATTCCGTTGCTTTGATAATGGGCAATCGTTTTATCGGCAAACTCAAACGGATCTCCGCTGTCGTGACGTACACCATCGAAAAGTTTAGCAAATTTTTTGTCAAACTGCTGGAAGAAAACATCAGTTGTGTAAGTATCTGAAAGAGCAACTCCCAAATCGCCACGGTAAACATCAACCCAGTGTTCAAGGGCTAATTCGTTTGCCATTTTGAAACCGAATTCGGCCCCGTGGAACATAAACCATTCGTGAGCATGGGTTCCTATTGGTTTTACGCCATATTTCATTGCGAAATGTACGTTTGAACTTCCTATAAATGTTGAATCTTTTTTATGTGTCAAAGCTTCCATCACAAGATTCTGCACTTTGTAAGAATGTCTTCTTCTTGTACCGAATTCTGCGAAGTTAACGCCCAACTGGTTTAATGATTCTGCTTTTTCAAGAGTTTTATTCATTACTACTTCGTTTGAATCTCTTTCCATGTGATTCATCTCGTAATGGAGCTCGCTAATTAATGATAATAACGGAACTTCCCAAAGAATCGTTCTGTACCAAAGTCCTTCAACAATAACTGAAAGCTCGTTTCCGGTCTGAACGATTTTTACTTCAGACGGATCATAATGATAGCCTTCAAGAAAATCCAGGTATGGTAAATTTAAATAAGGACAGGTTTTAGCAAGAAATTTTTTCTCTTCTTTCGTGAGTTTTAATTCTGCCATTTTAGCAACGATTTCTCTCAAAGCAACATCAAAACCTTCCGGAAAATGATGTTTCCCTCTGTTGATAAATTCATATTTTACAATTTGACTAGGGAAAAGTTTGACTACGGCATTTTGCATGGTAATCTTATAAAAATCGTTGTCGAGTATGGAATTAAGTCGTATTTCGGGCATATGTGTAATTTTAACGCAAATGTAATGATAAAAAATAAAAACCGTCTAAATGTAAGACGATTTTTAAATATTTTGATTGTTTTTTGTGAGATTATTTTCCCAGATAAGAGTTGTACATCCAGACTTCTTTTTCCTGTTCGGTAATGTAATCGCTCATTTGAGAATTTGTGCCTTCATCTCCGGCTTTATCAGTGATGTCTAAAAGTTCTCTTTGTAGGTCGATCACTACTTTAAATGAATTTAAAATAATCTCAACACTTTTATTACCATCGCTTACTTCTTTACTTTCCTGAATCGTTGAAACTTTCAGATAATCAGAATAATTGTGTGCCGGTGTTGCGCCTAAAGTCAGAATTCTTTCAGCGATTTCATCAATTTTTAAAACCAGACTGTTGTAAAGTTCCTCAAATTTGGGGTGAAGCGTGAAAAACTGCTCGCCTTTAATATTCCAGTGAGAACCTCTCGTGTTTTGATAGAAAACTGAATAATTCGCTAACAGAATATTTAATTTTTCTGAAATGTTTTTACAATCGGCTTCCTGGAGACCGATAATGCTTGCATTTTTCATATGTTTAATTTTTTAATATTTCTAAAAGCAGGAAAAATTGTGCCGAAATATCAGAAATGATATAGATGATAACTATTGCTTGGTTTTAAAGAAAAAATTCGGGAAGTTTTCTTAATATTGCGGGAATATGAAAAGTTTATTGACTACCTGCGGTTTGTTTTTCGGCGTTTGCGTGATTTATATTCTAATAATGCTTTCCAAAACCGAAAATATTTTTACTTATACAGTTGATGATGCCTATATCCACTTAGCTTTGGCGAAAAATTTTGCGTTGCACAGGGTTTGGGGAATGACTCAGTATACTTTTTCATCATCTTCCTCATCACCGATATTTACTTTTATATTAAGTGTTTTCATTTTTATCTTTGGAAATCATGATATTATCTCATTGATTTTTAATCTGATTGTTACGGTTTTTGTAATTTATTTTCTTCATAAATATTATAGCCAATATTTTCAACAAAATAAAACGGTAATTATTGCAGTTCTTTTTACATTGTTTTTTGCGGTTTTCCATCTGCAGATTTTGTTGGGAATGGAGCATGTATTGCAGGCTTTCTTGTTTGTTGTGAATATATACTTCTTTCAAAAATGGGTTGTATCAGGTTTTAAGAAAACGGAATCTGCTTATTGGTTTTACTTTACCATCGCACTTCTTGGACTTGTGAGATTCGAAAGCATGTTTTATTTCGTATCGTTAGCATTTGTTTTTGCGTGTATTAAAAATTTCAGGAATGCGTTGTTGACGTTGATTTGTGGTTTTTTGTCTATTCTTATTTTTGGGTATTTTAATTATCAGCAATGTGGTTATTTTTTGCCATACTCGGTTGTGGTGAAAGGTTCTACGTTTGATCCTTCCGGAGATTTGCTTCCACAGATAAAATATCTTTTTTTCGATAAAGTATTTTTTAACATTACGTTTTATAAAGTCGGGCTGTTTTTTCTTCTTATTGCAGCTGTTCTTATTTACAGAGAATATAGAAATAAGATTTCTTTTCATCAGTTGATTTTGAATAACTTTTTATTGATTGTTTTATCGTTTACCTTAATGCTCAATGCCTTTTTTGGTAATTTCCGTGGATTTTACCGATATGAAACTTATATTTCGGTAGCTTTTGTCATGGTAATCATTCCAAGGCTAAAAGGATTTTTTGTGAATCCTGTATTTGAATTTAAAAAAGATAAAATAATAGGATTGCTTGTAGTTTGCAATTTTTTCTTACTTATATATAAATGTGTGTTTTCTCATTTCATGATTGTCAACGGGAGTCGTAATATTTATGAGCAACAGATACAGTCTGCCAGATTCTTAAAAAAATATTACAATACTTCTAAAGTTGTAGCAAATGATATCGGAGCAGTTTGTTATTTCTCAGATATTCATTTGTTAGATATTGTGGGGTTAGGATCTAAAGAAATGATCCCTTTCAATGAAAACGGAAAAATTTTTGATCAGAAATTTGAGAATTTCGTTACAGAATATTCTGCTAAAAATAATTACGAATTGGCGATTGTTTACGAAGAGTGGTTTGGCGGCTATGTTCCAAAAAACTGGCGAAAAGTTGCGGTCTTAAAAATCAGTGACAATACAAATGCAGCTTTGGATCATGTGGTAATTTATTCTATAAATCCTGAGAATTACGAGTTGCTTAAAGATAATGTAAAAAACTTTAACTGGAATAAGAATGTTCGGGTAAGCATTATTGAACAATAGTTATATTCGGATCAGCAAGAATTTAAATGAATTAAAAACTTCACGAAATAACAATATTTCTTTATAACTGCTTGTAGATTAAAAAATTATTACTATTTTTGCACCCTAAAATAAAAAGCAATTAAATGCCTACTATTCAACAATTAGTAAGAAAAGGAAGAGTCGCACTCACCAAGAAGAGTAAATCGGCTGCCCTTGATTCTTGTCCACAAAGACGAGGTGTATGTACGAGAGTATATACTACCACTCCTAAGAAACCTAACTCTGCGCTTAGAAAAGTTGCAAGGGTAAGACTTTCAAACGGTAAAGAAGTCAACGCCTACATCCCGGGCGAAGGACATAATCTTCAAGAGCACTCGATAGTATTGGTACGCGGCGGAAGGGTGAAAGACCTACCGGGAGTACGTTATCATATCGTAAGAGGAGCATTAGACACTGCAGGTGTTAGCGGAAGAACGCAGAGAAGATCTAAGTATGGAGCTAAGAGACCAAAACCAGGTCAGGCAGCAGCTGCGCCAGCTAAAGGAAAGAAAAAATAATCATTAAATAAGGTACAGAAACAATGAGAAAGACAAAAGCGAAAAAAAGACCGTTGTTACCAGATCCGAAATTTAATGATCAATTGGTAACTAGATTTGTAAACAACTTGATGCTGGACGGTAAGAAGTCTATCGCATTCAAAATATTCTATGATGCATTAGATATCGTAGAAACTAAAAAAGGAGAAACTGAAAAGACTGCCCTTGAAATCTGGAAAGATGCATTAACTAACGTTATGCCTCACGTAGAAGTACGTTCTAGAAGAGTAGGTGGAGCTAACTTCCAGATTCCTATGCCAATCAGAGCTGACAGAAAAATTTCTATGGCAATGAAATGGTTAATCCTTTACTCTAAAAAGAGAAATGATAAGTCAATGGCTTTGAAATTGGCTAACGAAGTAGTAGCTGCTTCAAGAGAAGAAGGTGCTGCTTACAAGAAAAAATCTGATACTCACAAAATGGCGGAAGCTAACAAAGCTTTCTCACACTTTAAATTCTAATTAGAAATGAGTAGAGATCTTAAATTTACAAGAAATATTGGTATTGCTGCCCACATTGATGCGGGAAAAACTACCACTACAGAAAGAATCTTATTCTATACAGGGGTAAACCACAAAATTGGAGAAGTACATGATGGTGCATCTACAATGGACTGGATGGAGCAGGAAGCAGAAAGAGGTATTACCATTACTTCTGCTGCAACCACTTGTTCTTGGAACTTCCCAACTGACCAAGGAAAAGCTTTACCTGAAACTAAGCCTTACCACTTCAACATCATCGATACACCGGGACACGTTGACTTCACAGTAGAAGTAAACAGATCTTTGAGAGTATTGGATGGATTGGTATTCTTATTCTCTGCAGTAGATGGAGTAGAGCCTCAGTCTGAAACAAACTGGAGACTTGCTGACAACTACAAAGTGGCAAGAATGGGATTTGTAAACAAAATGGACCGTCAAGGTGCTGACTTCCTTAACGTGGTAAACCAGGTTAAGTCTATGTTAGGATCAAATGCAGTTCCAATCGTTTTACCAATCGGTGCTGAAGAAGATTTCAAAGGTGTTGTTGACTTAATTAAAAACAGAGCGATCATCTGGGATGAAGCTGGACAAGGTGCTACTTTCGAGGTAGTTCCAATTCCTGAAGACATGAAAGATGAAGTTCTTGAATACAGAGAGAAATTAGTAGAAGCTGTTGCTGACTACGATGAGACTTTGATGGAGAAATTCTTCGAAGATCCGGATTCTATCTCTGAAGACGAAATCAACGAAGCTCTAAGAAAAGCTACTATTGATCTTTCTATTATCCCAATGACTTGTGGTTCTTCATTCAAGAATAAAGGAGTACAGTTTATGTTGGATGCAGTATGTAAATACCTGCCTTCTCCATTGGATAAAGATGATATCAAAGGTACTGACCCAAGAACTGACGCTGAAATTACAAGAAAACCAGACGTAAACGAGCCTTTTGCGGCTTTAGCATTTAAGATTGCTACTGACCCATTCGTGGGAAGATTGGCATTCTTCAGAGCATACTCTGGAAGACTGGATGCAGGTTCTTATATCTTAAACACCCGTTCAGGTGATAAAGAAAGAATCTCTAGAATCTATCAGATGCACGCTAACAAGCAAAATCCTGTAGAATATATTGAAGCAGGAGATATTGGTGCAGCGGTAGGTTTCAAATCTATCAAAACAGGTGATACAATGTGTGACGAGAAAAACCCAATCGTTCTAGAATCGATGGTTTTCCCTGATCCGGTAATTGGTATCGCTGTTGAGCCTAAAACTAAAGCTGACCAGGATAAAATGGGTAACGCTTTAGCTAAATTAGCTGAAGAAGATCCTACTTTCACAGTAAGAACTGACGAAGCTTCTGGACAAACGATTATCTCTGGTATGGGTGAGCTTCACCTAGATATCATTGTTGACCGTATGAGAAGAGAATTCAAAGTTGAAGTAAACCAAGGTCAACCTCAGGTAGAATACAAAGAAAATCTTACAAGAGTTGCTCCACACAGAGAAGTTTACAAAAAACAATCTGGTGGTAAAGGTAAATTTGCTGATATCGTATTTGAATTAGGACCTGCAGACGAAGGTAAAGTTGGTTTAGAATTCATCAATGAGATCAAAGGTGGTAACGTTCCTAGAGAATTTGTTCCTGCTATTGAAAAAGGCTTTAAAGCTGCAATGAAAAACGGTCCTTTGGCTGGTTTCGAAGTTGAAGGTATTAAAGTTACTCTTAAAGACGGATCTTTCCACGCAGTGGATTCTGATGCACTTTCTTTTGAAATGGCAGCTAAATTAGGATTTAAAGAAGCGGGACGTGCTGCTAAGCCGGTAATTATGGAGCCTATTATGAAACTGGAGGTTGTAACTCCGGAAGAATATATGGGTAATATCATTGGTGACCTTAACAAGAGAAGAGGTACGATCAGTGGTCAGGAAGAGAAAAACGGAGCCGTAGTTATCAAAGGTTCAGTTCCACTTTCTGAAATGTTTGGATATGTAACAACTCTAAGAACACTTTCATCAGGAAGAGCTACTTCTTCTATGGAATTAGAGAAATACCAGGCGACTCCACAAAACGTTGCTGAAGAAATCATTGCTAAAGCAAAAGGTTAATTTTTTAAATCAAAGAAATGTCACAAAGAATCAGAATAAAACTAAAATCTTACGATTACAACTTGGTAGACAAGTCTGCTGAGAAAATCGTAAAAACGGTAAAGGCTACTGGTGCTGTTGTAAACGGACCCATTCCATTACCTACAAATAAGAGAATCTTCACCGTGTTGAGATCTCCGCACGTAAACAAGAAAGCTAGAGAGCAGTTCCAATTATCAGCTCATAAGAGATTGATGGATATCTACTCTTCTTCTTCTAAAACTGTGGATGCTCTAATGAAATTAGAGTTACCTTCAGGTGTTGACGTAGAAATTAAAGTGTGATAAATTAGCCTTTGGCTTATCATCTTATATAAAATCCCTTTTCGAAAGAAGAGGGATTTTTTTAATTGATAGCCAACTATACCCTCATCTTGCAGGCTACATTATTCGGTATGCTATTCTGAATGTATGAATAAACTCAATCCTTTGGGTTAACATTCCATCTTTTAGGTGACGAACCTCTCTTTTTCGGTTATTAAGTCCTTTTTTACGCCAGACACCTTATTTTTTACGTCCACGACCTTATCTTTAGCGTTTAGAGCCTTATTTTTTAGGTCTATAGACCCAATCTTTTAAGTTACAAACCTAATTTTTTACGTCAGGAACCCTATTTTTTAGGTTCAGAACCTAAACGTTGCACTTTACCAACCTAAACGGAGGGTGTAGCAGATTAATTTTTTTATTTTTAAAACGAATTTCTGCATTTTCGGATTGATAAAATATTAATTTCAGAAAGACACTTGAATTTCCTTACACATTTATCATTACATTTGCATAAAGCATAACAAATAATGATGAAAATACACACATACAGGAAAAAGATTTTCCTTCTCTCTTTTCTGATGTTTTCTTTTTGGTGTTCCGCCCAAGTCACAGAAAACCAATTATTAAAAAAATATGAACAAGCTGATGCTTTAAGTGAAACTGACACTGAAAAATCTACGCGCGAAACTATTAAACTTTATCAGCAATCTTTGAAGTATCAATACAAAACTCTAGAGTTGAAATGTCTTTTGACGTTGGGTTATAATTATGATTTTATCAATAAAATAGAAAAATCATTAGAATATGCAAAACTTCTTGAAAGAAGAGCAGAAGAAGAAAATAATACCAAATTACAAGTTGACGCTTATCGACTTCAAGGAAGAGAATTTAATAAGCTGGAAATGAGAAAAGAAGCTTTAGCTTCGTTGGAAAAAGCTCTTATTATTGCTAATGAAAGAAAAGATTTAGAAGCTATAGGAAATATTTATACAGAATATGCAACGATTTATAGTAGAGATGATGATGGGTCCAAATATTTTGAGTCTATCAGAAATGCTATTGAAAATCATCAGAAAATAAAGGATGCTAAGCTTAAAAATTATCGTCTGTCTTTTGATTATAATATAATAGGAACTTATTATGATAATAAAAATATTTACGATAAAGCAATAGAAAACTATAAAAAAAGTCTTTCTTTTTCTACAGAAAATCCGATTGCTCAAGGTATCCTGAATTACAACATCGGCAATATGTATACCAAGCAAGAGCAATGGCAAAAAGCATTGGAGTGCTTCTTGGTAGCTGAGAAATTTGCAAAAGACAAACCAGATCTTTTAGCCTATATTTATGATGGATTATCTAATTCCTACCTGAAATTGAATGAAAATGATAAATCTATGTCATATAGAATCAAATACAAAGAACTACAAGGAAAACAAGATTCTGAAAAATACACTACTGCTCAGTCTGTTCACAAACAGATTATTGATGAAAAAGATAAAGGATTTTCTATACAAAAGAAGCTATTATCAGGTATTATATTTTTAATCCTTTTCGTTTTTACGGCACTATTTATCATCAATAGAAATAAATCAAAAAAAGAATACGCCAATTACCAAAAAATCATCGAAAAATTACAAAACCAAGAATCGCTGATTTCTGCACCTGTCGTTTCTAATTCTGTCACTGAAAAAACAACATTTTCTGTTCCATCAGATAAAGAAGTCGAGATTTTGAAAAAGCTTGATAAATTTGAAAAATCGGAAGGTTTCAAAAATAAAAACCTCTCTCTTTCTTCTATGTCAGAATCGCTCAGTACCAATACTGCCTACCTTTCTACGGTCATCAATGCCAACAAAAATAAAAACTTCAACCAGTACATCAATGAGCTAAGGATTGATTATATCATTTACAAACTCAGAAACGACCCACAGTACCGGAAATATAAAATCAGTCATCTGGCAGAAGAATGCGGTTTTTCCTCCCACAACACTTTCACGGCTGCTTTCGCTAATTTTGCAGGAGTTTCGCCTTCCAACTTTGTAAAATTTCTCTCTCAGGAAAAGCTGACTTCTCCGAATTGATCTTTAATTAAAACAATAGAAGCAACATCCTTTTTTTTAAACTGTTTAAGAAGCATCTTTGTCATTGGCTACGTTTGCAAGCTGTGTTGAGATTCCTTCGGAATGACAAACTTTGGATATTGTGATTAATTAATTTAAGGTATTCTTAAAACAATAAAAGCAACATCCTTTTTTTAAATCAGTTTAAGAAGCATCTTTGACATTGGCTACGTTTACAAGCTGTGTTGAGATTCCTCCGGAATGACAAACGTTGGATATTGTGATTAACTAATTTAAGGTATTCTTAAAACAATAAAAGCAACATCCTTTTTTTAAATCTGTTTAAGAAGCATGTTTGTCATTGACTACGTTTACAAGCTATGTTGAGATTCCTCCGGAATGACAACGTTGGATATTGTGATTAACTAATTTAAGGTATTCTTAGAACAATAAAAAGCAACATCCTTTTTATTAAAATCCGTTTTTAGAAGCATCTTTGTCATTCCGGAGGAATCTAAACAATTTTATAGACCGTTTTTGTTGAGATTCCTGCGGAATGACAAACGTTGGATATTGTGATTAATTAAATTTAAGACATTATTCCTTACTCAATACATTCTCCGTCAAAATTATCAACTTACAATTTAAGACATATGATTATCAGTAATATAAGTATGTTTGTGATTCGTCGGAATTATTAATTTCGGGAGTGTGTTCCTTTTTATCCTGCATTTCACAATCTATTTTTGTGCATTATAAACGCAACGATAATTTAAAAAATACAACTCAATGAAAAATGTAAACATTACGATGAAAAAAAGTTTTTTTGTGACGGCGATCATTGCCGGCAATTTTATTTTCGGGCAGGTCGGGATTAATAATGAATCTCCAAAAGCTACTTTAGATGTTTCTGTGCATCCAACAGACAACACAAAACCTGAAGGTATCATAGCCCCAAGATTGACCGGAAACCAAATACAGAATAAAGATACACAATATGATCTGCCCCAAAAAGGAACTATTGTCTATGCAACTGCGGCAACAGCAGCACCGGCGGGGAAAACCATCAACATTACCTCAGAAGGATATTATTATTTTGATGGCAGCATTTGGCAAAAATTCAATAGCGGAACTGCCGTTGCTGCCGGAACAGAACCTTGGTATGATGTAGCTACTAACACCGGAGCAACTGCCAATACTCAGGATATTTATCAAATGGGAAAAGTTGGAGTAGGTACCAATACTCCCGGCGCAACCTTAGATATTGTTTCGGCAGGAAGTGATAATACGACCAAAGCATTGAAAATCAACAACTCGGCGGCAACGCCACAAGAAATGGTAACGGTTCTGAATAACGGAAATGTAGGATTGGGACGCGTAAACCCTACCGACCATCTGCATCTCGGCTACGGAAATGCTAGGATAGAATATGACCCTGCTTTGGTAGACAACGGCATCAAACTGAGCGGAACCGGCGGGCTGTATCACCGCTTACCTTCACATCTTGGTATCACGGGTACCACCAATAGATACGTGAGTGTGAATAGCAATTCTCTTGGCGTTGCCTTGGAAACAGACAATTCTGACCCTACCAAAAACGGACTTTTGATCTTACGTACCGGTACAGGGAATGTCGGGATTAATGAGCCAAACCCTACAACCACGCTCCACGTGAAAGCCAAAGATGGCGTTGGAACAGGTTTCCGTTTGGTAGATGGTTCGGAAGGTGTTGGGAAAGTTTTGACATCGGATGCTGACGGAAATGCAAGCTGGGAACTGCCAGCATCTGTACCTCCTCTTACTATAAACTCTACTGGGGGAGTTCAAACGAGTCTTATGAGTGCCAATGATGTTATGACATATACGGGGGCTTCTGCTGTAGTAACTGTTCCTGGGCAATACCTGATTACCACACGGTATATAGCAGATAAATCACCTGTGAATTGCACTGATGTTTTAGCATTCAATCTAAATAAAAACAGTTCTACCGTTTTTAACGGTACTACCGCCGCTTTTGCTAATCAAGATGCACATATGCCTGCTGGCGCTGGTCATTATGACTTTATTTACACAACACAAACTGCGTACTTAACGGCAGCAACTTACTATATGTTTGTTCGGGCTAACACCCTTAACGGCGCTAATAATTGCACATCATATACTATCCGTCCAGGTTTTGCAGAAAATAGCTTTACCCTTACATTGCTAAAATAATATTCTCTCAGCTTTCCCGTACAGTTGATAAACGATCAAGGTTTTAGAAACCTTGATCGTTTGAAATGACTGATGGAACTTTGCTGATGAATCTTAAGCAGCTTATAATAATTAGTGTTAAATCAACTCTAAGCATCAATAGGAATGGGCTTTAGCCCGCCGTTTTCAAAAAGAATGATGAAGAGTCGGCTTTAGCCAAAACTTATTGTCGATTTTGGCTAAAGCCTTTTTGATTCTGCAAAACCTTTCATCGGGCTAAAGCCCGACGCAATTGATTTTTGAACCTACAAAATAATCAATAAATCCTCATTTTTGACGTTCCGAAGTGCAACAATGAGGTTGTACAACCCCAAACTTGGGGTTCAGGATGTCAAAAATGAGGTCTAAGACCTAAAAAATGAGGTTCGAGACCCCAAAAATGAGGTTAGGTAACCTCAAACTTGAGGTTCAGAACGTGAAAAATGAGGTCTAAGACCTAAAAAATGGACTTCGGAACGTAAAAGTAATGCCTTAATTTTTCATTGGGTTGTAAACCGTACAATCATAAAACAATAATCATAAGTTTAAAATCTCTACTTAATACAGATGAGAAAAAAAGACGCACAAAGCTATCACGTTATGGGTATGACCAAAAAAGAAGTGCAGGAAGAGTTGGGAGACGGCTTTAATTTCTATCCGGCAGATGTCTGGCATTATGAACTAAGCAAAACCTGGTGGGGCATCAGAACTGTTCTGTTTCTAGAATTTGAAAACGACAGGGTAAATGCAAAATATACCCAAAAAGTATTTGGAAAAATCAAAATAAAAGAACACACAAATAATGATGGAGCCTGATCATTTGTAAAAATTGGTGTGCAATGAAAATACAAAACAGATACAACAAAACTTATATTTTATAATGATCCGTCAAGTTTTGTCAAAACATAGAAATTGAACTGGCAAGATAATAAATGGTCAACCTTGCAGGATGAGACCAGGCTCTTTTAAATAACCCAAAAGCTCCACCAAATCGGCGGAGTTTTTGTTTATATTTAAGATTAAAATTAATCCTAATGTCAAAGTCAGATAAAAGTATTTTTGAAAAATTTTCAAACTGGGCAACGAAATTTACAGGAAGTTCTTATGCTTTTCTCATTGCCGTAGCCATTGTTGTCATTTGGGCAGTTTCAGGCCCTGTTTTCAATTATTCCGAAACGTGGCAGCTTGTGATCAATACAGGAACTACGATCATAACTTTCCTGATGGTTTTCCTTATCCAAAAATCTCAGAATAAAGATTCAAAAGCCATTCAGATTAAATTAAATGAACTGATTGCTGCCAATGAAAAAGCCAGCAACCGGATGGTTGATATAGAAGACCTTACCGAAAAGGAACTGGATCAAATTCATTGTTATTACGAAAAGCTGGCAGATTTTGCCGAAGAAGATGAAGATATTCATGCTTCACACTCCATCGATGCAGCAAAAAGAAACCAAAACAGAAAGCACGAAACCTTCCGGCAGAAACACGACCAATGGCTACAAGAGCAGAAACAAAAAAAGGAATCAATTTGATTCCTTTTTTTATTTCGTAATAATATGAAACCTATCTCTTCATAAAATAATCAAAATAACTACAGCTTCCCAAAAGCGTTCTCGCAGTTTCTGTATCTGAATATTGAGATTTCAGTTGGGCAAAGTAAGTTCGGTATTTCTGGTTTTTCAGGTCATTCATCTGCTTTTGATAAGCGTCATTTTTCTCAGACCATTTCGGATCAGAATAATCGATGTTTGCCTGGTTTTTGGCTTCATACTGATAATATTTTCCCTGTTCGGCACTTGCCATCTGGAAAAGCAATCTTGCTTTCTGTTCTTTGTTGCCAGAAATAGATAAAGCTTTTTTATAATAATTTAAAGCTAAATCAAAATTGTCTGGCTCGATATAGGTAGTCGAAGTGAAATTTTTGTAATAATACTGATAAGGTGTTTTCTTATCGGTACTCCAGAAATCATATTTTCCGCCGTTGCTGTTGTCGACATCCATGACAAATACTTCACGGTAATATCCTAAAACAGAAGTGTTGTACAATAAATTTCCGATCAGCTGATTGGCTTCGGCAGCTTTCTGATCTTTACCGTTTCCTGTTTTTTTAAGCTGAACCAACGCTTCGGACAATTCCAGTTTATTCATTGTTGGTTTAATGAACGGAAATGCAGAATAGTCTTCAGCTCTCATACTTTCGGCATCAGAACTTTGGAAGCTTTCCCAGACATTGTGACCAAATATAAGGTTCGGAATATTTTTAAAACCATCGTAATTGGTTCCGTCATAAACCAGTTTTTCATATTTATCGGTTTTCGGATTATATGTTTCATAGTCTCCTCTAGGAATTCCGGAGAAATTCTGTGCTTTCTGATAATAAGATTTAGCTTTATCAAAATCAGCCAGCCTCATCGCTCTGTCACCATAGATGACATTGAAAAACGCATCAATATTCCCAACATCATCCATGTTTTTGGCAATGATCTGCTGCTCAAACTGAGTTTTGTCTGTCTTTCTGTAAAAATCTTCCACACTTTTCACCAAGGTTGAATTGGGATTATATTGAAGGTCAGACAATTTATTGTTCATCAGGAAAGATTTCCCGTCTTCACCCTGCAGAAAATAGCGATTCGCCAAAACGTCTTTCAGAAAAGAATCAGTAGAAGGAACAGAGCCATAGTAATCATAGCCGACATCATTTGTGCTGTCTTTTTCAATTTTCTTTTCGGCGAAATACTCTGCATAATCTTTCATCAGATGATCTTCATATTCTGCCGTGATTTTTGGCTGCGAAACAATATCGTTCAAAACTTTCATTCTCTTGATTTCTTCAAGATATTCAGGATTGCTGGTTTTTATTTCGTCTAAAATTTCGGTGCTTGCTTGGTAATCTTTCTTTAAAAACTTAAGATAAGCATCAGCAATTTGCCAATATTCGTCATTTGATTTTTCTTTGGTTTTCGCAGTGAATGTTTCAAGCTGATCAAGGAAGTCTTTTTGATTTTCGTCGTAATAATAACTTTGATTCTTGGTGTAAAACGGAATTCTGTTTGGGTTTTCCAGCAAATCATCATCACTTTGATCGTTTTTACTTCCGTCTTTTGTCTTATCAGATTTTGAGCTGAAAAGATTTTTAAAAAATAACACGATTTTCTGCCAGAAGTTTAATTCTTTCGGTTTTGCTTCTTTAGTTTCAGCAACTTTTGCAGAAGTTTTCACATCTCCTGTTTTTGCGGAATTTTGAGATTCATAATAGTAAGTCGGAAGGTAACTTCTCTCAAGCTCGTTAATGCTTCTCGCCGCCATTACTTTCAGGATTTCCGAATTGGGATCAATGTCGTACATTTTTTCCATCATCGGAATCGGGTTGGTGAAATCTTCATAGCCTAAAAGAAAATAAGCCATGTTTTTTTCATCATTGGTTCCGGCTCTTTTCAGGATATTGTTAAATGATGCGGTATCTGAAAGTTTCATCGAAACAAAAGCACCTTCTTTTCTGCTTTTACTGTTTTTGAAAACCTGGAAAAAATTCCAGTTGGCGTCGCTTCCCATTTGCAAGCCCCGTTGTGCACCGGCAAGCTGATCGAGTGCCATATAATAAGCAGCACCTTTCAATGGAATCGGCTGAACGTAATTTTTGAAAGCCTGAAGTGCCGCATCATAATTTCTTGTATAGTGATTGAAACGCACGAGCTGAAAACCATATCGCTGCTTAATTTCCGGAATTTTCGCAGCATTATATAAAGAAGTCAACGCAGAAATTGTTTTTGCATAATCTAAACTGGTCGCATTTTTATCGCTTTCGTTTTCCCGGTAATAAAAAGAATCTGCAGTTTCTACATAGTTGATCTTCATGTAAGGCTCAAGATATTTTGCCTCGATCAGATAATCAATTCCTTCACGGTATTTCTGGTAAGAATTTGCCCCTAATTTTTTAAGTAAAGTATTGCTTGAATTTCCTTTTTTTAAATCATTCAGATCGTTCATTGGGAGTTTATTCACCAAAAAATCTGTCTCGGAATAGCTCAACTGATTGTTGAAAAATTTCCTCCACGATTCTATATTTTCGTCAGGAATCTGAGATCTTTTAAAGTCAGTATAAAATCTTGATGAGTAGTTGTGAAGAAATGGCAGATAAGATTTGTCTTTAATAATGCTTTGAGTAAACAGATTAAAGTAATCATAGTCTGGATCTGCCCATGCGCAGGCTTCAGATTTTGTGTAAAAAAGTGACACTACTGCTAATGAAAGAATATACTTTTTCATATTTATTTGGTGTTTTATTTTAAAATGATGTTTTCTGAAAATTTCGATCACCTACAAATTTACTATCTAATTGATAATATATGATGTTGTAGTCGCTTATTTTTTTATCTAAAAACTGTACCACTTCTTTGATCTGGTCATCAGATATTTCTTCAAATTTTATTTTAAAGCCTTTATTCAGGAAATTTCCAAAATAGAAACCGTCTTTCAGAATTTCAATTTCGTTGTCTGAAATTCTTTTAAAATTTTGATTTTCCAAATCTTTCTTAGACAAAGCATTCATCAGTTTGTGTTTTCCTAAGTGGTTAGTTACAATTCCCCAGGAATAGATAGGAAGTGCCACTTCGATATTTTTTAAAGGATAATCTTCCAATTTAGAAAGGTAGCTTTTGAAAATATTAATGTCCAAAATCGAATTTTTATCTGAATTTTCTAAAGGCGAAGAAGTAGAGTAGCACATCAGATAAACTTTATTTACAGGCGGAATTCCCATTAGGTTTTTATCTTTCACTTGATGAAGTCGCAGCGTGCAGGTAATTTCTTTTCCGGAGATTTTCTTTAATTCATGTAGAAATTTGAAATAATCATCTTTAGTTCCGGCAGTCCAGTCGCAATCGATCTGAATTTCCTTGCTTGAGGTGAGTTGATAATCTTTACCTTTCTTCTGAATTAAATCATAGATGTTTTGTGCAAGAAATTTTATTTCTTCATTTTTAATTCTAAAAAAAGTTCGATTTGTGATAAATACTGTCGGAATAATTTCCTTCTCTGTTTGGAAGCTTTCACTTTTTATAATTACAGCAACCGGTTCAAATTTTCCATTAACTTTATCAACGTCAAAAAATCTCGTGCATAAAAAATGGGTGGTAGATTCTGCCAATGCTTTTCTCTCGATCTGATCTAAGGCAAGATTCGTTTTCCAATAATAAAACGTGTAAGGATGATTTTGCTTTTGGCTACATGCAATAACCAGAAAGAAAGCAAAAAAGATTTGTGAAATTTTCATTATTTATAAAGAATGCTTTCGCAATTACAGTTCAGTTCTGCCATTTCAGAAATTGGGCAGCAGTCGTCAGATTTTTTAATGTTTCCTTCTTCATCAGTGAGATAGATTTTCTGCTGATCAAATTTCACATAAAAAGTTTCATTGTACGTTTTGAAATGTACTTTCATGACTTTTGGATTGTATTTTCCGGCGTTGATCTCTTCTTTGGTTTCTTTTTGGTCTGCCTGATTGATCTGTACGAAGCCAAAATGCACATTTCCATTTTTCTTAATATCCAAGTAATAAGCAGGCGTTCCCGATCCGCTGGCGCCCTGTTCGATATTAAAATCTCTTTTTCCGGTAAAAGGTATAGACTGTGCAAAGGAAATCATGCAGGTGAAAAGCATTACTATGCTGAGAATATTTTTCATATTACTTTTTTCTCAAAATTAAAGAATTATTTAAAAGAATTTCGTTTCAAAATTCATGCAAATCTCTAAATCATTAAAAATCAAAATATTTTGCAATATATATTTGTCAAATTAAATTTTATTCATACATTTGCACACTCATTTTAGGGGAGGAATATGCCCAA
Source organism: Chryseobacterium sp. (assembly GCF_029240215.1). Lineage (GTDB taxonomy): Bacteria > Bacteroidota > Bacteroidia > Flavobacteriales > Weeksellaceae > Chryseobacterium. The sequence continues at coordinate 644,612 of NZ_JARBTK010000002.1, forward strand.
TTCAAACTTGGTAATTATTTGAGAACCCGAAAAATGAAAGTGAATCCAAGGAAATTTTATAACATATTATATAAATAATGTCAGGTATTATTGGAAAAAAAATCGGGATGACTTCTCTGTTTGACGAAAACGGCAAAAATATGCCGTGTACCGTTATTCAGGCTGGTCCTTGCTCGGTTTTACAGGTCAGAACCATTGAAAAGGACGGGTATAAATCTGTTCAGTTAGGTTTCGATGACAAGAGTGAAAAGAACGTTGGTAAAGCGTTAGCTGGCCATTTTAAAAAGGCTGGTTCTGCTCCTAAAGCTAAGTTGGTAGAATTCTACAGAGAATTCGTTGATACTGTAAGCGTAGGAGATGAAGTAAAAGTAAACTTATTCGCTGAAGGTGAATATGTTGACGTAACAGGAACTTCAAAAGGTAAAGGTTTCCAGGGTGTTGTTAAAAGACACGGCTTTGGAGGTGTAATGCAAGCTACTCACGGTCAGCACAACAGATTAAGAGCTCCAGGTTCAATCGGTGCGGGATCAGATCCTTCGAGAGTATTCAAAGGAATGAGAATGGCAGGTAGAATGGGAGGTAAGCAGGTAACTGTACAAAACCTTCAAGTATTAAAAGTGGATCAAGAACAAAATCTTTTAGTAGTAAAAGGTGCTGTTCCGGGAGCTAAAAATTCTTATGTAATTATCAGAAAATGGAACTAGTAGTATTAAATACATCAGGAAAAGAAACCGGAAAAAAAGTAACTCTAGACGAAACAGTATTCGGAATTGAGCCAAATAAGCACGCGGTTTACTTAGAAGTAAAACAATATCTTGCTGCTCAGCGTCAAGGTACTCATAAATCAAAAGAAAGAAGCGAAATTACTGCTTCTACTAAAAAACTTAAGAAGCAAAAAGGATCTGGTTCTGCTAGATACGGTGATATTAAATCTCCAACATTTAGAGGTGGAGGTAGAGTATTCGGTCCTAAGCCAAGAGACTACAGATTCAAATTGAACAAAGCTCTTAAGAGATTAGCTAAAAAATCTGTTCTTTCTCAGAAAATGAAAGACAACAGTATTAGAATCGTGGAAGGTTTGAGCATTGCTGCTCCTAAAACTAAAGATTTCGTCACTATCTTGAATGCATTGGCATTGAATGATAAGAAGTCTTTATTCATTCTTCCTGATACTAACAAGAATGTGTATTTATCTTCAAGAAACTTACCTAAGACTAAAGTAATGAAATTCAACGAAATTTCTTCTTATGACTTAATCAATGCAGGTGAGATCGTTTTCTTAGAAGGTGCAGTTGAAAAATTCCAGGAAAATTTAAAGAAATAAATCATGTCACTAATTATTAAACCAGTTATTTCAGAAAAAGCAAACTATCTTACAGATTTAAGAGGTGCTTATTCTTTCTTAGTACAACCTAAGGCGAATAAAATCCAGATTAAAAATGCAATAGAGCAAGCTTATGGTGTAAAAGTAGCAGACGTTAGAACCATGATTTATGCTCCTAAAGTTTCTTCGAAATACACGAAAAAGGGTCTTCAAGTAGGGAAGACAAACAAATTGAAAAAGGCGATTATCACTCTTGCTGAAGGAGAAGTAATCGACATTTTTGCTGTAAATTAATTATTAATTATAAATAATAGTAATGTCTGTTAGAAAATTAAAACCTATCACCCCAGGACAGAGATTCAGAATTGTAAACAATTTTGAGGAAATTACTACCAACAAACCAGAGAAATCTCTAACCGTTGGTATTAGTAAGTCAGGTGGACGTAACCAAACTGGTAAAATGACCATGCGTTACACCGGAGGTGGACACAAAAAGAAATACAGAATTATCGACTTCAAAAGAAACAAGCATGATGTTGAAGCAACGGTAAAAACTGTAGAGTATGATCCAAACAGAACTGCTTTCATCGCTTTAGTTGAATATGCAGACGGAGAAAAGAGATATATCATCGCTCCAAACGGGATCAAAGTTGACCAAAAAATCATTTCTGGTGAAAGCGTAGAGCCTAATGTAGGTAATGCGATGAAATTGAAAAACATTCCTTTGGGAACTGTAATTTCTTGTATCGAAATGAAGCCTGGTCAAGGTGCAATCTTAGCAAGAAGTGCTGGTTCATCAGCTCAATTGACTTCAAGAGACGGGAAATATGCAATCATCAAATTGCCTTCAGGAGAATCTAGAATGATCCTTACTGAGTGTTATGCAATGATTGGATCTGTTTCCAACTCTGATCATCAGTTAACTGTATCAGGTAAGGCTGGTAGAAGCAGATGGTTAGGTAGAAGACCTAGAACTAGACCGGTAGTAATGAACCCTGTAGATCACCCAATGGGAGGTGGTGAAGGTCGTTCATCTGGAGGTCACCCAAGATCTAGAAACGGAATGCCGGCTAAAGGTTACAAAACCAGAAAGAAAAATAAAGCGTCTAACCGTCATATCATATCTAAACGTAAATAATTATGGCAAGATCACTTAAAAAAGGACCATTCATTCATCATACTTTAGATAAGAAGGTTCAGACAAACATCGAGTCTGGTAAGAAGACAGTTATTAAAACTTGGTCTAGAGCATCAATGATCTCTCCGGACTTCGTAGGACAAACTATTGCAGTACACAACGGGAAATCTTTTATCCCTGTTTATGTTACAGAAAACATGGTTGGTCACAAGCTAGGCGAATTTTCTCCAACAAGATCTTTCAGAGGTCATGGTGGTAACAAAAACAAAGGAAGTAGATAATCATGGGATCAAGAAAAAGAGAAAGTGCATTAGCACGTAAATTAACAAATCAAGATGTAGTAAAAGCATTACATAACGATTGCCCTTCATCTCCAAGAAAGATGAGATTAGTTGCTGATATCATCAGAGGGGTAGAAGTTGACAAAGCTTTAAGCATCCTAAAATATTCAAAGAAAGACGCTTCAAACAAATTAGAGAAAGTACTACTTTCTGCGATGGCCAACTGGCAATCAAAGAACGAAGGTGCTGATATCGAAGAAGCTAATCTTATCGTTAAAGAAATTTTTGTAGACAGTGCAAGACAATTGAAGAGACTGAGACCAGCTCCACAAGGTAGAGGGTACAGAATCAGAAAAAGATCAAACCACATTACACTAATCTTAGGTACAAAAGAAAATTAATTCAAGGTATGGGACAGAAGACAAATCCAATTGGTAACAGATTAGGTATCATCAGAGGATGGGATTCTAACTGGTTTGGCGGAAACGATTATGGAGACAGAATCGCGGAAGACTACAAAATCAGAAGATACCTTGAAGCAAGATTATCTAAAGGTGGAATTTCAAAAATTTATATTGAAAGAACCCTAAAATTAGTAACAGTAACAATCACTACTGCTAGACCGGGATTAATCATCGGTAAAGGAGGTCAGGAAGTTGACAAGTTAAAAGAAGAATTGAAGAAACTTACAAAAAAGGATATTCAAATCAATATTTTCGAAATCAAAAGACCTGAGCTTGATGCAGTATTAGTTGCAGACAGTATTGCTAAGCAGATCGAAAACAGAATCTCTTACAGAAGAGCTGTAAAGATGGCTATCGCTTCTACAATGAGAATGGGTGCTGAAGGGATCAAAGTTCAAATCTCTGGTAGATTGAACGGTGCTGAAATGGCAAGATCTGAGTCTTTCAAAGACGGAAGAATTCCATTGTCAACTTTCAGAGCAGATATCGATTATCATATCGGTGAGGCATTAACTCAGTACGGTAAGTTAGGAGTTAAAGTTTGGATCATGAAAGGTGAAGTTTACGGAAGAAGAGATCTTTCTCCATTAGTAGGACAACAGAAGAAAGGTGGTCCTTCAAATGGCGGAAACAGAGGAGGCGGAGACAGAGATAACAGAAGACCTTCTAGAGATAAAAAAAATAATTAATAAAATTTTAGAGGATAGTTTTTAAATGACCGTTACTTTTTTAAAATCTAAATTCTAAAATCTAAAATTTAAGAAATTATGTTACAACCAAAAAGAACCAAATTCCGTAGAGTTCATAAGATGAAAATGAAGGGGATTGCTCAAAGAGGTAATCAACTTGCTTACGGAACTTTCGGAATCAAAGCTACAGAAGGTGCTTGGATCACTGCTAGACAGATCGAAGCTGCTCGTATCGCTGCGACAAGATATATGAAAAGAGAAGGTCAACTATGGATCAAAATATTCCCGGATAAGCCTATTACCAAAAAACCAGCTGAAGTAAGGATGGGTAAAGGTAAGGGTGCTGTAGAATATTGGGTAGCTGTAGTAAAACCAGGTAAAATTATGTTCGAAGTTGGAGGTGTACCTTACGAAATCGCTAAGGAAGCTTTAAGACTTGCTGCACAAAAATTACCGGTAGTGACCAAATTTGTAGTTGCAAACGATTTTGTTAAACCTCTTTAATCTCTGAATACAATGAAACAAGCTGAAATTAAAAATCTAAGCACTGAAGATATTCAAGCAAAATTGGCTGAGGCTAAAGCTGAATTCACAAAAATGAAATTGGCTCACAAAATCAGTCCACTTGAAAATCCAATTCAAATCAGAGATTTGAGAAAGACAATCGCAAGACTAAATACTGAGTTAACTAACAAACAATAATCCTTTTTACAATGGATAGAAATTTAAGAAAAGAAAGAATCGGAGTGGTTTCCAGCAATAAAATGGAAAAAACTATTGTTGTTAGTGAAACTACAAGAGTAAAGCACCCGATGTACGGTAAATTCGTTTTGAAGACGAAAAAATATACCGCACACGACGAGAACAACGAATGCACAGAAGGAGATACAGTTCTTATTCAAGAAACTAGACCTATGAGCAAGAGTAAAAGATGGAGATTAGTAAGAATCATTGAAAAAGCTAAGTAATGTTACAAACAGAATCAAGATTAAAAGTTGCTGATAACACAGGTGCTAAAGAAGTACTAGTGATCAGAGTTCTGGGAGGTACCAGAAGAAGATATGCTTCAGTTGGTGATAAAATCGTAGTTACAATTAAAGATTCTACACCATCAGGAAACGCTAAGAAAGGTCAAGTATCAAAAGCGGTAGTAGTAAGAACAAAAAAAGCAGTTAGAAGAAAAGATGGATCTTACATCAAATTCGAAGACAATGCTTGTGTTTTACTAAACGCTGGAGGAGAGATGAGAGGAACACGTGTTTTCGGACCCGTTGCTCGTGAGTTGAGAGACAAAGAATATATGAAAATCATTTCATTAGCTCCTGAAGTACTTTAATATTTAAAATTTTAAAAAAATGTCAAAGTTAAAAATAAAAAGAGGAGATAACGTAATCATTACCACTGGTAAAAAAGATATCAAAGGTAAAACTGGTGAAGTTATTGAAGTGATCAAAAAAGAAGGAAAAGACCCTAGAGTAATCGTTGCAGGACTTAACATCGTTAAAAAACACGTTAAGCCTTCAGCTTCAAATCCTCAAGGAGGAATTACAGAAAAGGAAGCTTCTATTCATATCTCAAACGTAGCTTTAGTTAATAAAGACGGAAAAGCTATCAAAATCGGTTACAAAATCGACGGAGATAAGAAAGTAAGAATCGACAAAAAAACGGGTGAAACTTTATAATTTTAAATAACAAATGGAATATATAGCAAGACCCAAAAAAGCATATCATGAAACAATTGTTCCTGCAATGATGGAAGAATTCGGATATAAATCAGTGATGCAGGTACCAAGACTTGAGAAAATTATTTTATCTCAAGGTTTAGGTGACGCTACTGCTGATAAAAAAATCATTGATTATGCTGTTGAAGAACTTACAAATATTACCGGGCAAAAAGCCGTAGGTACTATTTCAAAAAAGGATGAAGCTGCATTTAAATTAAGAAAAGGTATGCCTGTGGGTGCTAAGGTAACTCTTAGAGCTAGCAAAATGTACGAATTCTTAGACAGATTGACTTCTTCTGCTTTACCACGTATTAGAGATTTTTCTGGTATCAAAGCTGATGGTTTCGATGGTAGAGGTAACTATAACTTAGGTATTACTGAGCAAATTATCTTCCCTGAAATCGTAATCGACAAAGTAAAGAAAATCCAGGGGATGGATATTACTTTCGTTACAACTGCGAAAACAGATAAAGAAGCTAAAGCATTATTAACTCACTTCGGTTTACCTTTCAAAAAGAACTAAGAAATGGCTAAAGAATCAATGAAAGCGCGTGAGCGCAAAAGAGAAGCTACTGTAGCTAAATACGCTGAAAAAAGAAAAGCTCTTAAAGAAGCTGGTGATTACGAAGGACTTCAAAAATTACCAAAAAACGCTTCACCTGTAAGATTACACAACAGATGTAAATTGACAGGCAGACCAAGAGGTTACATGAGAACCTTCGGTCTTTCAAGAGTAACTTTCAGAGAAATGGCCAACAATGGTCTTATCCCTGGAGTGAAAAAAGCTAGTTGGTAATAATTACTAATTAATCGAGGCAATTAAGTTGTTGAGATACTAAAGAAATAAATATCAGACCGAAGTTTTCTGAAGTCTGATATTTTAATCTTCAAGTCTTTTCAATACTGGTTGTCTTTAACCAATAATTTAAAATAGAAAAATGGTAACAGATCCAATTTCAGATTTCCTAACAAGAGTAAGGAACGCACAAAGCGCAGGCCACAAAGTGGTGGAAATTCCTGCATCGAAAATCAAAAAGGAGCTTACGAAAATCTTATTTGATCAAGGGTATATCTTAAACTATAAGTTTGAAGATAGCGCTGTTCAAGGGACGATCAAAATCGCTCTTAAGTACGACAAGCAAACAAACAAGCCTGCAATCAAATCTATCCAGAGAGCTTCAAGACCAGGTCTAAGACAGTACAAAGGTTCTGCGGAACTTCCAAGAGTACTGAACGGTTTGGGTGTAGCAATTATCTCAACTTCTAGAGGAGTAATGACAGATAAGAAAGCTAGAGAAGAAAAAGTAGGCGGTGAAGTAATCTGCTATGTTTATTAATTTTTAATCAAAGGAAAATGTCAAGAATTGGTAAAGCAATTATAACAATTCCAGCTGGAGTTACTGTCACTGAAAAAGATGGCGTTGTAACTGTAAAAGGTCCTAAAGGAGAACTTACTCAGGAGCTTACAGAAGGAATTACTTTAGAACAAGAAGATGGAGTGCTTACATTCAGCAGACCATCTGATTCTAAACAACACAGAGCGCTTCACGGTTTGTACCGAGCGTTGATCAACAACATGATTATTGGAACCGCTGAAGGTTTCACTAAGAAGTTGGAATTAGTGGGAGTAGGATACAGAGCTTCTCACTCAGGTCAAAAACTTGAGTTAGCTTTAGGATTCTCTCACGGTATCGTATTAGAACTTCCAAAAGAAGTAGTAATCGATACATTGACTGAGAAAGGTAAAAACCCAATTATTACTTTAACGTCTTTTGACAAGCAACTTCTTGGAATGGTAGCGGCAAAAATCCGTTCATTCAGAAAGCCTGAGCCATACAAAGGAAAAGGTGTAAGATTCGTAGGAGAAAATGTTAGACGTAAAGCTGGTAAATCTGCTTAATAAATTTTAAGAAAATGGCACTAAGTAAATTAGAAAAAAGAATAAGAATAAAAAGAAGAGTAAGAGGGAAAATCTCTGGATCTTCTGAATTGCCAAGATTATCTGTATACAAGAGTAATAAGGAAATTTACGCTCAGTTAATAGACGATAAAGATGGTAAAACTTTGGCTTCAGCTTCTTCGAGAGAAAAAGGTGTAGATGCTAAAGGTACTAAAAGTGAAATTTCTGCTGCTGTAGGTAAAGCTATTGCTGCTAAAGCTATTGCTGCTGGAATTGAAGCTATTGTATTTGATAGAAACGGTTTCGTATATCACGGTAGAGTTAAGGCTCTGGCTGATGGTGCGAGAGAAGGAGGACTTAAATTCTAATCATTAAATTTCGGAAAATATGTTAGGACTAGATAATATAGAAAGAGTAAAACCGGGAGGATTAGAATTAAAAGATCGTCTCGTATCCGTAAACAGGGTAACAAAAGTAACTAAAGGGGGTAGAGCTTTCGGATTTTCTGCAATTGTTGTTGTAGGAGACGAGAATGGTACTATCGGTTTTGGCTTAGGAAAATCTAAAGAGGTAGCTTCTGCTATTGCTAAAGCAGTAGAAGATGCTAAGAAAAATCTTGTAAAAGTTCCTGTAATGAACCATACAATTCCTCACCAGACTACTGCAAGATACGGTGGTGCAGATATCTTCTTGAGACCTGCTTCTCACGGTACAGGTCTTATCGCCGGTGGTGCGGTAAGAGCGGTATTAGAGTCTGCTGGTATTCATGACATCCTTTCAAAATCTAAAGGATCTTCAAACCCTCACAATGTGGTAAAGGCAACTTTCAAAGCATTGTTAGACATCAGAAGACCAGAAGAAATTGCAAGAATGAGAGGAGTTTCTCTAAGTAAAGTGTTTAACGGTTAATAAATATACAATGGCAACAATTAAAGTAAAACAAGTAAGAAGCGCTATTGGTAGAACAAAAACCCAAAAGAGAACGCTTGAAGCATTAGGATTTAAGAAACTTCACCAAGTTGTAGAGCACGAAGCTACTCCTTCTATTTTAGGAATGATAGCTGCAGTTAGTCACTTACTTGAAGTTCAAAAATAATTTTTAAAATAATTTTAAAATGAATTTAAACAACATAAGACCTGCTGCAGGATCTACTTTTAGTTCAAAAAGAATTGGTAGAGGACAAGGTAGTGGAAGAGGTGGTACATCTACCAAAGGTCACAAAGGTCAGAAAGCAAGAGCTGGTTATTCTCAGAAAATAGGTTTCGAAGGTGGACAGATGCCTTTACAAAGAAGATTACCTAAATTCGGTTTCAAAAACGTAAACAGAAAAGAGTATAGAGCAATCAACCTGGATGATATTCAAAACTTAATTGATACTAAATCTTTAACAGGAGATATTACAAAAGAAGTTTTGGTACAAAACGGTTTGGCTACTAAGAACGAAATAGTGAAAATTATGGGTAGAGGAGAATTGAAATCTGCGGTTTCAATTTCTGCTGACAAGTTCACTAAATCTGCTGAAGAGCTTATCTCTAAAGTAGGTGGAAAAGCAATTACCTTATAATATTACTAATGAAAGAATTTATACAAACCCTTAAGAATATTTGGAGCCTTAAAGAATTAAGAGATAAAATTCTCTTCACTTTAGGTATTATCCTTGTGTATAGATTCGCATCTTTCATCTCTTTACCTGCGATTAATCTTGCAGAAGTAGGAGATCTCTTAGAGCATTATAAAAATCAAGGCGGTAACAAGCAAGGAGCAGGTCTCCTTGGCTTGCTTTCGTCGTTTACGGGTGGGGCTTTCAGCCACGCTTCCGTGATGGCGTTAGGTATCATGCCTTACATTTCTGCTTCTATTATTGTTCAGTTGATGGGGATGGCTATTCCTTATCTTCAGAAACTTCAAAAAGACGGAGAATCGGGTAGAAATACATTGAATCAGATTACTAGATGGTTAACGATTGGGGTTTGTCTTGTACAGGCACCTTCTTATTTAACTTCTATTACTCAGTTATTCTTACCGTATGCTCAGTTCCAGTCTGCATATTTTGTAGATCCGAACTCTATCATGTTCTGGTTGCCAAGTATTGTAATCTTGGTTGCAGGTTCTGTATTTGCAATGTGGTTAGGTGAAAAAATTACCGATAAAGGTATTGGAAATGGTATTTCTATCCTTATTATGGTAGGTATTTTATCTAGATTACCGGAAGCATTTGTACAGGAAATCGCAGTACAGAACGGAAAAGGAGGATTAGGATCAATCATGATATTGATTGAAGTAATATTCTGGATGCTGGTTGTTCTTTTAGCAGTAGTATTATCTGTTGCGGTAAGAAAAATCCCTATTCAGTATGTAAGCAGAGCTCAGGCAAGAGGAGGTGTAAACAAAAATCTTATGCAGGGAGCAAGACAGTGGATTCCATTAAAAGTAAATGCGGCTGGGGTTATGCCGATCATTTTTGCTCAGGCATTAATGTTCGTACCTGGTTTATTGACAAAATTTGATGAGTCTAATACTTTTCTTGCAGGTTTCAAGAATGTTTTTAGCTGGCAGTACAATGTATTGTTCGCACTATTAATTATTATCTTTTCATTTTTCTATACCGCAATTACAATTCCGGTGAACCAAATGGCTGATGATTTAAAGAGAAACGGAGGTTTGGTACCGAAGGTAAGACCAGGTAAAGAGACAGCTGATTATTTAGATGACATTTTATCAAAAATTACCTTGCCGGGTGCAATATTTTTATCTATCTTTGCAGTCCTTCCGGCAATAGTGCATGGAAGTCTTGTTCAGACAGATGCGTTTGCCTTATTTTTTGGGGGAACTTCGTTGCTAATTATGGTTGGGGTGGTATTAGATACTGTTCAACAGATTAACACTTATCTGCTGAATCATCATTATGATGGCTTAATGCAGTCTAAACTATCAAGATCGACTGGATATTAATTTATGGCAAAACAAAAACATATTGAACAGGATGGCGTTATTACGGAAGCACTTTCGAACGCCCAGTTCCGTGTAGAGCTAGAAAATGGGCATATACTTATCGCTCATATTTCTGGTAAAATGAGAATGCATTATATTAAACTTTTACCTGGTGATAAGGTAAAACTAGAAATGTCTCCTTACGATTTAACAAAAGGGAGAATTACATTTAGATATTAAACAACCGCCAAATGGAATCTTCTGATCTCCATTTGGCTATTGTTAAAAAATAAATATATTTTAAATGTAATCGGAAGATTATGTTTGATTATAGAAAAAAAATAAATATTTCAAATGAAAGTTAGAGCATCAATTAAAAAAAGAAGTGCTGATTGCAAAATCGTTCGCAGAAAAGGCGTTCTGTTTGTAATCAACAAGAAGAACCCAAAATTTAAACAAAGACAAGGCTAAATTATGGCGAGAATTTCAGGTATTGATTTACCAAAAAACAAAAGAGGTGTTATCGGTTTAACTTACATCTACGGAATTGGAAGAAGCACATCTTCAGAAATCCTTAAGAACGCCGGTATCAGCGAAGACAAGAAAGTCAACGAATGGAATGACGATGAATTGGCTGCAATCAGAAATTACATCACTGAAAACATTAAAGTAGAAGGTGAGCTTAGATCTGAAGTGCAATTGAACATTAAGCGATTAATGGACATAGGATGCCAACGAGGAATACGTCACAGACTAGGACTACCTTTAAGAGGCCAGAGAACGAAAAACAACTCGAGAACCCGTAAAGGAAAGAGAAAAACAGTTGCTAACAAGAAAAAAGCAAGTAAATAATCGTTAGGAATTATGGCAAAACAAAGTAAAGTAGTTAAAAAAAGAAAAGTAAAAGTTGAAGCTATTGGTGAAGCGCATATTCAGGCTTCTTTCAATAATATCATCATTTCTTTAACAAATAAAAACGGAGAAGTTATCTCTTGGGCATCTGCCGGTAAAATGGGGTTCAGAGGTTCTAAAAAGAACACTCCTTTTGCTGCTCAAATGGCAGCTGAGAATTGCTCTAACGTAGCTCACGAAGCTGGTTTAAGAAGAGTAAAGGTGTATGTGAAAGGTCCGGGTGCAGGTAGAGAATCTGCTATCAGAACTATTCACAATTCAGGTATCGAGGTGAGCGAAATTATTGACGTTACTCCTATGCCGCACAATGGATGTAGACCACCAAAAAGAAGAAGAGTTTAATTTTTAGAATTTACCCATTATGGCAAGATATATTGGACCTAAAACTAAGATTGCTAGAAAGTTTGGCGCTGCAATCTACGGAGATGATAAAAACTTCGAGAAAAGAAAAAACCAACCGCCAGGACAACACGGTCCTAACAAAAGAAGAGGTGCTAAAAAATCAGAATACGCAGTTCAGCTAGCTGAAAAACAAAAAGCTAAATATACTTACGGTATTTTAGAAAGACAGTTTGCTAACTTATTTGAAAAAGCACACAGAAGTAAAGGTGTAACAGGTGAAGTTTTATTACAGCTTTGCGAATCAAGATTGGATAACGTTGTATACAGATTAGGTTTTGCTAAAACCAGAGCTGGTGCAAGACAGTTGACTTCTCACAGACACATCACAGTGAATGGTGAGATCCTTAACATCCCTTCTTATTTGGTAAAAGCAGGTGATGTAATCGCTGTAAGAGAGAAATCAAAATCTCTTGAAGTAATTACTGATTCTTTAGCTTCTAAAGCAAACTACGAGTGGTTACAATTCAACGATGAGAAAAAGCAAGGTACTTTCGTATCTGCTCCTGAGAGAATCCAAATCCCGGAAGACATCAAGGAACAGCTTATCGTCGAACTTTACTCTAAATAATTTTTTAATCAAATTTTTGCTCAACCCAATAATATGGCAATTTTACAATTCATAAAACCCGATAAAGTAATTCTACTTAACTCTGATGAATTTAAAGGTCAATTCGAATTCAGACCTCTAGAACCAGGTTTCGGGCTTACAATCGGTAATGCTTTGAGAAGAGTGTTGCTTTCTTCTCTGGAAGGATACGCTATTTCATCTATCAAAATAGAAGGTGTAGAGCACGAATTTTCAACGATTCCAGGAGTAATAGAAGACGTTACCGAAATTATTCTTAACCTTAAGCAGGTAAGATTAAAAGCTACAGCAGAAAACCAGACTAACGAACAGGTTGTTGCTAAAGTTTCCGGTCAAACTGTAATTACTGCTGGTGATTTAGGTAAATCAATCAACGGTTTTGAGATTCTTAATCCAGAATTGTTGATCTGTAACTTAAACTCAGATGTAACTTTCGAAATCACGTTTAATATAGAAAAAGGAAGAGGGTATGTACCTTCTGATCTTAACAAGTCAAACAATGCACCTGTAGGTACTATTGCTATCGACTCTATTTTTACGCCAATCAAGAAAGTGCAGTACAGCATTGAAAATTATCGTGTAGAGCAAAAAACAGACTACGAAAAATTAGTATTAGATATTGAAACTGACGGTTCTATAAGCCCTCAGAATGCTTTAACAGAAGCTTCTAAGATATTGATTTATCACTTCATGTTGTTCTCTGATGAGAGAATCACTCTAGAAACTGAAGCTGTAAAGGCATCTATCCAATACGATGAGGAAACTCTTCACACAAGACAACTTCTTAAGTCTAAATTAGCAGATATGGATCTTTCTGTAAGAGCCCTGAACTGTCTGAAAGCGGCTGAAGTTGAAACATTGGGAGAATTGGTTTCTTACAGTAAGTCTGATTTGATGAAATTCAGAAATTTTGGTAAAAAATCTTTGACAGAACTAGAAGAATTAGTGCATTCAAAAGGTCTTAACTTCGGTTTCGACGTTGCAAAATATAAATTAGACGCTGATAATTAAATAATAATGAGACACGGTAAAAAATTCAATCACTTAGGAAGAACAGCTTCTCACAGAAGCGCGTTACTTTCTAATATGGCTTGTTCTCTGATTGAGCATAAAAGAATCAACACTACTGTAGCTAAAGCTAAAGCTTTAAGAGTATATGTTGAGCCTCTATTAACAAAAGCAAAAGAAGATACTACACACAACAGAAGAATTGTTTTTTCATATCTTCAAAGTAAAGAAGCGGTTACTGAATTATTCAGAACTGTAGCTCCTAAAATCGCTGAAAGAAACGGTGGTTACACGAGAATCATCAAGACTGGTTTCAGACCTGGTGATGCTGCAGATACTGCTCTTATTGAGTTAGTTGACTTCAATGAGCTTTATAATCCTAATGCTGAGGAGAAAAAGACGACAAGAAGAAGTAGAAGATCTGCTTCTACTGCAAAAGTAGCTGTTGAAGCTCCTGCAGTAGTAGAAGAAAAAGTTGAAGAGCCTAAGGCAGAAGCAACTGATTCTACTGAAGAAAAAGCTGGTGAATAATATTCATTCAGATATATAAAAAAACCGCTCAGATTTCTGAGCGGTTTTTTTGTGTTTTATATTTTGGTTTTTACCAATTCTATAATGTTGTCACCTTGATGAAGAATCAGGCTGTCTCCTTTTACTGTTGCTTTCATCTCTGCTTTTTCATAAGTAGTTTCAGTTCCGGTTGATTTTACTTTATCCAGAATAAATGTTTTTTTATTACTGGTAATAGAAACATTACTCTCTTTCGGATCGTAATTGTAAACAACTTTTACTAATGCTCCGTCAGTAGCTTTATAAACATAATCTGTTTTGATGGTCTTTTTACCGTTTACATCTACATTGTATCCGATCGTAGAATCTACTTTTCCGTTGTCGGCAAGAATGATCTGCTCCGAAGAATCACCTTTTAGAATGCCTTTATTTCCGCTCTCATTTTTGCAGCTTATTAAAGATAAAGCGACAAAAGACGCAGCGATGAGAATTTCTTTTTTCATTAAGTTTATTTTTGAAATTATTAATTTGAAATTAATCTTCTATATATAGAATTTTCATTAAATTTAAGAAAAACAAAAAACAAACCAATAACTGTTAAACTCAAAATTTAAAATTACACAAAAGTGTAATTGTTTCTGCTTTGTTTTCTGTTGAAATTTGTCTTAAAGAAATCAATAAACATGAGCATTTCCATAGCCATAGTAGAAGACGAAAAAAACTACAACAATGCGTTGAAGAAAGTGATCGATTACCAAACAGATATGAAGGTGATCGCTCAGTTTTTTGACGGAAATGCTGCTCTCAAAAATTTATCTGATCTTTCTCCCGATGTAGTCATGATGGATATCCAACTTCAGGATATGCTAGGAATTGACATTATCGGAAAGTTGAAAAAAGATATGCCCACAACTCAATTCATCATGTGTACAAGCTTTGAGAATGACGAAATGATTTTCAATTCTCTAAAAGCCGGAGCAATGGGTTATCTCATCAAAGGAGAAAGCATGGATAAGATTCTTTCTTCAATAAGAGATGTATACAACGGTGGTGCCCCGATGAGTTTTTCAATTGCCAGAAGAGTTTTAACTCATTTTGAAAGGAAATCAATTGAAGTGAAAGACTTTGAAGAGCTTACAAAACGCGAAACTGAAATCGTAGAACTTTTGTCTCAGGGACTTTTATACAAAGAGATTGCAGATAAAATATTTGTAAGCATTGATACCGTAAAAAAACATGTCGGAAATATATACAGAAAGCTTCACGTAAACAATAAAGTGGAGGCTATTAATAAATTTAACCATTTTAAAAACTAGAAATCATGGACAAAAATCAAGATGTATTAAACCCAATCGTTGATATAAACGAATGGAATGAGAATAACCGAATCACCAATAAAAATGATATTGATTGGGGGAAAATGAAAGTTTATGAACAGTTAAAAGACAGAGGAGTGGATTTTGATATATACGAGATCAGAGGGGGGGAAAAAGGAAATTGGGATGATCCGGTAACGAGCAGAATGCCTCCTGAAAATGCTTTTCAAATGATTCAGGAATTTTATTCAACAGTTTCGGATAAATATGAGAAACATATATCAATAACAAAAACGATAGCCGATGAGCTTTTCGTAGATAATGAAGATGTAAAAATATTCTTTGGTGAGAATAATGAGGGCTTACTTTTTATGGCTCAGAATACCATCGGTGAGAATTACTATATTATCAGTAACTGTGAGTCAAAAATAGAAATTACAGAAGAAGATTTTTTGAACTATAAATCTGTTTATGATGAAGGATTAAAGTCAGTATTGGATGAATATATTAAGGAAAAGCGAAATGATGAGTCAGCAAGTAATACAAAACGTTTTGTTTTAGGAAATATCGTTTATAATGAATTATTAAAACAACAGGCACAAAAGCCATCAGCTAATATTGTTATTTCCTTTTATCCTGCTATACATATGAGAGATATTTTAGATCAAACTTTATCATATAAAAATAGATTCACATGTATCATGATATTAGAAGAACGAAATGGTAGAGATTTTACGCCAATTAGTGAAACTGGAGTTTTTGACAGAAATGGTCTTTGCCCACCACCAGATAATTCAACTTGTTAGATGAGTTTTTTAGATATTTTATATTACATAATAATATTTATAAATTTAATTGTTTCCATAGCCTATAAAGTGTTGTGGAAACAATTTTTTTGGTTGTATTTCGGTATAACAGTTATAATTGAGATGCTAGTTAGTTTTAAAGTTAGTTTTATCACTTCAAGAATCTACAATTACCTAGATCTGTTTTGCATTGGTTATTTCGGATATATTTATTTTAAAGAGATTTATAACAACAGTGCTATTAGAATAACTTCTATTATTTCAATTATAGTTGGAGGATTGTTTATGTTTTTTTCTAAAACGCACTATTCAATTGCTACAGGGTTTTTATACAGCGCTTTTTTAATTTTTATTTCATTGTTTTGGTTTTATAAAAAAATTTCTGAAGAAAGTAGAGAGGATAATATTTTATATTTATGTTTTTTCTGGATAAGCAGTGCATTACTACTTTGGTCAGTTTTCTATATTTTTAGAATGCTTCCAATGTATTTTTTTGTTAAGACTGATTTAGAATTTTCATATATGTTAAAAATAACTTTTCAGATTATTACGATAATTTCTTATGTAGTTTTTTTTAAAGGTTTATTGTGTAAGAGATGAGAGAACTTCCATTTCAAATAAAAATTGTATATATCATAGCAATAATTGTTATGATGCTGTTTGTAGCATTCATTATTTTTGTGGTGATTACCTATAACCGCAAACAGCTGCTGTACCTAAAAGAAAAGCAACTCAAAGAATCCGAATACCAAAACCAACTCCTTCAAAAAGAACTCGAAAAACAAAAATCAATAGAAAAAGAGCGCGAACGAATTTCCCATGATATGCATGACGATCTCGGAGCGGGAATTTCTGCATTAAAACTTCAGGCTGAATTTTTAAAACAAAAAGCAGAAGATGGTGAACTGAAAAATGATATTGATGACCTACTGAAAACTTCCGAGGAGATGAATTTTTCTATGAGGGAAATGATTTGGAGCCTGAATTCAGGAAATGATACTTTGGGAAGTTTTATAGATTACTCCAAAATATACGCTCAGAATTTTCTGAAAAAGACATCAATTCAGCTTACTATTGAAGTCGGAAATTTTAATGCTGGAACATCAATTTCTACAGACCAAAGACGAAATCTTTTTTTATGTTTAAAAGAATCACTGAATAATGCTTATAAACATAGTCAATCCAATCAACTAAAACTTTCGTTTATTCAGGAAAATAAAAATTTTATAATGAAAATCTCTGATAACGGAATAGGTATTATTCAGGGGAAAAAGGAAGGGAATGGGCTTCGAAATATGAAACATAGAATGCAGGAACAAAATGGGAGATGTGAGATATTAGTAGAAAATGGAACCCATTTATTCTTTAGAATAGATTTATAATTAATCTCAAATTTTTTTAAATAAAGCAGCATCATTTTTAATGGTGCTGCTTTGTTATTAGAATCACCCGTTTGTGTAATTGACTGGAAGCTTTTTTAGAGTGAACTTTGAACTACAAAACTGATAACTATGAAAACTACAATTGACAATACGTTTGATGATTTCAAAACGGCATTAAATAACAACCCGACACTTCAACAGGAATTTAAAGAAGATCCTGTACGCGCAGCTGAAAATTTTGTAATTACAAATCCTAAAGAAACAGATCCATGGATTTACAGAATTATTGTACTGGCACTTGGTTTGGCAATCCTTTCGATTATAATCGGACTGGTGATTATAACAATGAGTAAGGTTACCTTCGATCAGCAACTCATTACTATTTTCACTGCCATTTCATCCGGAGCAATTGGTGCTTTAGCAGGACTTTTAGCTCCATCACCAAATAATGTAAATAAATAAACAATATAAATATAATAATCATGAAAAAAGAAATTAACATCAATCCAGTAAATGGAAATGTGAGTGTAAATGTAAAAACTACAGGTTTAGTAGGAGCGGGATATCATTTGGATGTTTTCGAGAAAAACAGCAATAATGTAATTTTCAGATATTCGGGAACAAACGTCTACGATCATGACGATTGGCGTGTTCTTCCCAATTCCGCAGACATGAATGTTAACAGAGTTATCATGTTGAATACCACAGTGGTTCCTGCTGAAAATGATCCTGTTGAAGAAAAGAAATTTACAATTCGTTTACAGATATTTCAGAACGGGAATATGATAGACGAAGCAGTGATTGCTGATAAAATTACAAAACAGCATAAAAAATTTATGACATTGGTAAAACTGATTTAAAATGAAAACAATTATCATCGTATTATTAATGTTTCCTTTGCTAACATTTGCGCAGAATCCTTCCGATAGTCTTGTCAAAAATTACAAACTGAATTTTGCACTTCCGGATAATCCTGCCTTTAAAGCTTTAGGGACAGAACCAAGCAATATTTTAAGACCATCATTAACTCAAGACTTCTCTTTCGTTGCATCCGAATTTTTTGATGGCAAAAATTTAATTATTCCAACATCTTTCGGTGTTGAAGTCAGCCCGATATTGCTTATGAACACTGAAACCATGACTTTAAGCCAATTCAGGAAACATAACGCATGGAAAACATCACGCTTTTCATTAGGAACTCTTAAAGATTCATTGAAAACAAGAAATATATCATTAGGATATAGAATTACGGTAATCAACAAAGGGGATTTGCGTACAGATACTGAAGGTCTTGAAGAGTTTCTGCAAAAAGTTGCAGTTGCAAAATCAAAACAGCGAGCCGATCTCGTAATAGAATTCTTAAACGTAAATAATCTTCAGATCTTTAGTATGACTCATGAAGATAGTTTGAGGATGGAAAAATATGTTCAGGATAATTTCAACGAAACAGATGATGAGTTTGAAGAAAGAATTAAAAAGTTAAGAGAAGAATACAAAAATAATCATTGGAATGCAGAAAAGCTTGATTTTGCTGCTGCTTTCGTAGGTCAATCCTCGGATTCTTTAGTATCAAATGTTTCGTTCCGTAATTTCTCCGTTTGGAGTACATATGCTTTACGGATCAAGAAATTTGCTCAGGTTTTAGTGGGTGTCAATTATCAACTTAATAACTTGCTAGATAAAGATTATCATTCAGTAAGTATTTCAAACAGGAATTATTTTGGCAGCAACAGAATTAAATTCTTTTTTGAAGAGCAGTTGAAATACGATCAGTTTCTAGGAGATAAAACAAATCTTCTTCTAAATCTTGGAGCTGAAGCAAATCTTAACAAAGGATTTTGGATTGATCTCAATGCAGGTTTCATAAAAGATTATAATAATAATTCGTCTGATTTTGTCTCACAGCTCAGGTTCAGATATACATTACCGGAATAAAAATTACCGCCTCTTATGATAGAGGCGGTTTTTAGTTGTGAATAGATAAGTTACATATAATCTATTTTAAATAAAGACTATATTTTGAATTTATTAAAATTAACTAAAATTTAACTCAAAAAACATCAATTACCATATTTCGAATAACGAAAAAACTTATTTTTTAATTAAATTTGTCTAAACTATAAATAAACAAAAAATGAGTTACATTTCTTACATAGAAGCAAGACAAATTTTGGATTCAAGAGGGAATCCTACAGTGGAAGTTGATGTATTTACAGAAAGTGGCGCGATGGGTCGTGCTGCAGTACCTTCTGGAGCATCTACCGGGGAACATGAAGCAGTAGAATTGCGTGATGGTGGTTCTGAATGGATGGGGAAAGGTGTTTCTAAAGCTGTAGAAAATGTAAGAGAAGTGATTGCTCCTGAATTAGTGGGTCTTCCGGTTTATGATCAGAATCTTTTAGATCAGATCATGATCGATTTAGACGGAACTAAAAATAAAGGGAATATTGGTGCTAATGCGATTCTTGGAGTTTCTTTAGCTGCTGCAAAAGCTGCTGCTGCTGAACTAAAAATGCCGTTATACAAATATATCGGTGGTGTAAATGCTAATACACTTCCTGTTCCGATGATGAATGTAATCAATGGTGGATCTCACTCAGATGCCCCGATTGCTTTCCAGGAATTTATGGTAATGCCGGTAAAAGCAGATTCTTTCTCTCATGCATTGAGAAAAGGAACTGAGATTTTCCATAACCTTAAAGCGATTCTTCATTCAAGAGGTTTGTCTACTGCGGTAGGTGACGAAGGTGGTTTTGCACCAACTTTCAAAGGAACTGAAGATGCTTTGGATACTTTACTTCAAGCTATCGAAAAAGCAGGTTACAAACCTGGTGACGATGTAATGATTGCATTAGATTGCGCAGCTTCAGAATTCTACAAAGAAGGAGTTTATGATTACAGAAAATTCCAGACCCCGGATGCAGCTCAGTTTACAAGCAGTGAGCAGGTGTCTTATTTGGCTGAATTGGCAAACAAATACCCAATCATCTCTATCGAAGACGGTATGCAGGAAAATGACTGGGAAGGTTGGAAAATGCTTACCGACAAAATCGGTGACAGAGTACAATTGGTTGGGGATGATTTATTTGTAACCAATGTTGAGAGATTAAAAAGAGGAGTTGACGAAGGAATTGCAAATTCAATTCTTGTTAAAGTAAACCAGATCGGTTCTCTTTCTGAAACAATGGCAGCAGTACAAATGGCTCAGCACAACAAGTTTACTTCAGTAATGTCTCACAGATCAGGTGAAACTGAAGATTCTACAATCGCTGATTTAGCAGTTGCGATGAATTGCGGTCAGATCAAAACAGGTTCAGCTTCAAGATCAGACAGAATGGCGAAGTACAACCAATTGTTGAGAATCGAAGAAGCTTTGGGTGATACGGCTTATTTCCCTGGGTTAGATGCTTTTAAAATCAAAAGATAATTCATTGAATTTATAAATGACGGCAAACGAAATTTTTTGTTTGCCGTATTTTATAATAAATAGTATATTTAAAAAAAATAAATTATAATAATGTCAGACAACAAAGTTATATTGAATTACGATGGTAATTCGTATGAATATCCTATCGTAGATAGTACAATCGGGGACAGAGGAATAGATATTTCAAAATTAAGAGATCAAACGGGTCTTATTACCTTAGATTTAGGGTACAAAAATACGGGTGCTACATTAAGTGAAATCACTTATCTTGATGGTGACAAAGGAGAATTGTTCTACAGAGGTTATCCTATCGAGCAAATTGCTGAGAAGTCAAACTTTACAGAAGTAATGTATCTTTTGTTACACGGTGATTTACCTACAACAGATCAATTTAATACCTTCAACAGTAATATCAAAAAATATAATTTCGTGGCAGAGGAGATGAAAAAAATCATCGATGCATTCCCTCGTTCTGCTCACCCAATGGGAGTCTTATCTTCTCTTACTTCTGCTTTGACTGCTTTTAATCCTAAAGCTGTTAATGTAAATTCAAAAGAAGAGATGGACCTTGCTGCAGAATTGTTGATTGCTAAATTTGCTCACCTTGCGGCATGGACTTACAGAAAAACTTTAGGTTTACCGCTTAACCACGGAGATAATAACCTGAATTATGTAGAGAATTTCTACAAAATGTCTTTCAGACAGCCAAATGCAGATTTCGAAATCAATCCTGTAGTTGTTGATGCTTTAGATAAACTATTAATTCTTCACGCTGATCACGAGCAAAACTGTTCTACATCAACTGTAAGAATGGTAGGCTCTGCTCATACAGGTCTTTTTGCTTCAGTTTCTGCGGGTATTTCTGCGCTTTGGGGTCCACTTCACGGTGGTGCAAACCAGGCAGTTATCGAAATGCTTGAATTGATCGAAAAAGACGGTGGTGATGTTAATAAATGGGTAGCAAAAGCAAAAGATAAAAACGACAGCTTCCGTTTGATGGGATTCGGACATAGAGTTTACAAAAACTTTGATCCAAGAGCAAAAATCATTAAGAAAGCTGCTGACGATTTATTACTTGCATTAGGAATTGAAGACAAAGCGCTTGAAATTGCAATGCAATTAGAAAAAGTAGCTCTTGAAGATGAATACTTCATCGAAAGAAAATTATATCCAAACGTAGATTTCTATTCAGGAATCATCTACAGAGCATTAGGAATTCCTACAGAAATGTTTACCGTAATGTTCGCATTGGGAAGACTTCCGGGGTGGATTGCTCAGTGGAAAGAAATGAGATTAAAAGGAGATCCGATCGGAAGACCAAGACAGGTTTACCAAGGAGCTCAAAAAAGAGATTATATCGATATTGCAAACAGATAATACTGTTTTCTTATAATTTAAATCCCAAAGTTTTGCTTTGGGATTTTTTTGTGAATTAATTATTCTGTAATTATTATTAATTAAAATTTACTATTGATTATAGTGCTCTGTAGGAGCGTCATGTCTGTAGAAAAAATATCACTATCAGTCGAGCTCCGTAGGAGCGGAATATTTGTAAGAAAATGTTTTTGTCAATTACAGCAATCTGTACATAAATTTAACCAAAAAATTGTCTGAATAATTCAAATGATAAGCTCTCTATACGTTTTTGGGGTATTCAAAAATGGTGAATAATGGAAATATTTTGCATACTATAATTAATTATGGAACAAACGACGTATTAATATTTTCAGTTTAAAGATTATATGATTTAATTTCGTTCCTCATCCATTATTTATATCTGAAAAATATGGATTCGATAGATAAAATTTGATGATATTCAGGATTTTTAAAACTAAAATCTAACTAGCGAATTCCACAAATTTTATTCAATATTAAATTTTTGACTTCGATGTTCTTTAATTATATTTGTGGCTCATGCTATGTAATCCATGCTTTAATTAAAGCAAAGACATTAGACGTATTTTTTTATGAAACTAAATATCAAAAACGAAACCGGAAGACTAAAGTCAGTGGTTTTGGGACAGCCCAATTCAATGGGACCAAATCCCACTTTAGAAGAAAGTTATGATGCCAAATCATATCATTCCATTCAGCACAATATTTATCCTAAAGAGAAAGATATCATCGAAGAAATGGAAGCTTTTGAAAAAGTCTTGAAAAAATATGATGTTGAAGTTCTTCGTCCGAGTATCATTAAAGATTACAATCAGGTTTTCGCAAGAGATGTGTCGTTTGTCATCGAAGATAAAATGATTATTTCCAATGTCATTGCAGACCGGGCGGACGAGCAGGAGGCTTACCGCTCGATTTTTGAAAAAGTGAAATGGCGTGATATTATCAATCTTCCCGACACTGCCCATATCGAAGGCGGAGATGTCATCGTATGGAATGACTTTATTTTCATAGGAACGTGTTTTTCACAAGATTACAGGAATTATAAAACAGCAAGAACTAACGAATACGCTATAGAAATCCTGAAAGAATATTTTCCAAAGAAAAGAATTCTCGATTTTGAACTGAAGAAAAACGACAGAGAACCTTATCAGGGAATTTTACATTTAGACTGTACATTCAACCCGATCGGAAATGATAAATGCATCATTTATAAAAACGGTTTTGTAGATGAAAGTGACTACAACTTAATCATCGATATTTTCGGGGAGGAAAACTGTTTCCATGTTACAGACGAAGAAATGTTTGAAATGTTCCCGAATATTTTTTCGATTTCTCCGGAAGTTGTTGTTTCAGATAAATCATTTACAAGAATGAACGAACATCTTAGAAATGAATGGGGAATGACTGTTGAAGAAATTCCGTACAGAGAGATTTCTAAAATGGGAGGACTTTTACGTTGCTCTACAATGCCTTTAGTAAGAGAGTAATAAATATTAAGGTTTGGAAGTTTTTTAATCTTTCAATTTCTTATTTTAAATCAGAGAAAAATGCAAACAACAGATACAGTCTTAATGATAGAGCCGATAGCATTCGGTTACAATGCAGAAACAGCGGAAAACAATTACTTTCAGGTGGAACAGAAAGGAACAGATATTCAGTCAAAAGCTTTGGCGGAATTCAATATTTTTGTTGAAAAACTGAGAAGCAAAGGAATCAATGTCATCACGATAAAAGATACTATAGATCCTCACACTCCGGATTCTATTTTCCCAAATAACTGGGTAAGTTTCCATAATGACGGAAAAGTAGTTTTATACCCTATGTTTGCTTCAAACAGAAGAGTAGAACGACGAGAAGATATTATCGAAAGCATAAAAAATCAGGGGTTTGAAGTAGCCGAAATCGATGATTGGTCTTTACCGGAAATTCAGGGACATTTTTTGGAAGGAACGGGGAGTATGATTTTCGATCACGACAATAAAATCGCTTACGGTTCAGTTTCTTTAAGATTGGATGAAAATTTATTCAGAGAATTTTGTGGAAAATATGGTTTTGAGCCAGTTGTTTTCCATTCTTTTCAGACGGTAGGCTCAGAAAGACTTCCGATTTATCATACCAATGTGATGATGTGTGTTGCAGACAAATTTGTTGTGATTTGTTTAGATTGTATTGATGATGAGTTGGAAAGAAACAAAGTCATTGAAACCATCAAAAATTCAGGAAAAGAAATTATAGAAATTTCTGAAGAGCAAATGCAGCAATTTGCCGGAAATATGCTTCAGGTTCAGAATAAAGAGGGTGAAAAGTTTTTGGTAATGAGCCAGACTGCATATCAGTCTTTAAATCCTGAGCAAGTTTCAAATATTGAAAAATACTGTGAAATCATTTATTCAGATTTAAATACAATTGAAGTCAACGGTGGCGGAAGTGCACGTTGTATGCTTGCTGAAGTTTTCCTGCCGAAAAAATAATATATTTGTAAAAAATATTTAATTGAAACCATTATCAAATAAAGGTTTGCATATTCTTCTAACTTTGGAAACAGAGTTAGAAGATTTGTTATTAGACAGTGTGCACTTCTTGCAATACATTCATAATATATTGGAAGAAAAAGATGTTGAAGTTGTAGGTGTAACCAATCATGTTTTTGAAAACCAAAGCTTTACTTCTGCAGTCTGTCTTAAAGAATCTCATCTTACGATTCACACCTGGCCGGAATATAAGCAACTGACTTTCGATGTTTTTCTCTGCAATTATACACAGGATAATACTGCAAAAGTAGAGCAGATCGCAGATGAGGTTGTGCAGTATTTTAATGCCACAATTATTCAGAAACACAATATTTACAGATAAAAAATGCATTACACTTGTCCCGTTTGTAATACAGAAAATAACATTGACCTTACCTTTCGTGTTGAAGAGTACGTTTGCAGATCGTGCTCAAATCATATTGACATCGACCAGAATATTTCTAAAAGAATTGTCAAAAAACCGATAGAAAATGTCGTTCTCGAAGTTGGTCAGAAAGGAATATTACAAGCTGTAGAATTTACAGTAATATCAATCGTTATCCGCAAGTACGGAACTCACATTTTTTGGAGAGAGTATGCTTTGAAAGATAAATCAGGGAATGATCTCTTTCTGAGTGAAAGCGATGGTCACTGGGTTTTACTGGAAACGATTCCCAAAGAAAAATTTATTTTAGGAAGTAGTAAAACTTTGGGTGAATATAATGGTAAAACCTATCGTTGGTATGAAACTACAGATTGCAACATTCATTCTGCCGCCGGTTTTTTCGAAGATACTTTAAAGTTTTCATTGGCCACTTACAAAGAATATGTAAACGGAACAGACATGATTTCCCGTGAACAGTCGGGAAGCAAAATAGAATATTTTAAAGGTGAGCATATTTCAAAAAACGAAATTAAAAAAGCTTTTAATATACCCAATTTGCCTCCGTATTCAGGAATCGGAATCGTTCAACCTTTTTACATCAATATCAAACAGGTAATCAATATTTTATGTATTGCCGCTCTTCTGATTTGTCTGATGCAGACTTACGTTTATACTTCAAGAGCGAATGATACTGTTTTTCAGGAAAATATTTATTTTAAAAATATTGAAAACAAAGAGCTTGTCAGCAAAAGTTTTACACTTTTGGGAGGTTCTGCACCGTTAGAAGTGAGAGCGCATACTGCAGTCGACAATTCTTGGGCAAACATACAGCTAAGTCTTGTCAACGAAAAAACGAACGAAACTACTTACGTATCAAAAGACATTGAAAAATATTCAGGAGTTGAAGGCGGAGAAAGTTGGACAGAAGGAAGTGAGACGGAGGAATTTAATATCTGCGGCGTTGCTCCCGGAACCTATCACTTCGTAATCTCTGCAGAGAAACAGAAAATAATAGAAACTACAATACCCGGTTCTGCAACAGATGGAGTAACCTTGTCTAAAGATCCTTCAGGAATAATTAATGTTCTGAACAACGCAACTCAGGAAACTACATCTTTCGGTGATGTAAAAACATTGGAATCAGATTCCAGCGAGATTGGAAACTTGGTCAAACAAGCTTTTCCTAATAAAAATTTAGATTCATTGCTCAATGTTTCTCCGGTGGCTCAGACCCCAAATTTAAGTAGAGTATCTGATGAAAGTTCTATAGACATCAAAGCAACATGGCTTCCCGTTTCATTCTGGAATTTTGGAATAATCATAGCTTTAATGGTAATCTTTTTCGTTATTTGTTATGTAGGAAAGTACTATTTCAATGTTTCAAAATGGAAAAACAGTTCAAACTCACCTTATCCTCAATCATAAAGTATGAAGATTTTTAAATATTTAAAAGAAAATTGGTTTCTTCTTACGATAGGAGGCGTGTTTTTGGGATGGTTTGTCTATCTTACTTATGATGGAAACCAGCTATGCGATTGCGAAAAAACAGAAACCTACAGAGACGGAACAACAGGAAGACATCAGTCTTCAGGTGTCGGATTTTACAGATATTATCACAAATAAAAATATAAACTTATGGAAAATATAAATTTTTTACCGTTCATCAATTCGATCATTTATTCCGTTTTGGGAGTTGCCATTTTATTGGTTTTTTACCTGATTATCGAAAAATTGACACCAGAAAAAACATGGCACGAGATTGCACACAACAAAAATGTGGCTTTGGCAATTATCTTCGGTTCTTTTATCATAGGAATCTCTATCATCATCGGTTCGGCAGTTCATGGATAAAAAACGACTGTCTTTAGAGCTACTTTTACTGTCTTCTGTATTTGTCATTGCGACTTGCGGACTGATCTACGAATTGGTTGCAGGAGCTTTGGCAAGTTATCTTTTGGGAGATTCCGTGAAGCAATTTTCTTTCATCATCGGGGTTTACCTTTTTTCGATGGGAGTAGGTTCTTATCTGGCGAAATTCATCAAAGGAAGCTTGATCGATAAATTTATCGAAATTGAAATTCTTGTCGGAATCGTTGGCGGAATCAGTTCGGTAGTTCTGTTTTTATTATTCAATACGGTTGGTCATTTTGAGTGGGCTTTGTATCTGTTTGTGTTTTCCACAGGATGTTTAGTCGGACTTGAAATTCCGCTTTTGATGAATATCCTGAAAGATAAAGTTCAGTTTAAAGATTTGGTTTCCAATGTTTTTGCGTTCGATTACGTGGGAGCTTTACTCGCATCCATTCTTTTTCCTCTAGTCTTAATTCCTAATCTCGGAATTATTAAAACACCATTATTTTTTGGTTTAATTAATATTTCCATTGCTATTTTTCTGTGTTTTTACTTGAAAAATGATTTGCTTAAACCTTTTTCATTAAAAATAAAATCCATCGGAGCATTTATTTTGCTGCTTGTCCTTTTTATTTTTTCAGATCGAATTTTATCTTTTTCGGAAGAAAAATTGTACGGAGAAAATGTTGTCTATTCCCACAACTCGCCTTATCAACGGATTGTTTTAACGAGAAACAGTAAAGAATTCAGATTATATTTAAATAACAATCTTCAGTTTTCATCCACTGACGAATACCGTTATCATGAAGCTTTGGTTCATCCTGTGATGTCAATGGCAAAAAACATTGATCATGTTTTAATTCTTGGCGGCGGAGACGGTTTTGCAGTGCGTGAAGTTTTAAAATATAAAGACGTTAAGAACATTACTTTAGTCGATTTAGACGGAGAAATGACAGGTTTCTTTAAAAATAATGAAACAATGCGGCAGCTTAATCAAAGTTCGTTGTCCAATAAAAAAGTGACGGTCATCAACAAAGATGCTTACATTTGGGTAAAAGAAAACAAGCGGAAATTTGGAGTTGTAATCATCGATTTTCCGGATCCTTCCAATTACAGCTTAGGGAAATTATATTCTCTGCAGTTTTATCATGAACTGGAAAAAATTACCACAACAGATACCAAAATTGTGGTTCAGACCACTTCACCTTATTTTGCTCCAAAATCATTCTGGTGTATTGAGAAAACGATGAATGAGGTATTTCCATTTACCAATGCTTATCATACGTATGTTCCGTCTTTCGGAGAGTGGGGTTTTTCGATGACTTCTTTTGAACCGATCAATAATAAGATTTACAGAAAGATTCCCAATCTTAAATTTTACGATTACAATTTTTCTCAGATGTCCTATTTTAATAAAGATATGAAAGCCAATTCGGTTGAAGTCAACCGATTGGATAATCAAATATTAGTACGTTATTTTGATGAAGAGTGGGGGAAAGTACAGTAGAAAAGATTTCCTTAAAACAATCTTTTTAGGAAGTTTAGTGCTTCCCTTTCTGCAGTATTGCGGAAAGAAAGGAAAGTCGTTGCTACTGAAGATCACAGGAACCAATCACGTCCTCGGACACAAACTCTGGGCTAAAGATTTTCCTACTTTTTCAGAAGAAATTCACACAAAATATCTGATTGTCGGTGGTGGAATTTCAGGACTTTCGGCGTGCCGGTTTTTAAACCAGAACCATCAGAGAGATTATCTTCTTCTCGAAATGGAAAATCATCTCGGAGGGAACTCATCAAACGGCGAAAATAAATTCTCAAAATTTCCTTTGGGAGCTCATTATTTACCTTTACCTAACAAAGAAAATACAGAAATTATTGATTTTCTGAAAGAGTGTAATATTTGTTTGGGTGAAGATGAAAACGGCGAACCTGTTTTAGATGAATATCAAATGACGTTTCCGCAGCAGGAAAGGTTGTTTTATAAAAATTCATGGCAAAATGATGTTGTTCCGCAAAAAGGAATTTCTTCGGAAGTTCAGCAAGAAATGCAACGTTTTTTTACCATTATTGATCAGTTTCGTCTGAAAAAAGATTCTCATGAAAAATATTGGTTTGCAATTCCGGTACATGATTCAAGCAGGGAAGATGAGGTTTTGAATCTGGAAAAAATACTTTTCAAAGATTGGCTTCATGAGCAAAATTTTAAATCTGAAGAATTGCTTTGGTTACTTGATTATTCATGTCGCGACGATTACGGGTTGGGAATAGACTATGTTTCTGCATGGGCAGGAATTCATTATTTTGCAGGAAGAAAAAACAATTGGAGTAAAAAATATAAAGATCAGGTTTTCACTTGGCCGGAAGGAAACGCAAGATTGACAAAACATCTTTCAAAATATACAGAAGGCAAAAACCTGACTCAACATTTGGTGTTTGATATTAAAATTAATGAGAATAAAGTTGAGGTTTTGAGTTTCGATAATATTCAGAAAAGGACAAAAAAGATTGTTGCTGAAAAAGTTCTTTTTGCAGCACCTCAATTTGTCAATGAAAGAATTTTTAAAAACAGAAATACAAAATCTTTCAATTATGTTCCGTGGCTTCTGACCACGATTACTCTCAAAAATGAATTTGGCGGTGATGAAGAATTGGCTTGGGATAATGTCATTTATGGTTCGGAAGGTTTGGGATATATTTACGATCAGCATCAGAATGTCAATCAGATTTTGGGTGAAAAAGTAATTACGTACTACAAAAGTTTTTCAACCCGTGATTGCAGAAAAGCAAGAAAGAAATTGTATTCGATGAAAGAAGATCAACTCAAAAGTTTAGTTTTGGATGATTTAAAAAAAGCACATGCTTTAATTGAAGAATTTATTATTGAAATACAGTTTCATAAAATTGGTCATGCAATGATTGCTCCCGTTCCCAATCAGATTTTTGGAGAAGAAACTCAAAAAGCACAAGAATCAATTGAAGGAAAAATATTTTTTGCGCACACTGATTTATCGGGAATTTCGATTTTTGAAGAAGCTTTTTATCAGGGAATCAAAGCTGCCAAACAGATGATATGAAACAATCATGGATACATAATGCAAAAACTGACGGTTGGTTGATCCTTTCACCGCCTTTTTTGATCCTGCTGATTATTTTTGTTTTTCAACAACAGATTCAGAGTCTTGAACGTGGATATTCTTTCTACACATGGCTTTTTCTCATTGTTTTTGTAGATGTTGCGCATGTGTATTCTACTTTATTTAAAACATATTTTATAAAAACTGAAATCCGGAAAAGACCACTTTTGTATTATGGAATCCCCGCATTGAGCTGGATTTTAGGCTTAGTTCTGTACCAGTTTGGAAGTCTCAGCTTTTGGTCGGTTTTGGCATTGATTGCAGTCTTTCATTTTGTCAGACAACAATATGGTTTTATGAGAATCTATGCACGTTTTGAACCTAATGGCTTGAGTAAAAGAATAGATGAAATTGCTATTTACGCTGCAACCATTTATCCAATGTTGTATTGGTTTAAGACTCCAAGAGCATTCACATGGTTTGTTGAAAATGAATTTAATTGGTTTAAAAATATACCGGATTATACACAGGTTATCACTATTATTTATTTCATCATACTATCAGCCTGGATTTTTAAAACTGCTTTCGAAATCTTCAGAACCAAGCAAATCAATATTCCTAAAATTGCTATCATTACCGGAACTTTTCTTTCATGGTATTTCGGAATTGTGTATTTCAATAACGACTTTGTTTTCACTTTCCTGAATGTTATTTCGCACGGAATTCCGTATGTCGCTTTGATTTACATTAGAGAAATTAAGCAGAAAGAGAATCAACAGCTCAACAGATTATCGGTTTTCAAATCTACTTTTGGAATATTTCTTTTTATAGCAGTTATCTTAGGGTTTGCTTTTTTCGAAGAGTTCCTTTGGGAAGTTTTGATCTGGAGAGAGCATTTTTCATTTGATTTTAAACTTTCAGAAACATGGTTTCAGTTTTTGGTTCCTTTGCTTGTGGTTCCTCAATTAACGCATTATTTATTGGATGGATTTATCTGGAGAAATTCAAAAAACTAAACCGATTAAAATCGAGTTTTGATGAGGCTTAATTTTAATAGGCATTTGAAACCTGATTTTGAAAATAGGTGAAATATTCCAAATACATACTTGATTTTCGTACTACAGATTAGACATTCAATATTTGTTTATTGATCACTTCGACCTCTTATCAATAAGGAATAAAGATTATCTGCATCGGAATACCATCTGTATTATAAAGAAAAGAAACTGTTTATCCAGGAATGCGTTCGTTCGCCTTAGGAATATCAGCTTCCCGGTACTGAATATCATCTTAATAAGTCGGAAAAACATCTGCATGTTTCGGAATGCCATCTGTCTACATCGGAATATCATCTATCCGGGTCGGAAAACCATCTGTATCCTTCGGAAAGACATCTGGACGAATCATCATGAAATATGAAACAAAAAATGCCCAATCATCAAATCGAGCATTTCATATATCTATTTGTTTCTCGAATTTTCTACAGTCTAAATTATAAATAATGCGTCAAGTTCTGTCGCATTACAGCTATATCTTTGTGAAAATTAATATTCTAAATCATATTAAATCTCATTAATTTAATTTAGAAGTACTAAAAAATAATTAAATTAGCAAAAATTAACAATCATTAAAAACTCAAATGATGAAAAAACTCTACATGAGTGCATTATTCTTATGCACGGTTTTGAGCGTTTCAGCTCAGGAGGTGGTTTGGCAGAAAGACATCAAATCCTCCACTCAGGATTTTCTTTCACAAGTCACTACGACAATCGATCAGCAATATTTGATTACAGGAAGCTCGATTCAATCGAAAAAAATCACTTCA
>NZ_JARBTK010000005.1 GCF_029240215.1 Chryseobacterium sp.
GGATCCTGAAGGACAGGGCAGGGTACAGGTGAGATTTGACTGGCAGACGAATGATACAACACATTTCATCAGAATGATGAGCCCCGATGCGGGCGGAACGGATCAGATCACTCAAAACCGAGGTTATGTAGCAATCCCAGAAGTTGGAGATCAGGTGATGGTTAATTTTGTGCACAATCATCCGGATCGACCGTTTGTGATGGGAGGGATGTTCCATGGCGGAATCGGTTTAGGCGGAGGAATGAACAACCGTGTGAAATCGATTCAGACGAGAAGTGGAATCAGGATTTTGATGAATGATGAAGAAGGTAGTGTCAAGATTTTAGATCCGAGCGGAAATAGCATTTTCATGGATGGAAAAGGTAACATTTCAATGAATGCTCCCAAGAATTTTACACTCAATGCCGGTGATAATATTAATATTACTGCAGGAAAAGAAATATCGATTGATGCCGGAGCGAGTATTACAAGTTCGGCAAACGACAATATCATATCTACAGCAGGAACCGATATAGTGCAAACCGCATCGGGTGACATCAGAGAAACTTCTGATACAAGATCTGAAATGGTAGAGAAAGAGTTTTTCCGTCAGTCTGAAACTTCAAATGAAATAGCGGGAGAAATATCAATGTTTAGCGAACTGGAAAATATGACGATGCAGAGCGGAAAAATCGTTGAATTCAACAGTGCAGAAAAATCAAAATTGTTTTAATCATGGCGATCAGAAAAATAGCAAAAAACATTATTGTAAAAGTGAACGATACTTACAATTTAAGCGTTGGGAGGAAGGCTGAAAAGATTGCACAAAAAATTAATACAGAGGCTACCAAAGGAAATCTCGTAATAGCAAGCAATAAGAAAATATTGTCTCATGGGAATAAGTAGACCGAAAGCTATTATTTTCTTTATTTTATATGGTTTTTCGCTATTAAGTTGTCAAAATAAAAAAATGGAAGAAAAATACAGTTGGCTGGGAACCATCTCTGCACCACAGGAATATCCTATGGAAATTTATAACGGAAGCATTATCGCCAACGATTTTACTTACGGATTTGATGCCATCTGGGGAACACAGAATACGGGCTGGGGAAATGAAGGCGGTACTATGAGTGTAGAAACTCAACAGATGGAAATTCCTCACAGGTTAGAGTTTACTTGGTATTCTCTGGTCGAAAGAAAATTTTTCACCGGGAAATGGAATTTAGATCAGGAAAATATAAGTAAGCTTTTTAAAGAAGGTTTCGTAGATCAGGACACTCAGAAAAAAACGACCTACACTAATTTTATTGTAGGGTTAGCTCCCAAAGGAAGAGTGGTATTGTGGATCAACGGACCGGGAAACCAAAGAGAAGTAGGTGTTTTTCAGGCTCATGATACTATTATAACTCAGGAAAATGCATACGAAAATGCAAAATATATGTTGAAAGAAGGTTTTGCAGACCGTATGCTGAATGACCCGTCTTATGAAACATTCAAGCCTGAAATAAAAGCAAGAATAGAAAAAGAAGGTTATCCTTCGCCGGAAATCTACGATGCTTTCAGAGAAAAATACAACTGGAAGCCCGTCGTTTTACTTCCTGAAGGCGGAGAATTGATTGATTTCGGATTTAATAATTACAATGGTGAGCAGGAAAATCTTTTTGGTGAAAGCCTAAAAGATAATACCTATAAAAAAAGAGCCGTTCCGAAATTTTGTGGTTTTTACTGGCTAGACAAAAACAAAAACAGATATGCCGTGTGGATCGACTCTTTTGACGAAAAAGAAATTTTTGAACTTTTTCAAAAATCAGGAAAAGAAAAGAATATAGATCTTACGATTAAAATTAATAATGACAATTCCGCTGCAACTGTATCATTAAAGAATGGAAATGAGGAGCTACCTGTCACAAAAGCTAAAATCAGACTATCTCGGAAAATAGAATAAACTTATTCTTATTCAATAATTTAAAATAAGAAATATGCACAATAATAAATTTGGAGATTATACGCCGGAAATAACCAAAGAGGAAGTCTTAGACATCACTCTCGGGATGTTTTTTGACGGAACGTTAAATAATAAAACCAATACCATAGAAAGAAGAAACCAAACGGCAGACTATAAAAAAAATGGAGGATCTCCTACGGATAATAACAGTTATAATAATGACTGGAGTAATGTAGCCCGTTTGTGGGATAATTATGACAAAAATTATGGCATCTACATAGAAGGAATTGGTACCGAAGATAAAGAAGAAGATTCTATGTTGGGATATGCTTTCGGAACAGGTGATACCGGAATTCGTGGAAAGGTGAGAAAAGGGTGTGAAGAAATCGTGAAAAAAGTAAAAAACATCAAAAATGCAAAAAAAGCAGATAAGATAGCAGTTCTTACTTTTGATGTTTTTGGTTTTAGCCGTGGAGCTGCTGCTGCACGAAACTTTGTACATGAAATAGGAAAATCAAAATATAAAGCACAAGTCTCTACAGTTTCACATGAAGGAATGACCGTTACATCACTTTCTGACAGTGATGGTACCGGTGTAGAGGCCGAAGAACTTCCGAAATGGGGACATCTTGGATTGAAATTACAGGAAGCAGGACTGAAAGTGGATGTGCTGAAAGTAAGATTTTTAGGAATCTATGATACAGTTTCATCTTACTCAAAAAACTTTTCTGCTAAGCCCAATTTTCATAATGATGTTGAGGAGTTGAGCCTGAATGATATAGGTAAATCGAAAACCATTATTCATTTTGTTGCAGAAAACGAACACAGGGAAAATTTTGACCTTACAAATGTGAATGTAGGTACAGAAAAAATATTTCCCGGCGTACACTGCGACGTGGGTGGAGCTTATGAAGACGGACAGGAGACTTGGGAGGAAATTGAAACTTCTTGGACGACCAGTGAAAAATTAAAAACATTAAGAAGCCAACTGATAGCAGATGGATGGTATAAAGAAGAACAGCTTACGATTTCTCCCGGCTTTTATTTGGCATTAAAGGGAACCCGTGATCTGGTAAAAAGATACAGCTACATTCCTTTGCATTTTATGGCAGAATATGGTGTTCAGAAAACGGTTCCTCTTACCATAAAAAAAATGACCGATGAAAAATATTCTGTCTCATCTGATCCTTTGCTTGTGAGAGTAAAAGATCGACTGAGATCTTATGCAATGGGGAATGGCAAACAATATGTATTTAAGAGATATAAAGAAATAGAGACCACTTACGGTGGAGCATCTATACCAGAACAGAAATATGCAGATTACCAAAGAGAGATGAAAGAGCAGGATGACCTGAGAATCCTCAGAAACAAATATCTGCACTGGTCTGCAAGAAGAGAGGGAATAGGAATGGATCCAACATCTGATAGAGTAAGAGTTTTACATAAATAATAAAACCGTTACCCTCAGAATTCTTACGAATAATTTAAAATCATACCCATCATTAATGGAATGCTGAAGAGTTTTTATGCAGAAATTTAACAAACATATCGTCCGGAAAGATGAGAGCTTAAAAAGTATAGCTTCTCTGTACAATTTATCAGATGATGCTTTAAAGATATTTCATAATAATCATTGTGAAGTTAAAGATATGATTCTGATAGGTATCAATGGGCATAAAGAACTTTTTATTCCAAGAACAGCCGCAGCAGACAAAAACAAAGTGGTGAAATTCGACCACGGGAACAGACTGGTTTTTCAACCTGAAAATTGGTTCTGTAATTACGGTGTAATCATTACGATCGAGAATGAAAATCACAAAAATGAACTGAAATACAATACCTCGGTACGATGGCTGAAAACAGAACATAAACTGCATTTTTTTGAAGTTGACAGAATCTCAAATTTATATTTGAATGAAGAAGAAGTGAATGAAATTGCAGATATGCTCGCATATAAAACATCAAAAGTTTTATACCCTTTACAGATAAGTGTAGATGAGCACGGTAAATTTTACGATGTTGAGAATCTTTCGGTTTTTAAAGAAAGATGGGTAAATGTAAAAGATGAAATATATAAAGAGTTTGAAGGAGAAACGGTAGATCAATACTGTCAAAAAATTGAAGAAATAATAAATGAACCCAACGTTATTAATCTTTACTTAAAAAATGATTATTTCGTACGGACTTTATTTTTTGGAATTTATAGAAAATTTGATCTGGATTATCATTCGGAAATTACAGAAACCTTTCCGGTTGTTGATAATACAGTTGAACCTCAGTATAAAATCAGCCTTGAAGTAGACCCTCTGAAAGATGACGACAGCCTTATCAATATTCAGGGAGAAGGAAAATTGAATGATGAGAGAAATGTCTTTGATTTTATCAATAAAGCACCATTCTCAACGACTATTGAAGATCATCCTATGATGAATCAGGAAGGTGATTTTAGATTGATGTATTATTTAAATGGCGAAACTTTTCTTGCAGAATCGCTGTACTTGGAATGTGATATACAGCTTGAACAAAGAAAAAAAATATCTGTAGCAATCTCATCTCTAGAAGAAAATTAAAATTATAAAAATGAAAATTAAACTGAATCATAAATTTCTAATACTGGTTTTCGTATCATGCTTCGGCCTTTATTTTGGGCAAAAGGTAGAATTTACAGTACCAAAAAGCATTGAGATACTACAAAATACCATTTTTGATTTTAAAAATGATTTTACGAAAGATGAGCCCAAAGCTGCGGCGGCAGGAGATAACGAATTTTCTACTACAGTAGATCTGTATGATTTAAAGTATGATACTGATAATAAAAATCCATATCTGAGCTTAGGACTAAAAAAAGGTGCTAAACCCAAACAGTTTATTCAGAAAGCAATTTGGAATGTAACGATGAAAAAAGTTTCTGCTAAAAGCACGAAAGTAAGCGTTTTTCTGGAAGAAGTGACTCCAGATAGCTGGTCTAAAAAAGATGTTGATTTGAAACTCACAAAATCAACGGGGAAGGTTGAAAATGAAATTAAAGAATTTCTTCTGAAAAGCAAAACCAAAGAACCTTCAAAAGAAACAGCAAATGCCGAAATTGATCCTGATGCAGAAGCCCAGACAACAGTTCTGGCAGAAGCTCAGGTTGCAGAATTTGAGGCAAAAAACGCTCAGAAAAAAGTAACATCAAAATACTTACAGAATCTTTTTAGCAAAAAACAGTTTATCAGTCTCCCGACATCTGCTGATTATATTACCAAACTGTTAAAGACAGATCCCAGTCAGTTAAATTGTGAAAGCTGCAAAAACGGAAAATATTATAATTGGGATTTTGAAGATTTCAACATGATTTATGCAAACATGACGAGTGGTGAAGAATATTATGCGATTCAGTATTACGGTGAAAATGGCGTTGCAGGACTGCCTTATGGATTGGTGTTTAATGATAGTTCTCCGTCAGAATGTAAAGCTAAATTTGCGAGGTACAATGCACAGCTTTATCAAACAACTGTGAGTGTAGATGAAAACTCATCAAAAGCTTTAACGGTGGTGACCTTCAAGATAAATGCTTCCTTTGTTCGGTTAGAATTTGGGAATCAATATTTAACCAGACTTGTAATTTCAAATAAAGAATTTTAGGCCATGGCAGAAAAACATATTGTAGTGCAGGGTGCTATGTGCAAATGTCAGTTCGGACAGCTTCCGGACAAGCTCAAAGTGCTTTCGCATCAAAAAGAGTATGCAAATGATAAAAGTGCATCAAAAAAACTGATTGTAACCACCAAAGAGATCGGGGCTGCAACATTTGAAAAAAACACTTTCGGAAACTGTACAAAGATGGGAGTTCCGCCGCCGCCATGTAAGGTTATGATTACCGAGTGGCAGAATTTCTATGAAAAAGTACAGCTGAGCAACAGTGGGTATATCATTTTAGAAGACAGCAAAGCCGTTTGTGCAATTGCAGGAACTCCGTGTATTGAAATTATAGATCATGGTCAAAGAGCTGAAGCAAGTCAGCAGAACTTTAAAAATGCAGATCCGGATGTACAACAACAGATCAATCCGTTGGTAAATTCTGAAAGTATGCACAAGAAAGAAATGGTATATGATACTTCGGGAGATGCAACCAAACAAACTCTAAACTATTGAAATGGGAAAAGGAGTAAACAAGATCGATATAGCCACAAGTGAGGTCAACGCAAAGGTATTAAGCCGATCAGGAAACCGCATTTGTGTAGAAGCCGGCAAACTCATATGGTTTAAAGTTTCTGAGTGGATGTCAGGAACTACAGATCCTGATAAAAAGAAAGGGACCATCTGGATACGGCAGGACTATACGAGAAAAATGATTATCAATAAAAAACAGATCGGGCCTAGTCAGGTATACGGTTATGCTTTTAAAAAAAAGGAATGTGGAGCCTCAGCATATTATTATATTGAAGCCACTCTTTTCGGTAACAGAGATACTAAAAATAATACAG
Organism: Chryseobacterium sp.; assembly: GCF_029240215.1. Classification (GTDB taxonomy): domain Bacteria; phylum Bacteroidota; class Bacteroidia; order Flavobacteriales; family Weeksellaceae; genus Chryseobacterium. The sequence goes on from NZ_JARBTK010000005.1 coordinate 6,394, forward strand.
GGCTGTATGTAAAAGGATTTTCCCCGGCTTTACTGGTCAGCAGCAAATGGTGTTTACAAAATGACGGAGCAGATCAACGTGACCATAAATTTTCATTTGGTGAGAATGTTTTTCTGGGGTTAGAAACAGAAGGTTTGAATCAGCAGACGCTTACCATAGAAGTATATCGCCTCAATAGTGAAGTTACTTTTGGTAAAGTTGCAGATCGTGTGTTTGACGGAAATTATGACCCTACAAAAGATGATGCCCAAACCAAAGTATTTCAGAAGCAGGCCCAAGTTATTGATGGAGAAGTCAACACAGAGTTTACCATTCAGCCATCCTGGAAAAAAGGAACTGAGGACAACTTCTTTTATATTAAAGTAAAAGACGGGAACAATTATATACAAGACAGCAAAAAACAGATCATCCACGGAAGATATCTGAAAGTCAAGAACAATGTTGTTCCCATAAAACAAAATATGGTAAAGCTGACCAACAACGCTCCGGTAAAAGTGGGTGCGGCTGATAAAGATGTTAAAGTAAATCACCTTTGCACCTTCAGGCAGATCAATATAGATGATAATGGTGAGACTTTCGAGGTTTTTAAAGAAGGGCAGACTACTTTCAAAAAAACGTCTCCCGTAGTACAGTATACGACAGCTAAAGTTCATTTTAATTATGATAAATCCGATATCCGTCCCGAAGCTCGTGATACTTTAGAATACCTGCTCGACTTTTTGCTTTACAACCAGCATTTGGATATGACCCTTTCCGGACATGCCGATGACAGAGGAACGTTAGATTACAATCAGGCACTTTCTGAAAGAAGAGCGCAGTCAGTAAAAGATTTTTTTGCAAAAGGAGGTTTAGATAAAAACAGAATCAAAACAAGAGGTTATGGAGAGGTAAGTCCTATAGCTTCCGGAAAAACAGAAGAAGCCTACAAGAAAAACCGAAGGGTAGAGATCGAATTCAGCTATATAGAATACAATCAGAATGCACTTTTTTATGAAATGATTGCACCGGATGCAAATAAAATAAAGGAGATTACTGTAAATGTTTTAAACCGATCAGATAAAGGTTGCTTTAGAAAAGAAAAACATAATAAAAATATAATCTATATCAATGAAACAGGAGGTAAAGGCGTTATTCCAAAAAATGGAAATAGTGTAAAACAAATTGTTTTTTCCCAACAGTCTGGTTTTCCTAAAAATTATGCATTGCTATTGGCGAAATTTTTGAATCCCTTTTCAACAATTTATTATCAGTTTGCATTTCATATCAACAGTTGTGCTTATTATGCCGACAAAGATAAGGCAACATTGGAAGTAAGAGTTTATCCGGATGTGGTGTGGATTGGGCATTTTCAGTATAATTACAAAGAAAGCGGAACGTATTTCTTTCATGAGAAAAACTTTGACTTGGAAATAGGAATCAGTGATGTGATTGACGAAATTACAAATAGTACTTTATTTAAAATAAGTAAGATCTTACCTTCTCAATGGATCCAGGAATATGTAGTATTGCCCTATATCAAAAAACAGGCGATGGACTATTCTTATGGTATTCATACGATTCATAACCGAACATTGGAGAAAGCAGGCGAATCTCTTTCTCTAGTGGGCACGCAGACTAATCTTATTAAGCAGACTCTTTATACAAAATATGTTGCAGCTGCCGTTATTTATGGTTTTGTAGTGGTCGGAATTATTATAGATTTACTAATGATCTACCTTACAAGAGGAAAAAACCTTCAGGGTAGAATGCTGAAATTGGCCAGAGCAGTAAAAGGAGCCAAAAGAATTTTAAAAACAATGGAAGATGCCGGAGCAGAACTCATTCCGCCATCAATAGCCATCAATGCAGGGATGTATTACCAAAAACAAAAAAATGGTAAGCTCGCTTTGGTGTATGAAGCTAATATTAGTGCAAAACCGGTTGTAGCAGTTAATTTTAAAAGAGAATTTGACCTTTTGGACTTGTTGAAAAAAGGAATAGAAAGTATTCAGGGTGCGAAACATCCAAAAGATAAAGAGACTAAAGCCAAACTTACTGAGGCTAAAAAGAATAATACTAAAATCACAGAATACTTTGAAAGTCTCAAAAAAAATATTCAAATTAAGGGAGCGTTTGATGCTGTTGGGGAATTAATATTTGAACAAAATATTCAGTTTAATTTTTTAACAAATAGTCATACTTTTATAGACAAAATCGGAAATTTAGCGCAGACTGCGAAAAATGAAATAACGATTAAAGATCAGGTTAAATTTAATGCTACTGTTAACGGACAGTTTAAAAAAGAATTTGATTTCTTCAGGTTACAGACAAAAGTAGAAGGAAAAGTAGAAATAAACTTAAAGGGTGGGGCTGGTCTTAAATTGCAGTATGGCGTAGATATGGCAGGAAAAAATAATAAAAATGCAAAAGCAAAAGGATTATATGTTATTCCGTCTATATTTTGTTCAGGAGTAGAAGGTACTTATTTAGGAAGCCTGAAAGTGTCAAATGTTCTTACAGAAATACTTGATATGGCTGATTTTTCTACTAATGAAGGAAATCCTATGCCGTTTGTTTTAATTGAGCCTTTTGAGGTTCCATTATTTGAAATACAATTATTTAAAGAAAAATAAAATGAAAAAGATAATAATATTTTCACTTACAATAGGTAGTCTTTACAGTTGTTCTCAGAAAAAAGAAAATACATTTGCAGAAGATGCGACTGTTCAGAATAAGGACACTATTATAAACGGGTTAGTCATTAATAATTACAAAGAAAAGGGACTGTATAAAACATTTAAAAATGCTGACAATAAATATGGAATATCGGACGCCAAAGGAAATGTTATTGTAGAAGCTACTTATGACGGGCTTGAAAAACGAAGCGACTTTTATTATATGTCTCACAATGCAAATAAACCGGATGCTCTTGTCTGGTTGGATGTTCAAAACAAAAAGCTTATAGTTCTTCCTGATTATATAGATCATCATTTAAATATAAAGGAAAACATTGATGTAGTTGTTGATAAAAACCAAAAAATGGGAGTAATTGCTGACGGGAAAAAAGTTCTGATGCCTTTTCAATATGAGAGTATTGAAAAAATGGGCAATAAATATTTTGCAAAACAAAATGGTAAAAGTAGTATAGATGTTTTTGATCAAAATTTGAAAAAAAATATCCTCCCTTTCAATTTGAAAGATGCTGTTTTGTTATCAGATAAAGAAAATTTAATTACAGCTACCAATGATAAAGATAAGGTGGGTATCATCAATTCAGATCTGAAATTATTGGCTCCTTTTGAGTATTCAAGCATTGTGCCTTATACCTATGATAATCATTATTTTATAGTATCTAAAAGAGATGCTGATGATAAACCTTTATTTGGTATTATGGATGATCAATTTAAAATTGCTGTTCCTGTGACTTATACCTCTATAGACGAAAGTGATAATGAGGAAAAAAAACTTGAAGTAACCAAAGATAATGTAAGCAAAACAGTAGATTTCAGGGATTTTATTACTAAAAAATAAAAGGTGTAATATGAAATCTTTAATCATACTATCATCATTATTAATCGGGATCCAAAGTTGTTCGCAAAAAACAGAAAACATGGTCAATCAAAATTCAACGATAACTGCAGACAATATAGCAGATGAAATTTCCAAACAGGTAAAGCATTATCCTTCTGAGAAAATATATACTCTTGGCTATTCCAATGATAAGTGTTATTTTGAGATGTTCGTAGACGGAATTAAACTTACAAAAGCATTTAACAAAGTTTTGGGTAATACAGCTGTAGAAATTAATCATGTTCTTTTCAAAAGTGGAAAACATACTATTTCCTATAAAATGTATCCTCTTGGGAAATCTAAAGAATATGAGGCTGTTTTCAATACACTTGTAGAAGATACAGATCTTGATTTTGATTTAAAATCTTACGATCTTAAAAATGAAAAGGCCCCGGATACAGATTATATGACCTATTCTCTTCCTAAAAAGAAAGAGGAAATTGCAAAAGGATATAGTAAAGAAAAATTTGTTGGAGCAGGAAAAACATTTTATGAAGGTAGTTTTGAGGTTAATATAGATGTTCCCTATCACTCGGAATCACCATTTGAAAATGCTGTGGATCTGCGAAAAATGAATAAAAATGAACTTGAAGCTAAATTATTAAAGAAATATAAAGAAGTTTGGAGTATTTATCAAAATAAAGAATATGACAATATTGCAAGGCTGGAATATAATTCCTTAAAAGATTTATATGTTTCTACTTATGAAAGTAAAGAAGTGATTAATAAGAATATTAACATCCTTTTTACAGAAATGTATAAAAGCTCTACCTTCAAAATGCAGCCGATAGAAAAATATAAATTAGAATTTTTTGCCGATGGGAAATTAGCAGCGTTGATGCTTGATACAGAAGATAACAGATTACGAGGCAATACATCTTTATGGGCTACTGTAAACTACGATGGTGGCACCCGCGGAATATTTCTGAATCGATATTTTTACATTCCTCAAGGAGAAACGGAGTTTCAGGTTTATTAATCGTGTATGAAAGAGCACTGGTTTTTTCTGGTCCCTTCCACAAGTAATTATAAATCTGTTCTCGTAAATAGTATATTTTGAATATGAATTACAGGAACCGAGGAAAAAATACAGGCCATGACATCTTTTTGGCTCAAACAAACAGATGGATAAACCAAAACTGGCAGTTCAGGACATGAACTATCTCTTGAACAGAAATTATGATGAGTTGATTACCGATAAAAATCCTCCTGTGGATCTGGTAAAATGTTGTAACATGAATTTATTTGAAAATTATATTCCATTGTTTTTGAATGAATGGAAGGAAAAATACCGGGAAATTTTGATTGATGAGCATTTAAAAAGTTTAAGTGAAAATATTCAGAAATTTAAAGATCAAAATTTAGATTGGGATTTACCTTTTTTTAATGAAGAACTCAAAATCAACCGCGATGAAAGTTTTAATACATTCATCAGTATTTTCGACTCTCAAAGTTCAGATCAATTTAAAGCAGAACAATTGCAGGAAATTCCTTTCGAAAATTGGTTAAATATTTTAGGACAAAGATTAACTTCTGCAAGTATTCGTGATGAAAAGGCAATTCCGCCACTTAAAAATACGTTGATTGATGTATGTCGGAAGCCTTTTAATGATGAAATTACGGTTGCTCAAAGAGCCTGGGAAAAACATCTCGGAAGAATGGATGATCAATTTTGGGGTGAGCTTAAGGGAAATAACCAACAGAAACAGCAAAAAGTAATGGAAAAAATCAATTACATTCTCGACAATAAAACATGGTGGAACGTATTTTTTCATTACAAGCACGAACTTGTCTACGAAGTAAGAGAAAAAGGAGGGCACGGAATCCGATGGAGCCATGGCGGAGCTCAGCTTATCGGTTTTCTGGAAACTTTTATTAATGAATAAAAATATTCCTTCCTAGGGACATACGTATTATGGAGATAATTTGCTGGTAAAAAATAATTGCGGTTTATGGTATTTCAGAATCAGTGCTTGTTTTTGACTTACCAACACAATTTCTTTTGGTTTTTGAATCGGTTGGAGATTTAAATTCTTAAAATAAGTTTTTTATGAAAAATATTTACAATAAAAGTTTATTCAGAGCGGGAGAATATGGTAAAATTTCTCAATATTTACAAAAATATGGAAATAAGAAATGGAGAAGAACTGAAAAGTCAGAAATCAAAGATCATCTCAGTGAAACAATTAAATTTTTTAAACAAAGAAAAAAAAGAAGAAAATTAATCTGGGTTAAAATCACAAGAGAAATTAACGGAAGAGCAGATTCTGATTATAGAAGTTTTTATTCTCAAAAATCTTTTGAAAGCTCAATAAGAAGAGCACATATAACAAGATATTTTTTAATAAACAATAAAATAAAAAAGAGCTCTACAGATTAATGTAAAGCTCTTTTTTATAAATTATATTGACAATTAAATTACTTTCAAAGCCGATTCCAAAGCCAGTTCGATCATTGGTTTCAGTGCTTTTTCTCTTTCGTCAGCCGAAATAAATTCTTTTGTAGGAATAATATCAGAGACAGTCAGAATAGTAGCTGCATTTTTACCTAAATGTTTAGCATTGGCAAACAATCCGAATGCTTCCATTTCTACTGCAGGACAATTATATTTTGTTGCGATGGCAGGAACTGCAGGATCTTTTCTGTAAAAAATATCACTGCTGTGAATGTTGGTTGCTTTTGTCTTTAAAGATAATTCTTCAGCAGTTTGGTTGATAATATCAAAGATATTTCCCTGGTGAGAAAGCAATTCTTCTTCAAACCCCCATGCGTATTTTGCATAAGTACTTTCGCTGGCTGCATTTTCTACATTTAAAAGATCAAATAATTTTACGTCACTCGAATATCCGCCGCAAGTTCCGATTCTGATGATCGTTTCAACTTCATATTCTGTGTACAGCTCAAAAGAATAAATCCCGATGCTCGGAAAGCCCATTCCGCTTGCTCCCACAGAGATTTCTTTGCCTTTATAAAGACCTGTGTAGTAAAAAATTCCTCTGGTCTGGCTTACTAATTTGGCATTTTCAAGAAAATTCTCAGCAATATATTTGGCACGTAGCGGATCTCCCGGTTGCAATACAACTTTAGCAATTTCTCCTTTTTTTGCACTGATGTGGATACTCATAATTTTTTATTTGAATGAGCAAAGATAACAAATATGTGAAAAGTGAATTCGTTGTGCTTTTGAATTTTTTTAGGAGCTATTTCCCGCTTTCCGTTGCAATCTTTTTTTTCAAAAAAGGATTTTCACTTCAATCGGGGCTAGGATTTTTGTCGTTCTTATTCAATGAATCTCAATGAATTCAACGCTCTCTTTGTCATCCTGAAAGGATCTCAACAACATAATTCAAAAACTTAGTATAGATTCTTTGAGGATCACGGCTGGGAATACAACGTAATTTAAATTAACAATTAACTTACGAGGCAAAATTGACAATTCACAAATAATATTTTTATTTTTGTTAGATGATGAAAAACCAATCCCCATTTTTAGATACTTTATTTTTGCTTCGGAAAGAGGAATGCATTACCATTTTCACAGATCTTCATGAAATCTCAAAAAATGAAGAACAGGATGCTGCAGATTATTTTGAGTCCGAATTTGAAAAAGAGAGATTAGAATTTTTGTCTGATCAGATCAGTTGTGATCAAAAAACTGCAGTTTGGGCGGCAAAAGTTTTGTATCACAGCGCACAATTATATTTGATCCGAAAAGATACAGCAAAAGATCTGGAAAAATTAATTCCGCAATTTATCGGTAAAAGAGATGTTTCTTCCTTATTATCTGCAGATTTATCGTTAAGATTTTTACCACAGATTATTTCTTCTTTACAAATCGCTGATCCGGAAGATCCGTTAATAAAAATACTTGAAAATATTTTGCAGCAGTTTCATTATTCAGGAATTGGTTTTGATCTGGATCTCGAAAAAATCAATTGGGAAGAAGAGTTAAAAGACAAAACATACCGAAAATTATATCTCGAAAGAATTGTAGAAAAGAAAGCTTACAACTTAGCTGAAATTCCATACATCAATCAACTCTTGATGGCAGAATTTGGAATGTATAAAGATATTTTTTGGAGAGAATTAAAAATAATAGAAAACTAACCTCTGTATTTCTTAGCTGAGTGAAACGCCTTTGCGGACGAAAAAATATGCAGAATAATATTAAAAAAAATCTTTGCGCCCTTTGCGTTTAAAAAATTAATTAAAATCAATGAATCAAAATATCAATAAACTAAATACCGTCCTCAATTACGTTAAAGACACATTCGTCGGAAAAAACGACGTTGTAGATCTACTCGGAATCTGCTTACTGGCAAGAGAAAATGCATTTCTCTACGGTCCTCCGGGAACTGCAAAATCTGCCATTGTAAGAACGTTGGCAAAAACTGTAAAAGACGGCAAAAATTTCGAATACTTGTTGACACGTTTTACAGAACCAAATGAGATTTTCGGACCTTTTGATATCAGAAAATTAAAAGAAGGGGAATTATTGACCAATACCGAAGGAATGATGCCGGAAGCGTCAATGGTTTTTCTGGATGAGATTTTCAATGCCAATTCAGCAATTCTGAATTCGCTTTTAATGGCTTTGAACGAAAAGATTTTCAAAAGGGGAAAAGAAACGAAAAATCTTCCTGCATTGATGTTTGTGGGAGCGAGTAACGTTCTTCCTGAAGACGAGGCTTTGAATGCTTTGTTCGACCGTTTTCTGATCAGAATTAATGTCGATTATGTACATCCCGATCTTCTTCAACAGGTACTTTTAGCCGGAAGAAAACTCGAAAATAATATTGAAACAGAAACTCCCGAAATCCTTTCAAATGAAATCAGGGAACTACAGAATTTGTGTAAAACGATCGACTTAAAACCGATTTACGAAGTGTATTTAAATACGATTATCAATCTTCGAAATACAGGAATCGCTATTTCTGATCGTAGAGCCGTGAAACTTCAGAATCTGATCGCCGCAAGTGCTTTGATTTGTGGCAGAAATGAAGCTATTCTTTCGGATTTATGGGTGTTAAAACATATTTGGGACACCGAAGAACAGATCGAAATTCTGGAAGGAATTATCAACAGAACGATTGAAAAAGACGACAATCCGAAATCTCATCCGCAAGCTTTACAAAACAAAACTCCGAATCCGGAAGAAGTCATGAAAGATGTAAAAATTCTGGTTGAAAAATGGGACAACGGAACCTTGAGCTTTGAGGAGCAAAATGTGATCAAAGATAAGTTAAGATACCTTCAAACCCGTTGCGACTGGATCAGAAATCCCGAGCAAAAACAGTACATTCAACAAGAAATCGAAAGTCTATGGCAAAAGATTCTTCAAACAGTGTAAAAGAATTTTGGGCAGAAATTCCCCGAGCTGATGAAGATTTTCTAGGCTCGATTCGTGACTGGAAAAATGTTCAGATCGCTTTGGAAGAAGATGTAATCTGGCTGAAAGGTTTTACCGATGAACAGGCTGTTTCGTCGGAAATTCAGCAGTTGCCCAATTTTTTGCTGTATGAATTAAGAGAAGGTCTTTTATTTCGAAAAGATGCTTTGGTCCCAAGTAAAAAAGTGAGGACGGCTTTGCTTTGGACGCCGATTGATAAAGCTTTGCGATTAACTTTTCCACCATCAAACCAGAATTTTTTCGGAATTGATGAAAAGATTGAAGTTCAATTAAAACCAAGCGAAGAAGAACAGTCTGCAACGGCGTTATTAAGTTCAATTGTTGAAATTAAAGACATGATTATTGCTTTACCAAAATTCAAATTGAAAAAATTGGATTGGATTGTGATTAATGATAAAGCATTATTTATAGGAAATCCTTTATTGAGTTTCCCTGGAAAAACATATTGGATGAAAGATGATCATCTTTTGCCGACAGGTTTTGATTTTGAGTTTAAAAATTTGAGCTCTTTACTTCAAAGAAAATACAATACAAGTCAGGATCAATGGCTTTTATGGAATGAAAACGGAAGTGTTTTACATCTTAATAAAGATGATTTCCGAAAATTGTCTGTAAGCTCATTCCGTTTAACTGAAAAATCTAAGGAATGGAATTAACACAGTATTTCCAATCATACAAAGATTATTTCTGGGAATGGACAACTGATGAAGATGTTCCCGATGATACCGTATATCATGAAAACAATCTTATTTCAATTCCGAATGTAGGGGCGATTGTTTACAGACCTTATGTGATTGAAGTTTTAAAAGAATTACAACCTCAAGGCTTGCCTCCATTTGGTGCGTTACTTCTTGTATTGTATGCTATACAAGATGGTTATTTAAATTTAGATGGAATTCTTTATCACATAAAAAGAATTCAATTAGATTATATTGATGTTGAAAAATTGAACATTAATGAGGGAATTAAATTTTTAGAAAATCTAAGAGCTTTAGGAAACAAATATAAAAAAGGGCAAAATAAGATTGTTCTTTTACAAACAGTTTTTGCTCATTCACCTGTCGTAGCTTCACCTGTTAATGCGGATTTGATGTTAAGAGTATACGCTAAAAGATCTTATATCATTGCAGAGTCAGCAAATAAAAAGGAATTGCAAGATTCGGTTATAATAAAAGATATTCGAACATTGGCTATATTGGGCTCGAAATTTCCTACAACAGAATCCATCATCAAAGCAATGAAAAATGATGTTGAAACTCCCGAACTGGAAGATGAAGTTGTACAGGAAGAAACCACCGTCGAAACCGATAAAGATTTTATTCAGGAATTAATTGAAGAACCAAAAACTTTTCAGATTGGAAGTTTGATTAAAAGAATCTGGAGCGGTCTGAAAATCCCGATGCGTCACCTTTCTCCCGGAGAACAGCCGATCGGAGGAATTTCTGATATGACCAACAAAGGTGATTTTAATAGAATGCTTTTGTCAGAATTTGCCAATGAAGATGAGGTTTTCATGAACCGTGTCGCGAATAATGAAGCATTGTATATTCAACGTGAAATTCCGCCTGAGGAAAATATTTTTGAAAGAATTATTCTCATTGATACTTCCCTGAAAAATTGGGGAACTCCGAAAGTTTTGGCTTTTGCATCGGCAATTGCAGTTATAAAACATCCGAAAGCGCATTCCGAATGTAAGGTTTTTGCATTGGGACAAACGAATATTCCGATTTCGTTGGATAAAGTGGAAGAAGTAGTTGAGAACCTGAATCAAGTGAGCTCGGTTTTGGAAGTTTCTCATGCACTCGAAAAGTTTTTTAATGAAGAACATAGAGAAAAAGATCTGGAAGTTTTTTTCATCACGCATCAGGAAAATTTAGTCAATCAAAATCTTCAAAAAGTGATTCATGAAAATAGAGACCGACTGAAATTTTTAGTAACAACTTCTTCGGACGGCGAGCTGAATTTTTATAAACATCATAAAGGAACACGAAAACACATTCAGAGAATTGTTCTTCCTTTAAAGGAATTGTGGGCAAATCCGCCACGACGAAAAAAGATCGTTGAAAATAACAATGGAAGAAAAACCGATCTTCCACTGAATTATCCGATCCTGTTTCCCAATCCTGTCAATAAGATGGCAACATTTTTATACGAAGGTGAATTTTTTATTTTAAGTAATAAAAAGCAACTTCTTAGAACTTATTTATCTGATAATTATTACGATAAGAAAAATTATCATGTATCGAAAATCTATCGGGGATGTGAAGTTGTAATCGAAAATATTTCTATAAAACCCAAAGGTCAGTTTGCATTAGCAAAAAATAAAAAACAGGAATTTATTCTCTGCCAGTATCAACCGGATAAAAAGCTGATTTCAAAATTGAATCTGAATACAAAAGAATATTCTGAATTGAATTTGACAGGAAGAAAAATACATTTCAGTTTAGAACTTATTTATTTTAAAAGGAACTTTTATCTGTGGCATGAAGATGCGATCTGGATTGAAGAAATAAACGTCGAAGGAAATATTGCGCTTGAAAATGTAAAGAATGATCATGAAATTCAGAAAAGCGTTTCAAAAGTTACAGGTGAGATTGAAAGACTTAATGATTATGAAAATAAGATATTGAGTAATTTTATGAATATTGGGATCAATGAAAATAAAAACATTGTCATATCAAATTATGAATTGCACAAAAGCTATCAAGGTGCGTTACAAATTTATAAAAACAGAACAGTTGCCAATATTATAGCAGAAAAAAATAAGAATAAATTTACATTTTCCGATGGCAGCGAAATTATTACAGATTCTCGCGGGATGCTCACTTTTAAAAGCAGCAACAAAAACATTCCTGTTTTTTATGTGCCAACATCGATCGGTGGTTTTCTTGCTTTGGCAACCAATACGGAATTCAGTGGTTCTGAATATTATTTACCAGAGACTACCTTGCTGAAAGTAAGAACTTCAGAGGAAATGTATACCGAATATTTTGAAGAATTTATCGATCAAATCTGGGAATATGGAGCTTAGAATAAAACCTTTTCCGAAAAATAATTATCCTAAAAAAGGACTTTTAATAAAAGGTTCTTCATCTTTGACATGGCTTCACGAGATGGAAGTTTTAGAGATAGATCTACATCAGGTTCGATCTTTTCCGATTCCTTCCAATGAGCCGAATGTTTTATTTGGTTGCTTTTTGATTTTTCAAAATAATGCTCCGAGTGAAATCGGAAGAAATTCTTATTTTCAGTGTATTGACGACAAGTTTTTTATTCCTGAAAACACCACTTTTTATCCAAAAATTAATCCCGAAGAATGGCAAAATATTGATTCGGAGTTTCTGATCATACATCCGGAATTTGGATTCGTAAAATTGATTGAAGAAATTGACTGGATCTCATTAATTCAAAATCCAAAACAATTCGAAGATAAAATCCGAAAGCCATCAAACGGCGTGAAAATCCCTCAGAAAATTGAGAGCTACACGGTGGAAATGGACGATGAAAAAGTTTTGGAATCACTTCAAAAGCCACAAACCGAGGAAGAATGGATGAAAAACCTTCCTTTTGATATGAAAAAGCTGATGGCAGGAAATAAAAAAGAGATCGAAAAATATCTAGATTATATCGAAAAATATCCTGACAGAGCGGTAGATCTTGGGATTCCGCTTGATGTAATGGGAACTTCCAGAGGTGATGGTTTTGCAAAATTTAAGTTTGAAAATACCTGGCTCGGAAAATTTTTCAGCGGAAACTCTTCAGGTGGTATAAATTCAACGTATTCTCAGAAATATCGTTGGATATTCTGGGTGTTTTTAATTGCTATCGGATTGGTAAGATTATTCATGTTTTTGAATAAAAAAGAACCTGTACAAAACGCTCCGATGGCTTCATCCGGAAAGGTTTCGGATGTGGATAAAAATATGATGAAACCTATCGTTGCTTATCAATCCGGCGTTACGGATATTGATATGAAAATTGATTCGATGTATGGAAAAAAGAGGCGTGAACTGACGGACGAGCACATGAAAGCATCATTATATCTTAGCGATCGGGATAACGGAAAAAGCTATGAAGAATATATAAAGAAAGGCGGAAGACCGATTAATAAAATTCAGGAAGATATTTTTAAATTTAATGATAAAAAAGATATTGCAACAGATTCTTTAAAAATAGTTTACAGCAAAAAAATCGTAAAATACTTAGCTCAAAACGAAGAAAAATATAAGAAAAAAATTACAGATTCTCTAAACAAAATAAATTCCGGAAAACCTGCCGATCAGGGAATTGTAAAAACGATCCTGAAAAAGAAACAGATATTAATAGAAGATTCATTGGGACGTATATACGGAACAAAAGAATATATTGAACCGTCGATTGATCCGAATAAAGCAAAAAAAGTAGAAACATTGGAAAAGGAAAAACCTTACTCAAAACATAACATCTCTTTTTCGGAAATTATTTGGTTAATCATTTTCATGACGGGCGTTGTCGGGCTGTATTCTTTCATTGTAAAAAGAAGATCTTTAAATATCGGAGGCGATAATGTTCCAAGTGGGATTAAAATTTTTCTTGTCATTATACTTGTTGCCATGTTAGCGTATATTTTCTATCCTTTGATCGAAATGTTCGGCTACAACTGGTTTGTATGGATTCTTATTATCGGTGTTGTGTTGCTTCTTTACCGTCTTTTTAGCGAAGACAAAACCATTTTAAAAACAGATAAAGATGAATAGGCAGAAGTTTACAGACAAATTTATGGCGGCATTTTTTATTCTGATAATCATAAAGGTTATCGGGATTTTGGCGCAGCTTTTTCATAAAAGTTTTTGGAGTGTTCTTGGTACTTTAGCGATTTTTGCGATCGTCGCTTTTATCATTTTCTTGGTGCTTCTTCGTTTGGAAGACAAAGAAAAAACAGGAAATTCATCTGGAAGAAAAGGCGGTGGCGGAAGTTCTTATATTGAAACCTCACTTTTCGACAGAATCAGAAATAAATATGAAGATCTCGCCCAAAAGTATCTCGATGAAAAGGATTATAAAAAGGCAGCAAAAGTATATATGAATCTTCTTCGGGACAATTATCGTGGAGCAAAAACCCTGGAAGATGGAGGTTTTTATAATGAAGCAGCGGTGATTTATCTTAAAAAATTAAAAAACAAATCTGAAGCAGCAAACTGTTATGAAAAAGCAAAACAATACAGAAAGGCAATTGATTTGTATAAAGAGCTCGAACAAAAAGAAAAAGTAGGAGATCTGTACAGGCAAATTAATGATACAAAAAATGCAAATACTTATTATCAAATGGTTGTAGACGATTATGTGAGCAATAATCAGTTGGTAAAAGGTTCATTAATTTATCGTAAAAAAATGGAAATGCCGGATGAAGCACAGAAAATTTTATTAAAAGGATGGGAAGAAGATCGTGACGCATTCAATTGTCTGAATAATTATTTTGCGAATATTTTTGATGTTAAAAAACTCGATCAGCAGATTCAGGAATTGTATGAGAAAACCCCTTCGGATAAAAAGATCACCTATCTTGAAGCCATAAAATATGAATTTAAAAAAGATCCGAAACTTCAAAATATAACAAGAAATATCGCCTACGAAATCATCGCCGAAAAAGTAGCCACCCGTTCTGAAATCGTCAATGAATTAAAATATTTCAATCCTGATGATGAGGTGATCTTGAAAGATATTTCGAGGTATAAGACAGGGAGGAATAGGATGTTTAGGAATTGATTTTATTTGTCATTGCGAACCGAAGGTGAAGCAATCTAAATTAAATAAACCTATTTTCTGCTCGAGATTGCTTCGATGGTTTGCTTCTCGCAATGACAAAATTAACAATTAATTAAGAAAAACATTTATCTTTGCACCAATAAAATTATGACAATACAAAGAGCACATATCAGTTTAAATCTTTGCGATCGCCCTGTACTAAAGGGATCGTTTGGATATGAATGGATGATATTGGATGAGGCGAAATGTGCTTGCTTTGAAAATTATTTACTGTAAACTCGTAAAAATTTAATCAAAATACTGCAGAAACGCCTCGATGATCGGGGCGTTTTTTGTGTTTTTAAGGCAGAAATTATTTAGAATGAAAAAAAATAACCATAAAAGTGAAAATTATTTAATCAACAATGAACAATTAATAAGAAAATAAAGCGTGATCAATAACCCGGTGAGAGACAGTCATTTAGGTAATTAAGATATCTGTAAAATATTACGGACAAAAATTCTCTACGCTGAAAATAGAGTATAATCAATTGATTTTCAAATAGTTGATTGAAAAATAAATTTGTGAGTTAAAAAAAATCATACTTACTTTGCAACCGAAAATTAAAAGCAACACGTTTTTAATCTTTCAAAAAAACAATTTTAAACAACAAGAATATAATGAAACAATTACATAACATATCTAATCAGTATTCAAAACGACACGGACAAGAGCCGATGGGACTTGCGTGTATTCTTGATAGTGAATTTGTGGATAAAAGGTGCTTATATAAATGGGTCAGCTAATGTAGCGACACGTCAAAATATATAAAGCGCCTCTCGAAAAGAGGCGCTTTTTTTATGGTTTCTTTAGCTTATTTGGTAAAGCGTCGGTCTGTGGAACCGGAGAACAGGGTTCGATCCCCGGAGATACCCAAAGTGAAAATCTCATAGCTCAATGGGTTGGAGCATCGGTCTGATTAGTGAATTCAAAAAAGAAATATAAAATTCATGAACAATCCTTCTGGGATTACAAAATATAATCTTGTAGCTCAATTGGATAGAGCGTTGGTTTACGACACCAAAGGTTGAAGGTTCGAGCCCTTCTAAGATTACAAATAGAATCTCATAGCTCAAATGGTTAAAGCACCGGTCTTTTAAACCGGGGGTTGAAAGTTCAAATCTTTCTGGGGTTACAAAAAGATTTCGTAGCTCAATTGGATAGAGCATCGGTTTTCTAAACCGAGGGTTACAGGTTCGAACCCTGTCGAGGTCACAAAAGGAGAGTAGGCAAATATTGGTTTGTTGCGGCTTACTGCTAATGAGTTCTACGACAGTAGTGAAGGTTCAATTCCTTTACTCTCCGCAAAAAAAGGTCTATTGAGGTAATGGTAACCTGTCCGACTGTCTCTTGGACACCGCGAGTTCGATTCTCGCATAGACCGCAACGATTCATGGATAATTTCCGATCCGACTGTCTCTCGGAAAAGAATTTTGAAGTGAATCTGCAAAACTGGAAAGATAACGGTGGTTGTTTACCCGCCTTGGAGGCGGGAGGTCATAGGTTCAAATCCTATTTTCCAGACAATTTGCTCCATTCGTCTAATGGTTTAGGACGGCTGCCTTTCGAGCAGTAAATAAGGGTTCGATTCCCTTATGGAGTACAAATGATTTCGTAGCTCAATAGGTTAGAGTATCGGTTTCATAAGCCGAAGGTTGAAGGTTCGAGTCCTTCCGAAATTACAAAATGATTCTGTAGCTCAATGATAGAGCGCTGGTCTGTTAAACCAGAAGTTGAAAGTTCGAGCCTTTCCGGAATCGCGAATAACTAAATGTTAATTGTTTCAAAAGAGAAGAGAAAAGGTTTGTCAAGCGCAGAAGATCTTTACGCCAAAAACACAATATAGACAGGCTTTTTCTTAACTCAAAAAATGAAAATTAATAAGTAAAGGTTGGAAGATAGAAGTTTTAAACATAATATAAATTTTTAAGTAAAATAAAGTTTGTCAAAGCGCAGAAGTTCTTATATCAAACAAAAATTAAGACAGGCTTTATTTTAATAGAAGTTAGAGGTTAGAAATTAGAAGTTAGTTTAAAAATTACTGATTACTAATTGCTGATTACACATAAAAACGATGGTTCGCCGAAGTGGAAGAGTCGGGGCGGTCTGCAAAACCGTTGTGAAAACTGAGTGGGTTTGAATCCCATAACCATCTCAAATAACTAAAATGAGATTAGTTCCGAAGAAAAAATAAAAGTTTGTCGAGCGTAGAAGTTCTTATATCAAACTAAAAAAAATAATGACAAGCTTTGTTTTTCTTCAAATGAGAAATTAGATGTTAGAAGCTAGAAGTTAGAATGAAGATTTGAATTATTTATCAACTATCATTTATAAAATCCGGAAGTACGCCGAAGTTGGAGAGTCGGGGCAGATTGTAAATCTGTTGCTTCATTGCTGAGTAGGTTCGAAATGCTTAGCATTCGTGAATTCATTAAAAAAAGAATTAAAAAATTCATGAACAATCCTACTACTTCCACAAAACCGCTGATAATGTAATGGCAGCATGCAGGAAATGTACTCTTGTTGTTTAGGTTCGATTCCTGGTCAGTTGGTTAATTGCTCTATTCGTCTAACGGTTCAGGACACCTGCCTTTCGAGCAGAAAACAAGGGTTCGATTCCCTTATAGAGTACAGAATATAAGTAATTAATAATGTGCAATGAGTAATAATTGCAAGCGTAAATTTTTAAATATGAATTATAATATTACCAATTAAACATTATTTATTACCAATGAAAAACTTGCGAGAATGGCGGAAATGGTAGACACACTTGATTTAGGCTCAAGGTTTTGGGGGTTCGACTCCCTCTTTCCGTACAAAAAAGTATTTAAAAAACTTGGAAGAGTGGTGTAGCAGGTCTGCACGTTAGTCTGAAAAACTAAAGGTACAGGTTCGATTCCTGTCTGTTCCGCAAAACTGATTCATAGTGTAATTGGTCAGCACATAAGACTTTGACTCTTGTTGTTCAGGTTCGAGTCCTGATGAATCAACAAAAAAAGTTGCATTAAAAAGCTCTGTTTTCTTAGCTGAGTGAAACGCCTTTGCGAACCTTAAAAACAGTTAGTAGGTAAAAAACTTTGCGCACTTTGCGTTAAAACAAATATTTAAATAAAACAAATTTAAAACATGTAGAAAAAATGGAAACGCAACAACAAACATGGCAAAACATGACCGGAAAAATTTTCCAACACTCTATCACACAGTTGGTAGAAGAAGCCATCATCCGCGAACAGGCAAATGGACACCGACTGAAAGTGTGTGTGGGTTCAGACTCTCACGTTTATGGTGATGCCATTAATTATGCTACGGCAGTTGTCTTTATTCGTGAAGGAAAAGGAGCGTTTACCTTTATCAGAAAAGAAAGAGAAATACAGAATATCAGTATCAAAGAGCGAATGTTGAACGAGGTCAACAAATCCGTAGAAATCGCCTATGCAATTTGCTCTATTCTGGAAACTTATGATGTGGAAATGGAGGTACACGCAGACATTAACACCGATCCGGATTTCAAATCCAACGTTGCTTTGAAAGACGCAATGGGATATATTCTGGGAATGGGTTATATATTTAAAGCAAAACCTTACGCATTCGCAAGTTCTAATTGTGCTGATATGATGGTGTAATAAATTTAGCTGGAATCGGGAGGATGGAAGCTTGAAGTTTTTTTAAAGTATGAATTTAACTTCCTTCATCCAGCTTCCAACTTCCATCCAAAAAAATAAATTATGAAAACAATTTTAATCATTAACGGAGAAAAATACTGGAAAGATTATTTTGCAGGATTTAATGTGGTTCAGAAGAAAGTTCAGACCTCAGAATTTATCGTAAAAGATTCTTTGTATGTCATTGATGCAGATGGAGTTTGCAAACCGGATATTATTTTCTGGAGATTGGGAGCTGTAAATCCTGAAGCAAAACATAGAAATATTTTGGAATTGATTGAATATTCCGGAGTTCCTTGTGTGAATTCAGCTTCAACATTATTAATGGGTTATGAAAGATTATCAATGTTAAATAGATTGAAAAGACTTGGATTACCTGTAATTGATTTTAATGTAGCAACCAATACAACCCAACTGAAAAATCTGGAAATGCAGTTTCCTTTTGTGGTTAAAGTTGGAAATCATCATGGCGGATACGGAAAAAGTCTGGTTTCAACCGAAGAACAATGGGAAGAACTGAAAGATTTACTCTTTATTCATCAGGATTATATGACGACAGAGAAATTTATTAACTATAAATATGACATTCGTTATATGGCTATAAATGATAAAGTTTGGGCAATGAAAAGAAAAGGCAAATATTGGAAAGCCAATTCTTTAACCCAATAATATCAAATTATCCAACCGGAAAAAGAATGGATAGAAAAAGTACAACTGTTACAGGAAAAGATCAAAGCAGATATCGTTGCGATTGATTTTCTGGAAACAGAAAACGGAGAAAAAGTGATGTTAGAATACAACGATATTCCCGGACTTTCAGGATTTCCTGAAGATGCCAAACTGGAATTATCAGGTATTGTAAAAAGTAAATAAAAGAACCTTAAAAAACTAATAACCATGTATTTTTTAGTTCAGGCTAATGTATATTTAGATCCCGATCATTACAAAATTTTTGATACGTTGGAAGAATTAAATATTGACTATGATGTCATAAATATTCCACCTAATGCAGAAAAAATAGACTTCGAAACAGACAGAAAAGATGTTTTCGTGTATGGTTCGGTGACGATTGCAAGATTGGCAAAACAAAATACCGACTGGTTTCCAGGTTCTTTTTACGGAGGAAATCACCTGTATAAAGTGTATTCCAAATATTATGGTGAAAACCTTTTGAATCATAACGTTTCCGTTCATAAAATTTCAGAACAATTGATTTGGAAAAAAGATGAGTTCAAATTCATCAAACCTTATAATGAAGCGAAAATTTTTACTGGAAAAGTTTTCAGTGAAACAGAATGGAAAGATTTTGTTTTTGAATCACTGGAAAATAAATTAAACAGAATTACAGAAGATTCTTTGATTCAGATTTCTGAAGCAAAACGAACTATAAAAGAAGCAAGACTTTGGATTGTTGGCGGACAGATTATCGATGCAGGATATTATAAATTTAATGATAATGCGCCTTTCGAAGAAAAAGTTTCAGATGACGGGTTGATTTTCGCCAATGATATGATCCAACTTTTCAATCTTGAAGAAGCTTTTGTTATGGATATTTGTTTAACGGATGAAGGCTGGAAAGTTGTTGAAATAAATTGCATCAATAGCTCCGGATTTTATCCAAATACCAACGTGAAAAGTATTATCAAAGCATTGAATATTTACTTTTCCAACTAAAAAATAAAGCGATGGAACTTACAAAAAGATTATTATTTCTGGATGATATAAGATATCCCATTGAGGCTTATCATTATACAAAACAGGATATTTTCCTCAGAAAAGACTGGCATATCGTTCGAAATTACGAGCAGTTTGTCAACAGGATTTTGGAAAAAGGACTTCCGGAAATGATTTCTTTTGACCACGACCTTGCAGATGAACATTATTTAAAACCAAATTCTCAGGAATTTGTAGAAAAAACAGGCTACGATTGTGCAAAATGGTTGATAGAATATTGTATAGATAATTACTTAGACTTACCAAAATTCTACTGCCACTCCATGAATCCTGTGGGAAAGGAAAATATTGAAAGCCTTTTAAAAAATTTCAAAAACTATTAAAAACTAAAAAAATGATTTTCAAAACATATAACTCTATAGAAAATGCTTACCAAGCCCGCGTGATCGATCAGATAAGGTTGCAGGGTTTTGGTGATGAGGTTTTCATTGTACAGGAAAAGGTTCACGGTGCTAATTTCTCTTTCTTTACCGACGGAAAGGAGATTAAAATCGCAAAAAGAACCGCTTTCATCGAAAAGGATGAAAAATTCTATAATGCCCATCAAATGTTGGAACGTTACAGAAAAAACGTAATTGATTTGTTCGAAAGAGTGAAAACTATTCATTCGGATTTGGAAACTGTAGTGATCTACGGTGAATTATTCGGTGGCGGTTACAAACATAAAGAAGTTGAGCCCGTAAAAGAAGCTATAAAAGTTCAAAAAGGTGTTGAATATGCACCTCACAACGAATTTTATGCATTCGATATTAAGTTAAACGGCACTACTTATTTGGATACAGATTTGGTTAATCAAATTTTCGAGGAAACCGGATTTTTCTACGCTAAAATCTTATTTCAAGGGACTTTGGAAGAGGCTTTGAAGTTCCCTAATGTTTTCGATTCTAAAATTCCGGCTTGGTTGGGATTACCCGAAATCGAAAATAATATGTGTGAAGGAACGATCGTTAAAACTTTGAAAACCAAATATTTTGGAAACGGCTCAAGAGTCATTTTGAAAAATAAAAATGAAAAGTGGACTGAGAAATCTAAAATGGTTAGGAAAGACAGACCAATTCAAAAAGAAGTTCGTTTCAGTGAAAATGCTCAGAATATTTGGGAAGAAATCCAAAAATATGCAACTGTAAACAGGTTGAACAACGTTGTCAGCAAAATTGGTGAATTTGAACTCAAAATGATTGGGAAAGTGATTGGTCTTTTTGCACAGGATATTTTGGAGGATTTTGAAAAAGATTTCCCGAAAGTTTTCACAACCATCGAAAAAGACGAAGAGAAAAGAATCAATAAAAAGTTGAATTCTTTGGTCATTGACGTTGTGAAAGAAGAGTTGATGACTTTAAAAGTATAGTTTCGGTAATTTATTATCGAAACTTTTTAATGTAATTAATTTAAACCATAAATTTTCTATCTCGTTTGTCATTCCGTAGGAATCTAAGCAAAGTTTTTAGAATAAAGATTTAACAATTCACGTTTAGATTCTTTCAGAAATAGAAGATTCGACGGAGTCAATGACAAACATTATGTAAAACTTTTTTAATTAAAAAACAAAATCAAAAATGAAACCCAATATATTTTTTACAGCCGACCATCATTTTAGTCACGAAAATATTATAAAATTTTCCGAAAGACCTTTTGAGTCTTTGGAACAAATGAATGAAGAGCTTATCAAAAGATGGAATGAGAAAATCGGAGAGAATGATATTGTCTACCATTTAGGCGATGTGAGTTTAGGAAAACCTGATGTTACAAAGGATATTTTGGAGAGATTGAATGGTAAAATCCATTTAATAAAAGGCAATCATGAATATTCTGCACTGCGGGTTTCGGATAGATTCGAATGGATTAAAGATTATCACGAACTTTCCATTGAAGATGAGGAAGTAACTCAGGGTAAACAGAAAATGATTCTTTTTCATTACGCAATGCATACCTGGAATGCGTCACATCACGGAGTTTGGCAGCTCTACGGTCATTCTCACGGAACTTTATCCGATGATGAAAAGGCTTTAAGCATTGACGTTGGAGTCGATTGTCACAATTTTTATCCGATTTCTTACGAGGAAGTCAAGGAATTAATGAAGGCTAAAAAGTGGACACCACCTTTTGCTCCAAGAAATTAAAAATGCTCCTTTCGGGGAGCTTTTTTTGAAATTATTTTTTTACTGCGTAAATAGAATGCGTACTCGTGGTTTTATCTTTGCAGTGCTTTAGCAGCAATTCTTCTTTAGGGTATTTCTTCCCGCTTTTTTTCCAATTTAGTAAAACCGAATGCAGATGAATAAAAAATATGTAGAATAAAAAAAATTAAAATGAAAACAACAAATCAAATATTAATTATCGACTTAGAAGCCACTTGTTGGGAAAACGACAGAATTCCCGCTGGTCAAAAAGTCGATATTATAGAGATAGGAATTTGCGAATTAAACAGAACAACAAAAGCAATTTCCAAGAAACAAAGCATTTATGTCATTCCGGAAAGGTCTAAAATCAATAAATTTTGTACAGATTTGACAGGAATTACTCCAAAATTGATAGAAGAAAAAGGAATTCATTTCGAAGAAGCCTGTGAGAAAATTAGGAATGAATATGATTCAACTTCGCTTACCTGGGCTGGTTTTGGAAATTTTGATAAAGAGCAAATCATGGAACAATGTGACTATCTCGGTATAGAAAATCCTTTTTCCGAAAATTATCTGAATGTGATGCATCAATTCAAAAATTATAATGGACTTCATAAAATGATGGGTTTAAAAAGAGCTCTAAAGTTCCTGAACATGGATTTTGAAGGAAATCATCACAGCGGGGCAGACGATGCTTACAATGCTGCCAAAATTTTGAGAGAGATTTTGGAGTAATTTTTTAACAATAAACAATTTAAAAAAGTGAAAACAACAGACAATATATTAATTATAGACCTCGAAGCAACGTGTTGGGATGACCGCCCGCCGAGAGGTCAGGAAAGCGAAATCATAGAAATCGGCGTTTGTATTATGGATGCAAAAACCGGTAAGATTTCACAAAATGAAGGAATCTTAGTGAAACCTCAATATTCAAAAGTAAGTCCGTTTTGTACGGAACTGACTTCCATTACTCAGAAAATGCTTGATGAAGATGGCATTTTGCTAGAAGATGCATTAGATATTCTGAGAGCAGAATACGATTCTGAAGACCTGACTTGGGCGAGTTATGGAAATTATGATTTGAATATGCTTCAAAATCAGGCAAGAAGATTCAATGTCGATTATCCTTTGAGTGATGATCATATTAATGTGAAAACATTATTCGGACAAACGCATCCGACCGTCAGAAAAAGTGTCGGAATGGCAAGAGCTTTAGGCGAGTTGAATTTTAAGCTTGAAGGCACTCATCACAGAGGTGTGGATGATGCAAAGAATATTGCGAAAATTTTGTATTGGTGTTTGCAACAATAGTAATGTAAAAATATAGCAATGTAGAAATGGCTTCCTTTTATGGGGAGCTTTTTTATTGACATAGGAAAATGGAGCGTTAAGAAAATTAATTCTGTGAACGTTAAGAAAATTCTACTGTTTGAGCGCGAGACCAATATTGAATCGAAGAACCAATGCCGAATTCGCGCGAGTTTTAGAATTTTTAGAGAACAGAATTAATTTTTAGCGTAAGTTTCCAAGTCTTGTCCCGAAGCTTCGGGATTGTTTCATTTGTTTTAAGACAAAAGAAAATTATAAAAAAAAACACATTAAAATATTCTACGCAAAAACATTGCGCAATAACGTCCTTACTTTGCATCATCAAAATAAAACAATACTAAAATTTTGAAAACAGATTTTAGTCAAAATATCAGGCAAGTCTTGTTGAGTGTTTCTGTATAGCACCATTGCAGGAGATTTTGTTGAGAAACATTAATTTTTTCTGTTCAACTTGATTTGAAGGTTTCAGGAGTTTGCCAAAAAACTTCTACCATGCGCTATGGGTCGAAGGTTCGAATCCTTCTATTTCCGTTAGGGAATATAACTCAGTTCGGTTAGAGTAATAGCTTTTTTGGATGCGAGGGTTCGACTCCCTCCCTCACTTCGGATGAGGTAGCTCAGTTGGTTAGAGCACTACACTTTTAATGTAGGTTGAAATAGACTCAAAATCTATTTTTAGTTAGAGCTTGAATATCTCGTTAAAAATATTCACCATGGAAAATTTGAGTTTTTTTCAGTTGTTGAATCAACATTTTGAAAAAGCTTGTAAGAAAAGATTTTTTCTGGAAATAAAATTTACTTTATGAGTAGTCAATAATTGGACTGAATTTTCTAAGAAGGACGATTTTCCGCGTGAGCGATGGTAACGAATATCCTTTTTTGTTTGCAAAAAAGATAGAAGTGAACGTAGCGACCCGAGTTGTTGCTTTCAGCGATGGCAAGGGACACGCCCAGGATCTGATTCATTAGAAAATAAGTTTAAGAATACTATTCTGAAATGAATGGAATTTTGTGAAAAACTTTCCTTCCGCCATTTTTGGAAGAGAGAATCTCGAATTTTTCTTTTTTAATTAAAATTAATAACACTTAAAATAAAATATGATGTTTAAAAATGTACAAATTAAAGCGTATCAGATTGGTTTAGTTTTCAAAAACCGAAACTTAATTGAGATCTTAAAAGAGGGTAATCATTGGATTTTTGGGAATAAATCTGTGGAAATTCATGAAATGAAAAACCAGTTTACAACGACTGAAGACCTGAATCTTTTATTGAAAAATGAAGGTTTGAATTCAATGTTGGAAGTTGTTGACGTAAAAGATGGTGAAATCGTTTTGGTACAGGAAAACGGAATCTTCAAAGAAGTTTTGAATGTTGGCCAGTATGCTTTCTGGAAAGGTGTTTTGAATAGAGAATTTCAAAAAGTTGACTTAACGAAAGTCGAGATTACAGAGAAAATCTCCAAAACGATCTTAGAAAATATGAAGTTGAAAAATTTCACAAGAAAGTTTGTGGTGACGAATCAATATAAAGGATTATTGTTAATTGACGGAAAATTAACCAAAGTTCTGGAAGCCGGAACTTACTATTTCTGGAACAACGAAATTTCTCTTGAGGTAAAAGCCATTGATACGCGTACGCAACAAATGGAAATTGCAGGTCAGGAACTTTTAACGAAAGATAAAGCGATGCTTCGTATCAATTTCTATGTGCGTTTTCAGGTGGAAAACATTGAAAAAGCCTTGATGGAAAATAAAGAATATGATAAGCAATTATATATTTTGATGCAATTGGCTTTACGTGAGTTCGTTGGAGCTTTGACATTGGATGAATTGCTGGTGAAAAAAGATTCTGTAGGAAAAGAAATCCTTGAAAATCTTGGCAATAAAGCCGAAGATCTTGGTCTGAAAGCTTCTGACGCGGGAATCCGTGACGTGATCCTGACCGGAGAAATGAAAGAAATCATGAATCAGGTTTTGATCGCCGAGAAAAAAGCTCAGGCCAACAGCATCATGCGTCGTGAGGAAACGGCTTCCACAAGAAGTTTGTTGAACACCGCAAAACTGATGGAAGAAAACGAAGTCTTGTGGAAACTGAAAGAAATGGAATATATGGAGAAAATCGCCGACAAAATTGGAGATATCACCGTTTCTGGAAACAGTAATATCCTTTCTCAGCTGAAAGAGATCTTTGCAAAATAAAACTAATAATCATTACTATAAAGGTGGGCTTCTGTAAAAAGAAGCCTGCTTTACAAACAGCCTTGTAGCTTAAAAGGAAAAGCCTACGGCAAAATATTGCTTACCGTAGAGTTTGCGGATATTCCGGTTAGACGTGCGCGGACTAATGGGTAGAGTTTACAGAAGCACCGAAAATCTTAGGAGAAGTAGGGAAGCGTATTTACAGCCGCAATGCCAATAGGGAATGTGAGTTCGAATCTCATCAAGGTTACAAAAAATGACAGATCTAAATTTTAGATTTGTCTTTTTTTATTTGTTTTCCAACCATTTTTCATAGGAAATGACTCCCAACTCAGGTTTTCCTTCTCCTTCCAAAATAGAAATAAATTCCAGTTGATTTCCATCCGGGTCATTAAAATAAATTGCTAAAGCCGGCATCCACGCAAAAACCATTGGCTCATCAATTCCGTCTTTTAAAAAGTTGTAAGGTTTTAAATTTTTATTTTTCAAAAACTCAACGGAATAATTTAAAATATCTTCTTTATCAGCGGAAAAAGCAAAATGTCTCGTCTGTAAATCTTCTTTTTGCTCCCACAAACCAAGCATTGCTTCTTTATTTTTTCCGATCCATAAAAATGCAATTGGACGGTTTCCATCATGATGAGCAAATTCTAATCCTAAAACTTTAGTATAAAATTCTATTGCATTTTCCAAATTACTTACCAGTATGTGAGTTTCATATAATCCTTTTATCATAGCTTACATTTTAATGTACACAAAGCTAGACAACGGATTTCCAAAAACTCCAAATTAGCAATTCCTTTATGTAAAATGAATGATAGATAGATTTTATTCATTATAGACTCTACAGCATCTTTGTCATTCCGTAGGAATCTCAATAATACTTTTAATAATGAAACCGAGATTCCTACGGAATGACAAACTTTATGGTATTGTGATGTTTGAAAACTATTCAGCGATTAATTAATCAAAAAAAATAAAACTTTTTCACAAATATTTTAATTACGCAAAAACACTGCGCAATACTATTCTTACTTTGCATAAGAAATCAGAGAGGAAGTGATAATCCTCCAAAAATGTTTAACAAAAAAAACAGTAACCATGAAATTTAATTTTTTAAGAAAAGAGAATAAAGTAGTCATGAACTACGAAGGTGCAAAAGCTTATACAATGAAACCTGCAGAAGAACTATACAGTGCTGTTGTTACAACAGGATTATCAAACGCAACCTATGAAAAGGGAAATGACAGATTGGCGAGAATCCAGTCTCTGATTCAGAAAAACGATCCTGAATTCGTTGCAAAATTGGCGGTTTATGCAAGAAAAGATATGTATTTGCGTTCAATTCCGTTGGTTTTGACGACCGAATTAGCGAAACAAACTTCAGGTACTGACTTGGTAAGCAGAACCGTTGACGGAGTGATTCAAAGAGCAGACGAAATCACGGAATTGTTGGCATATTATCAATTAGCCAACGAAAGAACAGAAACAAAAAAGCTGAACAAACTTTCAAAACAAATTCAAAAAGGTTTGGTAAAATCCTTCAATAAATTTGATGAATACCAATTCGCAAAATACAACAGAAAAGCTGATGTTACGTTGAAAGATGCCTTGTTCTTGGTTCACCCAAAAGCAAAAGACGAAAATCAACAAGCAATTTTCAACAAAATCGTCAATGATTCGTTGGAAACTTCATATACTTGGGAAGTTGAACTTTCGGTTTTAGGTCAAACAAAATTTGCTAATGATGCGGAAAGAAAATCAGCTTTCAAAAACAAATGGGAAGAATTGATTTTCAGTAACAAATTGGGTTATATGGCAACGTTGAGAAACTTGCGAAACATCATAGAAGCGAACGTTTCTTCAGACGCGATGTACAAAGTATGCAACTATTTGTCGGATGAAAAAGCAGTGAGAAATTCAAAACAATTGCCATTCAGATTTTTGGCGGCGTACAGAGAATTGAAAACGATCGATTCACCTTACTTGTCATCAATCTTAGAAGCATTGGAAGATGCGGTGATGGTGAGTGCGAAAAATATCAAAGGTTTTGGTTTCGATACTTCAGTTGTGATCGCAGCAGACGTTTCCGGTTCGATGCAACAGCCGGTTTCTCCGAAATCTAAAGTTTTGCTGTACGATATTGGTTTGTTGATGTCGATGATGTTGCAGTCACAGTGCAAAATATGATTTCAGGTATGTTTGGTGACCGTTGGAAGAGAGTTCCGATGCCTAAAAACGGGATATTGAGAAACGTTGATGCGTTCTACAAAAGAGAAGGTGAAGTTGGTTACTCCACAAATGGTTATTTGGTGATCGAAGATTTGATCAGAAAAAGAGAAAAAGTGGATAAAGTAATGTTGTTCACCGATACTCAGCTTTGGGATAGCAATGGTGGTAGAAATTCTTTTGAAAATTCTTGGAATCAATACAAAAGTTTCAATCCAAATGCAAAATTGTATATTTTTGATTTGGCAGGTTACGGAAAACAACCGTTGGATGTCAGAAAAAATGATGTATATCTTATCGCGGGTTGGTCCGACAAAATTTTCGATGTACTGAATGCTTTGGAAGACCGAAAATCATCGGTAGCAATAATAAAAAAAGTAGTGCTGTAAAAGGCACTGCTTTTAAAAATAAAAACTAATAACCAATTTTTTTAGAAGCTATTTCCCGCTTGGAATTTATGCTGAGCGAAGTCGAAGCACAGCACTATATCTTTTTCTCCAACGCTTTTTTTCCAACGCCAATTCAGAAAAAGGATGCCGTTTCAATCAGGGCTATAAGGAGACAATGTTTAACTAACAGTTTGTCATTCTGAACTAAACGTAGTGAAGTGAAGAATCTCAACAAATATTTCAAGAGATTGTTTCATCATTTCATTCCTCGCAATGACCTAAAAAATAACCGATGCCGTAAGAAAAGAAATCCTTCGACTTCCAATTGAAAAATGAGTCTTTTCGCAAATTGCTCGGTTTTAAATAACCAATGTCGTTACCATAAGAGTTCCATCGATCAAACTTATAACTTGAACAACATTCAAAACTCTTATAACCTGTTACTTGGTTTTCATTTAAAATAATTTTAACTGCGTAAAAAGAATGCGCACTAACGCAATAATTTTGTAACAACAAAAAGTAATAACCATAAAATTAAAAAAAGTAAGTGTCGTAAAATAGAGTTACTTCGTTAATGGGCAGTTATACAGGTTCGAGTCCTGTTCCCGAAATTCGGGATGGCGTAATTGGTAGTGTGCTGTACACGAGTTCTGTTTGATTTTTTACCTTACTTAAAAACAATCGATGTCGTAAGAAAGAGTTCCTTCGAATCCAAATTGAAAAAAGTCTCTTTCAAATTTTTGCTCGATTATAAAAACTATAAACATTAAAACTATAAAATAAAAATCAAGTGTCGTCTTAGAATCATACTTCGATATCCAAACATTGGGTCGCAGGTTCGAATCCTGCCTTTCTTAAGGAAAGTAGCTCAGTTGGTAGAGCAAATGCACTGAAAGATTCTTAATTTTTTACCTTGATTAATAAGAGTGTCGTAGAGAAAACTTACTTCGGTAAATCTTATGATATTGGTTCAACTCCAAAATAAGCCATGAAAGATGGCTTATATATTGGTTTTCTCGCCTTTTACCTCTTTTATAAAAATAATAACAAGTGCCGTAGAATAGTGTTACTTCGCTATCAACGACGGGGTCGCGGGTTCGAGTCCCGCCTCTTCCACAACGAAACACAAATTTAGAAGGGAGAGTAGCTCAGCTGGTTAGAGCGCGACTGCGCTTTTTGATTGTTGCCTTGTTTTTTAATATTAAAGTGTCGTAGAGAAAAGTTCCATCGTCACATTTTGGGGAGGAATAACGAGGCAGATAATTCCTACAAGGTTATCCGGTTCGACTCCGGCACAGACTTGCCCCGTTCTTTTCTCGATTGTTGCCTTTATTACAAAAAAATACTACGTTTTGGGCGTAGTATTTTTTGTTTGATTTTGTTGAATGTCTTCTTCGCAGATTTTCTTCCATTTAGCAATGGTTGTTCTGCTGATTTTATATTGCTTAGAGATATAGTTGCTCGAAAAACCGTGCTGTTTTTGATACATCAGAATTTTAAGCATCGTTTCTTTATCATATGTTCTCAGCTTTTGGTTGTTTTCCTGGCTTTCTTTTGACTGTTTGAAAACCTTTTCGTTAAACCTGATCACTTCTTCACTGGTATTGAGGTTTTCTAAAAGTTCTTTGACTTTTGCGTCTTTCAATTTTTCAGGATGTTCTGCAAGCAGAAGATCATGATAAATTTTACTGTAATTTGGTTTCATAATGTTCTTATTTTTTCTGAAGCCATCTGTGAAGTGTGCTCTTTGGTATAGAATACTCTTTGATAACATCTGCCTGCGTCATTTCCCCGGTATCAATTTTTTTAATAATAAAATTCTTGATTTCCTGAGTGTAAATATTTTTTCTGAATTGCGGTGTGTTGCCAGATTTTTGTTTTGTTTTATTCACGGCCGATGGTGGAGCATACAAAATAAGATGAGAGCTGTAAAGTCTAAAAAAATCATACTCCAGCAATTTTGACCATCGTAAAAGAATATCGGTATCGATCGATTTGCTCTCATAAACATTATTTACAAAATCCTCATCTTTACTCAGAAAGTTGCATATTCTAGTCATTGCAATCTCTTTCTGATCTACAAGTTCCTTTATTACTTTGCCAATATGTATTACTTTGTATAACATTTGTAAATAAAATTTTTATTTTAAAACATTTTTCATAAATCTGTTCATTTATTGAGTTAAACCAAAACTCATTGAAAATTCCAGAGCTGGTTTTTTGAAAAACGAAGGATTATTTCATTGTATTATGTTTAAAATCAACGTTTTATAATTTATTTTAAATATTTTACATTTTGTAATCTGGTTTTTTGCTTGTCAAAGTCGAGGGAAGTTCTTTGATTGCAAAAGTGTCTAAAATTCTCACAGAGAATATCTGTTTAACATTTCAAAAATACATAAAAATTGCTAATAAATACTAAGTTTGAATTTAATTATAATTAATAATAATTAAATTATGTTGATGATTGATTGGTTTAAACTATTTTATGATTTGAAATGTTTTTATTATTTGGCTTTTTGTTTAAAATATTTCAACAAAGGAAGCTTGGTTTTGTTGCGAAATTCTTTCATTTTAAAAGATTGTATAAGTAAATGCTACTTTTTACCTTTGTCAAAATATAAATAGTCGTTCGAATTGTAAATATTGTGGCGTAAACGCATTAGAAATGCTAAAAGATGATCGTTGAATTTTAATCAATTTCATATTGTTTTTTTATGAAATATGTAATTATTTAAAAGAATGAAGTATACTGTTGCGCTCTTTGATTTTTCAAAAAAGATCAACTATAAAAATGAACTTTTAGCCGGGTTTACCGTTGCAATGACCATGATTCCGGAATCGCTTTCATTTGCAATTTTAGCAGGACTTTCACCCTTAACAGGTTTGTACGCAGCCTTTATGATGGGATTGGTTACGGCGATTTTAGGCGGTCGTCCCGGAATGGTTTCCGGTGGAGCAGGAGCGACTATCGTTGTTTTGATTGCTTTAATAAAATCTCACGGTGTAGAATATCTCTTCGCAACGGTAGCTCTCGCAGGGATTTTTCAATTATTAGTAGGATTTTTTAAGCTCGGAAAATTCGTGAGATTAATTCCACAACCTGTAATGTATGGCTTTTTGAATGGTTTGGCGGTCATTATTTTCATGGCACAAGTTGAACAGTTCAAAATTACCGATGCCAATGGAGTTGTCGGCTGGTTACAAGGAACATCCTTATATATAATGTTGGGTTTAACAGCTTTGACGATTTCAATTGTTTACTTTTTTCCAAAAATAACGAAAGTTATTCCAGCTTCTTTGTTTGCAATTTTAATCGTTTTTGGAATTGTTTTAGGATTTGGAATTAATACTAAAACTGTTGCAGATATTGCCCATATCAGTGGAAATTTACCTAGTTTTCACATTCCTAAATTGCCTTTTTCTTCGGAGACTTTACAAATTATTTTCCCTTACGCTATGATTATGGCAGGAGTTGGCTTGATCGAATCTCTTTTAACATTATCCATGGTTGATGAAATCACAAACTCAAAGGGAAATACCAATAAAGAATCTGTCGCCCAGGGAATTGCCAATATTACCAACGGTTTTTTCGGAGGAATGGGAGGTTGTGCGATGGTTGCACAAACTTTAGTGAATCTAAATGCGGGTTCAAGATCAAGATTATCCGGAATTATTGCATCAATTACGATTTTAATAATTATTCTTATTGGTGCTCCTTTCATTGAAAAAATCCCGATGGCAGCGTTGGTTGGGGTAATGATGATGGTGGCAGTCAGCACTTTTCAGTGGGTTTCGATTAAAATTGTCAATAAAATGCCGAAGTCTGATATTTTTGTCGGAATGACGGTAGCTTTAATCACCATTCTTCTTCATAATTTGGCGTTGGCAGTTTTAGTAGGAGTTATTATTGCGGCTTTGGTTTTTGCCTGGGATAATGCGAAAAGAATTCGGGCAAGAAAGTATATTGATGAAAATGGGGTGAAGTATTACGAAATTTTCGGACCATTATTTTTCGGTTCTGTAATGAATTTTACAGAAAAATTTGATCCTGCAGATGATCCCGAACAAGTTGTAATTGATTTTAAAGAGAGCCGAATTGTCGATATGAGCGCGATTGATGCGTTGGATAAATTGTCGAAAAAATATAATGAGTTGAATAAAAAACTTCATTTAAAACATTTAAGTGAAGATTCTGTAAAATTATTGAAAAAAGCACAAGCAGTCATTGAAGTCAATATTCAGGAAGACCCAACATACAAAGTGATGCCTGAAAAATAATGTTAGAATGTCATTGCGAGGAGCGAAGCGACGAAGCAATCCCAAACATCTGTGTAAATCCGTGAAATCCGTGGGGAAATAAATTTTTAGTAAGAAAAAAAATCTGCATAATCAGCAAAATTTGCGAGAGAAAAGAAAAAACTAACAATTCACCTTATTAACCCAAACAAGGACTGCAAAATAAATTTACAGCCCTCGTTTTTTTAGGTTATTAATGTATTTGCAATGAAATCGGGCACTAAAGCATAGTGCGACAATTTCATGCTGATCGAAGCTCTTCCGCTTGTCAACGTTCTCAGGTCAGAAATATATCCGAAAGTAGAAGCCAAAGGAACTTCCGCTGCGAAAATTTTTCTGCCTGATTTTTCATCAATCGAAGTAATCATGCCTCTTCGTTTGTTGATGTCTGCCGTAATAACTCCGGTATATTCTTCAATACTTTGAATCTCAATCTGCATGATCGGTTCCAATAATTTCGGTTTGCATTGTTTTGCAGCCTCTCTGAAACCGTCTCTTGCAGCAATTTCAAAATCTAAAGCATGAGAATCATTACTGTGAGTCGAGCCATCTAAAAGCGTAATTTTCATACTTTCCAAAGGATTTCCGCTCAACGGACCGTTTTCCATTGCCTCTCTGAAGCCTTTTTCAATCGAAGGAATAAACTCACCCGGAATCACACCGCCTTTAATTTGATTAATGAATTCCAAACCAATTTCATTATTCTCACGAGGTCCGATTTCAAAAGTGATGTCCGCGAATTGTCCGCTTCCACCGTTTTGCTTTGAAAGTTTCTCTCTGTGTTTTCGGGTTTCGGTTAAAATTTCCCGGTAAGAAACTTTCGGTTTTCCTTGATTGATTTCAATTCCGTGATTTAATCGGATTTTTTCTAAAGTAACTTCAAGGTGCAATTCACCTAGACCGCTCAACAAAGTTTCACCTGTTTGTTTGTCCCTTTCAACAACTAACGACGGATCTTCTTCCTGGATTTTAGCTAAAACCAAACCAAAAGATTTCTCATCAGCATTCGTTTTAGGTTCAATCGAAACCCGGATAACTGGAGCAGGAATCGAGATGGATTCTAGCAAAACAGGTTTTTCAATGGATGATAAAGAATCGCCTGTTTTGGCATCTTTTATTCCTGTTAAAGCAACGATGTCACCTGCTTTTCCTTCTTCAATCGTTAAGGTTTTGTCTGACTGCATTTGTAAAATCTTAGAAATTCTGAAATTTTCACCCGTTCTTACATTTAAAACCGTGTCTCCGGATTTTATCTTTCCTGAATAAATTCTAAGCATCGCCAGTTTACCCATATGTTTATCAATAACGACTTTGAAAACCAGTCCTGAAAAAGTTTCTTCTTCATTTCTTTCAAGTTCGATTGTTTTTTCTGTTTTCGCATCTTTTCCTTCAATAGAAGGCAATTGATTCGGAGCAGGAAGATAATTTACAATCGAATCAAGCAATGGCTGAACTCCTTTATTTTTAAAAGCAGAACCACATAAAACAGGAACTAAACTTCTGGATCGACAAGCTCTTTTTATCGCTTCAACAATCATTTCCTTAGAAATTTCCGTCTCAGAATCCATGAATTTCTCAAAGAAAGTTTCGTCAAATTCTGCTAATGTTTCCATTAATTTCATTCTCCATTCATCAGCTTCCGCTTTATAATTTTCCGGAATTTCTTTTTCAATAATGGTTTCTCCGTGTTCATCGATCCAATACAAAGCTTTTTGTTTGATTAAATCAATAACTCCTTCAAAATGATCTTCAGCACCAATCGGAATTTGTAAAGCTAGAGGAACTGCATTAAGTTTGATTTTAATTTCATTTAAAACCGCAAAAAAATCAGCTCCGATTCTGTCCATTTTATTAATGAAACAGATCTTTGAAATTCCATGTTTCTCAGCTTGAAACCAGACGTTTTCCGTTTGTGGCTGAACTCCCGAAGAAGCGCAGAAAACTGCAACAACGCTGTCTAAAACTCGTAAAGAACGTTCAACTTCTACCGCAAAATCAATGTGACCGGGAGTATCAATAATGTTGATATTAAAAATAGTCTGATCTTTTTTCCATTGTGTCGAAATTGCCGCAGATGAAATAGTAATTCCTCTGTTTTTCTCCTGAATGTCTTTATCCATCGTGGTATTTCCTTCATCCACATTTCCTATTTTATGGATCATTCCGGTGTAATAAAGCAATCTTTCCGTGAGCGTTGTTTTTCCGGCATCGACGTGCGCTATTATCCCTATATTTCGTGTGTTGTATTTCATTTGTTAAATTTAAATTGTTGATTTTTAAGGTTGTAAATAAATTTTAAGCACAAGATTGTAATGATTCTTACATTTATTTCAGTAAGAAGTTTTCTTAACGTTAAAATTTTAGGCAACCAACTTGAATTTTTGAAAGCTGGAAATAGGGTAGCAAAAAAGACCTATCTGAATCGATAGGCCTTCGTTATATTTTTGTTTTTATAAAGGTCGATCGTTATTCAGATAAATATTCAGTGCTACCAAAGTACACAGCTCTGATAGGATTGTTTAAAGTTATAATATTTATCATTTTTGTTGACATTATTGATTGTTAATCGGGTGCGAAATTATAAAAAATATTTAAATGACAAAAAATTTTTTTATATTTTTTTGAAAAACGAAAATTGATCTGAGTTTCAACTTCTGCCGAAACTCTTAAATAATCTTAAAAAAAATTAAGATTCAAAGAAAAATTTTATCTTTGAAATGAATTCAAACACAATTGATTTAAAAAATAATACATGACACATTTTAAATCTTTTTCAATAAAAGCTAAGAACAATTAAGTTAAAACCATTTTGAAAACAGATATCGATATTCAAAACCATGCTCATTTTTCTTTTGATCTATGGCTCACTTTAATCAAATCTCATCCTCAATTTAAAGCAAAAAGAGTTGAGCTCTTCGCCTCTTTTTTTGAAGTAAATAAACCGATCGATGAAGTTTCAAAAGTCGTGAAATATTACGATGATCTTTGTAATTCCATTAATGAAGTGATTGGCGGAAATGTAGACACATTTGAGATTTATCTGCTGATCTTAAATTCTTTGGATGTTGATCTGAAACAATTAAATAGAGAAAAATTAAATGAGTTTTACCAAAAAAGTGAAAACTTATTCTTAGAATATAAACCTGTTGTGATTTTCGAAAATTTGCACAACTTTTTTGATGAAATTAAAAATCAGGGAAAGTCGATCAATATTTTGAGCAATACAGGTTTTATCAAAGGAAAAACGATGAGAAAATTCCTGATTAATGAAAATCTTGATCAGTACATCGATTTTCATATTTATTCTGATGAGATTAATTGTTCAAAACCAAATCCGCAAATATTTCAGGAGGTTAAAAATCTGATTAAAAATCAGGATTTGCAAATGAATCAAATCTTACATATTGGTGATAATCCGGTTGCCGACTACAAAGGAGCAAAGGATTTTGGTTTCAACGCACACTTACTTCAACACAAAATATAATTATGAACAAAAGGTACAGCTTACACCACATTCATTCGGCGGATGAATTTACTTTCTCCCCCGCAGAATACAGCTATTTCAAATATGGCGATAAGTCGTATGCAGAAAAATTTGCAAAAGAATTATTCGAAGGATTTATTGCCGAGCATGAAGATATTTTAGATGAAGACAAAGAAATTGTGGTTTTACCAAGCCCGTATATGGCGATTCCGACGGCTTCTAACTTCTTATGTTTTTACTTTAAAAAACAACTTGATTTTTATTTGTTTCAGAAAGGAAAAAAGTCGAGTATTTTATCAAAAATCAACAGAAATCACACTTATACAACTGATTATGGGAATCTAAGTTTTGAAGATCGTAAAAATTTAATTGCTAACGATACTTATTACCTGGATAAAGATTTTCTTAGAGGAAAACTTTGTATTTTTATAGATGATATTAAAATCACCGGAAGTCATGAGTTTACAGTGAATAAAATATTGGATGAATTTGACGTGAAGGCAGATTTTTTATTCATGTATTATGCTGAACTGATGAATTTTGATCTTGATCCTAAAATTGAGAACTATTTTAATTATTATGCAGTAAAAAATGTTGAACACATTGCAGAAGTAATGATAAAGTCAAGTTTCCAGTTTAATACAAGGATTGTGAAATATATTTTAGGCTTAGATTCAGGTAATTTTGATTATCTTACGTCTAAAGTAACAAAGGAACATATGGATAATCTGCTGGAACTGGCAATCAGCAATAATTATCATTTAATAAAAGAATACGAAAACAATATAAACACTTTAACGCAAACCGAATTATATTATGGCTATTAACTTACAGAAAGGACAAAGAGAAAATATAAACGCACCTAAATTTACCGTAGGTTTAGGCTGGGACACCAATAATACATCTACCGGTGGTGCATTTGATCTGGATGCATCTTTATTCTTGCTAGATGACAATAAAAAACTGGTTTCAGACAACCACTTTATTTTTTACAACAACCTTGAGTCTCCTGACAAAGCGGTGATTCACTCCGGTGATAATTTGACGGGAGATGGAACGGGAGATGACGAGCAGATTAAGATCGATTTGACCAAAATCGATGATGCTGTGAAAGAAATTACCGTTGTAGTAACGATTCATGATGCTGATGCAAGAAGACAAAACTTCGGACAGGTAAGAAATTCTTTCATCAGGATTTTTAATACAGATACGAATGAAGAAATCTTAAAGTATGAATTAGATGAAGATTTCTCTATCGAAACTGCAGTAGAATTCGGAAGAATCTACAACAGAAACGGAGAATGGAAATTCGAAGCTGTAGGAAGCGGACAAAGAGAAGGTCTTGAAAAATTTGTATCAATTTATCAATAATTTACTATGGATAATCAACCCAATGAAAATATAGATCCGCTTCAGTCGATCGAACCCTTGAAGACATTTGAGCCAACTCCACTTCAACCGGCACAGCCAACTCAAAATTCTGCTCCGGCAGTTTTGGTTGACAGAGACGGGAATGTGAATTTAAGCCAGATTCAGGATGCAGAACGTCATAAGTATGAGTTGTTGGCAAATGCAATTGATGAATCTAATCCCGGCTCTATCGTAAATTTCGGTTCAGATCTGCAGAAAACTTTAGCGAATCAGAGTGACAGTTTCTTAGGAAACGTACGAAGATCAAACTCAGGTGAAGTAGGAGAATTGATCAATAATTTATTGATTGAATTAAATTATGTTGACGTTGATGAGATAAACGGAAGCAAAGTAAAAGGTTTTCTTAGCAGACTTCCTTTCATGAAAAAGATGATGACCCAAGTGGATAATCTTTTTGCTAAGTATGATAAAATCACAAGCAATATCGATCAGATTTCTCACAAAGTAAACGCAGGAATCATTACTTCGACTAAAGATAATGCGGTTTTGCAGACGATTTTTGACAGTAATGTAAACTCAATCAAAGCTATTGAAGATCTGGTGATTGCCGGAAATCTGAGAATGGAAAAAGCAGCTGTAGAATTGGCTGAAATGGAAACCAATGTTCAGAATTTTGCTGATTACCAAATTGCTGACAAAAGGGATTTCATCAACAGATTAGACAGAAGATTAGCTGATTTAAAAGTGGTACGTCTGATTATGATGCAGTCACTTCCGCAAATCAGACTGGTACAGAATAATAACGTTTCGATTGCTGAAAAAGCACAAACGATTTTAACGACCACTTTACCTGTTTGGAAAAATCAGCTTTCATTAGCAGTTGCAATGCACAGACAGCAGCAAAATATTGAAGTTCAGCAGAAAGTTTCTTCTACTACAGAAGAAATTTTGAGAAAAAATGCAGAACGTCTGGGTCAGAATTCAATCAACGTAGCGAAAGCTAACGAGCAGACTATTGTTTCGGCTGAAACACTAAAAGAAACTACTGCAATGCTGATTAATACGTTGAACGAAGTGAAGCAGATTCAGAAACAAGGTACAGAAAGCAGAAGAAAACTTGATCAGGATCTTCAGACTTTAGAATCAGAATTAAAAGCTAATATAAGAGGGTAAAATAGGGCAAAAGCGTGAATGATGAGGTTGTAAACATAATGTCCCAAAGCAGAAGAAGATTAACAAAGCTTAAACTTCTCTCTAATTTCTTTGAAAATATTGATGTCATATCGGTGTACATAAAAACAGATATTATTCATAAATTATTCGAAGAAAACAAGACTTTAGATTACAGTAAACTTGAACTTTTCCATTTGCAGTATACTGACAGCCTGATAGAACTGTTGACGAAGATCAAAAAGAAAAAAGAAAATGATCTGTTGGCAGTAATTAATGAAATTAATATCAACAATCAATATATTGATGCTTTTGAAGAAAAAAAAGTAGATAATTTTGAAACAGACAGAAAGTTCTACAGCGGAGTTTTTTCTGAACATTTAAGAAAGCTCTATAAAGATCTTACTGAAGATAAATTTTCTCTGAACTGGAATGACGTTCTATATTTTCACAAAAAATATGCAATAGAATTCTACAGAACGGAAGCTGATGAAACTAAACTGAAAATGGGGAATGTTCCGTCATATCAGTATCAGGATTATTCGATCGAGAGAAAATTGTTGGGGAAACTGAATATTCAAAATTTTAAAGTTCGTTTCGTTTGTGGTTACAGAATTGGACGTGATGAATATGAGCTGTTTAAGATTTTTCAGTCTGATGAGCATTTCATTTTTAACGTTGAAGAAAGAAGGTTGTATTTGATTGATGATGAATTGTCCTATTTAGATACTTCAGAAAACGAATCGAATCAGGCTTCGGTTATGAATCAGCTTAAAAGAAGAAATGAAGAGCTTGAGGAAACCATTCATGAAAGAAAAAGAATTCTTCCGGAAGGAGTAGACAATGTTTTAAAAGATTATCTCAAAAATATCGAAAGCGTAGATATTATGAGCAAAATATTTGATGTCAACGAAGAAACCAATATTCTTCGTGCAATGCTCAATTTAAATTTAAACAATTAAACTAAATTTTAATAATAAATAAACAAGATAAAATGGCGATTAACTTACAAAAAGGTCAGAGAATAAACCTTACCAAGGAAAACGGAACGACGCTTTCTCAAGCTTGTGTCGGGATCAATTGGGGGGCAATCGAGAAAAAGAGTTTTTTCGGCGGAACTTCAAAAGAAGCAGTTGACTTAGATGGCAGCTGTATTTTATACGATGCAAATAAAAATGCAACTGAGGTAATCTATTTTGGAAACCTTAAATCTAAAAACGGCTCTGTAAAACACAGCGGAGACGATTTAACAGGTGACGTGAATGGTGATGACGGCTTAGATAACGAAGTGATCACGGTTGATTTTGCCAATTTAGATCCGGCTGTTGAGCACGTTGCTTTGGTTTTAAATAGTTATAGAGGTCAGGATTTCGGAACAATTCCTTTTGCGTCAATCCGTATTTATGAAGGAACACCTACGAATGTAAGAGAGGTTTTTGCTAAATATGATATCGCAAACGACAAATCGTTCAACGGTCATGTTGCCATGGTAATGGGAGTTTTCTATAAGAGAAACAACGAATGGAAATTCAATGCGATCGGAGATCCTACAGCTGACAGAAAACTGGAGCAGACGATTCAGACCGTTCAGCAAAAATATTTGTAAGATTTTAAATAAAAAATGTCTGAAATGATCTAATTTTAGACTCAAAAATTAAGCAATAGCTGTATTTTTACAGTTGTTGCTTTTATCATATAATAACATATAATAAACATAGTGGAACAACATAACATTTTAGATTTACACCCGGGGTTGGTGTGGGGGTTTGCGGTAACAGTCGTTGTCATGCTGCTTCTGGATTTAGGAGTTTTCAACAAAAAAAGTCATGAGGTTTCTTCAAAAGAAGCGACAATCTGGTCAGTAGTCTGGATTTCCCTTTCAATGATCTTTTCGGGAGTTGTCTATTGGGTTTTCAATACAGACGGAACGGCCGGAAGTCATGCGGTTGCGGTAGAAAAGTTCACTCAGTATCAGGCTGCTTACTGGATTGAAAAAGCTCTATCAGTCGATAATCTTTTCGTATTTATCTTAGTTTTTGGTTTCTTTAAAGTCCCTAAATTCCTTCATCATAAGGTTTTATTTTGGGGAATTATCGGAGCTTTGATCTTCAGGGCGATCTTTATTTTTGCCGGAGTTGAATTGATTGAATTAACTTATTTGCCTGAAATGAATATTTTCGGTCATGCTGTTAAAATCAATGTGGTAATGACTCTTTTCGGATTGTTTTTGATCTATGCAGGAATCAAATCTTGGGGCGATGGTGACGGTGATGATGATGAAGATTATAGCGATACGGCAGGTGCAAAACTGATAAAAAGTTTCTGGAAAGTTTCTGATAACTACGATGGCGACAAGTTCTTCACCGTACAAAACGGAATCAGAATGGCAACACCGCTTTTGGTAGTAGTTGCAGTAATTGAGTTTACAGACGTATTGTTTGCGGTAGATTCTATTCCGGCGATTTTTGCGATTTCAAATGATCCGTTTATCCTTTATACTTCAAATATTTTTGCGATTTTAGGATTAAGATCATTGTATTTCTTGCTGGCAAACTTCATTCATATGTTCAGCAAATTACCTTATGGTTTAGCAATTATCTTAGCCTTTATCGGTGTTAAAATGCTGATCGCACCATGGTATCATATCTCATCACCAATTTCATTAGGAATTGTAGGTGGAGTATTGGTTATCTCGGTTTTGCTTTCTGTCCTATTTCCCGATAAAAAGGAAGATGAGAAAGAACAATTAGATTAATAATAAATATCGAAAGGCTTTACAATTTGTAGAGCCTTTTTTTATATCCCAACTTCAAATGTATTGATGAGACAGTGTATTTAAACGTACCAACTATTTTTCAGTACATTATCCATTAAGTATTGAAATGACTAATTTCAAAAAGTATGTAATGCAAAATTCTTTACTGTTGATGGATTATAATAAGATGTCAGGTTTGAGCTAAGGTGTTTGTTTTTCAGATGAAGACAATGATAAAAACTGAGAAGGTGAGATTCCGGTAACCTCCTTAAATTTTGTAGAAAAAGTACTGTGGGAAACAAATCCCGAGTCTTCTGCAAGAAAACTGATCTTGTAATTTCGGTAGCTGGGGTTTTCAGTTATTTTTTTTGTGATATAGTTTATTCTTAATTCATTGATGTAATTGTTGAAGTTTTTATTATAATGCTGGTTGATAATTCTGGAAAGATAATTGGTATTGGTATTAAGATGCGATGCCAATTTTGAAAGTGACATATCCTGGTCCCTGAACATTTCTTCATTTTCAAAAATATTGAGTTTTTCTAAAATATCTAATTCCAGATCAGTATTAATTGAAGTTTGTACTGAGGCAGATAAGCTTTCAATGATTGTTTCTGTTTGTGTAGGATGCTGTGACTGAAATTGTTTTACATATTCCTGATAAAGTTTTTTCTGTTTTTTTAGAATAAAGAAATACCAAAAAGTAATGATGAGCAGTAGTATTGCAAAGATTAATAATAGGTATAGCAGATTTGAGACCCTTTTTTCTTTTTCATCAATGATTTTGATTTTATCATTTTTGATCTTACTTACTGCTGCTTCTACTCCATTTTTATTTTGTGT
This sequence comes from Chryseobacterium sp., assembly GCF_029240215.1. Taxonomy (GTDB): domain Bacteria; phylum Bacteroidota; class Bacteroidia; order Flavobacteriales; family Weeksellaceae; genus Chryseobacterium. The sequence goes on from NZ_JARBTK010000005.1 coordinate 48,722, forward strand.
ATTTATTAATTGCTTATAATGTTCTGCACTATCTGCATATTTTGAAATATTTTTTATGTCTTTTAATTTAATACTTGCTTCAATAATTTTACCATATATATAAGATTTTACTTCAGGAGTAATATAAATGTTTGGAGAAGAAAGTGCATTTTTATAATATTTTAAGGCTTCATTATAATTTTTATCATCAAATTCCATGTCTCCAAGATCTCTATAAATACCATAAAGATAATTTTTATGAGGGTTTTGTAAACTGGCTTTAATACCCTTGTTATAATAAAATCTGGCACTATCATACACCTTACTTTCTTTATAGGCATTCCCTAACCCAAGAAATGTATGACTTAAGATTTTATAATATTCTTCATTATGCTTAATTTTTCTCAAAAGAAAAATATTTTCTTTATTAACCTTCAGGGCTTTGTCCGTTTCCTTTTCAAATTTATAAAGATTACTAAGAACTGAATTAATGCTAAGTGTTACCACTGCATTCTCTTCACTGTTTTTTATGTATGAGCTATATCGTTTCGCCTTCAAAAGATATTCCTCAGCTTCTGAAGCTAGCCCTAAAAAACCATAAACTTCTCCCATGTTGCAATTCACAAGTGCTTTACATCCATTATCTTCTGTTTTTTCTGAAAAAACCAAAGCTTTTTGAATATATTTTACTGCTGATTTAGAATTTCCTTTGATCATAAAAGCCATACCTATAATACGGTTAGTATGTGCTTTAAAACGATCCGAATGTCCATCTTTAAGTAAAAATGATTCACCCAAAGAAATTTTTTTATCAGGGTTCGTTGTTGATTTAAGGAGAGAAATAAGACTGTCTTCTTTCTTGTTAATTGTCTGAGCATTTCCTAAGAAAATAAACAGTAAGAAAAGTATAAAATATGGTTTCATCATTTGTAAAGTTGTACAAATTTAGATAAAATAAATTTTAGTATCGAGAAAACGATCTCGTATTTGGGTTTTACAATTATATGATTATCAGTATTTTGTTTTTATATATTTTTAAAATTAATAATTCTGAAAGCCTATTCTTTTTCATGTAAGCATATTCCCGCTTCCTTTGCAGTCGTCATTATGATTAGGAACAACCCAAATTTTAAATGAAAAAAATATTAAGTAAAATAAATGATCAAATGATGCAAATTATTTGGCAATAAAGAATACAAACACAACTTTCGAAAAACAATTTTAAAATGAAAAAAAATATCATTCTTTTAGCTTTAGCAATTTCTTCACTGGCTTATTCTCAGGTGGGTATCAATAATGAAACCCCGAAAGCAACATTAGACATTACAGCAAAAACCACAGACGGTACAAAACCGGAAGGCATCATAGCGCCAAGATTGACGGGTGATCAGATAAAACTTGGAGATGCTCAGTATGATACTTCACAAACGGGAACAATTGTTTATGCAACTGCTGCGGTTACCACCACACCAACAGTAACCGACAAAACAAAAAATATTACAGCTATTGGCTATTACTATTTTGATGGGGCTTTCTGGCAATCTTTGAATGGTTCTGCCACAGAACCCTGGAAGGTATCGGGTTCAACTACTCCTGCGACAAGCAATACACAGAACATTTACCAGACAGGTAGAGTGGGAATAGGAAGTAACCCTGGTGCTACTCCTGAAGCGAATCTGAATGTTTTTGAAAGTAATGCTGACGGAAATACGGGGACTTCGTTTGGGATAAAAAATACGATGTCTTCTAATAAGCAAGGTATTAAATACGGCATCAATAATTTTCTATACGACAATTCTACTGCTGGATCAGGAGGCTTGTACGGCACATATTCTTCAACAATTGACGGTTCAACAGTATCAAAACCAGGCTATGGAGGATATTTCACTTATGACTTGAGCGGGGCTAAAAACAATGGAATTACTACACACACTCATGGTATGAGAAACACTATCGCATTAGAATCCGTCGGGGGAGACTTGACGAGCGGTTACGCTTATGCCAATTTTGCAGATGCCAAGGGATATGCTGCGGGAGGCAACCTCACGTTGACAGATTTGCGTGCATACAGTGGCTATACACTTCCCACAGCTTCTGCTGGGCATACGGCTTCTATAACCGGTCTTTTTGGTGGTCATTATACCGTGAGACCTAACCCTAATGGAGGGACAATCACATCTTCCGAAGTATACGGTGTCAGCGGACAGTTTGATCCAACTGCTGTTTCAGCTTCAGGTACTTTTAATGCTACTTCACAGATTGCGGCTCTCCGCTCATATATAAACTTAGACGGAGCGGCTATCTATAACATCAATAATCTGTATGGTATTTTCGTAGACAAAGGTCCTGCCTCAGGCACAAACGCAACTATCAACAGAGCCATAGGCTTATATATCGAACCTTTCACTTTTACAGGAGCCAATGCTGCCAACTCCTATAATATATATTCGGAAGGATCCCTTACCAAAAACTACTTTGAAGGGAAAGTAGGGATAGGATTAAATGCTCCAGCTGCGCAATTGCATATTGTAAAACAGGCAGCTGATCTTACTCCCGCAATTATAGAAGGATGTGGGGTATATGCAGACAATACAGAAGCATCTACTGCAGGTTTACCGGTTGGTGCTTTGTATCGTACCGCTTCAGGTGTTTTAATGGTAAGATATTAATAATGGTTTACGCTCCTAAATCTAAGCAGTTTATTGAATACTATAAAATAAAAAGAGCATAAAAGTGAATTTGTTTACTTGTGTTTTTATCAATTCCTTAATGTAATTACCGCTTCGAAAGAAGCGGTAATTTTTTTAACCAATAATTAGTTGCCGCAGATGCACAAATAAAATGTATTGCTTTTTTTAAGCTATTTGTATTTGTGCATCTGTGGCAATATAACAGACTTTAAGCTTTATATGATTTATCTTAATGAATGTTCGTAACTATTAATAACTTAGTTTTTAACGGTTTGTTTGTCATTCTGTAGGAATCTCAACACACTGAAAATAAAGCAGTTTAGATTCCTCCGGAATGACAAAATGACTGCTGATTTTAGCGTTATGATTAAAAACGGACATTCATATTTATCTTATATAGTTTAGAAAAAACAATACCTTTTTATTTGTGCATCTGTGGCAATATAAAAAATTTAAGCTTATATAGTTTACTTATACTTCAAAAGCTTATTAATCTTCTTTCTCGTCTGAAGCGAAGCTTTATACGCCTCATCTCTCAATTTCTGAATTTTCCCGACCGGCTGGAAGATTTCTGCACTTTCAAAAGGATTGAATGACAGCAATTCATTGTCGCAGGCTTTAGGATTGATCAAAGAATTTTTCTCAATTTTTACTTCACCTATTTTGATAAATGGTGAGTGTTCCCATTCCCGGTTCAGAATATTGATGGGCTGGTCTTTTAAATCATAACACAGCTGAATCAGTACATCAGAATAGTAGTTTTCGTAAAGACAAAAATCTTCAATGGCTTTTCGGGTGCTGAGTTTTCTGCCGAAATTTTTTTTAATGTTTTGTGGTCTCAGTTTAATCTTAATCATATGATCCCCCAAACGATAAGCACCTACCGAATGATAATTAAAAGACAGAAAAAAATCATTTCTTTTCATGAAAAGTTCCCAGCTTTTTTTAAAAAACGATGCTGTCAAAATGCCTGGCAACACCTTATAAAATTGCGAAATCAATTGAAAGGAATTACCCCATTTTTTGGTAAAAAAACGATTGATTGCAGTAAATAGCTTCAAAAATTTAGAAACTGAATTAATCGGGAACAATGGAAAATTCACCAACGGATAATTGGCAATTGTACGGTCTGCATCATCTTTTATTTTGATTGAAAACCCATAGGCAGGAATGTCTTTTTTATTTCTATTAATTTTTAAGTGAGCATTTGAAAGCCTTACGACGATATTGTATTTTTCTTTATCAAAAAGATATAAAAGATCTGACCGCATTTCAGGATTAATGATAAATTCTCCTTTCAAAACAGCATAGGTTTTTGCGTGTGCATTTCTTGTCGCGTAATTGACGTCGCTGATGGATGATGATTGTTCTACAAAATCTGCGATGCTTTTTTTTGCCTCTTCAAGGAGTTGTTTTTCTTCGTAGGAAAGCTTTTCAAAGTTCTTATTATATTTTAAAGGATTTGGCATATATTTTAAAAACTCAAGTATAACGCCAAGTTTTTAATTCTAGGTTAAGAGAATATTAAACTTGTTTGAAATTTGTGTTTTTGGTAATAAAATTTTCAAATTTTAAAGATTTATTTGAAAAAGCTTTGTGATCTTCTATAAGTGGAACGGCTTTGTGTAACTTAAAAACAGTTAGCAGTTCATAAATCTTTGTGCACTTTGTGTTAAAAATTGTGCATGATGATTAATAACGACTAAACTTCAATCTTCTTCACGCTCCAAAAAATCTTATCTTTGTAAAAAAAATTATGGGAGTAGCAGATATGTTATTTAAGCGCAAAAAAGAACAGGCTGAGAAAAACCTGAAAGACGGACAGGAATATATGACGGAATACGGTAAAAGAGAAAGCGTAGTGCAATTACCGAGCGGCTTGCAGTATGAAATTATCACTGAAGGTGACGGTCCGAAGCCAGGTCCGAAATCAATGGTAAAATGTCATTATCACGGAACAACGATTGGTGGTAAAGTTTTCGATAGTTCTGTGAAAAGAGGAACTCCGGCTTCATTTCCATTGAATAAAGTGATCAAGGGATGGACAGAAGGTTTGCAATTGATGTCTGTCGGAAGTAAATGGAGATTGATTATTCCACCGCATTTGGCATATGGAGATCAGCAGATCAGTAAAGAAATCGGACCCAACAGTACACTTGTCTTTCAGGTTGAGTTGTTGGAAATCAAATAAATTTGATCAGTTAAAATATGAAGAATTACCTGTTTTTCGGGTAATTTTTTATTTAAATAAACAGTTTGAATCTGTAAATTTGAATCTGTAATTTTTTCAAATGTCGGAATTAAAAAAAATCAGAGAACAGAAAAATCTCACTCAGGAAGAACTGGCTGAAAAATCAGGTATTTCCGTAAGAACCATTCAACGGATTGAGGCAGGAACATACCCGAAAGGTTATACGCTGAAAACCTTGGCTGCCACTCTTGATATTTCTGAAAAGCAATTATTACATCAGGAAATCCCGCAGGAAATTTTTGTTGAAAATTCTCTTCCATCGTCAGAAAAAGATGAGGTTCTTAATTATACTCTCATCAAAATGATTAATCTGTCTTCAATTCCTTTTGCGTGGTTTCCGGTTGCCAATTTTCTGCCGCCTTTATTGATGATGCTCTTCACAAAAGAGAAATCCTCAATTGTAAAACAAATCATTTCTCTTCAGATATTTTTAGCCATTATTTCGCCCATTATTTTTCTGATTGTTGCCTTCTTAAAACTCGGTTCGGCATCTGTAATGATAACGATGATTTGCTTAACACTTGGAAATGTTTTCATTATTCTGAGAAATGCTTACGAAATTGACAAGAAACGAAATCTTCGCTATAGCTTGAATTTCAGTATTATATAAATTTGTCATCCAGTTGTCGGGTTTTTGTCGGGGTGAATTTTTGAATTAAAACTGATTAATTCTGAATCTTTGTCAAAAATAATTCAATGACAAAAAGACTTTACTACGGCATTCTTATTCTTTTCCTTTTCTTTGGAAATCTGAAAGCTCAAATCGATAAAAATTCATCATTATTTTTAGAATTAAAAAAACAGGACAGCCTTTTCTTCGAGCGTGGTTTCAATAATTGTGATATTGCATATCTCGAAAAATCGGTAGATGATAATCTGAAATTTTATCATGACTTCGGCGGTTTCCAGGATAAAAAACTGTTTATGGAAAGAACGAAGAAAAATATCTGTGGCAATCCTAATCAAAAGCCGATTCGCAAAGTGATTGAAAGCAGTCTGGAAGTTTTTCCTTTGTATAATAACGGCGAATTGTATGGCGCTATCCAAACCGGAGAACATCAGTTTTTTACGCGCGAGAAAAATAAAGAAGATGTTTTGGGCGGACAAGCAAAATTCACATCAGTCTGGACCAAAAAAAACGGAAATTGGTTGATGAGCGATGTTCTCAGCTATGACCACGGAGATCCGGCTAAAACAAAAATTTCAGACGATTTGGAAAAATTATTAAAAGATAATAGCATCCCAACTTTAGGATTAGGTGTAATCGAAAATGGGAAATTAACACAAATAAAAGTTTACGGAACATTAAACGGCAAAACAACTGCGCCTTACAACAGCCTTTTTAATGTAGCATCATTAACCAAACCGGTTACAGCAATGACGGTTCTGCGTTTAGTAAGCCTCGGGAAATGGAATCTTGATGAACCACTTTACAAATATTTTACCGATCCTGATGTTGCTAATGATCCTCGACACAAAAAATTGACGACCAGATTGGTTTTGAGCCATCAAACCGGTTTCTCAAATTGGAGATGGATGAATAAAGACCAAAAACTCAGTCTTAATTTTGATCCCGGAACAAAATATCAATATTCAGGTGAGGGTTTTGAATATCTACGAAAAGCTATCGAAAATAAATTTCACAAAAGTCTGGAAGATTTAGCCAAAGAAATGATTTTCCAACCATTAAACATGAAAGACACAAGTTATATTTGGGATGAGAAGAAAGACTCACAAAGAATTGTAATGGGATATAACAAAAACGGAAAACAATATGATATTGTAAAAAATACAAAAGCAAACGCAGCAGATGATTTGATAACTTCTGTAGAAGATTATAGTAACTTCTTGATTGCCGTAATGGATAATAAACTGCTTTCACCACAAGTTTTTGAAGAAATGAAAGCCAAACAGGTCGAAACTAAAAAAAACAAATATTACGGACTCGGATTTGAAATCTATGACTTAGGAAATAATGAAATTTCCCTTTCACACAGCGGTTCAGATAAAGGTGTTAACACGTTTGCGATCATTTTACCAAAAACAAAAAAAGGTATTGTTATCTTCACAAATGTCGATGACGGCTACAAAATTTATGAAACTCTCATCAATCAATACTTTGGAGATATTGGTAGGAAGGTTGTTGAGATTGAAACAAAATAATTCTGATATAATTAATTACAGTTAAATTATTTTTAACTGTAATTAATTTTGTTACAATTAAAATTTGTATATCTTTGTATCATAATTATGAGCAATACAAGATTCGCAACAGCGATACATATCATGACATTACTGGCAAAAGTTCCTCAGGAATGGCTCACTTCTGATTGGATTGCCGGAAGCATCAATGTAAATCCTGTTATTGTACGTAAAGAATTGCGTGAATTACGTGAAGCGGGTTTAATTACAAGCAGATTGGGAAAAGATGGCGGAACGAGACTCTTAAAAAGTGCTGATGAAATTAAAATTTCTGAAATCTATGAAGCTGTAAAAAACAATGAAATTTTAGGAAAAAAAAACCAGAAACCAAATCCTGCCTGTCCGGTAGGGAAGGAGATCAACAATCATCTTTCTTTGCTTTTTGAGCAGACAGATCTATTGGTAAAAAGTTTTTTGGGAGACAAATCTCTTCAGGAATTTACAGATCAGTTCGATTAAAAATTTTTGACCAAAAATGTAACAATATTTATTACAATTAATTTAAATAAAAAAATATGAACAAAAAAGTAGCAGTAATCGGAGCCACAGGTTTCGTAGGAAAACAAGTTGTTAACGAATTATCAAACAGAGGTTATCAAGTGAATGCCATCGCTAGAGACAGCTCAAAAGTTGATGCGAAAGACAATGTAAATGCAATCAGCGCAGATGTAAACAATGTGGAAGAATTTGCAAAAGTTCTGGAAGGAAATGATGCCGTAATCAATACCTTCAATCCGGGATGGACGAATCCAAATCTTTATAATGATTTTTTAAACGGAAGTAAAAACATCGAAAAAGCAGTAGAACAATCCGGTGTTAAAAGATTTATTACCGTTGGTGGAGCAGGAAGTTTATTCATCGATGGAAACCAATTGGTTGACGGTCCTGATTTCCCTGCAGATATCAAACCGGGAGCAACCGCTGCAAGAGATTATTTGAATGAAATCAAACAGAACAACACTTTAGACTGGACGTTTTTCAGCCCCGCAATCGAAATGCATCAGGGAACGGCGGGTATAAGAACCGGAAAATACAGAACATCTCTGGAGTCTCCCGTTTTTGATGAAAACGGAAGAAGTATTCTTTCCGTAGAAGATGTTGCCGTTGCTTTGGTGGATGAATTGGAACAGAACAACCATATTCGTGAGCGTTTTACAGCAGCTTACTAATTTTTTTTCTTGATTTATATAAAGTTTCGGCGGCACCAAAGGTGCCGCCGAAACTATTTTTATCGATTAAATTTTTACAGATTCATAAACAACTTCGGATTCACCGGAGTATTGTTTTTGTGCACTTCATAATGCAAATGAGGTCCTGTGGAACGACCGGAATTTCCTGATTTTGCAATCACCTGTCCCACTTTTACTTTATCATTCGTTTTTGCAACCAATTGAGACAAATGTCCGTAAAGCGTTGCCAAGCCATTTCCGTGAGAAACTATTACACAGTTTCCGTAACCGCCTTTCTGTCCTGAGAAAATTACGGTTCCGGCAGCGGTGGCAATTACATCAGAACCAAAAGGAACAGCTATATCTAAGCCTTTATGATACTGCATCTGGTCAGCTTCCGCAGGTGGATTATTTTTTTCAGCAGGAGTTTTTGATGATGATGCAGCAACAGTATTGGAAGAAGTTGCAGGTGCTGAAGCTACAGTTTCTGTCTTTGCTTTTGGCGTAACCATTACTTTTACTTCACGTTTATTTCCGTAGCTGTCTGTCAATTCAATTGTTTTTTCGTAAGGTTCAGCTTTTACTTCAGGTTTTGGAGCTGCTGTAGCAGCTACTGTTGTTTTAGTTTCTGCTGTCGGTTTTACAGATGCGAAAACCGTTTTGAATGGAATAGGATTTTTTCTGATTCCGAAGTTAGATGAAATATAGCCTTCAGTAGGCATTCCCAAAGGAACCTGCATCAGTTTTTTCTGAAGATCCATCAAATATTGGCTGTATCTGTTTGATTGTTTGGCAAGATAAATTGAGTTTGAAACACTGTCGTTATCAAGAACCATCAGTTTTTCGTTCTTAATGTCTTTAGATTTTAAAAATGAATTCAGCTGTCCTACCGTTTGATCTACTAAGCTAAGGTCTGTCTTCATTTTCAGATAATCTACACTATCTTTTTCTGTATTTATTTTTACCAGATTGACTTCATAATTTTTATCATCTTTTCCTGAATATAATTTGGCAATAAAAATACTTTGTGCAAAAACTACCAGTAAAAGTCCTCCGATCAGAATGTTTACTTTCTTTTTGCTTCCTAAAAATTTCTTCATTTTTCTTTCTTGGAATTTAAAAACCGTTTTAAGGGTGCAAATTTAGTTAAAAATTAATTTTAAGAATTATTTCTAATTAAAATCTGGAATATTTTATGTTTAACGGAATATTAAACATTTAATTGTATGAGAATGTTAATTTTTAATAAAATAAGGATTGTTAGATTTATACAGCCACTTATTTCTTTGTTTTAATATATTTGCAATTCACATTTCAATTATGGCGAAAAAGAAATCAACTTTAGAATCTTCAAACTCAAAAAAGGCTAAACACGACATTTCTGTCGGTGTCGTAGGAAGCGGAAGTTTCGCAACGGCAATTGTAAAAATGCTTGTTGAAAACTGCAAAACAGTACATTGGTGCGTGAGAAGTGAATTTGTAAAAGGTGCTATTGAACTTCGCGGTCACAACCCGACATATCTTACAGCTGTTAATTTTAATCTTAAAAATTTAAAGCTTACTACTGATATTAACGAACTTGTTTCTGCTTGCGATGTGGTGGTTTTGGCAACTCCGTCAATTTATTTGTCAGATACGATGGATAAAATGACGTGTGATTACAAGGACAAAATTTTTGTTTCTGCGATTAAAGGGATTATTCCAAAAGTGAATGATGTTGTTGCGCATTATCTGAAAGAAGAGTTCCAAATCGGTTTCAGAAATCAGGCCGTGATTGCAGGACCTTGTCACGCAGAAGAAGTTGCGATGGAGAGACTTTCTTATCTTACCGTTGCGACCGTAGAAGACGAAACTTCAGACAAGTTAGTTGGAATTTTCAATTCAGATTTTATTAAAGTCAATTCGAGTAAAGATATTTTAGGGAATGAATACAGTGCAATCCTTAAAAACATTTTTGCAATCGGAGCCGGAATTGCAAGCGGCTTGGGTTATGGAGATAACTTTACCGCAGTTTTTGTATCAAACGCCATCCGTGAAATGGAAACTTTCCTTGAAGCGATTTACGAAGCTCCGAGAGATGTGAATGAAAGCGCTTATTTGGGAGATTTACTCGTTACGGCATATTCTTTATTCTCAAGAAACAGAAACTTAGGAAACCTCATCGGAAAAGGGTATACCGTAAAATCAGCAATTCAGTCGATGAACATGGTTGCGGAAGGATATTACGCCGCAGATTCCATCTATAAAACGGCAAGACAGAAAAATCTTGAATTACCGATCATTGATACTATTTATGCGATTTTATATGAAGGTAAAAATGCCGAGAAACAGTTTAAAAAACTGACTGCAAAACTGAATTAAGTTTTAGAAAAATAAAATATAAAGAGAACATCAGTAAATTATTTGCTGGTGTTTTTTTATGGCAGCTATTTCCGCCTGTAATTTATCCTGAGCGAAGTCGAAGGACTCCCGCTTTTTTGTCTCCGCTTTGCTCCGGCAAAAAGAGCTCCGTTCAAGTCGGGCTGCTGCAATTCGGCGTTTAAAAGTCGAGTAAAAAGTAAAAGAGCCAAGTATAAAGTGTGAACAAATAATTTGAATTTTACAAGCATCCCGCTCCTACGGAGCTCCCAATTTTTCTATGATATTGATTTCTACAAACATTTTGCACCTACGAGCAAACATATATAATTTTTATGATTGACTACAATCTGTCATCATGAAAAATGCCTTGTATTTCTTTATTAAGTTTACGCCTTTGTATAACTTATTACGGGAAAAATTTAAAATTCTTTCTTTGACTTTGCGATAAATAAAGTTATCAAAAACCGATATTCAATAATTTGCTTTTTGCAGATTCGATTTAAAAAATTTGAAAAACCCATTCAATCTGCGAGAGAATAAATTTCAACATTCTAAATCAAAATTTACCGTGTTAAAAATCATTAAACATCCATTTAATAAAAAACTTTTCCCGAAATTCGTAGTAAATTTAATGGAATGCCGAATACAATTTTAAGCAGAACACCAAAACCAAAATATGACGTTGTTTTAATCGGAGGTGGAATTATGAGCGCTACATTAGCAACATTACTTCACGAATTTGATCCCAATTTAAATATAGCAATTTTTGAAAGACTCGGAAGATTTGCCAAAGAAAGTACGGCAGCGTGGAATAATGCAGGAACAGGACATTCAGCATTTTGCGAATTGAATTATACGCCCGAAAATGAAGACGGAACAGTTGATATTTCTAAAGCTGAAAAGATTGCAGAGCAATTTGAGATTTCAAAACAGTTTTGGTCTTATTTGATTGACAAAAAATATATATCGACTCCGTCGGATTTCATTAATTCTTGCGCACACATGAGTTTGGTATTTGGCGAAAAAGATGCTGAATATCTCAAAAAACGTCATGAAGCGATGAAAGATTCGCCATTATTTTCTGCAATGGAATTTTCTACCGATCATGACCAATTGCGGGAATGGATTCCTTTGGTAATGAGTAAAAGAAACGAAGCCGAAATTCTCGCTGCCACAAAAATGGATTTGGGTACCGATGTGAATTTCGGTAGTCTAACCCGAAAAATGGGAAGACATTTACTTGAAGATTCAAACGTTGAAGTTTTCCTTTATCATGAAGTAAAAGATATCGATCCGAGAAACGATGGAAAATGGGAAATGAAAGTGAAAGATAGAATTCACAATCATAAGCAGGAAGTAGTTGCGGACTTTGTTTTCATCGGAGCAGGAGGTTACGCACTTCCTTTGCTGGAAAGTTCAGAAATTAAAGAAAGTGAAGGGTATGGCGGTTTTCCGGTTTCCGGAGAATGGTTGGTAACGCACAATCCTGAATTGGTAGAAAAGCATCAGGCAAAAGTGTATACTCAGGCAACTGTAGATGCGCCACCAATGTCAGTCCCGCATTTGGATTTAAGGATTATTGACGGAAAGAAGGCTTTGCTTTTCGGTCCTTTCGCAGGATTTTCAACTAAATTTTTAAAAGAAGGAAATTATCTGGATTTACCAGCAAGTGTCAATACAAAAAATATAAAATCGCTCTTCGGAGCTTGGTGGCATAATATTCCTCTGACAAAATATCTGGTACAGCAAGTTGCAATGACTAAGGCTCAGAGAATTCAGCATTTAAGGGAATTTGTAAAAGATGCCAAAGAAGAAGATTGGGAACTGAAAGTTGCCGGACAACGTGTACAGATCATTAAAAAAGATGGAAAACAGGGTGGGAAATTAGAATTCGGAACCGAAGTTGTGGTCAATCAGCAGGGAACGATTGCATCTTTGTTGGGTGCATCTCCTGGAGCTTCCACAGCAGTTTTTGCAATGGTCAATGTTCTTGAAAAGTGTTTTCCTGAAAAAATCAATGGTGAGTGGAGAGAAAAATTATTGGAAATGATTCCTTCGTACGGACAGAAATTAGCCGAAAATCCTGAACTTACCGAAAAAGTAAGAGCATACAGCAAAGAAAAATTAGAACTCAAACATTAAAATATAAGTAATGATTAATGGGCAATAAGTAATTTTGAGAACGCTGTAAAATTACCCATTACCCATTACTCATTATTCATCAGCTATGGAAGAAGTCGTTGTAAAACCCGTCATCGCAAAAGAATTGCTTGAATCTCTTCAGACAAAAATTGAAGAAGAGAAGCAGGTGATTGTGCACTGCTGTTTCCCGGCCTCACCGTTTTTGGGAAATCTCATCCGAATATGGAATACGACTTACCTTCTAGATAATACTTCAAGCCATAAAAGTAAATTGATTCACGCAGAAAATATCACGATTTATCCGAATTGGACAGCAGTTCCTTTTATGAGAGACTTTTGGTTTACTTTAATCTTTTCAGGACTTCCGAAGGATTGTACAAGCTTTGATTTTAAAGAAATTATTCCGGAAGAAGGTGGTTTTTTTGTGAAATCAATTAAACGAAACGGATCAGATATTTACAGAATTAAAATCTCAGAATAATTCATGAAAAAACACATTCTATTTTTACTCTTGCTACTTCCTGTTCTTCTATTTTCTCAGAAAAACAAACAACAGTCTAAGGAAATTCAGGAAATCAAAAAATTTCAGAAAAATTTAAATAAAGAATATTCAGATCCTAAAGAAACGCCTTTGAGAGATGATAATTTCATTCAATTTAAACAGCATCCTTTCTTTCCCATTGATTTAAAATACAGAGTTACTGCAAATTTTATTAAAACTGAAAATCCACAACCTTTTGATTTGCCTACATCTTCCGGAAAATCAAAATCGTATCAGGAATTTGGTAAAGCAACTTTTATTTTAGATGGAAAACCGTATACTTTAACGATTTACCAAAGCTTAGATTTAATGAAAAAAGAAGAATATAAAGACTATCTTTTCCTGCCTTTTCGAGATGAAACCAACAATAAAGAAACCTACGGTGGTGGAAAATATATGGATCTGAAAATTCCGACAGGAAACATAATCATTCTGGATTTTAATCAGTCGTATCAGCCATTTTGCGCTTATAATGCTTATGATTACAATTGCCCGATCGTTCCTGAAGAAAATAAGCTGGCTGTCGAAATACGAGCCGGAGTAATGTACGAAGATATTTATCATCATTAAAAATATGACTGAATTAAAATTTTATCAACCTGAAGATCTTCCTGAACTTGATTATATTCTCGATGATATTCAATCGCAGTATACAGCAACGGCAAAGCAATCTTTAGAAAGAATAGAAGAGAGAAACCACAATGGAGATTTTTTTGCTTACCCGATTACCATTTTTTATGACGAAAAAGTAGCGGTTTTTTTTGTGCTTGATTTTGGAGAAGAAAAATATGATCTTACAGAAAATCCGGATTCGGTTTTGCTTCGTTCATTATCTGTAAATCCTGATTTTCAGGGAAAAGGGATTGGAAAATCAGCAATGATTGAAGTCGATCACTTTGTAAATGAACATTTTGCAGATTGCAACGAGATTGTTTTAGCCGTAAACGAGAAAAATACCTCAGCTTTTCAATTGTATGTCAAAAGCGGATATGAATTTGAAGGTAAAATGAGAGAAGGCAGAAGCGGTCCTCAGTTTTTAATGTTTAAAAAACTTCAGAATAATTAAATCAATTTTTTAGTTTGGCGTGATACTTTCAATTTGGTTTAAACACTATTGAAATATAATTATGGAAGTATCACTAAAAAATCAGGTCGCCATCATCACGGGTGCATCAAGCGGAATAGGTACGGGAATCGCAAAATCTATTGCCGAAGCCGGAGCTACTGTAATCATCAATCATTCTTCAGAAAAATCTCACGAAAGTGCTCAAGAAGTATTAAAGGAAATCACTGATACAGGCGGAAAAGGAATGACTTATCAATGTGATGTTTCCAAAGAAGATGAAGTGATCAAAATGTTTCGGGATGTAGTTGCTGAGTTTGGAACGGTTGATATTTTAATCAATAATGCCGGAATTCAGAAAGATGCGAAATTTACCGAAATGACACTCGATGACTGGAATGCAGTAATCAATGTTAACTTAACAGGTCAGTTCCTTTGTTCAAGGGAAGCCATCAAAGAGTTTCTCAGACGCGGTATTGATACTTCGCGTTCAATTGCTTGTGGAAAAATCATTCACATCAGTTCGGTTCACGAAATTATTCCCTGGGCAGGTCATGCCAATTATGCGGCAAGTAAAGGTGCTATCAAAATGCTGATGCAGACTTTGGCGCAGGAATATGGTCCCGACAAAATACGGGTCAACTCAATCGGTCCCGGTGCGATACAAACACCTATCAATAAACAGGCTTGGGAAACGAAAGACGCTTTAAATTCTTTGTTGGAGCTTATTCCCTACAACAGAATCGGGCAACCAAAAGATATCGGAAATTTGGCTGCTTTTCTAGCGAGTGATCTTGCAGATTATATTTCAGGAGCAAGTATTTTCGTAGATGGAGGAATGACGAGTCTTGAAAGTTTTGCAGATGGCGGATAAGATTTACTCAAAAATCTGCTGAATAATTTCTAATGAATTTGGAGTTTTAAAGTCCGGAATATGATAATGATAATATACTAAAATGCTGTCTAGAAAATTTTTTCTTTTTGATGACGGAACCTTGATTTCATAAGGGTTTTGTGATGAAATAATACTTTTCCACAATAGCGAATTTTCTTCATCAAAAATAGGGTGCGTAGAATTATAGATAAAATTTCCGGTTTCCGGATCAAGAAATTTTCCGTCTCCTAAAAGTGGTGCAACACCCTGGATTTTTAAAATTTTAATTAAAAAAATAAGATGCGACTGGTAGTTTTTATTGCTGAGTTGGTTTGTGAATTCATCAATTGTGGTAAACAGGGCTAAATTTTTATTTTCATTTCGTAAAATCTGATTGAGAAAATCTGAAATAAAAAATACAACCGTATTGGCTTTAATGTCTGTATACACATCATGCAGATTGAGCAACTCAAATCCTGAGACAGTCTGCATTCCGCTTCCTTTACCAAGCCTTACTGAGAAGTTTAATTTATTTAACGGCAAAAGAAAAGCTTTCTTCTTATTTTTTTGAGAATAAATTCCTTTGAGAAAATAAGTCTGAAAACCTTCCTCTTCTGTAAAACAATGCAGGATTGCATCGTTTTCGCCATATTTTATAAAAGAAAGTAAAAAACCGTTCTGAGAATTCATTAATTGACAACGGCTATTTTTGCAGTTGCTTTATCGCTTGCATCTTCATTCGTCATCAGCACAAAATAAATTCCTGATGCCACTCTTTTTCCTTTTTGATTATTAAGATCCCATTCGTAATATCCTGTTCTCGCAACGGCAGAATGCACAATGTTTCCTGCAGCATCTGTGATTCTGATATTGGTTTTCTCTGCCAGTCCTTTGATGGTCACTTTACCTTTAAACTGAGCATAAACTACAGGATTCGGGTACACTAAAACATTCCCGAAATTGGAAGTCACATCTGCAACATCACCTTGATAAGTTACAATTCCGTCGTAGGTAACGAAGTAAACTTTTCCTGTTTTTTTATCAACTTTAATATCTGTAACCGTATTTGTAGGAAGTGGTGAATTTTCTTTTGTAAACCTTTTAATAACCTGCTCACCGGAAGCTGAAAGATAATAAACTCCACCACCATCGATGGAAACCCATTTTTGATTTCCGGCATCAACTTCTATCTGTAAAACCTGAGAATCTCTGAATAATTCTTCTGCAAGACCTCCTTGTTCAATCACAATTGGCTCCATTTGAGGATTATTGTCAACTTCTGCAGCAGCGTTGGGAAGAATTCTTAGCCCAACATCAGTCCCTATCCAAGCATCATTTGATTTGTCAAAAGCGACAGATAAACTTCCTGTAGCAGAACCTGGTAAACCATTACTTTCGGCTAAAACGGTGAAGGTATCGTCGTTAATACTCTGTGTTTTTTTTGTGTCATACACTAAAAAATTATTGGATCTTGGAAGCGGAGTCCAGAATTTATTTTCGTGATAAACCGGCTGCTGTACACCATTACTAATGATACCTACTGCATATTTTATTAAAAAATTATCCGCTGCTCTGTCATAATAAGCAAAACCCGGAGTTGCTGCGTTGCTTCCAGCAAATGCCAGACTCGCAAACATATTGTTTTGATCATCGTACGCAAAGCCTACTGCCCTGTTAACAAAAGGATGAGGAGCGTCTAATTCGTATCTTTTAATAAATTCAAAATCTTTAGAACCTGCATTGTATTTCATTTTATAAATACCATACCCCGGAGCAGTATTGTAGTTTGTAAAGTAAACTTCAGAAAAATTATTAGGGTCTGCAATAGCATCCAAAACATTAAATGCTGTAGAACTGCCTACAAAATAAGAAGGATAAACCCACTCTGTACCGGTAAAATAATAAAATCCCGGATTTTTTGCATTATTGAAACCCTCGTTGAAATTATTGATTCTTGAGCCGGTAGAAACCAAAAGCTGATTTTCATTGAAAATTCTTATTTTGTATGCAAAATTTAAATATGGTCCATCTGGTTTATAAGCAATATTGTCTTCACTTTTTAAACCGGATAAAATTGTTCCTAAATAAATTTTTGAACCTACTTTTGTTGCGGTATTGCATGCTTCTCCTACTGTGACAGAACCTGCAAAAGTTCCGTTGGTATTGTAACTGTAAATTCTGCTCGCATCTGTGATGACGATATTGTCTGCATTGACAACAACATCATTTACACTACCAAAAATTTGTGATAAAGGTGTAGAAACTCCATTGTTGTAGATGTATGTCGTTGTTGGTGAAGAAAAGGACACTACATTTTCAGAGTCGATTTGGGTGAAATTCCCTGCCAACTCAGTAGTCCATGTAGAGAATACAGGAAATGTTGTATTGAGCTCATGAGTTTTTAAACCTGTATTGGTCACCGAAAAAACTTTGTTGTCTTTTATCGTCGCCTCATTACTTGCCTGATAAACTCCGCCTGACACAAAAAATGCAGAGTCACCGAATTCTTTCTTTTTTAAATCAAAAATAGAAACACCATAACCTACAGAAACAACAGCTCTGTCTCCGCTTATTGAGATATGATTAATCTTTTTGCTTCCATTGTAGCCTGTTGCGATAGGGATATCGACAACATAAGTAACTCCTTGTGGAGTAATAACATCTAAAGCTCCGTTTTGATAGCCAACTAAGCCGATTTTTGTCTGAGGATTGTAGTCAAAAGCGGAAATTTTGACTTCGTGAAGTCCGTTTGCTTTTGAGAGTTTTGTAATTTCTCCTGTTGAAACAGTATAATAAAAAATTCCGTTTTCTGTAGCAGCTACGATTTTTCCATTATCTTCTTTTACTGCAAGAACATTGTTGTACGAAAATAAATCTGCCCATTTTTTTGAAGAAATATTCTGCGCACTTACAAGCTGCAAGGATGCTAAAATACCAAGAGAAATTAAAATTTTTTTCATATTATGCTATTATACTGCTGTCAATTACCTGATTATTCCAGGAGATATTTTGTACATTTTTATTAGAATCAAAAAAGAAGTCTATTCTTCCCAAAAGAAGACCTGCCCAGCCAACCTGGTTGACCAAAACATTTTTTCCCTCTCTGTTTTTATAAGTTTCAGGTGCCGGTAAAAATGTGTGGGTATGGCCGCCTAAAATTAAGTCAATATTTTCTGTTTTCGAAGCTAAAATTTTATCACTTATTTTTTCAGGCTCGTCTGTGTAATCATAGCCAATGTGAGAAAGACAAATGACAAGGTCGCATTTCTGTTCGTTTTTCAGGAAATTTGAGTAATGTTGAGCAACATCAATCGGATCTGTCCAGATAGTTTCACCGTATTGCTTTTTACCTACAAGTCCTTCCAGTTTAATTCCTACACCAAAAACCCCGACCTTGATTCCATTTTTATTGAAAATTTTATACTGCGAAGTTTTTCCGTCTAAAATAGTATTTTTAAAATCATAATTCGAACAGATAAAAGGAAATTTAGCATTTGGTAAAGCTTTCAAAAATCCATTTAAACCATTGTCGAAATCATGATTTCCCATTGTGGAAGCGTCGTATTTCATCATCGACATCAGTTTGAATTCCAGTTCGCCTCCAAAAAAATTAAAATAAGGAGTTCCCTGAAAAATATCACCGGAATCCAACAACAAAAGATTGTTTTCTTCGCCTCTGATTTTCTGGATCAAACTTGCTCTTCTCGCAAAACCTCCCTGATTGGGATTTCTGGTGTAGCTTTCATCAAAAGGTTCGATTCTGCTGTGTTGATCGTTAGTGTGAAGAATGGTCAATTTATTGGCAGATTTAATAGAATTTAAATTCAATTCTTCTGCCATCATCAGATTCGGAGCCAAAGTCATTGCTAAAGTTCCGCCTGTTATTGTTCTTAAAAAGCCTTTTCTATCCATTACTTCTTCCCGATAAAATTTAAACGAATATCTTCTTTTGGATTGATCTGCTGATTTTTTTTAAAATACTCAATAAATAAATCTCTTAATTTAATTCCTGTCGAAATATATTCTCCTTTGCTGAAAAACTTCATATTGTCACCACCCAAAGCCAAATAATCAGATGTTGCAATGTAATAATCCTGCGAAGGATTTACTGGTTGTCCGTTGATTAAAGTTTTGGATAACTGTCCGTTATTTGTTTCAATGTATAAATGAGAAACAGGATTATTGACTTGGTTTTTTGCGTAATAATCAAAAAGTCCCTGCAAATCTGTTCCTTTCATTTTCACAATAATGACTTCATTTTCGAAAGGCATTACTTCAAAAACGTTTTTTAAAAGTATATCACCTTTTCCGATTGTTGTTCGGATTCCGCCAATATTGATCAAAGCAGCATCTATATTATTTTTAAGATTGGTTTTTGCCCATTGATCAGCTCCATCAAACGTGTAATCTGCTAAAAGGTTTCCCAAATTGCTGTTATCCCCCTGTTTTGTAAGATCTACATTGGTGTGAGAGATTTTCTGATTCATCTCTTTATCCAATTTTTCTTTGTAGGGATTGATCACTTTTACAAATTTCTCATCATTTTTCAGCTCGTTATTAATAGAAATATTCTTTTGAGTCTGCACATTGGCAACCTGCAACGAAGTCGTTTTGCAGGCAGTGAGCAAGATCAAAGCAATTCCTAATAATAAGAATCTATTTTTCATATGTTGTAATCATTTAATTTAAAGATCATACAGAATCACTTTCAGTAGTCGATGCGATTTCATAATTTCTTTTAGTATATGCAAATATAATTATATGTATAATAAAACATTATTAATTATGATAAATTCTTGGTCTAATTTATTAAATTTGGAAAAAATATTTCTAACAGATGAGCATTTTAAAAGGAGTAGGTGTTGCTTTGGTAACGCCCTTTAATGAAGATTTATCCGTAGATTTCGAAAGTTTGACAAAACTTGTTGAGTACAACATCGAAAACGGAACCAACTATTTGGTGGTATTGGGAACTACAGCGGAAGCTGCTACACTTTCTTCTGAAGAGAAGAAACAGGTAGTTGAGCACATCATTAAGGTAAATAATAAACGTCTTCCATTAGTTTTAGGAATTGGCGGAAACAATACTCTTGAAGTCAAACAGCAGATCGAAGAAACAGATTTGTCTGATTTTGAAGCAGTTTTATCTGTATCTCCATATTACAACAAACCAAATCAGGAGGGGCTTTACCAACATTATAAAGCTTTGGCTTCTACTGGGAAAAATATCATCATTTACAACGTTCCATCTAGAACCGGACAAAATGTTGAGGCAGAAACGACTTTACGTTTGGCAAATGAATTCCCAAATTTATTCTTGATTAAAGAAGCTGCTCCAAATATTCTTCAGTATTTTGATATTTTAAGAAAAAAACCTGAAGGATTTAATTTAGTTTCGGGAGATGATGAATTTACGCTTCCTGTAACTTTAGCTGGTGGAAACGGAGTAATTTCTGTTATAGGACAAGGTTATCCGAAAGAATTTTCGACCATGGTTCAATTGGCTTTTGATAAAAAAGTAGACGAAGCTTACGAGATTCACAATAAATTGGTAGAAATCACAAGACTGATTTTTGCAGAAGGAAATCCTTGCGGAATTAAAGTGATTTTAGCAGAAAAAGGATTGATTAAAAATTATTTAAGACTTCCATTAGTTCCTGCTTCAGAAGGACTTTATGCTAAGATCAAAGCTGAAATGGCAAAAATTTAAAAGAAAATAATTTTAATAGCATAATTAATTAAAATTCAGTTTGTCATGCTGGAAGCATCTTTGTAAAGCTATTTAGATTCCTACGGAATGACAAACTTTGTATTTAATTATAATATAAAAATGTGAAATTAAAGTGGAAGGTTTATGCTTTCCACTTTTTTAATAATATCACTAGATAAATCTTGTGAACTTTGCTGAGAAAGCTCTTGAGATTTAGTAGTCAAAAAAATTTACGCTCTCGTATTAAAAATTTAATCTAAAGTTAAAGCATCAAATATTATGAAACTAATTAAAGCAACAGAAAAAGATATTCCTTTAATTCAGGATTTAGCAAAAAGATCCTGGGAAAATGCCTACGCAGAAATACTTTCCAAAGAACAGATGAAATATATGCTTGAAACAATGTATTCCGAAGCTGAAATTTCAGAGCATCTTAAAAACTCTAATTATCATTATTTTTTGGTTTTTGATGAGGTTTTAAATTCATTTGATGGATTTTTAGGCTACGAAAATCATTATGAAAACCAAACAACAAAACTTCACCGAATTTATTTAGTGCCTGAAAGTAAAGGAAAAGGTTTAGGTAAAAAAACTTTGGAATTTTTGAATGAAGAAGTCAAAAATAGCGGAGATAACAGAATTATTTTAAATGTAAATAAATACAATTCTGCAAAAAGTTTTTATGAATCTCAAGGTTATCAGATTTACGATGAAGGAGTTTTTGATATAGGAAATGGATATGTGATGGATGATTATTTGATGGAGATTCTCATAAAATAAAAAATCTGTTATGAAACATTTATTATTAGTTATAGCAATCTTGGTCTGCAATAATTGTTTTTCGCAAAATGATTTGGAACTTAAAATAATTAATGACACGATTAAGAAAGTTTCAGGATTTGACGACAATAACATTTTTTATGCTCTAAAAAATAATTCTGATAAGACTTATTTAATAATTTTAGATAATAATGAATTCAATGAAGACGGGGAGTATTATGTAGAGCCACAGTTTGTTGGATTTCCTGATTATTATATTTTTGAAAAGAAAACCTTACTACCTGTTCAGTACGCATTTCATAATGGTGAAAACAAATTTGAAGTTGATAAAAACAGCAGTGATTTTAAAAATTTCAGGCGCTCATATTCTAAATTTTTTAGCCGGCAAGATTTGCAAATTGCGTTTCGAATCAGTAAAAAGATTGTAAAACTAAAACCACTAGAGGAAAAGTACTCTTCAACGAAAGTAAATTTTCCAGCCTATAAAAGAAGGTTTATTGATTTGAAAAACAAATCTGAATATTATTTCCAAATGAGCCTGCAGATACCAAAGTGTATTGTTGATAAATATTATCAACCTATTAGAGCTAAAAATAATAAAGATTCTATTTTTGTGGGACAGATATTTTCAAATAAAATTCCTTTAATTTATAAGGTTTACAATGATAAATAACTGCAGTTTTTACTTTTTATTTAAGTTTTCTAAATATCTTTTTTTACAGGAATCAAATTTCCAATAATTACCAGTATTTAATTTGGTTTCATTAAATTTAGTCCAAGACTTGCCTTCTCCAATATATTTTTTATCCTCAAAACCTATATAATTTTCATAAATATCAAAACCAACTTCTGAATAGTGAATAATTAAAAAATTGGAAATTTGAAGTTTTTCAATAATCTCCAAAATATATAAATCTTCGAAAGTATTTAATCGGTTACAGATATCTTCGAAATATCCACTTTCCAAATCATCTGAATAAAATTCTTTAAAAAACGCTTCAAAAATTTTATCAAAAGAACTCTCTTCAAGGCAAATGTCTTCAATCATTTTTGCTTCCCATCCATCATCATCGGTCGGGATAATTAAAAAATTCTCTTCATAGAAGTGAGGAACATCAATTAGAAGTGTATTTATTTCATCTTTAGTGATGATTAGTGTAATTCTATGTGCCATTGTTGTTATGAAATTAAATTTACGAAATCTTACTCCACTTATTTTTCCCTTTATAATACTGTAGATAATAATTTTTAATAATCTGATGATCAGGTCTTGAAAGCAAAGGATCGGCTTCAAGAATCTTCTCCACCATATTTTTGGTGTTTTTAATGATTGCCGAATCATTGACCAAATCAAGTCTTTTGAAATCTACAACACCACTTTGCTGAGTTCCCAGAATATCTCCCGGACCACGCAATTGCATATCAACTTCAGAAATTTTAAAACCGTCATTGGTTTCGGTCATGGTTTTGATTCTCGTTCGGCTTTCCGTCGATAATTTATCGGATGTCATCAGAATACAGTAACTCTGTTCTGCACCTCTTCCGACACGACCTCGCAACTGATGAAGCTGTGATAAACCGAATCTTTCTGCACTTTCAATCACCATTACAGAAGCATTCGGAACGTTGACACCGACTTCAATTACAGTTGTTGCAACCATAATTTCTGCTTTTCCGGATGCGAAATAATTCATGGCGATGTCTTTTTCATCAGGTTTCATTCGCCCGTGAAGCATTGCAACGTTGTAATCTGAAAAAGATTGCATGACATGCTCTAAACCTTCCATTAAATTTTTATAATCCAACGTTTCAGATTCTTCGATTAACGGATAAACAAAATAAATTTGCCGACCTTTTCTGATCTCATCACGACAGAAATTATAGACATAAGTTCTGTCTTTTTCTCTGCGGTGAGCCGTTATGATCGGTTTTCTTCCGACAGGCATTTCGTCAATTACAGAAACATCAAGATCAGAGTAAAAACTCATCGCCAAAGTTCGCGGAATCGGTGTTGCAGTCATTACCAAAATGTGTGGTGGAATTTTATTTTTTGCCCAAAGTTTTGCTCTTTGCGCAACTCCAAATCGGTGTTGTTCGTCGATGATTGCTAATCCGAGATTTTTAAATTTAACTTTATCTTCCAAAACAGCATGAGTTCCTACCAAAATCGAAAGTTCACCGTTTTTTAACTCTTCGTGAATGACTTTTCGGGCAGAAGCTTTTACGGAACCTGTCAGAATATTTACTTTGATTTCTGTGTCTTTGAGTAAGTCTTTGATTCCGTTGTAATGTTGTTGGGCAAGAATTTCTGTCGGAGCCATTAAGCAACTTTGAAAACCGTTGTCGAGCGCAATTAACATCGTCAGTAGAGCAACCATTGTTTTCCCTGAACCGACATCACCCTGTAAAAGTCGATTCATCTGAATAGGCTTTTTCATATCAAGACGGATTTCTTTTAAAACCCTTTTTTGTGCATTGGTCAATTCAAAAGGAAGATGATTTTCATAAAAATCTGTAAAATAATCTCCGACAATAGGAAACGGATTTCCATGTGATTTTGTTTTATGATGAGCCTTTTTTAAACCAAAACCTAGCTGGAAAAAGAAAGATTCTTCAAATTTTAATCTGAAATCAGCTTTCTCGAAATGTTCTAAGTTTTCTGGAAAATGAATATTCAGATAAGTTTGTTGTCTCGATAAAAATTTCATCGATTTTATCATGTATTCCGGAAGATTTTCCTGAATTAAATTAGGAATTTCTTTGCAGATATTTCGCAGAATTACCTGAAAGAATTTCTGATTCAAACCTCTTTTCGTCAGTTTTTCCGAACTTGGATAAATGGGCCTTAAACGATTGTCTTTTTCTTTGTTTTCATCCAGTTCAATTTCAGGATGCGGCATCGAAAACTGATTATTGAAAGCATTGATCTTGCCAAAAATGAACACTTCACGATTCACCGGAAGCTGTTCTTTCAGCCATTTTGAGTATTGAAACCAAACCAAATCCATACTTCCTGTGTCATCATTGAATTTGGCAGTCAGTCTTTTTATTTTCCCATTATGAATTTCCTGAACGTTGGAGATTTTGCCTTTCAATTGAATTTCAAGATTGCTTTCCTGAAGATTTCCGATCTTATACAGTTTGTTTTTATCAATATATCGGATAGGATAGAAGTGCAGAAGATCTTCCACGGTAGAAATTCCCAACACATTTTTGATGAGTTTGGCTCGTTCAGGACCGATTCCTTTGATGTATTCTATGGAAGTTTCTAAAGTCAATGGGGTAGAAAGCCACGAATTTCGGGAAAATTTAGAAATAAAAAAAGCTTTCAAATCTGAAAGCTTTAGTTGTAATTTATTTATTCTCGCTGATTACTAAGATTTCAAAGAAGCTACTCTTTGATGTTTGATTTAAATTTTTTCTGAAAATCTTCCCATTCCTGTCTTGTTTTAATTTTTTTAAACAGGTCATCTGAAATCAAAGTAAGGTATGGTTCGAGTTCTTTTGCAGACAATTCACCCTGTAAAATAGTAATCGGAGCTCCGTTTTCGTCTAAAAATACGGTACTTGGAACAGCTCCTACATTCATAAACTGTGTAAATTCATGCAATGAGTTTCTTCCTTTTTTATGTGCGGTATTTTCATTTGAAAATTTTCTTCCAAAAATTTCGATCTGCTTTTTTTCTTCTGCATTAAATTTTACAGGATAATAATTTTCATTTAAAAACTCTGAAATAATGGGATGTCCGTAGGTTTTTTTATCCATAATTTTGCACGGTCCACACCAATCTGCATAAAAATCAATCAGGATTTTTTTTGGTTGAACTTTCTGTGCGTTTAGGGCTTCTTCGATCGTCATCCATTTTACCTGAGCAAAATTTAAACTTATAAAAAAAAGGAACAGTATGGTGGAAATCTTTTTCATGATTTAATGTTTGTACAGGTTACTGATGTTTATTTTACTTCCTGCATCAGTTTTTTGACTAATGGAGATATCAAAATCAGTACCACTCCGGCAATTAATGCATAAATAGCAAGTTGATAGTAACCGTCTGTATATGATTGTAATTTAGATACTAAATCATTTCCTGTATTTGATTTTGAAATTTCTGCACCCAGTTTTCCTGCTGCCAATTGTCCAAATGCACTTGCCAGAAACCAAAGTCCCATCATCATTCCGAATAATCTTTTTGGAGATAATTTGGTGATGATTGACATTCCGATTGGTCCCAGACAAAGTTCACCAATTGTAGTGATAAAATATGCGAATGCAAAAACATTTAAAGAGGTAATACCTTTTACATTGGCAAAAAATTTAGTATAATAAAAAATATAAAATGAAGCTGAAAGGAATAAAAACCCGATTCCGAACTTGATAAGTGTGTTGGGTTCTAGTTTTTTCTTTGCCAGCCAAAGCCAAAGCAAGCCGATAATTGGACTTAAAATAATAACAAAAAGCGTATTTGAACTGTTGTTGACAACATTTGGATCTATATTAAATCCTAATAAATTGTGATCTAAATTGTCTTTCGCAAATAAAGACAAAGAACCACCACTTTGCTCATAAATTGCATTAAATAAAAAATAGAAAAAGATAAATGCAAATGCGGCAATCAGTTTTTTCTTGTGGCTAACCTGCTCTAATTTTAATAATTCAAAAATAAAGTATCCGACAGCGATTATTCCTATAGTATACATGAAATAATCTGTATAGTCAGTATTTTTAACCATTATAAAAATCAATGGAATGCTTAAAATTGATAAGGCATAAACTGCAATTTCTCTGATTCTTCTTTTACCAGAATCCATTTTCATTAACGGGGAATTACCAATCGGTCCTAAGTTTTTCTTAGTAAAAAGAAAAGTAAGCAAACCGATAATCATCACTACTGCTGCGGCAAGAAAACATAAAGTCCATGAATGGTATTTTCCTAAATAGATGCACAAAGCACCTCCTAAAAGTCCGCCAATATTGATTCCTGCGTAGAACATACCGTAGCCGGCATCTCTTCTCGGATCTTTTTCGTCGTAGAGCTCTCCAACCATCGATGATACATTTGGTTTGAAAAATCCCGTTCCAATAATAGAAAATGCAATACCATAATAGAACATTTCTTGTGGAGCTAAAGCGATCAATAAATTCCCAAGAATCATGACGATACCACCGAAAAATAATGATTTTTTAAAACCTAAAATTTTATCAGCAAAAATTCCGCCTATAAAAGTGAAAGCATATACAAAAGCCTGAATGGCACCATATTGAAGATTGGCAACGTCATCTTTCAGCAAAAGCTGATCTACCATGAAAAATGTCAGAACTCCTCTCATTCCGTAAAAACAGAAACGTTCCCACATTTCTACGGTAAAAAGTGTCCATAATTGTTTTGGATATTTTCCTTTAAAATTTTGTATTTCTTCTAATGTTAAGCTCATAGGTAAATTAAGTTATTTGAAGTAATGATTAATTGATAAGTAAATCTGTTTAAATTAGCATCACTTTTAGAATCTACTAATGTAAAAAAAACCTCTGAAAAATCAGAGGTTTTGTATAATTTAAAATTTGTTTAAAATTATTTAGCTAATTCTTCAGCCATACCCAATTTATCATTGTGCATCATTTTTTGTAACCATGAGCTTAAGACAAATAAAATTGCAGCAGCTGTACCTGACATAATTATAAAGAGTACAAAGAACTCATATAGATTTGTAATTTGAAAACCTAAAAATGAAGTTGCGCCACCAGAACCATCTTCACCACCAGGTATTAAAGCACTCAAAGTTCCTGCGAATTTGTTAGCAGCGGCATTAGCCAAAAACCAAGTTCCCATCATCAATGAAGACAATCTTAATGGTGCTAATTTTGAAACCATTGATAAGCCAATAGGAGATAAGCACAATTCTCCCATTGTATGGATAATATATAAAGCAAATAGCCAGTTCATGGAAACTTTGTCGCCAATACCTAAGCCTTTAACTGCAATTGCAATCACGGCATAACCTAATGCAACCAAAGCTAAACCAATAGCCATTTTTTTTGGAGAAGATGGTTCTAATTTCCGTGTGTATAAAAACCCCCAAATTAAAGAAAAAATTGGAGCCAATATGATCACAGCTAAAGGATTTACTGATTGAAACCAACTCGCTGGAAATTCACTTTTTGCAAAATCAGCAATACTTCCTGTTGCAAATAGTGCTATTAGAATCAAACTTATGAATGCTGTAATAATCAAACTTACCTTTTTTGACCAATCAAAAAACCATGCTAATCCTTTCGAAAGGAAATAAGTTGCAACTAACCCAATAATTAAAATTAGCCAGGCAGGAATATTTATAGCTACATCTCTATTTACTTGTCTATCTGCAAATAATGTTAATGAAGCTCCGGCTTGTTCAAAAGCTCCCCAAAAGAAAATTACAAAAAATGCAAGAATGAAGATCACAATAATTCTTTGCATTTCAACTTTGTTCAAACTTTTGTCGGTTAAAATCAAAATAGGCATTGCTACCATTGCTCCGTAGATAAAATAACTTATTATATCTATATCGCTTTTAAACATTTGTTTAAAGTTCAGCATAAAAAATATGATTGCAATTGAGCCTATAATCATTCCGATACTCTTTGCATCTAATTTTTTAACGGGTAAACCTATGGCTTTTCCGTCTTCAGATACTAGATATTTTTTTTGTCCTAAAACGAAAGCAACTAGTCCTAATAACATTCCTACACCTGCTGCTAAAAAGCCCCATTTGAAATCCATAGAACCACAAACTAATGGTGAGAAAAAAGCCCCTAAGTTAATTCCCATGTAGAAAATAGTAAATGCACTGTCGATTCTTCTATCATTTTCAGGATATAATTGACCAACCATTGTAGAAATGTTGGGCTTAAAGAAACCATTACCGATAATAATAGATGTTAAACCCATCCACATTAAAGAAACTCCACCATTTGTACCAGCGGATGCACTAAAGAACATGAAAAACTGTCCGATTGCCATTAATAACCCACCAATCACAATACTTCTTCTGTTTCCTAGGAATTTATCACATAAATATCCTCCTAAAAGCGGTGTCAGATAAACTAACCCTGTATAACTTCCGTATATTTCAGATGCATCGGCATCTTTCATCAATAATATTTTAGTCATAAAGAGAATGAAGATTGCTCTCATTCCATAATAACTGAATCTTTCCCACATTTCTGTGAAAAACAGAAAGTATAAACCTTTAGGATGGCCTTTCTTTTGTGCTGTATCCATATATTCCTTGTTAATTTTTTGTTAAGACTGACAAATATAGTTTTTTTTGAGTTTTTGACAAGGTTTTAATTTTATTTTAAACAAAAAAGCTGCAGAATAATCTACAGCTTTTGTTTTATTGAATCATAAAGAAATTAGCTTACACCTTTTTCTTTCATTATTTTATTTAACCTTTTTAAAATTGATAAACCTAAGAGTGTTGCTAAAAGTAACAACCCAAAATTTACAATAAAGAAATTGGCTTTATTATCATAATCGTACCAAAAACTTGCTAAAACTCCTGAAAGCTTATTTCCGATAGAGGTCGAGAGGAAGAAACCTCCCATCATCAAAGCAGTTAACCTTGGTGGAGAAAGTTTTGAAACCAAAGATAATCCCATCGGAGAAAGGCAGAGTTCACCCACAGTTATGACTCCGTAAGCTGCAACGAGCCATAAAGCTGAAACTTTGATCAATCCGTTTTGTCCTGCATAAACTGCACCGACCATTACCA
Organism: Chryseobacterium sp.; assembly: GCF_029240215.1. Classification (GTDB taxonomy): domain Bacteria; phylum Bacteroidota; class Bacteroidia; order Flavobacteriales; family Weeksellaceae; genus Chryseobacterium. Next base: position 78,236 of record NZ_JARBTK010000005.1, read on the forward strand.
GACATGATAATGCAGAAATAAATAATCCCAAAACTATTTTTGATGGTGTGCTCGGTTCTTTTCCTTTTCTGCGCAGCATCATGAAAAATGCTACAACAACCGGCGTCAGTACAATCACCCAACCCGGATTGATGGATTGAAATAATTCTGTATTATAAAGATTTACTTTCTCTGTAGGATTTGCCTCTAGCTTTGTGCGATCAGATTGAGAAATATTTCTAAAATAAATATCTTTTCCTTGTTCTTTTAAAGCTTTTCCGTTTGCATCTTTTTTAACCTGATATTGGTCATCATAAACAGAAACTTCCTTATCCTGAAAGTCTTTTTTGTCAACCAGATAAATTGCTTCCAAAGGTTTTTCTAATGAAGGAACTGTTCTGTCTGTATAATAATTTGCCCAACGTGTTAACGCAGTTCCATTTTGTTTGAAAACTGCCCAGAACATTAAGCTTACTGCGAAAATTGCCAATAATGCACCAATTGGTTTTTTATCTTCGGCATTGGCTTTTACATAGAGCATGACATAGAAATAAATCACCGGAACACACGCAAAGATAAATGCATCTGTACTGTCGCTTCCGAAAATATTATTTGGAATAAACCATCCAATCAGTCCGAAAATAATTGCAGGTAAAAAGACTTTTACCAAAACATCAGAAATTTTAGTATCTCCTTCTTGTGCGGGTTTTAAAATATTTGCCTGAAGAATGTGTTGCCTTCCGATGGTGAAAACCAAAAGCCCAACAAACATCCCGACACCAGCTGTCATAAATGCAGGACCCCATCCGTATTTATTACGCATAAATGCAGCGATAATATTACATACAAAAGCTCCGATGTTGATTCCCATGTAGAAAATATTGTAACCAGCATCTTTATTGGCTTTATAAGGCTCTTCGTTGTATAAATTTCCTAATAATGTAGAAATACTTGGTTTAAAAAAACCGTTTCCAATGATAATTAAAGCCAATGATGCATAGAAAAGTGGCAATTCTTTAAAGAAACCAACTCCGAGATAACCTAATCCCATTAAAAAACCTCCAATGTAGATTGCTTTGATATATCCTAAAACTCTGTCGGCTAAAAATCCGCCCAAGAAAGGAGTCAGATAGGTTAAGGCAATAAAAGTTCCAAATATGTCATCTGCATTTTTATCATCAAATGCCAAACCTCCTTTTTCGCTGTCGATCATGTACAGTACAAAAATTCCGAGAATGAGATAATAGCCGAAACGTTCCCACATTTCTGTGAAGAATAGATAGGGAAGTCCTTTAGGATGTTTAGTCTTCATAATTCAAATTTCAATTTTCACAAATATAAAATATTTAATATAATAAACGAATTTTATTAACTTTGAGTAAATTAAGTGTCAAAAATGGAAATTACAGTAAAAGATATACAAAGTAATTTGGAAACATTACCGAAAGAATTTTTAAATGAAGTCAATGATTTTATTGATTTTCTTAAATATAAACATTTTAAAGAAAGGGAATATGAAGTTCCCGAATGGCAAAAAAATGAAGTAAGAAGAAGAATGGATTATGCTCAAAATAATCCTCAAAGTTTTGTTTCTGAATCCGAAATGAATAACTATTTGAATGATTTAGAAAGTGGAGATTAAAATAATATATAGTCACTTTGTAAAACAGGATTTAAGAGAAATTAATGATTGGGATAGGAAAATTGATAAAAAGCTGTGGAATAATTTTATTAAAGAATTTCGTTCGAAAATCAATTTCATTAAAGAAAATCCGTTGTCTTTAGAATTGAAATATGATGATAACAGAATTATTTTCCTTAAAAAATTTCCTTATGGAATTCATTATTTTTATAATAAAGAGGAAAATTTATTAGAAATATATTCCGTTTTTCACACTTCCAAAAATCCCGAAAATTGGAAAAAAAGAAAATAAAAATCCGAATCTCGTATAAAGAGATTCGGATTTTTATTTATATCTGAAAAACTAAAGATTCTCCAAAATAAAATCAGTCATTTTCTGATACAATTGTGGTCTGGTTTGTCCACCATAAATTCCATGGTTTTTATCCGGGTAAGCCATAAATTCAAACTGTTTTTTGTTTTGAATCAAAGCTTCAGAAAACTCCATAGAATTCTGGAAATGTACGTTGTCATCGGCAGTTCCATGGATTAATAAGAATTTACCTTTCAACAAATTGGCATAAGTTGTCGGTGAATTGTCATCATAGCCAGCCGGATTTTCCTGTGGTGTTAACAAAAATCTTTCTGTATAAACTGAATCATAATATCTCCAGTTGGTAACTGGTGCAACAGCAATTCCTGCTTTGAAAACATCAGCGCCTTTCGTCATTGCCAAACTCGCCATATAACCTCCGAAACTCCATCCGAAAATTCCTATTCTACTTTTGTCGATGTAAGATTGAGTTCCCAACCATTTTGCAGCGGTAATCTGATCTTCGATTTCGTATTTTCCTAAATTTTTATACGTTACTTTCTTAAATTTAGCTCCTTTAAAACCTGTTCCGCGACCATCAACACAAGCTACGATGTAACCTTTCTGAGCCAACATTTCAAACCAAAGAGCATTTCCATTATCCCAAGAATTTGAAACCTGTTGAGATCCCGGTCCTGAATATTGGAACATAAATAATGGATATTTCTTCTTCGGATCAAAGTTTTTCGGCTTAATAATCCATGCATTCATCTGATCTCCGGCTCCGTTTGGAATCGTGATAAATTCTTTTACTGTAAAATTATCAGCCTGAAGTTTTTTCAACTGATCATTGTTATTCTGAAGCTCTTTCAAAGTCTTTCCTGATCCGTCTTTCAGAACAAAAGTGTATGGTTTTGCAACAGTAGAAGAAGTTTCAATAAAATAATTGTAATTTTTACTGAAATTTGCGGAGTTATTTCCCTCTGCATTAGAAATTAACTGAGCCTTTCCGTTTTCAATATTGATTTTAGAAACTACTTTGTTGATGCTTCCTTTTTCTGTGGTCTGAACGTAAATTTCTTTAGATTTAGGATTGTAACCGTAATAATCTGTTACTTCCCAGTTTCCTTTTGTAATCTGTTTTTTTAGTTTGCCGTCTTTGTTATACCAATATAAATGACGGAAGCCGTCTCTTTCAGATGCCCAAAGGAAAGAGTTGTCTTCCAAAAATTCAAGAGTTACATTATCTGTATCGATCCATTTATCGTCAGTTTCTGTGAACAGTTTTGTTGCTTCTCCAGTTTTTGTATTTACTTTCAAAACATCTGAAGCATTTTGTGTTCTCTGTGAAGTAATCAAAACAATTTCATCAGGATTTGAAGTCTGAATAACGTTTGGAATGTAGTAGTTTTTAAATTGATCTAAATTGACCTTAGTCTTTTTTCCATCTGCCAAATGATAAATATGTGCCGTTGCAACAGAGTTTTTTTCCCCTGCTTTCGGATATTTATAGCGCATTTCTGTCGGGTACAAAGATTTTTCATAGATCGGAATGTAAATTTCCGGAACATCGGTTTCTACCAATTTCACGAACAGAATGTCAGCTGAATTTTTCGTCCATTCATACAATCTTGCATGACCAAACTCTTCTTCGTAAACCCAGTCTGCCAAACCATTGAGTACTTTGTTTTTGATACCGTGTTCTGTAATCTGAGTGATCTTTCCTGAATTTAAATCCTGATAAAATAAATTATTATCAACGATAAAGGAAACTTTGGTTGCATCAGGTGAAAATCTCGGCTCCTGAACAGGTTTTCCTTCATTCAGACTGGTTGTTTTTCCAGATTTTAAATCTTTAATGTCGTAAACACCTAAGAAAGAATGTCTGTAAATCGGCTGACTTTGTTTTAACAAAAGAATTTTAGACTCATCATCAGAAAACTCGTAGCTTTCGAAATTTCCGTCAACCAGATTTCCTTCTTTCTGGGAAGTTTTATAAGAATATTTTGCAATTCCATCTTGTTCGATGACAAGATAATTTTCACCGTTTTTCATTGAGGTGATTCCGGCAATTCCTTTTCCGCGGTAATATCCCGAATATATTTTATCTAGAGTGATTTCCTGTGCTGAAATGTTGTGAAGTGCAGCAACAATCGTAAGCGTAAGTAAGAGTTTTTTCATTTTCAAAAATAGAAATATCGTAAGTTTTCAAATATAGTGATTTTATAAAAAAAAGCTGACAGAAAAATTCTATCCGCTTTTTGAATGTTTTAATAAAGCAAAATAATAAGTACGGAAATTACTCGTGAATAAATGTTGTTTTTGATAAGATTATTGTAGAATATAAAGGTTTGGCAAAAAAATTGAAGCTATTCTCTTACATTAAAATGATAATTATGGAAACGCAGGCAAACAACAAGAAACTTAACAAGTACCAGCTCGAAAACCAAACAATATATACAGGATTTTCTACCTTTAAGGACGCAGAAGACTATGCAGGCAGAGAGGGCGGAACTGTGGTGGAAGTAGGTTTTAAAGACGGAAATGATAATCCCCAAATTACAACCGAAGCAGGACTGGTTGAAAAAAAGTTACATTATTTTGTAGATGCTGGTGATGAGTATAAATTTATTCATTCTTCTGATCCCGGTTTTAAACAGTATGCAGACGAATTGCAGAAGATCAAAGCAAAACTGCAGCAATCACCACCTGATGAAAGATATTTAGCAAATTTTGAAATTGAAAATGCTGAAGATCCTATCGTTGTTCTGAAGAATGATCAATTTGAATCTGTGACGTCAAGAGAACGTTCAAAGTATCTCAAGCATGCACATGTTTACGAAATAGGAGTTTCGATATCCAAATCTTAAAAAATCAAGATGATGAGCAAAGCAAAATATTCAGAAAAAGCTCAGGAAAAAGTCGGGAAGGTGATGGAAGAATTCAAAGAAGGAAAGCTTAAATCATCTTCCGGCGAGAAAGTCACAGATAAAACACAGGCAGTTGCCATTGGAATATCTGAAGCCCGTGAAAAAGGTCTGAAAGTACCTAAGGAAAAGAAGAAAAAAGATTAATCTTAAATAAAAACCGTTCGTGAATTGTCACGAACGGTTTTATTTTTTTTACTTGTTCTGATTGTAAAGTATCTCATAATACTCATCAGCCATTCTGTCGCTGTTGAATTGATCTTTCACATCATTCATTGCATTTTGCTGTATTTTTCTCCATTTTTTAGGTTGATCATAATATAATGGAAGAATTTCATTCTCAAGGATTTCGTATAATGTATTCAGATCATAATTATCTTGCTCGTAGATGCTCATGTTTTCGTAATCACACTTCGGTACTACGAAAGAATTTTCACCAGGCTTTGCAAACTCAGGAATCCAGCCGTCATCGGTTGAAAGATTGACAGATCCATTCATCGCAGCAGACATTCCTGATGTTCCCGAAGCTTCTCTCGGAACTCTCGGATTGTTTAACCAAAGATCTGAACCTTGCTTTAAAGATTTGCTTAAAGACAATTCATATCCCGTGAGAACCGCCATATTTTTATGATTTTTACTTTCCTCAACAAGGGTATTAAAGGTTGAGATCGACGAATAATCCATAGGATAAGGCTTTCCGGCCCAAATAATTTGTACAGGATATTTCGGATTGTTTAAAAGTTTGTAAAAACGGTCTTTGTCATGCAGTAATAAATCTGCACGTTTATATCCTGCAAATCTTCTCGCCCAGACAATAGTGAAAATATTCGGATCAAATAAATTTCCGGTTTGGTCTGCAACGATTTTAAACAATCTTTTCTTTAAAAGTTTTTTGCGGTAATCAAAAATAGTATCGTTATTTTCGTCTTTGGCAATATAAAGTTCTTTATCACCCCAATATTTGAATTCCTGAGCATTGGTAATTGATTTGATTTCACAAATTCCGGGATATTTGCTCCACATTGCTCTCGAAACAACACCGTGAAGTTGAGAAACTGCGTTTGCAATTCTTGCCATTTTCAATGCACAGAGAGAATGATTAAACAATTCTCCGTCCGAACCTTCCAGCTTTTTGGCTTCTTCCATGCTTAAGCCCGAAAAATAAGACATATCGTAACACAATCTCAGGTTATGTTTTTCGTTTCCGGCTTCTTCCGGAGTATGGGTTGTGAAAACTAGCTTTTCTTTTACTTTCTGAAGATTTCCGTTAAATTTTTTCAATAAATAAAATGCTGCAGGAAGCCCGTGTGCTTCATTAAGGTGATAAACTTCTCTTTCGATATTCATCTCGTCAAGAAGTTTTGCGCCACCTTTTCCTAATAAAATATATTGCGCCAGTTTTGTAGATTCATTGGCATCATATAATTTGTGGCAAATTGTTTTTGAGACATGATCATTTTCCGGAACATCTGTAGAAAGGAAAAACATCGGTGCGGTATGGAAAATTTCAGGATCAAGATACCATACTTTTACCCAAACCGGCGCACTGTGAATTTCGATCTGGAATTTTATTCCCGTATCTTCGAGAAAACTGTACATTTTTCTTGTCCACGTTGGCTGTAAGGTCTGATCGTGGTTTCTCGCCTGATCGTAATAACCGAATTTCCAGAGAATTCCGATTCCTATTAAATCCTGCTTCAGATTGTAAGCGCTTCTCATATGTGAGCCCGCCAAAAATCCCAGGCCACCGGAATATATTTTAAGCACCTGCTCTATGGCAAACTCCATAGAAAAATAGGCTACTTTTTTAGTGTATTTTTCGTTAACGCTGTAAGGTATTTTAAAATTTTTAAAATCCATAAAAGATTCAGTTTTGTGTTTAAAAGGGTAAAGGTATTAATTAAGAAAATAAACTTTACATTAATTATATGATAAATTATTTTTAAAACAATCTATCGAATAGTTTTTTTAACTATCTTTAAATGTAAATTTTTGATAATCAAAAACTTCAATATTGAAACGGGGGTTTCAGAGTATTCTTTAATAATTAAAAATCACTTCATGAAAAAATTATTCTCAGAGGAAGATTTGATTAAAAATCTAAGTTTATATTACCTCAACCGACATTTGAAGAAAAAGCCAATGGAGAAATATCATCGTACAATCGATGCATCACCTCTCCACGACAGAGAAAAATACAAGAAAAAAGCTGAAATTTTATTGCTGAATTCTTTCATGCACCATTTTCCTGAAGTGACCTTTGAGAATCTCACCTGCGAAAGCCCCGACTTCATCGCAAAATTCAACGACAAAAAAATTGGAATAGAATTGACCGAAGTGATCAATCATCTTGAAATGAAAAAAGTTGAGAGCAATTTGAATAAAATTTTCCGTCAGGCAGAAATATTGTTAGAACATGAAGACACCACGAAATATCGTGGTGTTTATTTTTTGTCTTTTCACGCCCACTTAAAATTTGATACTCCTGAACAGCAACAGGAAATTATTCTAAATATCTATAAAAGCATTAAAAAAAATAAAGCATTCGGATGCGTGAAAAGCATTAGAAAATCTTCTCATCGCAGAAATGTTTTTATCACTCACGAATACAACATGAATCTCTTTGATGAGCTCTGCTCTGAGAAAATTTTAGAATTGATAGAAAAAAAGAATGAGAAATTTCCTTACTATGACAGATCTGTTGATGAATGTTGGCTGGTTATTGTTTCAGATATGAATTCTCTGGCATCGCGTTACACTTTTATCCAGGATAAGGAACATTTGAAGGAAGTCAAAAGTCCTTTTCATAAAATTTTCCACCTTGAAAATCTTTGTGGGAATATGACGAGTATTAAGTGATTTTTGAATATTTAATATAGAATATTTAAATAAATAATATTTTTTGTGTTAAATATTTTGTTTTTGTCATTATTTGGTGATTATAATTAAATTTCATTATATTTGATAAAGTTTAAACCTTAATAACCAATCTGATATGAAAAAAACTTTACTCCTGCTTATTTTCCTGATCTCTCAAACTTTCTTTTCTCAGGCAGACTGCTCTACTGCATTGTCGGTTTGTGGAAATTCAAGTATTACGTACAATCCTACAGGAATTGGTTCTGTAAACGAATCTTTAGGAGGTTGTCTGATCTCCGGAGAGCACAATTCTATTTGGTACAAACTGACTATTGCTACAAGCGGAACTCTAACTTTTAATTTGGTTCCCAACGATCCTGATGCAGATTATGACTGGGCAGTGTATGGTCCTAATGTAACTTGTGGAACTTTAGGTTCACCAATACGCTGTAATGCTGCAACGGTCATTGGAGTCGGGGCATCTACCGGTCTAAATATGACCAGTACAATAACTAATGCTCCGGGAGGATCTGCTACACCATATTGTCAGTATATGGATGTTTTGGCAGGTCAAACCTATTATTTATACATTGATAACTGGGTTGGTGCAGGAAGCTCAGTTACGGCACCGTTTTCTCTGACTTGGGGCGGAACGGCAACATTGGCTTCTCCGTTTACTGATCCTGCTTTGCAACCTAATGCGTTTACTCCGCCGGGATTACCTGCAGCAAATCCCGCAGATCCGAGAGAAGTTTTGATTTGTGTAAGTCCTGCAGTTTTTGATTTCAGTACGCTTACAGCAGGAATCTTGAATGGTAATCCTAATTTTATTGTTTCTTATCACACTACTCAGAATGATGCACTTGCCGGAACCAGTCCTATTACAGCTCCGATTACTGTAAACACGACAACAATTTATTATTACAGTATTCATTATCAGGATCCTGTCAATCCAAATAATCCGATCAACTTTTGCCGTCAGATTGGTCCGTTCAAATTTAAACAAGGAAATATTACGGCTCTTGACAAAACTATATTTGCCTGTAATAATAATAAAGCAGGTACGGCAACTTTCAATTTAAATTCAGCTAATGTTTTTACTGGTTCTAATATTACCATAAAATATTATCCGACTATGGCAAACCTGAATGCCGGAACTGCACAAATTACCAATCCTACACAGTATGTTTCTGCACCGGGAGTGGTTTATGCTCTTGTGACCACATCTGAAGGTTGCTCAGATTCGGCGGCGATTACCTTGAGTTTTTATCCTGAAGTGGTTGTAAATGATGCTGTTTTACGTTTTTGTGCATTGCAGGAAAATTTGGTAACTGCATCTTTTGATCTTACTACTGCAAATGTTACATTGCAAACAGGAACTACAAAAAAATATTATAAATCAGTACAGGATGCAATCGGCGGAACTAATGAAATACCAGCTACAATGGCTGCAGCATACGTTTCTCCAAATGGAGTGGTTTATGTAAAGGTTTTTAATGAAAACGGATGTTATGCTATTGCAAAAATCACTTTGCAGGTAATTCCTCCTGTTTATTCTTCTGTTTTAAAAGATAAAATCATCTGTATCGAAGATAAGACCTTTCTTGATGCGGGTGCAGGATTTGACGGATATGAATGGAGTACGGGTGCAACTACACAAACAATTTCTGATGTTGGAGTTGGTAATTATTGGGTGAAGTTAAAAACTGGCGAATGTATTTCTTATCAGACGGTAAAAGTATATGCTTCTGAGCAACCGGTTGTTTCAAGTATTGATATTTCGAATACTACAGTTACTGTTAATGTTAACGGGGGTAAAGCACCGTATAAATATTCTATGGATAATGTCAACTGGCAGGATTCTAATGTCTTTACAAACATCACAAGAGGTGATCATGTGATCTATGTGAAAGATGCTTATGATTGTGAACCGATTAAGGTAGATATTGTGGTGCCTAATTTAATTAACGTAATCACGCCAAACGGAGACGGAGTAAATGATGTCATTGATTATTCTGCATTAGCCAATAAACAGAATTTGGTATTCAATATCTTTGACCGTTACGGAAATAAAATTTTCCAGGCAGATAAATTCAATAATTTTAAATGGGACGGAACTACAGGAAACAAAAAAGTTCCTACCGGAAATTATTGGTACTCTGTAACATGGAATGAGAATGACCAAAAGAACACATTATTCAAATATACAGGTTGGGTAATGGTTAAAAATAGAGAATAAGAAGTTATAAATACAGAAAAAAGACCATCTTGAGAAAGGTGGTCTTTTTAGTTGAAAATTTTAGTATCTTTAAAATAATCAGAAAGATAGATGATTTTACCATGTTCTGAAAACTGAACGATCGTACAGATGTTATTTTCATATTCACCCGATCCCGGCATGTTTCCGATTGATGTTGTCTGATAAAAGTATTTCTCATTCCCTAAGTGAAAAATCTCCGAAACATGCCATTCAATTTTCTCATAACGCCTGAAAATAGCCCGGAATAAAGCTAAAATTCTGTTTTTGCCTGAAATTTCTTTTGAAGGTGGAATCCAGATTATGCTTTCGTCAATAAACCACTTTTCCAGCTGATCAATTTTCAGAGAATTTAAATCTTTCATAAAATCACTGATTTTGCACACCATAAATTACTTCTTTTATCTTTATATACGGGGAATTTGTTAACTTGGATTTAAATTCGATCAGGGAAATGTAGGGTTAATAATCGGGTTTTTAATACAATTAAAGTAAAAGAATGAAAAACTTCTCAATTCTTCAACATAAAGGAATTATTTCTGATCAGTTTCTAAGTCAAAAGATTACTGATTTTTCCTCAGCTTGTAAATACATTTCCGAATTACCTTATAAACGAAATTTAAACAAAAGTAATATCAAATGTGTTTTCGATGAATTAGCCGGAACCTGCAGTACAAAACACGCAGTTTTAAGAAAATTGGCACTTGGAAATAATCATCCTGAAGTAAAGTTGATTCTCGGTATTTTTAAAATGAATACTGATTATACTTTTAAAATCAAGAAAACGCTGGGAAAATATCATTTAAATTATATTCCCGAAGCACACAATTATCTCAAAATTAAAAATGAATATTTTGATTTTACTAAACCTGATTCGGATTACAGACAATTCCGGAACAAGATTTTAATTAAAAAAGAAATAGAGTATGATCAAATTTTCGCAGAGAAAATTTTATTTCACAAAGATTTTTTAAAGCAATGGATTGTTGAAGAAAAGATTCCTTATAATTTAGAAGAAATCTGGAATATCAGAGAGCAGTGTATTGAAGATTTACAGAAGAATGATGAGGTTGAAATTCAGAATTCTTCTTCCGTTTGCTTTGCGAAAAGTCAGGAACTGCGAGACGATTACAAACTATAGACCGAATCAATTTAGTATTCATATTTAAATTATTATCTTTGCACCCATTAAAATTCAGTAATAATAAATGTCTCATTTTCACAGAACTGCCGCATTTCATACCCTTGGCTGCAAATTAAATTTTGCAGAAACATCTACTATTGCCCGTCAATTAACAGATGCAGGTTATGATAAGGTGAGTTTTGATGATAAAGCAGATGTTTATGTCATCAATACCTGTTCGGTAACAGAAAATGCAGACCGCGAATGTAAACTTCACGTAAAAAGAGCCATGAAAGCAAATCCTGAAGGTTTGGTGGTGATTGTCGGATGTTATGCACAGTTGAAACCGGAAGAAATTTCACAAATTAATGGTGTTGATTTGGTTCTTGGAGCCAAAGAAAAATTCAATATTCTGAGTTATCTTGATGATTTGGAAAAATCTGAAAATGAAGGTATTGTTCACTCCTGCGAAATCGAAGAAACTGACTTTTTCATAGGAAGCTATTCTATTGGTGACAGAACCAGGGCTTTTCTGAAAGTTCAGGATGGTTGCGATTACAAATGTACTTACTGTACGATTCCTTTAGCAAGAGGGATTTCGCGTTCAGATACTATCGAAAATGTTTTAAAAAATGCTAAAGAAATTGCTCAGAGAGACATTAAAGAGATCGTTCTTACCGGTGTAAACATCGGTGATTACGGAAAAGGTGAATTTGGAAACAAAAGACACGAACATACCTTTTTAGATCTTATCTCAGAGCTCGATCAGGTTGAGGGCATCGAAAGAATCCGTATTTCTTCAATTGAACCGAATCTTTTGAAGGATGAAAGTATTGAACTGGTTTCTAAAAGTAAGAGTTTTGTTCCGCATTTTCATATTCCTTTGCAATCGGGGAGCGATGATTTGTTGAAAAAAATGAAACGTCGTTATTTAACCAAATTATATAGAGACAGAGTCAATAAAATCCGTGAAGTGATGCCTCATGCAGCGATTGGCGTTGATGTCATCGTTGGATTTCCGAGAGAAACCGAAGAACTGTTCATGGAAACCTATAATTTCCTGAACGAGCTTCCTATCAGTTATCTGCACGTTTTTACCTATTCTGAAAGAGAAAATACGGAAGCTGCCGAAATGGATGGAGCAGTACCGATTCCTGAGAGAAAAAGACGCAACAAAATGCTGAGAATTCTTTCTGAGAAAAAGAAAATGGCATTCTATCAGACTCAGCTCGGGCAGACACTTCCCGTACTTTGGGAGCACGAAAATAAAGAAGGAAAAATGTTTGGCTTCACAGAAAATTACGTGAGGGTACAAAAAGATTTTGATCAATCTTCTGTCAATCAGATTGAATTTCTGAATTTAGAAAAAATACTGTCAGATGGCACGGTTTCTGTGCAATCGTCTTACGAAAGTTTTTTAGCAAAAGCATAGTCTGTTTGCTTTATTTCCACTAAATTTATTTTTAACTTTTTTAAATCTACATTCTTATGAGAGATAAATTTTTATCTTGGGGAATTGTGTTGGTCATTGTAACGTGGATCGTTGCATTGCTGATCAGAGCACATTATTGGATTCCGATCCTTTTAACGGCAATTTATGCATTAGGGGTTTATAATACATATCAAACCAAACACGCAATTCTCAGAAATTTCCCTGTTTTAGGATATTTCAGATATTTTTTTGAAGATATTTCTCCTGAAATGCAGCAGTATTTTATCGAAAGAGAAACAGACGGGAAACCATTTCCAAGAAATCAGCGTTCTGCAGTGTACAGACGTTCAAAAAACCTGAGTGATACTGTGCCTTTCGGAACCCAGTTAGAGGTTAATCACAGAAAGTATGAAGGGATCAAACATTCTATTTATGCCAAATCTCCGAAGGAAGAACTTCCGCGAGTTTGGGTAGGAGGTGAACAATGTTCGCAGCCTTATCATGCTTCGTTATTTAATATTTCGGCAATGAGCTTTGGTGCGTTGAGTGACAGAGCTCAGATTTCTTTAAACAGAGGTGCAAAAAAAGGAAATTTCTATCATAATACAGGTGAAGGTGGAATTTCTCCCCATCATTTGGAAGGAGGAGATCTTTGTTGGCAAATCGGAACCGGATATTTCGGATGTAGAGATGATGAAGGAAAATTTAATCCGGAATTATTCACAAAATATTCAAATCTTCCCAACGTAAAAATGGTTGAGATTAAATTATCTCAGGGTGCAAAACCAGGTCACGGCGGAGTTTTACCCGGGGTGAAAAATACTCCGGAAATTGCAAAAATACGTCACGTACAACCAGGTTTAACGATTGTTTCTCCGCCATCACATTCATCTTTTTCTGATGCAGCAGGTTTGTTGAGATTTGTACACCACTTAAGAGAGCTTTCTGGTGGAAAACCGGTTGGTTTTAAGCTTTGTATTGGTGATACGAAAGAGTTTGAAGATATCTGCGTTCAGATGAACGTTCTGAAGATTTATCCTGATTTCATAACCATTGACGGAGCTGAAGGAGGAACGGGAGCCGCACCGCCCGAATTTTCTGATGGAGTAGGAATGCCTCTGGAACCAGCTTTGATTTTTGTAAATAAAACATTGAAGAATTATAATGTCAGAAATAAGCTGAGAGTGATTGCCAGCGGAAAAGTTCTGACAAGTTTAGATATTTTGAGAGCAGTTGCAATGGGAGCCGATATGTGCAATAATGCGAGAGGGTTTATGTTTTCTTTAGGTTGTATTCAGGCTTTGAGATGTAATAACAACAATTGTCCGACAGGCGTTGCAACACAGGATAAGATGCTGATCAAAGGTCTTGATGTGACGGATAAAGCTGAAAGAGTGTACCATTTTCACAAAAATACATTACACACCTGTAATGAATTGATTGCAGCGGCAGGAAGAGATTCTTATGAAGAAGTTGATGCTACAATGTTCATGCGTGGTGATGAGTTTGAGCATCTTTCTGATAAATATTTCCCGGATATTTTGGGAAATGTGAGATAATTAAATTTCAATAAAATAAAAAATCCGCTTCATAAAATTTGAAGCGGATTTTTTATTTGTTATTGTTGACCTGCTGGTCTTACTTCAGTATGATAAATCTGGAAGTTGAAGATAAGTGTTGCATTTTGAAGACTATAATAATTGGCATCTCTCGCAAAAGCTGCTTTTGACGGAACAATGATTACACCTTGTAAATTAGGTAAAGTTTCATTAGGTAAATTTTCAAAACCGTTGAAATATTTTAATCCTTCCTGAAGTCCTTCGATTTCGTAATAGCTTCTTTGTTTAGCTGCATCAGTAGTTGCTGCATCTAAGACTGATTTTTTTACGTAATAGAATTTAGGATCAGTTGCAGGAGAAGCTTCCAGATCAATGGTGTTTAAAAGATTTCCGCCAGAGGTAAGATTTACATTTCCATCTGTATCTGTAGCACGATAGTAAGTAGCTCTCATCATGGTTTTGATAAGGCTTGCTGTGCTTGATGTTGAGTTGGTGTCTATAGTTTTTCCAGGAGTTGGTTGAGCTCCATCTCTTTTAATATAAATAACTCCGGAAGGAAGTTTTACAGGATTTAGTTCAGATAACTTCTTATAGCTATCATCGGTAGTATCTGTACTGCTAAACGCCTTGATGTTTCCCTGTGTGTCTAAGTAGTTGTTATCCATAAATTTTTGGATAGCCTGTTCATCAAGAGTGTTTCTCACTTCAATGTTATCCGGTTCAATAAATGTTTCCACTTCATCATCTTTCTTACAAGCTGAAAAACACAAAGATCCAGCAAGGATATACAAAAATATTTTTTTCATTTCAAAAACTTTAATTACTTTACAAATAATATAACGGCAAAAGTATAAAAAATTATGAGAATAGATAAATTTTTATGGAGTATTCGTTTTTACAAGACAAGAAGTATTGCTACCGACGAGATCAAAAAGAACAGAGTATCAATAGGAGAGTCGGTTGTAAAGTCGTCTAAAGAGGTAAAAGAAGGAGATGTAATCAAGATCCGTAAAAATCAGATTGACTATAAAATTAAAGTCATACAAATCCCTAAAAGCAGAATTGGAGCAAAATTGGTTTCGCTACACATTAAAGATGTTACAGACAAAGAACAATATGAATTATTAAAACTCCGCAAAATGTCTCAGAGCTATTACCGAGACAGAGGCGAGGGAAGACCCACCAAAAAAGACAGAAGAGAGATCGACGGTTATGTAGGAAACGATGTAGATGCTGACTTTACAGATTGGGATGATTTTTTTGGAGAGAATGATTCATCGGAGAAGGAAGAAGAAAAGGAGTTATAAATATAGCTTTTCAATAATTTCATTCATGATCTCTTCAGGTTCTTTAGAATCTGTACTGATCTGAAATTGTGCTTTGCTGTAAAATTCATTTCTTTCAAATAAATGTTTGGCGATAAACTCGGGGAGGTTTTCATCTGAAATGTTAGCAATCAAAGGTCTTTTTTCTTTTTGTTTTGAAATTCTTTCTATTAAAGTATTGATAGACGTTCTGAGAAATACACTTTTTGAGTTATGGTTGATGATTTCCATATTATTATAATATACAGGGGTACCTCCACCCAAACTGAAAACAATGTTTTCTTCTGTGGCTAAAATTTCTTCCAAAGTTTCTCTTTCCAGCTTGCGAAAGTAGATTTCACCCTTTTTATCGAAGATTTCCGGGATCGTCAGTTTGTTTCGCCTGGAAATTTCTTTATCAAGGTCAATTAATTTAAAATTAATTTTTTCGCTTAAAATTTTGGAAATGTGAGATTTGCCACTTCCCATGTATCCAACCAGTGAAATTATCATGAATTTATTTTGAACAAATTTGCGAAAAAGTTTTGAGATAATGAAAAAAGTCCTATCTTTGCACCACTAAAAACAAGGGACATTACTTACGATGAAAACTTGATAATAAGTGACCGACTCGGTAGCTCAGCTGGTAGAGCAATACACTTTTAATGTATGGGTCCTGGGTTCGAATCCCAGCCGGGTCACTAGCAAAAATATTATATATTTTTATAATTTTTTGCCTGCGTGGTGAAATTGGTAGACACGCCATCTTGAGGGGGTGGTTTCCTAAGGATGTGCTGGTTCGAGTCCAGTCGCAGGCACTGCAAAAAAAATATTTGTTAAGTCTGAAATTTATTTTATATTTATCAAATTAAAATCAAGACCGACTCGGTAGCTCAGCTGGTAGAGCAATACACTTTTAATGTATGGGTCCTGGGTTCGAATCCCAGCCGGGTCACAAGTTTACTGAAAAGTAAATTTTTTTCATATTAATATTTTGTGATTTGGTGTTCAAAGGCTTCCTTCAGGAAGCCTTTGATTTTTGTTGTTGATTTGATTAATCTAAATGCATATTGTCGATTAATCTTACTCCGTCTACCATCACTACAATAAATGCTCTGTAGGTTTTGTCTGTATAAAAGAAATCGGTTTCTTTCAAAGTATTTTCATCAGCGATCAAAAAATATTCAAGCTGCATACCTTTTTGGTCGTCAAAAATATCTTTCACTCTGTCTTTTATTTCAGATACAGAAACGGTTCTGAACCAATCATTCACTTTTACCAATGTTTCATAAATGATTTTTGAATCTTTTCTTCGGTCTTCGGTCAGTCTTTGGTTTCTTGAGCTTAGAGCCAGACCGTTTTCTGCTCTGTAGATATCAACTCCTTTTATTTTAATAGGAAGATGTTTTTTATCAACCATTTTTTTTATGATTGCTAATTGTTGGAAATCTTTCTCACCAAAATAGGCATTGTCGGGCTTTACCTGAGTGAAAAGTTCTTCAACCACAGTTCCTACACCATCAAAATGTCCGGGTCGTGATTTTCCTTCCATTTCATTTTCCAGGCCATCAAAATCGTAATGCTGACTTTCTGCTTTTTCGGGATAAATATCCTGAACTTCCGGAATATAAACAGCATCTACCAAACCTGATTTTTCCAGAATCTTGATGTCTCTGTTGGTGTCTCTAGGGTATTTTTTTAAATCTTCAGCATTGTTAAACTGAGTCGGATTTACAAATATTGAAGAAATGACCAGATCATTTTCTGCACGTGCAGCTTCATAAAGGGAGAGATGACCATCATGTAATGCACCCATAGTTGGGGCAAAGCCAATCTTTTTACCCATTTCTCTCTGTCTTTCAATAAAATCCTGAAGTGTTTTTTTATTTTTTAGAACTTCCATAATTTATTTTAATAGCAATTCAAAAATACTAAATTATCTGGTATTAATTTTTACGATTTAGCAGTTTGATTGTTATGATTATCGTAAAAAAATGTTAATTACATTGATGTTGGATGTTTTTTTGTAATTTTGCAACTTATAGCATTATTTAAATTATACAAAAATTATATGCCCAATCAGAAAATACTGTACATTACCACAGAGATGTACCCTTATCAGGAAGATACAAACTTAGGAACAGTGGTAAACAAAATGGCACTTAAAATGCACCAAGAAGGCAATGATGTAAGAGTTTTTATGCCACGATTTGGACAGATAAGTGAGAGAAAATTCCAGCTTCATGAGGTAATCCGTCTTTCTGGGATGAATATCATCATCAACGATTTAGATCAGCCCCTTATTATTAAAGTAGCTTCTCTTCCGGGAGAAAGACTTCAGGTTTATTTTATCGATAACGAAGAATATTTCAAAAGAAAACAATATTATTTTGATGATGAAGGTGTTGGTTTTTCGGATAATGACGAGCGTGCAATTTTCTTTGCGAGAGGAGTTATAGAAACCATTAAGAAATTAAATTGGGTTCCGGATGTTATTCACCTTAACGGTTGGATGGCTTCTTTTATTCCTGTTTATTTAAAAACGTTCTACCAATCAGATTCATATTTCAAAGATGCTAAAATCGTCCTTTCATTATATAATGAGAAAGATGCTCCTTTGGATAAAAGTATTGCAGAAAAACTACAGTTTGATAATATTTCAGGATTAGATGCGTTAAATAATCCAAGCTTTCAAAGTTTTGTTATCGAAAGCATGAAGTATGTGGATGAAGTGGTAAAAGGTGACGAGTTTTTAGAAGGAGATTTAGATAAAGCTTTTAACGAAACTTCAACTTCGAAATCAGAATATTTAGACATAGATTCTATCAATAAACTATATTAAAAAGAACATTTTGATGATTTATAATATGAAAAGAGCCTTCACTATACTTTCTATGGTGATTTTTGGCGGAATGTTGGTGTACAATTGCGAACCGGATCCTGATTCTTTGGGTGAGCAATTATTTTTAGATGGCGCTGCAGAGGGTAATGAAGTTCCTTATGATGTTATTGCTTATAACATTGATAATAATGACAGTATAAGAAGTGACGCTTCAAAATTAGGTTTAGCTACTTTAGGTGCTTTTTCTGAAAGCCAGTTTGGAATGCAGAAAGCTGCTTACTATACACAGGTAAGACTTCCAGCTTATGATCCTGATTTTGGTGCAAGTGCAGAAGTTGATTCTGTAGTATTGGTGATTAAACCGACATATGCTTCAGATTCTTTGACAACAACTACCGATGAAAATTATGTTTATCCGGATGGGGCAGTACCTGCTAAAAAAGTATTTAACAGATATCCTGCAACCAAATATGGAAG
This sequence comes from Chryseobacterium sp., assembly GCF_029240215.1. Lineage (GTDB taxonomy): Bacteria > Bacteroidota > Bacteroidia > Flavobacteriales > Weeksellaceae > Chryseobacterium. The sequence continues at coordinate 96,929 of NZ_JARBTK010000005.1, forward strand.
AACGAAAGCAAATGGAGGGAACCTGACTGTTAAAGTACAGGAAGTTACCGAATTTTTAAATGGATACAGTGATATTGCCTATTCAAATAAAAGTTATGCTGCAAATGAGGAATTAGGTTCTAAAGTATTCAATGGGTATGTAAGTTCTGTTGCCATTACAAAGGATTCAGATAATACTTCATTGTTTTCTTCTGAAGTTGGTTTTAGAATACCATTATCTGCAAGTTTCTTTAAAACGAAGATTATTGATAAAAAAGGACAGCCAGAATTAAAGGATGTCTCAAGTTTCATCAGATATTTTAGAGGTTTAAAAATTTCTGTAACCGATACCGATGGATATTTGGTTCAGTTTTCACCTTCAGCAGTTGAGTTGATTATGTACTATAAATCCCTTGATACTGGTGCAACGGTAAAGACTCAAAAGAAATACGCTTTCTCAATAGGTAACGGAAACGCTCATATTGGAAATTATACTTATAACCGAGATAACTCTGTGGTAAAGAGTGCGAATTCAGCTATTAATACTGTCACAGGAGATGCTAAGCTTTTTGCTCAAGGAATGGGAGGAAATTCTATCGGCATCAGATTTCCTAAAGCAACAATTGATCAGTTGAAAGCATTATATCAAACTAATAAAGCAGCGATTATCAGTGCAAAAATCAGAATGTATACATCGGTAGATTCGAAAAATCTTCGAAAACCTACGATATTAACTATCCTTCAAAAAGACATAGATCGTACTAAAAATCCTGCACAGATTACAACAAACTTTACAGAAGATTTATTGAAATTAAGTTCAACGCCTAATTTTGCATATATTAAAGCATACAATTTAGATAAAGATCAGGCTTATTACGACTTTACAGTAACTCAGTCTGTTAAGAATATTGTTGAATCTAGTGGTAACTATGTAGAAGATAATGACAAATATTTCAGAGTAGATTTAGGGAATTTCCTATCTTCTTCTACAGGAAGCACTTTGGCAGGATATCAATATACTTCTAGACCTTTCGCTTTGGATAGAGCTGTTTTTGTAGGATCAGATCCGGCAAATGCGAATAAAATTCAGTTAAGAGTTACCTACGGTACAAAATAAAAATAAAAAAACACTAGATTAAGTTATGTGCGGAATAGTTGGTTATACAGGCTTTCAAGATGCCTACGATATAGTTATCAACGGGCTCAGAAGGCTGGAATACAGAGGTTATGACAGCGCGGGTATTGTTTTGGAAGGCAAAAATAATGCATTTGACGTTGAAAAAACAAAAGGTAAAGTTGATGATCTTGTTAATATTTCAAGCAAGTTGAAGGGATTTGCAAAAGTAGGAATGGGCCATACACGTTGGGCAACACATGGTGTTCCAAGTGATAGAAATTCTCACCCTCATTTATCAAACAACGGTAAAATTGCGATCGTTCATAATGGGATTATCGAGAATTATGATACGATCAAAATTATGCTTACAGATAAAGGTTTCACTTTCAAATCAGAAACTGATACTGAAGTTTTGGTAAATCTTGTCCAGTATTTTATGGATCTGAATGTTGAAACAGATTTTCCTACAGCAGTAAGATATGCACTAAATGAAGTGTATGGTGCCTATGCTATTACGGTTATGCACGAAGATTACCCCGGAGTTTTGGTTGTGGGAAGATTAGGTTCTCCTTTGGCGATCGGAATTGGTGATAAAGAATATTTCATTGCTTCAGATGCATCACCGTTTGTAGAATTTACAAAAGAGGCTATTTATTTAGAAGAAGGTCATATGGCAATTCTTTCTTTAGAGAATGGCGTAGATATCAGAACAATCAAAGATAATTCTAAAATTATTCCTGAAATTCAGGAACTTAAATTAAATTTAGAGCAGATAGAAAAAGGTGGATATGAGCATTTTATGCTTAAAGAAATCTTTGAACAACCAAAATCAATTCATGATACGATGAGAGGAAGACTTCTCGTTGAAGAAGGAATTATTAAAATGGCCGGAATATGGGATCATCTTGAAAAATTCAAAAATGCAAACCGAATCATCATTATCGCTTGTGGTACTTCTTGGCATGCAGGTCTTATTGGTGAGTATTTGATTGAAGAATTTGCCAGAGTTCCTGTAGAAGTTGAATATGCTTCAGAATTCAGATACAGAAACCCGATTATTACAGACAAAGATGTAGTGATTGCCATTTCCCAGTCAGGAGAAACTGCTGATACCATGGCAGCATTAAAGCTTGCAAAAGAAAAAGGAGCATTTATTTACGGTATTTGTAACGTAGTTGATTCTTCAATTGCAAGAATTACAGATGCGGGTTCTTACACACATGCAGGTCCGGAAATTGGGGTTGCTTCTACAAAAGCATTTACTGCACAACTTACTATTCTTTCACTCATAGCATTGAAATTAGGAAAGCACAATGGGAATTTAGGAAACGCAGAATTTATGAGTTTAATCGCAGAATTAAATGCTATTCCTAAAAAAATTGAAGAAGTTTTAGAAGCTACTCATGAGCTGACTCAAAGTATTGCAAAGGATTTTATTAATGTGACCAATTTCCTTTATTTAGGAAGAGGTTACAACTATCCTGCAGCCTTGGAAGGAGCTTTAAAGTTGAAAGAAATTTCTTACATTCACGCAGAAGGATATCCTGCAGCAGAAATGAAGCATGGTCCGATTGCATTGATTGATGAAAATATGCCAATTGTTATCATTGCACCTAAAAAGGGACATTATGACAAGATTGTAAGTAATGTACAGGAAATTAAAGCAAGAAAAGGAAAAGTGATTGCTGTTGTAAATAAAGGAGACACGCAGGTAAGTGCAATGGCAGATTACGTGATCGAGATTCCTGAAACTTCAGAATGCTTCTCACCCATTGTAGCATCTGTTCCTTTGCAGTTATTAGCATATTACATCGCAGTATACAGAGGCGCAAATGTTGACCAGCCGAGAAACCTTGCAAAATCTGTGACTGTAGAGTAAAAAATACTTGCAAATAAAATAAATTTAGATTTTTTTCGTTATTCTAAAAAAAATCTTAAAAGTTTCTTAAAAAAATTATATATTTACGGCTTAATTATAAAAATTAACATGAAAAGGATATTTCTTTTATTATTGTCTGCGTCGGTAGCATCGGTATCTTGTTCAGGTGGTGGATCTTCTTCTGTTGGGAAGCCAGGAACAAAAGGGGAATTGATACCTAGAGAAAAAACAAAATCATTTGTTGCAGAAAGACCATATGGTATGGTTGCCATTCCTGGTGGATCTTTCGTTGCAGGTTTAGCTGATGTGGATTTCACAGACAGTCCTGAAAAAGCAGCATTGAAAACTGTAACTGTATCATCTTTCTTTATGGATGAGGCAGAAACTACAAATGCAGAATACAGGGTGTTCATTAATTATGTAAGAGACTCTATTGCAAGAACTATGCTAGCTGAAGCTGCCGGAGAAGGTGGAGAAGGAGGCGGTAAAGGTACGGGAATCGGAGATTACGCATACCTTGCAAAAAAAGAAGAAAATCTTACTGCTTATCAGGAATATCTTGAAGGTGCAGGAGGAAGAGACGGTTTTGATGATACAAAAAGATTAGACTGGAAAATTCCTTTACATTGGAATACTTCAAAATATCCTGATGTAGAATATGCTGAAGTTTTAGAATCTATGTACTTACCGGCTTCTTCAAGAGTAGGTAGTGAAAGACTTCTTGATGTTAGTAAATTAAAATACAACTATAAGTGGGGAGATATGGATGTTGCCCTTGCTGAAAATGAAAGAGGTATCAATTACCTTAGAAGTGAAAGCATCGCAATCTATCCGGATACTACCGTTTGGGTAAAAGATTTCCACTTTACATATAATGAGCCATTGTTTGAGCAGTATTTCTGGCACAAAGCTTACAAAGATTATCCTGTTGTTGGGGTAACTTGGGATCAGGCAAGAGCTTACTGTAATTTCAGATCTAAATTGAAATCTGATTACAACGAAAGCTTAAAAAGAAGAAAACAAAGACCTTTAGAATTCCGTCTTCCAACTGAATTAGAATGGGAATACGCTGCAAGAGGAGGAAAGCAAAATGCTACTTATCCTTGGGGAGGTCCTTATTTAATGGATGACAGAGGTTGTTACCTTGCAAACTTCAAACCGAAGAGAGGTAACTATATGGAAGATGAGAAAAAAGGAACATATACCTATACTGCTCCTGTGAAAAAATTCAAAAAAAATAGTTTCGGATTATTTGATATGGCAGGAAACGTTTCTGAATGGACGGTATCTGCATACAACAACTCATCATACGGTTTCTCTTCTACTTTGAATCCTTCTACTAAAGATAAAGTAGACACTAAGAGATCTGTAAGAGGTGGTTCTTGGAAAGATGTTGGATATATGTTGATGACTGGAGCTAGAGATTTCGAAATGAAAGACTCTGCAAGAAGCTACATCGGATTCAGAACAGTACAGGATATCCCTGAAGCTGCTGTTAAACTTAAGAGAGTTAACAGATAGGATTCTTTCAATTAAATTATTTGCTGAAACAATATTATTTAACATTAAAAAAAACTAACTTATATGTTTAAGACTAAAGATGCTTGGATGAATTTCTTCTATTCATTCGGTGCTGCAATTGTAATTCTTGGAGCTTGGCTTAAAATTACTCACATTTCTTTTGGCCCAATTAACGGTAACATCGCACTTACAGTAGGGCTTGTTACTGAGGCAATTATCTTTATTATTTTCGCTTTTGACCCTCCAGCAGCTGAAGAGTCTTACCACTGGGAAAATGTTTATCCTGAATTATTAGATAAGCATGCAAACCCAAACCCTTTACACTCAAATATTTCTGCTAAAAATGCAAATGCTCAATTTGCAGAATTAGAAAATTCTTTATCGACTAAATTGGATAAAATGCTTCAGGATGCAAAACTTGATGTACAATTATTCGACAGATTGAGAACAGGAATTGATAAGTTTTCAAACTCGGTAGATCAGATCAACCAGACTGTTGACGTTTCTGCTTCTACTCATAAGTATAACGATCAGTTAAACAAAGCTGCTCAACACATGGAAAGCATGAATGCTTTATATGCAATGCAGTTAGAAAACGGTCAGAGACAATCTGATTTTGCTAAAAAATATGTAGAAGATATGCAAAAATCTGCTGAGCATTCTGAAAAATTTAACCAAGAATTACAAGGTTTAACAACAAACTTAAACAGCTTAAACAGAGTTTATGGTGGTATGTTAACTGCAATGAAGTCGTAATCCTTAACCCATTAATTTAATAAAAAACTAAAGAAAAGAGAATGGCAAAAGGAAAACAGACTCCACGTCAGAAGATGATCAACCTAATGTATTTGGTGTTCATCGCAATGATGGCCCTAAACATTGATGTTGAAATCATCAGATCATATTACGATTCTACAAGAGCATTAAATGAAACAAGACATTTAACTGAAGATAAAAATCAGGATATCTTTGAAGTTACTTTAGAAGCAAAGGCACAACAAGTACCAGATACTTATGCTCAGCCTTGGGAACAATACAAAGTTTTAAAAAGTAAAATCGACGGTTTAGTTAGTTCTGCAGAAGATGTTAAGGTGATTTTGAAGAAAAATTCAGAATTTTTTGACAAAGATCCAAAAACTGGAAAGGATATGGATGTTAGTGAGAATTTTTCTGCACTAAATAATAACGAGGCAACTACAGAATATTTTTTCAGAGATGGTGACGAGAACAGTCCTTCTCCAAAAGCTTTAGAGCTTAAGAAGAAAATGGATGAAGTAAGGTCATATATTGTATCTACTTTTGGAAATAACCCACAGTTATTGAAATTGGTTGATAGAGCAAATAGATCTATTGTTGCTGAGTATCCTCAAGGAAAATCTCCAAACGGAAAAACTTGGTTTCAGAATAAATTCTATCATCAGCCGCTTATCGCTGCGATCTCAAACTTAGAAATTATTCAGAATGATGCAAGAAACGTACAGTCTGATGCATTGGCATTAATGCTTCAGGAAAAAGTTGATGCAAGCATTAAGTTTAATCAGTATGAAGCAATTGTTTCTGCTCCTTCAGACATTCAGTCTGGTAAAAAAGCTGAAGCAGTTATTATGTTAGGAACTTATTCTAACAGTAATAAAATCAGCATCAGCGGTGTAAGCAGACAAGAAAATGGTAAAGGATATCTTCCTTTAAATACCGGAGGTCTTGGAGAGAGAAAGATTGGAGGTGTAATTACTTTAACAGATGCAACAGGAAAAGCTCAGCAATTCCCATTCACACATACCTATAATGTAATTGCAGGTCCTCAACAAGTAAAACTTGAGCAAGGTCTATTGCTTTCTGCCGATAAGATGAATGTAATGTACAGAGGATTAGAAAACCCAGTAACTGGATCTATTCTTGGTGCAGACAATGCTAAATTATCACTTTCTGCTCCGGGTGCAGTTGTTAAGAGTACAGGAAAAGGTAAATGGAATGTTACTCCTTCTACTGGTAATACTGTCAAATTAACATTGTCAGGTACAGACCCAACAGGTAAAACTGTCTCTCAGGTATTTGAATACAGAATTAAAGGTATTCCTAGACCTCAAGGTCAGATTAGATCAAAATCTGTTAATAATATGCCTGCTGAATCAATTAAGAATCAAATTGTTACTGCAGCATTACCAGACTTCGACTTCCCAGTTTCATTTACTGTCAATAGCTTTATTTTGAAACTTCCGGGTAGAGCAGGTACAATGATACAAGGTAGTTCGTTATCTGCTGCTGAAGGATTAACAAGAAATTTAAGACCAGGAGACGTTGTTTATATTTATGATATTCAGGCAACTGCTACAGGTCTAGGAAACCAGAGGTTGAAAGAAATTTCACCTGTTGTAATCAATGTTCAATAAGATTAATTTGAAAAATCATATTATGAAAAAATATATTAGCAGTCTTTTAGTTTTAGCTTCTGGGTTTGCATTTTCCCAAACTATACTAAATGCTTCTTCTCCAGAAGAATTCAGACAAATGAGAGCTGAAAACATGAGAAAAGTGGGAGATACTGTTATTAGCAATAAGGTAAAACCACTTGAGTACGGATTTGTGGATGATAAAGACATCCTTAAAAGCATGATGGTTTGGGAGATTATTGATATGAATGATAAAATAAATCAACCATTCTATTATGATAATCCAAACGGATTACTTTCTAAAAATACTAGATCATTATATCAAATTCTGCTTGATGCAGCACTTAATCAACAGATTGATGAAGTGTATGATGATGAAAACTTTACTACTAAACTAAGTCCTGAAGGAATTCAGAAAAAATTAGAAAGTGTAAGATTAGATGATGAAGCAATCGAAATTATTAACTCCGGTAGACCATTAACAGAAGCTGAAAAACAACAATATACTGATTATATAAAAACTACAACTGAAAAAGTTAAGGTTCTTAAAATAATGGGAATGTGGTTTATTGACAAGAGAGATGGCCAAATGAAATACAGACCTCTTGGCATTGCAGCAATGGGCCCAGATCCAACTTCGATTGGAAGAGTAGGTCCTGATGGTCAACCATTGATTGGAGCTGATGAATTAGTAGATTTATTCTGGGTTTACTATCCAAAAGCTAGAGAGATTTTAGCAAACAATTATGTTTTCAACAGAAAGAACTCATCTGCAGACTTATCTTTTGACGATATAATCAATGCAAGAAGATTTTCTTCTGTTATCTACAAATCTTCAAACGGTTTAGGTGATGGGGTTATCAAAGACTACATTCCTAGAAATGCTGAAGAGCAGTTGGAAGAAAGCGACAAAATCAAAGAACAAATTCTTCAAATGGAGAATGATATGTGGAATTACTAAATTTCACTTGATATTTATAAAAAACCTGAGTACTTTTACTCAGGTTTTTTTATTATGAAAAATGTAGATTATATCATTGTAGGAGACGGATATGCAGCTTTGTTTTTCGCTCATCAACTTACCAAAAATAAGAAGTCATTTATTATTTTTTCTGAAGGCAAAAAAAGCGCTTCGCAAATATCGGCAGGAATTATAAATCCTGTTGTTTTAAAAAAGTTTACTACTTTTTGGCTGGCTCAGGAACAATTAGATTTTCTTAAAACTTCTCTTACTGAAATTGAAAAGTATACAGATAAAAATTATTTAATTAATGCCTCTATTCACAGAATTTTCCATGATGAAAATGAGCAGAAATTATGGTTGAAAAAATCACAAACCTTAGAGCTTTCAAATTTTTTAAATGACAATTTTGAGCACTTAAAGGTTGTTAAAAATAACTTCAATGCTGGAATCGTTAAACAGTCAGCCAGATTAGATGTTAATGGATTTTTTAGCGACCTATTGAAGTTTCACGAAAATAATTCTCAATTAGTTAATGAGAGATTTAATTATAATCAATTAAGTGTTGCGGAATCTACTTATCAGAATTTCAAATTTAAAAACATTATCTTTTGTGAAGGAATGGGAGTTAAAAACAATCCGTATTTTTCAGACATTAAGGTGATTCCGAATAAGGGACATCACATCAGAGTTAAACTTTCTGAGCTAATGCCTCAAAATATAACCATAAAGAAGAAACATTTTTTGTTTCCTTTAAATAACGATTTATATTTCTATGGTGGAACGTATGACAGAGAGCAAATGCATGAAAATATTGACGATTCTGCAGTTGAGCAGTTGAAAAATGGCTTATGTGAATTTTATCCAAATGATTTTGACATAGAAGAAGTTCATTTTGGCTTCAGACCAACCGTAAAAGATCGAAGACCAATTTTGGGAAGACATTCTAAGCATCAAAATCTTTACGTTTTTAATGGTCTTGGAGCAAGGGGAATTCTTAATGGATGTTATTTCTCAAGAAGTTTGTATGAATTCATAGAAAATAATGTCGATCTACCGCAGGAAATTTCTTTAAACAGATTTTAAAACAAAAGACGCTCTTCATAGCGTCTTTTTGTTTTATTGTGAGGCCATTTTAGTTTCAGCCTGATTTTTTTTACCATGAAATAAAACCATATCTACATCTTTTTGCAGAAAAGTTACTTCACTTTTAGTGTTCGTAAAAAGATATTTATTGTCTTCCGTAGAAAATCCGGGTGATTCGTGATTTTTTTTAAGCTCGTATGTTTTTCCGTTCAGATGTACAGTAATGATTTCTTTGGTATTATTAATGATAATTTCCATTTCATCGCCATGACGGTCAGAAATAGTTTGCTTTGTGATGTCATCTGTAGAAATAGCAGTTTCTGTGTTTGTAACTGCAAGATCGGGATCTTTTGCAGAGTGTTTACACGCTGCTAATGTGAGGATTACGAATAATCCGAAAGCTGATTTTTTCATTTGTAGTTGTGGTTTTTTAAGGGTTTCATATAATATTGGTGTGGTGTGACAAAATTACAACTATTTTTCTTTAAAATATGTTAATTTCTAATAATTTAAAAGTTTTTACTATAAGTTTTGTGTTTAAATTTTATGGTAAACGCAAATTCTGTTTCTATCATTCACTTTTTAGGTTATTTAAAGAAGCGTTAAACTTTGTTAACAATGAATTAAGTGTTAAAATCTCAGCTTACATTTGCAACTTGTAATGAGAAACTATATCGTATACTTTTTGACAACGCTTTTTCTGCTATTCGTAGTGGAAAGTAAGCTTAATGTCAAAACTTTATACAATGACTTTTCTGGTCATATTTCTCATAATTATCCTGAAAAAACAAACCAGTCAACTCATTCGGCACAGAAATTTTCTGTTCAGCAATCTGCTGATAGTGCAGATAATTTTTCGTACGATGTTACAGAAGATGATTTTCAGTTTGCAGACAGTTTGCAGACGGTAATTACTTTTGCATGTGTTTTTGGGCTGATTTATTCTTTCGGACTTCTATTCAAAAAAAGATTCAAACCTTTAATTTCCAATTTTTTACAGCACGTTAATTCTGTAAAAACATTCATTCTGATTCGTTCTATCAGAATTTAAAATTTCATTTTTCGATTATTTTTTTGCTCCAAATCGGGCAAGAAGTTTTACGTTGTTACAATTTTGATATTGCAATGTAATTCCCGGAATTATTTCAAATTAAACATTTAACGATTTTAATAATACTCTAGATTATGATGAAAAGAGTTGTCTCAGGCGTTGTACTTAGCGCAGTTCTGTTGTTTTTTAGCTGCAACGGAAAAAAGGAAGAAAAACAGGAAGATTCTGTGTATCCGGTAACATCACCCGTAAAGATGGATACGATTATTAACAAAGATTTCGTCGCTCAGATTCAGTCGGTGAAGAATATCGAAGTACGTGCTCAGGAAAAAGGTTTCCTTGAGAAGATTTATGTCGATGAAGGTCAATATGTAAGAGCCGGACAGACCTTGTTCAGAATTATGCCACAGATTTATCAGGCTGAATTACTCAAAGCAAGAGCGGAAGTTGAGCAAGCTTCTATTGAGCTTAAAAATGCAAGCACACTTGCCAGTAATAACATTGTTTCTAAAAACGAAAGATCAATGGCAAAAGCTAAACTGGATGCTGCGAATGCCGAAATGAAATTAGCACAAATTCATCTTTCATTTACAGATATCAAAGCTCCGTTTTCTGGAGTTATCGACAGAATTCCTCTGAAATTGGGAAGTCTGGTTGATGAAGGTGATCTATTGACGACGCTTTCAGATAATACCAATATTTACAGTTATTTTAATGTTTCTGAACCCGAATATCTTAATTATCAAACTCATGTTGCAGACCGCGGAAGCCAGAATGTAAGCCTGATGATGGCAAATGGTGAAATGTTTAATCAGCAGGGAGAAATTCAGACGATTGAAGGGCAGTTTGATAACGAAACAGGAAATATTGCTTTCAGAGCCAAATTTCCAAACCCTGAAAAGCTCTTAAGAAATGGCGAAACAGGAAAAGTTCGTATGACTTTACCGCTTAAAAATGCTTTAATCATTCCTCAGAAAGCGACGTACGAAATTCAAGATCAGAAATATGTTTTCGTGATTGATAAGAACGGTGTTGCAAAATCTAAAAATATTAAAGTGTCTTATGAACTTCCAGACATCTATGTTATTTCTTCAGGAATTTCTCCGGACGAAAAAATCTTGCTGGAAGGTGTTCAGAAAGTGAAAGACGATCAGAGGGTAAAAGTGAAATTCCAGGATCCGAAGAAAGTTCTTCAGAATTTAAAATTAAAAGCAGAATAGAAGAATTATGTTTAAAAAATTCATTCGCAGACCTGTTCTGTCAATCGTAATCTCACTGATTATTGTATTTATGGGAGTTTTATCCTTAATGAAACTTCCTATTACTCAGTTTCCTGCGATTTCTCCGCCAAAAGTAAATATTACCGCAGAATATCCTGGGGCCAACAACGAATTGTTGATCAAATCCGTAGTTATTCCATTAGAAAGAGGCTTGAATGGCGTTCCGGGAATGAAATACATGACTTCCGATGCCGGAAATGACGGTGAAGCTTCAATTCAGGTGGTTTTCGACTTGGGAACTGACCCGAACGTAGCAGCAGTAAACGTTCAGAACCGTGTATCTTCGGTGGTTAACAAACTTCCGCCTTTGGTAGTGCGCGAAGGGGTAAAGATCACCCGTGAAGAACCCAATATGCTGATGTATATTAACTTGTACAGTGATGATCCCAAAGCTGATCAGAAATTCCTTTTCAACTATGCAGATATTAATGTGATGTCTGAATTGAGAAGGGTAAGTGGAGTTGGTTTTGCCGATATTTTAGGAACAAGAGAATATGCAATGCGTATTTGGCTGAAACCGGATCGTTTGACAGCCTACAATATTTCAGCTGATGAAGTAATGGAAGCTTTGAACGAGCAAAGTCTAGAAGCTTCACCGGGAAAAACAGGTGAAAGCTCGGGAAAACGTTCTCAGTCATTTGAGTATATTCTAAAATATCCCGGACGTTTTAATAATGAAAAAGACTACGGAAATATCATTCTTAAAGCTAAATCTGCAGGAGAATTTGTAAGATTAAAAGATGTTGCCGACATAGAATTTGGTTCTTCAATGTATGATATTTATTCTACATTAAACGGAAAACCGTCTGCCGCAATCACGGTAAAACAATCGTACGGGTCAAATGCAAGTGACGTTATCAAAAACGTAAAAACGTTGATGGCTGATCTTGAGAAAACCAATTTTCCGAAAGGAATGCATTACGATATCAGTTATGACGTTTCAAGATTTTTGGATGCCTCGATTGAAAAGGTAGTTCATACTTTGTTTGAAGCTTTTATTTTAGTGGCGATTGTGGTGTTTTTATTCCTTGGAGATTGGCGTTCTACATTGATTCCGGCGATTGCAGTTCCGGTTTCATTGGTGGGAACATTTGCCGTGATGTCCGCATTTGGAATTACTTTAAATATGATTTCGCTCTTTGCATTGGTTATGGCAATCGGTGTTGTCGTCGATGATGCTATTGTCGTGATTGAAGCCGTTCATGCCAAAATGGAAGAAAAAGGTCTTTCCGCATTAAAAGCAACTGAGGAAGCGATGCATGAAATCAGCGGAGCAATTATCGCAATTACTTTGGTAATGGCAGCTGTATTTATTCCGGTGGCATTTATGTCGGGTCCGGTTGGGGTTTTCTACCGTCAGTTTTCCATTACAATGGCGTCGTCAATCATTCTTTCGGGAGTTGTGGCGTTGACGTTGACCCCGGCTTTATGTGCTTTAATTTTAAAAAATAACCACGGAAAAGCAAAAAAGAAAAGCCCCATTACCATTCTTTTGGATAAATTCAACAATGTATTTACAAAAGGGGCAGGAAAATATGAAAAATTACTGAGTAAAACGGTGACTAAAAAATTCATTACGCTTCCTCTGTTATTGATTTTCTGTGCTTGTACTTACTTTTTAAGCAACTCATTGCCTTCAGGATTTATTCCGGGAGAAGATCAGGGAATGATATATGCGATTATTCAGACTCCTCCAGGTTCTACATTAGAAAGAACCAATCAGATTGCTAAAGAACTCTTAAGAGAATCTGAAGATATTGACGGAGTACAATCGGTTTCATCTTTAGCTGGTTACGAAATTCTGACGGAAGGAACGGGTTCAAACTCTGGAACATGTTTAATTAACCTTAAAAGTTGGGAAGAACGTTCAGAATCTGCCGCCGAAATCATTGAAAAGCTTGAAGAGAAAGCTAAAAATATTCCGGGAGCCAATATTGAATTTTTCCAGCCGCCTTCTATTCCTGGTTATGGAGCCGCAGGTGGATTTGAATTAAGACTTTTGGATAAGGCAGGAAGTGGTGATTACCAAAAAATGGAACAGGTAAGCACCGATTTCGTAAAAGAATTGAAAAAACGTCCGGAATTAGGTTCTGCCTTCACTTTTTATTCTGCGAGTTTCCCTCAATATATGCTTAAAATTGATAATGATTTAGCCGAGCAAAAAGGCGTAAGTATCGAGAAAGCAATGGATAATTTGTCAACATTAATCGGTTCAAACTACGAAACCAGTTTCATCCGTTTCGATAGGCCTTATAAAGTAATTGTTCAGGCTGGTCCTCAGTATCGTGCTTTACCGAGTGATTTGTTGAAATTATATGTGAAAAACGACAAAGATCAGATGGTCCCGTATTCAGATTTTATGCATTTGGAAAAAGTGTATGGTCTTTCTGAAATCACGAGACATAATATGTATAATTCTTCTGAGGTGAGCGGAACTCCAGCACCGGGTTATAGTTCTGGGCAGGCAATTAAAGCCATTCAGGAAGTTGCCGATAAAACTTTACCAAGAGGTTTTGGAATCGACTGGGCAGGAATTTCAAAAGATGAAGTAGGCCGTGGAAACGAAGCTGTTTACATCTTCCTGATCTGTTTAGGATTTGTTTATTTAATTCTTTCTGCGCAGTATGAAAGCTTTATTCTTCCTCTACCGGTTATCCTTTCATTACCAACAGGTATTTTCGGAGCATTTTTATGCCTGAAATTATTAGGATTAGAAAATAACATCTACGCACAAGTTGCGATGGTGATGCTCATTGGACTTTTAGGTAAAAATGCCGTATTGATCATTGAATTTGCCGTTCAGAAAAAAGCAGAAGAAGGAATTCCTGTGGCGCAGGCAGCTATTGAAGGTGCAGCCATACGTTTCAGACCGATTCTGATGACTTCATTTGCATTTATTGCCGGATTGATTCCATTAGTAATGGCAACGGGACCTGGAGCTGTAGGAAACAGAACGATTGGTACTGCAGCAGCAGGGGGGATGCTCATCGGAACCGTTTTCGGACTGCTGATTATTCCGGGATTATACTACATTTTCGGAACCATTGCCGATAAATCCCGATTGGCAAAATATGAAGAAGAAAATCCTTTAACCGAACAAACAGAACCTTACCAACACGATGATAAACATGAAGATTTATAATAAATATATAGCAACCATCGCCTTATCGCTTGCTTTAGCAAGTTGTAAGGCGCCAATGGCGACTGTCATCAACGATGAAGTAAAAAATAATATTCCTGAAAATTTTAATCAAAACGAACAGCAGGACACAAATAACAACAGCGGAACTACACCGTGGAGACAGTTTTTCACAGATCCGAATTTGGTAAGTTTAATTGAAACTTCCTTAAAGAATAATCAGGAGTTAATGATTACGCTTCAGGAAATAGAGATTGCAAAAAGCGGAATTGTTGCCAAAAAAGGCAGACTAAGTCCGACTGTAAGGGCAGGATTAGGTGTCGGAGTTGAAAAAGTAGGTCGCTACACAAGTACAGGAGCCGGAGATGCGAGTACAGAAATAGAACCAGGAAAAGAAATGCCAGATCCACTTGGGAATTTTGAAGGAGGTTTGATGGCCAATTGGGAAATTGACATCTGGAAAAAAATAAGAACCGAGAAGGATGCTGCGGTTGCACATTATCTTTCGACTGTTGAAGGGAAAAATTTTGTTCTTTCTAATCTTATTGAAGAAGTGGCTGATAATTATTACGAATTGTTGGCTCTGGATAATCAGCTGGATATCATTCAGCAATATATCAAATTGCAGACGAGAGCTTTAGAAATTGCTAAAATTCAGAAGCAGGCAGCAGCTGCAACAGAGTTGGCAGTGAAAAAGTTTGAAGCTGAACTGGCAAAATCAAAAGCGACAGAATATACGATTCGTCAGGAGATTACTGAAAAAGAAAATCAGATCAATGCGCTTTGTGGCCGTTATCCGCAACCGATCGTGAGAACGAAAGAAAGTTTTATGTCGATCATTCCGCAAACGGTTTATACTGGGATTCCGTCTCAGTTATTGGCAAATCGTCCTGACATTAAGCAGGCAGAATTAGAATTAAAAGCAGCGAAATTAGATGTTGAAGCAGCAAGAAAAGAGTTCTATCCTTCACTGGAAATTTCAGCAACTTTAGGTTTGGAAGCTTTTAAGCCTTCTTATCTGGTTAAATTGCCCGAGTCAATCGTTACAAGTTTAGTTGGCGAATTGGCAGGACCGCTGATCAACAAAAGTGCGATCAAAGCCAACTTTCAGACAGCAGATGCAAAACAGATTCAGGCTTTGTACGAATACGACAAAACTATTCTGAATGCATATCTGGATATTTCAAACCTGATGTCTAAAGTGAAAAATATTGATCAGTATTATCAGTTAAAGTCTCAGGAAACTCAGGCTTTAGACCAATCTATCAATATTGCCAATCAGCTTTTTATGAACTCAAGAGCAGATTATCTTGAAGTTTTATTAAACCAGAGAGATGCTTTAGACGCGAAAATGGAGTTAATTGAAGCCAAAGAGAAACAATTAAGTACCGTTGTCGATATTTACAAAAGCTTAGGCGGCGGCTGGAAGTAAGTTAGTTTTTTATTCATATATCATTATTTCAATCGTGGAGTCCGGTTCTGTTTTCAGAGCCGGACTTTTATTAAAAATGATTTCAAAAGAAAATTATGAAATTCAAAAAAAGGGTTGTTTGTAATAAGCTGGCTTTCAGGTTTTAAAATAATAAAAACAAATTGTTTTTAAAAATATTTATATCAAAATAAAACACGTCAAGTTTTGTCGCATTACACCAATAGCTTTGCATTATAAATATTAGAGCTATGAAAATTCCATTCTATTTAAGTTTCAGAGAATTTGAAAATGAATATTATAACAATCTTGAAAAGTGGTTTGAGAACTATCAAAATACCAACGAAACAGATTTTCTTCTCGCCACAAAAGAACTTTATAAACCTTATCTGTGTTACAATTTTTCGGAAGATAAATTACAGACAGAAGCTGTTATTAGAGTAAAAAACTGTTTTTTTCCATACAACGAAAATTTCGGAATTTCATTTAACAATCACGAAAAAGCTAAAAACTTTAAAACTAAGATCAACCATGTTTCAGAGTGGAAAACCATCAGCATGATGGAATATGCCCAACATATTTTAGACAGAATTCATCATTACTTTCAGAAAAATAAAATTTCAATGAAAGAAAATGAGACAATTTTAAACTATATCAATCATTACGAAATCATCACGGCAAAAGAAAAGACAGGCTTCTGCCCGGATTACAATTTGCACCAAAAGAAACTTCCGTTTTTAAATGCTTTTCTGCCTCATTTTGGAAGTACAGTCGATATGGCTTTGTACAGAAATTTCTATTTTTCGGTCGTAAGAATTGCAGATTTCATCGATTACAAACTGAAAGCCGTTGAAGCTTTCGAAAAAAGTACGTATAGCGAGTTGAGATCTGAAGCGATGATCAAAATTCACATGAGAAACCAGACTTTCCTTACGGTTTGTAATTGATTTTTTCAGGAGCTTAATCCGGCTTTCACTACTCGCTTTTTTATATTGCTTTGCATATAAAAAGAGCTCAAACAGACCGTTCAATCCGGGCTAGGAAAGAAGTCCGTAATTCAGTCAAGCAAACACCAACATTCATACTTCATTATATTGTCGAAGTGCATTTTTGAAACTGCATTTCAAGCAAAAAACCAGATCGATTGATCTGGTTTTTGTTTTGTAGAGAAGATGGGATTCGAACCCACGATACAGTTACCCGTATACTACCTTTCCAGGGTAGCTCCTTCAACCACTCGGACACCTCTCTGTTTTGAAGACTGCAAAAATAGGTTATTTTATCGAATTAACAAATTCTTATCTCCTTATTCGCTGATTTCTCCACAAATATTTCTTGAGAAATTATCCGCAAAACTTCCTTTGTAATTCGGGTTATCAATCAAATGCATTGATTTTGTGATCGCAGATTCAGCGGTCATATCTTTTCCGCTGATTGCTCCGATCTTTGCAAAAATATTACTGTTTTCATATTTTCCAAATGATATACCTCCTGAAATACACTGACTTACCACCACGATTTCAGTTCCGTTATTTCTAATTTCCTGAAGCGTTTGCAAAGTTTTTTCACTGCTGAAAATTGTTCCCGAACCGAAAACCTGCAAAATCAGAACTTTCATTTTCGGGATTTCTTTAAAATGATTCAGTTTCATTCCGGGAAAAATTCTCCAGAACAAAACATCTTCAGAAATATGTCCGTCCACATGAAATTCAATTCGTCCGTCACAACGGAGCAAATTGTCTTTGTCAATTTTAAGGTGAACTCCGGATTGTCCTAGAATAGGGTAGTTCGGACTCGAATATGCATCAAAGTATTCCGCGGAATATTTCAAAGTACGGTTTCCTCTTAACAATTTATATTCAAAATAAATCGCCACTTCCTGAATCACTGCTTCGTTTTGCTCATACAAACTTGCGTAATACAAACTTGTCAGAAGATTTTCCTTCGCATCCGTTCTTAAATCTCCGATCGGAAGTTGTGAACCTGTAAGAATAACAGGTTTTGTCAAACCTTTTAGCATAAAACTTAATGCTGAAGCAGTATAAGACATCGTGTCTGTCCCGTGAAGAATTAAAAATCCGTCATATTTTTTATAATTATCAAAGATATAATTGGCGATAATTCTCCATTCTTCTGGTCCCATATCGGAAGAGTCGAGCGGTTTTGCAAAGGGATGTACAAAAACTTCGCATTCCATCAGTTTCATTTCGGGCATCTTTTCAAAAATATTTCCGAAATCAAAGGCACGGAGACTTCCGGTTTCGTAATCTTTTTCCATACCGATCGTTCCACCGGTATAAATAAGAAGGACTTTTCGCTTCATTTTTTACTTTAAATTAAAGATTTTGAGTTTCTTTTCAGGTTCAGAATTTCAAAATTACGTTAATTTGCAAAGATTTGAAAATAGATGGAAGATTTAGCTAAAACCTACGAGTATTTAAAACAGTTTTTAACGGAAGAAAGATTGAGAAAAATCGAACATTTTGCTCCGGAAAGTTCAGATTTTGTGCTGCCCGTTTTGGAAGATGTTTATCAGTTTAGGAATGCGGCGGCAATTGTACGTTCTGTTGAAGCTTGTGGTTTTCATAAAGTGGTTGCTTTGCAGGAAGAAAATAATTTCGAACCGAACCTCAAAGTAACAAAAGGAGCCGACACTTGGGTTGAAGTAGAAAAGCTTCCCCGAAATATGGAATCATTCCAAAAAATTAAAGATAAAGGTTACAAAATCGTTGTCGTTTCTTTAGAAAATAATGCAAAAATGCTTCCCGAATATGAAATTACAGAACCGATTGCATTAGTCTTCGGAACTGAGATGGAAGGTGTTTCTCAGGAGATTTTAAATTTTGCAGATGAAACTTTAGCGATTCCGATGTATGGTTTTACGAGAAGTTTTAACGTTTCTGTTGCCGCTTCACTTTGTATGTATGAATTGAAGCAAAAACTGATGAAATCTGGTATTGATTATAAACTTAACGAAGAGAAATTATTGAGAATGAAAATCCGTTGGACTGTAAATTCGATCAGAAGCGGTGAGCAGATTTTTGAAAAGTATCTGAGGGATAATAATTTGACTTTTTAAAAGTTATTATTAAAATTTTAAATCATTATAATGAGATTATTGCCTCTTTTATTTCTGTTTTTTTCAGAATGTTTGTTTTCACAATCGAAAAATGATTCGATATTTTATAATAGAGGAAATATGAAGACCTCTATTTATCCTGCATTTTTGGTAGGATATCATTTTTCCGGCGATGCAAAAGACAATACAGAAACCTGGAAAGCCGGACAAATGCATACAATAGAATTGGCTTATGCTAAGGTTTTCAAGTATGGCGGTCATCACGGCGGTTCAAAAGTTTATTATATTGGAAGTGATTTCAGCCTGAGTAATAAATATGATTTTTTTGTCGCTCCCAAGGTTGGAATCAGTGTTGGAGCAGGATTCACTTTTGGTACTGAAATACAGCTTCAGACAAATTTTGAAAAATTTGTCCCAAGAATAATGCCTTATTTTGGAATTGGCGGTTGGGGTGGTAAGTTTTATATCGGTTACAATTTCAGATTGGCAAAAGCTGAAAGTTTGCCCATCAATACAGGTCATATCGGGATAACATGGCCAATAATTAAAGGAAAAGATAAAAAAGATTAAATCATCTTATTATAATTCCAGGCTGCCACAAAAACTCCCGCAGTTTCTGTTCGTAATCTCTGAATTCCCAATGAAACCGCTTTAATTCCTTTTTCTGCTAAAAACAAAATTTCTTTATCTGAAAAATCACCTTCAGGACCAATCAGAAAAGTGTAGTTTTCCAATTTTGGAATATTATGTAAATTAATTCTTTCTAAATTTTCGTTGCAGTGTGCGACAAAAGTACTTTCTGAATCTATATTTTTAAGAAAATCGGATAGTTTAATTAAATCATTAATTACAGGAAAATGAAATCTCAGACTTTGCTTCGAAGCTGCAATCGCCTGTTTTCTGATCTTATCAATATTCAGGTTTTTACGCTCTGTTTTTTCGGTCTGAAGAATCGTTATTTCAGAAACTCCCATTTCTACGGCCTTTTCAACGAAAAATTCAATGCGGTCAATATTTTTTGTCGGAGCAATCGCAATGTGAAGTCTCGGATTGAAATCTGATGTGTGAGCTTTAATTTCTGAAACTTCAATTCCTGCCTTTTTTCCCTCAATGATCAATGTTCCGGAAGCAAGATTGCCTTTTCCGTCGGTTACATGAATTTCTTCACCATCTTTCATGCGGAGAACTTTTACGATATGTTGTTGTTCTTCGTCGTTGATGATTGCTGTTCCGTTATTTATCTCTCCAAAAAAAAGTTTCATAGAAAATATTGTTTTAAAACGTAATCTCATTATCGCTTAAAAATGCCACTCCGGTTTTTATCGTGGAATAAATATCGCCTTCACAATCTCTGTATGAACAAGCGTAAATCTCTTCAATCCATCTGTTATTCATAAAAATTAAATTCAGATATTCGTTTTTTCTTAAATTATTTTTGATGGATAAATAATCCCCTTCTTTGGGTTCGTAAGGAAAGCTAAATACATTTTCTGAGTTGATTTTTTCTGCAATCTCTTCCTTTACATTTTGAACATATCCAATTTCTGAACTTATCATTATATAATCTTCGTCTTCAGATTTTTCTGTAACTTCATTTTTTCCTGTAATGGTTTCTAAAACCCAATAATATTTTGAGTTCTTTTTAGATTGCGTTCCCAGTACTTTTTCTTCTAATAATATTTTCATCTGTAGATCTTTATTTTAAGTCGTGATTTTATAAATCATATTTTGAGGTTGCAGTTGTTCTTAAATCGGTAAATTCTCCACGTTCAAATTTTAGCTGGGCAACCATCGCTATCATTGCTGCATTATCGGTTGTATATTCAAATTTAGGAATGTAAATGTTCCATCCCAGTTTCTCGTTGTTGTCCTGCATTGCTTTTCGCAAAGCTGAATTGGCAGAAACTCCGCCTGCGATGGCAACTTCTTCTATGTTTAAATCTTTCGCAGCTTTTTCCAATTTATTCATTAAAATTTCAATGATGCATTTTTGTACCGAAGCACAAAGATTATTCATATTTTCTTTAATGAAATCAGGATTCTTCTTCACTTCTTTCTGAATAAAATATAAAACAGAGGTCTTGATTCCGCTGAAAGAGTAGTCGTAATTTTCTAATCTTGGTTTGTTAAATTTAAAAGCATCAGGATTTCCTTCTTTCGCCAATCTGTCGATAATTGGTCCTGCCGGATAATCAAGATCAAAGATTTTTCCGATTTTATCAAATGCCTCACCGGCAGCATCATCGATGGTTTTTCCGATGATTTCCATATCAAAATAATCTTTTACCAAAACGATCATCGTATGTCCTCCACTTACAGTAAGACACAAGAAAGGGAATTTTGGCGGCACAGGATTTGCATCGTCGATGAAATGTGCCAAAATGTGCGCCTGAAGGTGATTGACCTCTATCAAAGGAACGTCTAAACTCATAGCCAGAGACTTAGCAAAAGAAGTTCCCACGAGAAGAGATCCTAAAAGTCCGGGACCGCGGGTAAAGCCTATGGCAGAGATTGCATTTTGTTGTATATTTGCTTTGGTAAAGGATTTTTCTACTACGGGAATAATATTCTGCTGATGAGCTCGTGACGCAAGCTCAGGAACCACGCCTCCATATTCTTTATGGATTTCCTGGTTTGCGGCAATGTTTGAAAGAATAGAATTTCCTTTGATAATGGCTGATGAAGTATCGTCACAAGACGATTCGATACCTAAAATTATAGAGTCACTCATAGTAATGGCAAAGTTAGAGAATAATAACGAAAATGAGCATAAAAAATCAGTAGCTGAAAACTTAGGAGATCAGGTACAAAAGACGGTTGATAATGTTCAGGAGACTGTAAAAGAGGCTTCTGAGCTTGCTTCTGATGCCATAAATCATCCGATAGATACTGCTCAGGAATTTGGTAAACAAGCTGCAAAAGACGTAACCAGCTATTCTTGGTGGGCAAAACTTTTGCTCATTTTTTTCTGGACAGTTCTTGGTATTGTAGCTTTTGTTTTTATTGCAATTAATCTTCCGGTGACCAAAAGATGGGCTGCAGATAAGGCTTTACAGATTGTCAACAGGGATTTTAAAGCAAAAATGTCTACCGAAAGTGTAGAGGTTGATTTCTTCGGTGATGTGACGATTAAAGGTTTAAGAATAAGAGATTATAAAAATTTAGATTTCATTAAAGCTAGAGAGTTCAAAGCTAATTCAGACTGGTTTTCTTTGGCAACCAATATCGGAAAAAACAATTCTTTAAGTTTTAACGGGCTGACTCTGAAAGATGCAGATATAAAAGTCATTACCTATAAAGGCGACAGTATTTCAAATTTCATCCGGTTTACACAGCTTTTTGACAGTGGGAAGAAAAAAGATCCCACAAAACCACCGTTTCAGTTAAACTCAAGATTGGAAATTTTAGATTCAAAAGTTTCTATTGTCAATCAGAATTCTCCCGGAGAGCCCGGGAAATGGTTGACTGCAACCAATGTCAATCTGATTGCCCCCAAATTAAAAGTAAACGGAGCCAACATTAATGCTACGATCAATAATTTCACGTTCACAACCAAAAGATGGGGGAAAGCACATTTTGTGGAAACATTTTCTACAGATTTCTCGATGACGGAAGATTTTCTTTTTCTGAAAGATTTAACTTTAAATACCGATCATTCGCTTCTGCAGGGAGATATTAAATTTAATTTAAACAAAGGTTCTTGGGCAGATTTTACCAATAAAGTAAAATGGGATATGAATCTCAAGCTTGGAAGTCAGTTGAGCGGTTACGATATCTCTTATTTTGTAACCAATTGGGACAATTATGTTCCATTTAATATAAGCGGAAAAATGGCTGGTCCGCTGAATAGGTTTACTTTAGATAATTTCCTGATCAGAAATCCTTCGGTAAATATAGCCACTCAGAAAATGAATATTACCAATTTGCTAAAAGGTAATTTTTTGATTGAAACCAATAATCTTTCAGCAGATTTTACCTATAAAGATCTGAAAGCCATGATGCCGAATTTCATTTCAAAGAAAATTAAAAATTTCGCTGATGACTTTGGGAAATTAAAATATAATGGAGATGTAAAAGTAAATCCTAAACAAGTCTATGTTTCTTCCGGAAATCTGATGACGGGAATCGGACAGGCAAAGATTTCCAATTTTTCATTAACAGATTTCAGTACCACAATGCCTAAGTATAAAGGTTACGCAGAAGTAAAAGATTTAAATACATCGGTCATTACAAAAAGTAAAACGGTTGGTCTGATTTCTGGGAAATTTAATATTGATGGGCAGAGTTTTGATGTCAATACAATGCGCATCAGGACAAAATCTCAGATTTCAAGTCTTGATATCATGAATAAGGAAATCAATAATCTGAATCTGGATGGTTTGCTTGATCACAGAAAATATAATGGTTTAATAACAATTAATGATGAACAGGCAAAAGCAACTATAAAAGGTCTGATTGATTTTAGCACTAAAAGAATTTCTGCAAATATTGATGCAGATGTCACGTATCTGAATATGAATTATTTCACCGACAAACCCGGAAGCCAAATCGTAAGCGGTCAGGTAAATGGAAAAATGTCGATGACGAACGTGAATGATTTAAATCTTGACGTCGTGGCGAATAATATCAGTTTTGCAACTGCTACACAACGTTATCAGATTCCTAATGCTAAGATAAAAACGTTTATAGAGGGTGGAAACCGCGTAATTGATGTAGATGCTCCAGGTGCTGTAAATGGTAAAATTTCAGGTAAATATAATCTTGCTGATTTGGCAGGAATGGTGGAAAATGGGTTAGGTAAAATTTTAGTAGGTCCACCACCAAGAAAACTGTACCGCGGACAAAATTTCACCATGAATTTTGATGTTCAACAAGGCTTGGTAAGTTATTTTATGCCGGATCTGAAACTTCCTCAAGGAGCAACAGTTGAAGGTGAGTATGACGGAAATTCAAATAATTTAATTTTAAATCTTGATGCCGAATCACTGAAATATGTAATGACTAAGAAAGAGGAAATTACGGATGCAGATATGGCTTTGGCGAATGCAAATCCTGATTATAAAATCAATGAAAGAGATGTTATTACGAGAGACAGTGCCTTAGTTGATAGTGTAGTGGTGAGAATTAACACGGCAAATCTTGATCAGCAGCTTTATGCAAAAATCAAAAGAGTAGAGTACAATAAAAATATTCTGAAACACATTCTTCTCACCGGAAAGAATGAGAACAATACAACTTTGAGAATCGCTACAACCTTCAAACATGGAAGTCCTGAAGATGAGCTTGATGATAATCTGAAAAGTTATGCAGTTAATTTTAACCAGTCAACAAATCCGGATGGAGATTATATTTTCAGATTTGAGCCGACTGAAGTTAATTTTAATCATGTGAAATGGACTATTGATACGAGCTCTGAGCTTGATCATTATATAAGCTATCGAAAGAAAACTCAGGATTTTGAGGTGAAGAACCTCAGGATTTATTCAGATAATAGTTCACTCTTAATCAATGAATCCATATTCAAATCTGCCAAAGATTTTTATGTAGATGCTGAAGTTCAGGATTTTGCAATTGAAAAACTTTTGGAAATGCAAGCTGGTGGAAATCCTATGGATATCAAAGGACTGGCCAATGGTAGCGTAAAGATCAAGATGGATAAAAACACTTTGCAGCCTCTTGTGGATCTTACTGTTGACGATATTATGATGAATGGAAATGACATGGGAGATCTTACGATTTCTGCTGTCAATGGCTATTCACTTAATGTTTATGATGTAGACGTAAAAGTGACTTCTGCTGGAGTAATAGGGAATAATAACCTACATTTAACGGGAACGGTCAATAATAACACAGCTTCTCCCACAATTGATTTGACGGCTGAACTTCGTGAATTTGATTTGGCATTTACCCAACAATTTGTACAGACTATTTTTGGAAATTTAAGAGGAAAAGCAACCGGAGATTTAAAAATCAACGGAACTCTGAAAAATTTAGATTACAGTGGAGATATAGGCTTAAAGGAATTTGGTCTGAAACTTCTGTTTACGGGTGTAGATTATTCGTTTGATGATACCGTGATCCCACTTTCAAAAGGTTTGGCGATCCTTAACAATATCGGAGTGCATGATGGAAGATCAAATTCACAGGGAACAATTTCCGGGGCGATACAGTTTGAAACTTTATCCTCAATGGGAGTCAACCTTGTAATGAGAGCTGATAATTTATTGATGCTGAATACTACCCAGAAAGAATATGATCTCTTCTGGGGAAGAATTTACGGGCAAGGTGATTTGTACGTTGACGGTCCCGTTTCAGCCTTAAATTTATCTACACCGAATATGAAAGCTTTGAATGGAAGTACATTTACTTTCAATTCAAGCTCTACTTCAAATGTTGAAGAATTTAAAATGCTGAGATTCCTGAAAGAAGGAAAAGACGGTCTTGTAACATTAGAAGACAAGAAAAAATCAGGAGCTAATATGAATATTGACTTCAGTCTTGATGTTGACAAAGGAACTACAGTAAATGTATTGGTGGGTGATGATGTAGGGAACATTACCGTAAAAGGAATTGCAGATGATCTGAGATTCCAGATGGGAAGACAGGGAAATATCGCTATGAACGGAGCATACATGGTAGAAAGCGGAACTTTTGTTTCTAAAGCGATCCTGAACAGAACGTTCCAGATCCAGAAAAACAGCAGTATACGATGGGACGGTGATGCGATGAAGCCAATGCTTGATATCACAGCAAATTATGTGAGAATGGTTTCGAATGCAGGAGCGTACTTAAATATGGGACAACTTCAGCCGATCAGTATTTTGCTTCAGACCAAAATTACCAACACGCTGACTGATCCGAAAATAGATCTTAATGTTACTGCTTTAGATGTTTCGAGCCAGGTTAAGGAAACTTTGGCGGCAAAAATAAATCAGACTGAAGGCGAAAATGTTTTACAGTTTAGTTCAATACTTCTGCTGAATATGTTTAATGAATCGAGTACGGGTGGGGTAACTTTTAATGCAAGTAATGTAGCAGAATCTTCAGGGTATAACATGATCCTGAAACAGCTTGGATCAGTGCTTAATACAATGAGTAATGAATTTCAGATTGATTTGAATTATGTGAAAGCCGATCAGAATTCTAATATTGGTGATCGTGCAAACGCCGGAGTAAGTTTTGATCTTTCTCCCAGAATTACAGTTAAAACAGGCCTTGGTATTCCTTTAAACAAAACTGATGCTACAGAAACAAATTATCTCTCAGGCGAAGGAACTATAGAGTACGATATTTCTAAAAAGAATGACGGTACATTGCTGTTAAGAGGTTACTCAAAACCAACCAATATAGGAATGGGTGTAGGTACTGTAGGTACAAACGGTTCTGCGAATCAAGCTTATGGGGGCGGTATTGTATGGAGTAGAAGCTTCGATTCTTTCTCAAAAAAGAAGAAAAAAGATAAAAAGCAGGTGCCTGTTAATAATGAAATAAAAACAGATTCCGTAAAATCGAAGGTTAAATAATCTGAATCTTTGAATGATTTTTGTCATATGTGTTAATTATTGTTAATCTTTAATATATTTTTCCTAGTTAATTTATTTTTCTTAATTTTGTAAAAAATTTATCGATTTTTTAGGAAAAATATAATTTCACTATATGAACTATCAACTGGACGAAATAGACAAGAAAATTCTTGATTTCTTAGTAGAAAATACAAGAATGCCTTTTACAGAAATTGCTAAGCAGATGGATGTATCTGCAGGTACAATACACGTAAGGGTGAAGAAAATGGAAGATGCAGGTATTATTTTAGGATCATCTCTTAATTTAGATTATGGTAAGTTAGACTACCATTTTACAGCTTTTATCGGAATCCTTTTAACAAAATCAAACCGCACTCAAGAGGTTTTGAAGGAGTTAGGAACAATTCCAAACGTAGTAGAAGCTAGCGTTATCTCAGGAAAATATAACATTTTCTGTAAAGTAAAAGCTAAAAATACTGAAGATGCGAAAAAGATCATTTATCAGATAGATGATATTCAGGATGTAATGAGAACTGAAAGTATGATTTCTATGGAAGAATTCTTAAGTGACAAAAACAGACTGATCAATGCGATCTCGATTTAATCAAATTTTAGACGATATAAATACCAGAGAACTTATGAAGTAATTCATAAGTTCTTTATTTTTGCATTATGGAAAAGCAATATAAAGAATACAGTTATTTTGATGAAGATCCGAAAAAAGGATGGGGTTTTATTTTGGCTTTAGCTGCTCTGCTATTGTTTACTTTGATGGGAGTCGGGTTAGATTTTGATGAATATTTACAGCATAAAACCCTGAATATTCCTTCCGGATATTTCTACTTTATTTTCTCGATAGATATCTTAATGATTGCAGGAATTGCGCTGATGTATTTTTACAGAAAAATAGGCATCATTCTGTTTCCTTTGATGCTGGTTTTTCACTTTTTTATGCACAACTATTACTTATCCACATTCTTGTATTCTGACGTAACTAATCTGTTCCTTTTCACGGGTTTTGGTATGTTGGCGATTATTCCGAAGTGGAAGTTTTTTAGATAATGAATTTCAAATTTTCTTGAACCATTAAAATTGTATTGAAGCTGTTAAGGATTAAGCTGAGCCTCGATCAAAAGAAAATATTTAAAATGTCAATAGAAACGGGCTTTAGTCCGTTTTTCTTTTTAAGGAAACCATTCGAAATGACTTTAGCTTAAGTTTATAACCGTTCGGTTTTTTAGTTCTAAAATGAAATCACACGTAAATATTGTTCCAGAGGAGCAAAAACGTTCGTAGCAATAAAGAAGTATAAAAATATTGAGCTCCGTAGGAGCGATACATAATATGCAAAGTTGTTAAAGATTAATTAAAATAAAAATTGCTAAATTTTAAATTCAATTAAAGAACAAAAAAAAGCATCCAATTTGGATGCTTTTATAATACATTTCAAATGAAATGTATTATGCTAAAATTCTCTTCACTGCTTCAATTACAGCCGCAGAATCGATTTTATATTTTTTCATTAACTCAGTAGGAGTCGCAGATTCTCCGAACGTATCATTTACTGCTACAAATTCCTGTCTTGTAGGTCTTTTTCTTGCCAACATTCCGGCAATTGATTCACCTAAACCACCTAAATAATTATGCTCTTCAGCAGTAACTATTTTTCCTGTTTTTTCGACTGATTTTAAGATGATTTCTTCGTCAAGAGGTTTAATCGTGTGGATATTGATTACTTCGCAAGAGATTCCTTCTTTTTCAAGCTCTTCAGCTGCAACCAGAGATTCCCAGACAAGGTGGCCCGTAGCAACGATCGTTACGTCAGTTCCTTCCTGTAAAAGAATACCTTTACCGATTTCGAAAGGCATATCTTCAGGAATGAAAACAGGAACTACAGGTCTTCCGAATCTTAAATATACAGGACCTTCAAAGTCAGCAATAGCTAAAGTTGCAGCTTTTGTCTGGTTGTAGTCACAAGGGTTGATAACGGTCATTCCGGGAAGCATTTTCATCATTCCGATGTCTTCCAAAACCTGATGGGTTGCGCCGTCTTCACCCAAAGTAAGACCTGCGTGAGAAGCACAGATTTTAACATTCTTTCCGGAATAAGCGATAGACTGACGTATCTGGTCATAAACTCTTGAAGTAGAAAAGTTAGCGAAAGTTCCCGTAAAAGGAATTTTTCCCGTAATACTCAAACCTGCAGCCAATCCCATCATATTTGCTTCGGCGATACCAACCTGGTAGAATCTTTCAGGAGCTTTTTCGATGAATTTTTCCATTTTTAAAGAACCGATAAGGTCTGCGCAAAGTGCCACCACATTCGGGTTTGTGTCAGCCAATTCTGCCAAACCAGCCCCGAATCCTGAACGTGTATCTTTTTTTTCTGTATATGTATATTTCATGAGGATTTCTAATTTTTATTATAGAATCATGTAACCTTACGGTTTCATTTTTACTAATTATTAATTAAGATTACTTATTACCAATTACTTATAATTAATAATCTGCCGGAGCTTCTAAGTACAATTGTTTAAAAGCCGTATCCAGCTGCTCGTCGTTCGGAGCTTTACCGTGCCAAGCGTGGCTTCCCATCATGTAATCAACGCCATTACCCATTTCTGTATGAAGAATGATTACAACAGGTTTTCCTTTTCCTGTTTCAGTTTTTGCTCTTTCAAGAATTGCAATTACCGCTTCAAGGTCATTTCCGTTTTTTTCTTCCAAAACGATCCATCCGAAAGCTTCTAATTTGGCATGAAGATTTCCTAATGAAAGTACATTTTCTGTGCTTCCGTCAATCTGTTGTCCGTTATAGTCAATTGTTGAAATGATATTATCTACTTTTTTAGCTGCAGCATACATCAATGCTTCCCAAACCTGACCTTCTTGTAATTCTCCGTCACCATGAAGCGTGTATACCAAAGAATCGTCACCGTCTAGTTTTTTACCCTGAGCAACACCAAGAGCAACAGAAAGTCCCTGACCCAAAGATCCTGAAGCAATTCTGATTCCCGGCAAACCTTCGTGAGTGGTTGGGTGACCTTGTAATCTTGAATCTAATTTTCTGAAAGTCTTCAATTCAGCTACCGGAAAGAAATCAAATCTTGCCAGAGTAGAATAGAAAACCGGCGAAATATGTCCGTTTGAAAGGTAGAAGTGATCTTCATTTTTACCTTCCATTGTGAATGGTAAATTATAGTTCATTACCTTACCGTAAAGTGCTGTGAAATACTCTGTACAGCCTAAACTTCCACCAGGATGTCCTGAATTTACAGCGTGAACCATTCTTAAAATGTCTCTTCTGATTTGTGTAGTAAGAGATTTCAGCTCTTCAATACTTTTACTCATTTTATAGGATTTATTTGCACGCAAATCTACAATTTTTTACTGGCTTACGGAAATGCAAAAATCCGGATTTCAAACCCGGATTTTATTTATAAAATTATTTTCGTTGATTCTTGGGTTATTGTAAAGCCAAACTTAAACCAACTTCAAATAATTCTTATTCTTCACCAGCCACAACCCGATAAACGTCAGCAAACCATTTAAAATAATCAGTTCCACACCAATTCTGTAATCGGTGTAAGTTGTTACAAGATAGTTAATTAAATAAGTAAGAACCGGAGCCAAAAGTGTTACTGCAAGAATTGAATATTTCTTTGAAATTTTAAATTTGGTGAAAATTCCGAAGGCAAAAAGCCCTAAAAGCGGTCCATAAGTATAACCCGCAATTTCCATGATCAGATAAACGATCGATTTGTCATTCATCGCTTTAAAGACCATAATCAAAATAAAGAAAACCACAGTAAATGTCAAATGGATCTTCATTCGAAGATGTTTTTTCTGTTTTTCTGTTCTGGTTTTATCTTCATTTAAATTTAATAAATCAACACAGTACGAGCTGGTAACGGCTGTCAATGCTCCATCTGCGGATGGGAATAATGCCGAAATCAACCCGATGATAAAAATAACGGAAATCGTCATTGGAAAATATCCGTTAAGCGATAAAGCAGGGAACAAATCGTCTCCCATGATGTTTTTCACATTTCCTGCAGCATCTTTAAATCCGAAAATGTTTGAAACGACTTCTTTCCCGTCGACAATATTTGTGATTTGTGAATATCCGGCACCGTTCTGCAAAGCAAAAAGATAAAGTAAGCCTCCTAAAAACAGGAATGCAAGATTGACGAAAAGTAAAGTTCCTGCGAAAGTCAGCATGTTTTTCTTAGAATTCTGGAGATTGTCTACAGAGATATTTTTCTGCATCATTTCCTGATCCAGACCAGTCATTGCAATGGTAATGAAAATTCCGCCTAAGATGGTTTTCAGGAAAAATGTTTTGGAATTGGGATCAAAATTAATAAAATGAGTGTAGTTTTTTTCGCCTAAAATAGTATAAGCTTCGCCAAAAGACAGATTTAAATTTGATAAAATATAAACAATACACGCAATCAAACTAATGATCATAAACGAAGTCTGCAAAGTATCGGTAATT
Organism: Chryseobacterium sp.; assembly: GCF_029240215.1. Taxonomy (GTDB): domain Bacteria; phylum Bacteroidota; class Bacteroidia; order Flavobacteriales; family Weeksellaceae; genus Chryseobacterium. The sequence continues at coordinate 127,861 of NZ_JARBTK010000005.1, forward strand.
ACAATTGTTTTTACACCGCCTTCAAAAGTATAGAGAAGTACCATCAGCAAAAGTACCATCGCAGTCAGCCAAAACGGAACGCCTAAACCTTCCAATAGAAATATTTGTAATACATTGACAACAAGATACAATCTCGCAGTTGCGCCGATCGCTCTCGAAACGATAAAAAATACTGAACCAATTTTATGTGCTTCTACGTTAAATCTTTTTCCTAAATAAGTATAAATAGAGGTCAGATTCATCTTATAATAGAGTGGAAGCAGGATTGCCGCAACAATAAAATATCCGATGAAAAACCCGATTACCATCATGTAATATTCAAATCCGCCATAAATATATTCGCTTCCGGTCATTTTCCCGACAGTTCCGGGAACGGAAATGAAAGTAACTCCGCTTAAGCTGGTTCCGATCATACCGAAAGCAACAAGCCACCATTTACTTTTTTTGTTACCGATGAAAAACGATTGGTTGTCAGAATTCCGGCTCGTAAAATATGAGATCACCAAAAGACCGACGAAGTAAACAAAAACAAACAGCAAAAGGACAGTTCCTGTATTCATTCTGAAATTTTAAATTTCAGCAAATATAGTTTTTTTTGGAAAGAGGGAAGAAAGAAGTTGGGGATTGAGGAATTACCTTTGATTTTCAAATCTATTTATCAGATTTAAATCTATATTATTTTTTATTCTAACTGATCTTGCAACTTCAAATCAACAATAAATCAGCTCAAGCTATGAGATAAATAATTTTAATAAATTATATTCTATATTGTACGAAAAAAAAACCTCTCAGCATTTGAAAGCCGAAAGGTTTTTATGTCAAAATTTTATTTTAATTTAATTAAAGAACATCCTGCAAATCCTCATTTTTTTGAAATGTCGCCTTAGCAAACGGACAAAGCGGGATGATTTTCTTACTGTTTTCTCTGGCAAATTCTACAGCTTTGACCAGCATTTCTTTTCCAACGCCTTTTCCGTTATATTCTTCTTCTACCTCAGTGTGGTCGATGATGAATCTTTCTTCACCTGCCCAAGTATAGGTCATTAATCCTGCTTTTTTTCCGTCTATTAAAGCTTCAAAGCTTCCGTGTTTTTCGTCGTTGTTTTGTTTTACTTCTATCATATTATGAAAATTTGGTTTGAATTTCTATTTGGTTGGTTAAAATTTTGTGTACCGGACAGGCATCTGCAATTGCGTGAAGTCTTTTCAGTTGATCTTCATTTAAACCCTGCCCTTCAAAACTAATATTTCTTTTAAAAACTGCCAATTTTGTGAGTGGGAAATTTTCAAGTTCTACCTCTACGTCAATTCTTTCTACGTCCCATTCTTTTCTTTCAATATACATTCGCAGCGTTGCAGCAGTACAGCTTGCCAGAGAAGTTGCCAGGATTTCAAAAGGATTAAATCCTTCATTTTTTCCGCCTTTATCAATGGGTTCGTCGGTGATCAGCTTATTGTCACCTGCAACGACTTCTGTATAATATTTTGTTTTACCTAAACTCGCTTTTACAGTTACAGCCATTATTTTTCAGTTTTTAATTCGTAAGTTAATGCACCGGAAGGGCATTGGTTGATCTGATTTTTTAGTTCATCAGAAGTTGCGTTTTCTGCCTTGATCCAAGGTCGTGCCTTCGGATCATAAACATTTGGAAGCATTTTTACACAAATTCCGGCGTGAATACACTTTTGAGGCTGCCATATTACATTAATGTTGCCATTAGAATATTTATGTGTTTCCATAATCTTTAAGATTTAGTCTGATTTTTAAAACTTTCAATTTTTTTATTTAATTCTTTCAGCATTTCCGGATTGATCACACCGCTTTCCAAATCGAAGTTTTCGTAAAATTTAGATAAGGAAAAAGTTTCTTTTACATCAGCCGCAAATTGCGGGAAGAACGTTTTCGCAGTATTCATTACGTTTCCGCCACCGTAACCACCAGGAGAAGTGCTCATTAAAAGCATCGGTTTGTTCTGGAAAACTTTTACATTGATTCTTGAAGCCCAGTCGAAAATATTTTTAAAAGCTGCACTGTACGATCTGTTGTGTTCGGCGAGAGAGCAGATAATCACATCACATTCTTCAATTTGCTTCAAAAAATGATGTGCTTCGTCGGGAAAACCTTTTTTTTCCAGATCAACTGAGAAAACAGGCATTGAAAAATCATTAAGGTCAATAAAATTGATTTCGTTTTCCTGAAAACTTTTCAGAACAAATTTTACTAATTCTCTGTTGATGGATGTGGAGGATGTACTTCCGGCAAATGCTAATATTTTCATTGTTATTTTTTTATAAAACTAATCAAAATTTAATTTAAAATAAGGACATTACATAAAACTGTACTCAAATATATAAAGAGTTTGGGTAGCTGATTATTATTCAATTAAGTTTAATTTAATGATACAGTCATTATTGCTCCTATTTTGTAAAGATTTGTTATTATGGAATAATTGCTTTATTGATTTATTATGCTATGCTTAGTTTTGTTGAATAATTTTATGTTAAATATATTTTTGTTTAAATTATTCATAAATTAAATTATATTTGTAATACAGATAAAATCAAATATTTATGAAAAAAACTATCCTCATGTTGGGTGCTGTTGTGCTAATCTGCATTACAGCATGCAAAAAAGAAGAAGCCTCAAAAACTGAGAGCCCGAAAACAGAAAATTCTGTTGCGTCGGAAGAAAAAGTTTCGAACGGATCTGGTGTTACTGTTGATGGAGTACAAGTCCCAAAATTCAGTAACCCGGAAGTTCAGCAGTTTGCAAGTGAATACGCAACAATGGTTTCTGAAATGTCTGCAGCTTCAAAAGCCGGAGATGTAGCAAGAAGCCAGGAACTTACTGCAAAATCACAGGAATGGACTGCACAACACGCTTCCTGGTCGTCTAAAATGACCCCTGAAGATTCTAAACTTTGGACAGATTTTATTACGAAACTTTCTGAAGCTCAAAGAGAGAATTAATCTTTTAATTTTTTTTCAAAAAAGGTAAGCCACTTGTACAAAAAGTGGCTTTACTTTTTGTTTTATTTTCGGTTTAAAATTGCTTTCGGAAGCGGAACAAATTCATTCTCATCTCCCGGAACTAATGGGAAAGCTTCGTGATTCTGGTCATTCCAGTTTACTTTTGCCTGATCAATCAGTTCTTTATCTGAATTCACAAAATTCCAGAAAATGAAACGTTCTTCATCAAAAGGTTCGCCTCCGAAAAGGTAAACAGTCGCATTTTCGCTCATTTCAAACTCACAAAGTTGAGTATTTTTGGCGATCAGCAATTGTTTTGATCCGTAATTATTATCTTCAATATTTACGGTTCCGTCAAGAACATACATTGCAGCTTCTCCATAAAGATCTTGTCCGATGCTTATTTTCTGAGCCGTTTTAGTTTTAATTTCAATAAAAAATAATTTGCTGTGAACCGGAACCGGAGATTTTCTTCCGAAGGCTTCACCTGCGATTAATTTATACTGAACTCCGTTTTCTTCCCAAACCGGAAGTTCATCTGCTTCGATGTGGCTAAAAGTCGGCTCGCTTTGCTCTAAATGTTTCGGAAGTCCTACCCAGATTTGAAATCCGTGAAGTCTTTTGTCGGTTTCTCTCAAATATTCCGGAGTTCTTTCCGAGTGTACAACGCCTTTTCCGGCAGTCATCCAGTTGACTGCGCCAGGTTTTATTTCAAGTGCGCTTCCGATACTGTCTCTGTGGAAAATAGAACCTTCCAATAGATAAGTTAAAGTTGAAAGTCCGATATGCGGATGTGGCGGAACGTCTAAATTTTGATAATTTTTCAGTTCTGCTGGTCCCATGTGATCGATAAATACGAAAGGTCCGACTGCTCTTTTTTCACGGAAAGGCAAAAGTCTCCCCACCAAAAAATTTCCTATATCTGCTGATTTTTCTTCTATAATAAGTCCGATGTTTGACATGATAGATTTGGTTTTTGTTTTTCAGATAAGCTAATGTAATCAAATATTTCCAATGCTGATGCTTGTTTGCGTAAATTTAAAGTTTGTCATACCCTTCAAATCTCTCGTCAACAATACGTTTCCATTCCGGATGTTTTCTGATAAAAGCGAAAACATAAGGACAGAAAGGAAGAAGTTTTTTTCCGCTTTCTTCGATATAAATCAAAGTCTTTTCAACTACGGCTGCAGCAGCTCCGGTTCCTGCTAATTCAGGTTCGGCTTCTGTGTGAATGAGAGCAATTTGCTGACTTGTTTCTTTACAGTCGATAAATGCAAAATGACCATTGTATTCTATTTCGAATCTCTTTTTTTCTTCGTTTTTTACTAACGGGATGTTTTCAAATTCTGGTTTCATGATTTTTTATATTTTATGTTTGTGAATTAAATTTTCATACTTAAGCGTTTAGTTTGTCATCCTGGAAGGATCTCAATGTTGATGATAACTCTGAATTTAGATTCCTATGGAATGACAAACATACTTCTAAATTAATGGCTATGTTTTAATCTTCCAGATACCCGAATTTTCCGGTATTGAAATCTTCAAAAGCCTGCATGATTTCTTCTCTGGAATTCATTACAAATGGCCCGTGAGGAAAGATTAGTTCATTGATCGGCTCTCCGCTGATGATTAATATAATGGAATCTTCTGTTGCTTCAATAGTAAAACTTTCGCCTTCATTTTTAAATAAAACAAAATTGTTGGTTGGAACTTTTTCTTCACCATTTACAATGATGTTTCCTTCAATAACTAATGCAGCAGTATTAAAATTTGCCGGGAAATTAAAGTTTGCTTTTCCGCCTGATTTTAATTTTGCATTCATCAGATTGACCGGACTGAATGTAAATGCAGTACCTTTATTTCCTTCAAATTCTCCGGCAATAATTTCAATGAATCCGTTTTCACCTAAATCTGCTTTCTTCATTTCTGAATTTGAAATCGCCTGATATTTCGGTTTGCTCATTTTATCTTTTGCAGGAAGATTTACCCAAAGCTGAACCATCTGGAAGATTCCGCCTTGTTTAGACCATTCTTTCTCGTGATATTCTTTGTGAAGCACGCCACTTGCTGCGGTCATCCATTGTACATCACCTTCACCGATGATTCCGCCACCACCTGCGCTGTCATGATGTTCCACTTTTCCCTGATAGGCGATTGTTACGGTTTCAAAACCTCTGTGCGGATGAACACCGACACCTTTTGGGGTTTCGGAAGGATTAAAATGAAATTTAGAATTATAATCCAGCATAATGAAAGGATCCATTCTTTTCATATCGAGCTTCTGAACACTCGGAATAAAATTATGCACCCTAAAACCGTCACCTACAAAATGCGCAGGTTTTGGTGGAATTACGATTTCTACTTTTTTAGTTGTCATAATATGTTTGTTTTAATTTTAAACAAAATTAGAACAGTGAGACTAAAATTACATTGATGTGTGGTAAGTAGTGAATTTTTTGAGTTTGAATTGTAAAATGGGAGGGTTTGAGTGTTTTGGAGTTGGATGAATTTTTATTCTTCAGATGATCGCATGTTTCTGCCATCAAAGGTGTGGAGTCTTCTGAAAACTAAACTTGATAAAATCGTTAAAATTCCTACTGTAAGAAATGTATATCGGAATGCATTGTGAGTTTCATGTCGGATAAGTTCAGGGCTATTTTCGTAAATTTTAAGAACAATTAAACCGAATGCGATTCCGAATCCGATCGCTAACTGCTGATTCACAGAGATTAAAGAATTTCCGCTACTGGTCTGGAAATTCCGTAAATCTGCAATAGAAATCGTATTCATTGAAGTGAATTGGATCGAGTTGAAAAATCCTAAAATGGCAATGATTGGAATAAACCAAAACAAAGATGAGTGAATATCCGGAATGGCTAGACAGCAAATTAAAATGCCGATGATGAATGTATTGACCATTAAAGTTCTTTTATAGCCGTACTTATTTAAAATTTTAAGGACTGAAGATTTTCCAAACATTGCTGTGAGGGCCATCGGAGCAATAATCCAACCAGAAGTGACTGCCGATTGACCGTATGCAATCTGAATCATCAGAGGAAGCAAGAGTGGAACCGAACTGATTCCTAGCCTTGTTGCAAGATTGCCTACAATTCCCACCCTAAAAGTACGAACCTGAAATAAATTTAATGGGAAAATAGGATTTTCACCTTTTTTTGCATGTCGGTAATAATAATACAGGAACAAAAATCCCAAAATAAAAACTAATAAAACCGGCGTGATATTCTGCATATCTCCGAATAGTTCAAGTGAAATTGAAAGCAGGAGAGAGGCTGCCGCAAAAATCATAAAACCTTTAAGGTCAAAGTCGGTTTCCCGTGAATTGTAATTGGGCATATATTTTAAACCTAAAATAATTCCTAATAATCCAATCGGAATGTTAATCAGGAAAATCCAGTGCCATGAAAGATAATCAACCATATAACCTCCGACCAAAGGACCTAAAACCGGTCCGATCAAAGCTGGAATGATGGCGAAATTCATTGCTTTCAGCAATTCGTTTCTTTCAAATGTTTTGATTAAAGCCAATTTTCCAACAGGTGTCATCAGACTTCCGCCAACTCCTTGAATTACTCTTGAGATTACCAAATGGGTAAGATTTTGAGAAAGTGCACAAAATACCGAGCCTAAACTAAAAAGTACAAGAGCAAAAATAAAAACTCTTCTGGTTCCAAAACGGTCTGCCAAAAATCCGCTTGCGGGCATGAAGACAGCCAATGTCAAAACATAGCTGATAATTGCATTCTGCATATTCAGCGGAGATTCCTTTAAATCTCTTGCAATAGAAGGTAGTGAAGTATTCAGGATGGTGGAATCGAGCATCTGCATAAAGATTGCAGTCGCCAGAATCAGTGGAAGAACTTTTTTTACGGTTTGTCTTGTAGAGATTTTTGTAGGCATTGTATAAAAATAAAAAAGTCCTGTGACATTTCACAGGACTTTCTTATTTATTTTCTTGGCTTTTCTACTCCGATCCACGCTTCGCCTTCTCTTTTTACCTGACTTAGTGTGAATGTTTCAAAATCATCCGTTTTGTATTCGATGTTGTCTACGTTTCGCTCAAATGGCATGATGTAGAAGAAATCTTTGTCTGTTTTATCAGCTTTAGTTCCTTTTTTCACAGTCGGCATATACTTTTTCTCGAATTTGTATTTTGGCAAATATTGTTTCAGAGAAGCGTAAAACTTCTTGTCTTTCTCGCTTGGAATGATATCTACAATTTTGAACTCATCTTTTTTCTTGTCAACCCAAAGATAATAGTTGGTTTCTTCCATTGTCTTTTTGTTTAAAGAAGCAAAACCGAAAAATTCTTTTGGTACCAGTTCTTTAATTTTTTCAGCATCTACTTTAGTGAAATATTCACCTTGAGAAGGATCTACATAAGTTTCCAAATTGTACAGTAATACCTGGTTGTTTTGGAAGTTTTTGTTTTTAAAATATTGATCCAGAGATAATTCTGCTGTTTTTCTTAATTCTTTACCTCTGTCATCCAATTTTTTTGTAGGATTTTGCGGGTTTACTTTTTTTACAAAGTTGTAAAGAACTACAGGCTTTATATCCTTCAGGTGAGGAAATGTTTTTAATTGTTCAGCTTTTACTAACCAATAATATTGCTGATAGTAATCATCTTTCTCAGCAGGTTTTACACTTTTATAGGTAAGAGCCAGCTTTTTAGAATTAAGATATTTTCCATATTTACCTTGTCCAAAAGCGAAGCTTACAGATAGTAAAGCAAATAAAATAGTAATGTTTCTTTTCATTTTACAGCAAAGATTTTTTTAATTTTTCAAATATAATTATTTATTAGATAATAAGTTTAATAGTTAGTTAAATTATCCAAATATTATTGATTTTATTCAAGAAAAAATCCTGTACGAATACAGGATTGATAAATTTATTGATTTTAATAAGACGTTCCGTGTACTTTTACGGCTCTTCCGCTTGGGTCATTCATTTTTTTAAAAGCTTCATCCCATTCTAATGCGATAGGAGTAGAACAAGCTACAGAAGGTACAGAAGGTACGGTTTCAGCTGCAGTTTCACTTGGGAAATGCTCTTCGAAAATCGTCCGATAACGATATTCTTCCTTATTTTGAGGTGTGTTTAGAGGAAATCTGAATTTTGCATTCGTCATCATTTCATCAGTTACGTATTTTTCTGCGATGTCTTTCAGTGTGTCAATCCATGAATATCCGACTCCGTCAGAGAACTGTTCTTTCTGTCTCCATGCAATAGATTCTGGTAAAAGATCTTCAAAAGCTTTTCTCAAAACCCATTTTTCGATTTTTCCTTCTTCTTTGCTGATCATTTTATCCTGTGGATTTACGTTCATGGCAACATCCATAAATTCTTTATCCAAAAACGGAACTCTGCCTTCAATTCCCCAACTCATCAATGCTTTGTTGGCTCTTAAACAATCGTAAAGATGAAGTTTCCCAAGTTTTCTTACCGTTTCATCATGAAATTCTTTTGCATTCGGAGCTTTATGGAAATATAAATATCCACCGAACAATTCATCTGCACCTTCACCTGAAAGGACCATTTTTATTCCCATCGATTTAATCACTCTTGCCAAAAGATACATCGGTGTGGAAGCTCTGATTGTCGTAACATCATAAGTTTCCAGGTGATAAATTACATCACGGATTGCATCTAAACCTTCCTGAACGGTAAAATTAACTTCATGATGAACCGATCCGATATGTTCCGCTGCTTTTTTTGCTGCCGCCAAATCTGGAGAACCCTCTAAGCCAACTGCAAAACTGTGCAATCTCGGATACCAAGCTTCCTGAGTGTCGCCACTTTCAATTCTCTGTCTCGCGTATTTTGCAGTAACTGCAGAAATTATCGATGAATCTAACCCACCTGAAAGCAAAACTCCATAAGGAACATCACTCATCAATTGTCTGTGGACCGCCTCTTCCAATCCTTTTCTGATCGCCTGAATATCTGTAACGTTATCTTTTACTGCATCAAAACTTTCCCAGTCTCTTTTGTACCATTGCTGAAGCTCCGTTCCCTCAATGTTGTACACATAATGTCCCGGAAGGAAAGTGTCAATTTTTTTACAGACTCCTTCCAAAGCTTTTAGTTCAGATGCGATATAATAGTTTCCGTTTTTGTCCCAACCTTGATATAAAGGACAAATTCCCATATGATCACGGGCAATCAGATAAACGTTGTTTTCGATGTCGTATAGGGCAAAGGCGAAAATTCCATTTAATTTTTCGATGAAATCTTTTCCGTATTTTTGATACAAGGCTAAAATAACTTCGCAGTCAGATTTGGTTTGAAACTCATAATCCGGAAATTCTTCTTTTAGCTCACGGTGATTATAGATTTCTCCGTTTACGGCTAAAACAATTTTTCCGTCTTTAGAAAATAGAGGTTGTTTTCCGGAAGTAGGATCTACGATGGCAAGTCTTTCGTGAGAAAATAAAACTTTCTCATTTTGAAAAACACCACTCCAGTCCGGTCCACGATGACGGATCTTTTTAGACATTTCCAAGACTTGAGGTCTTAATATTTCAGTTTGTTGTTTGGCATCAAACAAGCATACGATTCCACACATGTTATTTTTATTTGAAGCAAAAGTAAACTATATGTACAAATTTTAAAATAAAAATTTAATTAAAGTTTATATTTTAAATTAAATAGCATTAATTGGTTTAAAATGTTATTTGTGTGTTGGTTTTTACTACGTGTGTGGTTGATATTTTTCATGGTCTGATTTACCTGATGAATGAGCAAAAACAAAAAAAGTTTAAAAATATTGATGTATGATAATTAATAATTCAAATATTTTTCATTCCTTTGTTGCTCGAAATAATTTTTTTTCATCATTTGTGTTTTTACCTCCTTGTAATAATATTGCAAGGAGGTTTTGTTTTTATTCAGAACCCAGTAAAACACCGGAAACGTTCCATGCGCTGAAGCTCGTTCCTTCCGGTTTTCCCTGAGGAATTTTTACTTGAATGGTATGTTTTCCTGCTTTTAAATCTCCCAATTGTATATAATTCGGATTGGTTATCGTTCCCGGACACCAATTTGATCGACTGAGATCAGAAGACGAAAGTCCGTCAGGAAAATTTCCTGAAGCGGGATTATAAAGTCGGTAAGATCCGCAATCGGTTCTCCAGGGTGTAAAAGAGAATGTCATTTTTCCATCCAGATAAATAGAGTTTACCTTAGGAATAAACTCATCACCGTTTTCCCAGCCACCATGTCCGGTTGTGATATATCTTAACTGAGCATTTTTAAGGTTTTTTTCTAAATTAAATTCCACAAAAAGTCCTTTTTCATTATCAAACATCGTTGCATAATCCTGTCCCGCCATTTCCATAATATTCGTCGTATTAAAAAGTGAAATGACCTGATTGTTTTTGTTGACAATCTGATCACTTTTATGAATGGTAATGTCTAACCTTACTTTATGGCCACCCTTATCGTAATTTCCTATAAAAGTTCCGATCCAGATTTCTTTTTCCGAAAGAGAAGGTTTTAACTCGGTAATGTCTTGTCGAAACGGACTTACAGTTTGCCAGGTCTTATCTTTTAGTTCTAAATTATTAAACTTATTGATTCCGAAAGCTGTAAAAAATCTCATCAGCTCTATCGCCGGCTGATACTTTTCATTAGAGATAACTCCGAAATATTGTTTGCCGTTTCCGTTTTCAAAAAGGGGAAGTGTTTTTACGCCTTTTTCCAGTCCATCAAAAAATGATTGTGATTTGTTTTCCGGAATAAAAAATACCGTTCCGGTTCTGTCGTAAGCATCACCGTTGGATTGCTGTTTCAGTTCCACAAAAACATTTTCACCCTCAGAAATCTTCGGGAATTTGATTTTCTTTAAAATGATCGTTCCGTTGGCAAATCTTTTTATGTTTTCATCAGATTTTGACTGATCTGAGAAATTAATGATTTCGTTTTCAAAGACTTTTAAAGTGGTGAATCTGCTTTTCCAGAGTAAATCTTTATAACTCAAAAGATCTGTGGTTGTTATGGGCTTGTTGATGATGTTTTCGATGCCTGATTTTTTGATCTTTTTTAATGAAGTTGCAGTCGTTGCAGAATTTCCGTTTCGTTCGATTTCTAAGACCAAACCTAAATTTTGTCCGAGGCTCGAGGGTCCGCCTTTCAGTTTGAGATCATTTGTGTACCAAACTTCAATAGTGTTTGAATTTATTTTTGTGACTGCTTTTTTACAGTTGTAGCCTAAGATTTTTTTAGTTTCAGAAGTGAATTCAAAGCTTTGTTTACTCACCGATTCTGCATCAGAAGTTGATATGATTTCTCCGGGTTTTAAAAATCCGTAAGAAATGATCGTATTTGAAGGTTTTTCTATTTTACTGATTTCAAACGGATAATCGTTTTTTTGTTCTTTGGTTTTGGTATTTAAAATGTAATTTTCATTCTCATTCACCCAAACAATTACAGGATTTTGATTGGGCTGAGTTTTTCCGTTGTACGAACTTGTGTATTGAATTTCGTAGGTCTGCGCAAAGTTTAAAGCAAATGAAAAAATAAAAAAACTGATGAATAATGCTCTTATCATGATGTAATGATGGTTTTTACAAAGGTAAATGTTTGCATTAGTTTACTAAAAAAAACTACTCCAAAAATAGAGTAGTTTGTATGTTATATTTAAATAAATTTAAGCCAATCTTTCAATAAGAGCCATATAGAATCCGTCGTAGCCTTGACTTGGCATTATTTTTTCGTCTTTGATCAATTTGAAATCAGGGTTGTTTTTCAAAAATTCGGCAACCTGTTCGTTGTTTTCTGATGGAAGAATTGAGCATGTAGCATACACCATTTTTCCGCCTTTTTTAAGAATTTTAGAATAATTCCACTTGCTGTCAGGATTTCTTTTTAAAACTCCCAAACCTGAACATGGCGCATCAATCAAAAGTCTGTCGGCAGTTTCATGAAGACGTTTGATCACTTTGTTGTCAGAAATCATACGGGTTTCAATATTGTGAGCTCCGGCTCTTTTTGCACGGCGCTTCAATTCAGCCAATTTCCATTCGTAAATGTCTAAAGCAATAATCTGACCTTTGTTTCCCATCAATGCTGCTAAGTGAAGTGTTTTTCCACCTGCTCCTGCGCAAACGTCAACCACTCTCTGACCTTCTTTTACATCAAGAAAATATCCGATTTTTTGAGAAGTTGCATCTTGTACTTCAAACAATCCGTCTTTGAATGCACTGGTAAGAAAAACATTCTTTTTTTCTTCTAACTGCACTGCATCAGGATAATTTTTTACGGTGTAAGCCACTACGTTTTCAACCGCAAGATCTGCAATCAGTTCTTTTGCTGAGGTTTTCAACGAATTTGCTCTTAAAACTGTCGGAGCTTGCTCGTTCAAAGCCTTCATTTCTTTTTCCCAGATAGGGCCCAGTTCTTTTTCTAAAGTTTCAGCCAGCCATTCAGGAATTGAATATTCAATAGATTTTGTAGGAACTGTTCCTTTTTTCAGTTTTGTAGTAATGTCAGCGATTTTGATGCCTTCAAACTCTTCAAATCTTTTGTAGTTGGTTTTGCTATAAAGACAGTAAGCAACAATTAATTTATAGACATTATCAGGTTTTACACTTTCACCCATATAATATTCAAGGCGTCTTTTCCAACGGATGATGTTGTAGAAAATCTCAGAAACAACTGCTCTGTCCTGGCTTCCCCACTTTCTATGAGCTTTTAAAAGTCTTTCGATTACTTTATCGGCGTATTTATTTTTCTCAAAAAAAGTTTCTTGTAAAGCATCGTGAATTCCGATGGCCAAGTTTCTGTGTATTAATTCCATTGTTGCAGTATGCTGTTTGAACTTGCAAAAATACGAATTTAAGTTGAGAGTTAAGAGTTTATGCGTATGACTTATATTAATGTTGGTTTTTGAATTTAATTTCAAGATCACTAAGATTTAATCTGTTATAAAATGAATTTCTTTTTACTCAATTTCAATTTGAAACTTATAATTCAAAAAAATTATCTTTGCAAAAATTTAAAAATATGAGTGATGTAGTTATTTGCCCGAAGTGTAGTTCTGAGTTTACTTATGAACAGGATGATTTGATGGTTTGCTCTCAGTGCTTTTATGAATGGAATCCAAAAGAAACTGCTGCCGAAAATGATAATTCGGGGAAAATTTTTGACGCTAACGGAAATGAGTTACAGGATGGAGATTCTGTAGTTGTAGTGAAAGATCTTCCAGTAAAAGGTGCTCCGAAACCGGTGAAAGCAGGTACCAAAGTAAAGAATATCCGTCTAAGACCTGAAAGCGATCATAATATCGACTGTAAAATTGACGGCTTTGGTTCTATGGCACTGAAGTCTGAATTTGTAAAAAAGGCTTAAGAAATATTTCTTTTAAAAAAATAAAATGCGTTCCCATTCGGACGCATTTTTTTCATAAAAAAAGGAAAAGATTGGACAGTGTTATCTTCCAGAAACTTGATTGCAGGAGAAAAAATGCTAATTTCAGTCTCAATGGCGGAAGAAAATTGACCAAAAGTTTCCTTATGCTGTTGTAATAACAAATGTATTAAATAGCTTGATAATCAGAAAGATATTTAAATTAAATTTATCCACAAACTAACATTGAGAGTCTGAATAAAATGTTAATTTTTAAATTAAAAAGTAATTTTTAAACTTCCTTCCAATACTTTATCGGTATGAATGATGATCTCTTTACCTTTAGAAATGATCTTATTCCAATAATGATTTCCGGCAAATCTGCTTTCCGAAACTTCTGCATCAAAACCATGATCTGCAACTTTTATCTGATGTGGATAATAGGCAAAATTTGAAATTCCAAACTCAGATTTTTCGGTTTCTGAAAAAATATTGACCTCACCAAAAAGTTTAGCAACATATATATTATAAGGGGTTTTGTAAGTTTCTTCAGCATTGTCATTCTGTATCAATCTTCCATTTTCCAGAATCACGATCTGATCAAGCCACGGAATAATGTCCTGAAGTTCGTGCGTTGAAATAATCAGAGAAATGTTTTTATCTTTTACATATCGGAAAAGCTTTTCTCGAAGTTCAATTTTACGTGCAAAATCAAGATGACTGAAAGGTTCATCCAGTAAAAGTAATTTAGGTAAAACTGAAAGTGCTCTTGCAATGGCAACTCTCTGCTGTTGTCCGCCACTCAGGTTTTTTGGCAGTACATTTGCAAACTCCGATAGCCCAACGACATCCAAAAGCTCATTCACAGTCTCTTTTTTCTTTGCAAAATTAATATTTGAAATAAATTTCCCCACATTTTCGGCTACAGTTGCATATGGCATCAAGTCGAAATTCTGAGCAACAAATTTCATTTCGGCTTCTCCTGGAACAAGATTTCCTTTAGGGCCCATCAGTTTTTTACCTTCAAAAGTGATCTCGCCCTCTTCCCAATTCAGAAGTCCGTAGATAAGACTCAGTAAAGTAGATTTCCCGCAACCACTTTCTCCTGCTAATGCAATTGTTTTTCCTTCACCCAGTTTGAGATTGAAATTTTGGAACAAAGTTTTTTCTTTGGTATGCGAAAAATGTAAGTTGTTTATCTCTAATAGCATTATACAAAAATAGTGGTTTTACATTAGACTGGCATATTTTTAGTAATTTAGCATAACGTTAAAATTATTATAAAAAAATCGCATCATCAGAGAAATTTTATCCTGCTACAAGCAGATGCGATCTCTAAATCTTTAAAAAAATACCTTACAATATGAAAAGAAGATTATTTTCCCTTGCTATTCCTGTGCTTTTTGCAGCTGTATTAGTTTCGTGCCAGAAAGAAAAACCTGTAACGGGTGAGAGTAGTGATGTTACAACCACAAAAGACGGTAACAAATATGTGCTTGATACTTTAAACAGCAAGGTAGAATGGAAGGGTTATAAAGTTTTCAAATCTGAAAATACAAGTCATTTTGGAACGATAACTTTTGAAAGCGGAGATGTTACTGTAAAAGACGGGAAACTAGAAAGTGGAAAATTTGTTGCAGATATGAATTCTCTTACTTCTGTAGATTTAAAAGATGATGCAGATCAATTAGGAAAGCTAAACGGTCATCTGAAAAGCGGAGATTTCTTTGAAACAGAAAAATTCCCGACTGCTTCTTACGAAATCACAAAAGTAACTCCATCCGCAGAAGGTGATTATAATACACTTTTGGATGGAAATTTAACGATAAAAGGAATTACAAAACCTATTCAATTTAAAGCAAATGTTTCTGTAAACGAAGGAATGGTGAGCATTGCAACGGAACCTAAAGATATTATGAGAGAAGAGTTTGGAGTGAAATTTCAAAGTCCTGCTGAAAATGGAGTGATCAAAGATGAGGTGACTCTTCAGATTAATGTAAAAGCTTTAGAAAAAAAATAATTTAAAATGAATTCTTACGAAGGAACTTATGATTTTGGATATTCTTTGGCGCCATTTCTCATATGTGGATTATTGGTGGTGATAATTTATTTCCTCATTCGCTTTATAAGAAAAATGAAAAAGTGATTTTCACAAAAAATATTACAATCTGTCTGAAAAGGCAGATTTTTTTATGATAATTTCAAAACTTTTTTAATTGGAAAACCTTATTTTTGCAGATACATTTTTGAAAGGGTTAATATAATGACAGAAAAGATAGAAGAATTACTGATCGAAGTAAACAACTTCAGCGCAACATCCAAAGATGAAATTGAAAATTTCCGAATCAAGTATAATGGTAAAAAAGGAGTTTTAAATGATTTTTATGAAACATTAAAAACCATTCCCAACGATCAGAAAAAAGATTTCGGACAAAAGATCAATTCTTTGAAACAGGCTGTTGCAGCAAAACTGGAGGATTTTAAAAACTCTTCCGAGTCTTCTGTTGTTCTTGAAAAAGAAGATCTTACAAGACCTGCTTTTCCGTTAGATTTAGGATCAAGACATCCGATCAATTTAGTAAAAAACAGAATTATCGATATTTTTAAATCGATCGGTTTTGCTGTTGCAGACGGACCAGAGATTGAAGATGACTGGCATAATTTTACGGCACTTAATTTACCGGAATATCACCCGGCAAGAGATATGCAGGATACTTTTTTTATCGAGCAGAATCCTGATATTCTTTTAAGAACACATACTTCTTCGGTTCAGATCCGTTATATGGAAGAAAACCAGCCGCCGATCAGAATTTTGTCTCCGGGAAGAGTTTTCAGAAACGAAGCAGTTTCTTCTCGTTCGCACTGTATTTTCCATCAGATCGAAGGTTTGTATATTGATGAAAAGGTAAGTTTTGCAGATTTGAAACAGACGATTCAGTTTTTTACAACAGAGCTTTTCGGGAAGTCAAAAATCAGAATGAGACCTTCATATTTTCCTTTTACAGAGCCAAGTGCAGAGATTGATGTGTATTGGGGACTAAATTCTGAGACAGATTACAGAATTACAAAAGGAACAGGATGGCTTGAAATTATGGGTTGCGGAATGGTAGACCCCGCAGTTTTAAAAAACGTAAATATAGATTCTGAAAAATATTCCGGTTATGCTTTCGGAATGGGTATTGAGAGAATTACGATGCTTCTTTACCAAATGAGCGATATCAGGATGTTCTTCGAAAATGATAAAAGAACACTAGAACAATTTAAGACATTATAATCAATTTATAATTAAATAAATAGAATTCCTGTAAAATGATTTTTTACAGGAATTTTTTATTACTTTTATAAGAATAATTTACACAAAGAATGTTTAAAAAGACGTTGAATTTTAGGTTGAGAAAAATTGTTCTTTATTCTCTTATTTCATGTATTTTATTAATACAGATTACCATAGCAGGTTTTTTTTATAACGAGTTTGTCAGCCGGAGAAATTTAACTTTTATCGAAAACCAGTTAAAAGAACTTCGTCAACTTGAGAATCTTACAGATGCCTCGAAAAAAGAACTTGTGAATGCACAGGTTTTTTTTCAGAAATATGTAATCAGCAATGATGATGAATATTTAAAATCTTACTTTAATTCTATAAACAGACTTACAAAAAAATTAGACAGTATCAATCATTTCAGATATAAAAATCCGAAACTGAAAAATATTCTGATATCACTTAAAAAAGATACTTTAGAAGTGAAGAATTTAAAGCTTCTTGTTGATTCGACTTCTCAATTATCAACAAATTCAAATCTCAAAATCCGTGATCAGATGCCCAAACTCAAAAGATTTGAGTACGATTTTAACTTTGATAAATTTGAAGTACAGAAAAAGACTTACACAGATACTATAAAAAAGAAAGGATTATTCGGACGTTTGGGAGATGCAATCGCAGGAAAAGAAAACGTACGAAAAGACAGTATAGTTGTAACTGTGAAAAACGGTACAACACCCATGGCTACAAGGATGAAGACGGAATTAGACAGTGTGATGAATCTGGTTAATAATCATTATTCTAAGGAAGTTAAGAAGATACAATATAATATTATCAAAAAGCAAAATAATAGCAACACCAACAGTACCAATCTTTATACAACTTTTAATCATCTTTTGGTCTACAGTAATGAATTGATGAATGTTTATGAATTTGCCGTGAAAGATTCTAAAGCTGATCTTGAAAAAGAATATGCAGACCAAAATTCGGAAAGTAATACCATCAGGATGTATCTGGTTTTGGGACTAATGATTCTGATGTTCATCGTTTCTATATTGATCATGTATTTTACGAGAATAGCATTTATTTATGAAAGAAAACTGAATGCTGCGAACAGACAGATCAAAGAAAATTTAAATTTCAAAAACAGAATTCTTGGGATGTTGAGCCACGAACTGAGGTCACCATTGAAAATCATCGGAATTTTCATCAACAGAATTAATAAGAAAACTACTGATGAAAGCATTAAAGAATATTTAAAGTCAATAAGCTTTACCAATAATACTTTGTTGATGCAGGCGAATCAGATTCTTGAATATACCAAAAATCAGCATGTTGAAAATAAATTAATCCCTGTCGTTTTTAATCTTAGCAACGAGATTGATTCAATTTTAAACTCAATAGAACCTTATATTCAGACAAGAAATAACAAATTTATCATTCATAAAAACATCAATCCGAATCTTGTAGTGTATTCTGACAACACAAAAATCAATCAGCTTTTTATGAATATTCTTGGTAATGCTAATAAATTTACAGAAAACGGAGAGATTACCGTAAGAACTTCAGCAGAACCTGTTGATGAAAATACGGTTGCTTTGGTAACGAATATTACAGACTCAGGTGTTGGGATTTCAAAATCAGATCTAGAAAAAATATTTGAACCTTATTATCAGGGAGTTATTTCTGATGAGGTTGAAAATCTGGGTGCAGGTCTTGGTTTGAGCCTGTGTAAAGAACTTGTGGAACTATACTCAGGCAATATTTCGGTTGAAAGTGAGTTCAATGAAGGAACAACTGTTTCTTTTTCTCTTAATTTAAAGATCAATAAATGAATCATTTAGATAGCACTTCTGTCAACTTTCTTCTTGCGGATGATCACAGCCTCATAAGACAGGGAGTTGCATTTCTATTGGAAGATTTGTTTTTGGAGCATGTAGTTTTTCATGCTTCCAATCTACAGCAGACACTGGAAATAATAAAAATAAACCCCATTGATATTGCCATTATTGATGCTCATTTTCCTGATGGAAATAGTCTTAATATTCTGCCGGAAATAAAAAAAATACGTTCGGGAACGAAAATCCTTATTTTTACAGGAATTGATGAAAGTACGCATTCTCTTAAATTCATCAACGCCGGAGCAAACGGCTTTCTAAGTAAGTTGAGTGAAGAAGAAGAGATAAAAAGGGCTATTCTCAAAATAAAAGAAGAAGGAGAGTATATTTCTGCTGCAACCCAGGCTTTACTGATGAATTCTTTTAGAGATCAAAAACTTATTAATCCCCTGTCTGTTCTAGCAGAAAGAGAATTACAGATTGCAGAGCTGTATGCTAAAGGTTATGGAAACCTTGAAATTGCCAACCTTCTTGATCTTAAACAAAATACCGTAAGTACAATCAAAAAACGCATATTCGAAAAATTGAAAGTTGAAAATATTGTGGAACTGATTGAATTAGTTAAAGAACATCATTAAAGTTCCTATCTGAATTTTTTCTTAATTCAAATAATCATTTTAAATTTTGTAGATAAATATCTACAATCAATGCGACATTTATCTATATGATTTTAAGTAATCATATAGTGATATGTTAGTATTTTTGTCTCAAGATAAATGTTACTATTTAATCTTTCATAAACATAATGATATTTTGAAAAAAAATTAATATTGAAACTGTAGAATTTTAATTTGGGGAGGTAGAAACACAAATGAAAAATACAGAGTGCTGTTTTACAAGAGTTGAAAGGCTTTGTAAATCATACTCAAACCCTAAATGATTTAGAAGATTCTAAAAACACAACTGTTGTAATCCTTAGTATAGTCGCAGAGCTCTTATGCTCTGTGACAGATACAGGAGAAATTCAGATAGCTGAATTTTTTATTCAAATTTTCAATGATTGTCAAATAATAAACTTTACTATAATTAACCTTAATATTTTAAGAGCGGCTTCTGCAAAGAAGCCGCTCTGTTTTTTTATCAAGTTTTATTTAAATTATAATTGCAATTATTTTACAAATTTCAAAGGATATTTTACATTTTTATAATTATCAATACTTGCTTTTAAAGAGCCTACAGCCAATTCAGCTTTCAGCAACAGCGGAATATGGTTTGCATCATTTGATACCCACATTGTAACACCCTCTTTCTGTTTAAACACTCTTCCGCTTTTTACAGATGGAATAATTTTCAGAGCATTGATAGTTCCGAATTTTGTCTTTAAATTTTCAGTTCCTATTACTTTAAGCTGAAAAGGAAACATCTCATCATCAATCCACACATTCATATTAAAAACAGTACCGGTCTTCAGTTCTGCGGGAGTTTTACTTCTTAAAAAATAAAAGCATGAAAGCATATCCTGAACACCTTTTACAGATTTTATGGTTTTGGAACCATTTGCAGGTGTTTTTTTATCCGTTAAAACCAAAGTATTGTTGTCGTGATTGAAAACGGTCTGCAAATGTTGAGAATAGCTTCCTTCTTTTACGTTTCTTACATAGTAACTTGGCAGCTCTGTCTGCATATTGATGTAGCTTTCATATAAATCTTCCACTTTAAAAAAAGCTTTCACTGCACCGGTTGTCTGTCCTGTCCCTTTTACATATAAGTGAGGAACGCCTTTATAGTTGGTTTTCTTTGCTGTAAGGTTTGCCGATCCTGCGGTCAGAAAACCGTAGTGAATTCGGAGTGTTAAAGATTCTCCATCATTAATATTTGTGATCTGGCTTTTACCTGAAAAGAAAACAAATATCGCTGCTATATAAAATAATTTCTTCATAATTTAAATTTTTACAAAAACACTGCCAATTAAAATGCAGGTTTTAAAGGTAGGGAATTTGATAAATCTCAGTTTTTTATTTAAGTTCAATTAAATATGCTTCGCATTAAAATTAGTAAATTTGCAGCTACATACAATTAAATTATCTTTATATTATGATAACGACAGACATATTGATTATTGGGGCGGGACCAACGGGACTTTTTGCTGTATTTGAAGCAGGTTTGCTTAAAATGAAATGCCATATCATCGATGCTCTTCCTCAACCTGGAGGACAATTGGCAGAGTTGTATCCTAAGAAGCCTATTTTCGATATTCCTGGTTATCCGTCTGTAAATGCAGGTGAATTGGTAGATAATTTAATGGAACAGATTAAACAGTTTCAACCTGGTTTTACTTTAGGGGAAACTGCAGTTTCTTATACTAAAGTGGATGATGAATGGTTTGAAGTTGTCACCAACAAAGGAACGGTTCACAGATGTAAAGCGATTGCAATTGCAGGAGGATTGGGAACTTTTGAACCAAGAAAACCAACAATGGAGAATGTTGCTGATTATGAAGAAAAAGGTCTTGAATATTTCGTAAAAGAGCCGGAACATTTCAGAAACAAAAAAGTTGTAATTGCGGGAGGCGGAGATTCTGCACTTGACTGGAGCGTTTTCTTATCAAATGTTGCAAGTGAAGTGACATTAATTCACAGAAGAAATGAGTTCAGAGGAGCTTTGGATTCTGTAGAAAAAGTTCAGGATCTGAAAAATCAGGGGAAAATTAAATTAATTACTCCTGCAGAAGTTACTGCTATAAAAGGGGACGGAAAAGTGGAGGCAATCACAGTTCAGGTTGACGGTCAGGAAGCTTTTGATATTGAAACAGATTACTTTATTCCATTATTCGGGTTGACTCCTAAGTTGGGAGAAATTGCTCAGTGGGGACTGAATATTGAGAAAAATGCCATTGTTGTCAACAACGCTTTAGATTATCAGACCAATATCGAAGGAATCTATGCAATCGGTGATATTAACACCTATCCAGGGAAACTAAAGTTGATTCTGTGTGGCTTCCATGAGGCGACTTTAATGTGTCAAAGTGTTTATAACAGATTAAATCCGGGTAAAAAATACGTTTTAAAATATACCACAGTAAGTGGAGTAGACGGTTTCGACGGAAGCCGTAAGGAAGCTGAGAAAGCGGTTGTGAAGAAAATAGATTAATTTAGTTTTTGGATTTTGGTTGTCGGTTTACAGCAAATTTTTTCAAATTACCAACAACTAACAACATCAAGAAAAATGAGTGATATAAATATAAGAATTACTGACAGGGAAGGTTTAACCCACGATATCGTAGCTCCTACAGATATGTCAATGAACCTGATGGAAATTATCCGTTCGTACGAATTGGCAGAGGAAGGAACCATCGGAGTTTGCGGCGGAATGGCAATGTGCGCCTCATGTCAGGTTTACGTCATTAAAGATCCGGGACTTGAACCAATGGGCGATGAGGAAGATGCTATGCTTGGTGAAGCATTCCATGTAGAGCCAAACAGCAGATTGGGTTGTCAGCTTCACATTGCAGATGCGATGGAAGGTCTTGAGGTGGCGATTGCTCCTTATCCTTAGGAAATTTTTAGCTTTAAAATATAAACTCCCGAAAAAACAATTTTCGGGAGTTCTATTTTTTTATATTAATCTTATTCATTTTTTATTAATTGCTTTAGCTCTTCTAATTTACTTGGATCTTCAAGTCTGTGTATCATCCTGTGACAATTACTACATAAAGTGGCGAAGTCAGTAACTAAATCCATTTCAACTTCACCAGGATCTAAACTAGAAATTGGAATTAAATGGTGAACTTCCACAAATTCATGACCAAGATCTCCATATTTATTTGTAAAATCAAAATTACAAGCTTCACATACATATCCTTTTATCTTTTTTACTTTATTAGATATACTCTGATTTCTTTCAATTCTATAATGATATTTTAATTTTTTGTGCTCTAATACTTTATTAGACGAGATGTCATTAATTTCTTCATTATCATTATAAATTAATTCTTGATAAATACTTAAAAAATAATTTAAATCATTAATTAAAGTATCAGATTCAGGAATAGTTTTACTATCATAAAATTTAGCATATATATTACCATATTCATACAATTTTGCTGGTAGTTGGTTATTTGAAAGTTTTAAATCAATTTTTTTTAAATTAAAATCATTCTTAACAGTTATTTTTGCTCGATAATTTTCAGATCTAATTTGTAAAACGTCTTTTTTTCTTTTTTTGTATGTTTTAGAAATTTCAGTAACACCTTGATTTAAAGATAGATAGAAACCTGTCATATCTTCTCTGAAAAGAAAAACAGGATAATAGCCATTTTGTGCGGTAGTAGTTACTAACTTATCAAAAATAGCAATCAAGGAATATTTGCCCAATTACCACCGCCAACGGAAGATTTTATTTTATATTGATTTGAATTTAAAATATTGCTTTCAATGGATTTTAGAAAACCATCTTTAAATTTAATTGCGAAGTTTGTATTACCATAATTTTTCTTCTTTTCATTTAAGTAGTTTTCAATTGTTTCTGTAAAAATATATTTCATAGTTGAGTTTTTATTAAGGAAATGAATTGTAAAAGTCAAATACTTATTATTAAAAGATAAAGGATTTAAACATCCTCCTTAGAAATCCACTTCCCAACCGTCGGAGCTTTATAATTTCTCATTTTTTCTAAAACCCCATCAATAGTATCACTCACCAAAAGCATTTCCTGATTGATCTGTTTTAAAAATCCTTTGTCAACCATTATCTGAACCATTTTAATCAAATCATCATAAAATCCGTTGATATTCAGAATAGCAATAGGTTTTTTATGGAGTCCGAGCTGTGCCCAGGTAATCATTTCGAAAAATTCTTCCAAAGTTCCGTAACCGCCCGGAAGAACAATTACACCGTCGCAGAGGTCGTTCATCTTGGTTTTTCTTTCGTGCATGGTTTCTACGAGAATGAGTTCTGTAAGATCTTTATGTGCAATTTCTTTTGATTGTAAAAAGTGTGGAAGAACGCCGATCGCTTTTCCGCCTTCAGATAAAACCCCGTCTGCAACTGCACCCATCAATCCGACATTGGCACCTCCATAAACGAGTTGTATATTTTGTTTGGCTAAAGTCTGTCCGAGTAAAGTTGCCTGTTCTTTATAAATGTCTTCCGAGCCAAAACTCGATCCGCAGAATACGGTAATACTTTTCATTATTTTAATTTTTTGGTATTTAAAAACACAAATATCTCAAATGATTTTACTAATTATCACAATGTTTGTCATTCCGGAGGAATCTAAGCAAGTGTAATTTTATGAAATAGGATCATTTAATTAAAATATCCAAAATCAAAAGACTTTGGATATTTTATTCTTTTATTTTTGTGGAATATTCGCTAGAATATCTTTCAGAAAAGCCCAGAATTTCTGTGCTGAAGGGATGTTTGCCTTTTCATCAGGAGAGTGAGCTCCTCTAATAGTAGGTCCAAAACTTACCATTTCCATTTCGGGATAGTTGGCTCCGATGATACCACATTCCAAACCTGCGTGACAAGCTACAACATGAGGCTTTTCTGTGAATTTTTCTGTATAGATCTTCTCCATCAGCAGTACAATTTCAGAACCTGGTTTTGGTTTCCAGCCTGGATATGACCCGCTGAATTCTACATTCATTCCTGCCAATTCTGAAACTGATTTCAATTGCTCCGAAACAGAATCTTTTGATGAATCAACGGATGATCTTGAAAGATTTAAAATTCTAAGATTCCCGCCTTTTAATTCTACTCTTGCGACATTATTGGAAGACTCCACAAGATTTTCTACATCAGGGCTCATTCTGTAAACACCATTGTGAAGAGATTTTAAAACCAAAATGATTTTCTTTGAATCTTCTTCAGAAATTGCCTTTTCAGAATTTGTAGAGTTTTCAATATTGATCTGAAGTCCCGCTTCAATCGAAGCAAATTCTTCTAAAATTTCTTTTTTAAGCCCATTACTTACCTGCTCGATAAATTCATTGGCATTTCTTACAGAAATAAGTGCTACAGATTCTCTCGGGATCGCATTTCTCAAGCTTCCGCCATCCACAGAAATCAGCTGAATATTTTGATTTTCCAGACCTTTATAAAGAATTCTCCCTAAGATTATATTGGCATTTCCAAAACCTTTATGAATATCCATTCCGGAATGTCCGCCTTGCAAACCTTTTACTTCGATTCTTACGATTTGCCCTTTCGATGTTTCTGTAGCATATGATTGGCTTATTGTTACATCAATTCCACCTGCACACCCGATGTCGATTTCGTCATCTTCTTCTGTATCTAAATTTAAAAGGATTTGTCCGGTCAACTGTCCCGGTTTTAAACCTAAAGCTCCTGTCATTCCTGTTTCTTCATCGATGGTGAAAAGAGCTTCCAGATCTGGATGAGGAATGTCTGAACTTTCAAGAATTGACATGATTGTGGCAACTCCCAAACCGTTGTCGGCACCCAAAGTTGTACCTTTTGCTTTTACCCAGTCTCCGTCGATTTCCATTTTGATTCCTTCTGTTTCAAAATCAAAATTTACATCGTTATTTTTCTGGCAAACCATATCAAGATGCGACTGCAGAACAATCGACTTACGGTTTTCCATTCCTGCGGTTGCAGGTTTTTTAATGATTACATTTCCCACTTCATCCACCGTAGTTTCTAAACCTAAATTTTCACCAAATTCTTTGATAAAAGCAATTACTTTTTCTTCCTTTTTTGATGGTCTTGGAACAGCATTCAGCTTGGAAAAATTCTTCCAAATGATCTGCGGTTCTATGTTTGATAGTTCCATAAAATTTATTTTTATCAAAATTACGAAATTAAAAATGCTCCCGAAATTCAGGAGCATTATTTTTGTTAGAAGCAAGCTAGAAACTGTTTAGCATCCGCATTCACCGTAAATCGGCATTGTGATAACACTGCCATCGGGTTTTGTAATAGTAAGTGTTCCTTCAAACAGTAGCACTTCTTCGTTTTTTATTTTTTTGCCCTTTACAGAAATTTTATAATTCTCATTTTCAATTTCTTTGGTGAGTTCTTCATCTGCTTCCATATCGCTTGATGACAAGAGGTTCATTGCGAGTCTTTTACCATCTAATTTCATGTAAGCTGTTTTTCCTGCATCATCGGCGTAAATGTATTTTTCGTTTTCAAAATCTGCTTTGTTCTTAGCAAAATAACAAGAGCATTCTTTGATCTCTTTCGGAAAAGGAAATACATCAACCAAAACATTTGCAGATGTAGAATCTGTTTTTACAGAATCCTTTACTACTTTCAGAGAATCAGTCGGAGTTGTATTTGAGACGTTTTCTTTCTCCTTCTTACAGGCTACTAATAATAATGCTGAAAAGAAGATAATAAGATATTTCATCTGTTGAAATTTATTTAAAATTGAACGCTTTACTTTGTGCTTATCCTCTTGCTCTCTCAAGCAGAACCATCATTAATAAAGATAAAACTACCAAACTTTCGTCCTCGTCATCAATATCAATAAGTCTGTCAAGCTGGAATCTTCTTCCAAACATCGACGGCATTTTTTTTAGCTTAAAATATTCTTTGCCATCAATGCCTTTTACTGTGTAAGTCGGATTTAAAAAATATCCTGTAAACATTCCGATAATCGGAATTTCACCAACCATTCCGTCGAAAAATTTTACCCAGGCATTGTCTTCAGTAATTGTAAATTTAGCCTGATCAGCTTCATCCAAAACATCATAAGTCGATTTCCAGATAGAACGCATTCCTTTTCTGGCTAATCTCCCGAAGTTTTTTCCGATGGTGTCTTTAATAGAATAAGAGGCATTAAAATCAATCCATTGATTTGCCTGAATTCTGAAAAGCTCTTTGGTTTTGCTTTCGTCATTGAAAACAATCACGTCTTCTTTCAGTTTAAACATTTTTTGACGAACATATGCTACAGAGCTTCCTTGTCTGTCTGTAATGTTGAAGTCGCTGGCTAAAGTGGTGATTTTGAATTTGAAATCCAGAGGATAATTGAGGTTGTTAAGTGCCATTAAGTTTATTTTTTTCTGTTTAATATTTTGCTGATCAAAGATAACGGTTTTATATAATTTAAAGATGAAAACATTAAAGAATTAAAAAGAAAAATTGAAATCAAAATGTATTGTTTCTACATATTTCGATCTCAAAACTCTCAACTATAATTCTTATTTTTGCCTTATGGATTATCCAAGTAAAGTATTGGCAAAAGCAGTTGAAGAAATCTCCGGACTTCCGGGTATTGGCAGGAAAACGGCTTTGCGTTTAGCACTTCATTTACTTAAACAACCCAATTCAAGAGCGACAAGTTTAGGGACTTCTATCATCAATCTGGTGAATGAAATCAAATACTGCAAAGAATGCCACAACTTTTCCGATTTTGATATTTGCGAAATCTGCAGCAACGATAAACGCAGTGATGAACTGATTTGTATCGTTGAAGATGTACGTGACGTTATTGCTATAGAAAATACAGGAAAATACAGAGGGAAATATTTGATTTTGGGCGGAAAAATTTCTCCGATGGAAGGAGTAGGACCTCATCAGTTGAATATTCCAAGTATCGAAAAGAAGTTACAGCAAGGTCATGCCAAAGAATTTATTTTTGCTCTGAGTGCAACGATGGAAGGTGATACTACTGCTTATTACATTTACAAGAAATTCAAGAATTCAGGCATTCAGTTTTCGAGTATTGCAAGAGGAATTTCTGTAGGCGACGAATTGGAATATGCTGACGAAATTTCTCTCGGAAGATCAATCACCAACAGGCTTCCATATAACGAAAAGGATTAAAAATGACTCAGAAACTTTCGATCATCATCGTTAATTATAATGTGACTCAGCTCCTGAGAAACTGTCTTCTTTCTATTCAGAAATATGCAGAGGAAACCGATTATGAAGTTATTGTGATTGATAACAAATCTACCGACACTTCGTGGGGTGATCTCATTCCGGAATTTCCAAACGTGAAATTTATTGCATCCGAAAAAAATGAAGGCTTTGCCAAAGCCAATAATAAAGCAATACAAACTGCAGAAGGAGAATATCTTTTGATCCTAAATCCCGATACAGAACTGGAAGGTTTTTATTTAAATGAAATTTTAAATTTTGCTGATTCTAAAAACAATTTCGGCTGTCTTGGTGTAAGAATGCACGATGCCAACGGAAATTTTTTACCTGAAAGCAAACGTTCAGTTCCCGATATGTTTAATTCTTTTGAAAAACTGTTTACTAATTTTAAAAAGAAAAATTCAAAATCATATTATCGAAATGATGTTGATGAATTTGAGATTGCAGAAATTGAAGTCATCACAGGTGCTTTTTTTCTTGTTAAAAAAGAAATTTATCAGAAAGTAGGCGGACTTGATGAAAAGTATTTCATGTATGGTGAAGACATCGATTTGTGCTATACTTTATTGAAAAATGGCTATCAGAATTATTATTACGGCAAAGTGTCAATCTTACATCACAAAGGCGAAAGCACCATAAAAGATGAAGTTTACCTCGAAAGATTTTACGGAGCGATGCAGATTTTTATAGATAAATATTACCGTGAAGCAAAACCCTTGCAATATTCATTTCTGAAAGCAGGTTTAAGATTAAGACACAAAATAGAGCTTATCAAACTCAAATAAAAAAGCAACTCAATTGATTGAGTTGCTTTTGTTTTATCTTGAAAAATAATTTCTTATTTGGTAGCCGGAACATTTACCGGAGCTGTAGTTTTAGAAGCAGGTGCTGTTTGTTTAGCAGGAGCTTCAGTTTTTGTAGGACCTGTTGGAATTACCGGTGCAGCCTGTTTAGGTTTCCCTGTAACAACTACGCTGATTAAGATTAGAACGATGATTACCGCTCCTAAAGTCCATGTAGACTTCTCCATAAAGTCGTTAGTTCTCTGTACTCCAAACTGTGCAGAAGATGCACCTCCGAATGTACTTGAAAGGCCGCCTCCTTTAGGGTTTTGAGCCATAACAACGATTACCAATAAAATGCTGGCAATCATAATAAGAACCATCAATAGTGTAAATATAGTATCCATTAATTCTAATATCTTTTTGAATGGGCAAATTTAATGTTTTTTTACAGAACCGCAAAATAAAGATTTCACTAAAAACAAAAAGCGGCAACAATTGTCGCCGCTTTTTTATGATATGTGTATTTCTTATTTGAAATCAGTGTCTTTTGCCTGATTTACTTCATAAGATTTTACGTTCATTGTCATATCCATACCCATCTGATTTACAGTGATTGTGTAAGGCATTTTCACACCTGCAACATCTTTGTAATTAGAATACACAGTAGGAACTGTCATTTCCTGACCTTGAGCTTTTACAGTTTCAGTTTCTCCGGTTTTAAGACCAGTTTTTACACTGTAATAATAAGTTTTGTCGGTAGTTTTGATTGCATAAGAATCTTCTCCGCCAATTTTCTCAATTCCGGCTAATTTGTAATCAGCAGATTTAGCAAAACCTAACTCTTCAAAAAGTTCAGTATTTTTCAGGTTGTCAGCGATTTCTTCTTTTGTCATCTGAACTTTCTGTCCTTGTTGCTCAGAATATCCAGTTTTACCGTCAAACATTTGTTTCTGAAGAGTCATTGCTCCCATTGAGACAATTTGAAGTTCTTTCCCTCCCTGAGCTTTTGTCGTTTTAAAATCAATAGTTTGACCTTGCATAGACATTGAAGCTGTCATCGTGTAAGAAGAAACTTTAGCTAAGTTTGCTTTTCCACCGATTGCTGTAATGTATTTATCTACAACAGAAGCAACCGTTACGCTTGCATCAACTTTCTGAGTAGTTGGTTTTGCAACAGGATTTGCATCCGTATCGTAATATTTTACAGGATAACCTAATTTTTCTAAACCTTCAGATATATCAGACGCTTTACCAGCGATGAAAATTCTGCTTTGGTTTGGTAAAACAGTAGCTTTTACAGCGTTTGAAACATCTGCAGCAGTTACTTTATCAATTGATTTTAAGTAATTTGTATAAAAATCAGCAGGAAGATCATTCACTTTTTGACTTACTGCAAATCTTGCGATGGTTGCAGGCTGTTCTAGTGACATGATGAAGCTTCCTTTTAATTTAGCTTTTGCGTTTGCCAATTCGTCAGCTTTCACAGTAGAAATTCCGTTGATTTCATTCATGAATTCTTTTACTGCTTTGTCGGTTACTTCATTTCTTACGCTTGCTTCTGCTGAGAAATCAGGAGAATATTTGCTTGCGTTCATGCTTGAATATGCACCATAAGTAAATCCGTTTTTCTCACGAAGATTCATGAAAAGCCTGGCTTCACCACCACCACCAAGAATATAATTGGCAATTGTAGCAGGGAAGTAATTAGAGTCTTTCATTTTCAACGTGTTGATATTTCCTACTGAAACTACAGATTGCACTGCAGAAGGTACATCTACTACGTTGATCTCTGTCTTAGCAACGTTAGAAGCAGGTTCAAGAGGTGCGAAAGTTGTGTTGGCTTTTTTCCAGTTGCTGAATGCTTTTTCAACCAATGGTTTTACCTTATCAAATTTCACATCACCTACGATTACCAAATATGCATTATCCGGAGCGTAGTATTTTTTGTAAATATTCTGAACGTCAGCTAATTGAATTTTGTTTACAGATTCTACCGTTTCAAATTCTCCTCTTGAAGTATTTTTTCCGTAGATCAAAGCGTTAGAAACTCTTGAAGCGATAGCAGAAGCGTTTTTTTCTTCACTTTTAATTCCTTCAATAGATCTTTCTTTTGATTTTTGAATTTCGTCAGCAGAAAATTTAGGATTGATAATCGCATCTGCCATCAAACCTAAAACTTCAGGGAAATATTTTGAAAGTGAATTAGAAGAGGCTCCTCCGGTATTAAAACCTAAGTTTGCTCCTAAGAAATCTATTTTTTTGTTGAATTCGTCTTTGCTTAAAGTCGTTGTTCCGTTACCAAGCTGATCTGCCATGATCTCGCTTACTCCTACAACATCACCTTCGAAATAAGGTTGTCTGTCCATAGAAAGGCTCATGTTTACTCTTGGTAATTTGTTGTTTTCAACCACCATTACGGTCAAGCCGTTTTTAAGCTGAAAAGTTTTTGGCTGGGCAATGTTGATCACAGGAGTTGGTCCCGGTTTCGGCATTGCATTAAGGTCAATTTTTTGTGCAGAAAGCATTCCTGTGAATAAAAATGCTACTGCTATATATGTTAATTGCTTTTTCATTTGTAAAAATTTAATTTTAATAATCCTTTATTTAAATTGATCATTTTATTGAGATTAATAAAAAACGGGTTGAAAAGTCTTTTATCTGAAATCTAATATCTAATAATCTATTCAATGATTATTTTTTTTCAGGAACGTAATTAATGATTACTCTTTGGTTAGGATTAAGATACTTTTTAGCAGCATTTTGAAGATCTTGCTTAGTGATCGATCTGTAGATGTCAATTTCTTTATTGATCAAATTGGTATCTCCCATCAACACGTGGTTTGTTGCCAATGAAGCAGCAATTCCCTGAATGCTTGAGTTTGCATTTACAAACTGGTTTTCAAACTGATTCTGAAGTTTTTGATAATCTTCCTGAGAAATTAATGTTGTCTGAAGTTTTTTGATTTCAGCATCAATATCTGCCTGCAAAGTCTGCTTCGTTGTAGCTCCCATCGGGATCGCAAAGAATGCAAAAATACCGTAATCTTCAAGACCTTGGTTGAAAGCCTGTACCTGAAGCGCTTTTTTCTCCTGATCTACTAATTTTTTGTATAAAACTGAAGATTTTCCGCTGCTTAAGTAAGAAGAAAGCATATCAAGAATATAAGCATCTTTTTCTTTGTTAGCCGGAGTTCTGTATGCGAAAACATAAGCAGGAAGCTGAATGTTCGGATCTGTAGCTGTTACTTCTTTTTCCTGAGTGATAGGAGCGTCCTTCGGGAAGTTTTTAGGATAAACAGTTCCTTTAGGAATTCCACCATAATATTCCTGAATCCATTTTTTAGTCTGCTCAGGTTTGATGTCTCCTGCTACAACCAAAGTTGCGTTGTTCGGAACGTAATATTTTTTATAAAAAGCTTTGAATTCTTCTAATTTAGCACCGTTCAGATCTTCCATAGAGCCAATTGTAGGCCAGTTGTAAGGGTGATTGGTGAAAAGGTTTTTCTGTACTGTTGTGAAAAGATTTCCGTAAGGCTGGTTATCCATTCTCAATCTTTTTTCTTCTTTTACAACCTCTCTTTGTGTGTCTACACCGATTTGGTTAATTTCCGCATGGCGTAATCTTTCAGCTTCCATCCAAAGCCCCAACTGCTCGTTGTTTGACGGGAAAGTTTCATAGTAATACGTTCTGTCGTTTGTAGTGTTTGCGTTGTTTTGTCCTCCGTTGGAAGATACAATTTTAAACCATTCTCCTCTTTTGATATTTGGAGTTCCTTCAAATAAAAGGTGCTCAAAAAAGTGAGCAAAACCAGTTCTTCCTATTACCTCGTCTTTTGCTCCGACGTGATACATTACCCCTGTTGTAACTACCGGTGCAGAATTATCCTGATGAAGAATTACGTGTAAACCGTTTGGTAAATCATACTCTTCGAATTTGATTTGTTGTGCATTTAGCATTACTCCAAAAAAAGCAGCTGCTGCAGCACTAAGAAGTCGTTTTTTCATAAATAGAAATTGTTTTGTCAATTAGTGCCAAAAATACATTAAATGTTACAGATTTTTAAGAAAATTTTGTAGTTTTAAAAGTTGGAATCTGAATTTGATTTCAATCATAAAATTCTTTCATTTTTAGAATTAATTTTAAATCGCAATTACACAGACTTCATGAAAAGTTTTTTAGAGCAGAATGTTTCACAGGAATCATTGATCACTTTATTCAGCCAAGCTCCTGTAGCAATGTGTTTGCTGATAGGTGATGATCTTATCATAGAGAATGCCAATCCTCAGATTATAGAGCTTTGGGGAAGAGATGCCTCCGTTGTTGGCAAGCCGCTGTTTGAGGTTCTTCCGGAAATCAAGTCTCAGGGTTTCGTGGAAATCTTCGAAAATGTATATCATAAAGGAGAAATTTTTAAAGGTAATAAGCTTTCCATTTTTTTAGAAAAATTCGGGAATCTGGAAGAACATTTTTTCGACTTTATTTATTCGCCGGTTTATAATGATGATAAAAAAATTATCGGGGTAAGTGTAGTTGCTACAGAGATGACAGATCAGGTCATATCTGAACGGAAGTTGAAAGAAAGTGAATACCGTTTTGAAGATTTAATAAAAAACTCAGACTATTCTACGGCAATTTATCGTTCAGAAGATCTTTATATAGAACTTGCGAATGACCTTATGCTCAAAACATGGGGGAAAGATGCTTCTGTGATAGGAATGAAACTTGAAGATGCTTTGCCCGAGCTCGAAGGGCAGCCGTTTATAGGTATTCTTAAAGATATTTTTAAAACCGGAAAAACTTATACTGCAACAGAAGATCGTGTAGATTTGGTAGTTGACGGAAAACTTCAGACGTATTATTTCAACTTTTCATACAAGCCTTTAAAAAATCAAAAAGGTGAAGTCTATGCCATTTATAATGTAGCGGTTGATATTACAGATTTGGTTCGTGCAAGAAAGGAAATTCAGGAAAGGGAAGAAAAGTTCAGAGATCTCGCCGATTCTATGCCTCAGTTCGTATGGACTTGTGACAAAGATGGCAAGATAACCTATATGAATGACAACTGGTACAGATATACAGGCTTTGAAAGAGATGAAGATCCGGCAGATGGTATCAAAAGAATTATCAATCCTGAAGTTTATGAGAAAGTCATGGTGGTTTGGGAAGAAAGCCTGAGAACGAGAAAATCTTTCGAAATGGAGTATCAGTTTTTAGATCCAGATCATCCTGAAGTATACCGCTGGTTTTTGGGAAGGGCAGTTCCCGCATATGATGAAAACGGAAACATCAAACAGTGGATCGGAACTTTTACCGATATTGATGATTTTAAACAATTGCAGACACAGAAAGATAATTTTCTCGGAATTGCAAGTCATGAACTGAAAACGCCTTTGACGAGTTTAAAAATTTATACTCAGTTTATCGAGAAAAATCTTGTCAGACAAAATGATCTCAAAAATGCACAGGTTGCCCGAAGAATGGATGACCAGATTGATTTGCTGACCAATCTGATCAGCGATTTGCTTGATGTAACAAAAATTCAGAACGGAAAGATTCAGCTCAATGAATCTGAATTTGATTTCGATCAATTGGCAGAAGAGATTGTTGTCGAACAGCAAATGACTGCAAGACACAAAATCACTTTTCATCATTCCGAGGTAGGAAATGTTTTTGCTGACCGACATCGGATCTCGCAAGTCATGAGCAATCTTATAAGTAACGCTGTAAAATATTCTCCCGATGCAGATGAAGTGATCGTTTCGACTCAACTGATCGGAAACAATGTCAAATTTTGCGTTAGAGATTTCGGGATTGGTATTCCCGAAGATAAACAGAATAAGGTGTTTGAACAATATTACAGAGTAAGCAGTTCGAAAGAGCATACAATTTCCGGACTTGGTTTGGGACTTTATATATCTTCCGAGATCATCAAACGTACAGGAGGTCGTATTTACGTGTCATCAATCGAAGAAAAAGGGTCTGATTTTTGCTTCGAAATCCCCAAAAGTAAAAAAGTACAACAAAATGCCTAACGCAACAAAAGTTTTAGTGGTAGACGACAGTCCTGCAATCGTTGATTCGATAGAGATGATGCTGGATTTTGAAGGATTTGAGATTGAAAAATTTTATAAAGGTTCAGACATGCTGAAAACTTTGAATGCAGATTCGAAACCCAATGTTATTTTAATGGATATGTGGCTTTCCGGGGAAGACGGAAGAGATATATGCAAAGAAATCAAAGCCGATGAAAATTTGAAAGACATTCCGGTTTTGATTATGTCAGCGAGCCGTGGATTAGAGCAATCAGCCCTAGAAGCAGGAGCAGATGCTTTTATTGCAAAACCTTTCGATTTGGGTGATATGGTAGACAGATTGAAAACTTACGCTAAATAAATTTAAAGCTTACAATATAGTCAATCAGCAGAATTTTTTTTGCTGATTTTTTTGTTTAAATTTTTAAAGAAATTATACTGAAATTCTAATTCTGAACATTTACATTGATAATTTGAATTCTCCTTATAATACACTAATTTTGTGTTCCCAAATTTTTTTTGCCGTATGGATTATCTGAAAGGACTCAACGAACCACAATATGAAGCCGTTACCACTTTACAAGGACCTCTGATGGTACTTGCAGGAGCCGGTTCCGGAAAAACGCGTGTGCTCACGATGCGTATCGCTCATTTGATTACCAATGGCGTAGATCCATTCAATATTCTGGCGTTGACCTTTACCAACAAAGCGGCAAAAGAAATGAAAGAACGTATCGCCAAAGTGGTGGGTCAAAGCAATGCGAGAAGCCTTTGGATGGGAACTTTTCACTCGGTTTTTGCAAGAATTCTGAGAAGTGAAGCGCATTACTTGGGTTATCCTTCCAACTTTACGATTTACGATCAGCAGGATGCTCTGAATGTTATCAGAAAAGTGTTAAAAGACATGAATATCGATGCAGATTTATATAAACCTAAAAAAGTTCAGGCAAGAATTTCCAATTACAAAAATAACCTGATTACCGTAAAAGCATATTACAACAATCCCGAATTAATAGAAGCTGACGAAAAAGCCAACATGAAATTTATCGGGAAAATTTATGAAAAATATGTAGAAGCATGCTTCAAAAATGGTTCAATGGATTTTGATGATCTATTGTTGAAAACCAACGAATTGTTAACGAGATTTCCGGAAGTTTTGGCAAAATACCAGGACAGATTCAGATATATTCTGGTGGATGAGTACCAGGATACGAATCACTCTCAGTATTTAATCGTGAAAGCTTTAGCTTCAAAATTTGAAAATATTTGTGTGGTAGGAGACGATGCGCAGTCGATTTATTCCTTCCGTGGTGCAAATATTTACAATATTTTAAATTTTAAAAAAGATTATCCGGATGCAGTGACGGTTTCATTGGAGCAAAATTACCGTTCGACACAAAATATTGTGAATGCTGCTAACGCTGTGATTGCGAAAAACCTGCAACAGTTTAAGAAAAATGTTTTCAGTGAAAATGAAGAAGGCGAAAAAATCAAGGTTTACCGTTCACTTTCTGATGCTGATGAAGCCAATTTCGTAGCCGGAAATATTTGGGAACTAAGAAACAGAGAGCAGAAAAAATTCAGCGATTTTGCAATTTTATACCGTACCAATTCTCAGACTAGAGCATTCGAAGATTCTTTAAGGCGTAAAAATATTCCATATAAAGTTTACGGAGGTTTGTCTTTCTACCAAAGAAAGGAAGTAAAAGATCTCATCGGCTATCTTCGCCTTTTAGTCAATGAAAATGATTCTGAAGCTTTGATGAGAATCATCAATTATCCGACAAGAGGAATTGGTGAAACGACTCAAAATAAATTGATCGTTTTTGCAGATTCGCAGAATATTCCGGTTTCAAAAGTTTTAGACAATTTAGGAATGTATGCTCCGCAATTGAAATTCAATAATGGCGTTTTAACTAAATTGAGCGATTTCTGGTCAATGATCCAAGCATTTAAGGTGTTGCTTAAAACAGAAACAGCTTACAGTGTTGCAATGGAAGTGGCAAAGCGAAGCGGTTTGATTAAATTTTTAAAAGACGATCAAACTCCGGAAGGAATTTCAAGAGTAGAAAACGTTCAGGAATTGATGAACTCAATGCAGGGTTTCATCGAAGAGCAGCAGCAAATTGAAGATGGAGACCCGAGTTTACCGAATTTTCTTGAAAACATTGCACTTTCTGCTGACACTCAAAGAAAAGATGATGAAGAAGATATGGTTTCTTTGATGACGATTCACCTTTCAAAAGGTCTGGAGTTTCCAGTCGTTCATTTGGTTGGTTTGGAAGAAAATTTGTTCCCGAGCTTCATGAGTTCGGCGACAAGAGAAGATTTGGAAGAAGAAAGACGTTTATTTTATGTTGCATTAACGAGAGCTGAAAAGCAGGCATTTTTCTCATATGCAGTTTCCCGTTTTCAATGGGGTAAAATTACAGATGCAGAACCTTCAAGATTTTTAAGTGAAGTTAATGAAGAGTATATTGAATTTTTAAATCCGGCGATCGAAAAAAGATTTATCAACAATGCAGGTATTACTTCCAATATTTTTGATGAGCATCCTTCTGAAATGAAAAGCTTTAAAAAAATTGAAAAGAAAACGATTTCTAAGTCTG
Source organism: Chryseobacterium sp. (assembly GCF_029240215.1). Taxonomy (GTDB): domain Bacteria; phylum Bacteroidota; class Bacteroidia; order Flavobacteriales; family Weeksellaceae; genus Chryseobacterium. Next base: position 164,578 of record NZ_JARBTK010000005.1, read on the forward strand.
AAAATGATAAGCCGATTGCAGAGCCGAGAAAATTAAAGCCCGTAAGTACAGCAAAAATCATTAATCCGAGTGGAGCTTCTTCACAGGATATTGAAGTAGGAGATAAAGTGAGACACGACCGTTTTGGAATCGGTGAAGTGAAATTCCTGGATGGAACCGATCCGCAGAATATCAAAGCGAAAGTTGTTTTCTTACACGAAGGCGAGAAGAATCTGATCTTGAAATATGCTAAATTGACGAAGATTTAAGATTAAAAATTTCATCATAAATTATCAAACAGACTTTTTCATAAAGTCTGTTTTTTTATAAATTCATATCTTTAAATTCCAAAATATTTAAAATGAAAAAGTTTCTTATCTTTCTCTTTATCACAATAATTTCATATCCACTTTTTTCCCAGGAATATCAAACTATTTCCAATCTTCATTATTACGATGAGCAAACTAACAAATCAGATGCTTATATTAATGAAAGATGTGTTTTGGATATTTATGTTCCAAAAAATATAAAGAATTTCCCGACAATAATTTGGTTTCACGGTGGCGGATTGACTGGCGGACAAAAAGATATTCCCGAAGAATTAAAAAATAAAGGAGTTGCCGTGATTGGTGTAAACTACAGATTGTCACCAAAAGTAAATGCTCCGAAATATATTGAAGATGCAGCCGCTGCAACAGCCTGGGTTTTTAAGAATATCAAAAAATACGGAGGAAGTGAAAAGTTAATTTTTATTACCGGACATTCTGCGGGAGGTTATCTTGCCATCATGGTTGGTTTGGATAAATCTTATTTAAATAAGTATAAAATCGATGCCAATCAATTAGCCGGAATTATCCCTTTCAGCGGACAAATGATTTCTCATTTTACAACGAGAAAAGAAAAAGGAATTGATGAATTGGATGCAAGAATTGATGATATGGCACCACTTCATTTTATCCGTTCCGATGCACCACCTTTACTTTTAATAACTGGTGATCGTGAGAAAGAATTACTTGGAAGATATGAAGAAAATGCTTACATGTGGAGAATGATGAAGCTGAAAGGTCATAAAGAAACAGTTTTATACGAACTTGATGGTTTCGATCATGGCGGAATGGCTCATCCTGCTTTTCCGTTACTTTTAAATGAAATTAAGAGGGTTGAGAAACTTAAGAAAAATTGAATTTTTAAAATTTAAAAAAGCTTAAAAACAAAACAGGCGCAATTAATATTGTGCCTGTTTTATGTATTGTATTAATCTAAATTATCTTTCTACTAATTCTTTCACCGTTTCACCATAGAAATCAGTGTGTGAAGTTTTAACCTGCAGCAATTGATACCATTTTCTAAAAGCTCCTACGAATACAATCAACATTAAAACCATCGCAACAACAGCCAAACTTGCCAGTAAATACTGTCCTTTCGGAATATAAATATCTGTAACCTGAATATAGCCTGCCCAGAAAGTAATGATTGCCATAAAAACTCCCGGAATTGCTGAGCAAAGTGCATATTTTCCTCGATTAAGACGTATGAGCATCGTTGTGCAGACAATCAATCCACAAGCTGCGAGAAGCTGATTACTGATTCCAAATAATGGCCAAATGCTGCTTACATTTCCAGTGAAGACTAAATATCCCCAAGCAAAAGTAAATAGTAAACTGCTGATAATAATTCCGGGAATCCAGTTTTTATCATTGAATTTTGGAATGACAGAACCCAGCATTTCCTGTAAGAAAAATCTTCCGACTCTTGTTCCTGCATCAATCGCAGTCAAAATAAATACTGCCTCAAACATGATCGCAAAATTGTACCAATAAGCAGTCAGTTGATCCATATAAGGAATTTTATTGAAAATATGAGCCATACCTACTGCAAGCGAAACGGCTCCACCAGTTCTTCCGTGAAGATCAATTCCTATTTTTTCTGAATAATAATTAATGTCAACTCCGTGTAGCGAAGGATGCGCAGTCAAGAATGCGTCATAAGTATCTTTCGGAGTATTGATTGCGAAATAATCTCCCGGCATTAATGTGCATGCAGCAATTAATGCCATCAAGGCTACAAAACCTTCAACAAGCATTGCACCGTAACCTACAAAAAGAATTTCTCTTTCTTTATTCAGCATTTTTGGTGTTGTTCCCGTTGCAATGACTGCGTGAAAGCCTGAGATAGCTCCACAAGCAATAACGATGAAAATGAATGGTAAAACCGGACCTCCAATTACGGGACCTCCACCGTGAATAAATTCCGTCAAAGCAGGCATCTGTACAGTCGGGTGAATAAATATCACACCAATTGCTAACATAATAATCGTTCCGATTTTAAGGTATGTTGAAAGATAATCTCTCGGAACCAAAAGCAACCAAACCGGAAGTACAGAAGCTAAAAATCCGTATAAAGGAATAGCAATGGAGATTGTTGTAAGATCCCACGAAAACATATTGTTCATCGTTTCATTCTGCATCAGACTGTGTCCGCCGATGATTCCTGCAATCAATAAGATACCTCCCAAAATACTTGCAAACGTCACCGAATTTTTTCTGTAGCGCATTATTAATCCCATAATAATAGCAATCGGCATTGTAATGACCACTGTAAATAATGACCAAGATGCTTCATGCATTGCATTGATACAGGCAAGTGAAAGTCCCGCAAGAGTTAAAATTAAAATAAATAAAATAGCAAAACCGGCAACTGTTCCTGTGGTTTTTCCGATTTCTTTTGAGGCAATTGTTGCTAAACTTTGCCCTTTATGTCGTACTGAAGCAAAAAGTACCACCATATCATGAACTCCGCCTCCTAAAACGCACCCGATTAAGATCCACATTGCTCCCGGCAAATATCCGAACTGTGCTGCCAAAACAGGTCCGACTAAAGGTCCTGCTGCAGCAATTGCGGCAAAGTGATGTCCGAAAAGTACATTTTTGTTGGTTGGAACGTAATCTTTACCGTCTGCAAATTCCAGTGCGGGAGTTGTGTTTTTGTCGTTCAAACGCAGCACTTTATTGGCTAAATAAATTCCGTAAAAGCGGTACGCAATTGCAAAAATCAGTATCGAAGTGAATACCAATGTCAATGCATTAATTCCATTTAGAAATTCCATATTATTTTTTGTTTTTATATGAATAAATATTGGGTTATTTAATCTTTTCTTTGAAAATAATTTAAAGATTTGACCAAGGTACTTATTTTAAGAATAAATTTTAATAATATGTATATCAATTTAGCAAAGTTCTTTTATTTGAGTTATTTAATTATTTAATTCACTGAAAATTAAATATTTATTTTTATGCTTCTTTATGAAACTATATTTGCTTTTATAATGAACTTTAAATCTGTTTTTTTTGTAAAATAATGAAATTAAAATGGATAGTTTTTAATTAATAACCGCATTTATTTTTTGCCATAAAACATCATCAAAATCAGAAAGTGCAAGATTTACATTATCCGCTGCATTTCCCATTCTGATAATTACTATTTTTCTGCTTGGAACAACATATATTTTCTGATCATTCTTACCCAGAGCACAGTACATATCATCAGGAGCGTTCGGAATAAGTTTTCCCGGAAACTGTAATTGAGATTGTGGCATATGATAGCTCGTTTTTCCGTTGAGCCACCATAAATAGCCGTAAGAAAGGTTAATGTTCTGAGATGTGCTGGTTGCATTAGTGAAATAATTCGTATTGATGATCTGAGAACCATTCCAGTTTCCATTATTTAAAGCTAATAATCCGAAACGGGCCATGCTTCTCGTTGTGCTCCAGTAAACACTGTTGTCTCCGCTTTGAACCCAGCTTCCGGTCATTCCGATCTTGTCTCTCAGTTTTACATTAAAATACTCAGACCATGATTTTCCTGTAGCCTGCGAAACGACATCCTGCAATTTTACATACACATTGTGATAAGCCCATCTTGTTCCTGCATCAGCTTTATACTGAAGGTTAGCAGGGGTTACATCATCTCCCAAACTGTCATCAAGTCCGGAAGTCATGGTTAAGAGATTTTTGCAGGTGATCAGATTTTCTTTGGCGAGGGGTTCGCTTGTCCAGCCGTTTCCGATGTAATCTGAAACTTTATTATTGATGTTGATAAATCCTTCCTGCTCAGCAATTCCTGTGACAGTTGAGGTTAAGGTTTTTCCTGCACTTGCCCAATACCATGTGGATGTGGAAGTGTGAGAATCAAAATAATTTTCCATCACGATTCTTCCGTTTTGAAGGATCATAAAGCTTTTTGAATTTTTAGTCTGAAGATAATTCAGTAAGTCCTGAACTTTAGATTGATTCCAGCCCAAATTGCTGATAGATTTTGTTTCCCAGTCATTGCTGTTGGATGGCGGAAAATACATAGACTCTGTGGTTTCCGGATTTTGTGGTTGAGGTTGCTCTGCAGAATCATCCGAACTGCAGGATACAAACACAATAGAAACTATAAAAGCTGAAAGTAAATTTTTAAGATTCATATGGAATTAGTTTTAATTATGATTTTTAGATGTGCAAAATTGTAATTAGTTAATTCCTGAATATTAAAATTGCTTTTTTTAACGATTAATAGAAAAACGGATTTATTTTTTGTGGGCAATAATAAAACTGACCATTGCGTCATTTAGTTCATTCTGATAAGTAACATCGGTAGTTTTAAAACCATGATCTCCTTTTTTAACGACAATTAAAGAGTTTTCGGTCTGGTTTTTTTTAAGCATTTTTCTTAGCCTTTTCGAATGTCTTATTGGGGCAATTTTATCTTTGTTTCCATGTAAAATTAAGGTTGGAACCGTATGCTCAGTATAATTAAGCGGTGAAATTGTTTTACAAACTTCAATCACTTTTTTTCTGTTAGTTCTGATATCATAACCGGTGATTCCTTTTGCCAGTTTGGTTCGGATATCAATTATTTTTTTTGAAATTAAACCGACAATAAAAAGTAAAGGTTTTGGGGCTCTTGTGTGAAGAAGTCTGTTCATATCAGTTGGGCCGAAATTATCAACCACATAATTAACTTTTCCTGAATATTTCGAAAGTTCAGGATCGCCTATAAACTCATTATCCTCAGTATAAGCCGATAAAAGAGAAAGATGAGCACCTGCAGAAACTCCCCAAAAACCGATATTGTCAGGATCAAATCCGTATTGTTCGGCACTTTTCCGAATCCATCTCACGACATCTTTGGTATCTTCCACAGGACCGGGGAAATGAATATCTTCACGCACCAAACGATAATTGGCACTGATGACGACAAAATCTTTTTCTACAAGTTTTAAAATTGTTTTTTCTATATAATTATCAGCATTTATCAATTTATCACCTTCTACCCAAGCTCCACCGTGAAGATAGACGACAACCGGAAGTTTTTTTTGTGAAGAATTTTTAGGTCGGTAAATATCGAGTAAAATAGAATTTCCCTTACCATCCTTTTTATAACTGACGTCTTCAGTGACTTCAGTTTTTTCTTGCAGAAGTTCACTTTTTGGCTTTTGTGCAAAGATGAATGTTGAAATGAAGAGAATAAAAAACAGGTTTATAAAAAACCTGCAGATATGAGTGTTGTTAGCTGATAAATTCATAAATAAATTTGAAAAGGTGTTATTTTACTAACTCTTCAAAAAGTTTACCAAAAGTTTTCTCCAGGTCTTTAGATTTTCCCGGATGAGGTCTTGAAGTTTGCACTACTGCACTTCGCACCGCCGTCAACCAGCGGAACCTGTCTGGAATATCCATCTGTGCAACAGGACCGCCATCTTTGGCTCCGTTGGCAATTTTCTGAAAACTTTCTAAATTTTGAATGATGTCATCATAATCTAGCTTACTTTTGATCAGCCTGAATTTATCCGGACATAAATAAAATTCTACTCTGATATATTTTTCTTTTTTAGAAAACATAATCAACCCAATGTTGAAAAATTCTTCTCTTTCAACCTTTGGAACCAAGCGTATTACGGCGTATTCGTATATTTTATCTTCTTGCATTTTTGGCTTCGTTTACAAAGATTTGGGAATTTTCTAATCGTGTTTTCATAAAGTTAAAATACACTTCACGAATTTCATCCGGACTTTCTTCAGCATCGTCCCAATGCAGCCAATCTTGAGGTATCAGATTAACAATTGTTCTGAAAATTTCATCATTTAAAACTTCATGGGCAAACTTCTCCGCTTTATCAAGCATTGTCGCCTGAGGTAATAAAACGTGATCTTTCACATATTTAAAAGGCGTTTTTGCAGCCGTATCAAAATTCTGCCACGAATGATGAAAATAAAATGATGCACCGTTATCAATCACCCACAATTCTTTATGCCACATCAAAAGATTTGTATTTTTGAAAGTACGGTCAATATTGGTGATAAATGCATCCATCCAGACAATTTTTGAAGCGAGAAGCGGATCAACTTTAATGCTTGAATCAAATGCAATAGATTCTGAAAGATAATGCAAACCTAAGTTGAGACCTTCAGAAAATTTAAGCAAATCCTGAATCTCTTCATCAGCTTCCGTTCTTCCGAAATCTACATCGAGGTTTGCAAAAACCAGCTCTGGAATTTTTAAGCCTAAGGCTTCTGTGATTTTTCCTCCTAAAAGTTCGGAAATCAGCATTTTTACTCCATGACCGGCACCACGGAATTTTAAAACATACTTAAAATCGTCATCAGCTTCCGCCAAAGCAGGCAGCGAACCACCTTCTCTCAAAGGAAGAATGTATCGTATTACTGTAACCGTTCTTAAATCCAACATACCGCAAAAATAAGATTTTACTTTGTGTTTAATTCTATTTATCCTATTTTTAAGCTGAAAAAATTGTTTAATGTTCTACTGATTATGCGTAAAGTTTGTCATTCCGTAGGAATCTAAGCAGCAATTTTAGTTTAAAAAATAATCTAGATTCCTCCGGAATGACAAAAAATGGATATTAACATTACATAAAAAAATATGAACATCACAAAAAACCTCAACATACAACTCTCAAATCCCGACACCAAAGATTTTCTTGCCGATGCATTTTATTCTGAAACTGATGGCAAATTTCCTTTGGTGATTTTCGTTCACGGTTATAAAGGCTACAAAGATTGGGGTGCGTGGAATTTAATGGCGGAAAAGCTTGCGGAAGCAGGTTTTTTCTTTGTTAAATTTAATTTTTCGCACAACGGAACCACAATTGTAAATCCAACAGAATTTGATGATCTGAAAGCTTTTGGTGAAAATAATTATTCAAAAGAACTTTCAGATTTGGGTTTTGTGATCAATCATTTTACAAAAGACCCGAAAGTTGATGATCAGAAAATTATTTTGATGGGTCACAGCAGAGGCGGAGGGGTTTCTATCGTGAAAACTTGTGAAGATGAAAGGATCAACGCTCTGATCACTTTAGCAAGTGTAGATACTTTAGAAAGATTCCCAAAAGGTGACGGTCTTGAAGAGTGGAAAAATAAAGGGGTTTATTATGTAGAAAATGCAAGAACAAAACAGGAAATGCCACATTATTATCAGTTTTATGAAGATTTTAAAAATAATGAACACCGTTTTGATGTTGAGCGTTCAATGGAAATGGCAAAAGCTCATGTTTTAATTATTCATGGAACAAATGATGAAGGTGTGAATATGAAAAATGCCGAACATCTTCATATTTTACATCCCAATTCAGAATTATTTTTAATCGAAAATGGAAATCATGTTTTCGGTGCCAAAGAACCGTGGATAGAAGATAATTTGCCTGTAGATTTGAATGCTGTGGTTGAGAAATGTATTGGGTTTATTAATGATAAAATTGTGAATGAATAAATTAAAAATATTTATTTTTCAATCATTTGGGAAAAACATTTGTAATCTGACTTGATTTTCAATTATTTTTAATAATTTAGTCAATACGTTAAACAAATACCAAAACAAATTTATTATGAAGAAATTAAACTTAAAAAATGCTCAAAAATTAAGCAGAGAAGCACAAAAAAACATTTCAGGAGGAGATAAGGTTTTACAATGTAACTTAAGTGGTTGCTTTGATAATTATTTTAGTAATGGACAAGGTGGATGTGTTGTACCTCCCTGCGCACCGCCTAATTTAGGTACAGAAGTGGTAGATTCTCAAGGACGTTGGAAATGTTGTTACTAAAAGTCTGGTATTAAGAATAAAAAAGGAGTGAAAATTTTCACTCCTTTTAATTTTGAAATTTATCTGATTAATAATTTCCAAGCTTCTTCAATTTTACTTTCAAGCAAAAATTTCTGAGCTTCAAGATGAATATTTTCATCATCATGACAAGTTTCTGAAGGTAAAACTTCCACGTTGGCAAGCATTCCCAAATCGTTTCCTGTGAATACTTTGCTGTATTTTATAGCATCAGGAAGGAGATCAAAACCAATCCCTTTTGTAACCAAAGGTTTCGGAACTTCAAAAAGATTGTTTTCATTATTTCTCGAATACCAGTTTCCGCCAAGTCGTGCAACCATATCGAGTTTCTTCTGATCTAAATTTCCTTCTTCATTTAGATATTCTTCACTGATATGAATTTTTTTAACCTCACAAATCACGAGATTTCCGGCGCCACCTTGATCTCCTAAAGATTTTATTTCTAAAACTTTACATTCAAAATTGACAGGACATTCTTCAATCAGTTTTGGTTTCACTAAATCAGCATCTTTCATCGTCAATCCGGACTTGATAAACTCATTCACTCCATCATCATATTCGGTTGAGGCTAAAGAAATCTGCTGTACAATAGGGAAATTAACCGTTCCAATGACAACTTCAGGAACTTCATATACATTTTCTAAAGTATGTTTTGTGGTATTGTCCCGAACTCTTCTTGATGGCGAAAAAATCAAAATCGGAGGAACCGTACTGAACATATTAAAGAAGCTGAACGGCGATAAATTACTGTTTCCGTCCCTATCAACTGTTGAAGCCAGTGCAATTGGTCGTGGTGAAACGGCTGTTTGCATGATGGTTTGCAGTTGTACAGGAGTTATTTCGGATGGAATTACTGTTTTCAAAAATATTAATTTAAATTGGATATTTACGTATGTACTTCATTTGTCATTCCTGAGGAATCATACAATATTGAACTATAATTGCTTGGATTCCTACGAAATGACAAACTTGGTGAATATTATTTTGTATTTAAAATTTATTTCGTTGGAATAATTTTACCGGAAACTTCACCGAAACCAACTCTCACTCCATCTTTTTCAGCCCAGGCCTTCATCGTTACCGTATCATTATCTTCAATGAACTTTCTTTCCTGTCCGTTGCTTAATGTGATCGGGTTTTGACCTCTCCACGTTAATTCAAGCATTGAACCGAAAGACTTTGGATCGCTTCCTGAAATAGTTCCGCTTGCATATAGATCACCGACTTCAAGGTTACATCCGTTTACGGTGTGATGAGCCAATTGCTGTGTCATGTTCCAGTACATATGTTTGTAGTTGCTTTCAGAAATTAGATTTTCTTCACCGTTTTCAGGCTGGATATAAACTTCAAGATTGATATCGTAGTTTTTATCTCCTTCAAATTTTAAATAATCTAAAACTTCAGGATCTTGATTTGGAGAAGTAGTTCTGAAAGGTTCCAGAGCTTCCAGAGTTACCACCCAAGGAGAAACTGACGAACCGAAATTTTTAGCCAAAAACGGCCCTAATGGAACATATTCCCAAGACTGAATATCTCTTGCTGACCAGTCATTGAAAATCACCATACCAAAGATTGTATTCTCAGCGTCTTTTGTAGATACGCTTTCTCCCATTTCCGTGTTCTGATTGATAATGAAAGCCATTTCCAACTCAAAATCCAGTTGTTTGCAGGGTCCGAAAACAGGTTTGTCTGCATCTGCAGGTTTCATCTGACCTTTTGGACGGTTGATATCTGTTCCTGAAACGACAATTGAGGAAGCTCTTCCGTGATAACCTACGGGTAAATGTTTCCAGTTTGGTAGCAAAGCGTTTGCAGGGTCTCTGAACATTTTCCCAACATTCGTTGCATGTTCAATGCTGCTGTAGAAATCTGTGTAGTTTGGAATGTGTACCGGCATGATCATTTTTACCTGATCCAAATCGTAGAATGCATCTTCAATGGTTTTTTCATCTTTAGATAAAATAGAACCTTCCTGTAATAATTCCTGAATTTTAAGACGTACTGCATTGGTTACAGTTTTTCCTAATTCAATGAATTCATTTAAAGTATATGCTTCGAAAACGTTGTCATCTAAACCTTCAATTTCTTCGAAATACGAAAGATCATACAAAAGCGCAAGATCAACAACCTGATCGCCGATTCTTGTACAACAGGCAATAAATTCTTTGTTAAACACAGCAACTCCAAAAGGAATGTTGTGAATTGAAAAATCTGAATTTGAGTTATATTCTACAAATGATTTCATAAGATGATAGTTTGGAGTTTAGATTTAAAAAGAAAACTTTTAATTGTTATTATTTTGATTTTTTGGAATAAGATTCTTCATCAATCCATCGGTCTCTGGAATTGATATCAATAAGGTAAAGAATGTCCTTTTGTTTTGTTAAAAGAAGTGTTTTAGCAACAGGAATCGGGATTTTTTTGTTTTCGAGTTTATCTGCTCTCAGAGAAATGATATTCTTTTTTCGGATAATGTCACCCGAAAAAACATTCGATGTACTTTGCCCTGTTGATTTATCGTCAAACATTTCTACATAAGTAGCATCTTTCCCTTTGATGATGATAAAACTTCTTTCTGTGTGATCTGGAAAATCTTTGATAAGAACAAATTTTTTATTGTCTACACTCACGTTTTCAAGATGTTGATTGACTCCTAATCTTTCCTCAAGACGGTTAAGAATTTCATTGATAGCTCCGTAATTTTGTGCTTTAAAAGCAAATCCTGCAAAAAATAATGTTAAGATGAATAATTTTTTCATATGCTGTGTTTATAAAAAAGTTTTGCCAAGATCTGCATCCTGACAAAACTTTATATTTATTTAAATTTAAAGATTTCCTCTTTTTTCCTGCTCTCTTTCTAAAGCTTCGAAAAGCGCTTTAAAATTACCTGCTCCGAAGCTTTGTGCGCCGTGTCTTTCAATGATTTCAAAGAAAAGAGTAGGGCGGTCTTCAACAGGTTTTGTGAAGATTTGTAATAGATAGCCTTCCTCATCATGATCGATCAAGATTCCTAGATCCTGAAGTTTTTTAAGATCTTCGTCGATGTGACCTACTCTCTCTGGAACCATGTTGTAATATGCTTCCGGTGGAGCAGAAAGGAATTCTACACCGCGTTTTTTTAGCTCAGTTACTGTATGAATAATGTCTTTTGTGGCAACTGCGATATGCTGTACACCTTCACCTTCATAGAAATCAAGATATTCCTCAACCTGAGATTTCTTTTTACCTTCTGCTGGTTCATTGATCGGGAATTTTGCAAATCCGTTTCCGTTTGACATTACTTTAGACATCAATGCAGAATATTCTGTGTTGATCTGCTTATCATCAAATGACAGGATGTTAACAAATCCCATTACTTTTTCGTACCATTCAACAGTTGGGATCATTCTGTCCCAGTCTACATTTCCTACACAATGGTCAACGTACAGCAAACCGGCTTCTTCAGGTTTGTAATCGCTTTCCCATTTTTGATAGCCGGGCATGAACGGACCTGTATAATTTTTTCTCTCGATAAACATATGAACAGTTTCTCCGTAAGTATAAATTCCTGACATTTTTACTTCACCGTACTCATCGGTCAATGTTACAGGCTCTAGATACGGTTTTCCACCTCTTTTTGTGGTTTCTTCAAATGCTGAATAGGCATCATCTACCCACAATGCCAAAATTTTCACTCCATCGCCGTGTTTTTTTACGTGCTCACTGATTGGAGAGTCGGATTTAAGACCTGTCGTTAAGATCAATCTTATTTTTCCCTGCTGAAGAACATAAGAAGCGCGATCTCTCACTCCGGTTTCGGGACCTGCATAAGCCACAGACTGAAAACCAAAAGCGGTTTTATAATAATGTGCAGCCTGCTTTGCGTTTCCTACATAAAACTCAATATAATCTGTACCGTTGATCGGCAAAAAATTCTCAGCCTGAGCAATTTTTTCGGCAAATGTAAGTGTTGACATATTTTCTATTTTTACTTTTTATTTAATAGGTTGCAAATTACAAAATTCCTGTAAATAATTAAAAACATTATTGTTGTGTAGGTGATTTCATTATATATAATAAAAAATAAAGTTTTGTTTAAGTGTATTTAAGTTTATTGTTTTTATGATAAATTTTTTACATTTGTATAAGAAATCCCAGATAATGAAAAAAAAATGTTAAAATAGAGAAAGCCGTAACTAATACGGCTTTTATTTTTTAATATTTAACCTTCCTGCGTCCGGATTGTAATTATCCCAAATTTTCCAGACATTGTTTATTTTACGAATGAAATAAATTTGAGTATTCAACTGATTGACAAAATGTTGTTCACCTGTTTCACCTACTTTGAAAAGAAGATTCCAAAACTCCTGAGTTTCAAGTATTTTTTTATCAGGCTCATCTGTGACAATGTTGATGTCAAATACTTCAAAGTTTGACCGATTGTTTTTAGTGACCAGTTCAAAGTTTCTCTCACAAAGCTCTTTGCTGAACTCTGAAGCTCTTTCCAGAAAAGGGGAATTTTCAAAAACGAGATCTTTAAACAGCTCAAGCTTCAGTACAGGAAAGTTTTTATACAGTTCGAAAACGGTAGAACAATATCTGTAAACAATGTCTGTTGAAAAAATATCTTCATCTAAATCCTTATGATTAATTTCATTTTCTTTGATATAACAGATATACGAATTGAGATCTTTAAAGCCTAAAAATATACAAATCTTATCAAGAGTTTTCAGGAAACGAAGATCATTATGGGTTTTGTCCTGATAGTCATTTTCAAAAAAGCGCTGTAATGTAATGTGTGAAATCGTATTTCCAAGTTCAAATTTTTTGTCATATCTGAGTTCTTCAGACAATGCGAGTTCATTTTTAATAATTTCCGAAAGAATTATATAATGACTTCTTTTCCAACCCTGAACTTTTCCCAAAACCGAATCTTTTACTTTTGAATGTCTTACAACTTCATCTTTTATCGAATTATATATGGTCTTCAAATGTGTGTTATTTATCAAAAAATTTTAGCAAAAAGATTGCCATAAGCTTTCGGTGTTTGTAATTTCTCTAATTTCATTAAATATACGTTTTTTAGTCAAACGGAACTTTTGAAATGTTTTTAAAGCTTAAATCTTTCATAAGCTGCCCTCTCCAACATCTCTCTGTCATCCGGGTGTGCGATGCTGATGAGTTCCTGAGCTCTCTGACGAAGGTTTTTTCCATATAAATAAGCGGTTCCATATTCTGTAACCACCCAATGAATGTGTCCTCTTGTTGTCACGACTCCTGCTCCTTGTTTTAAAAATGGAACAATTCTGGAAACTCCTTTTTTTGTCCTTGAGGTAATGGCGATAATTGGTTTTCCGTCTTCGCTTAAAGCAGCACCTCGCATAAAATCCATTTGTCCGCCAATTCCGCTGTACTGCATAGTTCCTATGGAATCTGCACAAACCTGTCCGGTTAAATCAATTTCAATCGCAGAATTGATGGCAACCATTTTTTTGTTTCTCATAATATTGATCGGGAAATTGACATTGCTTACATCGTCAAATGAAAAAACAGTATTGTCATCTACGTAATCGTATAATTTTCTTGTCCCGAAGCAGAAACTTGTGATGGTTTTATTATCGTTGTAGCCTTTATATTTATTATTGATAACATCATTTTGAATCAAATCAATCACTCCGTCGCTCAACATTTCTGTGTGAACACCAAGATCTTTATGATTATTCAGACATTTTAAAACCGCATCAGGAATAGTTCCGATTCCCATTTGTAATGTTGATTTGTCTTCAATAAGTTCTGCAACATTTTTTCCGACAAGCATTTCTTCAGGACCAACTTTTGCTCCATAATCAACCGTAGGAAGCTCTTCTTCGTGCCAAACCAATTTATTGATTCTGTTTACATGAATCATTCCGTCTCCATGAGTTCTTGGCATTAACGGATTTACTATTGCAACGATAATTTTTGCTGTATCAACCGCAGCTCTTGCTACATCCACCGAAGTTCCCAATGTACAAAATCCATGTTTGTCGGGTGGCGAAACGGTGATCAAAGCCACATCCAATGGTAAAATGTTTTTTCTGAATAAAATCGGAATTTCACTTAAAAACACGGGAACAAAATCTCCTCTGTCGGAGTTGACCGCATCACGAACAGGAGTGGAAACGAACAATGAGTTTACAAAAAATTTGTCTCTATATTCGGGTTTTGCAATTTCCACATTTCCCTGTTGAGTTATAGAAACCATTTCTACATTATCCAACCGGTGAGATTGTCTCGCCAGCTCATCAATTAAATAATTGGGAGTACATGCACTTCCGTGAAAAAATACCCGATTTCCGCTTTTGATAGTATAAATTGCTTCTTCTGCGCTGATATAATTATGCATATTGATTTTTTATAAATTTTTCTTAGTCTTAAAGATACTTCATATCGCTTTTATTAAGTCCAAATATTCTCAGATATTTATCATGTTTTAGTTAAATCTAGTAAATAAAAGGGCTGAATGTATTACATTCAGCCCTTTTATTTATTTAAATTACTTTTTACTCCTGAGAACGGTCTTCCAAGTTATGATCTTCACTTTCCAGCCATGAGGTTTTGTATGAAGGATCTTCTACTTTCAACGCTTCTTCCGTAATTTTTAAAGGACGGAAAGGGTCAACCATCACGGCATATTCTTCCGTGAATTTTTTACCGATACTTCTTTCCATTGCTCCAGGATGAGGTCCGTGAACGATTCCTCCCGGGTGAAGCGTAAAGTCCATTAAATCAATGTGGTTACGGCTCATAAAATCACCTTCTGTGTAGAATAAAACTTCATCAGAATCAATATTGGAGTGATTGTAAGGCGCCGGAATTGCCATTGGATGATAGTCATACATTCTCGCGCAAAACGAACAAACCACAAAATTGTGCGCCTCAAAAGTCTGGTGAACCGGTGGCGGTTGGTGAATTCTACCTGTAATCGGTTCGAAATTTTTGATATTAAATTTATAAGGATAAAAATACCCGTCCCAACCTACAACATCGAACGGATGCGTCGCGTAGATGAAATCCGTAATTTGATTTTCTTTTTTTACTTTAATTAAAAATTCTCCTTTTTCATCTTTTGGTTCCTTGAAAGTAGGAGCAATGATATCTCTTTCGCAGAACGGAGAATGTTCTAAAAGTTGCCCGAATTCGTTTCTGTACCTTTTTGGAGTGTAAATCGGAGAATGACTTTCTACTACAAAGAAAACGGTGTCGTCAGAATTTAATTCAACCTGATAAATTGTTCCTCTCGGAATAATAAGATAATCGCCAACAAAAAATTCAAGATCACCCACAAAAGTTTTTAAAATTCCGCTTCCGTTGTGAACATATAAAAGCTCGTCACACTCAGCATTTTTGTAGAAATAATCCATTGATTTTCTAGGTTTCGATAATCCCATTTTCAGGTCATTGTTTACCATCAAAAACTTTCGGCTGTCCATAAAATCGTCTTCAGGAGTGACGTTCATTCCTTTAAACATTCTTGGAGTTACGTTTTTATCAACAGCAATTTTCGGTGTTACATCTTTTGCTTCACCGATAGATTTTATCTGAGTCGGACGGTGAATATGGTACAACAGGGAAGAAATTCCGTGAAAACCTTCCGTCCCGAAAAGTTGTTCGTAATAGAATTTATCTTCCGGAGATTTGAAAATCGTATGCCTTTTTGGTGGGATATTTCCCGACTGATGATATCTCATTTTACTTTTATATCTAGATTCTCAAATTTAATAAATTTTCACGAATTGAATTTGATAAAGATTTTCAGATAGTTTTGCTGTTCTAAAAATAATTGTTAGTTTTGCCTAACAATTTAATTTCATGAAGCGAATATTATTTTCTGCCATCTTTTTTTCAGGTTATTGTTTTTCACAGGAGGTGGATAGTTTGAATGTAAACCCATCAGAAAAACTGGATTCGGTGAAAATTTCAGGCAAAAAAGAGATGAAAACAAAATTAATCGATGATGTTGTCATTACCGGAACCATAAAACCAATAAGCAGATCGAAAAGTCCGGTTGCGGTTGAAATTTACAGTCAAAAATTTTTCCAGAAAAACCCGACTCCCAATATTTTTGAAGCCATTGCAATGGTAAATGGTGTGAAACCTCAATTAAATTGCTCGGTTTGTAATACGGGAGATATTCATATCAACGGATTGGAAGGACCTTACACGATGATTTTGATCGACGGAATGCCGATTGTAAGTTCGCTTTCCACCGTTTATGGTTTAAGTGGAATTCCTAATAGTTTGATTGACAGAATTGAAGTTGTAAAAGGTCCTGCTTCGTCTCTTTATGGTTCTGAAGCAATGGGCGGAGTCATTAATATTATCACTAAAAACGCTTTGACTGCCCCAAAATTAAGTATTGATCTTATGACAACAACCTGGGCTGAAAATAATGTGGATCTGTCAACCAAATTTAACTTTGGAAAAAATGTCGCTTCATTATTAAGCTTAAATTATTTTAATTATGAAAAAAGATTCGATGAGAATAAAGATAATTTCACGGATGCAGCATTACAAAACAGAGTTTCAGTCTTCAATAAATGGAATTTCCAGAGAAAGGAAAACCGATTGGCAAGTTTTGCATTGAGATATTTATATGAAGACCGTTTCGGCGGCGAAATGCAGTGGAATAAATCATATCGTGGAAGCAATGAAGTGTATGGAGAAAGTATTTATACCAATAGAGTAGAGGCTTTCGGGATGTATCAGTGGCCGATGAAAGAAAATATTATTACCCAATTTTCGTATAATTTTCATGATCAGAATTCATTTTATGGGAGTAACCCGTTTAATGCGACACAGAAAGTGGCTTTTGTACAAACGTACTGGGATAAAAAACTCGGAAATCATGATTTGATTTTAGGAGTTACTTATAAAAAAACTTTTTATGATGATAATACACCCGGAACTTCATCTGTGGACGGATTTACAAACGAACCGATGAAATCTCCAATTTTTGGAGCGTTTATTCAGGATCAATGGGAAATTAACGAAAAAAATACATTGTTGCTGGGCTACAGATTTGATTACGATAAAATCCATCATTCTGTTCATTCACCGCGTTTCGCGTGGAAATTTTCTCCCAATCCTTATCATACGTTGCGATTCAATTTTGGGACAGGCTTCAGGGTGGTGAATTTATTTACAGAAGATCACGCTGCGTTGACGGGTTCTCGCGAAGTCGTGATTCAATCAAATTTAAAACCTGAAAAATCCGTCAACGGAAATTTGAATTATGTCTGGAAAATCCCTGTCGGAGATCGTTTGATTAATGTGGATGCTTCTGCGTTTTACACATATTTCAGCAATAAAATTGTCGGAGATTTTGATAAAGATCCTGAGAAAATTATTTACGATAATCTTCACGGATACGGAATTTCAAGGGGAGCTTCAATGAATGTGGATTACAGTTTTAGTTTTCCTTTGAGTATTAATTTAGGCGTGACTTATCTTGATGTGTATCAGAAATTTGATGGTGAAAATGAAAAAGTTCAACAACTTCATGCTCCAAAATGGAGCGGAACGTACAGTTTGACCTATAAATTTCCCAAGAATCTGACGATAGATTTTACAGGACAGTTTTATGGTCCGATGCGATTGCCTGTTTTACCAAATGATTATCGACCAGAATATTCTCCGTTTTATTCGTTGGCGAATATTCAGGTTTCAAAAAGTTTCAAATCCGGGTTTGAAGTATATTGCGGAATTAAAAATCTGTTCAATTTCACTCCTAAAGATCCGTTGATGCGACCTTTTGATCCGTTTGACCAACATGTTAATGATCCGATCAACAACCCCAATCATTATACTTTTGATACGACTTACGGATTCGCTCCGATGCAGAAAATCAGAGGTTTTATGGGAGTAAAATATACTTTGAAATGAAAAATTTAACGATATTTTTAATTTTAGTGCCTTGTTTTTGTCTTTCACAGATGAAAACTCGCACTTTTTCTGATCTTGAAAATTCGCAAAAACAACAGCAAAAGCCCGTTATTATTCATCTTTATACAGATTGGTGTTCGGTCTGCAAGATTGAATCTTTTCAATTAAATAAGAATAAAGAGTTGGTTGAAATGATTAATAAAGATTTTTATTTCATCAATTTTGAAGCGGAAAAGACAAAAGAGAAAATCAATTTTCAAGGACAGGAATTTGATTATTTACCCAATGGAAATTCCGGAATTCATGAGCTGGCTTTAGCTTTGTCTAAAAATAAAAATCAGCCTGTTTATCCGTTGTGGATTATTTTAGATAAGAATCAGAATCTGATTTATTTTCATGAAGGGCAATTTAAGCCTGAAAAAATGAAGGAAAGGTTAAAAGAAATTACGAATCTCTAAGACGATGTTTGTCATTCCGTAGGAATCTAAGCAAAGTCTTTTGCGAAGTTGAGATTCCTACGGAATGACAAAGACGGGATAAATTTTTTACAGATGAGAAAAATTATTTTAATAAAACCACAATAATCGCCAAAATAGCAGGTAAAGCTTGAACAAAAAATATCTTTTTCGTCGCAGAAATTGCACCGTAAATTCCTGCAATGGCTACACAACTCAGGAAAAATAGAGCAACATTGGTTTGCCATTTCGGATCTCCAATGAAGAAAGACCAGATCAATCCGGCGGCAAGAAAACCGTTATAAAGTCCCTGATTGGCTGCTAAACCTTTTGTGGGCTTAAACATTTCTGCGGGTAAAGCTGCTTTGAAAACTTCCTTTCCTTTGGTTTCCCACGCAAACATTTCCATCCAAAGAATGTAGATGTGTTCTATTGCGACTAATGCGATCAAAATTTTTGCAACGATTTCCATGATTCAATGTTTTGTCATTGTAAAACTAAAAAAATAAAGTTAAGTTTGATTACACAATTTCAAAAATGAATACTTTTAAGGGACATTTAGATAAATTTATCAATATCAGTGAAGAAGAATATACTTCTGTTCTCTCTTTTTTTCAGGTTTTAGAAATAAGTAAAAAGGAAAATCTTACCTTAAGTGGTGAGATTTGCAGATCCTTGTATTTTGTGCAGAAAGGTTGCCTCAGAAAGTTTTTTATTAATGAAAAAGGAGTGGAACAAACCACCGAATTTGCCATCGAAAATTGGTGGATCACCGATACTTTTGCCTATGAAAGACAGGCAAAATCCAGTTTTACTATTCAGTCCGTTGAGCGGTCTACAGTTTTGGTAATTGATCTTCAATCTCAGGAAAAATTATTAAAGAAACATCCTGTAATGGAGCGTTATTTCAGAATGATCTATCAAAGAGCTTATGCTGCGGCAGAACGAAGAATCAGATATCTGTATGAGATGAGCAGGGAAGAATTGTACATCCATTTCAGTACTCAATATCCTTGGTTTATTCAGAGGATTCCACAATATTTAATTGCTTCTTTTCTGGGTTTCACTCCGGAATATTTAAGTGAAATTCGGGCAAAATTACGTTCTTAAACCAGTTTAAGATTTTTGATGTTTTAATCATTGACCTTTGTATCAGAAATTTAAAACAAAATAATATGAGTACAAGAGTAAACATCGCAACTACAGATTCAGCAGCTTACAAAGCAATGATGGGATTGGAAGGATACCTTCAGACTATTTCTTTAAACCACATTCAGAAAGAATTAATTAAAATCAGGGCTTCACAGATCAACGGATGTGCGTTCTGTCTTGATATGCATACAAAAGACGCGGTGAAGTACGGCGAAACTCCACAAAGAATCTACCTTCTGAACGCATGGAGAGAAGCCTTGGAACTTTACACGGAAGAAGAACAGGTGCTTTTGGCGATGACTGAGGAGATTACCTTAATCAGCCAAAAAGGATTGACTGAAGAAACTTATTATAAGGCTAAACAATTGTTTGATGAAGCTCAGATTGCACAAATTATCATGGCGATTGTTACCATTAATGCATGGAACAGAATCGCAATCAGTACGCATTTGCCGATCATGAAGTAGATTATTAATTATGATTGTTAATAAAAGAGTTTTTTCGATTTCGAAAAAGCTCTTTTATTTTGAAAAATATGATCTTTGTCATTCCGTAGAAATCTAAACAAAGTCTTTAACTTTCAACCGTTGAGATTCCTGCGGAATGACAAACACTCTTCTTCTTCTTTTTCTTAACAGTTTAAATTATTGAAAGTCAGAAAAATGTTTTATTAATAGGTTTTTTACTCTTCTTTCCCCAACAGACTAATATAGGATGAAGGCGAAACTCCCGTTATATCTTTAAAAACTTTTGAAAAAGCATAAGCAGATGAGAAGCCGGTTTCTTCTGCCAGATAACTAACCTTGTATTTTCTGTATTCCGGGACATTTTCTATTTTTTCTACAATGTAGTTGATGCGCAGCGTGTTGATATAACTGCTGAAATTATCGGCTTTATGCTTTTTGATGACTATGGATAGGTATGTCGCATTGGTATTGAGCTGGGATGTGATTTCCCTTACTGCGATTCCTTTCTCGTTGTAGCGGTGCTCTTTTTCAAATTTTTCCAGCCCCTTTAGCAGTCTCATCTCTACATCTTCGCTCAGGTTTTCGTTTTTCGGCTCTTCTTCGTTATTTCCTGTGATTTGTATGTTTTCTGTATTTTTGTTTTCTGCTGTATGTTGTTCTTCTGAGTTTCTGTTCTTTCGGTATACTTCAAAAGCGGCTTTCTCGCTAAGACGTTTTTTTCTTTGCCAACCCACTATGATAAGCAGAGCGATGATGAGAGTACCAAATCCGATGGCAATTTTATAGAAATTGGATGTTATTGATTTCTTCTGGCTGTTTTCGGTTTTAATTAATTCAACAGCAGTATTCAGTTGGGATTTCTGCTGTTGGTTTTCCAGTTCCAGAAGATTGGTTCTGTATTCTCTAAGTTTTTCTTTATTATTTGTTTGTTCATACAGTTGTATAAAGTTTTGGTAGAGCTCTTTCTCTTCATTCAGAAAATGGTTTAGCTTAAATATTTTCTCAGCCCTTTTCAAATAGATTTCTGCTGAATCCGTTTGTTTGGTTTCCAAAAAGATAGCCCCTTTGTTCATAAAAGCATTTCCGTCCATATAGGCATTTTTTCCTTGGTTTATGGAAAGAAGCTTATCAAACGCCCAGATTGCAGAATCTTGTTTTCCCGCTTTTTTGTAACCGATTCCTATATTTCCATAGCCAATCATCGAGAACTGTTCCCTTTCCGTCTTTTTACCAATCTGTAAATAGCTCGACAAAGATTTTCGGGCATAGGCAAGGCGCAAAGATGTACTGTCTTTGGACTTTTCTTTCAGCATCGTAAGATAAGCATAGAGATTCCCGAGATAGATTCGGTCGGTATCATTACCCGGGTTTTTCACCATTTCTATGCCTTTCTGTATATTTTCTTTGGCAAGGTCATCCATCTCAAGCAGGATATATTCATTACCTATAAGACCCCGCATACCGGCAGCATCGGCACGATAGCCGTATTTTTCGGAAAGCTGGGCCGCTTTTTGGGCATATTCTATAGCATTTTTCCCTTCTCCCTTTGTAGAATAGTGGTTGGCAATCACTTCATAGGCACGGATGGTCACAAGATGGAGCTGTTTCCTTTCGGTTTCTTCTATCAGGGCAAGCAATTTTTTCTGTGCTGCTTTCGGATGGGTTTTCATCTCTGTTTGATGCTGCTCCAGTTTTGCCTGGTAAGATTTTGGAATTTCAGGAATCTGGGCAAAGGATAAAGAGCAGATAAGCAGGAGTACAAAAGAAGAAAAAAAGTATTGTGTTTTCATAGTATCGCAAAGATAAAACATTAAAATAAAAAATACCTGTTGACAGGTGTCTACAATAATTTAATATGGACGTAAAATTATTTGTAAGTAGTTGATCATTAGTCTAGTGCAAAGGTTATAGCTGCAAGTTTATTTTAAAAAATACCCATATATAATTTCAAATTTTGTATGTTTTTTTTGATTTTATGTATGCCAATTGGTTGTCTGTATGCGTGTAGTTGTTTCTCTTTGTTCCTTGAAAAAAGATTTTAAAAACTCAGGTAAGATTTGTTGTTCTCAGAAAAATTAGAAGTGGTGTTACTAAGGACCGGTGCAAAAAAGTTACAAGTATTTGTAAGACACAATCGTTTCGTTGAACTGTGTAACAGAGAGGCGGTTTTATTGTGTTCCGGCAATGAGGTTTCTAAGTCCAAAGTTGACGTTGGATGACCTCATTTTTCACGTTACGAACTCCAAAAATGAGGTTACAAGCCTCAAAGTTGACGTTCCAGACCTCAAATTTGACCTTACAAACCTCAAAAATGGACTTAACAACGTCAAATATGTACCACTCAATGGAAATTAAAGGCAGATGCACCGTCACTTCGAGTAGCGCAGCGTATCGAGAAGGGTTTTAGGAGAGGTTCTCAATGCAAAATTCTTTCAGGATTTCAATCGAGCTGACGAAACAATAGACAGACGAAACAATAGACAATTAAATATTAACAATTAAAAAAATACAAAAATGAAGAAAATTCTAGTTACGGCTGCATTTTTGGCAGCAGCAATGGCAGCAGCTCAAGTGGGTATCAACAACGAGGCTCCGAAGGCCACCTTGGATGTAACAGCAAAGACTACAGACGGCACAAAACCGGAAGGTATCATTGCCCCGAGACTTACGGGAGACCAGATAAAATCCGGAGATACCCAATATGATACCCCTCAGATTGGATCCATAGTCTATGCAACCGCTGCTGTTGGTGGTACACCTGCTGGTAAGACAATAAACATTACATCACCAGGTTATTATTATTTTGATAACAATTTAGTTTGGCAAAAACTTTCCGGGGCTGCTGCTGGTAATTTTTGGGATTTGACAGGCAATGCGAGTACTAATCCAATTGGTACAGTACCCACTCTTATGGGTGCAACCAACAACTATGTAGGTACCAAAGATGCTCAAAACCTGGTTTTAGGGGTTAATGGTATTTCAAGAGCTATTATTACTACAACAGGTAGTTTTTATGGTGGTGCAGGAGCAGTTGATAATGGTACGCTTGAAGCAGCAAATACAGTTACCGGCATAGGTAGTTTTGTATGGGGCAGTGGTAATTCAGCAACGGGTAACTTGGTCTCAATATTTGGAAGGGCTAATTCTACTACATCTTCTTCTACCAATATATATGGTAATAGTAATGTTATAACTGGCAGCAATAGTGTCAACACATTTGTAACCGGTAATACAAACACTGTTAACAATTTTCAAGCCTCATTGGTAAATGGTAAGAACAACATCATTAATTATACTGCAGCTGCCGGATCTGGCGTAATGGGTGATGGCGGAAACCTTGTTTCGGGTAAAGAGAA
>NZ_JARBTK010000006.1 GCF_029240215.1 Chryseobacterium sp.
AGATAATTCATTGTTTATTGTAGGTAACGGAGTCTCTGGTACTACAAAAAATGCCGTTGTAGTTTTAAACAATGGTAATGTGGGAATTGGGACTAATGCGCCGGGAAGACCTTTGGAGATAGAACGAGCAACTACTGTGGGTCCTAATTCAGGAATTATGCTCACTGAATATGTTGGTGCGGTAGGTGATAAAGGAGCTCAAATTAATCTTAGAAGTTCAAGAGGATCAAAAGGCGGTGAGCAACCTTTACAGAATGGAGATGTCATCGCATCTTACCTTTTTGATTATTATTCGCCAACTGGCTTTACAAACGGTGACGGCTCAAAAATTATGTCCAATTATCTAGGAGACGGTACAAACCGTAGAAATGACCTTCGATTTTTCACCACAGCAAGTACAACAGCTGCTGAGAAAATGAGACTTGATCCGGATGGTAACTTGGGTATTGGTACCGGTTCCCCAACAAACAAACTGCACGTAACAAATCCAACGGCAGGAGCCGTTCGTATAGTAGACGGTACGCAGCAGGCTGGGAGAGTATTAACCTCAGATGCTAACGGTGTTGGTACTTGGCAGGCATTGAGTATGGGCAACAAAACGGCTGTAGTACATTTTAGTGGAACCCAAAGTATTGCCAATACATCAGTTGTTGGAGCAACAGCATCCAAAGAAAATCTTACCGGGAGTATTATCTCCAATGATATAGGAGCAGGTGTCTCTGCAAGCAGCGGCAATCTGAATCTGCAGGCAGGTAAATATATGATATTTATTACCCATGATGTAGATGCCGGAGAGTACTGTATTTTTGAGGTCAAGAGAAATGATGGTACTAGCATGTATCAAACCTATTATGGGGAGATGCTGAACACTTCTTTCCTTGTAGATATGCCAAGTGATGGTTTTATATCTTTTTATGCGCTTGGTTTGGTTGGGACACTTAATCCTAGTCCTACATACTATTTGCAGGCTGCTGATTATACTAATGTGCCAATAAATAATCACGTTACTGTATTGAAGCTTAATTGATAAGTGTTTAGTCTTGTCATCAGCCTTGTCAAGGTTTCGAAATCTTAATAATAAAAACCGGAACATTTGATTGTTCCGGTTTTTTTATACTGAGCTTGTCTAAATAAGGATTATAGAATGTGGGATTTAATCCAAGATTAATCTCGCAGCTTAACTAATCTTACTTTTAAACACAAACACCTGTCGGGTCTCTAAGACCAGGCAGGTGTTTTTCATAAGAGGTATTCATAAACCACCCTTTAAAAACTACACAAAAACCACCCCGCCGTTCGGGCACCCCTCCGGAAGAGGGGAATTATGTACGCATAGAGATTTTCTTCACAAAAAAAATATCCCTTTCCGCAGTGCTAAATTCCCTTTCATTTCACGGTGCTAAATTCCCCTTCTCTGGAGGGGTGGCAAAAATTAAAAATTTTTGACGGGGTGGTTTTTTAAAACATCACCACAGCAAACCACTGATTGGATGTCACACATTCCTCAACCAATTACTGCTTTTTATTTTTTAATTCTAAACCATATTTATATAAATCTTCATAAATATCGAAAAAAACATCTTCTTCAGCTTCACTTAATGAGGTGTTGAAAAATACAATTACGGCAATTTCTTTGTTTAAATCTGAAAGCATAAATGTTCGCACTCCAGGGTCGGAACCATTATGTCCAATCCTTTTTCCACCCATTTTCGTTGCCCAGAAAATCCCGGAATTCAGCTTGTCCAGTTTTACATTGTCAGGTTTATCAGATTCAGTAAATTGAAATCTGAGCATTTCTGTTGTCAATTCCTTTTTCAGTAAAACTGTGTTGTTATATTTACCGTCATTCAACAGCGTAATAAAAAATCTTGACAATTCATTCACCGAAGTACGCACACCTCCATCAGGATAAGTAGTCCCTTCGTACAAAGCTATTGACTGTATGCTGCTGCCTTTCTTCTCATAAAGTCTGGAATGATTTTTCATGTTGATTTCCGCCAAATTCCAGCCTGAATTTACCATTTTTAAAGGTTTAAAAATATACTGTTTACTATATTCATTCAGCTTTTTCCCGGTTCTTAACTCAATGATATATCCTGCCAAACCGGCTCCAATATTAGAATAATCACGGTTTGTACCGGGTTTCGCATTTAGAAAATTATCTTTTGAATAATGTTTACCTCCCTCTGAGAAATAGTTTTTCAAAAAGTCACCTAAAGCTTCAGGCTTTTGACCATTATAGTAGTATGTACTGTCGGTATAAAACGGATAGCGGTCTGCAAGGCTTGACGTATGTGTTGTCAATTGCCTTAATGTAATTTTTTCATCGGGAAAATTAGGATTTATAACCTTAAAAGGCAAATATCTATTAATGTCTTCATCCAGAGAAACCTTCCCCTCTTCTACTGCTTTCATGATACAAAATCCTGTAAAAGTTTTGCTTATGGAAGCAATATTCATAATGGTGGAAGTTGTAAAGGGAATTTTGTTCTCTTTATCAGCGTAGCCATAGCCATTCGTCCAGACTAATTTTTTATCTATAATAACTGCAGCACCAATACCTACAATTCCTGCATTAACCATTTTCTTTTCTATCAGGCTGTCAATGGATTTGCTTTTAGACTGATAATTCTTCGCAACACTCTGAGCCGGAAGATTGTAACTGCAAATCATTGCGATCAATAAAAAAATTGTCGTGAGTGTAGGTTTAATTTGTTTCATAAATAATTAATGATTTAATATAAAATGAGTTGCCGATTTATGTTGATTTTATTTTGTCCATCCTACAGATTTTTTCCAATCTTCCATTTCTTTTTTTCTGAAATGAAAGTCTTTTGGAGGCTGATGGTTTTCATTTTCGGCTTGTCTTCTGATAATTTCCGTCTGTTCTTCTATGGTGTTTAATCCAATGGATTTTCTCCTTTGATTTACTTTGTTTAATTCGTCAATGAGATTCGGACTTAATTCACCATTTTCGTCCCAGTCAAACTGAGTTCCATACAATTGAGGTTTATTTTCAAATACAGCTATTCTGTCGGTCAGATACGCCAAATTTCGTGGATCGGCTTTATCTTTTCTCACCGCTTCATCTAAAAGTCTGACACACTTTTTCATAAAGTCAGGCTGTCCTATCGAATGTTGAATAATTAGCCAGGCTGCGTAAGCTGCTTCCTTTCCCACTTTTTCAACTGTAGGATATCCTATGTCGTCAATGATTTCATCCAGTTTTCCAGCGTTTTTGTTGTGCAGTTTGGCCATTTCTTCGTTATAACCTTCCCCAAGTTTTCCACTCGCAATCAATTTTTCCCTAAGCTCCAGATCTGCGTTTTTCAACGCTATTATGATGTCAGAAATACTTCTGTGATCCATTTATCAACTTTTATTTCTTTCAAAATTAACAATAAAAACTACCACTACATCGGAATCTGTTTGAATTAAACTTAAATTAATTAAATATTATTTCAAACTATTTTATAATTCTCAAGAGCTACAATCTTTTTAATTAGTCATTGCATTTTATCATGATTACAGGCTATATTTCAATTGATATGAATTAAAAAAAAACAAAAGGAATTCCGAAATTCTCACATCTTCCGAAAAGTTCACCATACAAATATGATTTCCATTGCTGACTTTTGTATGAAAACATATAAAATTTATACAATGTCAAGAAACGATTTAAAAGGTAAAGTAGTATTAATTGCCGGAGGTGGAAAAAACCTTGGTGGATTGTTAAGTAAAGATTTTGCAACAAAAGGAGCAAAACTAGCAATACACTATAACAGTGAAGGTTCAAGAGCTGAAAGCGAAAAAACCTTAGCAGAAGTGCAAGCTTTGGGTGCAGAAGCATTTTTGTTTCAAGGCGATTTAACCAAAGTAGAAAATATCACCAAATTTTTTGATGAGACTATTGCTAAGTTCGGAGGTATAGATATCGCTATCAATACTGTTGGGATGGTGCTTAAGAAACCCTTTACAGAAACTACTGAAGCGGAATATGATACCATGTTCGGAGTTAACTCTAAGTCAGCTTATTTCTTTTTGCAAGAAGCTGGGAAAAAATTGAACGATAATGGTAAGATCTGTACGATCGTAACTTCATTATTGGCAGCTTATACAGGGCTTTATTCTACCTATGCTGGCGCAAAAGCCCCTGTAGAGCATTTTACGAGAGCGGCTTCTAAAGAATTTGGAAGCAGAGGGATTTCCGTAACAGCGGTTGCTCCTGGTCCTATGGACACACCTTTTTTCTATGGTCAGGAAAGCGACGATGCTGTAGCTTATCATAAATCTGCAGCTGCTTTAGGAGGTTTGACAGACATCAAGGATATTGCTCCATTGGTAGAATTCTTGGTAACAGAAGGTTGGTGGATCACTGGTCAAACGATCTTTGCTAATGGTGGTTACACTACAAGATAATCTATTGAAAACTGGCAGTTAAGCAAACTTAATTGCCGTTTTTTTTCTTTTCTTAATTAAAATTCAAACAAATTATGAGCAACAATGTAATAAGAAAACAACCCAAGCATACTTTTCCTAAAAAAAAGATTTTGTGCTTGGTTTCAAATCCCGCACAACTTCACGGAATGGAAGTTGGATTTTTTGCTGAAGAAATGACACGTCCGTTTTTCGATTTTGTAAATGCAGGTTATGATGTGGATGTGGCTTCTCCTTGGGGCGGAAAAGTAGTTTTTGACGGCCATAGCAACCCAGAAAACCCAAAAGGTGCTTATCCAAACGACCTGATAAGTATCGGTTTTGTGCATCACAAAGAATTTAGCAAATGGATGGACAACACTATTCCTATTTCTGATATAAACGTTGACAATTATGATGCGGTTTGTGTATCGGGCGGTGGTGCTCCGTTGATTAACTTTAAAGATGATGAAAAACTGCACAAACTCATTGCTGATTTTTATGAAGCAGGAAAAATTACTTGTTTGATTTGTCACGGAACTTCTTTATTGCTATGGACAAAATTAAGCGACGGAACACTTTTGGCAGATGGCAAAACCTGGACCGGATTTGCAGATAGCGAAGAAAATATGATTAACGAAATGTTTGGAATGACGGTAAACGATTACACCATCGAAACCGAAGCCCGAAAAAACCCGAATACCAATTTTGAAGTTGCAGGACCATTGGAGCCATTTGCAATCAGAGATGGAAGACTAATCACAGCCCAACAACAACACAGTAGCTTTTTGGCATCGGAATTAGTTATTGAAGCATTGTCTGAATAAAAGTTTAATCTTCTTTATGTAAAAAGGAAAATGACCAGAGATTATTTCCCTTTTTGGTTTAGAAATATGCAATAATTACAGTGATTTTATTGTAAATATATTCATTTCATTCTTAAACTTTAGGATTCCATTTACAATGAAATTAAAAACTATCTTAAAAACATTTAAAACAGCAGCATTAACTATGATGCTGTTTGCTTTTTCGGCACAGCATCTAAAGGCTCAGGATATTGATGGTGTCAGTTCATTTTTAGTAGCTGGTGTCAGTATGAATATTCCTAAAAATAATAAATTGCTCATTTATGGTGGTTTTAGCCCTACTGATAAAGTAAAAGCGCTTTTGGTATTGCCAAATTTTAGAATAAACAAATATTTAACGCTTACACCCGGCTATACTCACGTAAATGTAGATTTGGATAACGGCAGTACATTAGTAGAAAACCAACTATTGGCTATGGCTACACTATCTTTTCCCATTGCAAAAAACTGGACGATTGCTGACCGAAATATGTATTTCAACCGATTTAGGAGGGGTGACAACCTCTCATTTTATAGAAACCGATTAGGAGTGATCCACAAAACCGAACTTTTTAAAAAACAAGTCAGCGTTTTTTTGCACAACGAAGTGTATTTCAGTCTTGATAATGGACAATTTGTACGAAATCGAATGGTTTTAGGTAGCGACATAAAACTTTTTAAATGGCTCACACCACAAGTAATGTGTATGCTACAAAGTGACAAAGCAAGTGGCCATAGGATTTTAGGCTGGTTAGTTTTTACCGTGCCTTTAGAGAATTTTTTTAAAACTGAATTCAGCAATTAACATTTAGACAAGCAAAAAACATAAAATTATGAACGAATACCAATCAATTTTCGACACGCAAAAAGAATTTTTTTATACCGATGCCACCAAAACCCACGAATGGCGGATAGACCAACTCAACAGACTGGAAAAAATGCTTACAGAAAACCAAGATGTTTTTTGTCAGGCTTTAAAAACCGATTTCAACAAACCGCCATTTGAGCAATTGTTCGAAATTACGGTTCCGCTTGGCAACATCAAATATTACAAAGAAAACCTGAAACAACTAATGGCTCCGGAACAGGTTGCTATCCCAAAAGGCTTGGAAGAAACGGGCAACAAAGGTGTTATTTACAAAGAACCTTTTGGCGTAACCTTGGTTATTGGGCCATTTAATGCTCCCATTTTATTGTTGCTCGACCCTGCAATTGCGGCTTTGGCGGCAGGAAATCCGGTTATTCTGAAACCAGCCAATACAACACCTACTGTCGCTGCACTTTTTCAAGATTTAATTCCAAAATATTTTGAACCCGAAGCTGTAAATATCGTTACAGGAGGAAGAGAGGAAATTACCGCATTATTGGAGTTGCCTTTTGATTTCATCTTCTTTACAGGAAGTTCTGCCGTGGGCAAAGTGGTAATGCGAGCTGCTGCCGAAAACCTAACGCCAATCGTGTTAGAATTGGGCGGTCAAAACCCGACGGTTGTAGATGAAACGGCTAACCTTGACATTGCGGTTGACCGAATTCTTTGGGGACATATGGCGATTTCCGGACAGTGGTGCATCGCTCCGGGTTATGTGTATGTACACGAAAGTATCGCCGATGAATTTATTGATAAGCTGAAAAAAGCAACCATCAAAATGTATGGCGAAGACCCAAGTCAAAGCCCTGATTTTGCAAGGATGATTAGCGAACACGATACCGAAAGAGTGGCATCGTATATCATTCCTGAAAAAGTAGTTTTGGGCGGACGTTTTGATGTGAAAGCCAGATATGTAGAACCAACTATTTTGTATCCGAGCACTTGGGACGATCCCGCGATGCAACAGGAAATTTTTGGACCAGTTTTTCCCATTTTAGTGTATAAAGATTTGAAAGAAATTGTAGAAATCATCAAACGCAAACCCAAATCTTTGGCGGCATATTTCTTCAGCAAAAATCAGGCGAATATCGATTATTTCATCAATTCGGTTTCTTTTGGAGGCGGTTGTATCAATCAAACCAATCTGCATTGCTGGATAGACAGCTTGCCTTTTGGCGGTGTGGGTTATGCCGGAATGGGGAAATATTATGGCAAGGCAGGTTTTGACGCACTAAGCAATACAAAAGCAATGTTGATAGGCAATCCCGATTTAGAACTGGATGTTTTTCCGCCTTATGAAGGAAAAGATATTGCTAAAAATTTAAGTGTTTTTGGATGATTAGATTGCCAGATGCACGAATGAGATTTAATAAAAACATCTGTGCATCCGTGACATTAATCTAATAAAAACAACTCATAATAAACAATAAAATTCAAAAACTATGATACTAAAAATTATTAACTCCGCCTTAATTCTCGTAGCCGTTTTTATGGGCTTCAAACAAGGCTATGCAATGCTTTCGGGCAAGCCTGAAATGGTAGAAATGTTCAGCAAATGGAATTTTTCCAAAACTGCACTAATGATAAACGGAGCGGTTACAATCGTTTCAGCCATCTTAATTCTGTTTCCCAAAACATTTGTTTATGGCAATTTCTTAATGGCAACGGGCATTTTATTAATCATCTGCCTTCATTTGTTAGATAAGGATTTAAAAGGTGTGGCTATAGAATTACCTTTTCTATTGCTAAATCTGGTTATCATTTACCTACAGCATCCACTGAAAAACTAATACTTAAGAGATTAATTATTAGTGCATTTGTGGCACATAAATATCACTAAAATGAAATTAAAAACAATTATTTTCTTCTTGATTTGTTCATCGCTTACAGCTTGCGGACAAAACAAAACTCAAAAATCAGAAACAAAAACAATTCAAAAAAACAACAAAATGGATACAAGTAAATTGACAAACGAAACCGTAAAAAAAGCATTCGATGCGTGGCAAAGTGGCGACAGCAAAACTTTTCTTTCATTATTCACAGCAGATGCAACAATGACCGATGACGGAAATCCACGGAATTTTCAAGGTTATGTAAAAGATGCCTGCGGAAAAGAAATTTTCTTAACCATTGACACTGTAACAAACGACGGAAAGGACATCAAAGGAAACTTCAAAGCCGGACAATGGGGCACTTTTCCTGTCTTTTTTAAATTCCACCAAAATGCCGATGGTAAATTTTATAAGTTAGATATTGGACAGGCAAACTAAAGTATCTTTTGTCACAGATGCACAGATTTCTAAATCATTTTTAATCTGTGCATCTGTGGCATAATAAATAAACAAAAAAACCAAATGAATGAAGTGAATAAAACCATTGCTGTTTTACAAAAACGAAAGTACGAATTATTGCTTTTTGCATTAACCCAACATCTGTTTATCGGTATTTTTATTACCGATTTAGATTTTTACACGAGGGTAATTTGGCCCATCAATATGCTGGTTTTGGGACTGGGAAGCATTTTTATGTTTACGGGAAAACACAGTTGGAGACATTGGTTCCGTAATATTCAATTTATTGTGGTGCTATTGTTGCCTATCGGGATACCGTTTTTTAAAGATATTCCGTGGTATTTTACTTTACTGAATATCAACTATGTTATATTTTTTGCCTTTCTGTTTATAGAATTACTGCGGTTTTTGCTAAAACCAGGATACATCAACACCGATATTATTTCGGCATCTGTTTGCGGTTATTTTTTATTGATAGAAATATCCGTTTTTATGTTGCAGTATTTTATGTACCAAAACCCACAATCTTTTAAAGGAATGGATACCTCTTCGCCTGCTTCCATTTATACCGACTTGGTTTATTTCTGTTCGATAACCTTTACCAGCATTGGCTTTGGCGACATTACACCCAATAATCACGTTACCAAACTCATCACTTCTTTTATCGGCATTGCCGGACAGTTTTACAGTGTGATTTTGGTGGGTATTCTTTTAAGTAAATTTTCAAACAAGGCAGATTAAATCAATTAATAATTAAAAAAAATGACACCTTACAATAAATTAGCAGGACAAAGCACAGGTAGGATTGAAGCGTTGAGCGATGCCGTTTTTGCTGTGGCGATGACCCTTTTGGTACTGGAAATAAAAGTGCCCGAGTTTCACGAAAAAATTACCGATAAAAAACTGATGTCAGGTTTTTTGGACCTGATGCCGAAATTTCTGGTCTATTTTTTAAGTTTTATTACTGCCGGAATATTTTGGGTAGGTCAATCTGCACAGTTTAAATATATCAAAAACAGCGACAGGAATATCACTTGGTTTAATTTATTGTTCCTGCTTTTCATCTCTGTTTTGCCATTTTCTACCGCTTTTTTGGGCGATCATATTTCTTCTAAGTTTTCAATCTTTTTGTATTGGTTAAATATTTTTCTTTTAGGAACGATGCTCTACATCAATTGGGAATATGCCAGAAAAAACAACTTTATTTCGGAAGAGATGAAGGAAACAGTTTATAGTCCTTTAAAAAGGCGGATGATTTGGTCACAGATACTCTATTTTGCCGGAGCTTTGTTGTGCTTTATCAATATTTATTTAAGTATTATAGCCATTATTGCTATTCAGCTTAATCAGGCTTTTGCCTTTATCGGAAACAAAAAACAAGACGCTTAAATGCTAAAAATTTAAAATCGTGAACATATCAAGCCATTACAAACTCCTACACTTCATCCCGTGGACGAGAACGAAGATTTACAGAATGCTTTTATTGAGCGTTGTTCCAACCGCATTATTTTATTTTTTAGACATAAAATGGTTGGCAATTCCGTGGGTTCCGGTGGCGTTGTTGGGTACGGCAACCGCTTTCATTTCGGGGTTTAAAAATACCCAAACCTATAACCGAAGTTGGGAAGCCCGACAAATTTATGGTGCAATCATCAACAGTAGCAGAGCTTTTGGGATAATGGTGAAAGATTTTATCCGTTCAGAAGATAAAACGCTCGAAAAACAACTTCATCAGGAAATTATTTACCGCCATTTTGCCTGGCTCACCGCATTGCGATTTCAACTTCGGGAAACAAAAAGCTGGGAAAACGTAAAAACCAAGAGCTATAACCGTGAGTATCTCAACTATTATAAAGTTCCTGAATGGGAAAGCAGTTTGGATGAAGAATTAAAACCGTTTTTAAATGAAGAAGAACGCCAATATATTTTGTCGACCAAAAACAGGGCTACTCAAATCATTGTCCAACAGTCATCCATATTCAAAAAATTGAATGAAACTGGCGTGATTTCCGATTACAATTATGTAGCCTTAGAAAATCAATTAAAAGATTTGTACGACCAACAAGGCAAGTGCGAACGGATTAAAAATTTCCCTTATCCACGTCAGTTTTCGAGCATCAATATTTATTTTACCAACTTATTTTGTATCCTGTTGCCGTTTGGGTTCATTGGTGAATTTTCAAAAATGATTAAAGATTTTGGAGAAAATATTGTTTGGTTGACCATTCCTTTCAGTATCATTTTGGGCTGGGTCTTTTTGGTTTTAGAACAAATAGGCGAAAGCACCGAAAACCCTTTTGAAGGCAGTGCAAACGATATTCCGATTACACAGATTAGCAGAAATATAGAAATTGATTTAAGGGAAATGCTGGGCGAAAAAGATTTGCCACCGGCGATTGCAACGCAGAATAACATTGTGTTGTAAAAAAGCCACGGATTCACAGATGAAGATTTCAAAAATAATCTGTGCATTTATGGCAAAAAAATGTTGTATTAGAAATTTAAAACAAAGAAATCAGCAGAGGGCATTAATAAAAAAATCTGTGCATCTGTGGCAAAAAAAATTAAAAAATGGAATTTCTATTAAAAGAAGAAACTTATAAAATTATAGGCATTTGTATGGAGGTGCATAATACCCTTGGTGCAGGGTTTTTAGAAATTGTTTACAAAGATGCTCTAGAAATTGAATTTAGCCGAGCTGGAATATTTTATGAAAGAGAAAAGCAATATGAAGTAAATTACAAAGGCATAATTCTTCCTCATAAATTTTACGCTGATTTTGTAGTTTTTGATAAAGTTATTTTAGAAATTAAAGGAACAAAAGATATTGCAAATGAGCACATTGCACAAGCTATCAATTATTTAAAAGTTTCACAGAACAAAATTGCATTGATAGTAAACTTCGGAGAATTAAAATTGAATTATAAAAGATTGATTTTGTAGAATATGTCACAGATGCACGGATGAAATACATCTTGGTGTGTTATTGAGCAATGTAAATAAGAAAAAAAGCCACAGATGCACAGATAAGATCATTAAAACAAAAAATTTGTGCATCTGTGGCAATTAAAAAAAATTTAAAAAAACAACTATTATGAGTTTACAAACAGTACAAAAATGGTATCCAAACGTTAAAACAACCGAAGATACCGTCAACAAATTATTAGACGTAATCGAAAACAAATTAGGCTTAAAACCCAACCAACTGATGCACGCCGACAGTATGTGTTGCGATGATGTGAATGCCATTCAATATCCGCCAAGAGCATATGAAATGCTAGGACCCTTTCATATGGGAGGCTTGAATGGTTATCCGTTTGCAGGCGTTACGGGGATGAATGCCTTCGCACATCACGTTCCGGAAGATGGTGCGGTTGTAGTGTTTTATGCACCACATATCGGGATTACAAAAGATGGAACCATTGGTGAAATCCATAGAATTGGGCAAAGCGAAAATTCTGCTTGTTGCGGAGCATTAAAAGGAGCTTTGGGCAAGTTGCTGAACAACCAGATTGAAGCAGGAAACATTACTGATTTGGATTATCAAATGAACACCATCGAACAAATATTCTTGAAACAGGCAGACAGAATAAAATCGGCTAAAAATCAAATATTTGAAGCTACTGAAGTTATGTATGAAGCTATTAATGAACGTATTGAAACATTAGTAAGCAAAACAAATTATCCTTGCAAGTATGTAATTCTTATTGGAGCGATTTTCATCAATGGCGATAAGGATATGGGATCATTCTGCCAGTATAAAAAATTTGAATATATCGATCTGGAAACAATGGAGCGCAAAAGTCTGATGATGGAATATTATGAATGATTATTTATTATATGTGTTCAAAAAAATTTAATGATTAAAGCAATCTGATGATTTTTAGTTACGGGAGTGCTGGAAACAGGAATTATATTGGCATATATATCAACTGCCTTATTATCTGTCATAAACAATAATTGGTAATTGGAGCTCAAATAAATGCAATAATGAAAAAATCAAATGATTACTGTAATAACATTGAAGAGATTAGCTATTAAATTCACTGACTGTATTTGAATAATATGATTCAAATACAGTTTTTTAAGACCAAAAATTTCATTTATAAACAATACAACTATATCTCCTTAGTCTCCCATCACCAATCTATAAATTGCGTGTTTATTCGAAAGTAAATCCTATTGATAAATCCACATCAAAACCGGTTTTTGAAATCTTTGGATCATCGGATCAATTTCCCGCATCGCATTATTGGAAATCGTAGGACAGCCCCACCCTTCCGGTGAACCGTTTGGAAAAACTTCTTCGTCACTCATCAAATTCCATGAATGGAAGACTATAAACCTTTTCAAAGCATTACTATTGGTTTCTTCAAGACCCTGCATCAGATATTTAACATTGATTCCCCAATCGCTATAACCTCTTCCTGAAAGTTTATATTTTCCCAATGATGAAAGATGGCTGCCATCTTCATTGCTGAATTTTGGATTTTCTTTTGATTCATCATGACTCCACGAATTTGTCCCGCAGCCATGACCAACCAGATATTTCTTTGAAATTTTATTTTGTTTAAAATCCCAAACCACAAAACGATTCACTCCGGAATGCAGACTCATATCAATTAAGATACAGAAATCGGTATTCATCTTTCTGGCTTTACAAAATTCAAAGGCTTCTTTCGCTTTATTTTTTGTTTTAATTATGTTTAATTCAGGCTTTTGTATTTCTGTGACTATTTCATTTTTAGAAATAATGGCATCAACAATCTTTTTCGGCTCATTTTTACAAGACGAAAAAATAAACACGAGGAAAAATAGACGAATAATTCTCACAGATTTATTTATAATGTAGAAAAATCCCATAATCAGTTGGAGTCCATAATGCAGCTTTTTGTCCGGCAGCTTTTAAGGCATTGTTTGACCAGGTATTGCATGTATTGAGAAAACTGTATTTTCCCTGTGCATCGTAAAAAGCATCATTATCACTATATACAGCATTGGTCGGAATAAAAATAAAATTACCGTTTTTATCTCTGTCAAATTTAGCATCGATAAATTTAACCAATTCTTTATACTGGCTTCTGCTGATCATAATTTTCTTACAATCATTAGCTTCTGTCATCGTTTTGTAGTAAGAACAATGCATTGCAGACTCACTAAGCCAGAAAGCTGCCTTAAAAGCGGTTGAAAATTTCAGATCTGCCCAAGTTGGCGTATCCAGATAAAAACCTTTGTCGCCCCACCCTATTCCTACGTAATTGTAATCTGTTCTTTTAGATTTCGTGTTGGCAAAAGGAATCTTAGAACTCCAGTCGTACAGATCGTTTTTTACAGGCATTACAATATCTGTGTGAACGCCATTGGTGTAAATATAGATAGGAATTTCTTTTTTCTCGCCATCCTCTTTAGCCGAAACTTCTATGAAAGGAAGCGCAAGTCCCAAAAGAACATACAGCACAACAATTCCGAGGATAATTCCTAAGGTTTTTAAAATGTAAATCAATATAATTTTAGCGGTCATGTTTCTAAATCTTGATTAATAAAATTTAATTTTCAATTTTTCGTAAAAGTATTTGTTTTAATCGGAAAAATCAGTAAATTTAGATAGTAAACTTTCACAATATGCACAAAAACACGAAATCTCAGAAAAGATTCAAAGTAAGAGTAAAAACAGCTCCTAAAAGGGTACCAAAAAAACGTTGATTTTTGAGAGATTTTATCTCCTGAAAGTCAATTTTTTCTTTTATAGGAAAGGCTTTTTTTAAATTTACCGGCCATGATCTTTCTATCTCCTTAAGCTAAAACTTCAAGGCATGATCAACAACCCTCTTTATTTTTGGAACCGAAAATTCCGAACAGGATAATTAACCAATAATTTTAGCTCAAAATACAATTCAGGATCGGTCTAAAAATTCGATATTTCTCTTCAAGCCCGCAAATTTGGTCCTTTTTACAGGAGATTTTCGGAATACTTCTGAGAATAATTCTTGAGTAAGCTCTTTCCATTCTCCTTTTTTAAAGTTTTTTAAAAATTCGTTGGGCTTAAATCTGCTCTGAAGATTCGGAGCCGAAAAACGATTCCACGGACAGACATCCTGACAGATATCGCAACCGAACATCCAGTCTTCCATTCTGTCTTTGAAATAATCCGGAATCTCATCCTTCAGTTCTATCGTTGCATAGGAAATACATTTGCTTCCGTCAATAATCTTATCAGAAACAATTGCATCTGTAGGACAGGCATCAATACACTTTCTGCAGCTGCCGCAATGGTCGGTCGTCTCATTGTCTGCAATCAATTCCAGATCACAGATAATTTCAGCCAGAAAATAAAATGAACCGCTTTGTTTTGTAATTAAATTGGCATTCTTCCCCACCCAACCGATTCCCGATTTCTTTGCCCAGCTTCGTTCTAAAACCGGCGCAGAATCTACAAACACCCGGAAACCAAAATCGCCGATCTCCTGTTGTAATTCGACAACCATCTCACGAAGAATTTCTTTGATCACTTCATGATAATCTTCCGCATAAGCATACTTGGAAATTTTATAATTCTCTACAGTCGAAATCTTTTCTTCAGGAAAATAATTATATGAAAGAGAAATGACGGATTTTGAACCCTCCACCAGCAATCTCGGGTCGAGTCTTTTGTCGAAATGATTTTCCATATATTTCATTTCACCATGGAAATTGTTTTTGAGCCATTTTTCAAGATGTCGGGCATCATCTTCGAGGAAATCTGCTTTTGAGATACCACAATTCTGAAACCCAAAACTTTTGGCTTTGGCTTTTATTAATTGAGAATATTTTTCGGCAGTTGAATTCATTATTTTACATTGCAAAACTAAGATTATTTTATAAATTTGTTGCTCTTTGGATTTGTGAAAAATTCACACTCCATTTATTCATTTAACTCTAAATAAACAAATATTATGTCATTAGCAGAAGTTTTAAAATCAGGAAATTACCACTTAATCGACGTTCGTGAACCCATGGAACTTGAGATGGACGGAAGTATTGACGGTGCTCAAAATATCCCATTGGGTGAAGTAGAAGATAGAAAAGAAGAAATTTTATCTGTTGAAAAACCAGTAGTTTTATTCTGCAGAAGCGGAAACAGAAGCGGGAAAGCTTTAGATTTTCTTGAATCTCAGGGTTTGAAAGAAGGCTACAACGGCGGCGGATGGGCTGAGCTGAAAGCACATTTGGAAGCAACTCAAGGAACTTTTTAAGTTCCTTTTTTTATTTAATATCTCTTAATCATGAGTCTTAAAGAAAATTTCACCAACCTTTGTCTACAATTTAATGAAGATCATATTTTCATTGGAAATCTTTGGACAGAAATTGAAAAGAAATATTCTGAAAAAGGACGACATTATCACAACCTGACTCATCTGGAAAATATATTTTCTGAATTGGAATTGGTGAAAGATAAAATCCGGAATTTTAATACTATTTCATTTTCTGTTTTTTATCATGACGTGATTTATGATCCAACTTCAAAACTGAATGAGGAAAAAAGTGCAGAATTTGCTGAATCAAGACTTCAAAAGTTAGGTTTAAATAAAACTGATCTTGCTGAAATTTCAGAACAGATTTTAGCAACAAAACCTCATCAGAAGTCACCAAACAATGACATCAATTATTTACTGGATGCAGATTTGTCTGTTTTGGGAAAAGACCCTGAAACTTATTTAGATTATACCCAAAACATCAGAATAGAATATTCTATTTATCCTGGTTTTCTTTACAAACCGGGAAGAAAAAAGGTTTTGAAGCATTTTTTGGAGCTCGAAAGTATTTTTAAAACTGAGTATTTTATTGATAAATATGAATTTTCGGCGAGAGAAAATATTGCATTAGAACTGAAAAGTTTTTAATCTTGTTTACAATGCTCTGTTATATTTAACGACAGAATTTATTTATACGTTGGATATTTTATTACTTCAGAAATTTCAATAGGGTTGTTATTTCTCATAATAAATTCTTGTTTTTCTTTTGTCATTTGATTAATATTAGGTTTGATAAGTTCACCTGTAGAATTTTCTATCATTGCTTCTTCACTTCGCATTTCTTTATACGGGTCATTATAATAGGCCAAGCTTATTTTTACAAATTCTTTTTTAGAAATTTTAACTGCTATTAAATCGTTGAAAATATTATTAGTAGTAGTTACTTCTTCTTTAAGACTATCAAATTCAAATATATAGTTTTTTTTGGTGTCTTCTAAATACAAAATCGCACCAGGTAATCCTTCAAATAAATATGGTCCAAAATTTAATTGAATTTCATCAGTGAACCACGCTATCCAATTTCTTCCTTTGTATCTTAAAGTTGCTTTTTGACATCTATAATTACCAATTTTTTTTGTTTCATTGGTAATTTTCCAATTAAGATTATCTTTATTTTCAATTACCTTATATATGATGCTGTTTGGAGGAAAGTTATAGAATTTTGTTGTAGTAAATTCTTTTTTGTTGTTTATAACAAAGAAACTAGATTCAAGCATAGGTCTATATATCTCTTTACCTAATTTTATATTTTCGGTATAAATTGAGTCTCTTTTATAAAAATCATATGAGTAAAATTTTGAAATATTATCAGTAACTTCTAACAGCATTTTTTTTGTTGACACTGTATTTTCTGTAGAATCTGTTTTATATTTAAGATTATAAATTATCTTGAATTTTTGAGAGTAACTAATGATACTCATTAAGATATTAATTACAACAAAAGCTTTGAATACATATTTCATAATGATTTTTTTAAAGAATGGCATGATAGTCATGCCACTCCAATTTTAATAACATTTACCGTCAGATCCTGAAGAGTATGTTTCACAAATTTGACCTGCCTTCGCGTGACATGGGCCTTTTCCCGAAGATAGTATTTTTCCTTTAGAACCATCTGGATTTTTAGCATAATGTACGTGGCAATCATTTGCTGCACTGATGTCGAAAGATGCTTGAAGAGTACCTCCTTCGATTGTTTTCAAGTTATTTCTTGAAAGTTTTTTAAGAATTTTCATCTTGTTAATTTTTAATTAATACTTTGTTATATCCTATAGATCTTGAAGTATTTTGCTGATCAGCTTAATTATTTTATGTATACAGGATCCAAACACAAAATAATATTCTTTCACTATTGACAATTCAAAAATATAAATCTGCACCGAAATAATTTCAAGGTTTTTATGTGAATTTTATGTGAATATCAGAACATAAATAATATATTTGTAGTACACAAAATTTCAATGATGGTAAAAAAGAAGCTTATTCAGGCTCGTAAGGCAAAATATACTCAGGAAAACATGGCTAAAATATTACACATGACACAATCTCAATATCAAAGAAGAGAAAAAGGAGATATTAAAATTTCCGATGAAGAATGGGAACGTATAGCCAAAGCATTGGATACTAATGTTGAAAATATAAAAGAAGAAGATCCCAATGTGCATATAAACAATTACGACAATAATTCAGGAAATTATTCAGCTAGTAATAACTATTTTCATAACATTCCTGATTATATTCTTGAAAATCAACAGGAATATATAAATCTTCTGAAAAAGGAAATTCAGGATTTAAAAGAAGAAATTAAACGCTTAAAATCTGAATAAAAAGTTTTCTTAATCAATATAATTTACATCTTCTTTGTCATTCCGGGGGAATCTAAGCAATTCAGTGAAAAATCTGTTGAGATTTCTCCGGAACGACAAACAGAGCATTAATTTCAAGATGTATCATTTCCAATCAGAAAGCATTATTTCTATTATTATAAAGAAGGTATCCTGACTTCCTCAAACTCTTTCAGAAGATTCGCAAAAACCGTTTCAACAGGTAAAACCTCATCAATCAAAGCAGAAACCTGACCGATTTCCAGTTCGCCATCTTCCATATCCCCTTCAAACATTCCTCGCTTTGCTCTTGCTCTTCCCAATGCAGCAATCAGAGATTCGGAATTCCTTCCTACATTATAAATTTCTTCAAGCTCGTTAAAGAATTTATTTTTAACCATTCTTACGGGAGCCAATTCTTTCAATGTAAGATGGGTATCGCCTTCATTGAGTTCGGTAATTTTTTTCTTCCAGTTTTCGTGTGCGCTTGCTTCAACGGTAGCAGCAAAACGGCTTCCGATCTGTACTCCGTCTGCACCCAAAATCATTGCGGCTTTCATTTGCGAACCCAAAGCAATTCCACCAGCAGCAATTAATGGCTTAGAAATATGTTTTTTCACATTAGGGATCAGGCAAAAAGTGGTGGTTTCGTCTCTTCCATTGTGACCTCCGGCTTCAAAACCTTCAGCAACGACAGCATCAACTCCGGCATCTTCACATTTCATGGCAAATTTAGTAGAAGAAACTACGTGAGCAACTTTCACCCCCTCTTTCTGAAGAGTTTCTGTATAAGTTTTAGGATTTCCTGCAGATGTGAAGACGATTTTTACGCCTTCTTCAATAATAATCTGAATCACCTCATCCAAATTTGGATATAACATAGGAACATTCACTCCAAACGGTTTGTCTGTAGCTTTTTTGCATTTCTGAATATTCTCTCTTAAAACATCAGGATACATGCTTCCCGCACCAATCAGACCCAAACCTCCACAATTTGAAACGGCGGATGCAAGTTTCCATCCCGAATGCCAAATCATTCCTGCCTGGATGATAGGATACTGAATATTAAAAAGTTCGGTAATTCTGTTTTTGCTTTCCTGCATATCATGAAGTTTTTTGGCTGAATTGAAATCGATAAAATTGCTCATACGGTAAAAATACTAAAAACTGAGATTCTGTAATAATTCTGAATGATTATTACACAAAAAAACCTCCAGAAATTCTGAAGGTTTTGTTTTATTTTTTAATGGATTCTTTTTTCCAGTTTCCTTTAAAATCACAATTGTCATACCGACCGTCGATGGAGATAAAGGTTGTAGATATTTTTGAATTAACAAATTTCTCAACCATCTCGCCCTGTTTTTTTCTCAGAGCCATCTGCTTTATTCTGTCGTAATCTGTTTCGAG
Organism: Chryseobacterium sp.; assembly: GCF_029240215.1. Classification (GTDB taxonomy): domain Bacteria; phylum Bacteroidota; class Bacteroidia; order Flavobacteriales; family Weeksellaceae; genus Chryseobacterium. Next base: position 19,444 of record NZ_JARBTK010000006.1, read on the forward strand.
AGTAATCTGGTGAGACGGAATTACATCTTCAATCTTCACGATCTTTATTACCTTTCTGTCTCTCTCATCTTTATCATCAAAAGCTGAGGTGATATCTCCTTTATTCAAACCAGCCAATTCATAACTGATCGTTCCGGGAACGCTTTCTCTTTCTATTTTATTTGAACCGTCAGCTCCTGCAATTACTCCTGCGTTGAATTTTGTTTTTTTATCATCAGAAAATTTAAAAGCAGCATCTTTAAAAGTTATCTTTTCAGCTAAGATCAAACCTCTGATACTATCTAGCTTTTTTCTTGCAGTTTTCATTTCGTCATCAGTAGGTGTTGCCATCAGAAGAATGTGCCTTGCATCATAAGCTTTTCCTGATTTTTTTACTAACTGAATAATGTGATATCCAAATTCAGATTCCACAGGATCTGAAATCTCTCCTTCCTGAAGATTTAAAGCAGCAGCCTCAAAAGGCTTTACCATCTGACCCTTGAATACGTTTTTCATCAAACCTCCGTTTGGTGCAGAACCCGGATCTTCAGAATAAATTCTTGCCTGGCTTTCAAAACTTTCTCCGCCTGCAATATCCTGTTTTATTTTTTTCAGCTTATTAATGAGCTCATCCTTATGGGCTTCCGTCAATTTAGGATTCATAACAATTTGGGAAATTGAAACTTCATCTTTAATTTCCGGCAATTGAGATTTGTACATATTGTAAAAATCTGTCACCTCATTTGGAGTAACATCTGCTTTTTCTGTAATTCTCTGATATTTTGCCTGACCGTAATAAGTATCGGTATCTATCTTTTCGATAGCATTCTTCATCTCATATCCAGTTCTGAATTTGTAGGCCGTCAACATTGATTTTTCGTCAGGAAACTGAGAAAGCAATTGGTTGTATTTAGCATTTGCCTGTTCCTTGATTGCCGCAGAACGGTTTTCGATCAGTGTATCTTTTTTAGCTTCAAAAACAAGAAATTTGTTATTGATAAGATTCTCTAAAAACTCACATTTATTTGCCGTACCAGCACCTTGCTGTTTTGCATAATTCATCTGTTCCTCCACATCAGATTCGAGAACAATTTCATCGCCAATCACTGCCGCAATACCATCTATCAACTGACCTTGCTTTAGCTGAGCCTGTACATTTGTTGAAAACAACAATGCAAAAACTCCAAAAAGAAAAGCGATTTTTAATTTATTTATCATTTTACTATTTTAAACGAGTTGCAAATTTATAATTCTTAACGAATTACACTCAATTTTTTATTATAAATATTTCTTAAAAAAGCTTCAATTATTGCAGCTCAACATCAAAAGTCGTCAATTCTTTGAATTCTCGCAATCTGCTGAACATATCAGCTTCGCTTACTTCTTCAATTCTCTCTGTTCCGAATTTTTCTACGGTGAAAGAAGCCATCGCAGATCCTACGATCAATGCAGACTTCATTGTTTCAAAATCGAATTTACCTTTTTTAGCTAAATATGCCGCGAAGCCTCCTGCAAAAGTATCTCCCGCTCCTGTAGGATCAAAGACTTCTTCCAACGGAAGCGCAGGAATGGCAAATATTTTGTCATCATGGAAAAGAATTGCACCATGCTCACCTTTTTTGATGATCACAAACTTAGGACCCATCGTATGAATCTTTTTCGCTGCCTTTACCAAAGAATATTCACCGGAAAGCTGTCTTGCTTCTTCATCATTAATACTGATCACGTCGGTTTTAGCGATCATCTCTTTCAGAATATCCATTGCAGAATCCATCCAGAAGTTCATGGTATCAAGAATAACAAGCTTCGGACGCTGATTCATTTTTTCAAGTACAGATAACTGAACACCCGGATGAAGATTTCCTAAAAGTAAAATCTCTGCATCCTGCATTGAATCAGGAATTTTCGGATCAAAATTTTCAAGAACGTTGACTTCAGTTGCCAAAGTATCTCTCGTATTCAGATCATTATGATATTTACCAGACCAGAAGAAAGTTTTTCCTTCTTTTACGATCTCAATTCCTTCGATATTGATATCTCTTTTTGTAAACATATCTAAATGCTCCTGAGGAAAATCTCCTCCCACAACAGAAACAATTCCTGATTTTACTCCCATTACTGATGCAGTAATCCCGATATATGTGGCAGCTCCTCCTAAAATTTTATCTGTTTTCCCAAATGGTGTTTCTATTGCATCAAATGCTACACTTCCTACAACTAAAAGTTTCATATGTATTTTATATTTTTTTATAATGGTTATATGCAATCTTTACGATTTATTACCAATGTATTTTTTTTAAGTATTAATTCTTCCATTCAAAAGTATCCAGCATATGCTTAATATCTTTTTTGATATAATCTACTGCCGGTGCCAGAGAATCCGGCTTTGGACGTGTATCAAAATATAAATAGGCAGTTACAAAATGTTTTGTACTGTCTGTAGCGTAAAACTGAAGATTAGAAGCACTCTGCCCTTTCAGCTCATAAAAATTTCCGTAAACTTTTTTTTCAGGATACTGAAAAGATTTGGCATCAATTGAACTTGCTTTGATGGTGTGTTCGTAAACCATTTTTTCAGATTCTCTCACATGATCTGCAAAATCATCCTTTACCGGAAAATAAGTGATGAAAACTTTTGCTTTCATCTTCGGGTAATTCATGTAGTACCAGCAAGGTTTTTTTGCGTCAACAATTTTGGCAAAATCTGAATATTCAAAAGTGTAAGCACAATTTTTGTCAAATTTCTGATATTTCGGTGTGGGATATTCTAATCTCAATTCACCATAAGGTTTCGGTTGAGTCTCTTTCTCACAAGAAATAAGGAGCAATGAAGCGAAAATAAAAATGACTTTTCTAATCATTTTGCAAAAATACAAATTACATTTTAGATTTTATGATACAAATTTCAGCATTTCAATGAGTTTTGAAATTTGATTTGATAGGAATTTGGTTTAAACTTTTAAAAAGCACCAAATAAATTTGTCATTCCGCAGGAATCTAAACTCTGTTATTCAAATTATTATTTTAAAATCATTGCTTAGATTCCTGCGTAATGACAAACTGTATGGATATTTCCGTGTTTTCAACTATCACAAAAACTTATACGCCACATCATAATTCTGAATATAATTTTCTAAAGGTTTCGGAAACGATCTTTGGTGAGAACTTTCAACATCAGTGATAATATAATCATTTTCAACAGTAAAATTTCTCCAAACCTCTTCTGAATCAATCTCAACATTAAAAATTTCTATGCTTAAATTTTTGTGAGTTAATTTATGGTTAACGGTTTTTATGCTTTTAATAAAAGGCATCAATTCATCCGAAATTTTAAGTGGAAATTCAAACAGTTTTTTCCAGATGAAATCATCCTTTCTCTGCTGAATTAAAAATTCTCCGTTTCTGTGAACAAAATAGTATTTTAATTCTAAATCCTGTGCTTTTACTTTCTTGGTTTTAACAGGAAATTCCGAGGTTTTATTTAACGAAAAAGCAAGGCAATCTTGGTTTAAAGGACATTCTCCACATAAAGGATTTTTTGGTTTGCAGATTTCAGAGCCTAAATCCATCATCGCCTGATTAAAATCACCTACATTTTCCGGCATGATCAAATGTGCCAGTTCTGAAAAATAATTAAATGCTCTGGAATTTGACATATCAAAATCATCCGCAAAAATCCTGCTTAAAACTCTGTAGAAATTTCCGTCAACAGCCGGCATTTTTCCATTAAAACAAATACTTGAAACCGCAGCCGCTGTATATTTACCAACACCCTTTAGCTTTAAGATTTCTTCATATTCAGAAGGGAAAATTCCGTTATAATCATTGATGATTTGCTGTGCAGCTTTGTGAATGTTAATTGCTCGTGAATAATAACCTAAACCTTTCCAATATAATAAAACCTCATCTTCTTCAGCTTTTGCCAAAGTCTGAACATCGGGAAATCTTTTAATAAAATTATTATAATGATTTAATCCCTGAGCAATTCTGGTCTGCTGAAAGACAATCTCACAAATCCAGATTTTGTAGGGATCTTTTGTATTTCTGAAGGGTAAATCTCTTGCATTTGTATCATACCATTTCAAAAGTTTGTTCCCGATGTGAAGAAAGTCTGATGTTTTTTTGTTATTTTCCAAAAAGCCGTCTCATTTTATATTCGCAAAGATAAATTATTATTTGTCGTGTTTTTATGATTTTAAAATATGAAATTGAATAAATAGGATGAAATTCAAATGAAGGATTTGAATGTTTTTTAAAAGCTACAAATTTATCGCTCCTACGGAGCTCGCTTTTTGCGAACGTTTTTTGTACTACAAACATTTCGCTCCTACGGAGCCGAAAAGTTTTGAAAGTTTATCTGAAATTTACCCAACAAAAAAACCGATGCTTTTTGAACATCGGTTTTGTATTTATTTTAAAATGATTAATCCTGAATATATTCAGCATCCCATTCGTTACCGTCATCTCCTTTATGACCATCCAGTTTTATCACAAAACTTTTTGTCGGGAAATATGGAGTCAGACGAATGTCTAACCAAACTCTGTCTTTATTGACTTTATCCTGTTCAAAACGAACGATTTTGAATTTTTCGATCAATTTATCTGCGCCTTTAATACCGTCTAAGAATGTTACGATCTGTCTTCTCAAATCGTCCTCGTTTCTTGCGTTCCAGTTTTCGAAGGCTCTTCTGTTTAAGAAATCTAATAAAACTTTAGTTACATAATCGAAAACACGAACTACAGAATAGGTCTGAAGACCGATATTATCTCCTGTAAACAATGTTTTAGCCGAGAATGCCATGATTTTACCGTATTCGTTCACCATCGGCACAAGACCCATTTTTTCTAACTGAGAAATTTCACTTTTCTTCAACTCGAATTTTACAGCGTCTACCTCGTTGATATTACCGTGTTTTTTACCTGCGGCAACCTGAGACATTAATGTTTTATGAATTTTTCCTGCCAATGAAGTTGACGGCGGAAGTTCTACATTTTCTTCCTCACCTACTTCTTCAGCTCTTCCACGGCCAACAAGCCAGTTACACGTCATGATCACATTACTTCTGTGCAATTCACCACCCGTAAGATTTGCAGAGTGGAATAAATCTACCACATCATCCGGTTTGTCGAGATTCGCAAAATCGGTAACCATCATTACTTTGTTCTCGTTACAGATTTTCGCCCATTTTTCGATGACTTTATTTGATCCTAAATATCCCGGAATTGCTAAAATTGAGTAGTTATCACGAAGATCCAAACGGTCATAATATTGTTTAAATTCTTCAGCAATTGCTTCAATAAACAAAGGGTTATCCAAATCTGAAACCTGCTCAAGACTTGCATTGACGATGCTTACATTATCGACTTTATCGAGCTCGGTATTTTTATAAAACTGTGCAACCGTTCTGTAGTTTGTTTCTAACTGACGAACTGAATCAAGTGTATTTTTTAGATTTGTTTTTAAGTTTTGTTCGGCAGCCTGTGCTTTTGTTTTGCAGGTATCTGCCATTTTTTCTGCCGATTCGTTGCTTCCTAAAAGCTCAACCCAAAGGTTGATTTTCTGAAGAAGTTCTTTTCTTTCGTCTGCTTTATTTCCATCGTTTAGGAAAATTTCTTTTCTTGCTTTTCTGGTCGGGTTCATATTGGCAATTCCATCTACAACAGATTCTATAAAGCCAAAACCACCGATCTTATTTAATTCTTCAACAGGACTTCCTTTTGGCTTTCCAGATTGTTGCTGTTGATTATGCTGTTGGCTTTCTGCAGCCTGTAACTTACTATCCATAATATTTTGTGTAGGTGTTTATTATTTTTCAAGTTCTTGTGCCACTTCCTTTAAGGCTTCAATAAATGCAGCTCTTGTCTGCTCATTTTCGAGCATATTTCGCAAAATTTTATTGGTTTTCAGCTGACGTACAATTTTATTGTACTGCTCCTGCTCCATACTGAGCTGCTGCAGATAGTCTGATTTCTGAACTAGATTTTTGGGAGTAAAGTCTGCAAGATTCTGAAAACGGAATTCTTCTTCAACTACATTTCCATCTTCTGTCTCGTGCTGTACAGCAACTGCGGGTTGAAAATGTCTGAAGACGTCGTCTACAGTTTTTAGTCCTGTTACAATTTCGGGAACATAAGATTCATCTGTTGTAAGCTGACTTACGATGAGGGATTTGTTTTCCTGGATTTCCTGAATAGCTTCATTAGCGTCGACCTTGACTTCGTTACCGCCAACACCGTAATTAAACATTGCCATATTATTATTATTTTGAGATTGTTGATTTTGGTTTGGATTAGCAAATTTTTGACCAATCCATTGTTTAAATTTATAAAAAAACTGTAACATACAAAATTTTGTAATGATATTTCTTTAAATAAATCAAAATTACCACAGATAATTGAATGATTATTAAACTTTTGGTATCACTAAGCTATGAAAAATAAATAAAAAAACGCATCTTTCGATGCGTTTTCCGTATTAACATTTGTTTAAAATCCTACCAGATTTTTATTCTTTCTTCGGGAGCTTTATAGAGCTTATCTCCAGGTTTGATCTCAAAAGCTTTCATAAAGCCATCCTGATTTACCAAAGGTCCGAATGCTCTGAAATAACCGGGTGAATGCGGATCTGTTTTCACCTGATTAATCATATACTGATCTGTAGATTTGGTTCTCCAGACTGTTGCCCAGCTCATGAAAAATCTCTGATCCTGATTAAATCCGCTGATCAGTCCGGGATTTCCATTGTCTTTAAGATACATCTGAAGAGCGTCGTAAGCGACCGCTACTCCACCTAAATCACCGATATTTTCGCCGCTTGTGAATTTACCGTTAACAAAACTTCCTTTTACAGGTTCATAAGCGTTGTATTGAGCTGCTAATTGTCCGACTTTTGCATCAAAATTCTTACGGTCCTGTTCTGTCCACCAATTATTCAGGTTTCCGTCACCATCGAATCTTGAACCGCTGTCGTCGAAACCGTGAGAAATCTCGTGACCGATAACGGCACCGATTCCACCAAAATTAACTGCTGCATCGGCTTTCGGATTATAAAAAGGAGGCTGAAGAATTGCAGCAGGGAAAACAATCTCGTTGTTTGAACCGCTGTAATATGCATTTACCGTTTGTGGAGACATTCCCCACTCTGTTTTATCGACTGGTTTTCCTACTTTTTCAAGACTTTTCTGATATTGCCAAGCCGAAACGTTCTGTAAGTTTGAATATAAAGTTGCCCCTTGAGCAGGAGCTTCCACCTTTAATTTAGAATAATCTTTCCACTGATCAGGATAAGCAATTTTGACTGTGAATTTAGACAGTTTTTCCTGAGCTTTGACTTTGGTTTCAGGAGACATCCAATCCATATCATTGATATGGGTTTTAAACGATTTTAAAATATAATCGATGTAGATTTCCATCTGCTTTTTTGACTCAGGAGTGAAATATTCATCTACATATAATTTCCCGAAAGCTTCTCCCAAAACGCCATTGACAAGAGCAAGACCTCGTTTATCCATTGCTCGCTGCTCTTTTTGTCCCTGTAGGTATTTGGAATAAAAATCAAAACGGATATTGTCTAAACTTTCTCCCAAATTACTTGCATTCCCGTTAATTACATGATATTTAAGATAATCTTTCAGCAACGGAAGGTTTTTCTGATTGATAAACTGATCCATATTCTGGTAATATTTCATTTCACCAATGATCACTTTATCTGTATTTACGCCTGCATCTTTTAAATATTTTGCAAGATTTACATTTTTCACCAAACCGGATAATTCAGATACATTTTTAGGATTGTACCTTAAATTTGCGTCTCTATTCTGCTCTAAAGTAAGCAGGTAATTGGCCAGTTGCTTTTCAAAATCAACCACGTTTTTTGCTGCAGCATCAGAATTTTTGTACCCTAAAACTCCAAATAACTGACTTACATATTTTTGATATTCTGCCAGAGTTTTGGTGTTGGCTTCATTCACTTTTTGGTAATAATCTCTCCCCAAACCAAGATCCGGACCGCCAAGATATACAGCATTCATTTTAGAATTTTTCATATCTGCCCCTACTCTCCATCCATAGAACGAATTATCGCCTAATCTTGTTGCTTCTAAAAGATATTTCTGAAGATCATTTACATTTTTAATGGCATCAATTTTTGCCAAATCTCCTTTAATTGGATTTAAACCGTCTGCATTTCTTTTACTGACATCCATAAATGAAGCGTACAGATTCTGAATTTTCTGACCTTCAGAACCTTCTGCATATTTTTCAGTTAAAATCTTATTTAAAATATTTAAAGAAGCATCATCTACATTTTCCCGCAATGCATTGAAAGACCCCCAACTTGCTTTATCAGAAGGAATCTGAGTGGTTTTCACCCAATTTCCGTTCACATAACTGAAAAAGTCATCCTGCGGACGAACCGTGGTATCCATGTAAGATAAGTTGAGTCCCTCCTCTTTAGTTTCCTGTTTTACCGGCTCTGTAACCACGACTGTTGTTTCGGCTTTCGAAGTTTCCATATTTTTTGCTGTTCCACAAGAATTCAAAAATACAATACCTGAGAATGCAAGTACTGCAATATTTAGTTTTTTCATTAAATTAATTTTGATTTGTAATCAGTTTGATCAAATATAAGAAATTATGTTAAATCAATATGATGATTTTATAGATTAATCTGGCTGATATTAACTCTAAATTGGAGTAATCAGGTTAAGTTTTCATAATATTTTGATTGAATTTTAGTTTCAAAAATTTATTTTTTTATTTATACTTTATAATAAGATTGGTCATTTTGTAAGAATCTAAATATCGAATTTTATCATCATTGAGATTCCTGCGGAATGACAAACAATATGAATATTTTTTTGAACTTACATCGAACTAAAAATTTAATTTATTTGAAAATGCTTCTTATTTACTAAAATTTAAAATAAAAAAACCGTTCATTTCTGAACGGTTTTTTTATTGATTACCAGATTTTAATTCTTTCCTCCGGTTTCTTGTATAATTTATCACCAGGTTTTACATCAAATGCTTTGTAGAAAGCATCAACATTGGTTAACGGACCAAAGCTTCTGAAATATCCAGGAGAATGCGGGTCTGTCTTCACTTGATTTACCATATATTTCTCACTTGATAAAGTTCTCCAAACAGTTGCCCAGCTTAAGAAGAATCTCTGATCCTGAGTATAGCCACTGATTACACCAGGATTTCCTTTATCTTTCAAATACATTTGCAATGCGTCATAAGCAATATTTACACCACCCAAATCTGCAATGTTTTCACCGTTGGTGAAAGTTCCGTTGACGAAAGTTCCTTTTACAGGTTCGTACTTATCATATTGAGCAGCCAAAGCTTTTGTAGCTTTTTCGAAGTTTGCCTTGTCTTCTGGAGTCCACCAGTCAACCAGGTTGCCTTCTGCATCAAACTGTGCACCCGAATCATCAAAACCGTGGCTGATCTCGTGACCAATAACCGCACCGATTCCACCAAAATTTACAGCTGCATCAGCATTTGGGTTAAAGAATGGCGGCTGAAGAATCGCAGCAGGGAAAACGATTTCGTTATATACCGGATTATAATAAGCATTTACAGTTTGTGGAGTCATTCCCCATTCTGTTTTATCAACAGGTTTTCCGATTTTCGCCAAATCTTTATTGTACTGCCATTCTGCAATGTTCTGAAGGTTTGCATATAAATTTCCACCTTTTGATTCAGGGACGATGTTTAATTTAGAATAATCTTTCCAGGTATCAGGATAAGCAACTTTTACTGTAAATTTATTCAGTTTGGTCATTGCTTTTTCTTTTGTAGTAGAAGACATCCACGTCAAACCGTTAATGTGAACTGCGAAGCTTTTCTTTAAATAATCGATCAGTTCAACCATCTGAGCTTTAGCTTCAGCCGGGAAATATTTTTCAACATATAATTTACCAAAAGCCTCACCCAAAGAACCGTTGATCAACTCATACCCTCTTTTGTTCAAAGCTCTCTGCTCTTGCTGACCTCTTAAATATTTACCGTAAAAAGCAAATTTTGTATCACCTAATTTTTCGCTTAAATAAGAAGCACCACCATTGATCATGTGAAATTTAAGATAATCTTTAATTACTGGAAGATTTTTCTCATTCACCAACTGATCAAAGTTTTTGTAATATCCGATTTCACCGATGATCACCCTGTCTGTATTTACGCCAACTTTTTTAAGATAAGAAGCAAGGTCTACATTTTTTACTAAAGAAGAAAGCTCAGCAATCGTTTTTGGGTTGTACTGAAGTGTATTATCTCTGCTTTGCTCGTTTGTCAACAAGTTTTTAGCGATACTTCTTTCGTAATCAACCACTCCTTTTGCAGCTGCGTCAGCATTTTTGTAGCCTAATTCCTTCAACATTGAAGCAACATACTTTTGGTATTCTGCGAGAGCTTCAGTGTTTTTCACATCTACTTTTTGGTAGTAATCTCTTCCCATTCCCAATGCAGCATCACCCAGGTAAACCGCATTCATATTAGAATCTTTCAAATCTGAATATACTCCCCAACTGTAGAATGTATTGTCGCCGTCTTTGGTAACAGATGCCAAATAATTTTGTAAATCCGTAAGACTTTTAATCGCATCAATTTTACTGATGTTTTCCTGAATAGGCTTGATTCCGTCAGCATTTCTCTTCTGCATATTCATGTATGTAGCATACAGATCCTGAATTTTTTTACCTTCACTTCCGTCTGCAAACTTATCTTTAAGAAGAGAATTTAAAATCGTCATCGAGTTGTTGTCTGTATCGTCTGCTAATTTGTTGAAACTTCCCCATGTTGGTTTATCAGAAGGAATTTTAGCAGTTTTCATCCACGTTCCGCTCACATAATTGTAGAAATCATCTTGCGGACGAACAGATTTATCCATCAAACTGAGGTCTAAGCCTTTGTCGGTTGTAATTGCTGTTTTGGTAGATTTAGCCTGAGCGTTCAGCGTATTTTGCGAACAAATTCCTGCCAATAAAAACAAAGAAAGCGTTAATTTTTTCATAAGAAAACTTTTATTTTTTTAAGGTCTTATGCAATCGCCAATATTTTTGTGATTTTATTCACAGTAAAACATAGCGATTTCATTATGATAATATTTTATACAATAAGTATATTTAATTTAAATTTTGTTACGGTAAAGTTAATTTTATTTTATGAATTGAATTTCCAAAAAAATAATAACTGAATTCCTTTTATTTACGGATTAAAATTCCGACCAGATCCTGAATGATTTTCTGAGACACAAAATAGATAAAATCCTGCCTTTCCAGATGCGGAAGATAAAGTTTGAAAGTTTCAGATTCATTTTTGACTTTGATCGTGTAATAAACCAGGCCGACATCTTTGCCATCTTCACCTTTTCCGGGACCGGCAACTCCTGTGGTGGAAAGCGAAATATCTGTTTTAAATAAATTCTGACAACCTTCTGCCATCTCACGTGAAACTTCTCCGCTTACGACAGTAAAACGTTCAATTGTGCCTTCCGAAACATGAAGGAGATCGATTTTCTTCTGTGTTGCGTACGTTACAATTCCACCTACAAAATATTTTGAACTTCCGGGAACTGCAGTTAATAAAAGAGATAATTCTCCACCTGTGCAGCTTTCGGCTGTTGAAATTGTGAATCCTTTTTGGGTTAAAATTTCACTTAAAATCTTCTCAATTTTATCTTCAGACGTTGCAATGATATTCTCACCAATAATCGGAAATAATTTCTGAATTTCATTTTCAAGTTGGAATTGCAGCAGATTTTCATCAGTTCCGGTTGCTGTCAGTCTCAGTTTCACCCTTGTTCCAACGGGAAGATAAGATAAAGCGAGATTTTCCGGTAGAGAGAGTTCCCAACTTTCGATTTGGTCAGCCAAAATGCTTTCGGGAATCCCAACCACGGAAACAATCCTTGTAGAAATATAATTGAGATTATATTTATCTTTTAAATAAGGAACAATTTGGTCTTTAATCAAAGGTTTTACCTCGTAAGGAACGCCCGGTAAGCTGAAAGACAATTTTCCATCTTGTTCCATCATCATACAAGGTGCAGTTCCATAATGATTTTGAAAAACGGTAGATTTTGTCGGAACAAAAGCCTGTTCGCGGTTTCTTTCTAAAATTTCGATGCGACCACGTCGTTCCATGTATCCTTTTAGATGTTCAAAAGTAACTTCATCCAATGCAATTTCATCATCAAAAAATTCGGCTAAAGCTTTTTTGGTTTTATCATCTCTTGTCGGACCCAAACCTCCTGTGGTAATGACTAAATCTCCGATTTCGAAAGCTGATCTTAAAGTATTTTTAATCATTTCAATTTCATCTGAAATGGTAAAAATCTGTACCACTTTGACTCCTATGTTTTTGAGTTCGGTTGCAATAAAATTTGAATTGGTATCAACGGTATTTCCGGAAAGAATTTCGTCACCAATGGTTATAAGAACTGCGTTTTGCATGCGTTTAATTTTGAATAAATTCCCTACAAATGACGTGAAAATCTCGATAGTGAACAAAAGAAAATGATTTTTTATATCTTTGATTTGAACTGTCGACTACTATAATAAAGATTATGACTAAATATGATGATGCCTCATGGCATTATGGCGGAGATTTCCCAGAAGGAATTCCTGAGAAAAACAGCGCAACCCACATCGGAATGTTTCTCAATTGGTGCATTAACAACAATTTACATTCCGATGAACTTAATGAAGACCACGAAAATGAAATTGAAAGTTTAAAAAAACGTGAAATCACAGGTGCAGAATTTGTCATCGATGCCCTAGACGGAAAATTTTCTGAATATGATCTGAATGATTTGGGAAACGCTTTTGCGAAAGATTATTATGTTGATGAGACGGATTTCGGAGATAAATTCAGTTCATTTGCTACAGACTACATCAATATTTTTGACAGTGTGGCTGAAGAAAATGATTTTGAATATGAAACCTTTTATCACATTGAAGACACTTATGAAAATTATGATCTAATGAAGCAGATTATTGATCATCGTTTTTTGGAGTGGAAAGAGTATAAAAATTTGAATTGATTGTTTAGTTTGTCATTCTGTAAGAATCTAAGCGTAGAATATAATTGTTATTTAGATTCCTACGGAATGACAAATTGTATGTATACCTTTTCCAAATTACTTCGCTCATGGTAATGACGATTAATTATGTTTTACCCAAATCAAATCATCTGTATTGTAGCCTAATTTCTGAGCTTTTGCTAAAAATCTTTCTCTGATGCTATTTGGAATTTCTTTATTTCTTGATAAAATCCAGATGTATTTTGTGCTGTTTCCTACAACCAATGCATTTTGATAATCATCATCAATATCGATAACATTGTAACCTGCCCAAATTGGTTTGAAAAAAGAAACCTTTAACCTTGCTTCAGATTTATCATTTACAAATCTTGCTTCGCCGATCGATTCTTTCCACTCTTTTTTGACGTAATCGTGACCCCTGTTCTGAACTTTAATCGATCCATCAGAATTTAATGAATAATTTGCAGTCACATTATCCATATTTTTCTCGAATTTGTAATCGAAACGGGCAATTTCGTACCATTTACCAAGATATTTTTCTGAGTTGAAATTTTTGATTGCCGTTGCTCCTTTCGGAATTCCTACTGAACAGGAATTGAATATTAAAAAACCAACAACAGCTAAAGAAACCGGAATGGCTATTTTCTGAAAAGTTTTCATATTGACATATTTTTGTTGGTATGAAAATTCAAAAATGATGCCTTTCACAGTAATTTTAACATCGAATCGTTGCAGCCCGACTTGAGCGGAGCTCTTTTTGTGAAACAAAAAAGCGGGAGCGGAAGGCGGAAAAGCTGCCCAAAAAACTTCAAGAAAAAACTTTCAAAAACTGATCTTTGAAACTTGAGGAAACTTCGATTTCAGTGTCATCAGATAATGTTGCGGTACCGCTTTTGTGATAAGATCTCACAAAATTGGTATTGATAATATGCGAACGATGAACTCTTACAAAAGGACTTTCAAGTAAATCATCAAAGTGTTTCAAAAACCTGCAAACCATTTTTTTAGAATTATCTATGAGATAAACCTGAGTAAAATTCCCATCCGCCTGAAGCCTAACAATATCTTCTGTTTTAACAACGTCAAAACCTTGTAAAGTGGGGAGAATCAACTGTTGTTTTTCGGGCTTTAGTTTTAAATTTTCGAGAAGAATTTTATTTCGGTTGAGTTCTTCATTCTTTTCAATACTTTCAGCAACTTTATTGACCGCCAAAATCAACTCCTGAATATCAATTGGTTTTAAAATATAATAGCTTGCAGATTTATTCAAAGCCTGTAAAGAATATTGCGAAAAAGCCGTGATAAAAATTGTCTCGTAAGAAAATTCTTTAGTTGCTTCCAAGACGTCAAAAGCATTTCCGAAAGGCATTTCAACGTCCAAAAAAACCAATTGCGGCTGCTTTTCAGCAATCAAAGGAACGGCATCTTTTATATTTTCCGCTTCACCCAAAATCTCAATTTGCGGGCAATATTTTGTGAGATAATTTCTGAGAACATCTCTTGCAATTTTTTCGTCATCTATGATTACTGATTTTATTTTCATGTTTGCAGGTTTCGGGTTTAAAGTTCGAGTTCAAAGCTGACTCTTGGAAAAATCAATTTAATAACTGATTAATTTATACGTAATTTCGACCATAACACCATTTTCAGAATCTTTTATGGAACACGAAATCTCTTTTTTATATAAATCATTGAGCAGTCTGATTCTCTCCAACGTATTTTTCATTCCACGACCTTCCCGGTTTTTTTGGTGAATGGTTTTCTGTTTTTTGCTTTCTTCGATTCCGATTCCGTTGTCTTCGATGGTGATTTTCAGATGTTGATTTTCTTTTTTAAAACTAAGTTTTAAAAATCCTTTTTCAGTTCTGTAACGCAATCCGTGCCAAATTGCATTCTCCAAAAATGGCTGAACCATCATTCCGGGAATCTGAAGATTTTGTTGGTTTAAATTTTCATCAACAAAAATTTCGTAATCAAATTTGTCTGCGAAACGGGTTTTTTCTAAAGCCATATAATTCTGCAATAAATCTAATTCCTGCTGAAACGGAATAAAATCTTCCGCAGAATTTTCCATCACGCCTCGCATCAGTTTTGAGAATTTTGTTAAATACTGGTTGGCTTCCAATTCATTATTTGTGGCAATAAACTGATTGACAGAATTTAAACTGTTAAAAATAAAATGAGGATTCATCTCTCTTCTCAATGATTGTAGAGCAATTTTCTTATTCTTGATCCGGACTTTTTTCAAGGTTCTGAATATAAAAAATATTAAGACTGACAATATCAGCAAAGCTCCAATTAAACTGTAATTAAAAATATTTTTCTTGCGAATTAGTTCATCTTTTAGCTTTTTTTCCTGTTCGAGTTGTGAAATTCGCTGTTCGGTATCTTCGAGAATTTTGTTATCAACCAAACTTCGGTCTTTTGAAACCAAATCGGGAAGTCTTCCTAAAAAATCACGGTAAAGACTCACAGAAGCGGCAGTATTTTCAGAAATAGAATATAAGCTGTCGAGTTTTTTCACACTTTTCTGAGCTTCCAAAGTATGACCTTTGTTTAAAGCAATATCGTAAGCGTTTTTTAATAAAATAATCGCTTCTTTCGGATCATTTTTCTTGATGTAAATTTCTGCCAATTCCTGAATCTGTTCTACTTTTTTCCGAGAATTATCTTTGACGAAATCTTCTTTTAAAACTGATTTTTTCGCTTCGATAGCTTTATCGAAATTCTTATTTTCAACATAAAAATCAGTTAGTTTCTGATTGATTGCCAAAGCCTGTTGCGGAGCCTGATCTTTTGAAATTCTATACGCATAATTGAGATTTTCCTCAGCTTTGGGAATATTTTTATTTTCAATATTAACATCTGCCATTTGGCTATAACCAGCTGCAAGATCTTCTTTATTATTTTCCTTTTCGCTGATCTGAATATTGTTCTGGATGGCTTCTGCTTTATTTTCTGTCACCGGCGATGAAAGTCTTGAAGCATCATTGGAATTTAAAACTTTTTTCGATTTTGAATATCCAATATTTGATGCTTTTTCATAATTACTGACCGCAGATTTAAGCTTATTTTGATTTTCCTGAGATTGAGCCAGTTTTCGGGTTACTTTTTCCAGATTCTGCTTGTCATTCAGCTTTTCGTAGATGTTTTTTGATTTAATAAAATATTCTTCACTTTTAGAAAAATTGCCGTCGTTGAAAAAGGTTTCTCCTATATTGTAATAAGATTCTGCTTGTGCAGATTCGTTTTTGCTGTCAACGGCTTTACTCAGTTTTTTAGTTTCTGCCTGAACTTCTTTTACAACATTTGTATTCTGAGAATACAGCATATTCCCAAAAGTCATAAAAAAAAGAAGCGCAAAAACCTGAAATATTTTCATAAAACAAAGATATACATATATATAATTTGTCAAACAACTATTCACCAAGTGAAAAATAGGTTTCACCAAGTTTGCTCTTTCAGCCCGTGATTATGACGCTAAGTTTGTATCATAATTTTAAACTTATTTATCATGAAAAATTTATCATTTTTAATTCATTTTGTTCTGTTATTTTGGAGCTATACTCTGCAATCTCAAACCAAATTAATTTCATATAAAAGCCATAGTGGTGATATAAAATATTTTGAAAAAAGTATTGTAGAAGACAGCTACAACACCAATTATTCCAATCTTGGAATGGCGCCGGAAAGATTTGTGACCAATTCAAAATTAGATAGTGTAATTATCATCGATGGCAAAAAAAGCGTCATGGTCACTTCATTATTCTGCAAAAACAGAAGAAACGGAAATACTGAAAAATGGAAAGCCGGAAGAGATACAGTTTATAATCATGCGATTTTTTCAAGCGAAAATATTGATAGTGTAAAAAAAATACTCAAGAAAAATTACTACTTTCAAAATAATATTGACAGTACCGTCTTTCTTAAGTATGATAGCAAAACGAAAAAATACAAATCAATTCCTTCTAAAAAATCCATAAAATCTGCGGAAGTTAAAAGCTCCAAATCAAAAGAGGAAATGATGTATTTGTTGGTTGTAAGCATCGCCGTTTTTGCGTCTCTTTATATTTATAAAAAACATCGTTAAAATTTTAAAAAGTGTACCGCAAATCAATTATCTTAAAAAAGATTACTGCTTTTTTTGGTGTTTTCTTTTTACAATTTATTCTTTTTTTTCCGTTGAGTTTTTTGAATGATTTTCAGCTAAAAATTACTCATTTTATATTTGGAGATTTCACTCAATTTCTTTTAGAATATTTTTTCAACAAAAATAATGTCAGAATTGATTACAGTTCAGACAGCTGTTCAATGTTGGTTTTAATCATCATCTTGTTGTTCACATCTTCCATTTTCAGTTTCATTATAAAGAAGAAATGGGGAAATAATTTTTTATTGATCATAGAATATTTATGCGTTTTATATATTTCTGTAATTCTGATAAAATACGGTACAGACAAAATTTTTAAAACCCAATTTCCTGAACCTGAATCTAATATTTTGTTTACAAGATTTGGAAATTTAGATAAAGATATTTTATTCTGGAGTACAATAGGAACTTCAAAAGTCTACAATTTGATTATTGGATCTATTGAGTTTTTTACTGGAATTTTATTGTTATTCAAGCGTTCTCAGTTTTTCGGATTATTATTGGCTATTATCTGTTTTAGTCAAATTTTCATCATCAATATCGGGTTTGATATTTCAGTGAAATTCTTTTCGTTGATTTTACTTTTAATGAGCTTACTTCTTGTGAGAGAAAAAGGATGGAAACTCATTCTGAAAATTATCAGTCTTCCAAAAAAAGCTTTTTTTGATCAAGCTATATTTCTGCCTTTTAAAGCTTTTATTAAAATACTGATTTTAGGAATTTTATTTATCAAAATAGGAATACCACATTTCAATAATGAAGATAAAAAAAACTCATTGAATTTAGCCGGAGCCTATCATGTAACTTCTCACGAAAGCAAATATCAATATTTATTTTTCCATAAAGACCAATACCTGATTTTTAGGGAAAAATCTTCGGAAAAAATGATCGTTTATCATTATGATATTTCTTTTGATAATCAAATTATTCTCGAAGATGATCAACATCATGTTTCCAAACATTTATTCGTGAAAAATAAGAAAGACAATACAATTATTTTTTCTTTCAATAATGAAATAATTAATGCTAAAGTTATTAATTATAGCAAAATGAATGCATTGCAGAACCAATTTCACATTTTGACAGATTAATGGTAATCGCAGTAAATAATCGATTCACCAAGTCAGAACTCATTTTCACCAAGTCTGTAAAATCTCATTCGATATATACGGTAATTTTACTTTAGAAATCAAAAAATAATAAACAATGCGACACTATTTTTTAATACTAATTCTCTCGGTTTCCTTTTTAAAATCTCAGGAAATCAGAAAAGAAATCGACGTAAAACAGGCAACTGTTTTTCTACAAGGTGCTAAAGTTTTTGGAAGCACAAATGTGAATCTTCAAAAAGGAAGAAATGTAGTTAAAATCATCAATCTTCCGAATGATTTGGACGAAAACACCTACAAAATCAATCTTGAGAAAAATACGACACTTCTCTCCATCACTCCACAAAGCAATTATCTGAAAGATGATGAAATGTCGGATGGAGAAAAAAAACTGGATGATGAAAAGAAAAAACTTCAAAGACAGGTCAATTTGCTGAATATTCAGATTAAAAATCTTTCAGGCGAACAAAATATCATTAATGATAATTTAAAAGTCTCTACCAACGACAAATCTACGCCACAGGAACAGTTGGTAAAACTTACAGAATTTTACAGAAAAAGAATGCTGGAAATTGATAATCAGGTGTTTTTACTGAACGAACAAAAAACTGTATTGGATGAAAGCATTGCCAAAATCAACAACCAATTTTCTGAAGAACAGACTCACAAAAATCAAAATAAGAAAGAACTTATTCTAGAAATTCTTGCTGAAAACGAGATGAATCTGAATCTTGGAGTGAGTTATATTGTTTCTAATGCAGGTTGGGTTCCGTCTTATGATTTGAGAGCTTTGTCAACGAAAAAACCTTTGGAAATTGTCTACAAAGGAAAGATTTATCAGAAAACCGGACAAGATTGGAACAACGTAAAACTTTTCGTTTCGACGTACAGACCGTCTTATAATCAGGACAGACCGATTTTGTCACCGCTGTATGTTGCAGAATATACAGCTCACAATTACGATGACGCAACAATGGGTTATGTAAAAAAAGAAAAAGCCGCTCTTACCAACTCTTATCAAATGCGTGCTGAAGTTGCAGCACCAAGTCAGATTCCTGTGGCAACTGTTTCTGATAATCAGATGAATGTTTTATATGAACTGAAATTTAACCAAACCATCGTCAGTCAGGAAAAAGAACAATATGTGATTCTGGATAAGAAAGAAGTCGATGCAACGTATAAATATCACACCGTTCCGAAGCTGAACAATCAGGTTTTCCTAATGGCATTTGTGAAAAACTGGCAGAATCTAAATTTGATTTCAGGTGAAGCGAATATTTATTTTGAAGATAATTATATCGGAAAAACTAATATTACAAGCACTTATGTAAAAGAAGAGTTCCCAATTTCTCTGGGAGTTGACGAAAGAATTGTTGTAAAAAGAATCAAGCTCGAAGATAAAACTTCACAGAAAACTTTCAACTCCAATAAATGGGAAACAGAATCTTATGAAATTTCGGTGAGAAATAATACCAAAGAAAATATCGAACTTGAAATTCTTGACCAACTTCCTTTAAGCGAAAACTCAAAAATTACAGTAAAATCTTTAGAAATCGGCAATGGAATTTATGATGAGAAAACCGGAAGTATTCTCTGGAACAGAAAAATTACAAGCGGAGTTTCAGATAAAATCAATTTCTCTTATGAAGTAAAATATCCGAAGGAGATGCAGATTCAGTATTACAGCAGATAAGTTTTAGAGTCTTAGAGAAAATTAAATATTAATTATTAAAAACATATAGTATGAATACCTTAAAATTTTTAACATTAACAACAAGTGCAATTGCTTTTTTAAGCGCAGGAAAAATCTCAGATATTCGTTGTAGTAATAAAGCCAACGACAGAGAAGTGATGGAAAGTAATATTTCCTCAGAACCGCAAATAACAGTTTCAAAAGATAATAAAATTCAGGTCGCATTGCTCTTGGACACGTCAAATAGTATGGATGGATTGATCGATCAGGCAAAATCCAGACTATGGAATATCGTCAATACTTTAACGACCTTAAAGTACAACGGACAAGCTCCTCAAGTAGAAATTGCATTATATGAATATGGAAATGACGGTTTGAAAGATGAAAATTATATCAGACAGGTTACAGCATTGACTCAAGATTTAGATCTGGTTTCAGAAAAACTTTTTGCTTTAAGAACCAATGGCGGAAGCGAATATTGTGGAGCCGTAATTCGTGATGCTTCAATGAATCTGAATTGGGACGGAAATGAAAAAAGCATGAAGCTGATTTATATTGCCGGAAACGAACCTTTCGATCAGGGAAAAATCAGTTACAAAGATGTGATTGCCAAAGCGAAAAGTAAAAACATTTACACAAATACAATTTTCTGCGGAAGCCGTGATGAAGGAATTCAAACATTCTGGCAAAACGGAGCCAATCTTGGTGACGGAAAATTTTTCAATATCGACAGCGACCGAAAAGTGATTTATATTGAAACACCATATGATGTGAAAATTTCACAATACAATTCAAAACTGAATGACACCTATATTTCTTACGGAAGTCGAGGTTCTGAAATGAAAAACAAACAGGCTGTTCAGGACGTGAATGCAGAATCTCAATCTGCTTCTAATGCTGTAGAAAGAGCCGTAAGTAAGTCTAAGAAAAATGCTTACAAAAACGACCATTGGGATCTGGTGGATAAAGTTGAAAAAGACAAAAGCTACATTTCATCAATAAAAGAAGAAGAATTGCCCTATGAACTGAAAGGTAAAAGCAAAGATGAAATCAATAAAATTGTAGCTCAAAAATCTGCAGACCGGGATAAAATTCAGAGAGAAATTGAAATTCTCGCCAGAAAAAGACAAGAGTTCATCGATACTGAAACGAAAAAACGTGGAAGTTCTGAAAGTGATGATTTGGGAAAGGCAATCGAGAAATCTATTTTGGAACTTGGTAAGAAGAACGGGTATAGTTTTTAGTTTTAAAATTGAAATTCGGAATTGGTAGACGTGCTAGACTCAAACTCTAGTATCGAAAGATATAACAGTTCTATTTTGGTACTGGGTACAAACTTAGATTTGTAAATAAAATGCTTAGTTTATTATTTTTTGTTTCGGGGCTAGGCAAAGCCTAGCCCCGAAACTTTTTCAGTGATTTTTTTTAACCCGGAAAAATTTAAAGTAAATTATCTCCCAAATTTAAAATATTCAGAAAGTTTGTGTTGTTTATTTTTCATAAAAGCAGAAGTCATTTCCATTCCTGTTACCGAAAAAGTAATTCCGTTCCCTCCAAATCCTAAAACAAAATAGGAGTTTTTGAACTTTTCATGTGTACCGATGTACGGAAGTCCGTCTTTGGTTTCACCAAAAGTTCCAGCCCAGACAAAATCGGTATAAAAATGATAATCAGGTTTTATTCTTTTAAGATTTTTGAGAATTTCTTTTTCTTTTTTATGCAACATTGCGTCTCGTTTTTCAGGATCAGAAAAATCTTCGTCACCGCCGCCAATCAAAAGTCTTTCGTCATCAGTCGAACGCATATAAATGTAAGGATCATCAGTATTCCAGACGAGCGTGTGCTCAATATTTTTAAATTGGGCTTTATCAATTTCAGAAACAATTGCAAAAGTACTTTTCAGATCAACAAAATGTTCTTTAATCATTGTTTTACTTTCGTATCCTACACAATAAATTATTTTTTTTGCTTTGATATTAAAACCGTCAGTCGTCAATGCAAGATTATGATCTCTCAAGTATTTAATCGATTTCATTTCTGTTTTATCAAAAATTTTCAAACCCTTATTGGCATTAAATCTCAGTAACTCATGAGCGAATTTAAAGGCATCAATACTTGCTCCCTGCTTTGATAAAATTCCACCATATGTATTTTGGAAACCAAATTTTTGTTCAATATCTTCATCACCCAACCAGGTTACATCAAATCCTGCTTTTCTTCTCAATTCATATTCTTTTTCAAGCCATATTGCATCTTTCTTTTTTGAAGCGAAGTAAAGAGATTGTTTCCGTTTAAAACCTGATCTTGCCTTTATTTCTTTTGTCAGTTTCTCAAGATCATCTATTGATTTTGAACAAGCTTTATAACTTTCTACCGCACCTTTTTCGCCAATCATTTCAATCAATTCGTATAACGGAGTATCTATTTCATACTGTAGCATTGAAGTTGTTGCTGAGGTGCTACCGTTGCAGATTTCACGTTTATCAATTAAAATAGTTTTGTATCCGTCTTTTATCATTTGGTGGGCAATGAGGCTTCCTGTAATTCCGCCACCAATGATGAGAACATCACATTCTTCATCAGATTTCAGGGAAGGATAGGAAGAAATAAGCCCATTTTTTAAAAGCCAGAAAGGTTCGTTAGATTTCAGGTCCATAGAATATTTTTCAAAACACAATCAATAACTGCGCCTTAATGGGTAATTCTGTGATTCTGGTTTAATTATTGATAAATTAAAATCACCCAACCATTTAAAATTTAAAATATGATATCAATTATTAATGATGCTCCGGAAAATGTAGCAGCTTTCAATGCAACAGGTGATGTAACCAAAGAAGATTTTGAAAACCTCGTGATTCCGTATGTGAAAAGTAAAGTGGAAAAGTTTGATGAATTGAACTATTTACTTTACTTGGATACTGATCTAAGTAATTTCACAATGGGAGCATGGCTTCAGGATGCATTTTTAGGAATAAAAAACATTGCCAAATGGAACAGAGCAGCTATTGTAACAGACAAAGAAGGTGTACAGAATTTTACTGATATTTTCAGCGTTCTGATGCCTGGAGAATTTAAATCTTTTCCGAAAGAAAACCTTTATAACGCTCTATATTGGTGTCAAAACGGAAATGAAGTTGAAAGTTAGTAACAAAAGAGAAGCCATTGCTTCTCTTTTTTATTGATCACAGGTAGCACATTCTACAGAAATTTCTTTTTCTTTTGAATTTACCCCGTATAAATACATATAAACAATACTTATTACCAACCCAATAACCGTCATCCCTACTCCGACAAGCGAAGGATAATTATAAGGTAAACCATGTTCTAAAGGTATTCCGCCTAAGAATGCACCCATCGCATTGGCAATATTGAATGCTGCCTGCATAAAAGCGGCGGCCATCATTTCACTTTTTGGCGCAGCTTTCATCATCATCATGTTAATAGGAGCTGCAACCGACATCGACAATGCTCCACAGATAAAGGTTAAAACCAAAGAAATACTTTGATATTCTGAAAAGAAAAATACTCCCGATAAAGAAAACATCATCAGAAAAAGTAATAATACACAGGTTTTCTCGGGACCTAATTTATCTGAAAGAAAACCTCCTGCCAAATTCCCTACAACCATTCCGCTGCCTGCAAGAATCATTACGTAAGCCATGTAACTGCTTTCAATTTTTGAAACAACGGTCATTAAAGGTGTGATGTAGCTGAGCCATGTAAACAATCCACCAAAACCAATTGCTGTGATCATTAAAACCAACCACGACTGTTTGCCTTTCAGAAATTTTAATTCTTCCAGGAAATGACTGTCTTCTTTTTTTTCCATTGCAGGAAGCCAAAGTTTTAAAGACAATAAAGCAGCAAGACCAATCACTCCCACAATTGCAAAGTACCAACGCCAGTGAAATTCCTGACCTATGTAAGTAACTAGAGGAACCATTGCAAGATTGGCAACAGTCAATCCGGTAAACATTAACGAAATATACAGTGCCTCTTTCCCTTTTCCTGCCATTCTTGAAGCAACCACAGTTCCTACTCCGAAAAATGCACCATGTGGTAAACCCGACAAAAATCTGATGATCAACATCGAATTATAATCGGGAGCAATTGCTGAAAGTACATTAAAAATGGTAAAAATAACCATAAGCACAATCAGAACTTTTTTAGGTGGAAACTTTACAGAATAGCCAATTAAAACAGGCGCTCCAATAACAACTCCAAAAGCATACGCCGCAATCAAATGTCCCGCTTGCGGAATAGTAATCTGCAGAGTTTTTGCAATATCGGGAAGCAATCCCATAATCGTAAATTCTGTAGTTCCGATCGCCAAACCACCAATTGCCAATGGCAAAATTCTTTTATCAAACATCTCTTTCCTATTTCAAAATGCAAAATTCGAGAGAAATAATGGTTTTTATTTGTTCTGAAATGATTGATTCTTGCTCTGTATTGACAATTTTGAATAAATTTACAGAATCAAATTAATCAAAATAGAACCTAATGAAAATTCAGAAAGAAGACATTCATTTTGAAGAAAATAAGTCTTTCAAAATTTTTGAACCATCGATGAGACACCGCTTTTTCTGGCATTATCATCCTGAAATTGAACTGGTTTATGTGGAAGCCCTCAACGGAATCCGTCATGTAGGCAAAGATATCTCTGCCTTTATGGAAAGTGATCTTCTTTTGGTAGGTTCCAATGTTCCGCACCTTAATTTTGATTACGGAATTGAAACCGAATATAAACAAATCGTATTGCAGCTTAAAGAAAATTTCATGCAGGAAATCATTCTTCCTGTTGCTGAATTTGATGATATTAAAAAGCTTTTAGACCGTTCCTATTTAGGGTTATCCTTTTTCGGAGAGACAAAAAAAATCGTTGCAAAAAAACTTTATTTAATTAAAGAAAAAAATCATTTTGAATCTTTCATTGCCCTGATGGAAGTTTTGCAGATTCTCTCTCAGTCAACCGAAGTGAGAGAGCTGAATAAAGAAGATACCCGTGTAAAATGGTTTTTAAATGATAAAATAAGAATGGGAACCATCTATGACTATATCAGCGAAAATTATGATAAAAACCCGAACGTGAATGTGATTGCCGAAATAGTAAGCCTGAGTACACCTGCATTTTGCCGATATTTTAAAAAGCAGACCAATATGACGTTTACAGATTTTGTGAATAATTACAGAATCAATCAGGCAAAAATGCTATTGCTGCAGAATTTATGCATTAGTGAAGTTTCTTTTCAGGTAGGCTTTGAAAGTCTCTCCTATTTCAATAAATTATTTAAAAATTACATCGGAGAAACGCCGACTGCTTTTAAGAAAAAGCATTTGAATAAGATTGAAGATTAATTTTAAATAAAATTTAAATAACAAATTTCTCCAGTTTGTTATTCCGTAGGAATCTAAGCTTATGTATTCGAGATCTTTTTGGGAAAATCATTGTCTGGATTCCTCCGGAATGACAAACATATCTTTGACTCTATTTAATCTTTAACCATAAAAAAATCGCTCCAAAAATGAAGCGATTTATATTTTTTTAATGAATATGTTTCTCTGCGTGATAAGAACTTCTTACAAGAGGCGAACTTTCAACGTGTCTGAAACCTAAACTTCTTGCAAAATCACCGAATTCATCAAATTCTTCTGGTGTTATGAATTTTTTCACAGGTAAATGTTTTTTAGTCGGCTGCAAATACTGCCCCATTGTAATAACATCTACATTCGCATTTCTGATGTCTTCAATAGTCTGAAAAACCTCATCCTTATTTTCTCCCAAACCAAGCATTAATCCTGTTTTCGTTCTATTTTGTCCAGCTTCTTTTAAGTATCTTAAAACTTCAAGGCTTCTTTCATATTTCGCCTGAATTCTTACTTCTCTTGTCAGACGTTTTACAGTTTCCATGTTGTGAGAGATCACTTCCGGTGCTACATCAACCATTCTGTCCAAATGCTTTGTCAATCCCTGAAAATCAGGAATTAGGGTTTCCATCGTAGTTCCGGGAGAAATTCTTCTTACGGCATTTACGGTTTCACCCCAAAGAATTGATCCCATATCTTTCAAATCATCTCGGTCAACAGAAGTTAAAACGGCATGCTTGATTTTCATTAATTTGATCGAACGGGCTACTTTTTCTGGTTCGTCCCAGTTGACATCCATTGGTTTCCCGGTTTTTACCCCACAAAATCCACAGCTTCTGGTACAGATATTCCCCAAAATCATGAAAGTTGCCGTTCCTTCTCCCCAACATTCACCCATATTCGGACAGCTTCCGCTTTGGCAAATCGTATTTAATTTATATTTATCAACCAAAGTTCTTAATTCCCTGTAATTCTTTCCTGTGGGAAGTTTTACGCGAATCCATTTTGGTTTTTGAACAGTAGTATCTTGAACTAAATTCTCCATTTATTTCTCAAATTGAGCTTCAAAGTTAGTGAATTTTTTATCGAAACAATCAAAGACAGACATTGATGAAACATATAATTTCGTAATTTTAAACCACAATTTTTTCTCATGAAGACGACATTTTGCTTTCTATCAATTATTTTCAGTACATTTTGCTTCGCCCAAAAAGAATTTCAACCCGCAGGTTCAACGATAATAGAATCGATTGACGGTGATTTAGACGGTGATAAAATCCCTGAAAAAGTGATTATTTATAATACAAAAGATACGACCGACATGGGAAATATCCGTGAAATCCAGATTTTGAAAAAAATTAATGGAAAATGGACAATTCTGGAAAAATCTACAAAAGCAATTCTTGAAAGTAATGGTGGCGGAATGATGGGCGATCCTTATCAGGACACCCAAATAAAAAAAGGGATTTTGGAAATAACCCAAGCCGGCGGAAGCAGTTGGAAATGGGGATATACAGATAAATACAGATTTCAAAACGGACGTTTTGAATTAATTGGTTATGATTCTACCTCTGGAAAACCTGAAGAATATTTTTCAACTGTAGAATTTAATCTTTCTACTGGGCAACTTAATTTTGAAAAAGAAGTTGAAAATACATCTGAATATGGTAAATCTAAAAAGGAAACTTTTATTAAAAAGGGATTGAAAATTAATCTTCAAAACAGAAATCAGGAAAAACAAAGAGAAATTGTACTTCCTAAGACTAAAGAAAAAGTATATTTATAATTTAAAACTCATTTTGTCATCCCGAAGGAATCTAAACTTTATTTTTAATACTTTATTGAGATTCCTCCGGAATGACAAACTTTATAAATAAAACTGTAATCATTTCACTTTAATTATCTTCAAAATCATTATTCTTCAACAATTCCGCTAAAACTTTTTTTGCACGCATCACACGAACTTTTGTATTGGCAACAGAAATCCCCAATTCTTCTGCAATTTCTTTGATACTTTTTTCCTCAAAAAATCTGAGCTTAATAATATCCTGATAATTAGCATCTAATGACTCAATGGTTTTGATGATTTTTTTCTGTTCTTCATCCGAAATCATCAATTCTTCCGGAGATTTTGCATATTGGTTTTTAACTTCCTCTAAATTTTCTGTTGGATCCTGATTTTCTCTGGCTCTTTTTCTCCAAAAATCAATAATTGTATTTTGAGCTATCGTTAAAATCCAGGTTTTGAACTGAAAATGAGGATCGTACATATCGAGTTTTGACAAAACTTTTGAAAAAACATTGACGGTAATCTCGTCAGCATCATTTTCATCACGTACTTTTTTCATTACAAAAGAAAAAACATCCAGCCAGAAAACATTGATGAGCTTTGTCTGCGCTTTCTGGTCTTTATCTTTTGCCTTTTGAATGAGGGAAAATAATTGTTCGGGGTTCATTACTAACAAATTTATTAAAATTAAAAGATTAAAGAATTAAAAATTAAAAGAAATTGGATTTTAGAGATTTAAACTTAGTTGCAGAACAGTCTGTTATTTAACATTCCATATTTTACTTATCTTTGCACCTTAAATTTTAAACAAAAAATATGAACTCTTTTATTGAAGAACTGAAATGGCGAGGTCTTTTTTCTGACATGATGCCCGGAACCGACGAACAACTGAATAAGGAGATGACCAC
Organism: Chryseobacterium sp.; assembly: GCF_029240215.1. Lineage (GTDB taxonomy): Bacteria > Bacteroidota > Bacteroidia > Flavobacteriales > Weeksellaceae > Chryseobacterium. Next base: position 47,487 of record NZ_JARBTK010000006.1, read on the forward strand.
TGCCTATATCGGATTCGATCCTACCGCAGATTCTTTACATATCGGAAGTCTTATTCAGATCAAAATTCTGGCTCACTTTCAGCAGCATGGTCACAAGCCGATTGCTTTGGTTGGTGGTGCAACAGGAATGATTGGCGATCCTTCAGGAAAATCCGCAGAGAGAAATCTTCTTGATGAGGAAACCCTTTTGCATTATGTTGACTGCCTGAAAAACCAACTTTCAAGATTTTTAAATTTTGAAGGGAATGAAACCAACAACGCAGAATTGGTGAACAATTATGATTGGATGAAACAAATTTCTTTCCTTGATTTTGCTAAAAATGTTGGAAAAAACATCACTGTCAATTATATGATGGCAAAAGATTCTGTGAAGAAAAGACTTTCCGGAGAAGCAGGTGTTGACGGAATGAGTTTTACAGAATTTACTTACCAATTAATTCAGGGATATGATTTCCTTCATTTATATCAAAACAATGGCGTAAAGCTTCAAATGGGAGGTTCTGATCAATGGGGAAATATTACCACAGGTACAGAACTGATCCGCAGAAAAGCGCAGGGAACAGCATTTGCACTGACTGTACCTTTGATTACAAAAGCAGACGGATCAAAATTCGGAAAATCTGAAAGCGGAGAAAACTATTGGTTAGACAAAAAGAAAACTTCACCTTATAAATTCTACCAGTTTTGGCTGAATGCGACAGATTCTGATGCTGAAAGATTTATTAAATTTTATACTTTTTTAGGAAAAGAAGAAATTGAAAATTTAATTGAAGAACATCAAACCGCTCCACACGAAAGAAAACTTCAAAAGAAATTAGCTGAGGAAGTTACTGTTTGGGTTCACGGTAGAGAAGAATATGAAAGAGCTGTAAAAGCTTCTGAAATTCTTTTTGGTAGGTCTACTGCGGAAGATTTGGTAAGCCTTGATGAAGAAATATTTTTAGAAATTTTTGATGGTGTTCCTCAAAAAGAGATACAAAAAGCTGATGTTTTGGGAGTAAACATTCTTGATTTACTTTCTGAAAAATCAGGATTTCTTAAATCTAAAAGTGAAGCAACAAGAGAATTGAAAGGAAATGCCATTTCTATAAACAAAGAAAAAGTAAATGAAGTCTACACCGCTAACGAAACAGACTTGATTGACGGAAAATTTTTGCTTCTTCAAAAAGGAAAAAAGAATTATTTTATTATCAAAGTGATTTGATTCTTTAAAGATATACAAAACAAAAAACCGCCTGTTGGCGGTTTTTCTTATTTTTATTTTAATCTTTTCTTATAATTCTAAAAAGCTGTGATCAATAGATGCATCCTGTGTTCCTGATCCTGTAGCAGTATCAGATTTAGCAACTACACCGTCAACATAAAGAGTAACAATCAATTGAGAATCTGGATTTGGTAACACTGCATTTGCATCTAAGTTAAGCTGAGACTGGCTGGAATTCACAAAAAACTCATCACTTTTCCAACTTACTCCCGGTGGATCAAAAATAGTATTCGAGCTTACACCAACCTGTGTAATGATTGTTCTTAAAACCGGATCTCCCGATCCTGTTCCCTTTGTTGCCTTTACTTCAAATTGCACCAAATGTTCCTGAAACTCGTCTTCGTCGTCTTCTTTACAAGAATTCATAAATGAAATAACTGAAAATAATGCGACTACTAAAAATGAAAGTCTATGTAATTTTTTTGATGTGTAAATTTGCTTCATTTCTCCAAATAGATTTTTAATGTTTCAAATATAGGTTTTTTATCAATATAAAAATAACTTTTATGAAAATTTTCCAATAAAGATTTACAAACAATATCAAATCAATAAAAGATTCTGAGGCAGACAAATTTTAAAATTTAAATCTTCCAAGCAAGCTTTTAAAATTAAAATAAATCATTATTAATTATCTTTGCTCCTTAAAATCGCTGAAAAAGACAAGCAGAAATATCCTTAGAAGAAAGCGATTCCAAATAATTAAAAAATAGATTCCTATCATATGAATTTAGATTACATTGTAAGAGAACCTGAGAATATCAATTCGAAAACACCTATTCTCTTTATGCTTCATGGCTATGGCAGCAATGAGCAAGATTTGTTCAGTTTCAGAGAAAGTCTTCCAACTGACTGGATTCTGGTGAGTTTCAGAGCTCCCAAAACAACTCAATTTGAGGGTTACTCATGGTTTAACATCGATTTTAATAACCCTGAACAGTTTATTGATATTGATCAGGCAAAAGAAGCACTGGAAAGCGTTTTGGAAAATATCATGGCAATCACCAATAAATACGGACTTACTGAAAACAAAACACATCTTTGCGGATTTAGCCAGGGTGGAATTTTATGTTACACTTTGGCATTAAAATACCCTGATCTTTTCAATTATGTTGCCTGCCTGAGCAGCTATCCCGAAGAAAAATTGTTAACTGACATTGTGAAAGACAAAAAGAAACTGGAAAAACTTCGATTCTTTGTGTCTCACGGAACTGACGATGCGATCATTCCTATGGAATGGGGAAGAAAAGCTGCCGATCTTTTATATGATCTAAGCTGTTATTTCACTTTCAGAGAATATATGAGCGGTCATGGAGTCAACCAAAAAAACTATATAGATTTAATGGAATTCTTTTCAAAATAAAAGAGCTTTCATCAATAATATTAAGACATTCTCATCAATTGAGAATGTTTTTTATTTATGTATGAATTATTTCACTACTTTCATTAGATGAAACTTCGGCAAATTTTATTCATTATTTTTTTTAGCATTTTCACAAGTGCTCAAAATAGTTTTGAAATAAAAGATGCTAAAAAAGTGGTGATTCCTTTTAAGCTAATCAACAATTTAATTTTCATTCCAATCACAGTAAACGGTGCTGAATTCACATTTATGTTAGACACAGGAGTTGCCGAAACTACCATTTTCAGTCTTGAGAATAAAGAAATGAGGCTTTCACCATTAGAAAAAATGCGATTTTCCGGACTTGGAGGAAGCGAAAGCATAGAAGGCTTTAAATCTGACCATAATCTTGGAAAGATCGGGAAACACTTCGTTAATGATTCTTTTACGTTATTTATAATTCTGGATCAGGATTTTAATATTTCATCTCACATCGGCATTCCTGTGAATGGAATTATCGGATATCATTTTTTCAAAAATCATCCGGTTGTGATTGATTATGCATCAAAAAAAATTACGGTTTATCAGGATAGAGAAATGTTCAGAAAAAAAGTGAAAAAGTCTGATGAACTTCCGATTTCTATTGAAAGAAATAAACCTTACATTTTTACTGATGTCGAAATGACGAATGAAAGAAAAAGCTCAAAACTTTTAATAGATCTTGGAAACAGTGATGCAATATGGCTCTTCCCTACTCTCATCAAAAACTTTGTTTACAATCGACCAAATATTGATGATTTTCTCGGAAGAGGTTTCAACGGAGATATTTATGGTAAAAGAAGCAGGATTCACAATTTTTATTTGGGTGATTTTAAATTTGAAAAACCATTAACGGCGATGCCTGACGAATTTTCGATTCAGCATGTGAGTTTAGTCGGTGACAGAAAAGGTTCGGTAGGTGGGGAAATCATGAGAAGATTTACTGCAGCTTTTGATTATCCTAATCAAAAATTATATTTAAAGAAAAACGGAAATTATAATGATCCTTTTCATTTTAATATGAGTGGCTTAGATTTTCAGCAGGACGGTATGCAGTGGGAAAAAGATCTTGTAAACCTTGAAACTAAAAGGAAAGACAATGGCACAATGGGAGTTGAATTAATTAACAACAGTTTGCAATATAAATTTGTTTTAAAACCCTTATTTTCGATTGCGGGTGTAAGAAAAGATTCGCCGGCTGATAAAGGAGGATTGAAAAAAGGAGATCAGCTGATCTCAATCAATGGAAGAAAAACCTCAGAAATGACCCTTCATAAAATAATGGATATGATGAAATCTGATGAAGGGAAAACAATAAATATGGTTATTCTGAGAAAAAATCAGGAACTTCGCCTCGGCTTTACATTAGAAGACCCAATCCCTTACCAAGAATAATATGCAAACAGAGGAAACGACATTAGATAAAATAAGAAACCGCCCGAGATTCAAGATGTTTACTCATCTGAGCAAGGAAACGTATGCCGAGAATCTGAAAAAATATCTCGCTGAGCACAAAGGTGAATTTACAGGAAACATCAACAAAGAGATGGCAACAATTTGCGTGGAAACTGAATACGATAATTACTGGAAACCCCGATTGTCACTTCGTACAGAAATTGAAGACGAGCAAACTGTCATTCGCGGAGTTTTTGGACCAAGTTCTGCTGTATGGACATTTTTTATGTTTCTGTATTTCCTTTTTTCAATTTTATGGATGACATTTTTCACCATGTATTATGTTGAAAAGCAAATCAAAAGTTTCGAATATCCATGGGCTTTGAATGCTTCTTTTGTCATGCTGTTCTGTATAGCTGCGACATATGCCGCAGCAAGATTCGGGCAGGCTAAAGCCAAAAATGAGATGAAAAAACTAAGACAATTTGCTGAAGAATCTACACTTCAGTTTGAAAAGAAAATCTAGTTGGAAGCTTCCGGTTCTTCAATCGGAGCCTTTACTTCCATAGCTTTAGCGGCTTGTATAGAATCTGCAACTTTTTCTCTGTTAGTTTGCTCAGCAACCATTTTCTCAACATGAGGTTTGATCAAATTCGTCATTTCTTCAACAGAAATATTGTTTGCGTTTGGGTCGTTTAAAAGATTTCTCCACGGCTTTCTCTTACCCCACGGATAATCTCCGAAAACGATTACCGGAGTACCATTTGCTTTTTTGGTTGCGCCGCCCGGATTTAAAATCCATGTATCTGCATAATTATATAACCATTTTGCATCATTCATCAATAATCTTAAACAAGAATGTGAAGCAGGATAACCCGGAAGATCATATTGATGCCATCCGATTCCGCCTGTATTGTGAATATTAAAATTGTAAGGTAATTTCCATTCACTTTTTACGGTAGAGATCGCTAACTTCTTTTTCCAGTTGGCAAACATCAAACCTCTCGTTGTCTGAGCAGTTTTTTTACCCATACTTGTAGGTCCCCATTTCACCAAAGCCCCATTGGAATACACCGCATAAGCCTGAATAGGATAAGAGAAAACAACAAATTTCTTCACATCACTCAACACGTCAAGCTGCATGGGAAAAGGTGAATAAGCCATCAAAGTGGTATCGATTTTTGCAGGAACAACCAATGTATCGGAATTCCATTTGCTTTTTGAATCTAATCTGTTTAATGCTAAAATTGCATATCGCTCTCTTTCTGTATATTTTTTACTGAAAATTGCATATAGAGAATCTCTTTGCTTTTTATCTTTTGGAATTGGAAATGCATTGTAAAAACCATTTTCCTGTATGGCAGGAGGTACAGATTCTTTCACTTCAGCTTTGGTTGCTAAAGAATCTGGTTTTTCATCGTCTGATAAAGTTCCTGAAGAAGTATTTTGTTGTTGATCGTCTATTTTTTCGTTGTCCTTCTTACATGAAGTAAGCAATAACGCAAATAATAAAGTGTATAAAAGTGATTGTTTCAAAAATAATTTTTTCATAAATATAAAGAGGTCATTGAGTTTGAACTAAAGATACAAATATCAGACCTAAAAATATTTAAAATAGAAAAATATTTCCCTACATCTTGTATTTATTTGAAATTAAAAATTTTACGAATTAAATTAATGATTTTAATTATAACATTTATTGATCTCAGATAAATGAAAAAGTTTTTTTTAATATAAATTCAAGCAGAAAATCATCCAAATCAGTCTTTCCAAAATTGACAGCAGACTTGAATAAAAGTTGTAAATTTGTAACATTAGCAAATTATATAAAAATAATACAACGTAATATGTCAAAAGCAATTTCGCAAGTACCATTTGCAGTAAACGAACCGGTAAATTCTTACGAACCGGGTTCTCCGGAAGTAAAATCTCTGATCGCTCAGTACAAAAAAATGTGGGCACAAAAAATTGAGATTCCAATGGTTATCAATGGTAAAGAAGTAAAAACTGACGATAAAGTACAGCTTCAGTCTCCTCAGGATCACGCTCACGATTTCGGGTTTTATCACAGAGGAACAATGCAGCACGTAGAAGATGCCATCAATTCTGCATTGGCTGCTAAAAAACAATGGAACGAACTAGGTTGGGAACACCGCGCAGCGATTTTCTTAAAAGCTGCTGATCTTTTGGCAGGACCTTACAGAGATGTAATCAATGCTGCAACAATGATCGGACAGTCTAAAAATGTTCATCAGGCAGAAATTGATGCTGCTTGTGAGTTCATCGATTTCTTGAGATTCAATGTAGAATTCATGACAGAAATGTATTCTGAGCAACCGGTTTCTGACACGGGAATCTGGAATCGTGTAGAATACAGACCACTAGAAGGTTTCGTTTTTGCGGTTACTCCTTTCAACTTTACAGCAATTTCCGGAAATTTACCGGCTTGTATGGCAATGCTTGGAAATGTTGTTGTTTGGAAACCTTCAGACAAACAAATCTATTCTGCAAAAGTAATTATGGATGTTTTAACAGAAGCAGGTCTTCCTGCAGGAGTTATCAACATGATATTTACAGACGGTAAAGAAACTGCTGAGAAAGTTCTGGCTCACAGAGATTTTGCAGGACTTCACTTTACAGGATCTACAAAAGTTTTCCAGGGAATGTGGAAAATGATCGGAGACAATATTCACAACTACAGAACGTACCCGAGAATCGTTGGAGAAACAGGTGGTAAAGATTTCGTCATTGCTCACCCTTCTGCAAATGTAGAAGCTGTAGCAACAGGTTTAGTAAGGGGTTCTTTCGAGTATCAAGGACAGAAATGTTCAGCTGCTTCAAGAGCTTATATTCCAAGATCTCTTTGGGCAGATGTGAAAAAAGTAATGGAAACCCAAATCGCTTCAATTAAAATTGGTTCTCCGGAAGATCCTTCTAATTTTGTGAATGCGGTAATTGATAAAAACTCATTTGAAAAATGTAAAGGGTATATCGAAAGAGCCGAATTATCAAGTAATGCAAATGTAATTATTGGCGGTAAATGTGACGATTCCAAAGGATGGTTTGTAAGTCCTACCGTGATTGAAACAACTGATCCTCAATACGAAAGTATGGTTGAAGAAATCTTCGGACCTATCTTATCAGTATATGTTTACGAAGATCAGGATTGGAAAGAAACACTTAAAATCGTAGATTCATCTTCTCCTTATTCGTTGACCGGTTCTGTATTTTCACAAGACAGATACGCAACAGAAGAGGCGTTCAAAGCGTTGGAAAATGCATCAGGAAACTTCTATATCAATGACAAACCAACAGGTGCAGTTGTAGGACAGCAACCTTTCGGTGGTGGAAGAGCTTCAGGAACTAACGATAAAGCAGGTTCTAAAATGAACTTATTAAGATGGACATCTGTAAGAAGCATTAAAGAAACGTTTGTCTCTCCTAAGGATTACAAATATCCATATTTAGGATAATTATTAATAAGTAACAGCTCATTAAAATAAAGAAAGCCCTGGAATTTATTCCGGGGCTTTTATTTTGATCAGAATTTAACAAGAATTTAATATTTTTATAATTAATTAATAATAAAACAAAAACTTTTCGGAATAATTATTGAATATACCGTTATACACCATAAAAAAATAAATATTATGAAAAAGCTATTGTTATTAACCTTAGGAATAGGATTTATTGCAGCAAGCTGCGGTACAAAAGAAAAGCAAATGTCATCCAGTAACACAGATTCTACAATGGTAGATACAACAATGCAAGTTGCGCCACCTGTAGCAGATACGATGACAACAATGCCGGCAGATACTATGAAAGTAGATACTACGGCAGCTCCTGCAACCAGATAAAAAGTCTAACGTAAAAATGGAAAGTCCGCAGATGAAAGTTCTGCGGATTTTTTTATATTTGAATTATAAACATTAAAAAATTTACTATGAAAAAATTATGGATAGGAACAGTTTTAGGATTGTTAGTTTTTGCAAGCTGTGCAGATAAAAAAGAGAATAGAGAAGAATTCAAAGCTGACCATAACAAAGACTCGATCAGAAATGATATGGGAGATTCAGCAGTAGCCAACTCCGAACAAAATGCTGCTGATACTACAAATTTAGCAAACGATACCATTAAAAAACCAACAGATTACGAAAGCAAAGAATCACGTCCGAACACAAAAGTAGGAGGTTCACGATAAGATAAAATCCACAGAAATTCTGTGGATTTTTTTAGTTTAAGACAATTTCATACAGATATTTCTAAAGATTTTAACTAAATTTTATGAATTGAATTATTGATAATTATAAAGCCTTATGTTGACATAATTATTACATTTGCATCAATAAAAATATTTCATGAAAAAAACAGCAATATTATCATTACTTTTCTTTGCAGTAATTGCATTCGGACAGGGAATCAAATTTGAAGAAGGTAATTTTAAAAGTCTTTTAGCAAAAGCTAAAAAAGAAAATAAACTAATTTTTGTAGATGCATATGCAGTTTGGTGCGGACCGTGTAAATTGATGGTGAAAAACATTTTCCCACTGAAACCAGTTGGTGATCATTACAATGCACATTTCATCAATGCAAAAATTGATATGGAAAAAGGTGAGGGAATTGAGCTTGCAAAAAAATATAATGTAAAAGCTTTCCCTACTTATTTATTTATCAACGGTGACGGCGAGGAAGTTCACAGAACTTTAGGATATGTAGAAGAAAATGATTTCATTCAGTTTGCAAAAGATGCTGAAGATCCGAACAAAAGACTGACAGCTCTGAAGCAGAAATTTGAAAAAGGTGAAAAAGATCCTGAATTCCTTAAAAACCTTGCAGGTCTTACGATTTACAATGATGCAGACTTTGCAGGAAGAGTTTTAGACCGTTATTTCAGTGCAAAAACAACTTTAGATAAAGACGATGTTCAGATGATTCTTTCAGGAACACAAAGTACAGAAAGTCCTTTATATAAGATTTTTCAGAACAAAAAGGAAGAAATCATCAAAGTTTTCCCAGCTGAACGTTACGAAATGGTTGATAAAAATATCAAGCTGACCACGATCATGAAAAAAACGTATAGTGCAGATACAAAAAAATGGAACGATGCTTATTTTTATGCTGAAACTCAGAAGTTTTTGACAAAAGAAGAATCTGAAAAACTATTAAAGAAAGCAAAATCAAACAGAGCTCTAAAAGACAAAGATTTTGCGACATATGAAAAAATGACTCTTGATCTTTACAAAGATTACTCTGCAGCAAGCTCAGAAGAATTAAATTCATTAGCATGGAATTTCTTTGAAAACGTCAACACAAAATCTTCTCTTGAAACTGCTGTGAAATGGGCTCAAGAATCTGTAAAGAAAAATGAAAATTATGCTAATACAGATACTTTAGCTAATCTTTACAACAAAGTTGGTGACAAGAAAAATGCTAAACTTTGGGCAGAAAAGTCTGTCGCATTAGGAAAAGCTTCAGGCGAAGATACCACAGATACAGAAAAAATATTAAAGAGTTTATAAGCTGCTTTAATCTAAAAACATAAAAAATCCGCGGAAATAAATTTCAGCGGATTTTTTATTTACTGACCCATTATAAATCATCGTCAGTTCGAGTAGCGAAGCGTATCGAGAACCCTCGGTTACACAGTGAAAATTTCTCGATACGGTTTTCTTCAAAAACCTACTCGAAATAACGAATCTTAAAAATTTCAACACGTATTTCTTATCAATTAATATTCAAACAACACGCTTCCCCACGTAAATCCACTACCGAAAGCGGATAAAAGCACCAAATCACCTCTTTTAACTTTACCAAGTTCGATCGCTTCGTTCAATGCAATCGGAATAGACGCTGCGGTTGTATTTCCGTATTTTTGGATGTTGTTATGAATTTTTTCGTCCGGCAAACCAAATTTCTGCTGTACAAACTGAGCAATTCTAAGATTTGCCTGGTGTGGAATAAACATATCTAAATCTTCAACCGTCTTTCCTGCTTTATTTAAAGCCTCCATCATGGTTTCAGGAAATCTTGTAACCGCATGTTTGAATACAAAATTCCCGTTCATAATCGGATAAACTTCTTTATCAGTTACATTTTCAGGCTCTTTTCTCATTCTGTCGCTCCATCCGTATTTAGATCCCGGAAACTGTGTACACAGTTCATCTGCATATTTGCCTTCAGAATGCATATTCATAGCTAAAATATCTCCCGCATTTTCATCTTCAGTTGCAGAAAGTACAATTGCTCCTGCCCCATCTCCGAAAATTACAGAAACTCCTCTTCCTTCATCAGAAAAATCGAGTCCGAAAGAATGAACTTCTGCTCCAACAACCAGAATATTTTTATAGGTTCCGGATTTTATGAAAGCATTGGCAACACTCATTGCATACACAAAACCAGAGCATTGATTTCTCACATCCAAAGCACCGATCGTATCACAACCCAGCATATCCTGAAGCAAAACGCCACAGCCAGGAAAATAATAATCCGGTGAAAGTGTAGCAAATACAATATAATCAATATCTTTTGCCGTTAAACCAGCTTTTTGAAGTGCTTTTTCAGAAGCTTTAAAACCAAGAAATGCTGTGGTTTCCTGTGCATCATTCCTATTGATTCTGTGTCTTCTTTCTTTGATGCCAGTTCGCTCTGTAATCCACTCATCATTTGTGGTCATTAATTTGGCTAAATCATCATTGGTGACAACATGATCCGGAACATGAAATCCGATCCCTTTTATTGTACTTTTAATCATATAGTTTGTTTAATTTTGGTAAAGATAAAACTTTATTTTACACATAGGTTTTTTTAAAATTTATAGTATTTTTACTTTATGCCTATCAATACAATTTACAGAGATTCGGGATGCGAGTGGATAGACGTAGAAGCGCCTACGGACGAAGATATGAAGTACCTTCATGAAAGATATGAGATCAATAATCTCCTTTTGGAAGACACTTTAGACCCCAATCATTTACCCAAATATGAGGAAGACGGAAATGTGAAATTTTTCCTTTTGCGTGAAAGCACCGAGCTTGAGCGTAAAAACCTCAACACCATCAGTGACATCAGTACCAAAATAGGGATTTTCCTTTTAGAAAAAACCATCATCACGGTGCACAGGATGAAAGCAAAAAGTATCGCGGAAACCAAAAAAACACTTACAGAAAGTCAGGATAAAGTGCATACCCATAAAATAGCACTGATGATTTCATTGGTCATTATGAAAAGTTTTGATGATGAAGCCATCAGTCTTTTTGAAACGATGGATAATATTGAAAATGAAATTTTCCTTAAAAATACCAATCACACCACCCAAATCCGGAGACTGTATAAATTAAAACGTAAATCAGGATTAAATTCTCGAGTCTTAACGATTTCAAATGACGCAATTGACAAGTTTAAATTGTTGGATCTCGAAGATTCTGAAGTAGTCGATTTAAAGGATAAGCAAAAAGATGTTGTCGCTGATTTTGATCATTTAAATATCCAGATTACCAACTTGATTTCAATGTTTTTAGCACTTTCTGATCAGAAAGCCAATCAGGTGATGAAAGTTTTAGCAATCTATTCTGTTTATTTTTTACCAATCACATTTATTGCAGGATTGTATGGAATGAACTTTGACAATATGCCCGAACTGCATACAAAACACGGCTATTTTTATACGTTAGGACTTATGGCGGCGATTGTGATTTGTACATTTATCTATGCTAGGAGAAAGCAATGGTAATTCATTTTAAGTTATAAATAGTGTTTGTCATTCCGTAGGAATCTCAACAGCAAAAATTGTAAAGTCTAGATTCCTGCGGAAATCAAAGATTCGACGAAGTCAATGATAAACTAGCGTAGATTTTTAATAATTAATCGAAACTAAACACCAAACCAAAGTCATGAAAATCAAAATATATAATATGTTTGTCATTCCGTAGGAATCTCAACAGCAAAAATTTTAAAAGTTTAAATTCCTATGGAATAGCAAACTGAGCTTATATTTTTTAAGTAATTCTTTCAAACCCAACAAAAATCACCACACCAAAATCATGAAACCCGAAATCCTTCAAAAGATCCTTGAAGATGAAGCACTTTCTCAGGAATCAAAAGAAAAGCTGAGCGCTTTGCATGAAAACATTTCCACCAAAGAATTTTCTGATCTTCTGGATGCTGAAGGAAATCAGTATGTGGAGTTTGTACAGGAAGGCGGCGGAGTTTGGGGAAGTGCACTGGTCGGTTATCTTTACGCACTGGAAATCTTCGGAATACGTTTTCTGAAAGTGGCAGGAACCAGTGCCGGAGCGATCAATACAATGCTCATTGCTGCCTGTAAAACCAAAGAAGAAGCGAAAAGCGATGTAATCAAAGATATTCTTTTCAACTGGGATTTTTCAGATTTTATGGATGGGAAAAGCTATGTGAAAACGACCATTCATGCGATGCTCAATAATAAAAACTTTTTCAGGATCAATTTAATTATTGCCATTATTCTTACCGTCGCATTGATCAGTTTACCATTCATTCTGTCTTCAGAAAGCACAAGGGAAGCAAAACTTTATTTTTTAATACCGCTCATTCCTTTAATTATCATCCTATTTATCATCAAAAAACTCTACCTGAATTTTCAGAAAAGCAACAGCGGGCTCAATCCCGGAAATGTTTTTCTGAAACAGATGACCGATGTAATGAATGGATTCGGCATTAAAACCGTTGCCGAGCTCAACCAGAAATTTATTCAGACGGAAGACAAGATGAATCTCAACTACCGTTACGGAAATAGCATGGAATATTATACCAATGCGCTCAACGGAATTGAAGATATCAAAATGAATAATCTCGAACATATTGACCAAACCCGTTATCGCATATTTTTCGAAAGCGCCGAAAACAATGATTATTACAAGAACAATCCGTTCTATGGTTTGCAGTCGGAATATGTTGTTATCACTACCGATATCAATGCTAAAATAAAAGTTGAACTCCCGACAATGGCAAATCTCTATTGGTCTGAAGAAGAGCTGAAACACATCAGTCCGGCTGAGTTTGTGCGGGCTTCGATGTCTGTACCTTTCTTTTTTGAACCCATGCAGAAGCTCATTAATAAAGACGATGACTCTGTAAAATACGCCTGGAAATTCTGGATGAATACCCCAAAAGAGGACATTTATCCCGTCGGGATTTTCATTGATGGCGGTACGCTCTCCAATTTCCCGATCGATCTTTTTCACATGAATGACATTTTCTATCCGAGACTTCCTTTGTTCGGGGTACAGTTAACGAGTGACTCTGAAATTTTAGGCGAAAAAGGAAAAACAAGTGAACAAATTCTGAAAACTCCCCTCTCTTACGCCGGAAATATCATCGGAACTTTAAAAGGTTTTAACGACAAAACATTTCTGACCAAATACTCTTTTTACAATCTTTACAGCATCAAAACAGTCAATTGCGGAACGAGCAGCTGGCTCAATTTCTTTATGAAAAGAGAGGAAAAAGAACAGCTCTTCAACGCCGGATTTATCGCCGCCCTTGATTTCCTGAATCAATTTGACTGGGCAAAATACAAATGCGAAAGAATGATGGTAGCCATGAAAGAGAAAAAGATTTTGAAGGAAGAGGATACGAAGACGGTGGGGTGAGTTTTTAAGAATTTTATCTCACAAAGCAAAATCACTTCCTAAAGATAAAGTAGACTTATTTTTGACCAATTATTTATATCTTGTGATAAATAAAAGATTTTTATTCACCAGAAATTGAGTAGAGCGATTATTCATTTCAAATTAGTTCGTAAAAATAATACAAAACATGGATAGCAACAAGATTGGAATTGAGGGAGAACAAGCAGTGAATGAACTAGCATTTAATACATATTTAAAATATTGGTGTTTTCCAAATCCAAAAGATGATTTTGGAGACAAAAAGGAGATTTGTGATTTACTAATATGCTTTCAAAACCATCTTTTGATAATATCCATTAAAAACTATTCTTTTAAAGGAAATTATGAAAGATACTTTAAATCTACACTTGAAAAAGCTGTTTCACAAATCCATGGCGCAGAACGCAAACTCCTAAATAAAAATTCTCTTGTGAAATTTAGTCATCCAGAAACTGGGATTTTTGATTTCCATCCAAATTCCTATGATAGTATTCATCGCTTAATTATAAATCTTAATACTGTACCATTATTCCATCCTGGTGGCATTGAAACAAAAAATCAAGAATTCTGTCATATTTTCAATTGGCATTCATTTCTTGGGTTAGTAAATGAACTTGATACAATACCAGATTTCATAAGTTATTTGGTCAAAAGAGAAGCAACTTTTATAGGGAAAGAATTTGTTATGATGCTAGGAAATGAAGAAGATTGGGATACGGAAACCAATGACTCTTTTTTTAAATATAACAGTTCTCTTATAAACGAAAATAAACAGTCCATCCTTTTTTCTGGTAGTGAACTTGACTTGTTAGCAGACTTTTTTTTAATGGAAGAAACTTTAGTAAAAATTTCTATTCAAATGATGTAAGTGGTTCATTTCTTCAAATGGACGGAAAGTGGCAAAATTATCTATCACGGAAAGAAGTTGAAAACAAAAAGGAAGAAGATAAAGTAAGCTATTTTGTTGACGAATTTGTAAAACGAGAAGTTCTTTATAAAAGTGATTCAAATAATATTAAAATCGCAACGGAATTACTCTCATTAAGTCGTTTTGAAAGAAGAGTTTTTGGGCAAACCTTTTTTGAGTTTTGGGATCGTTACAAAGATAAAAATGGTTATTTTGTTGCTAGGAGATACGGAACAGTTAACGATATTGTCTTTGCTATGGTTCTTCATGGTAGTGAGATGGAGCATGATCACATTATGATTTCAACTCAATTAGCAGCTGAAGGATTTTGTGTTTGGGATAAATATAAATCAAAAAAAATTGTTCTAATTTCTACTTCTAATAAACTAACCGACTTTAAATTTGGAATGATTGAAAATGTTGAACCTTTTCCAAAAGAGAAAGAATTAGAAATAATAGAAGATTTAAAAATATTTAATTGGTTCCAAAATATTGAAAATATAATTGCAAATTTTAAAGAGTATCCAGAATAACATCTGTCGGTATTGGGCTTTATTGCAATTCTACAAGGCTCAGGAACTAAACGATTCGGTTGTTTAGATTTCTAAAGAAGAAGCTGAAAGAAGAATTAATGTAGTCTTGGGCAATTAAAATAGCCAAGATTCTTCCTTCGTCAGAATGGCAAACAGTGATTTGTATTTTATTAACTGAAATTAATCAACACAAAATATGACTACCAAATTAGATTTAAGAGAAAATTTAAACCTACCCAATTCAGAAACAACCACTCCCGCAGAAATATTTCAAAACCAAACCCTACGTCCCATTTTAAAATTACAGAATGATTTATATCTGTCGCTGTTTATAAACTATGCATTACGACAAAAAGCAGATTTCAGTTTACTCTCGGCTTTTAAAAAGCAAGTATTTATCGAACAGAGTCTGCAAAAAGATGCTGTGCTGAAAAACACTTTCATTGGGATGACCATAGGGATGTTTACCTTAGAGGAGCTGGAGACTTACCACTCTGACAGCAAAGTTTTCAATAAAAGAATCATCACGATGCTGATAGAAAGGTTGAAAAATCAGATGAAGTAAATGAAAAAACTGAATTTGAAAATAAAATTCTAGAGATTCTTTCTTCGTCAGAATGACAAATTATGAAGATTATTCTTTCTTCCACATCGGGTCATACTTCAAAATCTCCTCATTCACCACACAATCTTCTGCATGAGCGCCTTTCAGAAAGCCAATGCTCATCAGAAATTCATTCACAATCTCTCCGCCGGTAAATTTGAAAGTTTTTTTGAAAAGTTTCATCCATTCCTGTAAATTTTTCGGATGATGATGTTCCAGCCATTTTTCAAATGAGCCAAATTCTTTTTGCAGTTCGATAATGGTTTTTGCATTTTCAATCGCAGCGTTTACTTTTAATTTATTTCTTATAATTCCGGTGTCATTTAATAATCTTTCTCTGTCTTCTTCAGTGTAAGCGGCAACTTTTTGAATATTAAAATTATCATACGCTTTTCTGAAACCTTCTTCCTTTTTTAAAATTGTTTCCCAACTCAACCCTGCCTGATTGATTTCCATAATCAGTCTTCCGAACAACTCATTATCATCATGAATCGGAAAACCATAATGGTTGTCGTGATAGTTTTTATGCAGTTCTTTTCGGCTTTCGGGCTGCATTCTTTCGATTACTGAACAATAACTCATTAGAATAGATTTCTGTTTTGGTTAAATTTATTTAAAGTATATGCAAAGATAAGATGTGATTGTGACAACTGTTAGTCAGCAGGGAAAAATTTAAGCTTAAAATTTTATAATTATAAGCCAAGCTATAAGTAATTTAACTAATTTCGTTTAGCATAAAAACCACCAAAAACAAATTATTATGAAAAATTCCATCCTTTTACTTTTTATATTATCAGTAGTGAGCTTCGGAACATTCGTACATGCTCAAAAAATTGCTGACGGAGAAACTGTAGATGTCAATGGTATGAAAGTCAGTTTTAATATTACCAATAAAGAAAGCGTACAGGTTGGCGGAAAAGCTTTTGACCGCTACAAAGTTTCGGCTTCGGTAAAAAACACATCAGACAAATCTTATAACATTCGTCTGACTTCTTATCCGCAAATTGTTTTAGATACAGGAATTGTAGAACTCGACTGTATGAATGCTACGGGAGCAAAACTGACATCAAAAAAGATTCAGCTTAAAATGAAAACCCAGATGATCAATGTAAGTTATTCTTCTTATGATAAGTCCGGAAAGTCGGTTACTAATATTCTTCCTGTGATCGGAAGTTATTATTTTGATTCTGGAGATATAATCAGTGATGATGCCATTTTTATTGTTCCTGCAGGAGAAAAACCTGAAGTGAATGTGAGAAGTTTAAGATAGAAATTAATATTAAGTTTTAAACAAATTCAGACAAAGCAAATCATTACTAAGTCTGGAAATCAGACAACACTTTTTTTTAAGATTAACAAAAAAAAACCTCTGAAAATCTCAGAGGTTTATATTTTTAGTGCATTGCTTCACTCAGGTCTATTTTTTCTTTGCTCTTCCGCTCTCTGATGAAGAGAATAAATGGAATACAAACTAAAAATGCAATTCCCAAGTATAAGAAAACATCCATATATGAAAGTACGGTTGCCTGTTTCGTTACGGTCATATCCATAACTTTGTAGGCAGCGTTCATTGCTGCATCGGGAGTCATTCCTTTTGCTATGAAACTGGCTTTCAATCCTGCTAATCTTTGCTGAACATCAAAACTGTCTGCATCTAAGTGCGAAATTAAATTCACCCTGTATTTCTGGCTTGCATTGGCAATAAAGGTAGTAATGGCAGCGATTCCGAAAGATCCTCCAAGCTGTCTCATCATTCCTGTAAATGCTGCTCCCTGTCCGATTTCCTGACCTTTCAAGGTACTTAATGACAAGGAAGTAATTGGAATAAACAATAATCCTAATCCCATTCCTCTTACAATCAGCATCCAGAAGAACGCATCCTTACTTGTATCGGGAGTCAGAATTTTGTAACCCCAGAAACTGTAAACAAAGAATATAAATAATCCTAATGAAACCAAAATCTGCTGCTTTGCTCCTTTTGAAAGTAATCTACCGATAATCGGCATCATAAATGCGGTCGTCAACGCCGCCGGAATCATCAATGCTCCTGACTGAAGTGCCGTCCAACCCAAAATACTTTGCGTATATAATGGAACGATAAATGTAGAACCATACAAACCAAATCCTAAAACAAAGGACATGACGGTTCCAATTCTCAGGTTTCCGTTCTTCAAAACACGAAGTTCTACAATAGGATATCTAAATGTCAATTCGCGCCAAAGGAAACATATAAATCCTAAAACTGCCGTTGTAGTAAAGGTTACGATCATTCCGCTTTCAAACCAGTCTTCTTCATGACCTCTTTCCAAAATAAACTGTAATGAGCCAACCGTTAAAGCCAACAACATAATTCCAAGCCAGTCAACATCCGAAGCTTTACGCTTTTCGGAAAATTTCGGACTTTTCACAAATTGTAAAGTCATCAAAGTAGCCGCAATCCCGATCGGAATATTAATATAGAAAATATATGGCCAACTGAAATTATCTACAATATACCCTCCCAATGGCGGACCTAAAGTGGGACCGATAATGACTCCCAAACCATAAATCGCCTGAGCCATACTTCGTTTTTCTACCGGATATGATTCGGTGATAATGGTTTGTGAGGTTACGAGCAATGCTCCACCTCCTATTCCCTGACAGAGTCTGAAAAACACCAGTTCCCAGATATTATCTGCGTTTCCGCAGAGAAATGAGAAAATGGTAAATATAACGATGGAGGCTGCAAAGTAATTTCTTCTGCCAAATTGCTGCGAAAGCCAACTCGTCATCGGTACTACAATTACGTTACCAATTGCATAAGCTGTAATTACCCAACCCACTTCGGAAAGTGTGGCTCCCAGGTTACCTTTCATCTCGTTCAGGGCAACGTTCACAATCGTGGAATCCACAATTTCAAGCAAAGCACAAAGAATAGCCGTGATCGTAATGATCACTCTTCGGGCTCCATATTCTACTAATGAATCTTGCATTTGATATTTAATTTAAAGATTAAAAAATTAAAGGATTAAAAGATTACCGACTCGCATAATTATTATTGTTTATACGTCCTGTAATCTTTCAATGTTCAAATCTTTTAATGATTTAATCTACTTTAAAGAAACCTCTGCTTTCACATTCATACCGGTTCTTAATCTTTTTGCAATGTTTTTGTCAAGATTTACAAAATCGATTTTGATCGGAAGTCTCTGTACTACTTTTACAAAGTTTCCACTTGCATTATCCGGAGGCAAAATTGAGAAGGTAGAACCTGTAGCCGGAGAAAATGAACTTACTACTCCTTCAAAATCTGTATCAGGAAAAGCATCGATCTCGATTCTTACTTTTTGACCTTCCAGCATTTTGGCAACCTGAGTTTCCTTAAAATTGGCAATGACCCATTTCTGATCGTTTTTAACCAAGCTGAACAATTGAGAACCTGCCTGTAAAAACTGACCTGCCTGAATCGGAACTTTTCCTACGAAACCATCTTCAGGAGCAACAATTACAGTGTAAGAAAGATTTAATCTTGCACTTTCCACATCTACTTCTCTTTGTTTAGCCACAGAACCTGCAACAGAAATCTGCTGAGAACTTGCTTCAGTTTGAGAAGAAGCGATACCGGTTTGCTGTGCAATCTGATTTCTTGTATCAACCAAAACCTGTAACTGCTTATCTGCAGACTGTTTTGCTGCTAAAGCCTGCTCGTATTGCTGTTCTGTAATCGAATGGTCTTTTACAAGAACCGAATATCTTTTCAAATCCTGAGAAGTCTTCCAAACATTTACTTTAGCCGCTTCAATTTGTGCATTTGCAGTTGCTACAGCTGCCTGAGAACTGTTGATGTTTTTTGAAGTTGCATTGGTAGATGACTGAGCAGAAGAAATATTGCTTTTTGCAGTTGACAAAGCTGCCTGAGCCTGTTCCAAAGCCATTTTCTGATCTTTATCATCTAAAATAACCAAAGTATCTCCTTTTTTTACAAACTGGTTATCTTTTACTTTCACTTCTGCAACGTAACCTGAGATTTTAGAAATTACAGGGTTCAAGTTTGAAGCAATTTGTGCATCATCGGTTTCTTCATGAATCTGTCCGTAAGAATAAGTTCTGTAACCGTAAATTCCTCCTACGATAACGATTACCGCTAATATAATCGGGAAAACTAAACTTTTTTTCTTTTTAGGTTCAGTCGCTTGTGTATTATTATTTTCCATTGTTGGTATAGTTCTTCGTTTATTTAATTGTTAAAGTTCCTGTAGTCTGTAAAAGCTTTCTGTAAGCCAATGCTGCGTCTGCTTTAGCATTGATCACTCCGACGTTTGCAGAAATCTGAGCCGCATCTGCATCCAGTAATTCTGTCATTGTAGCAAGACCGTTATCATATTTATTTTTAGTAATTCTGTAATTTTCATTAGCCTGAACAGCCGCTTTTTCGAAAACCGCAATTCTCTTTTTAGAGTAATCGGTGTTTTGAAACTCTCTGTTGACGTCTAATTTAATATTGTCATTCAACAATTCATTGGTTGCTGATAGCTGCATTTCTCTTGCTTTCGACTGCTTCAATGCAGAATTTTCTTTCCAGAGATTTGATAGATTGTAAGAAACTCCTACTCCAACATTTACTGCATTATAAATCGTTAAAAATTTCGGAATATCTGCTGCAACATAACCACTTGTAAACGCTATTGAAGGAAGATTCTCTGCTTTTGCAGATTTTGTTCCCAATTCTGCTGCTTTTCTCTGCTGCTCCAAAGCCTGAAGATCTTTTCGGTTTTCTCTGGCTTCATTTAAATAAAAATCAACAGGTTTTACATCATCTGCTTCATCGATATATTGCTGATCAACTTCAATTTCGGTCGATTCGGGAAGTCCCAAAAGCAAATCCATATTGATGTTAGCAATATTGTAATTGTTTTTAGCTTCTAATAATTGTAATTCAATGTTTGAAGTTTGAAGATTTGCCTTTAAACGGTCATTTCTTGCGATTACTCCGTTGTTTTCAAGCTTAAGAAAAGTTTCGTCTCTTTTTTGAGAAGCACTTAAATTTTCTTCTAAAACTTTAATCGATTGATTGGCTTTAAATAAATTATTATAAGCCTGTGCAACATTATAAGCAATGGCTACTTTATCATTTTCTGTACTTAATTTTGATGCTTCCACCAAATATTTTGCAGACTGAATTCCGTACTTGATTCTTCCACCACTGTAAATCGGAACACTTAAATTAGCTGATCCGTAAGCAACCTGATGAACTTCCGGTCCTCCTGCAGATGAAACTCCGGGAATTTTTAAGTCGATGGTAGGTTTGAGCGGAAGGTAAAGATAACTTCCTGAAACAGACAGATCCGGAAGCTGTCTGTTCTTTGCAGCCAAAAGATCAGCCGTAGCTTCTTCTATTTTGGCAGCATCTATTTTTAAACTTTTGCTGTTCTGGATTCCCAACTGTACGGCTTCATCGAGGCTGAGTTGCTTTTTCTCCTGAGCATTTGCGTTTGCGATTCCTATGAACAAGGAAAGAGCAATAACTGAGTTATTTATTCTCTTCATAACCTAAAAGGTCTTTTAAAATGTATTTTATATGTTTATTAAGCTCTGTGTAATATTTTTCCTCAAAAACTTCTTCATCTTCGGTATTATTCAAAAATTCTTTATACATCTCTTTTCCATTGGATGCGTAGAATAATGTTCCGCTCACTGTAGAATGCAAAAGATAAATCGGTGGATTTTTGGTAAAAATTCCTTTTTGAAGACCACTTTCCAGAATTTTTGAATACATAGAAATAAATCCGAGTTTTGTCTGTTTAAGAAACTCTACAATCTGAGGATTCTCTGTGTGAAGCTGCTCTCTCTGCATGATTCTGTAAAAACATTTGTGATGTCTTACTCTACCTGAAAACTGATCTACAATCTTCTCTATTTTTTCCCATTCGTTGATGTCTGTTCTTTCTAAAATATCTTTTGAAAAGAACTGACTTTCTGTCATTCTGTACTCAACTAATTTCTCATACAACTTTTCTTTTGAGCCGAAATAATAAGAAATCATTGAAATATTGACGTTCGCCGCTTTGGAGATTTCTCTCGTTGAAGTACCCTGAAAACCATGTTCAGCAAAAAGCTTCTCAGCGGCAAATAATATATTTTCTTCTTTTGAAATCATTACGTTTTCATTTTTGAAGGGGCAAAGATACACAAGATTTTGATAAAATCAAACGATTGATTGATTTTTAATTTAATTTTAATCTTGGTTAATTAATTTTGAAAATTATTCTTGTATAAGCGTAAATAAACACAATCGTTGTCATTCCGTAGGTATCTCAACACAGTAAAAACAAAAGAGTCTAGATTCCTACGGAATGACAAACTTTGAGAATAATTTAGAAAAAAAAGAAAAATCTATGTTAAATTTGAAAAAATAAAACGAAATCCAATAATCGTGTCAAGATTTTTTATGAATTCTTATGAATATATCTTGAAAGCTTAATTCCCAGATCCGTCCAGACAATTTTAGGATTTCCGTTTCTGGTTAAATGAAGATCTGCAGCATTGATTTCTTCTAAGATACTGATGATATTTGCACCACTGATAAATTTTGAAAAACCAGCCCAATTAAATCCGTTAGCATCAATTTTTTTGTACACCAGTTCTTCTGACTGATAATTCTGCAGCAAAGCCAATCTGAAGATTTCGGAAGCATAATTCAGAAAATTCTTCTGCTTTTCCCTGTTCCATCCTGCAATTTCTTTTGCCCAGATAATAATATTTTTAAGAAATTCAGGTTTCTTTTTAACCTGAAAAGCATCACGAACCCATTGTACAAATAGTCTTTCAAATTCCGGATTTTTGATCTCGGCATTCAGAAGTTTTATCGCTTCATTCAAATTTCCTTGTGCTTCATGAGCAACAGCTTTTGCCTGATCATCAGAAGCCGAGAATTGATTTTTTAGATGATTCATTAAATCTTGATCTGCAATTCTGGGAACTTCAATGATCTGAGTTCTTGAAATAATTGTTGGGAGAATATCGTCGGTACTTTCCGCAGTTAAAAGAATGATTGTTTTTGCCGGTGGCTCTTCCAGAAATTTCAGGAATTTATTTGAAGCTGCAACATTCATTTTATCTGCTCGCCAAACGATGAGAATTTTGGTTCCGCCTTCGAAACTTTTTAGAGCAAATTTCTGATTCTGATCATCAATTTCATCTGCAGAAATAAAAAGCTGCTTATTTTCTGAATCTAAAAATGCCGTCCAATCATCGTAACTTGCATACGGCGACTCCAACATCATTTCCCGGAACTGATCAAATTTATTTTTACTTAAAGAATTTTTGTTGTCGGTAAATACGGGAAAGCTGAAATGTAAATCCAAATGATTAAGGTGCTCGACCTTTGAAGCAGCGTGCTCGTTTTCACCTTTTAGGATTTCTCTTGCATACGCTAAAACCAACGGCATCGTTCCGTAACCTTCTTTTCCTATGAAAAGTTGGGCGTGGCTTACTCTGTTTTCGGCAATGCTGTCTCGAAGAAGTTTTTTAAGATTTTCCTGTCCGGCGATGTTTTCCCAATTCATGTTTCAAAGATAAAAGAATTTTACGGAAATGGGAATTGGTCAATTATCAATTTTGCTTCACAAGTGAATTGTGAATTTAAAAATTGACAGCGAAGCGGATTCATAATTGATTATTCACCAGAAAATCCCCTTAACAAACTTTAACCTCGCTAAATTTTTACAATTCATTAATATTTAAGATATTTGCGCATTATTTTAAAAATCTAGAATGAAAAAAATTTTTGTACTATCATTCATTTCTGTTGGGTACTTCCTTAACGCGCAAAGTTTGAGCAATTCACCTTATGCGACTTATGGAATTGGTGATGTAAAATATGATAATACGATTGAAACTTCCTCTATGGGAGGTATCTCAACTGCTTATATCAGTGACTTCACAAGTAACTTTAATTTCGGAAACCCTGCCAACAACAACAATTTCGAACTGACAAGCATCAAACTTGAAGCTACAAACGAGAATAATTACTTTAAAACTGATTATAACAATACAAAGTCTACAAAACATTCTACGTATTTATCTAATATCTCATTGGCTTTTCCTATTTCTTCGAAAATAAAAATGGGATTACTGTATCAACCTTACAGCTCGAAAAGCTATGACATTATTAATACAGAAACTATAAAAGATACCCAAACAGGTCAAGAAACCATTGAGGGAAAGCGTTTTACAGGTAGCGGAACTCTGAATACCGCACAAGCTGCTATATCATACAAAATAAATTCTCAGTTTGCAGTTGGTGCACGCGCCAATTACTATTTTGGAAATTTGTATGACACGAATGAAGTTACAAGATCTGATGCTGAATTAATCAACGGATATGAGACTAAAAACAGTATCAGGAATTTTAATTTCACTTTAGGGACAAGCTATCAAAATCTTAATACAAGTACAGACCGTAAGTTTACATTAGGTGCGACAGCTACTTTTGGGAATACAAGTAATATGACCACAGAATATCTGAACAGTACCTATTACTATTCGGACGGTGATGTAAAAGAAGCACAGACTACCATAGAGCAAAAAAACACGAGTTCTAAAAACTTACTTCCGTTACAGGCATCTTTAGGAGTTGGTTACGGAAGCGAAAACCAGTGGTTCTTATCTGCTCAGGTAGATTATAAAAAAGGAGAAACCATAAGCTACTTCGGAAATACTTTTGACTTTAATGATTCTTACAGAATATCTGCAGGTGGTTGGTATTTGCCAAATTACAATAACTTCAGAAGTTATTTTTCAAGAATGGTTTACCGTTATGGCGCATTCTATGAAAAAGGAAATCTAAAGATTGCAGGAAACGATATCAACAAATTCGGAATTTCTGCAGGAGTTATGCTTCCATTCAAAACCAGCAGCATCACAAGAATGAGTGGTCTTGAAATTGGTGTGGAATTAGGAAAAAGAGGAACTCTGAAGAACAATCTGATCAATCAGAATTACGTTAATTTAAAAGTAGGATTCAATTTTGCTGATAAGTGGTTTAGAAAATCTCTGTACAACTAATCATGAATTTGATTTCAAACATATCATATAAAAATATAGCATACCTTTTTAGTTGTGCTATATTTTTTGTGTTCACTTCCTGCGAAGAAGATTTGACCAAACAAGATAAAAATCAAAGTAAAAATTTCCCTTCGCAGATCATCAAAAATGCTAAAATCATCCAAAGAGATTCAGGATTTGTTTCTTTAAGAGCTACTGCTCCTATCATCGAAAAATATGAACTGATAGACAGTCAGTATACGGTGGCAAGAAAGGGAATGAAAATTGAATTTTTTGACAAGAAAAAGCCGAAAAACCCCGGAAATATTACTGCAAGATATGCAAAAATATATGATTACAAGCAGTTTTTTGAAGCCCGTGGAAATGTCCGAATTTTAACAAGTGACGGACAACGATTTGCGACCCAAAGTGTATTTTGGGATCAGAGAAAGAAAAGAATCTATACAAGAGATACAGTTTACGCAACAATGGAAGACGGTTCTACCCTGGTTCATGCCAACGGAATGACCGCAAAAGACGACTTTTCGGAATATACTTTCTATAACAATTCCGGTGATCTTGATATCAGCAAGACCAAAATTGCAGAATCTAAAAAATAAAGATTAAAAATGATAACTTTTCAGGCAATCGGATTGATGTCAGGAACAAGCTTAGACGGTTTGGATATCTGTCTGGCAAAGTTTGAAAAACAAAACTCAGTCTGGAAATTTCAAATTTTAAAGGCTGAAACAATACCTTACACAAAAGATTTAGAAGGTCAACTTAGAAATTCTATTCATTTATCTGCTGAAAAACTTTTAGAACTCCATTCAGAATACGGTTTTTACTTGGGGAAAAAAGTTAAGAATTTTATTTCAAAACATCAAATTGAAAATATTGACCTCATTTCTTCACACGGACACACCGTTTTTCATCAACCTCAAAAGAAATTTACCTTACAGATTGGTGACGGAAGAGCCATTAAAATCGAGAACGGATTACCCGTTGTCTATGATTTCCGCTCACAGGACGTTTTAATGGGTGGAAATGGAGCTCCATTGGTTCCGATTGGTGATGAACTACTGTTTTCAGAATATGATGCCTGTCTGAATTTAGGAGGATTCTCAAATATTTCATTAAAATTTAATGACAAAAGAATCGCTTTTGATATTGCACCTGTCAATATTATTTTAAATAAAATCGCTCAAAACTGTAATCAGAATTTCGACAAAAACGGAGATTTAGCACGGAAAGGAAAAATAAATACAGAATTACTCAACAAGCTAAATTCATTGGAATTTTACAACCTTTCTCATCCGAAATCACTTGGAATTGAATGGTGTAATGAAAATATATTTCCTTTGTTTAAAAAGTTAGATTCAAAAGATATTTTAGCAACATTTACAGAACATGCGTCTGAACAGATTTCAAGAATTTTTAATCAATATCAACTGAAAAAAGTGTTGTTTACAGGCGGCGGAACTTACAATTCTTATTTAATTGAAAAAATAAAGGAAAAAACAAACTCAGAAATTGTAATCCCTGAAAAAGAAATAATTGATTTCAAAGAAGCTTTGATATTTGCTTTTATGGGAGTTTTGAGAATTAACAATGAAATCAATGTGCTTTCTTCTGCGACAGGAAGTTCCCAAGATCACAGCTCCGGAATTATTGCATAAAATCTTAATTACCACTTATGTCACACTATGTTTGTCATTCCGCAGGAATCTCAACACAGTAAGCGATATTTAGATTCTTACGAAATGACAAACATGGCTTTATAAAATTGCATAAAAAACCTTCATCTCTGAAGGTTTTGATCTTTATTTATAAGCTTCAATCTTATCTGTCAAAGTATTGATGAAATTCTGCAATGGTTTTTCAACCATCATTTTGATGAAAGGATTAAATTTTCCTTCAAAAAGCATCTGAACTTCTGTCTGATTTTCACTGAGAGGCTTTAAAGTTGCCGTAAGAGCAAAGTCTAAACTTGAGCTTGCAGACTTTAAAACAGCCTTTTCTTCAGTTACTTCATCGATCTTTAAAGCGATTTCGGGCATTCCCTGAAGTCCGAATTTGAACCCATCTTCTCTGCTTTCAAACTTCTGAAGACCGTCTGGCATAAAATCTTTGTAGTTTTCCGGTGTTTTTAGCAACTCTGACAACTCTTTAGATGATTTATTGACAACAATTTTTCGTCCTTCTAAATTCATTTTTTTATTTTTGTATTTAAATTCCTACAAATGTATAAAGTTTTTGTGAACGAAAAAAAATTATTACTCTCTAAGCAGTCTGAAGACTTAGAAAAAAATCTGAAATATGACAGTTTCACAACTTTAGAGATTGCGCTTGATCTTCTTCAGAATACATCGGTAAAGGAACTGAATGTATACGGAGAACAGATTGACAAAATTTGGGAAGAATTTAAAAAACTTTTCAGAATCATTGAAGCAGCGGGCGGTATCGTCAACAGACCAAATGGGGACATCCTTTTCATCAAAAGATTAGGGAAATGGGATCTGCCAAAGGGAAAAATGGAAAAAGGAGAATCCCGTGAAGAATCTGCTGTAAGGGAAATTGAAGAAGAAACAAACCTGCAAAATGTAGAACTCTTAGATTTTATCAACACAACTTACCACATTTATATTGAGAGAAATGGCGACAGAGTACTGAAATATACCCATTGGTTTGAAATGAACTTTGATGGCGAAGATACCTCAAAACCTCAGATTGAAGAAGGTATCACTGAAGTCGCATGGAAAAACACCTCGCAAATTGAGAGCGAAGTTTTTCCAAGTACATTTAAAAATATTCAATTGATAATCAAAGAATTCTGGGCAACGAAGGCTAAATAAAGTCAATCGCTTTTTCTAATGAAATGCCTCTTGAAGCTTTTAACAAAACATTTTCTGACTGAATTTTGTTTGAACTGAGGTATTGAATCAATTCTGCTGTATTTTCAAACGATTTTGATGAATCATTGACTGCCTTAAAGTGTTTTCCCACAGTGATGATTTCGTTGAAACCAAGATCGTGAGCAGTTTTCAGAATATTTTGATGTTCTACCGTGCTTTCTTCTCCCAACTCAAGCATATCCCCGATAACAATCGTTTTAGAACCTTCAAATGTGATGAAATTATACAGTGAAGCGGTCATAGAACTTGGGTTTGCATTGTAAGTATCTAACACCAAAGTTTTATTGCCTTTTTTTACAATTTGAGAACGCATATTTGTAGGCGTATAACTTTCTATCGCTTTCTTTATCTGATTGATCTCAATCCCGAAATGAAGTCCGAAACTTGTAGCAGCGCAAAGATTAGTAAAATTATAATCCCCCGTAAGCTGTGATAATGCTTTTGTATCCTGATACTCTAAACCGACGAAATGTTCATGCGAAAATATTTGAAAAAAATAATCAGAAGTGATCTTACCAAAGGTTATTTTTGAAAGATAATCGGTCGTTTTTTCTACCTGAATATGATCATTTTCGTTCACTAAAATGTTTTGCTGATTACTTTTAAGATAATCGTACAGCTCAGATTTTCCTTTTATAACTCCTTCAAAACCACCGAACCCTTCTAAATGGGCTTTTCCAAAATTGGTAATATATCCGAAATTCGGTTTTGCTAAAGTGCATAAAAGCTCAATTTCTTTCTGATGATTGGCTCCCATTTCGATAACCGCCATCTCATGCTCAGGTTTTATCGACAAAATCGTAAGCGGAACTCCGATATGATTATTTAAGTTTCCATAGGTATACTGAACATTGAATTTTTGTGAAAGAACGGCATGAATTAACTCCTTTGTAGTAGTTTTACCATTACTTCCGGTCAGCCCGATAATCGGGATATGTAAGTGATTTCTGTGATGTATAGAAAGGTTTTGCAGAAAATCTAAAGTTGATGGTACATAGAATATATTTTTATCCTTATTTTCAAAACTTTCGTCCTCAACAATCACTGCTAAGGCTCCATCACTTATTGCTTGTTCAGCTAAAGATGCTGCATTGTAATTATCTCCGGAAAAGGCAAAGAAAATATCACCAGCATTGATTTTTCTGCTATCAATTGTTACTTTTTCCGCTTTTAAAAATAAAGGATAAAACTGTTCTACATTCATTCATCAAAAATAAAAAAACCTCCCGAAAAATCGGGAGGTTTTTTATAAGTATTTTGAAATATTATCTTCTTGTTCTAGCTTTATCGCTAACTCTTGCATCCTGTGCTACACGGAAACCAATCCATCCATAACCAGAATCTTCTTTCTTGTATCTTCTTTGTCCCGGATCTAACCAGTACGCTGAATCTTGCCAAGAACCACCTTTGATTACTCTGATATCATTAGTGATCGCTGATGTTCTGTCTTTAGTATCTTTCTGCAAGATTACTTTTCCGTTTCCGTCAACTACAAATCTTGTTGTAGGAGCGTTGTACATATTGTAAGCAGCAGAAGAATCACTTGCGTTTCTATAATCTAATGAAGACATTCTGTCACCATCTCTATAGTTTCTGTAATCACCGATTGTTTCTCTTTCAAACTGACCTGGTAAGTTTTTGTAAACCAATCTTCCGTCAGCTAAAGTATCATATTTAATAGTACCTTCATCTACCATTTTGTAAGTTCCGTCACCGTTTCTTACGATAGCTTGAGGCATATTTCCTCTGTAATAATTGAAATCTGTGAAGTCTTCATCAATGATTGGTCTGTATACATCAGCCGTCCATTCTGCAACGTTTCCAAACATACCATATACACCGATATCGTTTGAAGGGAATTGTCTTACATCAGATGTTTGAGCAGCACCATCATTTTTCCAACCTGCAGGTCCTGAATAATCTCCTCTACCTTGCTTGAAGTTAGCTAAAATCATTCCTCTATCTTTACCTTTAGTACCTCTAAGTTTATCGATCTGTGGTTTTTTCTCTGTATAGTTGTTATACTCTCTATTTTTTTCCATACCAAGAGCTGCATATTCCCATTCTACTTCTGTAGGAAGTCTGAATTTCGTAACCATTGCCGAACTAGGAGATCTGTTGGCAGCAAGCAATCTTTGGTTGGTCGTTTTCATACCAGATTTCTGTGCCATTCTCTGCTGGTTGATGTATCCTTGCATTTCGGGATCATTCGATTTGAATTTGTCCATATTGAATGCAGTTCCACCTTGGTTATTAGATTCGTTGATGTACAAATCTTTTGCAATAATACCTGCTTGCATTAAAGCTTTTTCGTTCGCTCTGTCTGTCAACCACTCACAGTATCTGTTGGCTTGTGTCCAAGAAACTCCTACTACCGGATAATAATCATAGTTCTGATCTCTGAAATAAGTCTCATTAAGATCATTTCTAGATAATTTATTATCCCATAATAAAGTATCAGGTAAGGCACCATTGTAGATTTCCTTGAAACTTGGATCACTTGGAGGAAATACATACTTCAACCATGTAAGGTATTCGCGGTATTCGTAGTTAGTAATTTCTGTTTCACCGATAAAGAAAGAACTTACCTGCATTCTGCGAGGCGAGTTATTCCAATCGTGCATAACATCATCTTTCACTAATCCCATGGTAAAAGTTCCACCTTCCACATATACCATTCCTGGCCAACCTTTCTGCTTTTGTTGCTTTCCTGCAAAAAACCAACCTTGTTTTTCGTTTGGTTTCCAACCTGTCTTGCTGACAAATTTTTTAGTACCGCCTCCTTTGCTGGTACTAGACCCTCCACAGCTGGTTAATGCAAGTGTAGAACTTAATGCTATTAATGAAAACAACTTTAGTTTTTTCATAGTCGATATAAATATTATTCAAAGTACAAAGAAAAAATAAATTATTCAATAAATCAAATAAAGATTTGATTTTTTTGAAAAACGTTTGCAAATTAATTTTATTGTATCGCTACTTATTATAAAATTTTCATTTATTTTGTAATTTAGAAATTTCAAAAATAAACATGAGACTAAAAATAACTCTTTTATTCCTATTTGCTTTTGTATCAACGATTTGGGCTCAAAGAATCACCATAGAATGGAATGGTGCAAAAATCGAAGACTTTGGCGACATAAAAAGGAATCTTCCCAACTTTAAAAATGAGGGTTTTTCTTACAGCCAAAATAATATCTTCATCCAAAACAAACAAAAAACAGGAGAAGGCCAGTTAAGAGTTACCAATCTTGTATGGGAACCGGTCTCAGCTAAAGATTTATTCGACATCAACAAAGATCTGTTGCCCAATTATGATATTACAGATATCAATTATTATTATCTCGAAGGCGAAAGAATTGCCAACACAACTGTAGGATTATTTAAAAATGTAAAAGGAAGAATCCAAAGACTTTCTTCTTTCGAACTTACTTCTTCTAATTTGCCTTCCAATTTTAGTGCACAGAAAGTAGGATCAACGGCAAATCCTTTAGCAAATGGTGGTTTTTATAAAATTAAAGTTGATAAATCCGGAATTTTCAAAATCACTGCACAGTTTTTAAGAGATATTGGAATCAACCCTTCAAATGTAAATCCTAAAAACTTCAGAATTTACGGAAACGGAGGAATTATGCTTCCCGAACATAATCAGGATATAAAATACAGCGCATTGCAGGAAAACTCCATTCAGGTTGTAGGTGAAGATGATGGTGTTTGGAATGATGCTGATTACGCACTATTTTATGCACAGGGTCCAAATGGTTATAATCTTTATAACATGGGTAACGGAAATGGCTTTAAGCGGAGAGACACCAGATTTGAAAGGAGTGAAAACGTGAAAAATATCTACGAAGATTTTGCTTATTACTACATCAATTATGACAAAGGTGCCGGAAAAAGAGTTCAGAATATTGATTTAAATTTACCTGCGACAGCTCCAATTACAAGATATGATAATTATCAGGTTATTAATAATGACCAAAAGAATCTGATCAAAGTTGGAAGAACTTGGGTAGAGGAAACTCCATTTACTACTGATAAGACGGTGACTTTTAATTTAAATTCTCCAATTCAGGGAGGAGATAACATTAAATATCTGACACAGGTCATTGGTTATAGATCTCAAGGAAATAATATCGGATTTGACATTAATAGTCAAAACCCAATTACATTATCATCCGCATCTGATGATTTGGATTTCAGACCTTTTAGATATGATGGTACGATCAGTAATTTAAGTGGAAATCAAATTTCTATCAATTACAAACCAAGCATTACAACAAATCCTAACGGTTTGTTTTATTTAGATTTTATAGAAATTCAATATAAAGAAGATCTTAAATTCAACGGAAGTCAGATGAATTTCAGAGATTTCTCGCTTGAAAGTGGGACAAATACCAATTATGGCTTCAGCATTTCCAACACAGCCGGAATGGAGCAGGTGTGGGACGTTACCGACATTACCAATGCCAACAGAAGAGTAAACAAAGCTGCCGGAACAGGTTCTTTTAATTTTGCCTACACAACTGCAGATCCTAATTTTAATAATGAATTTGTAGCATTCAGAGCAGATGCAGCATATACTCCACAATTTGTTGAGAAAATCAGTAACCAAAATCTTTCTGCATTACAAAATGTAGATTATCTGATCATCGCACCACCAGAAATGATGTCGCAGGCTCAGAGATTGGCAAATTACCACCAGACAAAAAACAGCTTTAATGTTCAGATCGTAGATCCATCAAAAATCTATAACGAATTTGGCAGTGGAAGCAGAGATCTTACGGCAATCAGAGATTTTGTCACGAAACTGAATACTCCGCTTGGAAGTTTAAAATATGTTTTCATATTAGGTGATACCTCTTATGACTACAAAAACAGAATTCCAAATAATTCTAATGTTGTATCAAGTTATCAGAGTGAAAGTTCAAGTGATTTTATCTCGTCTTTTGTCACTGATGATTATATTGTCATGACAAAACCTCAGACAACATCTTTCATTACCAACAATTTACCTGATCTCCCTGTAGGAAGAATTCCTGCAGCAAACCCTACAGAGGCCGCCAATATGATAGATAAGACATTGGCATACTACAATTCATTATCGGGACAGTCAACACCTTTTGGAGAATGGAGGATGAAACTTGATTTTGTAGTAGATGATGATGATGACAATGATAATTTTCCGGGAGGAACACCCTTTCATACAACAATGAACAATACTTTGGCGAGTATATTTGAAACAGGAACTACTCTTAAGGAATATAATATAAGAAAATTATATCTTGATGCATTTCAGGCACAAAGTACAGCCGGTGGACAAAGGTTTCCTCAGGTAAATCAGGCGATTTCAAATGATATGGGCAACAGTTTGTATCTTTTCTATTTCGGACATGGAGGGATCAACGGTTGGGCACAGGAAAGAGTTTTCACTTTAGATGAAATTCAAAATGCCAATAATTTTTCTCCGGTATACAGCAGATTTCCATTTGTATCAACCATTACCTGTGAATTTACGCTTTGGGATGAACCGGGAACATCTTCTGCCGGAGAACAGCTGATGAAATTGAAACAGGGAGGTGCAGCTGCAATGATTACTTCAAGCCGTGCAGTAGGTGTTGGCTATGGAGTTCTTTTTACGGATGATTATACTAAAGATATTTTTAAAATGGTCAATGATGATTTTGTATCATTGGGTGATTCTCATTTAAATGCTAAAAAAGCAAGGGGTGCAGATTCCAATCATTTAAAAGTAAATTTTCTTGGAGATCCTGCTATGAAACTGAGCAGACCAAAAAGATTATTGATGATTGATGCTATAGAAACACCGGTTCCTGGATTGATCAGAGGATTGGATTTTGTGAAAATAACAGGTCATATTAATAATAACAATGGTACCACCAATACAACATTTAACGGAAGAGTTGTGATCAATATCTTTGACAAAAGGCTTAATAAGGCAACTTTGAATAATGACGGAGCTTTAAGTCCAACATTAAATTACACAGAAGAAGGAAGCGCAATCGTGAAAGCTTCAGGAACTGCTGTAAATGGAGTTTTCACAGTAGAATTTTATGTACCTAAAGACATCAATTATGCTGTAGGTGAAGGAAGATTACTAGGATATGCAGACAATAAAGCTATTGATGTATTCAACAATCAGGCAGTTCAGGTAGGTGATATCAATCCTAACGGAATCAACGATAACGAGCCTCCAAAAGTAAAATTGTATATGAACAACACCAATTTTGCCAACGGTGGAATTACCGATCAGCATCCTGTGCTTCTTGCCTGTGTAACAGATGATACCGGAATAAATTCTACAGGGTCTGGTATTGGTCACGATATTACTGTATATTTGGACGGACAAATTATTAACACCGTTGTTTTAAATGATTTCTTCGCTTCAGGTGAAGGAAATGGATGTCTTAATCCGAGTTTGGCCGATTATCAAAAGGGAAATGTAAGTTATCCTTTCAGAAACTTAGCAATAGGACAGCATCAGTTGACATTTAAAGTTTGGGATATAAACAATAATTCGACAACAGAAACGTTAAACTTTGAAGTTAAAGATGAAGCAGATCAGCATTTAGTAATCAACAGACCACTAAACTGGCCAAATCCTTTTACAAACAAAACGTATATCCATTTTGAGCACAATTGTGATGATATTTTAGATGTGAATGTTCAGATCTACACCATTACAGGAAAATTAGTAAGAACTTTAAGTCAGCCGGTGGTTGCAGAACCCTTCCTACAGGGCTTTAGAACGCCTCGTCAGGCAATAGAATGGGACGGAAAAGACGATTTTGGTGACACAGTTGCAAAAGGTACGTATATTTTTAAGATATTTGCAAAAAGTCAAAATCAAGAAAAATGCAAAGGGAGTGCTACAGCTGTAGAAAAAATGGTACTTTTGAAGTAAAATAATAAGAAATTAAGAATATCAATAAAAAACTGATAATATATAAAAGACAACATATGAATTTAACTACTAAACTGCTTTTGGGGATTGGTTTGAGTGCTGGGTTTTTAGGCTATGCACAGGATTTGAGTCAGGTAAGACCTGTATTAACCGGAGCTCCATTCCTGAGAATTGCACCAGATGCAAGATCGGGTGGTATGGGGGATCAAGGGGTCGTTACTTCCCCGGATGCTTTTTCTCAATTTTGGAATGCAGCAAAATATCCTTTTAGCAGAACAAGTTCTTCTGTAGGTATCAACTACACACCATACATGGGAAAACTTACAAATGATGTATTTTTACTGTATGGAGCTTTCCATAAATTTTTAGGTCAGGAAGAAAGATCTACAATTTCCGCAAGTATTTATTATTTTAATATGGGTGAGGTTGACCTTACATCACTTGTAGGAAATGAGGTAACTTCTAACGGTACTTCTAAGCCAAACGAATTCTCAGTAGATATTGCGTACGGTCTGAAACTTTCTGATTCTTTCTCCGGAGCTGTAACTGGTAGATTTATTCGTTCAGATTTGGCCGGTGGATTCAACACAGATACGACACTTAAACCTGCAAATAGCTTTGCAGTAGATATTTCAGCATACTATACTTCACCTAAGTTCTCTAGCTTTGGAGGATATGATGGTAAAGTTAATGCTGGTTTTGCTATGACTAACATAGGTCCTAAATTAGATTATACAGGAGATGAAGAATCAAGATCTTATCTTCCTACCATGGCAAGATTGGGTATTGGTTATGATATGTATCTGGATGATGTAAACAGAGTTGGTTTGAGCGTTGAAGGTTCAAAAATCTTAGTACCGGGATCAGAATTCGTAGGAAACGATCCGAACACAAGACAACCAATTTATGCTGTACCAAACGTAGGAGTAATGTCCGGAATCGGAAAATCTTTCAAAAATCCAGAGTCAATCATGTACAGTGGTGCGCTGGAATATTCTTATGACAATGCATTTGCTGTAAGAGGAGGTTATTTCCACGAAAGTGATGTGCAGGGAGCAAGACAATTTGCAACTGCAGGTATTGGTTTAAAATACCGTTCTTTCGGATTAGACATTTCTTATTTGATCAATATGTCTAAAATCAATACTGCTTTGGACAATACACTACGTTTCGGTCTTACTTGGAACATCGGTGAAGAAACTTCTAATGTAGATAACTAAGAATATCAAACATAAGATACAAAAGCTCCATTCATTGGAGCTTTTTTTGTTGATCTAAATTAACAATTCAGTCCCGAAGGAAAATCCACAACCCACCTTACAAATGAAACATTAACAAAATATGTTCACAAAAGTCTTGCAATTATGGGGCTTTTTGTTTTTCAATAATTATTTTTGTAGTATGAACTATTCTGCGGAGCTAAAAAAGATCGTAACCAGTCAATATGTATATTCTTCGATAAGAATTACATTGGCAACGGTTATTCCGTGTTTGATACTCTCCTATTTCGGCTTGCTCAAAGAATATTTCTTATTTCCTCTTGGGACCAGTTTCGTTGCATTGACAGATCAACCCGGGCCATTTATTCGAAGAAGAAATTCATTAACGTTTGCTATTTTCTGTTTCGTGATCGTCTCATCGATTGCAAGTTTAGTCAAAGGAATAATTCCTTTGGTCATCTCGGAAATTATCATTTTCGGAATGTTTTTCTCTCTGATTGGCGTTTATGGTCAGAGACTTGCTGCAGTCGGATCTTTGGCGTTGGTTGTTCTCGCAATTTTTATAGACGGACATTTAACGGGAGCCAATATTTTAAAAAGTTTACTGATTTTCGCGGCCGGCTGTATCTGGTTTTTATTGATTTTCTTAATTGTAACAACCATTCAGCCTTATAAATTGGCCAGTCAGATGATTGGTGAAAATTATCTGCAGCTTGCCGAATTTTTGAAAATTAAAGCAAATTTTTATCAGAAAAATCCTGATTTTGACAGATTAAACACTCAGGTAATTGCAAAACAGATAGAAATTAAAAACCTTCAGGAAGAAACCCGTGAGACGGTTTTTAAAACCCGAACAATCGTCAACGAATCTACCACCATAAGCAGACTTCTGATGTTGACATTTTTGAATTCAATGGATCTGCATGAAAAATTGATGACTTCGGAAAGTGACTACAAAAAACTGCAGCAGAGTTTTGAAGATTCTACCATTTTAGTTAACATTCATGATTATTTAAATATACTTTCCGAGGAAATTGCCAATATCGGAATTTCACTTCAAAGCAGCACCCGGGCAAAACCTATTTTTAATCTTGAAGCTCGTTCGCAGGATCTGAACATTCATTATTTTGAGCTTAGAAATAAGCAAATGACTCCCGATAATCTCGAAAATTTCATGATTTTGAGACAGATCATGATGCGCATCAATGAGATTACAAAAGAGATCAACGAAATTTACAAAGTATTTGCCCAAAATGTAAAACTGGCAAAAAGCCTTTCAACAGGTCTTGATCTGAAAAAATTTATGCCGAATGAGGAGAAAATTAATTTTAAAGTTTTAAAAAGTAATATTTCGCTTACCTCATCACATTTTCGTCATGCAATAAGAATTACTGTTGCTTTATTTTTAGGATATCTGGTTTCTCTTTTACCATTTTTAGTGATTGGTCACACGTATTGGATCTTGATTACCATTGTTGCTATTTTAAAACCCGCCTACTCCATTACCAAACAGAGAAACCTTCTTCGTTTTTACGGTACAGTTGCAGGTGCGGTTATTGCTTATGCCATTTTATATTTTGTCAATATCAACGCTATCCTTTTTGCAATTCTTTTACTGAGCATGATTTTATGCTTCAGTTTATTGAAGGGAAGATATTTTTGGGCAGTTCTCTTTATGACGATGTATGTTTTTATGAGTTTTAATTTTTTAAATCCGGGGAACATTAATGTCATTTTTAAAGACAGAATTGTTGATACGATTATTGCAGGAATTATCGCTTTTCTGGTTTCTTATATTGTGCTTCCGGTTTGGGAACATACACAGAATTTAGAATTAATGAAAAAATCTGCAGAATCTAATCTCACCTATTTTCACAGCGTAATGGCTAAATTTCTGAATGAAGATTTTGATATTGAAGATTATAAGGTTAAAAGAAAAAATGCCATTATTTCATTGGCTAATCTTTCGGATAATTTTCAGAGAATGATTTCCGATCCCAAAAATCAGCAGAAAAAACTGGAAGTCGTGCATCAGTTTGTGGCAACATCACATTTGATCACAGCTTATACAGCTTCACTTTCACAATATTCTAAAAACAATAAAAAATACCCGGAAATAGATTCTGAAAGCTGGACAAAAAAAATAGAAGCTGAGATGAATCAGGTTTCCGTATTGCTGAATGGCGAAAAAATTACAGAAACATTAAAAATGGAAAGCCGTCTTGAGCCGGAAGATTCATCGATTGAAAATTTACTGCTTCAAAGAAAATCTGAACTTTTAGAAAATGAAATCTTTGACCGCAGAGACCCGAATAAAATTTCACATTTAACGGAACTCAAAAATATCCATGATGTTTTGGAATTGATCTATGACGTCGCAAAAGAACAGCGGAAAGTAATTCAGACGTACAGAGCAGAAACCACTACTCTTCCACAATCGTAAAGCAATAATCGTCAAAAAACTTCACTCTCGCTTTAAACTCATCTGAAATCTGATCATCATGTACTCTGCACCTGATATCAAAAAGATATTTAAGTTCGAAAGGCTTTACTTCGTAATGTTTTTTCAGTGACCAATGTTTGGAATGGTGAATTTTGTACATACTTTCCTTCACGCTCCAGATAATTGTATAAAAAGTGACCTCATTATCAAAAGGTATAAAACCTCTCTCGTTCTCGTAAGTAAACTTATCTATTACCCTTAAAATTTTAGGATTAAATTTTTCAATATCAATCCCTATTTTACTTTTAGAAATGGCAATTGCAGCGAACGGAAAAGAATGTGTGATCGAAACTTCAGCATCTTTTGGGGAAAGAAATGGCTCTCTTTCTTTATATAAGATTTTTGAATCAGGCTTTAAACTTTTGAGAAGTTTTCTCACCATCAATACCTCAAGTAATTTTTTCGGATGATAATCTTTTACTTTTTCGATATTTTCCGGCTCCAGAAGTTCATCAGGACTCAACTCTTCATCTTCCTCATATTTCCATACGAGAATCGTAGCTTTGTCATCAGAAAAATCGCGGTAAAGAGGCATAATTAAAATTATTGCGTAAAAGTAGTAATTTTTTTGACTGGAAGTTCGGAGATTAATAATAGAAGTTTTTCAGGTAGTGAGTTATCTTTCATCGCACAGTTTTTTATGCTGAAAGTATCTCGACCGTTTTTTTTAAATTTAGTTTAGATTCCTCGGGAATGACAAACAGACTACCAAAGAGAAATCATAGAAATTTTTACAATTCACTTTGAAAAGAAAATTCACTTAAATCCTAAAACTTAAGTGAATTTCAATATTATTTAAAAAGCTGAAAACTTAAGGTGCAAATGTAAACTTTCATCACCCAAGTCATGCATCCTACTTCGATTGATGATTCTGATCGTTTCTATGTTGCATAATTTCGAGATTCTCATCTACAAAATAAGCACTTCCAAATCCGTTTACATAAGCTCCTTTCACAGGATTTAATGCGATCAGTATAAAATCTTTCATTTCAGAAATCACATCTACCACTTTACCGTGAGTTTCTTTCAACAAACCTACAACCTGATTCCAGATTTCAGAATCTCTTTCGATCTGAGTAGTTGTTGCTTCGATCGTTAATCTTTCACGAGCGTAGATCTGTTTTGTAGCAGATTCGTCTTCGATGAACATCATAGAGGTTTTTCTACCTTCAGAAAGATTCTTTGTATGTTTTGCCATGAAAGAAACCAAAATATAAAATTTGTTATCAATTTCTACAAACGGTGCATAACTGGAGTTGGGAGTTCCTTCTGCATCTACCGTTGCAAGAATGATACTTTGAGTTCTTGCGATCAGTTCTTTTACTTTTGGGGCAACAGGTTTTGCTTGTCTTTGCGCTTCTTCCTGCGTGTGAGTATGATTCATAATAGATTTATTTTTGCAAAAATACATAATTTAGAATAAATAAAAATAAAATTCTTGCATATTCTATTTCCTGATGGTTATCATAGACATTGTTTTTTTATCTTAATTATATGTTGTAATTTTGCATTTAATTATTTGAATTTAAACTTATTCATACATATGAGTACTACAACACAATACGTTCCTTATAAAGTTAAGGATATTTCTCTGGCAGAATGGGGAAGAAAAGAAATTACTCTTGCTGAGGCAGAAATGCCCGGTTTGATGGCTATCCGTGAAGAATTCGGACCGTCTCAGCCGCTTAAAGGTGCAAGAATCGCGGGTTGTCTTCACATGACAATCCAAACAGCTGTGCTTATCGAGACATTAGTGGCTTTAGGAGCTGAAGTTACTTGGTCTTCTTGTAATATTTTCTCTACTCAAGATCACGCTGCTGCGGCAATCGCTGCTGCAGGAATCCCTGTTTATGCATGGAAAGGTCTTAACGAAGAAGAATTCGACTGGTGTATTGAGCAGACTTTATTCTTCGGTGAAGACAGAAAACCATTGAATATGATTCTTGATGACGGTGGAGATTTAACAAACATGGTATTTGACAGATACCCAGAATTCACAAAAGATATCAAAGGACTTTCTGAAGAAACAACTACAGGAGTTCACAGATTATATGAGAGAATGAAAAACGGAACTTTGGTAATGCCTGCCATCAACGTAAATGATTCTGTTACCAAATCTAAGTTTGACAACAAATACGGATGTAAAGAATCTGCAGTAGATGCTGTAAGAAGAGCTACAGACATTATGTTGGCTGGTAAAAGAGTTGTAGTTTGCGGATACGGAGACGTTGGTAAAGGTACTGCTGCATCTTTCAGAGGAGCGGGTTCTATCGTTACTGTAACTGAAATTGATCCAATCTGTGCACTTCAAGCTGCAATGGACGGTTTTGAAGTAAAAAGACTAGATACTGTTGTAGATAACGCAGATATCGTAATCACTACAACTGGTAACTTCAATATCGTAAGAAAAGAACATTTCTTAAAATTAAAAGATAAAGCGATCGTTTGTAACATCGGTCACTTCGATAACGAAATTGATATGGCTTGGTTGAACGAAAACTATGGTCACACAAAATCTGAAGTGAAGCCACAAGTTGATATCTATACTTTGGAAGAAGGTAAAGAAGTAATCATTCTTGCTGAAGGTAGATTGGTAAATCTTGGTTGCGCAACAGGTCACCCAAGTTTTGTAATGTCAAATTCTTTCTCTAACCAGACTCTGGCTCAGATCGAACTTTGGACTAATTCTGAAGCTTACGGAAACGAAGTATATATGCTTCCTAAGCATTTGGATGAGAAAGTAGCTGCTTTACACCTTAAAAAATTAAGTGTTGAGCTAGAAGTTCTTTCTACTGAACAAGCTCAATATATTGGCGTTGATGTGAAAGGACCTTACAAGCCAGAATATTACAGATACTAGTTATTAGTAAATAATATAATCAGCAATGAGTAATTGCTGATAAAGAATAGTAGAACGCTTCAGAATTTTTCTGGAGCGTTTTTTTATCACAGAATAAATTAAATCTCAAAACTTCTCATCACTCAAATCTCTAAATTTCAAATACAATCAGGAGCTTAATCACGCTATCCGCTGTATCTTTTTTTGCGGTTCCCTTCGCTTTGCTCCGGGAACCGCAAAAAAAGGATGCCGCTTCTATCGTGGCTATGAAGTTGCACATCTTTACAGAGAGAGTCGTCAAATTTCATCAAAGATTAGTGATAAAAACCAAGATAAATCATAGACTTTCATTAAAAAATAATATATTTGGATCAATTAACATTAAAAAAACATAATAAATGAAAAAGCAAGGAGTATCAAACGCATTCGTCGCAGCTTCGTGGGTTGCTCTGGGCGCAGGAATGATCGGTTACATTGTAGGTTTGGTAAGAGCAGAGATGCAACTGAATGAAAAAGGATACTATTTCACAATTCTTCTTTACGGGTTATTTGCTGTAGTTTCATTGCAAAAAGCTGTTCGTGACAGAATGGAAAACATTAAAGTCACAGATATTTACTACGGAATCTGCTGGTTTGCTACATTATCATCTATAGTTTTGTTGACAATTGGGCTATTTAATGCAACCATTTTGCCGAGTGAAAAAGGTTTTTATGCATTTGCATTTTTGCTCGCCCTTTTTGGCGCAATTGCCGTCCAGAAGAATACCCGTGATAATATGATGGAAGATTAATTAATAAAAAATTAAATCATCAATGCTCATCAAAATTGGTGAGCATTTATATTTTGCAATATTTATTTCACAAAATATTGATATGTTTGAAAAATTCTTATATTTGTCATTTATATATAATTAACGAAATCACAAAATTAATTTATTATCATTAGGAATACTTATAATATAAATTGCTTAAACTTTTAATTCATCAAAGAATAAATAAGTTTTAGAATATTATTTTCCTTAAACACCAATTTTTAAAATTAATCCTATGAAAAAATTAATATTTTTTATCATTCTAACACTGTCTATTCAGATTACCCAAGCTCAAAATGAATTTATCACCATTTGGAAACCGAGCGGTATTAATCCAAATTTCATCACTAATGTTACCGGTCAGAATCCATCTACATCAAGTCAGATCTGGTTTCCGGGCACAGGAATTAATTACACAATTCAGTGGGAAGAAGTAAACTATCCACAACATAACGGAACACTGACCAATGTAACTTCGATAGGTCAGACTTTAATAAGTTTCGGTACACATCTTAACCCAAATCCTGGTCAGGCTACTTACAGAGTGAAAGTAAGTAATGGAAACGGAGTTTTTAACCAGATA
This sequence comes from Chryseobacterium sp., assembly GCF_029240215.1. GTDB lineage: Bacteria > Bacteroidota > Bacteroidia > Flavobacteriales > Weeksellaceae > Chryseobacterium. Next base: position 90,033 of record NZ_JARBTK010000006.1, read on the forward strand.
AAATTTGCAAGTATGACCGTCACACAAGCCGGGACATTATGGACATATCCCGGTAATTCAGACAAATTGCTTGCAATAGAACAGTGGGGTAATATTCAGTGGCAATCTATGCATAATGCGTTTTCACATTGCAGATATGTACAGATCAATGCAACAGATTCTCCCAATCTTTCTTCCGTAGAAGACGCATCATATATGTTTTATAATGCCAATTCGTTAACAGGACACGCTTCTATGGCGAACTGGAACACCTCAGGCATTAAAGATTTTAGAAATATGTTTTCACACGTTAGCTTATTTCAGATTCCTGATACTTTTAATGCTCCCATCGGTTCGTGGGATACATCCAACGCAACCGACTTCAGATATATGTTTGAAAACAGAGTTGCATTTAACCAAAATTTGAATAGTTGGAATACATCGAAAGTTACAGATATGAGCTATATGTTTTCCGGAACTCAGGCATTTAATCAGCCCTTAAATAACTGGAATACATCAAACGTGACCAACATGATGTGGATGTTTCATTTTAATCCAAATTTTAATCAGCCCCTGAATAACTGGAATATTTCTAAAGTCACAAACATCTCTCATATGTTCCATGCCTGTACAGCATTCAATCAACCATTGGATAGCTGGAATACAAGTGTTGTGACAGATTTCAATACCATATTTCAAGGAGCAACAAATTTTAATCAAAGCCTTGAAATATGGAATCTTCCTGCGCTTACCAATGGTTTTGTTGCTCTTACAGGTTCGGGCTTAGATTGTGACAATTACAGCGACACACTTGCAGGTTGGGCAGATAATCCCAATACAGCAAATAATATTAATCTTGGACCCGTTTTATTGACATATTCAGTCGATATCAATCCGAAAAGAAATATTCTTCTCAACAAAGGCTGGACTATAAGTGGTGACACGATAGGAGAATGCAGAAAATTATCTACTCACGAAAGTCAAGTAAAAAACACAGGCTCCATCTATCCTAATCCTGCTGAAAATTTTATCTATTTACAAAATATCAAAGATGCAAAAAGCTACATCATAACAGATATGAGCGGAAGAATGATCACCAAAGATGCTTTGACAAAAGATTTAATCAATATCCAAAATCTAGAGCCTGGAAATTACATTTTGCAAATTGTTACCAAAGAAAAAATTGAGACTTTTAAATTCATTAAAAAATAAAAACAAAAATGCCTCGCAGAATCACGAGGCATTTTTTATATTAAATCTGAATTATTATAAATCGTAAAGATTCGGATGTTTGGCTTTGATATCATCTACCGTTCCCAAAACCTTATCTTTCAAAGTATCTTGGTAGATTTGAAGTTTTTCAGCTACGTTTTCGTCTCCTGTTCCTAATATTTTTGCAGCTAAAATTCCGGCATTGAGAGCTCCGTTTAAGGCAACAGTTGCTACAGGAATTCCGCCCGGCATTTGAAGGATCGATAACACAGAATCCCAACCGTCAATAGAATTACTTGATAAAATGGGAACTCCAATCACAGGCAAAGTTGTACAGCTTGCAACCATTCCCGGAAGATGTGCTGCTCCACCCGCTCCTGCAATAATGACTTTTAAACCTCTTCTTTTTGCGTGTTTTGCGTAGTCAAACATTCTTTCAGGTGTTCTGTGAGCCGAAACCACCGTCAATTCATAAGGAATGTCTAAACTTTTCAAAAAATTTGCTGCCAGTTCCATAATTGGCAAGTCGCTCTGACTTCCCATGATAATTCCTACCATTTCTTCAATTTTATTAGATTATTCAAAGATAAGAATTTTAAAAAAGAGAAAAGTCAATTTTGCTTTGTAAGTCAATTGTTAATCGTGAATTTCACACCTCTGATTTATTAATAAAGGATGATTCAAATATTCACTTTCAGAATACATTGGCATCATTTTTCATATTAAAATAAATATCTTTACACCATCATTTCACACTATTTTGAAAGATTACAAACTTATTTTTGCTGTTCTTACCGTTGCCATTGTTTGGGGAACAACCTTTTTGGCGATTCGTGTTGCCGTAGAAACTATTCCGGCTTGGTTTGTAGCAGGAATCCGTCAGTTTTTGGCAGCGATTATCATGCTTTTGATCCTGCTCTATCGCAAAGAATTCAAATGGATCGGTTGGAAAAATTTAGGGTATCAATTGATTTTCTCCACCTTAATGTTGATTGTCGCCAACGGAATGACAACCGTAGCTGAAGAAGATGTTACAAGCAGCCTTACTTCATTAATTAGTGCGTGTTCTCCTATCGTTGTTTTCCTTGGAAGTGTTGCGATTGGTTTGCAGAAATTTACCTTCAGGGCTTTTTTTGGGGTATTAATGTGTTTCAGCGGAATTCTTTTCATCTTTTGGGACGGCTTGTCAGACATGGCAAATCCCGATTACCGACTAGGAATCATTTATCTTTTTATCGCTATCGGAGGTTGGGCTTCGGGAACTATTTTTACAAAAAAATTAAATATTCAGAGCAGAAATATTTCATTAAATCTTTTTTACCAGTTTGCTTTCGCAGGAATTGTGCAGCTTTGTTTTGCATTCCTTTTTTCAGAAGATTATCATTTCGGAAACTGGAGTATCAAAAGTATTTCTGCAATGCTTTATTTAGCAATTTTCGGCTCTGTATCAGCTTTTTTTGCTTTTCATTATGCTTTGACCAAAATCTCTCCGGTTCAGGTTTCTATTTTGGCTTATGTGAATACGGTGATCTCCATTTTCCTGAGTTGGCTGATTTTAGATGAAATCATTTCTGCTAAATTTATCGTTGCCGCAGTTTTAATTATCGCCGGAGTATTTATCATAAATTATAATCCCGAATTATTTAAAAGACAGCGCATTGAGTCTTAATTTTTTTAGAAAAAATCATTAGACATTCTGTCCAAAATGCTGGATTTAGCAATTTTCCGTTTTTTATTTCCATATTTTTTGCCTATATTTTTAGAATAATTCTTGATATTATGCTAAAAAAACACCCCTTCCTTTTTCTGTTGGTCCTATTACTTTCTGTAAGCTGTGATGATAAACAAAAACAGGAACAACTGACGGAAAGAGAAACAAAGCTTCTCGAAAAAGAAAAATTATTCGCAAAAAAAGAGTCAGAATATCAGGCTTTATTAAAAATGCGTGACAGTATTTTCAATAAAAAAGATTCTGTACAAATACTTTTATGGCCCCAGGAAGTTGCCGGAGTATGGAGCGGAAAAGTGATCTGCACAGAATCTAACTGCAGCGACTATGCAGTGGGAGATCAACGCATCGACAACTGGGAATTTGACAGCGATTCTATTCAGCTTTCAACCAAAATCATCAACAACAATAATCTCATAAGAACCTATCTTGGGAAATTTGAAAATAATGAAGTAAAATTGAACTACAAAACAGATTCTACAGCCCAGAAAAATGTAGAAATGAATATTTTGCTTAACGAAATTTCACCCAACAAAATCAGAGGAATACGAACGGTAACGGTTGATAATAACTGTACTGCAAGGTTTTCTGTAGAGCTTACCCGCATTCAAAAATAACACTTATGATTCTAAGCATACACAACCTGAGTCTTCCCATCGAAGATCCTGTACTGAAGTTCCTGCTGGTTCTGATCATCATTTTGGCAGCACCGCTTTTACTCAATAAAATAAAAGTTCCACATTTGCTGGGATTGATTATCGCAGGAGCCATCATTGGTCCAAACGGATTTAATGTACTTGCGAGAGACAGCAGTATTGTAGTCACAGGAACGACAGGATTACTCTACATCATGTTTCTTGCCGGACTGGAAATCGACATGGGCGACTTTAAACGAAACAAATGGAAAAGTCTCACTTTCGGGCTGTATACATTTACTGCACCTTTCGTTTTGGGATTTATTGGAGCATATTATTTATTAAACTTTTCGATGCTCACTTCCATTCTGTTTGCCAGTTTATTTTCGTCTCATACTTTGATTGCCTACCCTTTAGTAAGTAAACTCGGAATAACAAAAAATCTCTCTGTCAATATTACTGTAGGCGGAACAATGATTACAGATGTGATGACGCTTTTGGTTTTGGCAATAATTGTAGGGATGTCGCAAGGTGATGTAGGTACGGCTTTTTGGGTGAGACTTTCGGTATCATTCATTATTTTCGGATTGATCGTACTTTTTCTTTTTCCACTGATTGGTCGCTGGTTTTTTAAAAAAGTAAATGATAAAATATCGCAGTATATATTTGTACTCGTGATGATCTATTTGGCTGCACTGCTTGCAGAGCTTGCCGGAATGGAGGCCATTATCGGAGCATTTTTTGCCGGTTTGGCTTTAAACAGACTTATACCACACACTTCTTCTTTGATGAATCGTGTAGAGTTTGTAGGAAATGCCATTTTTATTCCTTTCTTTTTAATAAGTGTCGGAATGTTGATTGATTTCCAGGCATTCTTTAAAAGTTGGGACACCATTTTGGTTGCAGCTATCATGCTCCTCGCTTCGATCGGCGGAAAATATTTGGCAGCTGTAGCCACACAAAAAACATTCAGGCTTTCAAAAGAAGAAGGAAAACTCATTTTCGGTTTGAGTTCAGCTTCAGCAGCGGCAACTTTAGCTTCTGTAATGGTGGGTTACAACATTATTATTTCTGAAAGTGAAAACGGTGAACCCGTAAGATTATTAAACGAACACGTTCTGAACGGAAGCATTCTTTTAATTTTAATTTCATGTACCATTTCCTCATTTATCTCAATGGCAAGTGCACAAAAAATTGCAGAAAGTGATAATGAAGACACGGTTTCCGGCAATAATCACGAAGAAGAAAATATACTTTTGGCCATCAATTATGACAAAACTGTTGAAAGAATGGTCAACCTCGGAATTTTGATTAAAGCACATTCGAATACCGAAGATTTTTTTGCTTTAAATATCATTAATGAAGATAAAAACGAATCTTCTGTGAAAAATGCAGAGAAAGTACTGCATCATGCAAGTGACACTGCGGCAGCAGCCGACGTAAAACTTCAGGCATTAAAAAGATATGACAACGATGTCATAAACGGCATTAATAATGTCATTAAAGAACAGAAAATCACAGATTTAATTATCGGGCTTGAAGACGACAAGGGTTTTTCACCTTCATTTGTTTATAATCTTTATAACGGTTATCTTCAGAATGATGATGTGAATGTTCTGGTTTATCATGCTGCACAACCGCTTTCCACCATCAAAAAATATGCAGTGATGATTCCGGAAAATGCTCACAAAGAAGCAGGATTTTTCCATTCACTCTTAAGAGTCTGGAATATTGCGAGAAATTCCGGCGCAACGCTTGTTTTTTATGCTCCCGAAACCATTCTCAATATTCTTCAAAAGATCATTAAAAAAGCCAATATTGAAGCCGAATTTATAATTATGAATACGTGGAAAGATGGAGAAAAAACGGCAGCTCAATTAAAAGAAGATGAGGCACTGATTCTTTTTATGGCAAAAAGAGGAATGCAATCTTATATTCCGAGAATGAGGCTAATTCCCGATCTTCTCAACAAAAGCCTGAAAGACAACAATTATCTCCTTATTTTCCCTTACTCTGGATATGATAAAAATGACGCTGAGAAACGCTCAGTGGGAAATCATGATGATTTTATGGAAATCGGGAATGTGATTAAAAGGATTTTTAAATAGTTTAAATACCTGAAATTTTTTCTGGTAATGATATTTAAACTTTAGAAGGTTCTATATAATATAATTTTAAATATGAAAAAAGCACTCATTATCTCTCTATCGCTAATCGTTCTTATCATCTTGTCAATAGCAATCTATTGGAATTTACCTATTGAAATCACCAGAAAATCCGACATCAAATTTGGAAATGAGCTGATCAATAGCATCGAAGAGTATAAAAAGACCAATCAAAAACTGCCGGAAAATAATGATTGGCAAACATTAGAAAAACTAGGATTGAAAAAAGATGAGTCTGCAAACCCAATTTATACATCTGATAAAAATGGAAATTTTGAGCTTGTTTACATTGACGGTTTCAATGGTCCGTATTTACTATGGAATTCTCAGGAAAGGAAATGGACGATTGATTTTCCTGAAATTTTCAGTAATTAGATAAAAAAAGACCGCTTTTTTTTCAGCAGTCTTTCATATTTCTAAGCAATCACTCTTACCATTGCTTTAACTTTTACCAGTTTTTCCATCAATTCCTCTCTGGAATCTGCCAAAACATTGATATGTCCCATTTTTCTGCCGGGTTTCGTCTCTGTTTTTCCATAAAGGTGAATGTAGGTTTCAGGAAGTTTTAAAACCTCTTCCATGCCTTCATAAATTACTTTTCCTGAAAAGCCTTCTGCTCCAACCAAATTCAGCATTCCACTATAAATAATGGCGTCCGTATCGGCTAAAGGTAAGTTTTTCACAACACGATACATTTGCTCAAACTGCGAATTGGCATTTCCTTCCTGACTTTGATGTCCTGAATTGTGAAGCCTTGGAGCTGTTTCATTAACCCAGACCTTTCCTTCTTTATCCAAAAATAATTCAATAGCAAAAAGCCCCGGAGAATTGACAGCTTTCAAAAACTTATCTGTAATTGAATCGATTTGATTTTCAATATCTTCACTTAAAAAAACCGGACAGATATTAAAATCAAGTAAGTTTAATTTCGGATCAGCAACCATTTCTGTCACAGGAAAAGTTTTGGTTTCACCATTTTCATTAATGGCAACAATCACAGAAAGTTCTTTATCAATATCAATCAGATTTTCCAAAACCGAATCTTCAGTCCATAAGTTTCTCAAATCTTCAGACGAACGGATAATCTGTACACCTTTTCCGTCATAACCTCCTGTATTTAATTTTTGCACAAAAGGGAATTGAATTTTTATTTCATCTGAACTTCCGTCCATAATTTCAAAATCCGGACTCGGAATACCGTGTGCTTTATAAAACTCTTTCTGGAGGATTTTCTGCTGAATGGTTTTAATAATCTGAGCATTCGGAACTACTTTCACACCCTGCTTTTCCAGTTCTGCCAAAGCATCTGCATCGACGTGCTCAATTTCAATCGTTACAACGTCTTTATCTTTTCCGAAATTTAAAACGGTTTCATAATCATTGAAACTTCCTTGTGTAAAATATGAAATATTATGACAAGGCGCATCCGAAGCCGGATCTAAAGTATAAAATTCATCATCATATTTTAAAGCTTCCTGAATGAGCATTCTTCCCAATTGTCCGCCTCCTAAAATTCCTATTTTCATTATTTTATTAGATTAATTTATTTTATCAATTTTCAAATATCCCACTTTTGAAAAATTTTCCTGATTCAATTCTTCACTTTTTTCAAGAATTATAGAATATTTTTCTTTCATTTTTTCCGGCAAAATATCATTGACATTAAAAATATCGTCGATATCTACTCCATGCTTGTCGTCGATATGGCTTACCGCATCTTCAAAACCCATCGTTTTGTAAAATTCGGTTTTCTTTACTTTTTTTACAACTTCGCCCATTGAAGTTCCTACCATCAAATGCTGCTGATGAAATTCTTCAAAAAAACCTCTTTTGTAGCCTCCCAAATTCACAAAATATAACTGATTTTCCTGAGCTTGCTTAGTTTTTTCGGCGATTTTCACTTCAAATCCGTCTGCAAATTTCACTTCCTGATAACCGTCAAGATGAATTTTTCCTTCCGCTTCTGTCCAGAAATTTTTTATATCCGAAACTAAATCTTTAAGATTTTCTGCGATTCCGAAAAATATGTCATGCTGCTCAATATTCCTTCCCTTTGGAGTCGCACCGAGAATGATATAAAATAATTTCATTTTGAATTTTATTTTTGCAAAAATACGTCAAAAAATAATCTTTCATTAAAGTTTGCCCAAAAACGCCAATAGTTTTATATTTGTAGCATGTCAGAAATCATCATTCTCTTTCTTGGCGCTATTTCAGCAGGTCTTCTGGGTTCACTTACAGGTTTAGGAGGAGGAGTTATCATCATCCCCCTATTAACGCTAGGTTTCGGTGTTCCAATGCATTATGCAATCGGTGCTTCACTTATTTCTGTGATCGGTACTTCTTCAGGAGCAGCCGTAGCTTTTGTGAAAGAGGGCTTTACCAATATGAGAATCGGAATGTTTTTAGAGATTGCAACGACCGCTGGTGCGATCGTTGGAGCCTTAGTGTCTGGAATGCTTAATCCTAATACGATCGGAATTATTTTCGCAAGTATTCTTCTTCTTACCGTAGTTTTAAATCTTAAAGGAAAACCTGATCATCAGGAATCGCTGATTAAAGGAAGTTTGGAGGATAAGCTTAAATTATACGGAACTTTCCCGGATAAAGGCATAATGAAAAGCTATGCTGCAAGAAATACAGTTCCAGGTTTTTTTATGATGATGTTTGCAGGCGCAATGTCCGGACTTTTAGGAATCGGTTCCGGTGCGCTGAAAGTTTTGGCAATGGACAATATGATGAGATTACCGTTCAAAGTTTCTACAACGACTAGTAATTTTATGATTGGTGTAACGGCGGTTGCCAGTTCATTAATTTATTTCCAGAGAGGCGAAATTATCCCTGTCATTGTAGCTCCTGTTTTGGTAGGAGTTGTGGTGGGAAGTTTTATCGGATCCAAAACTTTAATGGTTTCCAAAACAAAAAAACTGAAAACATTTTTTGCTATCGTAATCACGATTCTCTCAATTTATATGATGTATAACGGTATAAGAAGCAATTTCTCATGAGAAAAAATTTCACTGATGTTGATCTGAACCGTTCCGTTGGAAACTTACTGAGATTAGGCGTTATTTTATCTGTAATTACTTCGCTTATAGGTTTCGTTAAACTTTTTACAGAAGGATTTAAAATGCCGAGAAAATACAAACTTCTCGACATGGGGACCTCTTCGGAAAAAGTTTGGGGACATTTTTGGGAAACTCTTTGTAAGGGAGAAGGAATGGCGATTATTCAACTAGGAATTCTGATGCTTATTTTCACTCCCCTGATGAGAATTATTTTTGCTTTGATAGGCTATCTTAAAGAAAAAGACTATCTCTATGTCCTGATCTCATCAATTGTTTTAATCATTATGGTTATCAGTTTTGTGACCGGATATGCGCATTGATATATCTTTTTTATTCATTTAATTTATTAAGATATTCTTTTTCTAAGGAATCAATCTGGTCGAGATATTCTTTTTTATTCATAAAAACATCAGGATTATATACATCTTTTGGCTGATGTTTTTCATGCATATCAAACTGACTTGCGTGGGAAGCCACCCAAATGTCAAAATCCAGTTTTTTCATCTCTCTTAAAGTATATTCATAATCTTTCTGAATTGTAGGATATAGCTTAACTTCAGAAAATTTCTTATCAATAATAATTGTAGGCATATTGGCAATCAAAACCTTATATTTTCTCTTGTCATCTTTGGTTTCGAGCAGATAGCTGCATGAGCCTTTCGTATGTCCCGGATGATGCAACATCATCAATTTAGTATCACCAAGCGTTACAAAATCCTTATCTTTTAAAACATAATCAGGATTGATTGGCTCAAATGTAACCCCATATTTCCCCATTTCATAGTCAGATTTTCCGCCACTTTTCAGAACATCAGCATCTGCCTTGTCGACATACAATTTTGCTCCGGTTTCTTTTTTAATTGCAGCCATTGCGCCTAAATGATCGTAATGCGCCTGTGTAAGCAGTAATATTTTAGTATCATTATAGTTGAAACCAAGTTTCTTTATATTATTTTTAATTGTTGGAAGAGAATCTGCCAATCCTGTATTAATAAGAATATTTCCCTTTTTGGTTACTATAAGGTATGAAGCCAGATCATAAGTTCCCACATAATACAAATTACCGGCAATCCGGAAAGGCTCATAAGGTTGTGACCATTCTATAGGATGATTTTTAGGTTCATTTACAGTTTGAGCATGAAACTGACAGTTCATGAGTGCAAAAGCCAAAACAACGATATATTTTTTCATTAATAAATTAGATTATTTTTAAATTTCATAAAATTCCAGCGGCAATTGATCGGGATCCTGGGTAAAGAAAAATTCTTTTCCTGTGAATTCATCTATCCTTATTTCTTCACATTTTAAGCCTTTTTCAATTAATTCTTCTCTCTTTTCATTTACATTTTCCACTGAAAAAGCCAGATGTCTCAATCCGCAGGATTCAGGTCTTGAAGGTCTTTCTGGAGGATTTGGAAATGAGAACAATTCAATCACATAATGATCATCAATACCAAGATCAAGTTTGTAAGATTGTCTTTCCTCACGATAAACTTCACGTAGAATTTTTAACCCTAAAACATCAGTATAAAATGCTTTTGAAATCGCATAATCTGAACAGATAATGGCGATATGATGAATTTTCATTTTTAAATTATTTTTCACAGTCTTTCCTTCTTGTATCAATTAAATACTGAATTTTCCAAATATTATTTTGCTTCACCAACTGAAAACTATTGGCTCCGCAATGCGAGAATTTTCCTTTAAAATAAAATTCGTAAGGAGTAAAAACACTTGCCAAATTTCCGTCAATATGAATGGCTTCAAAAGTTATTCTCTCGTCTGCATCATTTTTTGAAAGTTGGGAAATAGAAGTGATAAAATCACCTATATTTTCATTTTTTAAAACTCCGTCTTTTGTTATACTTTGCATAATCGGAGCTTCTGAAAAAGTAGATTTTATCATTTCGGCATCTGCATTTTTCATCCCGGTAAAGAGATTTTCTACGGTTTGTTTAACCAAATCTTTCTCAGATGTTTGTCCGAAACACAATGAGTTCAGCAAAATAAAAATTCCCAAATATTTATTCATACTTCTCTATTTTTATAACCTTAAAAGTAAGAAATATATTGCTCCTGAAGAGCTTTTATTAACAAATTTTAAATAAAAACAGAGGCAAAATTGTATCAAAATATCTTACATTTACTTGTTATTTTAAAAAATATGTGGGAAGTTTATTTTATTTTTGTCGCTTTATTATTGATTTTAACGGTGTTACCAAAAATCCCAAGTTCACATTGGATTTTCAGAGTACCTGATTTTGGTAAAATTCAGATCACATACATTAGTTTAATCGTGTTTGTTTTTGGTTTTTTTATCAGCTTCAAACATTTTTGGTACTATCAGGGTTTGTTATTGGCAATCTTTATTTATCATGGAATTATATTAATAAGATATACACCACTTTATCCGGTAAAAAAGCATCCGCAAAGTAAAAATTCATCAGAGAAATATCATTTTATTTCTGCAAACGTTTATCAGTTTAATAAAGATTACAATCAATTTATCAATCTCATCAACAAAAATAAACCGGAAATTTTCCTGACAATGGAAAGCAATAGCGATTGGGAAAAAGCATTGCAGGTTTTAGAAAAAGATTATCCATATCAGCATAAAGTAACTCTGGAAAATACTTATGGAATGCACTTCTATTCTAAAATGGAAATTGAAGAATCAAAAACACATTTTTTTGTAGCCGATGACATTCCAAGTATTGAAGCGCATCTGAAAACGAAAGATGGTTTCAGGTTTGTATTTTTTGGAGTTCATCCGCCGCCGCCGAGTCCGACAGAAGAAGAAACTTCAAAAGAAAGGGATGGCGATCTTCTGAGTACTGCAAAACGTGTTCAGGAAATTAAAAAACCTTTGATCGTAGTTGGAGACTTCAATAACGTGGCATGGTCAAAATCGTCTATTTTATTCAGAAAAACGAGTCATCTGATCGATCCAAGAGTTGGTCATTCTTTCGTTTCTACTTTCCATGCAAAATACCGTCTGTTCAGATTCCCGATTGACCTGATGTTCCACAGTGAAGACATTTTCATTAAAGACCTTAAAACTTTGGAAAATTTCGGTTCGGATCACCTTCCTGTATATTGCGAATTCTTCATAGATCATCACAATGACGATCAGGAAAAACGTGTGGAAGAAGCTGATTCTGAAGAAATAGAAGAAGCTGAAGAAATTATCGAAGAAGGTAAAGAGGAAGACGGAGAGCGTGATGCTATTGTGAAGGAGGATTAATACACACTGTTTGTCATTCCGAAGAATCTAAATTAAAAAAAATAGTTTTTTTGACTAAAAGTCAAATTATTCATCAATAAAAAAGCGGACTAAGTCCGCTTATATCAATATTCTTTCTATTAAAACTTCATCACATCCTTCACCATCCCATTTTTCTGAGTATGCTGCAGCAATTCTGCTTCAATAAAAGTTTTTATTTTGTCTTCTGAGCCATCATTTGGAAACAGCAAATGTACATTTGCACCCGCATCTAAGGTAAAGAACAATGATAAAGAAGTTTCTCTTCTGAAATCCCAGATTTTATTAATGACTTCCAGAGTTCCGGTTTTCATTAAAATAAAAGCGGGATCACTCATCATCATCATGGCGTGAAGCGTTAAAGCTTCGTGTTCTATCAATTTTATAAAAGAATTCAAGTCACCATTTTTCAAGATTTCTTTCATCGGAACAAAATTTTCTTTTGCTTCCTGAAATCTTCTTTCTGCGTAAGGATTGGTATTCATCAAACCATGGCCAACTGTTGAGGAAACGCTCTTTACACCTTCATGGATCAATAAAACCCAGTCATTAAAATCTTTGAAAACATCATGAATTTCAGCATCAGGATATTTTACAGCAAACAAATCAGAACTTCCTTCAACCTCATCAGATTCACCCCAAACAACCAAACCATTGTACAAACTTCTGCAAGCACTTCCGCTTCCTAATCTTGCTAAAAATGAGGCTTTTCTTAAAGATTCTTCTTCTGAATTTTTCTGTGAAAAAGTTTCATCTAATTTCATCAGACATTTTGCAATAGCCCCAAAACCGGAAGCTGAACTTGCAATTCCCGAACTGTGAGGAAATGTATTTTCAGTTCGGATGATGTATTTTCCTTTTAAAATCCACGGAAGATACTGTTCAATATTTTTAAAATATTTTTCAATTTTCCCGGCAAATTTTGCTTCTTCATTTCCTGATAAAAAAGTCTGAACAGAAAACGTTTCGTTTGCCAGAAATTCTATTGCTGTATTGGTTTTGCAGTGATTTAAAGTATAACTGATACTCGGATTTGCCGGAATCTGATTGTCGTATTTCCCCCAATATTTGATCAGGGCAATATTTGACGGACAGCTTTCTGAAACCGTTTCTGAACTGATATTATATATTTTTTTTCCTAAGAAGTCTTGTGTTGCCATAGTTTACTTATTGAAATGGTCTTTCTGACCACAAGGTTTCATTTAATTATTAAAATTTAATAAATTCAAAGTTTGTCATTCCGTAGGAATCTCAACAATGCAAAATTCGTAATTTAGATTCCTACGGAATGACAAACTCTATGTTGATTTATATATAATTTAAAAAGATCTAATACATTTTTTCAATTAAATCTGCATATTTTTTCAGCACTACATTTCGTTTTACTTTCAATGTCGGAGTAATTTCTCCACTGCTGATTTCAAATTCAGATGGCATTAAAGTAAACTTTTTCACCTTTTCAAAATCTGAAAGCTCGTGCTGCAATTCTTTAATCTTATCTTTATAAAAATCAATAATTTCTTTATTTTGAACTAATTCATCACGATTAGTAGAGGAGATATTGTTCTTTTTTGCATAATCTCCCAAAAACTCAAAATTCGGAACGATCAACGCTGAAACAAACTGTCGTCCTTCCGCAATTAAAACGATTTGCTGAATAAAATTGTTATTGGTTAAAAGATTCTCAATTTGTTGTGGTGCAATGTATTTCCCATTCGAGGTTTTCATCAGATCCTTGATACGGTCTGTGATAAACAAGTTTCCGTTTTCGTCAAATTTTCCTGCATCTCCGGTTTTGAACCAACCGTCTTCAGTGAAAACTTTTGCCGTTTCTTCAGGTTTATTGTAATAACCTTTCATAATTCCGTTTCCTTTTGCCAGAATTTCATCATTTTCTCCGATACGAATTTCTACGCCCGGTAAAGGTTTTCCGCAGCTTCCATGTTCAAAATGAGTAAAAGGAAAAGCTGTTAATGTCGCCGTAGTTTCTGTCAAACCATAACCAACTGTGATATGAAGTCCCATTGCTTCAAACAATTGTGTCACATCAGGCGAAACGGAAGCGCCACCGCACGGCATGAACCAAAGTCTTCCACCCATTTTCTGTTTTACTTTATTAAAAACCAAAGCATTGGCAACAGAGTGTTTTACCATCAACCCTAAAGGAGCTGATTTTTCTATTCTTTTTAATTCTGCAGTTTGTTTTCCAACTTCAAGAGCCCAATCGAAGATTTTTTTCTTAAATGATGAGCCTTCTTTGGCTTTTTCTAAAACTCCAGCGTACACTTTCTGGAAAAATCTCGGAACAGCACACATCATCGTCGGTTTCACTTCCTCCAAAGTTGCAGCAATATCTTTCGGATCTTCAAGAAAATAAACTTTTGCACCGCCGTAAAGACAGAGTAAGCTCCAGCATCTTTCGAAAACGTGAGTCAAGGGCAAAAATGCCAATGAAAGTTCGTCTTCAAAGTTTTTAAACTTAAAATATTCAAAATGAGCATCAAAAGATTTAATAAAATTTCCGTGGGTCAGGATCACACCTTTTGGCGTTCCGGTCGTTCCTGAAGTATAAATAATGGTTGCTAAATCGTCAAATTCTTTTTTGACAATCTCAAGTTTCGGGGAAGTTTTAGCAATAAAATCTTCCAAATAAAAAGTATGTTCTTTTTTTACCCAAACTGCTTTTTTAGAAACAATGATAGTCTGAAGACTATTTTCTTTTTGTACAATTTCTAAACATGCATCATACTGCGCCTGATTTCCGACCAAAATAATTTTGGATTGAGAATCGTTGATGATATATTCTGCCTGTTCGCCATTGTTGGTAGAATAAATAGGAACTGTAATGGCTCCGATGGACATCGCTGCCAAATCAAAAATCATCCATTCAGCAGAATTGTCTGCATAGATGGCGACTTTGTCATTTTCTTCAACACCGTTATTTTTTAATGCGTTTGCCGTTTTAAAAATAATTTCGCTGAATTTTTTCCAACTCAATTCTTTCCAGCCTTCTTTCTTTTTGAAACCTACTGCTGATTTGAAAGAATGCTTTTCCGCATTTTTATTGATTATTGCCTCTGCAAGATTCATTATAATTTATTCAGCTTTTTGTCATTAATATAATTGTTGAGATGGAAATCTATACTTTCCTGAACCGGAATAAAATCATAATCCAGGGTATCTTTCACTTTCTGATTTGAAATGATACTTGAAGAAGTCACCGATTCGATATTGGTTCTTGTTGCCATTTTTAACTGCGGAATCAGCCAACCCAAAAATATGTTGAGCCATCTTCCGATATTTAAAATAAATTTGGAAAGAATTTTCACATCCTTTAAATCTAATTTTCTTCTGATTTGATTTCCAATTTCTGCGTATTTTTTACTTTCAGAAATTAGAATAAACCGTTCTCCGAATCGATCTTTTTCCATCAGATCAACTGCAATCTTTGCAACGTCACGAACATCTACATAAGCCGATCCGCCTGAAAATGTAAAACTGTTTTTTTCAAAAGTCGAAAAAAGTTCACCACTACTCTGTTTCCAGTTTCCTGTTCCTACGATCATTCCCGGATTGATGATGATTGTATTTAATCCTTCCGCAGAAGCTCTCCAAACTTCCATTTCAGAAAGATGTTTTGAAATTGCGTAAGCAGAATGTTCTGTTTTAGGATTGAAATCTGATCCTTCATCCAATTCTCCTTTTTCATTCATTCCATCCAAAACTGCGATCGAACTTACGTGAAGAAATTTCTGCACGCTTGAGTTTTCGCACGCAAATAAAAGATTTTCTGTGCCTTTGATATTGGTGTGATACATTTCTTTTTCATCTTTCGGATGAAAACTTACTTTGGCGGCACAATGATAAACTTCGGTAATTCCATTCAAGGCATTTTGTAATGAATGAATATCGTCAAAGTCAACATTCGTCCATTCAATTTTATTGAAAAAAACTTCGGGATTTTCTGTATAAAATTGATAAGAATGTTTCACTTCATCAATATCACTTGCAGGTCTTTTTGCAGCACGCACCGTTTTACCTTTTTTCAAAAGTTCCAAAACGACAATTCTGCCTAAAATTCCTGTTGCTCCTGTTACAAAAACCATGAATTTATTTCCTGCTTGATTAGTGAATTACAAATTCCTGCAAATTTGCAAATTTTATGCGGTTATTTGATTGAATTTGTATGATATTATTATCTTGGGGTGATTTCTGAAATCAATTTTGATTTAATTTAAACCTAAAAAATTCCTCACCACTTCACTGAATTCCACAGGATTATCTGCCTGAACCCAATGTGCAGCATTTTTAATTTTCACAAATTGAGCTTTTGGAAATTGCTGTTTGATTGCAAAACCATCTTGTGGTAAAATATAATTTGATTTTTCTCCTGCAATAAATAAAGTTTCACCTTCAAAAACTCCGAATTTAATCGCATTTGAAACAAACTGATTGTATTTTTCTGAAAGTGTTTTCAAATTGAATCTCCAATTAAGTTTCTTTGTATCACCAATTTCTTCCCAGTACAAATTTTTAGCTAAAAACTGAATGGTTGATTTTTCAGGAATATATTGACTGAGAACCGCTTCCACTTCATTTCTTGATTTAACAGTATCAAAATCAACCGTTTCAAGAGCTTTAATAATTCCCTGATGATGTGGAGGATATGCTTTTGGACCAATATCAACGACGATCAGTTTTTCAACTTTTTCTGGATAGCTCAACGCAAACTGCATTACCGCTTTTCCACCTAAAGAATGTCCCAAAACGTGAGCTTTTTCAATGCCATAATGATCCATGTAATTAGCAATATCATTCGCCAGATTGTCATGCGACATATTTTCAGAATGAAAACTTCTTCCATGATTTCTAAGATCAATCAAATGAACCGGCAAAAACTCGCCCAGTTCTTTCCCGAAACTCCCCCAATTATCAAGCATTCCAAACAAACCGTGAAATACTAAAAGCGGTGTTGACGATAAATTTTCGCCGAATATTTTTGAATGTAGTATATTATTTTCCATTATTTATTAATCTAAAAATGCTGAGAAAAAATCTCCGATGGCTCCGAATATATCACTTAAATCTAACCAGGATGAGTCTATATTGATGTCTGAATCTGAATATTCCAAAAAACTAAAATCAAAATTATTTCCTGAAATACCTTCCAACATGATTTGCTTCATTTCTACATAATCACAAACTTCGCCTTCGCTTCTGTGATAAGCATCAAAATCTTCATGTGAAGAAAATACAGACATGCTCCAACAAGAAAAATCTGTTCCAGAAGTACCCCACAAGGTTTTTTGATTGGCTTTTTTTATTTCTCCCGGCTTGTAGAAATCTTTTTTGCCATAATCATTTACAAGAACAGTTCCTACATCTTTGATGTACTGTTTTTTATTTTCCGGTAAAGGTGTGCAAAATTCTTTCATCTAAAAAATTACCATTTTGCCAATCTCTTCAAATACGCCTGAACTGTGTTTTCCATGCCCATGTACAACGCTTCAGAAACTAAAGCGTGGCCGATGGAAACTTCCAACAAATTCGGGATATTATCTGCGAAATATTTTAAATTTTCTAAACTTAAATCGTGACCTGCATTGATTCCCAAACCAAATTCGTTGGCAACGACAGCAGTTTCGTAATAAGGCTTAATTGCCTGTTCTTTGTTGGTTGTATAATTTTTTGCGTAAGCTTCGGTATACAGTTCTATTCTGTCAGCACCTGTTTTGAAAGCATACTCCACCAATTCAGGAGTCGGGTCAAGAAAAACAGAAGTCCTGATTCCTGCATTTTTAAATTCAGAGATAATTTCTTTCAAAAAATCAAAGTGCTTTTTGGTATCCCACCCCGCATTTGAGGTGATTGCATCATCGGCATCCGGAACTAAAGTTACCTGCTCGGGTTTTACTTCCAAAACTATATCGATAAAATCTCTGTGTGGGTTTCCTTCAATATTGAATTCTGTTGTCACCAAAGGTTTCAGATCATAAACGTCTTTTCTTGTGATGTGTCTTTCATCGGGTCTTGGATGAATGGTAATTCCGTGTGCTCCGAATTCCTGAATTTTGATTGCAGCTTCTGTAACGCTCGGTGTTTCTCCGCCTCTTGCGTTTCTGATGGTCGCAATTTTATTGATATTTACGCTTAGTTTTGTCATTATTATAGCTATTAGATTTCAGATATTCCTTATCTTGAATCTTATTTATTTTAAAATTTATTTCGGCAAACCGATTTGCATAATCTGAAGATCAAATTCTTTTGAAGCAACCAGCAGGTGATCAAAAATATCTGCCTGAATCTGCTCAAATTTTTCCCATTTCGAGTCATTTGCGAAGCAATAAACTTCCATTGGAAGACCTTGGGTGGTAATCTCCAGCTGACGAACCATGATCGGGCTTTCTTTATCAATCTCGGGATCGTTTTCTAAATATTTCTGTGTGTAATATCTGAAAACACCAACATTGGTCAATTGTCTTCCGTTGATAATTTTATCTTTATGCTCTATTTTCTCTTTTTCTAATGTGATCTCTGAAGTTTTTTCATTCAGATAATCCGAGATCAGATTGATCTCTTTTAAACGTTCAATTTCTTCGTTATTTAAAAATTTAAATGAATTGATATTAAAGAAAATTGATTTTTTAATTCTTCTCGTGTTGGATTCTGACATCACCTGAAGATTCTTGATCTCCGTGGTCAGCAAATCGTAAGTAGGAATTGACGAAATTGTTTTATCAAAATTAGTGATTTTCGTAGTCAAAAGATTGATCTCCAGAATATTTCCTTCGATATTATATTTTGGAATTCCGATCCAGTCACCGACTTTCAGACTTCGTGAAGTTGCTACGTGAAGACCTGTGACAAATCCCAAAATCGTATCTCTGAAAACCAATACCAAAACCGCTGTGATTGCTCCCAAACTTCCCAGAATTGTACCGCCTTTTATACCAAATACAGTACAAATGCCTATAACAGTCAGAATAAAAATACCAAAAATTTTCACCGATTCAGAAATAGCATTGAGAGCCATTATTTTATAAAAGTCCTGCTTGATCACAAAATAATTCCTGAATGTATTTAATACCCTAAACAGCATTCCTGCAATCACAAAGATGATTGACAGATTCACAATCACTTCCAATAATGTAAAACTTTTGGGATGTCTGTAAAATACGGAAAAAAGAGCCGAACCGGCGAATGCCAAAGCAGACAGATGAACTATTGAATTTGTGATTCTTGATTGATAGATAGATTTGAAAACAGGATATTTTTCTTTATCAAAAAATCTCTTGAATATAAGATTTACCAAAAGCTTGAAAACAAAATCAAGCGTGTAAATAAGTCCAGCCAAAAAGATAAACTTAAGTAAAATCTGAACGGTAAGAACAAGGTCAGAGTAAACATTATCTTTAACAAAATAGTGAATCTGATCGCTTATGTTCTGCAAAAAATCTTTTGTATCTTTTAACTCGTCTTTCATTATAGCAAATTTAATAAAATTAGAATCAGCAAAACCTTTACCACAACAAATTTCAATAACTATTTTCTAAAATCATTACAAATTCAACAAATTAAAATGAAAATTTAGATATATTTAATAATAAATTTGTTAATTTAGTAGTCTAAACCATAAAACTATTATTATGAGAAACTTTAATCTTCTTTTAATTTTTATTATTCTATTATCTCTGGGAGCATGTCGCTCCGAATCTGAAACTCCGGCAGAGATCACATCAACTGTTATGAAAACCGGAAAATTGTCCGGAAAAGTAATGTCACAAAACGGAAGCAAACCAATTGGGGGAGCCTCAGTTTTTACATTTGATGAAAAATACAAAATTTACCACACCTTGTCAGATTCTGACGGTAATTTTATTTTGGAAGCTCCCGTTGGTACACGTACCGTTTACATTCAGACAGGAAATGGAAGCAATTTCCGTACAGAGATTTCTGCAACGATTAAAGACAACGAAACGGTCAATCTCAATGCAAATCAGACAAAACTTAATCAGGTTGCTAAAATTGCATATGTGAAAGGTTCGTATGATAAGATTGAAGACATCATTTTAAACTTGGGATACACTGCAACAGAAATCACCAATGCTGATCTTGCCAATATCAATACACTTGCCCAATATGATATTGTTTTTCTTAACTGCGGTTCACGAAATTATACAGTCAATCAAGCACTTTATCCGGCAATTGATGCCAATCTGGCAATTTTTGTAGCTAATGGCGGAAGTATTTATGCTTCAGACTGGGATGTTGCTTATCTTGTCGGAGGAACCAATAATACAGATAATTGTGGAGTTTCAGGAGGTTTTGTTCCCGATTCAAAATTATGCTCAAAAAATCTGGGATCATCTGGTTTAGTTGCTGCAAGTGTAAATAATGCAGGTTTAACTGCAGCACTGGGTTTCAACTCATTAAATATTGATTATGATTTGGGAGCATGGCAAAAAATCATTACTTACGATCCTGCCTATTGGGAAGTTCTGGTAAAAGATGCTACTACCAATGATGCACTGATGCTCAGAACCAATCAGTTTACCGCAACAGGAATTCCGACTACACCAATAGGAAATGCTCCAAATACAGCATTTACAACCGTTTGTATTACACTTCCGGGAAATATTCAGATCAGCATTTCTGTTCCTACCGTTGCAGTTCCTTACTTAGTAGCTTTAGGAGCGACAGTAGGTCCGTGTTCAGGCGCATCAGGAAGTGGTTATATTTACTACACTACTTTTCATAATCACGCTTCAGGAAACATTGGTAATGCCGGAGTAATCTTACAATACGTGATTGTTAATCTTTAGAAAATCGGCTTGAAAATTGATACTTAACAAAAGTGGCTTTTAGAAGTCACTTTTTTTATTAAAATTAATTTTATGGATCATACTTTAATTTCGATCATCAGTATTATTTTACTTGTTTTAGGCATATTGGGAACTTTTTTGCCCGTTTTGCCCGGACTGGTTTTGAGTCTTGGAGGACTTTTGATTTACAAATATGGAACAGATTCAGATATGTCGATGATCTATATTTGGGCATTTGTCATTCTCACGCTTGCTTCAGCGGTTTTAAATTATGTAATTCCTGCAAAAACCAACCGGAAATATGGCGGAACGCGTTGGGGAAGCATCGGATCAATTATCGGAACCATTGTCGGCATTTTTCTTCCTATTCCATTAGGATTTCTAGTGGGTATGTTTGCCGGAGTTTTCATTGGTGAACTTTTGCATGACAGCAAAGATATGAACAAAGCATTACGCTCAACAAAAGGAGCTTTCATAGGATTTATTTACGGAACAGGTTTTAGTCTTGTAGTAGGCTTGGCAATGTTATTTGTTGTAGTTTTGGATATGACGACTAATTTAATTTAACAGATATGTTTTACAAAATTATAATTTCAGGTTTTGCTTTGTTGGTCTTATCAAACTGCAATACTCAAAAAGAAACAAAAAGTGCTGAAAAAGTGGCTACAAAAAACAACAAGAATGTGGAAGGAAAAATTATTTACTTTACTGAAGGAGAAAATAAATTTCTGAGCGAATACCAAATGAATGTCACTTTCAAAAACATTGCTGAAGACAGCCGTTGCCCGGAAGGCGTAACCTGTGTTTGGGAAGGGGCAGCCGTTGCCAATATCGAATTTATGGGAACAACGACAAGACCAATGACAATTCCGTTAGCAACGACAGAAAATGCAGGAAGAAGCTATCACAAATCAACTTTTTTCAATGGATATACAATTTCTCTGGTTGAAGTAAATCCTGCACCTACTTCAGGAGAAGGAGCAAAAGCACTTTCCGGAAAATACCGAATAGGAATCGTCATTGTGAAAGGCGGAGAAGATTCTACCAAGAGATAGGTTTCTTGCCTTTTGAAACTAAATATTCATTAATTTTTGAGAAAGGTTTGCTTCCGAAAAAACCTCTGTGAACAGAAAACGGTGACGGATGTGCAGATTTTAATATAAAATGTTTAGCCGGATCGATGAGTTCGGCTTTTTTTTGTGCGAAAGCGCCCCACAAAACGAAAACTACATTTTCTTTTTTGTCTGAAATTTCTTTGATGATATAATTGGTGAATGTTTCCCAGCCGAGATCTTTATGAGAATTCGGAGAATGTGCACGAACAGTTAATGTTGCATTTAATAATAAAACGCCCTTTTTCCCCCAATCGTCTAGTTCTTTTGAAGTTCTTTCAATTCCGAGATCACTTTTCAGTTCGATAAAAATGTTTTTAAGCGAAGGCGGTGCAGCCACCTGTTCGGAGACCGAAAAGCACAAACCATTTGCCTGAAAATCATTGTGATAAGGATCTTGCCCGATAATCACCACTTCAACCTCATCAAAAGGCGTAATTTCTAATGCTCTGAAAATCTGTTTTTTTGGTGGGAAAACTTTTGTGGTTGCGTATTCCTGTTTTACTTTTTCCCAAAGATTGGTAAAGTAAGGTGTGCTTTTTATTGGGGCTAAAATTTCGGTCCAGGTCATTTAATCTTTATGTTTTTTGTCAACTTTTTTACTATTCCAAATTGGATTTGTTCATTCTCAATTTTTTCATATAAATATGTCTCATCTTCAATTTTTAGAATTCTTACCAAAAATTCAGGATTATCTTTCAATAATTCCACACTATCTCCTGTGGGAACAACTGTGTAGTCTCCATAATCATACCATGTTATTTTACCGTTGTAAGTCTTTCCTTCAAAGGTTTCATACTGCATGTTGTCTTTCCTTTCAAAATTATATAATGAAGAGTATCCTAGAATTTGCAGAGTGAATTTTCCATTTTTAAATTTTTCTGCATTAAGTTTGGGATTATAATCCAAACATTTATTTGGAAATAACTCTTTTGCGCTATTACTATTTAGATAAATTGCATCAGTTAAAGATTTACAACCATTCTCCTTTTCACCAATTATAATTTGTAAGTATCCTTTAAAATATAATGCAGCCAGGTTTTTAGGATTTATTTTTAGTGACTTATCAAGGTTAATAATTGCATTTTCGAAATCTTTATCTTGAATATTCTTCATCGCCAAACTCATTAAATCTGGTGATTGGTTCTGATTTTGTCCTAAAAACAAAACAGGTAAAAATAAAAGTAATATTTTTTTCATAAGATATGCAAATGTATATAAAACCAGAGCCAAAATAGATAAAGGTTTATCCTTCGTCAGAATGACAAAAATAAAGTATTATTTTTTCAAACTAAAAACCAAATTATCCGGAAAACCCTCATCAGTTCTTCCCTCTTGCAAAATAAAATCGTGTTTCAGAAGAAGTCCTTTCGAGTTTTCGTTAAACTTATTGGTGAAAGCTAAAATCTCCTGCAAATTTAATTCATTAAAACCAAAATTTAAAACGGCAGTCAAAACTTCAGACATGATTCCTTTTCGGTGATGATCGGGCAATAATTCATAACCAACTTCTGCTTCTGTTCGGTCTTCAGAAAAATTCCAGAGACAAATTGTTCCGATGAGATTTTGTTGATTATTGTATGAGATTCCCCAATAGAGAGATTCATTATTCCGAATCCTTTTTTTGATCGTTAAAATAAAGTCAAGCGCATCATAATTTGTTTTTGGTGGAATTCTTTTTACAAATTGATTGACAATTTCATTGCTTCTGATTTTTAAAATATCCTCTACATGGCTTTCATCAATTTCCTTTAAAGTCAAACGATCGGTTTCTATTCTCATATCTCAAATTTAATAAAAACTAAACCATGAGAGAAAAAGTTTTTTATAAATACATTAGAAAATAAAACTTATTTAATTTTTTATTTTTGTGATCCAGATAAATTAAACATAAAGTTTGTCATCCCGTACGGATCTAAACTCGAATCTTTCCAATCTATTCTCTAATACTAAGCCGAGATCCCTACGGGATGACAAACTGTGTGGTAAAAATTTAACTTAAAAAAAACTAATGTATTAAATTTTGAAATTTTTGTGGTTAAATAAAATGTAAAGAAACTCATTTTCAAACACCACAACATCACATTCACATTTTCTCACTAAATTTGCACTGTGTATATAAATAAAGAAGATTTAAACGAATTAGAGTTTCCGCAATTACTCGCGGAAATTGCTCCTTTTGCATATTCTCCGAAAACGAGAGAAAAAATCCTTGAGCTTCGTCCGATGAAAATTGATGAGGCTGAACTTTCGCTGAAAAAAACTTCAGAATACCTGTCGAGTTTTGAAAGTTCAAATGCGATCCCGTTTGATGAATATGAAGATATTGAGAGCGAACTGAAACTAATGCTGATTGAGAATTACCGTCTCGAAAACTCAGCTTTCATCAAAATAAAAACCCTTACCGAACAAATAGGAAAACTTCAGAAATTTTTCCCAACGATGCCCGATACTTTTCCGAATCTGATGAATGATGCTTCTGCTTTGGAATATAAAAAAGAAATCATTGATAAAGTTGACAAAGTTTTTAACCGTTTTGGAGAAGTAAAAAGTGAAGCTTCACCAATTCTGAAAACCTTGAGAGCCGAAATTCAGGTGTCGAAAAAAGCAATTCAGGAAAATTTCAACAGAGTCTTATTCAATTACAGTCAGAGTGATTTTCTGGATGACATCCGTGAAAGTATTATTGAAGACCAAAGAGTTTTGGCGGTAAAATCTGCTTATAAAAAACGGGTTCCGGGAAGAGTTTTAGGACTTTCAAAAACAGGATCTATTACTTTTATTCAGCCGGACAGCGTTGTGAAGCATTACTTCAAGCTCCGTGAAGATCAGGAAGAAGAAAAGAAAGAAATTGACAAAATCCTGAGGCAGCTTACCGCAGAATTAGCGGTTTTCCAGCCACAGCTTTGGAGATATCAGATTTATATTTTTGATTTAGATTTAACGAGAGCCAAAGCAAAATTCGGCGAGTTGGTGAATGGTATTTTACCGAAAATTAACCGTCATAAAACTTTAAAGCTGAGAGAAGCTTATCATCCATTACTATGGTTGAGAAATAAAGCTGAAAATAAAACTATTTTCCCACAAACATTAAGCTTGACGGAGCATAACAGAATCATCTGTATTTCCGGACCGAATGCTGGTGGAAAATCAATTACACTGAAAACTGTAGGATTGCTTCAACTGATGATTCAAAGCGGAATTCTGGTTCCTGCGCATCCAAAATCCGAGATGTTTTTCTTTGATAAAATCATGACCGATATTGGTGATAATCAATCTATTGAAAATCATCTTTCGACCTACTCTTCAAGATTAAAGAAAATGGGAGGAATCATCCGTGAATCTGATCCGGAAACACTTTTACTGATCGATGAGTTCGGAACAGGATCTGATCCTGAACTGGGTGGTGCTTTAGCCGAAAGTTTCCTTGAGTTTTTCTATGACAAAAAGAGTTTTGCGATCATTACTACGCATTACACCAACATCAAATTGGTTGTAGAACAGCTTCCAAATGCTATTAATGCAGCAATGCTTTTTGACGAGGAAACTCTGGAACCGATGTACAAACTCGAGGTCGGGCAAGCCGGAAGCTCATTCACCTTTGAAGTTGCGGAAAAGAATAAAATCCCAAGATTTATCATTCATTCTGCGAAGAAAAAAGTGGAACATGACATCGTTAATTTAGATAAAACCATCGTCAAACTTCAACAGGAAAAATATGAAGTTGAAAAACTGAAAACCGATCTTGCCGAAAGGAAAGGTTCTGTGGAAGATAAACGCGACAATCTTCAGAAACTGAACGAGCAGCTTCAGCAAAAACTTTTCAATTTCCAGAAACTGTATGAAGATGAGCACAGAAAACTTCAGTTCGGGACAAAGATTGAAGGTTTTATCGACAGTTACGTAAAAGGAAAATCACGAAAAGATGTAGTGAAAGATTTTGTAAAAATTCTTGAGCAGGAAAAGTTCAGAAAAATCGGGGCTGATAAAGATGAAACAAAACGTCTTCAGATTGTCAAAAGAAAAATCACTCAACAATTAAAAAAAGAAGATGTAATTGAAAAAATTTCTGAAACGAACGATAAAATTGAGGAAAAACGTAAAACCGACCGTGCTGTGTGGATGAAAATCGGACAACGTGTAAGAATTACAGGAAGTACAAGTGTCGGAACTATTGAAACGATTTCTAAAAACAAAGTGACTGTCAATTACGGAAGCTTTAAAACCGTGATCAGTTCTGATGAATTGGAAAGAATTTAATGAACGAAATAGCTCATTTTAGAGAGGAATAAAAAAGCATGTGTGATTTTTAAAAACGGACGCCAGCTTTTTCGAAATGGACGCCAGCTTTTCTAAAATGCAGGCGTGCTTTTCACCCAATCCTCGAATGCTTTTATAGAAGTCGTAGGTAGCATTTCAAAAATGACTTCCCATAATACAAAAAAGAGGGTGTTTACAAGCACTCTCTTTTTTATTACTTTTGAAAAATGCTAAACGATTTTAAAATTTTATGGATTTTTTACCGAAAGCTGCTGATTCCGGCGGTATTGTTTTCTGTATTGATGGCATTTCAGATAGGAATCAGTTATGAAAGTTTCGGATTGTGTTTTATTGTGCTTCTTCCTTGCTTTCATTATTTTATTTATGAATTGAGATTTAAAAACGAATATCATTTCTATGCTAATTTCGGGTTTTCAAAATTATTTCTTTGGATTATAACTTTATCTTTCGGTTTAATTATAAAAATAATCACACGTTTTTTATGAGTACGCTTCATATTGACAGCATCACAAAATCATTTGGTGAAAAGAAAATTCTACAGGATATTTATTTAGGTTGTAAAACCGGTGAAATTGTAGGAATTCTGGGAAGAAACGGTTCCGGCAAATCAACGCTTTTCAAAATTATATTCGGGATTATGAAAGGTGAAACTCAACATATAAAATTCAATGACATTCTTTTAAAAAACCAATCTGATCACAAAAACAGAATCTCATATTTACCACAATTTTCTTTTTTACCTAAAAATGTTAAGATCAAAAAGCTCATCGGATTATTTTGCAATAAGGAAAATTCAGCAAAACTTTTATATTCAGAATTGCTTCAACCTTTCATTAATGAAATTCCTGGACAGCTTTCCGGTGGTGAGCTCAGAGTTTTGGAAGTTTTATTAATCATTTATTCAAAAGCCGAATTTATTTTACTTGATGAGCCTTTTCACAGTCTATCACCGAAAGTTGTTTCCGAGATAAAAAATATCATCAAAGAACAGTCTCAAAATAAAGGTTTCCTAATTTCAGATCATCAATATCTGGATGTTCTGGATGTTTCAGAAAGTATTTATCTGCTTTCAGATAGCCATTTAAAACCAATAAAAGATTTAACAGAATTGAAAAGATATAATTATCTTCCGAAAAACATTTAATTTATATCTTTGAACTATAAATATTCTTTCCCAATGACTTTCATCAACAAAGCGATTTATTTATCGATATTCAGTATTTTTTCTTTTTCATTAATTAATGCACAGAATAAAGTTCCTTTCGGAGTGGTAAAAGCCACGGAAGGTTATGCGATGGTGCGTGTACATAAAGAAGATTATCGAAAAATCGTAGACAAAATCCGAATGAAAAAAGGAGATGTTTTTGTTTATGTGAAACCTGCTCCCGGCGAAACAGACTGGATCTGGATCAAATATCCCGAAAAAGGTGAAATCGAAAAACCATTTGTAAGATATGACAGTCTGACGAAAGAAGGTATGGTCAATAAAGACCGTATCGCTTTTATCGACCAGCTTCCACAATACACTCCTACAAAGTCTAAAAACGGGAAGTCAATCATTTTCACAGACAATAACAATCCTAAAATTCCTACTGCACAAAGAAGTAAGGTTGTCATTGATATTTATCCGTCAAATGCAAGCTACCGGAAACAGGAAAAAGATGCAGCCGGAAACATCAAAACCATCGATAAAGTAAAACCATGGGGAATTGATAAAGAATTGCCGCAAGGAATGACCGAAATCAAATCGATCAGAGTACAGCAACCCGGAAGAGGTTCTGTTTTTGTGAGAGAAGCCATTAAAAATATGTTCCAGCCTACTATGGATTTTGAAAACATCGGAGTAACTTCTATCGACGACGATCATATCTTCCTCTATATGATCAATGGTTCCGGAGCGAATAGATACACGTCGCTTTGGACTATCAAGGAAGGAAAAGTAATCAGCCAGATTATTTTTAAAAATCCTGAATAATTCACCTATTTATCATTATTTTTGCATCCGGAAAGTCTTTAGCTTTTGATATAATGCTTCTTGCTGATAATTTTCCGGGAAATTGGTTCTGCCTAACCGCAGATGAAAAGGGAATCGTGTGAAAGTCACGAACTGTCGCGCAACTGTAAAGTAACCAAAGTCTTTATTAAAAACCACTGTGCAAAACGCATGGGAAGGAAATAAAGATGTTACAAGTCAGGAGACCTGCCATTTTCTACAGACAAAAAACTTTCGCGATTTGAAGTTTGTTGATCTCATAGCTTACTTCAGGAATTTCTTGTTCCTGATCTGTCTGTTTGTTTCAATATATTTCATTTTCGCTTTAATTAATAATGAAATATGACTACAGAAGAGAGAATTGAAGCTTCCGAGACCCGAATCTTTAAAGCGGTTTTCCCAAACACGACCAATCATTACGACACCCTTTTCGGTGGAACGGCAATGCAGCTGATGGATGAAGTTGCATTCATTACAGCGACCCGTTTTGCGAGAAAAAGAGTGGTAACCGTAAGCAGCGATAAAATCGATTTTAAAAAACCAATTCCCGCGGGAACAATTGTCGAGCTAATCGGAAAAGTAGCACACGTTGGAAAAACCAGTATGAAAGTCAATGTGGAAATATACACCGAGCAAATGTATTCTTACGAAAGAGAAAAAGCTATCGTAGGTGATTTTACTTTTGTGGCGATTGATGAATTTAAGAAACCAATTCAAATACTATAAATTCAGGCTGGTTTCGGCGGGCTTTGCCCGCCGAAACCTTATTTTTAAAAACTTTAAAAAATTAGATATCATCTGAAATTTCCAGCCGAATATCAATAGGAATCGTAGTGATGATCAGAATATTATTTTCTTCTTCCCGCATTTCTACGTGGGCATCAGAAAAACTTCCGTCCGGATTTTTTTTCTTAATGTTAATATCTTTTACATTCAAAAATTTTTTAGGGATCAAAAGTGTATAGTTATTTTCACTTTGATGGTAGTTTAGCTCTTCTCTGTTATAATCTTTTGTCTGCATAACTTTTTTAAGCTATACAACAATCTGTACACCAAAGTTTTAGGTTTAACCGGAATTTTCAGAAAAACTCATTTCAAAACCTTCTCGGTTTCAAGATTTTTGATCATTAAAAATTGAAAAGCCTCTCCCATTTCGTCAGAAGCCCTGCTGATTGCATTTTCGAGCATATTCCTTACCTGTTTTTCGGTTACTGCAGCTTCTGTCCAGCTTTTTCCTGAAGTGTGTGAATTGAGAATGAAAGGCATTATTCTGTCAATGGCACAGGCAAAAATCGCATCAGGAGTTTGCTCTTCCTCAAATTCGAGCCAGAGATTAAAAAACTCCGAACGAATAGGTTCGTCTAAAATTCCGAATATATTTTGGGCAGAAATTTTTTCTCTTTCAAATTTCCCAACCATTGCGGCTTCGTCAAAAAGAAAGGTATCTCCTGCTTCAATTTCAACCAAATCATGAATTGAAAGCATTCTGATGACTCTCAACAAATCGATATCTGCTCTGTTTTTAGCGTAGGGAAAAAGAATCTGAGCCAAAATTATAATCTGCCATGAATGTTCGGCTGTATTTTCCCTTCTGGAGTCGTCAGCATTGTAATTTCTTCTTTGTACGTTTTTTAAAGCGTCAATTGCGACGATAAAATCAATTTCTTTTTGAATTTTCATGCCTCAAAAATAAGAATTATCATGAAAATCTCAGTTTTTAGAATAAGAATAGAACAAAAATAAATTATTTAAAAATATGAATTTAAATTTATTCTACTGATTATCAAATATTTAAGTAAATACTAAAAATAATTTCACTACTTTGTATTGCATATTACCATTTTAATTACATATCTTTGTAATGTAGAATCAGAGAAAGTTTAACTAGCTAGAAACAAAAACTGATTTGATATAACTAATTAACAAACTTATAAAGATGAATACTGAAAATACCAAAGCGCAAATGCGAAAAGGGATTCTGGAATTCTGCATTTTAAGCCTCATCAACAATCGCGAAATGTACGTTTCTGATTTAATAGATGAACTGAAAAAAGGAAAACTGGATGTAGTGGAAGGAACCCTCTATCCTCTTTTGACCCGATTGAAAAACGGAGAATTTCTCTCTTACAGATGGGAAGAATCTACGGGAGGACCGCCAAGAAAATATTACCAAATCACAGAAAAAGGCAAAACTTTTTTAGCTGAACTGCAAAATACCTGGAAAGAACTGACAGATTCTGTAAACCAAATCACTCAAAAAATTTAAAAAACAAAAGCTATGAACAAGACACTCTCAATAGGACTCGCAGGTTTTTCTTTCACCATAGAAGAACACGCATACATAAAGCTCAGCGATTATCTGAATGCACTGAGAAGCTCACTAGATGCTTCTGAAGCAGATGAGGTAATGCACGACATAGAAATCAGAATGGTTGAGATCTTCAGAGATTCTTTAGGAAAACGCGAAGTAATCAATGATACAGACGTAGAAAGAGTAATCGCTCAAATTGGTTCTCCTGAAAAAATTGAAGAACAGGAAGAAGCTTATTATTCTGAAAAAAATACAAAAAGAGACAGCTCAGGAACTCACTACACTGACAAGAAACAACTTTTCCGTGATCCTGAAAGACAAAAGATCGCCGGTGTTTGTGCAGGTTTGGCAGCCTATTCTGGTATGGAAATTACTTGGATGAGACTCATCTGGATTGGTGCATTTATATTTCTTTGGGTCGCACCTGGATCATCTTTTCTCGTAATTATCTTATACTTTATTCTTTGGGCTGTTTTACCAAAAGCAGAAACAGCTTCAGACTTTTTAAAAATGAAAGGTAAACCTTTAAATTTTGATAATCTGAAAGAAGAATCTAGTAAAATTGTGCAATTTGCAAATGAAACGACGACAAGAGCAGGTGAGATTTATATCGAAAACAAACCTTACATTAACAATGCAGGAAGCGGAGTTTGGAATATTTTAAAATACTTAATAGGCGGCTTCTTTGCATTGATGGCATTCGGAAGCATCATCGGAGTATTTGTTTTATTCGGTCTTTTCGGAATAGATTCAAACTTTCCAGGAGCCAATGAAATGAAATTCTTTTTTGATGACGATGGATTGTACAATGTTCTAGCTGCGCTTATTATCGTTGGTTCTTTGATTCCAGCAATCCTCTTCAGTTTATTAAGCATCAAGATTTTCTCTCCAAAAACTAAGCTGAGAAATATCGGTTGGGTAATCGGACTTCTTTTTCTTGCCGTAATCGCTTTAGGTACTTATTTCGGAGTGAGCATGGCAAAAAGAGAAATGTTCCTGAAAGGACAAAAAGAAGACACTGAAGAAGTTGCAATCAATACATTATCAGACACCATCTATGTTGACATGAAAAGTGTAGTAATTCCTCAAAATTTCACAGCATACGACGATGATTTATTTTCAGACAAGATTTCAGTTTATGAAAAAGACTGGATTCATGTTGATGTAACAAGAAAAGCAGATATCAAAACGCCATATTTAATTATTAAAAAAGAGGCGAAAGGATATAACATTCCGCTTAATGCAACTGTTCCTGTGGAAATCGTTGGTAATAAAGTGATTCTTCCGAATTATATCAAATATCCTTACGAACATCGTTTCAGAGATTACAATATTGATTACGAACTGGTAATTCCTCAAAATGCAGTGGTAATTCCTCTAAAGAAGGACTCAATGAATTTTGACGGTGATACTGACGGAAACGGAATCAACGATAATGAAGAAGAAGAGAACGATGATGAGAACGGAAATATTCAGATCGAAAAAAATAAGATTACAATCAACGGTTCTACTATCGAATACAATGAAAATGATAAAGACAGCGTAATTATCAACGGAAAGAAATATCCTAAGAACCAAGCCGACAAGATCATGGATACAATGAAGATGGATATTGAGAAAATGAAAGATGTCGACATCAAAATAAAAGATGGTAAAAAAGAATTTTCTATCAAAACCAAATAATTAAACTTGAGAGAGTGGCGGAAGGTGTGGATGAATAGCAACAGTTTGAAACCCACACTCTTCTACTCTCAAAAAAACTATAAATTCTTCATTAATTAGTGGTTTATATATTAAAATTGTCTTATCTTCGTAAAAAATTAACCAACACAAAAAACAATAATCATGGTACAATTAGTTTTAGAAATCGCAATAAAAATCGCAGATTTAATCAGCGGGTTATTTTAAGAGCCATAATATTTCAATATATTTGTAAAGTATAACCATTGTTTGGTTATACTTTTTTGTTTTAAATTTAAATTCATGAAAAAGCTGATTGGCAAATTACTTTTAAAAATGCTGGGTTGGAAGGTTGTGTTACAGGGCGATGTCAACAGCCTCAACCGTTGTATTCTGGTTGTAGCACCTCATACGCACAATATGGAATATCTTCTGGGCAACCTTGCCTATTGGACTTTAGGAAAACCTCTGAAAATCATCATCAAAGATGCCCACACCAAAGCTTGGTACGGTTCTATTGTGAGAGGTTTAGGAGGAATCGGTATCGACAGAAGCCAGAAAAATGATCTGATCAATTTTGTGGCAAATGAATTTAAAAAAGATGATTTCAGTCTTGTGATTACTCCTGAAGGCACCAGAAGCTGGGTTCCGAAATGGAGAAAAGGTTTTTACCACATGGCTTTAGCCGCGAAAGTTCCAATCGTTTTAGCAGCCGGAGATTTTAAAAGAAACATCGTCTACCTTGGTTATACGATTCCTTATGAGAGAATAGCATCGGCTTCGTTCCTTGAAATCATGGAAGAAATCCAGAATTATTATATTAAATACGATATTGGTCCGAAAATTCCTTCTAACTGGAATCCTAATATCATAGGAAATGATGAAGTTAGAAGTTAGAAGTTAGAAGTTAGAAGTTAGAAGCAAAATTACTTATTCCATAAAAATGTATACAGAAGGCAAAACAAAAGAAGAAATATTAGAATTTATCAATAATTGGGGTGAAGAAACTTTTGCAAAAACCCTTGATATACAATTCATCGATATTGATCTTGAGAATGAAACATTAACCGCAACAATGCCGGTTTCACCAAAAATCCATCAGCCATTCGGAATTATGCACGGCGGAGCAAGTTGTGTTTTGGCAGAAACAATGGGTTCCAGCCTTTCTAATATTTTTATTGACGGAAGCAAATATTTCGGAGTAGGAACAAATATCAATTCAAATCACCTGAGAAGTAAAAGAGACGGAACCGTAACTGCCGTCGCAAGATTTATCCGAAAAGGAAAGACCATGCACGTCTCTGAAATTGAAATACGTGACGAAAAAGGTCAGTTGATCAATCATACAACAATGACGAATAACATCATTAACAGATAATATTTAAAGTAAAAATACTGAAGGCTCAAATTATTTGAGTCTTTTTTTATATACTTGCTGCAACCTTTTGAGTTTTTTTCATCTTATAATTGTAACCAAAAAATTATCAATTATGAAAAATTACCTACTTCTGTTCTTTTGTTCGATTTTCTTTATCTTAAACTCGTGCAGTGATAATGAAAACAACATTGAGTATAAAACTCCAATAGCTACGCAGCCAATTGGCAAAGGAAATCTTTCTGGAAGCTATGTTTCACAGCAAAATACAGTGATTACAAACACTACGCAGTGGAATGCTTTTCTTAATACTTTAGACTCTGTTAATAATATTTCGGGTGGTTTTACAGAAACCAATATCGACTTTAATCAGTTTATGGTTATTGCTGTATTTGATGAAGTTTTCCCAAATGGCGGACATTCAGTTGATATTATCACGGTGGATGAAAACCCGCAAAGCATCGTGGTAGATCTTGAAAAACTTCTGACAGGAAACGCAACATCCGTTGTTACACAACCCTATCATATTGTGAAAATATCAAAAAGTACAAAACCTGTTTTATTTCAATAAACCAACTGCAACCTTTTTATCTTTTTGCATCTTATCAAGATAAACTTTTAAACAAAAACTTATGAAAAAACTACTTTTACCTTTTCTTTTATTAATCTTATCAATCTTTAATTCTTGCAGCAATGACTCCGATATAAGTGAGGGCGCAGAAAAAAATACTGCTCAATCATATGATGTATATGTTGCAGGTCGGGAAAACAGCAAAGCCTGCTTTTGGAAAAACAATATAAAAACTGATCTTACTAACGGTGACAATTTACTTCCGATAGAGATTAAGGTTGAAAACAGCAATGTTTATGTGACAGGAAGCATGGGGATCAATCCAGTATCACATAAATCAATACAGTATTTTTGGAAAGATAATGTAAAGACTGAAATCAAGCAATATCTGAATATTCAAAATAACGTACAGCACGATATAACAGGCTTTGCAGTAAATAATGGAGACATCTATTTTGCCGGTTACGTAGAAAACCCAATCCCAGCAAGTTCGTTAGAACGATATGAGCTTTGCTATTGGAAAAACGGTGTGAAAACTTTGCTTCGAAAAGGTCAGTTTATTCCATCTGCTGAAGGTATTTTTATTAACGGTTCAGATGTTTATGTTTCTGCTTTGGTTGTAGATAATAATCAAAACATTGACAGGGGATATTTTAAGAATACAACATACAATTCACTGAATAATCCTGATTACGTTTTCAATTTTGCAAAAAACAATAACGGATTACACATTCTCTATAAGAAAAATTCTAAGTATTATTCTAAAAACATCAATACAAACGCAGAAACATTAATTGGTGATTATACAGCATCACTTCCTTTTTACGGGAAAATTGTTTCCGACAAATCGACAAACGATTTATATACAACATATTATGACAACGGAATGAGCTATTTCAAAAATAGCACGGTAATTAATCCAACGTTTTCAGCTTTGCCTTTCATTCAGGATTTGTTTGTTCTTAATAATGACATCTACATGATAAAATATAACATACAAAATAATTCCTACAACGGAAAAGTGTTTATCAATGGTGTAGAATCTCAAAATATAAACGGTTTGCAAAACGGAACTATAAATTATACTGCAACTTTCAACTCCATCTATGTAGTAGAAAACTAAACCAATGCCTAAAACAAAAACAGATTGGAATACAATATATGTCGATTTATCCCCAAAACTTTTGGGGATTTGTCGCAGGTATATTACAGATCTGCAGACGGCAGAAGATCTATTGCAGGACAGTTTTATTATCGCTATGCAAAAAAGCCATCAGCTGAAAGATAAAAAAGCTTTATTTGGCTGGCTCAAAACCATTGTTGTGAATAATGCTTTACAGTACTTACGAAGCAGCTCCAAAGAAATTTTCGTCTCTACAGAAATATCAGAAATCCCGGAACCATTGATCGAAATGAATAACTCTGCCACAGAAAAAAATCACGTTTTAGCCTATGATTTCACCAGAGAAGAACTGTTGAAGTCTATCGACAGTCTGCCATTACATCACCGTTCTGTTTTTAATCTGTATTTTATCGAAAACAATTCTCATCAGGAGATTGCAAAACTATTGGGCATCAATGTAAGCACTTCAAAATCACATTTATTGAGAGCAAAAAAATCTGTTCAGAATTATTTATTAAACAATTTCGTCAATCAAAATACACCGAAAAACAATAAAAAGATTACACAATTATTGGTTTTTCTGGGGTTGGGTGGATTGGTTTGGGCACAGACTTTTCAAAGTAAATTTGCAGATTTTAAAATTGCTCCGTCAAAAAATCTTTCATTTTCTGATGATATTTCTTTGAATACTAATACTGTTTCATTTTCAGGCACCAATAAAAATTTCAGGAAAAAACTGATTATTTCCGCTACCTTACTGATCACTCTTATCATTTCGGTCGTAGCATTTGAAGAAAACAAAGTATTCAAACAAAAATTTTCAGAAGCCCAATCTTCAATAAAAAATGAGATAGGAATCGATTTAAATAATGATTCTCCGTCAGAACTAAAACCTGAGATTGTTGAAAAAACTAATTTTCAAAATCAGGAATCAAGCGAAATCAAGAATCTAAATCAAGAAATAAAAAATCAGGAAACTGCTGTAAAAGCAACTTTTGCCAAAGAAAAAAAAGTACCTTCAAAAGATTCTGCTGAAATTTCACCTAAAAAAGTTATTATTGTAAAAAAAGTCATTCAGAGAGACACTATTTTTATCGAAAGAGAAAATTAATACCAGAAACATGCTTTTCAGAAACATCATTTTCATTTTTACCGTATTATCGTTGCAAATCATACAGGCGCAAAAAACGAAAGCAGATACTGTAGTGGTCTATGAAAAAGTGATTATCTACGATACGATTTATTTAGAAAAAGCAGTGAAAAGCAGAATAAACGACGTACAAATTTCTCTTCCAACTCTAAAAGGTCCAATCATAGAGAACAGAATTTTTCAAGTAAAGACAACTACAACTCGGGAAAAAAGTTTTATCCAGGGTTTTCAATATGGTATTGAGGGTGGAATCGGCTTTAAAAACAGCAGTTGGGCAAAGGAATTGAATAATGACACACAACAATTCGGGGAAAATTTAGGAATATGGATTTCTAAGAGTGTAAGTAAAAATTTATATCTCATGTTATCCGCCAATATTTACCATTGGAATTCTACCTTTGATCTGGATGCCAACAAAGAAGACACCTATTTAAACGGATTTTATTTCACAGAAGACAATAAGCCACTGCTTTTTCAGAGATTTAATAATAAACATTTTGAGTATACAGCACAGCTAAAAGTCTTGTATGAATGGAGAAAATTCAGACCGTTCGTAGGATTTGCAGTGAGTAAAAACACTTACAAAATGCAATTTTTAGTTCCTGAAAGCAATGTTTTAAATAAACTTGATGATTTTAAAAGCAAACAATTCAACATTGGGTTTTCTTTCGGGCTGCAATATCGCATTTTGCCAAAAATATTGATTACTGCAGATTATCATCAGTATTCTTTAAACAACTTATCTTTAAAAAACAGCTCATTTGATTTTGACATTTTTAAGACTAATAATACCTTTGCTGAACGAAAACTGAATCTGGGAATTTCTTATTTTATTTCCAAATAAAGATTTTCATAAAGCATTCAACTTATGATTTACTTCAAATTTCCTTTTGACGAAAAACTCTATTCTACAGACGAAAACTCAGATAAAAATGCAGTCATTTTTCAGTCGTTTGATCAGTCGGAAAAGATCAGTTTCAATGGAAATATTATTGAGGTAAATGATATAGAGGATACATTCTCCGGCAAATTATTAGCTAAAGAAGAAGCTGATTTTTCTGCAGAAACTCATAAAGAATATCTGAATAAACTTGAGGAAGTCATTCATGTTATTAAAGAAAATAATCTGCCCAAACTGGTTCTTTCAAGAAGAAAAATTTTCAAAGACTTTAATGAAATCAATTTATACCAAAGTTTTAAACACCTTTGTCATGCTTATCCGAATGCCTTCAGATATATTTTCATTAATGGTAAAGACTCATGGATTGGCGCTTTTTCTGAAGTTTTAGGAAAATTTAATAAA
Organism: Chryseobacterium sp.; assembly: GCF_029240215.1. Classification (GTDB taxonomy): domain Bacteria; phylum Bacteroidota; class Bacteroidia; order Flavobacteriales; family Weeksellaceae; genus Chryseobacterium. Next base: position 127,804 of record NZ_JARBTK010000006.1, read on the forward strand.
ACTACCCACGAGTTTGAAACGATGAGTTTGGCAGGAACAATCCCTGTCTCTGAAAACTGGTCTGAAAAAGAGATCGAAGAGCAAAAACCGGTTTCCTCCTACATCCGAAACGTTTTGGAAAAATTCAGTTCAGAGAATGATATTTACGAATCGGAAACTCATGATCATATTTCGGGAAACATCAAACATCTGAGAAGCGATTTTAAATTGAAAGTAAATCCTGAAGATCTTGACGCCATCATCGAAGAGCTTCATCCGACACCTGCTGTTTGCGGAATTCCGAAAGATTTTTGTAAGGAGAAAATTGAGCAATTTGAAAAATTCCCGAGAGAATTATATGCCGGATTTATCAGAATTGAAACCGATGATTTCATCCAATATTTTGTGAATTTACGTTGTGCAAAACTCTACAGTAATGCTGTACACCTTTTCGTTGGCGGCGGAATTACCGCTCAAAGCAACCCGGAAAAAGAATGGATTGAAACCGAACTGAAATCTGAAGCGGTTCTGAAAAATCTGTCATTTATAAATTAATAGATTTTAAGTAACGCACCGACTTTGTCGTAGTATGCAAAAAGTAAAATCTAAATTGAATATTTATTAATGAATGACTGTAATTAGTAAGAACTTAGTTTTTAACGGTGGGTTTGTCATTCCGGAGGAATCTCAACACTGAAAAATAAAACAGCTTAGATTCCTACGGAATGACAAACATGATGCTGATTATAATTGATTTTGTGATTGCATGAGTACGCAAAAAGTAAAATCTAAATTGAATATTTATTAAGAATGTCCGTAATTAGTAAGAACTTAGTTTTTAACGGTTGGTTTGTCATTCCGTAGGAATCTGAACACACTGAAAATAAAGCAGCTTAGATTCCTACGGAATGACAAACATGATGTTGATTATAATTGATTTGTGATTGCGTTAGTACGCAAAAAGTAATTACTCACTAAACATAAAAATCCTCTCTCAGAAATTGAAAGAGGATTCTTTTTATATGTTCTTTTTAAAATCTAAATTGAATATTGATTAATGAATGTCCATAACAGTTTAGATTCCTCCGGAATGACAAATATGATGTTGATTATAATTGATTTTGTGATTGCGTTAGTACGCAAAAAGTAAAATCTAAATTGAATATTTATTAAGAATGTCTGTAATTAGTAATAACTTAATTTTCAACGGTTGGTTTGTCATTCCGGAGGAATCTCAATACACTGAAAATAAAGCAGCTTAGATTCCTACGGAAATCGAAGATTCGACGTAGTCAATGACAAACATGATGTTGATTATAATTGATTTTGTGATTGCGTTAGTACGCAAAAAGTAATTCTCACTAAACATAAAAATCCTCTCTCAGAAATTGAAAGAGGATTCTTTTTATATGTTCTTTTTAAAATCTAAATTGAATATTGATTAATGAATGTCCATGTTTAGATTCCTACGGAAATCGAAGATTCGACGTAGTCAATGACAAACATGATGTTGATTTTAGCGTATGATTAAAAGCGGAGATTCATTATTTATTATTATCTAAAAGACTTTTTAGCAAAGAAATCTGCTCATCTTTGTCTTTAAGCCTTTCTTCGTATTGTTCTATCACTTTTTCTGAAAGATATTGATTTACAATATAACCTGCATTGTTAGAATACTCTCCGTTATTATTGTTTATTACGGTCAATCCTTCAGGTAATAAATCATTTAATGTTTTATCATAGATTTTAGCAATTTTATCTAAAATAAAAATGTCAGGGAAGCTTTTGTCGCTTTCATATCTTCTGTAAGTTGATTCTGAAATGTCTAATTTCTCAGCAACTTCAATAGTTGAAAACCCTTTTTCTATTCTCATTCCTTTTAGTTTTTGACCTATTTTCATCTTACTATTTGTTTTTAACAAAGGTAATTAAATTTTATTAACCTTATCAAAACTACGATTTTCAAAAATGACTAAGAATTGTTAACAATTGACTAATCTTTTGTCAGTTTTGATTGTTGAAAAAGCAAATCACTACTCTACTTTTGTAAAATGTTCTCGCGAAAACATAAATGTATAAAAAAAATTAATTAAAAAACATTTAACAATTAAAAAATTATGAAAAATTTATTTAAATTTGTATGCATTATTGCATTTTTAGCAGGAGGTTTAGCATTTGGGCAATCTCAGAAAGACAAGAAACATAGAATAGAAGTTATCTACTGTAAAAAATTTCATGTTTCGGTAGGGATTGGTGTAATAACAGTGGATACAGATGTAACTGGTTGTTTAGTAAAAATTGATGGTTTACCACTAATGATATGGAGCAAAAATGCTGAAAATCAAGATGACGGGAAAATAGAATACTTATACGTAAAAGAAGAAGAATTAATGAAAGAATTGAATGTAAAAGATTCTAAAGATCTTGAAAATATGAAAATTATCAAAAGTGGAATTTGGGATTATGAAGGAGAAGACTATGTAATTGATACAAATGCCGCTTATGAAGTTTTTGAATTTGAAGGTATAAAATATTATGCTTTTCACTTACAAAAGGCTAAATAGCAAAATATTTAAAATTTAATAAACTAAATCATGAGAAAATCAATTTATCTGTTATTACTTATCCTTTCAATTGTATTATTTGGAGTAATAATTTTCAATTCAAAAATTGGAAAAAATACGACCATCACATTCAATGATGAAAAGTTAAAATTCGAAGATTCACCTTTTTACAAGAAATATTATAATTCTAAAAAAATTGTAGTAGTAAATATTTGGGCAACTTGGTGCGAACCATGTATGGAAGAAATTCCTGAATTGAACAAATTGAAAAAAGAGTATAATAGGAATGAATTAGAGTTTATTTCTTACTCAATTGATAGCAAAAGTGATACTGAAAAATTAAAGCAATTTGTAGCCTCTAAAAAATTTGAGTGGAATGATGTAACTATTGAAAATCTCAGATACAGAAAGCTTTTGGAGAATGTTCTTTATAACAAAACTTCAAATTCAGATATTATACAAGTTACCTCTTTTGATATTCCAAAAACTTTAATTTTTAGAGATAAAAAAATGATCAAAGAATATAATGGATTAATTGATTATCATGATATATCTCGATTTTTAAATACGGAACTACAGAAGAACTAAGATTTTAGCAGAAATGAGAATCAAAGTTTTCGTTCTATTTCTGATTTTATTTTTCAATGTCAACTTAAAATCTCAAACCACAATGTCCGGTTTAGACAAAGGTTTAGCAATCGGTAATATTTTAGTGCAAGGTTATTTGGCTTTAAAGGGAAACGGAACAAAAGCTGTTGATCCAAATGCTAAAACTGTTGATAGTTTTTGTTTCAAGAACAAAATGGATGAGAAAATTACCATAAAGCTCAACGGGAAAATAGAAGATGAAGAAGTAAAAAAGGAATTCGTCATTCAAAAAGACGAAAAAGAGTGCACATACAACTTGCCGAAAGGTATATATACTTATGAAGTTTTACTTTCAAGTAAAGATACTTATCAAAAAGGTGAATATAAAGTTTCAGAAGAAGCTTTAATGACGATCAATCGTTAGCAGAAATCCTTTCAGAAGTCATTCTGAAAGGATTTCTTTAATAAATTTCAAGTATAGATAGCATTCACTTTGTAATTCCGGAGGAATCACAACAGTAAGATGTAATGCAAAAGATTCCTCCGGAATGACAAACTAAATGGTGATTACTCTTTTATCAAAACCCCCTTTCAAAGCTATTTGAAAGGGGGTTTTGACATTTTATTATGAAAAATAATTATTTCTTTACTCCGATTTTACTCCAGGTATTCATGATGAAAAGCAAGAAAAGCCCAACCACACCACAGATAATTGAAATTACAAATTTCATATTGTCTTCTGATGAAATCTCAGAATGCCAGTCTATCGCATAAATATTGATAGCGATAATTATGATAAATACAATTAAAAATACTTTATAAAACTTCTGCATGATCTAAAAATTTATATAATTCTGCACCAATTGTGCAAAGTTTGCTGTAAACAATTTAATTGAAATCGCTAAAAGAATGATTCCGAAAACTTTCTGAAGAATCGATAAAGTCGCCTCTCCCATTTTCTTCTCCAGCCAAGGAGCTGATTTCAGCACCAAATATACGAAAATTGTATTGAGAATGATCCCAAGAATGATATTGATGTCATGAAATTCTGCACGCAATGATAAGGTAGTCGTCAAAGTTCCCGCTCCTGCAACCAATGGAAAGGCAATAGGAACAATCGATGCGGCTTTCGCCTCGGTCGTTTTATTGATTTCGATACCTAAAATCATTTCTAATGCAATAATGAATATGACAAATGCCCCCGCAATCGCAAATGAATTGACATCTACCCCAATGAATTTCAGGATTTTATTTCCTACAAAAAGAAAAACGATCATGATCAATCCTGCCGTAATTGAAGCCCTTTTAGCCTCAATCTGTCCGAACTTCTGCTTTAAACTTACGATAATAGGAATAGATCCGATGATGTCGATCACCGCAAAAAGCACCATGAAACAAGTCATTGTTTCTTTGAAAGAAAAATCCTGAAGAATCTCCATTATTCAATAATTATTAATTTCGCAAAATTATGAATAAAAAATGATTATTTACTAATCTGAGAATACAAATTGATAATATCTTTCAGAAGTTCACCAATTCCTTCTTCAGATTTTACCGGAGTATATTTTTCTATCTGAATTCTTTGGGAAAGATTTCTGTATTCTTCTGCTACAGAACTTCCTTTGTAACTTTCCAGAAACTGTCTGAAATCATCTTTAGAACTTTGGAAATACTGATTTCTCACTTCAGAATCCAATTCTTCAACTGTCTTGAAGAACTGATCAAAGCTTTGACTGTCTTTTAGATTTTCAAGATAGGTAAAGTAATCTCCAACATCAGTTTTCAGACTTTCTCTGATTTCTCTTTCGGTTTCAGCGACTGATCCAAGATCTCTTGAAGCTGATTTTTCCTTAACTATATTACGTTTTTTTTGCCAATTTTTAAATAACAAATAAGCAATGAATAATCCTAAAAGAATTCCAAAATTGATGAAAAGAATTCGCCAATTAAATTTGCTTTTTTCTTTTACTTTAAACGTTGTAGTCTTCAAAACCGGACTGTTTACTGTTTCCAGAAGCGTATTGGTATACTCATTCACTTTCTCGACAGTAGAACGGGATTCCAAAACCTGATCGTGAGAAAATGCTGTAAGACTGAGTGTTTCCTGTCCTAAATTGACATATTCTTTATCTGCCGGGTTAAAGAATGCAAACTCTTCAGTTTTGATATTGAGAATTCCTGTTTTGTTGGGAATTAAAACATAATTAGCCAAAATATACCCTTTCATCCCCTCTACGCCTGCTTTCACTCTTGATGTGATTTTCGGGGCAAATACTTCGTAATCAGGTGATGTTTCAATTTTCGGCAATTCCATATCGGATAAATTACCTTCACCCGAAACTTTCAGAACAACATTGACAGGTTTTTTGGCCTCAATCTTTTCTTTAGCTTCGTGGTAAACATCCACTTTAAAATTTCCTACTGCATTTTTGAAGCTTTCCGGCGAACCTTCCGGAAGTTTTTTAACATTCAGCTTTACTTTGTTGGAAACAATTTTATTTTTATGGGCATAAGAATTAACCGAAGCCGAAACAGACGGAACTTCAACGTATCCCGATTCATTTGGAAACACAATAAACATTGCAAGTATCTGCGAAGGCATATTTGAGTAACCCGAAGGATCGATTTCAGATTTGTGAAAGCTGATTGGATGTACATTCAGATTATCCTGTTCGGGAAGATGTATATTTTTTACCTTTCTCAGGTTATCAATACTTTTCGAATAAACCCTTAAAACCGCAACCGTTGGCTGATCCTGATAAACTTCTCTGTCTTCAATTTCCATATTAAGATAGACATCGTTATCGGCATTTTTAGCGACAGGTTTTTTCTCAATATCACGGATGAAGATATCAAAAGGTTCGGTTTTATAAATTTTATTATTGACAGTTACCAGTACAGAACCAATTCTTACTTTACCTTTTTGTTTGGGTTCAAGTGCAATTCTGGTAACATACTGTTCTACAGCAACATTAGATTCAGGATCTCTTACAGCCTGGCTAAATGAGCCATTGCCAATCATATTAAATTTAGACAAATCAGGAAGCTGAATTTTACTCTGCTGTACAAGATTATCGCCATTCAACTCTAAGATAATGGTAAGATTTACAATGTCTTTACCGTTGTAATCACTTTTATCAGGTCTCATAGTAAGTTCTACCTGTCCGTAAGCAATTACGGATGCGAAAGTCAACAGTATGTAAAATAATTTTTGTTTCATCACCAATCTTTCTCGTTGCTTTGCGGCATCGAATAAGAATTTTTGTTTAAAATTCTTCTGGCGGTTTCTTTTTCTTTTTCGCTTACTTTATTCAATATGGCGTTCTCAATATCTTTAGGCATTTTGCCCTGATTATTTTTATCCTTGTCAGGTTGGTCACCTTCCGGGCTTTCTCCTTCGTTTTTCTGTCCTTGTCCCTGATCCTGATTTTTGGGATCACCATTTTTGTCTTTATTTTTCTGCTGGTCGTCACCTCCGCCACCTTTACCGGATTTACTTTCCTGATTTTTCTTTTGTTGATTTTCTTTCTCCTTCAATTTGGCAATCTCAAAATTCTTTCTTGTTGCTTCATTGTAAGGATCTTGTTTTAATGATTGTTTGTAATAATCGGCCGCCTTCTCGGGCTGACTCATCTGCATGTATGTATTCCCCAGATTATGCAAGGCTGCCGCCTTATCGGGAATGGTCTGTGAAAGGCTTTGTGCTTTTTCAAACTCAGCTTTTGCCTCTTCGTATTTTTTGCTTTTATACAAAGCGTTTCCCAAATTGTAATGAGCTGTAAATTCTTTTTCGTTAGATTTTACCGCTTCCATATATCTTGATGATGCACCGTCGTAATCTTTACCGTTGAATTTCTGATTGCCTTCATATACCAAAGTTTTATAGTTTTTCTGCCCAAACAATACGTTTGAGAACGAGAAAGCAATCATCAACGATAAAAATAAAATTTTAGTATTCATCACTTGCAAAATTATTCCTTTATATGTTAAGAAACAGTCTATTATTTGTTAAAATTGGGTTAAAGTATTCACCAGAGTAAGATTTTAATAAAAGCAAATTAAATATTAAAATCTCTTTTCGGATTAAAGAGAAAAATGATCAGGAAAAAAAATATCGAAACTGCTAGAAAGTACTGATAATAATGATTGGCATTTTGAGATTTGACCAGAGTTTCTGTGGAAGATGCTTTTTTATTTAAAGCTTCTACAATTCTATCCGGCGCTTCGTTGATGTTATTCCCGTCGATGTAGCTTCCGCCTGTAGATTCTGCAATCTTCATTAAAGCTTCTGTTTGCCTTTTGGAAATAACGGTTTGTCCGTTCATATCACTTTTGTACCCCATTAATTGCCCGAATTCGTATTCCGGAACAGGTGCGCCTTCGTCAGAACCAATTCCCACTGACGTAACTATAATTCCTTCCCGGTTGGCTAATTTAATGGCTGCATTGTCATTTCCCTCATTGTCTTCACCGTCACTCAATAAAATGACTTTCCTTGCACCTTTATTGATATTTTTAAATTTGTCTACGGCGGTTTCCATAGCTTTCAGAAAGTCTGTTCCCTGAATTTTTATTGAACCGGTTTCAACACCATTAATATAGGTTTCTGCCGAATTATAATCGGTGGTCAAAGGCATAATTGAAGTTGCCTGACCTGCAAAAATGATCATCCCAACTTTATCATTCTTCAATTTCTGCATTGTCTGAATCACCAGATTTTTTGCTTCAACCAAACGACTCGGCTCAATATCTTCTGCATTCATCGAGTTGGAAACATCCAACATAAAAATCACATTATTAAATTTCTGATTGGTTGTCACTTCTTCTGAACCGCTCAGCAAATCAATGATCGAGAAAATCAAAAATAATGTCGCAATAAAATACAGAGCCGGAAAAATTTTAATAAAACCCGATTTTTTTTCAAATAAAGCTTCATGAAAACGGCTGTCGGCAAAAATCTCCTTTCTTTTCTTTTTCCATTTTACATATCGAATGAGAAAAAAAGATAAGACCGGTAAAAGCAGCAACAATAATAAGTACCAATAATTTCCTAAATACAATTCCATCAGCTTAAAAATTTATATAATACCCATCTCAATAACGCATCAAAAACCAGCATTCCCAAAGCAACCCAAAGGAAAATTTTAAAATATTCCTGATAATTGTAAAGCTTGGCTACTTTTACATCAGATTTTTCAAGCTGATTGATTTCGCTGTACACTTCTTCAAGACTGCTGTTTGAGGTAGCTCTGAAATATTTGCCACCTGTTTCCTGAGCGATTTCTCTCAAAATTGGCTCATCGATCTGTACCTGCGTTTCGGTAAAAACCAAATCTCCAAAAACATCAACCTGAGTAGGCATCAATGCAATACCATTTGTTCCTACACCGATTGAATATACTTTAATATTGTTATTTCTTGCCAATTCGGCTGCAACTTGCGGAGGAATTGCATTTTCAACATTATTCACCCCATCAGTCATCAGAATAATGATCTTACTCTTTGCCTTGCTTGTACGAAGGTGGTTTACCGCAACAGAAAGCCCTTCCCCGATTGCTGTTCCGGGATAAAGTTCGGCAGTATTGAGATTTTTAAACTCATCAATGACAACCTGATGATCTGAAGTTACAGGAACTTTGGTAAAAGCTTCGGAAGCATAGGTAACTACGCCAATTCTGTCATTCGGACGTTTTTCTACGAACTGGATGGCAATTTCTTTAAGTGCCGTCAATCTGTCGGGTGAAAGATCTTTGGACAACATACTTAATGAAACGTCTACCGCAAACATAATATCTACGCCTTTCGTGTCGTCTCTGTCCTGAGAAATCGTAAACGTTCTCGGTCTTGCCATCGCTACAAAAAGACATGAAAGAATGATGTATTTTGAAACTTTAAGTAAAAAAAGAACAGGTAAAATTCCGTTGCTGCTATTCATATTCTGAACAGTAGGAACCTTGATTCCTTTCAGTTTTTTCCTGCTAATATCTCTGATTAATAACGGAATAAACAAAAGAAATAAAAATAAAAACCACGGACTGTAAAACTCAAAATTAAACATCTTTTCTCAGGTTTTCAAATTCTATATCCTTTGATGATCTTTTCACAAAGTCTTTGATCTCGTTAAAATCTTTTTCCATCGTCTGCTGATCCGGGAAAGTTTTGGCAAATTTCACCAGATCACCTCTGAAGAATACATCTTCAACTACTTTTTCGTTGTCTTCCGAAATGGTATTATTCTTCTTCATTAGCTCAATCAGATCATCGGTTAACAAAACATCGGCAGGAATTCTATATTGTTTTGCAATAAACCCCCTTGAAATATCTATCAGCTCCACATAAAAAGAACGGTAATTTCCTTCTTCGATATATTTTTTCTTTTTTAATGAATCTAGTTCTTTTAAAGTCTGATTGGTTGCCACAACCGGAGAATCTTTTGATTTTCTGCCATATTTAACAATTATAAAAATAGCGATTATTAAAGCTATCAAAGCCAAAGCAGCTAAAACATACCATTTATAAAGCTGCCAATAATCTGTAACATCCAGTTTGACATCTTTATTATTCATGATATCATTAATCACGTCACCTTTTTGGGCAGTGTTGACCACTTCAACTTCGTAAGGAATCGTTTTTAAAATTTTATCTCCAACTTTAAATTCAAGTTCAGGAATCGTATAAGTTCCCTCTTCGAAAACCGAAAATTCAATTTTTCTTTCATAAGAATTGGGCTGCACACCGATGCTGTCTTTAATTTCTTCAAAATGAAAAGGTAACAACTGATCTTTGGCAGCAGCTTTTACTTCCTGATTATTCAGGTTGTCAATTTTTACGGTAAAACGGTTGACTTCACCAAGAGCTAAAGTTTTCTTTTCAAGATTCGATGAAAGTATCTGTGAAAAAGCATTTGCACAGACAAAAAATAATATAAGTAATAATAATTTTTTCAATTCTCAATGATCAATTTTGGCAAAAGCCTAATTTATTTTTAAATCTAAATTTATTTCTTCTGAAAATACTGATACAATAATTTCGCATAATCATCGCCGGTATTGATATTCATAAAGCTTGCCGAACTGTTGGCGAAATCTTCTTCCAATGCTCTTACTTTTTGTTTCTGCGCTTCGGCGAAAGTATATCTCCATCTTGCATTTGATGTATTGACCCAAACCTGTTTTCCTGTTTCTGCATCGTGGAAAAGCGTATAACCAACATCCGGAATTTCGTTATCTTTTTCATCAAAAATTCTCATTCCCAGAAGATGATGTTTCTTTGATGCCACACGAAGCATTTTAGAATCATAGGCATCTCCAAAATCTGAAAGCATAAATACTAATGATTTTCTTTTGAAAATTCCCATCATATATTCTAATGCCTTATCAATTTTAGAAACTGCCGGAACATAATCTGCTGTCAGAATATTGCTGATGATTGACAAAATATGTTTTCTTCCTTTTTGTGGCGGAATAACCTTATAAACTTTATCCGCAAATAAAATCAAACCAACCTTATCATTATTTCCTGCTGCCGAAAATCCTAAACTTGCGGCAATTTCAGCAACGTATTCTCTTTTCAGCTGATTCTTCGTTCCGTAATCCATTGAAGCAGAAATATCAACCAAAATCATCATGGTCAGTTCACGTTCTTCCTCCATCACTTTTACGAATGGCTCACGGAAACGTGCAGTTTTATTCCAGTCGATTCTACGGATTTCATCACCAAATTGGTAAGGGCGAACTTCAGAAAACGTCATTCCCTGTCCTTTAAAAGCACTGTGATATTGTCCCATCAAAGAAGCCTCCGTCTTCTTTCGAGTACGGATTTCTATCTGTTTTACTTTTTTTATGATGTCTTTCGTTTGTAACATCTCTATTGATAATTTTCTAATTCTATTGATAAATCTCTTTTAAATTCTTCAAGATTAACAACAAAGCCAGTTTTGTTATTCATTGGAAAAACATTTATCAAATAATTATTTTCCAAAATAAAATGGAAAATTCCCTCTTCCAATTCTTCCAAAGAAATTTCGCAAATTTCAAAATTTTCCCATTCTTTATTTAAGTTTAATTTTGCAAATTCTTCATGAGACCATATTGGAAACATATATTTATTATTTGTTTCAGAAATTGCAAAGTTTCCTTCCAAACTTTTTAATGAGTATAATATTTCAAAATCAGCAATCTTTTTTATAAAATAATTATATCTCTCAAATGGTTCTAAATTTGAAACAGTTTCAATTTCTTTTACGTGCATAACTCAAATTTACGGTGCCTGTATTTTAGCCAAAATTCTATTCACAATTTCTTCTGATGTAATCTCCTCGGCTTCCGCCTCAAAAGTCAACCCAATCCTATGTCTTAAGACATCTTTTGCCAATTCTTTTACATCTTCAGGAATTACAAACGCTCTTCCTCTCAAAAATGCATACGCTCTCGAAGCAATTGCCAAGTTGATAGACGCTCTCGGTGAGGCTCCGAAACTGATATAATTTTTCAATTCAGAAAGACCATACCTTTCAGGAAAACGGGTTGCAAAAACCATATCAAGAATGTATTTTTCAATCTTTTCGTCCAGATAAATCTGATTGACAATCGATTTTGCCTCGGTAATATTAGTTAAAGAAATAACAGGCTTTACCACCGGCTGATGTGAAGTAGAAACCATTCTCATTACTTTTCTTTCATCCTCAAATTCCGGATAATCAATCTTACATTTCAGCATAAAACGGTCGCTTTGTGCTTCCGGTAAAAGATAAGTTCCTTCCTGATCGATCGGGTTTTGTGTTGCCAAAACTAAAAATGGTTTTGGAAGATGCATTGTTTCGTCACCAATGGTCACCTGTTTTTCCTGCATTACTTCCAGAAGAGCCGACTGTACCTTTGCCGGAGCTCTGTTGATCTCATCTGCAAGCACAAAATTTGCAAAAACAGGACCTCTTTTTATGGAAAAATCGTTTTCTTTAATATTATAAATCATCGTTCCCACAACATCTGCAGGAAGAAGATCGGGAGTAAACTGAATTCTGGAAAAATCACCATGTACAGCTTCTGCAAGAGTTTTTATCGCTAAAGTTTTTGCCAATCCGGGAACACCTTCCAGCAAAACGTGGCCGTTACCGAGAAGTCCGACCAAAAGCCGGTCGATCATGTATTCCTGTCCGATAATTACTTTGTTGATTTCCTGCCTCAAAAGTGAAAAGAAATAATTCTGTTCTCTTACTTTTTCCGTGAGCTGACGAATGTCTTCTGCTTGATATGAATCTGACATAGTTTAAATTAAATAATTGGTAAATTTCTAATAAATACTTGCATTAATCAACACAATGAATGCCATTTTTGAGTTAAAATTTGTTAAATATTCCAGCCACTCTGACAGATTCGGAATGACTTAAATCATAAATTGCATTTCTTTTAATTCTAAAATCATAAAAATACATAAATTTTACTTTAAAGCCCTGTTCAAAAATTGTCATTTTCAGTTTATTAAACTATTTTTGGTGATTAAATTTTTGAAATATGAATTATCATTTTCAAGCTCACAGACAGGTCAGAAAAAACCTTTTGAACATCTTGCAGGACACTTCTCATGAAGATCTCTTATTAATTCCCGATGGTTTTAATAACAATATGTACTGGAATATTGCACATACTGTTGCCACACAGCAGCTTTTGCATTATTATCTGAGCGGAAATCCTTTCAGAATTGATAAATACTGGATCGAAACTTATAAAAAAGGAACCATGCCCAATCTGAATGTCCAGAAGTCTGAAGTGGAAGATCTTGAATTTCTTTTAACCGAAACTTCAAAGATTTTAATGAAAGATTACGACAGTGATTTCTTTTCAGACTACACACCCTATACCACAAGTTTTGGGATGGATTTGAAAAGCATTCAGGATGCAATTATTTTTAATAATTTGCACGAAAGCCTGCATTATGGTTATGCAATGGCGCAGAAAAGAGCAATTTTAGGAGAAAAATTCTAAAAAAGAGCCAAGAAAAAGTAAAAAGAATTAAGCAAAAAATAAGTTTGAATAACAAAGTTTATTCAATTAAAAAATATAAAAAATAAAATTTTGGAAGATTTTCAACATAAAAACCCAAAACCTGAATTCAGAAATTCAGAACCCAACAAAAAAGATGATTTTATATTCGGGCTACGTCCGGTTTTAGAAGCTATTGAAGCAGGAAAAACAATCGATAAAATCTTTGTGCAAAATGCTTTGCAAGGAGAAATTTATGCAGAATTGAAAGCTGTTTTAGCAAAATACAAAATCCGCCCCAACTACGTTCCTGTTGAGAAGCTGAACCGTTTTACAAGAAAAAATCACCAAGGTATAGTAGCGTTTATTTCAGATGTACCTTTTCACAAAATAGAAAATATTATTCCTGAATTATTTGAAGAAGGAAAAGTGCCTTTTATACTCATTTTAGACAGATTGACTGACGTCAGAAACTTTGGAGCCATCTGCAGAACAGCAGAATGTGTAGGAATTCACGCCGTTGTTATTCCGGAAAAAGGTGGAGCGCCAATCAATTCTGATGCGATAAAAACTTCTGCAGGAGCAATGTACAATATCAAAATTTGTAAGGAAAATAATTTAGCTCACGTTGTAGATTTTTTACAGCAAAGCGGAGTTTCTGTATTTTCGGCAACTGAAAAAGCACAAAAATTGATCTACGATGTTAATTTCACTGAACCTTGCGCTATCGTAATGGGAAATGAAGAAACCGGAATTTCAAAAGAGGTTCTACATCATTCAGACGAAAAAATAAAACTTCCGATAGAAGGAAAAACACAATCACTTAACGTTTCTGTAGCTTGTGGAGCAATTCTTTACGAAGCAATGAGACAAAAATTGATGAAAATTAATTAACAGTATTAAAATTATTTATGAAAAATATAGCAGCAATAGCACTGATCTCTTTAGCCATCGTTTCTTGTAAAAAAGAGACGGCAACCATCACAAAAGTAGACCCTAAAACCGGAAAAACCATTACGGTAGAAGTTCCTGCTGATTCTGTGGCTGAAGTAAAAGCAAACCCTGCCATCAAAGATTCTTTAGGAGTTTTTACGCAATCTTTTAAACTTGAAAAAGGAAAAACATATCCTTTGACAACCTATCAGAGAGATGTGAAAACGATGACTGACCCATCAGGGAAAACTTTGAACGGAACAAGCGAATCTACAGACGAAATGACTTTTACGGTAAATGATGTAAAAGGAGGAATTTACGACATCACCATCAACCTCATAGGGAAGAGAAACTCTCAGAGTGCAGACGGAAAAACCATTGTTGTAGATACAAAACAGGCAATTCCTAAAGAAGATAATCTTAAAATGATCTGGAATGTAAACCGTGCCTTGACCGGTAACAAACTGAATATGAAGATGGACAGCAAAGGAAATGTGATCTCTATTACAGGTTTTGATGCTATCTACACAAAAATTTCAAATGCACTTGGTACGCTTATAAAAGATGCCAACCAAAAAGCAAGCGCTGTCGCAGGTCTTAAACAAAGCTTTAACGAAAAAGTTTTAAAAGATCAGTTTTCTAAAAACCTGACGATAATTCCGAAAAAAGGAGTGAAGATCGGTGAAAAATGGACTACAAGTGAAAGCGCAGATGAAAGCGGAAAATATAAAGTGACCTCAAACTACGTTCTGAAAAGTGTAGGAAACGGAATTGCCGAAATTTCTGTAACGGGAGGAATTCCGAAAAAAGAAGAGAAAAAATCTCAGGGTGAAATGACACACAGCATGAGCAGCGAACTGGCGCAAAATGGGACCATTAAATTTGACCAAAATACAGGCTGGATTACCAATCAGAATATTACTGTAAAAACCACTCAGATCGAAACGATTTCAGACGGAAAGCAGTCTCAGAGCATGAAAAGTGTTTCAAATTCTTCTGTGATGGTGAATCCTGCAGCAAAATAGAGTTTTAGGGTTTGAGAGTTTTAGCGTTATTTAGATGATAATCAAACTTTGAATCTTGAATTTTAAATATAAATAATTATGTCTTTAATTAAAGGTATTTTTGAGGTAGTTCTCGCTACCATTATTATTTTCTTTGTCTGGAATATTTTGAAAAGAATATTCTTCAACAAATTTTATAAATATACTGGTTTCAGACCTAACAACAATCAGGAAAAGGAAACCAAAAAAACAAATATTGAGAAAAAAGTAAAGTGGGACGCAGAAACTGTGGACTATGAGGAAGTGAAAGAGAAAAGATAGTTTATTAAGTATTTTCTTAATCTCAAAAACATCTAAAATTTAATATCTACTGATAACCAAAATGGCAAAAAATAAAAACTTAATTTACATTGCAATTTCCATCGTTGCATTCTTAGTTTTAGCATTTTTATACTCCACACCTGTATTTACAGGAAAGCAACTTTTCCAGCATGATATTGTTCAGTATCGAGGTGGTGCAAAAGAACTTATCGACTACAGAGATAGCTTCGATAAAGAAACGTATTGGAGTGACTCTATGTTTGGAGGAATGCCGACTTATCAAATGGGTAGCCGTTTTGAGGGTGATATTATAAAAAAATTAGACAGCTATCTGAACATTCTTCCGAGACCTGTCAACTATCTTTTTCTTTTATTTTCAGGGTTTTTCCTTTTGGGAATGGTCGCTGTCAGGAATTGGAAATACGCACTTCTGGGAGCCACGTTTTTTGGACTTTCAACCTATTTTTATATTATTATTGCAGCAGGACACAACGGAAAAGTTAATACCATAGAATATTTTGCGCCACTTTTAGCAGGAATTTTATTGGTTTATATCCGAAAAAAGTATGTTCTTGGATTTATCGTCACTACCCTATTCTTCGGATTACAGGTTGCCGCCAATCATCCTCAGATGACCTATTATTTATTTTTGGGACTAGGATTTTTATTTTTATCTGAATTAATCAGAGCCATTCTGAAGAAAACTCCTATGAAGCATTTTCTGATCTCATCCGGAATTATTGCTTCAGCTTTAGCAATTGGTGTTGGCATGAATTCTCAGCGAATCATGGCCAACTCTGAATACATTAAAGAAACAGTAAGAGGAAAACAGATTTTAAATACCGAAAATCACACAGCAGGAAATTCAGGAATGGATAAAGAAAGTATTTTGATGTGGAGTTATGGTAAACTGGAAACTTTAAACCTTTTTATCCCAAGATTAATGGGAGGTGGAAGCCAGGAACCTGAAGCCGCAGAAATGATGGAAAAAGTACAACAGCTGGTACAAGACAATGTCACTTCACAAGCTGAATATGACAGAATTTCCAAAGGTTTCGGAAGCGTTACTTATTGGGGCGACCAACCGGGAACTTCAGGACCAGCTTATCAGGGAGCAATCGTATGTTTCTTAGCACTTTTAGGGTTCTTCTTTGCATCAAAAAAATACCGTTACTGGATTTTAGGAGCAACAATTCTGACGATTCTTTTAGCCTGGGGAAGCAATTTTATGCCGCTTTCAAATTTCTTTATTGAATATATTCCTTTTTACAGCAAATTCAGAGCGCCGTCTTCTATTTTGGTAGTTGTGGAATTATTATTCCCTTTAATTGCCATTATTGGACTCTACAGATTTTATACAGATTCAAAATTAGAGGAAGATTATAAAAAGAAAGTTCTTACTTATGTGAGCGGAGGAGTTTTAGGTTTAACTTTAATATTTATTCTTTTCGGAAAATCATTATTAGGTTTCCATACCGATAATGAAAAGACTTATTTACCTCCTTTCTTATTGGATTATTTAACGGAAGAAAGATTCAAATTATTCAGAATTGATGCGATAAAGACATTGCTCTATGTTGGAATTACCGCAGCTGTTTTATTCTTTAGTTTAAAACAGAAATTAAATCAGAATGTTGCTTTGATTATCATCGGAGCAGTAAGTTTATTTGATCTTTGGACGGTCAACAAACGTTATCTGAATGATGAAAATTATGTTGATAAAATCTTCGCTGAAAACCCTTTCCAAACGGAAGGTTCAGATTATTTAGCTGAAAAAGTAGGAGATAATCCAAATTTACAATCGATTTTAGCAAGTATTCCGGTAAATAAAACTTTGGAAACGATTGCTGAAAAAGACAAAAAACATTACAGAGTTTACAATCAGATTTTAGGTGTGACGAGCGAAACCAATACTTCTTATTTCACATCCTCAATTGGTGGTTATCATGCAGTAAGATTGAGACGTTATGATGATTTATTAAATGAATATATCTCAAACGCAGATAGCGTAAAAACTCCAAAAATCCTGAATTTACTGAATACAAAATACATGATTTTCGGAAATCCGCAAGAGCCACAAGTTGTTCCTAATCCTAATGCGAATGGAAATGCTTGGTTTGTTGCTGATCTGAAATTTGTCAATACTCCGGACGAAGAAATTAAATCACTCGGAAATATTGATTCTAAAAAAACGGCCGTAATAAACACTTCTGATAAAGCTTATTTCAATGGAAAACAAGTTCAGGCAGACTCTACAGCTTCCATCAATTTAACAAAGTATGAAGCTAACGAATTGGAATTTAAATCCCAATCAAAGACTCCGCAGTTAGCTATTATCTCAGAGATTTATTATCCTCACGGCTGGAAAATGTTTGTTGACGAAAAAGAAGTTCCTTACATCAAAGCAGATTACCTTTTACGTGCAGTACACGTTCCTGCCGGTGAACACAGCATCAGAATGATCTTTGAGCCTGAAGTGATCGCTACAGGAAAATGGATTTCTTTACTTTGCTTCGGATTGTTTATTGTGTTGAGCGGTTTCGGAATATATTTTATTTATCGCAAAAAAGACAAAAGAAAAAATTTAGTTTCAGAAAAAGTATAAATTTTGTTTGTCATCCCGTACGAATCTAAACAACTCTTAAAAATTTACTTTAAAAACTTTGTCCAGATTCCTACGGGAGGACAAAAAGAATATGGAACAAAAAAAAATCCTTATCATCACGTATTACTGGCCTCCTGCAGGTGGACCTGGAGTTCAGCGATGGTTGAAGTTTGCAAAATATCTACCAGAATTTGGCTGGGAACCAATCATTTTCACTCCGGAAAACCCAAGCTATCCTTTGTTGGATGAGAGTTTGGTGAAAGACATTCCTGAGAACTTAGAAATTATTAAAACTAAAATCTGGGAACCTTATCAGTTGGCAGAAAAACTCAATAAAAGCAATAAAAAATTCAAAGCCGGGCAGTTTGATGTAGGAAATAACCAAAGCTGGAAATCTAAATTATCCATTTGGGTGCGCGGAAATTTTTTCATTCCCGATGCGAGAGTTTTTTGGGTGCAGCCTTCTGTGAAATTTTTAGAGCAATATTTAAAGATTAATACAATTGATGTTGTCGTAACTTCAGGACCTCCACATTCTTTACATCTGATTGGTTTACGATTGAAAAATAAATTTCCAAATATTAAATGGATTGCCGATTTCCGTGATCCGTGGACGGAAATTTCTTATTATAAACATCTAAAACTTACGAATAAATCAGATAAAAAACACCGTCAACTGGAAAGTGAAGTTTTCAAAAATGCAGATATCACTTTAGCAACAAGCTACACCGATGCTGAAAATTTCAGAAAAAACGGAGCCAATGCAGTTTGTATTACAAATGGCTTTGATGAATCAGATGCTGAAAAGACTCTAAAACATTCAATCTCTCAAAGTCTCAAACAAGAGAAATTCACATTGAGTTATATCGGAGTTTTAGAACAATTGAGAAACCCTGAAAATCTTTGGAAATCGCTTGATGATTTGGTGAAATCAAACGCAGATTTTGCTGAAAATTTCAGGTTAAAATTTGTGGGAAGGATTGATAATAAAATTTTGCAATCTATTGAAAGCTCAAGTTTAAAAAATCACATCGACAATCTTGGCTATTTGTCGCACGATAAAGCAATTGATGAAATGGCAAATTCTTCAATGCTGCTGATTACAAACTTCCCGAATGAGTCTTCAAAAGGAATTATTCCCGGAAAAATATTTGAATATCTGGCTACAGGAAAATACATTATTTCCTTTGGACCTAATGAAGCCGATGTCTCTAAAATTTTAGATGAAACGAATGCCGGGAAACATTTCAGCTATCAGGATTCTGAAGCTATAAAAAATTTCATAATTGAAAAATTTAATCTTTGGAAAAGTGGAAATCTTTTAGAAAATACTGGAAATATTGAGCAGTTTTCGAGAAGAAATTTAACCCAACAACTTTCTGAAATCCTGTAAAATTTCATTTTTCAGAGAAATGGAATTTTAAATTGTCCATTCGTCATTGATCACAGCAACAATATAATATTTTCCGTCAAATTCTTCAAAGACAAAACGTAAAGAATTCCAATCCATTCCGCCGTTTTTTTCTGAGCCTGAAAGAAAATTTTCCGTAAAATCAGAATTTGGGTAGATCTCTTTTAAATTATTGAGTGAATTTCCTCCGCCAAGAAATTTATTGAAGGCATATTCAGATTTTGTAAAATCCTTTTTGAAAACCCAATCTTTAAGATAAGCATTAAGAGTTGCTTTATAAATTTCACCCGACCCATCTCTCGATCCCCAGATAAAAACAGTTTTTGATGATTGGTATTTTTCAAAATCTGCTCTTGAAAAATGTTTGTCCTCATTTTTGTTGACAAAAGCATACATCGAAAATCTCACTCCCTTTTGTGGATGAATGTAGTTGGCAAAAATATCATAATAACCAATTTTTAAAGCTTGTAAAACTTCATCATTAGTTTTTTTCAAAGCAACTTCTGTAGACAGAGCATCTTGTTTTGTATCGGTTCTTTCGTTTGATCTTTTGAGATTATCTGTTGAAATTGCAGGATTTTTATCTTGTTTTTTCTCACATGACAATGCAAATAAAAATAAAAGTATTGCAAAAAGTTTTCTCATTCTAAAATTTTCACAAAAAGTCCAAAACCAATGCCACCTTTGGGTTGTTCGAAAAGTGTTTTTGAGTGATTTATTTTCCTATTAAAACCAACTCTTTTGCTTAACGTATTTTCGTAAATTTGTTAAATGGAAATTTTAGATATTCTCATTATCGGAGCCGGACCAATCGGTTTAAATTGTGCTCTCGAAGCCAGAAAAAACAATCTCAGCTACTTAATTATCGAAAAAGGGACAATTGTTAACTCGCTTTACAATTATCCTCTGTATATGAGATTTTTTTCGACTGCCGAAAAGTTAGAAATTAATGAAATTCCGTTTATTTCTGCAGCTCCAAAACCTGGAAGACAAGAAGCTTTGGAATATTATCAGGGAATTGCAAGACAGAAAAAACTGAATATCAATTTGTATGAGAAGGTTTTAAACGTATCTAAAAGAGAAGAAATATTTGAAATTAAAACTTCTAAATCAAAATATTTGGCAAAAAACGTCATCATCTCAACAGGTTTCTATGATATTCCAAATCTAATGAACATTCCTGGAGAAGATTTAAGTAAAGTTCAACACTATTATACAGAACCTTACCCTTACGCCAAGCAAAAAATCGTTGTAGTCGGGTCAAGTAATTCTTCGGTAGATGCTGCATTGGAAACCTATAGAAAAGGCGCTGAAGTAACGATGATCATTCGACATTCGGAGATTTCCGAAAACGTAAAATATTGGGTAAAACCGGATATAGAAAACCGAATTAATGAAGGAAGTATCAAAGCTCATTTTAATTCTGAATTATTAGAAATTAAAGAAAACTCTGTTATTTTCAAGAATGAACATGGTGAAACCCAGGAAATTGCAAATGATTTTGTTTTAGCAATGACCGGTTATCTACCCGACTTTGATTTTCTTAAAAATTCAGGAATTGATCTTCAGGGAGATTGTCTGAATCCTGTTTACAATCCAGAGACAATGGAATCTAATATTTCGAATTTATATTTGGCGGGTGTAGTTTGTGGCGGAAAAGACACCCATCTCTGGTTTATTGAAAATTCAAGAATTCATGCGGAAATGATTGTAAGAGATATTCTTTCAAAGTAATATTTTAATTGTAAATCCATCGTAAAGTACCTTAATTGTTAAATATCCAATATGAAAAAACTTATCATTATCACTCTAATTACACTTTTTTCCTCAAATTCTCTTTTAGCTCAATCTGATAGCATTACAATATATGTTACCAAAGCGCTGAAAATTATGAAAAACAAATCGGTCAATAAATCGAGGCTGAATTGGGATGAAATATTTGATAAAACTTTAAAAGAATCTTCAAATGCAAAAACCATTAAAGATACTTATCCGGCTATTAAAAATGCACTAAGTTCTTTAAACGATTCTCATTCTAATTTTTATCCTGAAGAAGTAGTACGAGCTTACACGTTGGGCTACAAAGCAACAGGTCAGAAGTTTCCGGTAATTAAAGGTGAGTTGCTAAAAAACCAGTATGCCTACATAAGTTTACCAGACATCGGATCGTTCAACAAAGATGATTGGAACTTGTATATCAATACTTTTTACGCTAAAGTTAATGACTTACAAAAACATCATCCAAAAGGGTGGATTATTGATCTGAGAGGAAATTTCGGAGGAATGCTTTATCCTATGTATGCTGCTGTTGCTCCTTTTTTAGATAGTAAAAATGCAGTAGGAACAAAGGATGCTGAAGGAAAAATTGAATATTATAATTATAAAAAAGGTAAGTTTTATGAAGGTTCAACGGCAACCCAACTATTTCAGTTGACCCAGAATGAGCCCAAAACCATAAAAAAACCAATTGCAATATTGGTAAATAAAGTTACAGGAAGTTCTGCCGAATTCATCACAGCTGCATTTGTAGGTCAAAAAAATGTAAATATCATTGGAACAAATACGCAGGGCTTAACATCGGGAAATCAGGAATACAAATTATTGGACGGATCTTTTCTTGTATTAACCATTGGCAATATCGTTGACAGAACGGGAAAAGAATATTCTAAAATCGGCGAAGGAATTGCTCCAAATATCAAGATCGAAAATACAACTGACGAAACAAAAAACAATGAAGCCTATCTGAAAAAGGCATTTGACTACATTGATGGTGAATAAAAAGAATTACAAATCAACCTTCACTCCCAAAACAAAACTTCGCTTAGCTGCAGGATTATAATAACGGTTTCCGAAAGCATTGATATCAAAACCCAAAACATAATCCGTATTATATAAATTCTGAACTTGAAAAAATAAATTCATTGTTGTTTTTTCAAATTGTACAGGAAATCTGAATTGGATATTTCCCACAATATTTGAATCTGACCAAACAGTATTGGCATCATTTAAAGGCATTTTTGAAGTATAAAAATGAGAATAATCGACTGAAATTTGATTAAAGAAAGTAAAACTTAATAAACTGTTGACTGTCGTTTGTGGAACTCCTGTTAAATCATTTCCAGAAAAATCTGTTTCACCTTGCTGATAATTTTTAAACTTAAACTGATAAAAACTTCCTGAAAATCTGAATTTAAAGCTACTGAAAAAATTATTCTTTAAATTGAAATTTTTAGATTCCAAAAGAACTTCCAAACCTTTCTGAACTGTTTCACCTGAATTTACAAAAAATTCCTGTCCGCGCTCATTTTGTCTTCTGACAATCGCATCTTTCATTCTGAAATCAAAATAATTGGCTTCCGCAAATAATGTATTTCCAAACTGTTTTCTTACTCCGACTTCTTTATTCCAACCATATTCGGGAACGAGATTTAGATTAAATTCCTGATTCGATGAACGGATTTCTTCGTTAGTCGGAGCAGAATTTCCTTTACCAACTTTTCCGCGAACCGAAAAACCTTTTCCGATAAGATACGTCAGTCCAAAATTAGGAAGAAGCTGATCTTTAAATTTCGTTTTCCCACTTTCAGAGCTTGGAAAAATCTTTTCCCATTCGTAAGCATTTGAATTTAAACTTAATGAAATATCCGAGAACAGCTTTTTGTTAAAATTTAATTTCTGTGAAACAAAAAAGAATCCTGAATTGTTTTGAAGCTTATCAAAATTCTGAGGATTACCTTCTATTCCTTTGTTATTATCAAAGTTTTTAATGAAAATATGATTCGTTCCGCCTTCAAAACCCAATCTCCATTCTGCAGCAATATTCTCACAATTTTGAGAATAATTCAGGTGTGTTCTCAATGCAAAATTATTCTCAAAACGGTTTTCAAAATTGGTGATAAATGGATTCTCAAAGTCAACATAAGAACCCTGAACCAAAACAAAATGCGACAGATTTGGAATAATTTTCAACTCATGAGAAATGCCCGCTAAAATCATTTTATTACGAATTCCTGCATCCTGTTCTTTTGCTCCGGGAAGAGTTGCAGTTCCTGGTCTTGCCTGTTTTCTATTGAGCTGCATTTGTTCTAAGGTCAGTCCTCCCGGAGTTTGATAATCAATATCAGAAAGGAGAATCATTGCTTTCAGTTCAGCATTTTTTGAATACTGAAAATTATCTTTTATGAAAACCTGTTTTCTTTCCACCGCAGACTGTTCACGGTAAGAATCTGTCCGGTAATAATTCTGGAAAATCTGGAAAAAATGTTTTCCAAATTGTTTTGAAAAATTTAAGCTTTCATTAAAGGTTCCATAACTTCCAACAGAAATATTAGCCGAAGTGTTTTCTGAATTCTGTGTTTGTAATAAAACCGTTCCGCCGGTTGCAGCCCCAAAATCACCACTTTCCGGACCTTTAAAAATTTCTATTCTATTAATAAGCTCAGGAGAAATCACATTAAAATAAGTATTTCCTGATGCGTCAGAAAGAATAAAATCATCCAAATACACTTTCACATTTCGAACTCCGAATGGCGATCGCAAAGTGCTTCCACGAAGAGAAATCCTATAACTTCCGGGAGAGCGTTCCTCCATTCTTGCTCCTGCAATCTGATTGACAGATTCTAATAATCTTTCGGGTGGATTCTGATTCAATAAATTTTCTGAAACAACAGAAACCGATTTTGTAGATGCAATGAATGAAGTCGGTTTTTTGTAAGCATCAATTTTTACTTCCGAAATTAATGTCGCAGAATCTTTCTTTTGCGAAAGAACTAGTGAAGTATAAAAAGTGAATGCTAAAAAGTATAATTTGGTCATGAAATGGTTTGTACACTTGCATCAGCAAATATTGTACAGTTTTTGGAATTTGTTGCGGTTTAATTTTAAATAAAAAGAAAGCCGCAGATATTATATCATACGGCTTTCTTTTTTTAATTGATTTTAATTTAAACTTTTTTGTCCTTTATCATCCACGGAACAATAAAATAAAAACCGATGGCAATGATGGTTGCTAAAATTCCGGTTCCGATCCATAAAATATTAAACCCGAATTTTTCAGCAATTAATGTTCCTAAATATGGTGTTATGATAAATGCAATTGAAAATGAGATTCCATTCAGGCCCATATAAGCTCCTTTATTATTTTCTCCGGAACGTAAAGCGGTGATTGTTGACATAAAAGGAAGCGTCCAGATTTCTCCGATGCACAGCAAAGTCATTGAAATGAGTAATGCGATCAAGCTATAATCGAAAGCCAACATTGCATAGGAAAATCCACAAATAAATGTCCCAATAAGCATGGTAATCGCTAAACTAAAATATTTTTCGGCGATCTGTACCAATCCCATTTCGAGTAGAACTACTAAAAAACCACTGTATCCCAAGATGAATCCGATATTTTGCTGACTTAAATGGGCTGTATCTTTATAAAAAATCGTTAATGTACTGAATAACTGAAAGAAACAGATAGAAAACAGCATACAGAATAAACAGTAGATCAAAAACTTACCATCAAAATAAGGTGAGTTCTCTTTCTTAATTTCTATGACTTCTTTTACTTTTTTAGCTTTTATTTTTGCGAGTTTATTTCTGTTATAAAAAAACGAAATATAGAGTAAACCAGCCAATAAAGCCGCTAAAGCATTGCTGTAAAACAAAAACTCATAAGAAATTGCAGATAGAATTCCTCCTAAAGCGGGACCGATTGAAAATCCTAAATTCACCGCCATTCGGTTGAGTGAAAATGCTCTTGTAATATTTTCGGGTTTAGCATATTTTGTAATTGCCACAGAATTCGCAGGACGGAAAGCATCGCTTACAATACTTTGAAGCAATATTATTAAAGCAACTCCAACTTCAGTTTTAAAAATCGGAATTAAACAAAATAAAGGTACACTGAGCAATAAACTGACATACTGCACTTTGTATTCTCCAACTTTGTCTGTAATGTAACCACCAAGCCATGATCCGATTACTGAACCGATTCCGAAAAAGCTTAACACAATTCCTGTGTTTTCTATACTGAAATGCAGATGTGTAGTCATATATACTCCCAAAAACGGAAGTACCATTGAGCCGGAACGATTGATCAGCATTACCAATGCCAACATCCAGCTTTCTTTTGAAAGTCCTTTAAATGAACTTGTATATATATGTATAAGTTTCACAATTTTTCTTTTAATGATTAATAACGTCACTTCGAGTAGATTTTTAAAGAAAATCATATCAAGAAGTTTGAGATTCCTGAGTTGTCTTTTTATCGCAGGTTCTCGATAAATTTTTCACCGCTTTGCGGATAAAAACACTCAAACAGACGAAAAAAAACAGGACTTAAAAAATTAAGCCCTGTTTCATTTATAGTGATATAAATAAATTTTTACTCCGGCTTATAAGAGTCTTTTAATGTTACGGTTCTGTTGAATACCATTTTGGTATCCGTTGAGTCCTGATCTTTGGTAAAATATCCAATTCTTTGGAACTGAAGCGGTTCTCCCACAGCAACATCCTTCAAACTTGGCTCAGCAAATCCCTGAACTATAGACACAGAATTCGGGTTGACGAAATTCAGGAAATCTACATCTTTCTCAGCATCAGGCTGCTCTACAGTAAATAAGTTGTCGTAAATTCTTACCTCCACAGGAATTGCATGCTGCGCAGAAACCCAGTGTAAAGTACCTTTTACTTTTCTTAAACTTTCTTCTGTTCCGCTTCCTGACTTAGATTTTTCGTCATAAGTTGCGTAAATCGTCGTGATTTCTCCGTTTTCATCTTTCTCCACTCTTTCAGCTTTGATGATGTAAGCAGATTTTAAACGGACTTCTCCGCCTAATTTTAATCTGAAGAACTTATTATTCGCTTCTTCCTTAAAGTCTTCACGCTCAATATATAATTCTCTTGAGAACGGAACTTCTCTCGTTCCGGCATTTTCCTGTTCAGGATTATTCTCAGTTTCTAACCATTCTTCTTTTCCTTCAGGATAGTTTTCAATGACCAGTTTTACAGGATCTACGACTGTCATGACTCGTTTTGAAACTTTATTCAAATCTTCACGCACGCAGAAATCCAATAACTGAATTGAAATAAGATTTTCTCTTTTTGCAACTCCTACTTTATCAATAAAATTCCTGATCGAAGTCGGTGTAAAGCCTTTTCTTCTCATCCCGGAAATTGTAGGCATTCTCGGGTCGTCCCAACCCGTAACTACGTTTTCAGCGACAAGTCTCTGCAATTTTCTTTTGGAAGTGATCATGTAAGACACATTCATCCTTGCAAATTCTCTTTGCTTCGGTGCTACTTTAGATTCGTCATAAACCTGCTCCAGATACCAATTATAAAGCGGTCTGTGATTTTCAAATTCTAAAGAACATAGTGAATGCGAAACCTGCTCTAAATAATCAGATTCACCATGAGCCCAATCATACATCGGATAAATTTTCCAGTCTGTACCCGTTCTGTGATGTGGTTTGTTTAAAATTCTGTACATCACAGGATCACGCATATTCATATTTGGTGAAACCATATCGATTTTTGCACGAAGAGACATTGAACCACTTTCAAACTCACCATTTTTCATCCTTTCGAATAAATCTAAAGACTCTTCCACAGGACGGTTTCTATAAGGTGATTCTATACCTGGCTCAGCAGGATTTTTTCTCTGCTCGGTAATCACTTCAGACGGTTGTTCGTCTACATAAGCTTTTCCGTCTTTGATCAACTGAACGGCCCAATCGTAAAGTTGTTGGAAGTAATCAGATGCATACAAAACTTTATCCCATTTGAAACCTAACCATTCTACATCTTTCATGATAGAATCTACAAATTCCTGCTCTTCTTTTTCAGGGTTTGTATCATCAAAACGAAGGTTTACGGGTGCATTGTATTTTTCACCCAAACCAAAGTTGATGCAGATCGCTTTTGTATGACCTACATGCAGATAACCATTGGGTTCAGGCGGAAAACGGAAACGGATCTGATCATTTCTCATACCGTTTGCCAAATCATCTTCTATAATTTGCTCAATAAAATTGAGTGACTTTTTTTCTTCTTCCATTAGAATAAACTTACGTTGCTGCATAATTTATACAACAATCTGCAAATTTAAGAAAATTTAAGGTTTAAAAAAAACGATATTTTAACCTTCAGTTCATTTACAAATAAAAAATTTTTCGGAAATTTATACAACCAAACTACTTTCACAAACTATTAATAATGTCTGCCTACATTCTCAGCAATCGTACGATCATTCGTTATAAAGGTAAAAAAAATGAACCTTTATCTAGCGATGAATATTCAATCCTAAATATCAGGATCGCTAAATATAATTTTGGCAATTATGCAGAGCCTAAACTCCAAGCAAAAGATTATTTCAACAGAAAAATTTCAGATTACAAACTGTTAACAATTATTGATCTTAAAAAATCATTCATAGACAATTTTAAATCGTCTACTTCGCATATATTGAATATTGACCTTTCTTACAAAGTTTTCGATGCTTTTATTTCAAAATTTTGGAAGAGCAGGCGGTTAAACTTTGAAAATTTTAAATATCACTAATAAACACATTATAACTAAAATTGGCACAAAATTTGTACTAGCCAACTACCTTAAACTAAATCAAACTATATTATGAAAAATCTTAAAAAAAAGTTTTCTTATATTTTAGAATATATAAAGGAAGCATTGTTCATCAGAAAAGACGTGATTTAAGCACACAAAGTTTAATTTTAACCTGAATTATAGATTAGAAAATTACTTTATTCTTTAAAAAACAACCGATCATTATTTAGCTCTAATTTAGTTTCAAAATTATTGGTAAATAAACTTCCGGTCCCCAAACCTTGTGGCATTTGACTATTTTTCGTAAAAGTGTACTGTGCAATTGCACTCAGACCTATATTACTTTCTAATGCAGAGGTAATCCACCAACCAATATTTCTCTGCTCAGCTAGAGATATCCACTCATCAGAACCTGTAAAACCACCAACTAAAGAGGGTTTTAAAATGATATATTGAGGTTTAACTGTTTCTAACAGGTCTTTCTTTTTATTTAAATCAATAATTGCGATAAGTTCTTCATCTAAAGCAATCGGAGTCGGCGTTTCGGCACACAATTCAGCCATACCCTTCCAATCTACTGCTTTTATTGGCTGTTCAATTGAATGAATATTTAAGTTTGCCAATTGTCGCAGTACAATTTTAGCTTCATCTTTAGAAAATCCGCCGTTTGCGTCAACACGAAGCTCCAATTGATCTTTTGAAAATTTCTCTCTTAATTTTTGAAGAATTAAGTGTTCAGATTTCCAGTCTACACCGATTTTCAATTTAATACAATGAAATCCATCTTTAAGTTTTTCATGGATTTGCTCTTCCATAAAACCAATATCTCCCATCCAGATCAAACCATTGATCATCATTGAAGATCTTCCATCCGTAAATTCACTTGGAAAATACAAATTCCTCCCATGCTTTAAATTCAAAACAGCCTGTTCGTATCCAAACCAAATTGATGGAAACTCTTTTAATTCTTGATTTAAAAATTCGGAATCTTTTTGAATATTTTCACACAACCATTTCAATTTTTCTTCATAATCTGGTCGGTCATCAAAACTCAGTCCTCTGAAAATTGCGCACTCTCCTATTCCTTTTTTTCCATCCTTTGAAATTTCCAGAATAAAAGTTTCTTTTTCATACAAAACGCCACGAGATGTTCCACTCGGGCGTTTGAATTTTAATAAATATCTGTAATATCCTGCTTTCATTTATTTTACGCTGTCAATTCGCATAAATTCTTCTGCTTTTTCTACCATATCAACACTTCCACAGAAAAATGGTATTCTTTGATGGAGTTCGGTCGGCTCAACTTCCATGATTCTCCTGAAACCGTCGGTAGCTTTTCCTCCTGCCTGTTCCGCCAAAAATGCCATTGGATTACACTCATACAATAGTCTTAGTTTTCCGTTTGGTGCCTGAGAATAAGACGGGTACATATAAATTCCTCCCTTTAACATATTTCTGTGAAAATCAGCAACTAAAGAACCAATATATCTTGATGTATAAGGTCTGTCGCCTTCTTCCATCTGACAATATTTCAGATAATTTTTTACTCCCTGAGGAAATTTGATATAATTTCCTTCGTTGATGGAATAAATTTTACCTGTTTTTGGGAAAGTCATGTTCGGATGAGACAGATAATAAGTTCCTAAAGACGGGTCTAAAGTAAATCCGTTAACACCGTTCCCTGTCGTATAAACGATCATTGTTGACGAACCGTAAATTACATATCCTGCAGCAATCTGATTGATTCCTTTTTGTAAAAAATCCTGTAACTGAACCGGTGTTCCCGGCTCGGTAACTCGTCGGTAGATTGAGAAAATAGTTCCTACAGAAACATTTACGTCGATATTTGATGAACCGTCAAGAGGATCGATTAAAACCACATATTTGCTCAGATGACCGTTTTCTCCACATTTGATATCGATAAAATCATCGTTCTCTTCTGAAGCAATACCGCATACAACTTCTCTTTGCGATAATGCCGTTATAAAAATATCATTGGCAATGACATCAAGCTTCTGCTGCTCTTCTCCCTGGATATTCTGATTGCCGGCAGCACCGGTGATATCTACAATTCCTGCTTTGTTTACTTCTCTGTTGACCACTTTTGACGCCAGTCTTATCGCACTTAGAAGACGTGAAAATTCTCCTGTAGAATACTGGAAATCTTCCTGTTTATCAATTAAAAATTCTCCTAAGGTCTGTAATGGTTGATCTGACATTTTTATACTTTTACGTTTGCTTCAAATTTCGTAAAAATTATCCGACCTGAAAGAATTTTCTTCAAAATCATTTAAATCACTGAATTACAAAACATTAACCTTTAAACATTAGAATTTTAAACAATTATGCCATAATTATTAATCACCGAATCGTGCTCTTTCATATCTCATCGTAAATTTATAATTTTGACGTTTCAAAAAATTTTATTTATCTAACAATTTTATTTTAAATCTTAAATGAAAATTTTCAAGTTTGGTGGAGCTTCCGTGAAAGATGCCGAAAGTGTAAAAAATGTGTCAATGGTTTTAAAAAGCCAGGGCTTTGAGAAATGTCTGCTTGTCATCTCGGCAATGGGTAAAACCACCAATGAGCTAGAGAAAGTAGTAGAACTCTATTTTAAAAAAGAAGACTATCAAACTGAAATTGAAAAGATAAAACAGAAGCACATTGAAATAGCTAAGGGGCTTTTCCAGAACGATCATTTGGTTTTTGACGAAATCAATCTGTTTTTTGATGATATTGTTTCATTTTTAAGAAGAAACAAGTCTCCGAATTACAACTTCGTATACGATCAGGTAGTGAGCTGCGGTGAAATGATCTCTACTAAGATTGTCAGTGAATATCTGAACGACATTCAGTTTACCAATCAGTGGTTGGATGCAAGAGATTATATCAAAACTGATGATTCTTACAGAGACGGAATTGTTAATTGGCAGAAAACAGAAGAATTTATCGCTACACTGAATCCTGCAATCTCTTATGTAACCCAAGGTTTTATTGGTTCAGATGATAATAATTTCACAGTAACTTTAGGAAGAGAAGGTTCAGATTATTCTGCTGCAATTTTTGCGTATTGCTTAAATGCCGAAGCTATGACCATCTGGAAAGACGTTCCGGGAGTAATGACAGGAGATCCAAGAAAATTCAAAGATGTTTCGTTGCTTTCCAATATTTCTTACGAAGAAGCTATTGAAATGGCGTATTACGGAGCAAGTATCATTCACCCGAAAACATTACAGCCATTACAGCAGAAAAATATTCCTTTTTATGTAAAATCTTTCGTAGATCCTACAAAAGACGGAACAAAAGTAGGAGCTTCTGAAAAAAATCAAAATGAAGAATCTTATATTTTAAAAGAAAATCAAACCTTATTAAAAATCTCAACAAGAGACTTCTCATTTATTGCAGAAGATCATATGAGTCTGGTTTTCGGATATTTATCTAAATACAAAATCAAAGTTTCTTTAATGCAGAACTCTGCAATTTCGTTAGCTTTATGTCTGGAAGACAAATTTTTGAAAATTGATGAGCTGAACGAAGAACTTCAGAAAGTATTTAAAACTGATGTAATAAAAAATGTATCTTTATTTACAGTGAGGAATGCAAAAATGGAAAACATCGGTAAATTTTACCAGGAAAAAAGTGTATTATTGGAGCAGATTGCAAAAAATACGCTTCAAATGGTAACACAATAAAACTAATCACGACTAAAAACACATGAGCTTAATTTCGAAAAATGATTTAATCAAAGCTTCGGGCTTAAATAAACTGGGATTTCTGAAGAATCCTATTGCGTCCGCAGTGATGAGCCTTGCCAAAATAAATGAAGTAAACAGACTGTATGACAAGTTAAGAGAAAAGGAAGGCAAAGATTTTTTCGACTCATTTGTTAGAGAAAGGAATTTAAGTTATATCGCATTTTCTGAAGATTTGGCAAAGATACCA
This sequence comes from Chryseobacterium sp., assembly GCF_029240215.1. GTDB lineage: Bacteria > Bacteroidota > Bacteroidia > Flavobacteriales > Weeksellaceae > Chryseobacterium. Next base: position 159,687 of record NZ_JARBTK010000006.1, read on the forward strand.
AAGACAGGTCCATTCATATTGGTTTCAAACCATCCGCTTGGTGCTATCGACGGAATTCTGATGTGCAAAGTCTTGTCAGAAGTGCGTCCCGATTTCAAAGTGATGGGTAATTTTCTTTTAGAGAAAATAGAACCAATGGAGCCCTATGTAATTCCTGTAAACCCCTTTGAAGGAAAGAAAGAAATCCGCAACAGCTCGACCGGAATGCGAGAAACATTAAAGCATCTTGAAAATGGTGGCTGTGTAGGAATTTTTCCTGCAGGTGAAGTTTCGAACAAAAACAATCCTTATGGAGAAATTCTTGATAAAGAGTGGGAAAAACCTGCTTTAAAGCTGATAAAAATGGCAAAAGTACCAGTCGTTCCTATGTATTTCCATGCGAAAAACAGTACGCTTTTTTATCAGGTCTCAAAAATTCATCCAAATTTGCAGACTTTACTGCTTCCTGCAGAAATGATGAATGACAGGGAAAAACCCATCAGAATCAGAATAGGAAAACCTATCACCGTAAAGGCAATGGATGACATGGAAACCATTGAAGAATTGGGAGAATTTCTGAGGCGTAAGGTTTATATGATGAAATCTTACTATGAAAAAAGAAAATCTCTTGCACAGGTTATTAACCTTAAAAATTTATCATTAAAATTTCAGCTATTAAGAGAAGAAAATATCGTTCAGAATATTATCGATGAAACTCCAAAAGAAGATATCTTAAAAGATATTAACAAGCTGAAAGGTACCGACAAAATGCTTTTCAGTAATGGTAATTACGAGATTTATTTCACACCTTATGAACAGATTCCTTCTGTGATGAGAGAGATCGGGAGGCAGCGTGAACTGACTTTCCGTGCGGTTGGTGAAGGCAGTAATTTACCTTTTGATCTCGATGAATACGACAAGCATTATCATCATCTTTTCCTTTGGGACAATGCTGCAGAAAAACTTGCGGGAGCTTACAGAATGGCTCTAGGCAAGGATGTGATGAAGAAATACGGAATCAAAGGATTCTACACCAGTTCGTTATTTGAGTTTGAGCAAGACATCCACCCATTCTTCAAAAAGGTTATTGAGATGGGAAGAGCATACATCTGTGAAGAATATCAGCAGAAACCACTTCCGCTTTTCCTTTTATGGAGGGGAATCGTACATGTTTGCCTTCGCAATCCTGATCATAAATTTCTGATGGGGGGAGTAAGTATTTCCAATAAATTTTCAGAGTTTTCAAAATCGTTAATGATTGAGTTTATGCGTTCAAATTATTACGATTCTGCTGTTGCACAGTACATTACTCCGAGAAACGAATACAAAGTGAAACTCCGTGACAGAGACAAAAATCTATTTTTCGATGAAATGGAATCTGATCTTAATAAACTTGATAAAATCATCGATGACCTTGAGCCGGAATTGAGATTGCCTGTTTTAATTAAAAAATATATCAAGCAAAATGCGAAAGTGATCGCATTCAATGTAGATCCGAACTTCAATGATGCTATTGACGGATTGATGTATATCAGAATAAGCGATCTTCCTGAAAGCACGATAAAACCTGTATTAGAAGAAATGAGCGAACAGATAAGGAAGGAGCAGGAAAATAATACTCCTGAAAATCAGTAAGTTTTTAATTTTTGTTAAAAAAAAACCGTTAATACTTGCTTCATATATCAAAACTTACTACTTTTGCATCACTTTAAAACACCGAAGTAGAACAAACAAAAATATATTGGTTTCTTAGCTCAGTTGGTAGAGCAATGGATTGAAAATCCATGTGTCCCTGGTTCGATTCCTGGAGAAACCACAAAACCACCTTTTTAAGAGGACCTTTTTAAGAGGTGGTTTTTTATATAACCTACATACTTTTAAAATTATTTAACAATTCTAATCCCTCAAAATTAAGTATCTTCGCTTATTAAATTTAGAAGAAGCAATGAAAAAGATCATCTCCGGATTATTTATTTTTATCACCATACTTACATTTGCTCAGGACGAAATTCAGTTTGAGGATATTCCTTTGAAAGATCTTATTGCAAAAGCAAAGAAAGAGAATAAACTCGTTTTTATCGATGCATACGCTTCCTGGTGCGGTCCCTGCAAAATGATGGAAAAAAATATTTTCACAAAAAAATCTGTGGGTGATTTTTACAATAAAAATTTTGTCAATGCAAGAATCGACATGGAAAAAGGTGAAGGCAGAGAAGTTGCGCAGAAATTCGGTGTACGTTCTTATCCTACTTATTTATTCCTGAATGGAGATGGTGAATTGGTTTCTCAGAATTATGGCTATATGGAAGAAAGTATTTTCCTGACAATGGCGCAGGACATTAATTCTCCCAACAATAAAAAGGGCTCACTGAAAGAACGTTTTGCCAAAGGAGAAAAAGACCGTGATTTTCTGATCAACATCATGAAGCTTAATTCAAATACTGATTATGAATTTGCAAAGCAGGCATCTGAAAGGTATTTTGCAAACAGAAAAAAGACAGACGAATTTACAAAAGAAGATGTAGGATTCCTTTTATATTTCTTAAAATCAACACAAGATGTTAATTATAAAACCTTTGTTTCTCAAAAGGCTGAAATTATAAAATTTTTACCTGAAGAAAATTATAACGAGTTTAATAACCAATTGGTTTTAGCTAAAGTTGTGCAGGAATCTATTGACGACAAGAATAAAAAAATCAATGAAGATTACTTCATGAAAACTGCAGAGCCTTTGGTAGGAAAAGAAGCAGCGATTCTTAAACTCAACCAGACAAAATTGAGTTACTATGAGCAAAATTCAAATTTCTCAGAATATGAAAAAGCAGCTTTGGATTATTATAAAAATGCTGATTCATTTGAACCCAACGAGCTTTTAAAAGCAGCCTGGATTTTCTCTGATCACATCAGAACAAAATCTTCTCTTAAGAAAGCAGCAGAATGGGCAGAAAAATCAGTAATGAGAGGTGAAACTGCTGAAAACACTTATATTTTAGCAAAAATTTATTTTAATCTCGGCATTACTGATATCGCTAAAAATTATGCAGAAATGTCTAAAACGATAGCTGAACAAGCCGGAAAAGACGCAACTTTAGCAAAAGAATTATTAAATAAAATCAAATAGGAAACAATTTGAAATATAAATTTTTTATTGCAGCACTAAGTTTATTTTTGATGATAAATATGCATGCTCAGGAAAATCAAACCTTGGAAAATGATTCAAAATCTGAAAAACTTTATATAAAAGGAAATGCTTTGCTTATTCCTATCGGAATAGTTAATGCAGGATTAGAATACCAGCTTAATAATAAATTTACTCTACAAGGTGATGTTTTAATATCTCCCTGGAAATCTTTTGCAGGACATGAAGCACAGATTTATATGGGAACTATTGAAGGAAGATATTATTTTAAAGAAGCTTTTAAAGGATGGCATATAGGAGGTAATGTTTCTTTTGGAACATACATTGTACAAAAGCCTAATTATTGGAACGACAACGTTTATGTAGATGCTCAAGTAGGAATACCCAGTCAATACATTAATTCTCAACTTTATCAGAAAGGATTTTCTTTTCTTTTTGGAGTCGAAGCAGGTTACCAGTTTAGATTAGCAGATAATTGGAATATGGATATTTTTGCTGGAGTTGGAACTTCGCAAGATTTTTATAAAGGATACGTTCGTGGAACCGGTGCAAGATATGACAGTGCGGATGGGTTCAACAGAAGCGGCGAGATTATTCCTTATCGTGGCGGCGTAATGATTTCTTACAGATTAAAATAATATCATGAAAATTTTCGGTAAAAACCACATTATTATCTCTGCAATTACTTTTGCTATTCTTTTCTTTATGAATTATTTGGGGAATAAAGAAGCTGATAAATTAGAACGAGCATTGATGATTGCTTTTGCAGGGGTCATTGGTTTGTCAATCGGACTTTTTATTTTTAATAAAGGGAAAGATGATAAAAATCCGCCACAGAATTTTGATTAAAAAAAGTAAATTGTGGATTGTGAATTTTAAAATCGCCCGGAAAAGCTGATAATTTACATCTTTAATCCTCGTAAATCACATATTTACTTCTGATTTTTGAGAATTTTTCAAGATCAGATTTCCACGAGCCTTTGATTTCTACTTCAGATTTTCCAGCAATGATTTGTTTTCTTAAATCATCACTTCCTGCCAAAGTATCAAAGAAAAGATTCTTCAGGAAAAAATCTTGCTGAGGATTTTTATAATTTTTGTAAGCTTTGATCAGCCATTCTAAATTTAATTCTCTTAAATCTTTAGAATAATTTGAAAGATTTTCACCGTAACATAATTTTCCGTTCAAAAAAGGATCTTTAGCCCCAAAATTTGGTTTTGGAGTGAATTGATAAGGTAAATCTTTCGTCCATGGTGAACCATACACCTGAAAAGGAATATCTGTTCCTCTACCCACAGAAATCTGCGTTCCTTCGAAGAAACATAAGCTCGGATATAGATTGATCGATTTGTCGTTAGGTAAGTTAGGAGAAGGCTTATCTAAAATAGCGTAACGTTTTTGCTTATGATATTTCTGCATCGGGATCAAAGTATATTTCGCCTGCACTCCATTTTTAAGCCACTTTTCGCCGTTAACCATTTTTCCGTACTCCCCGATTGTTAAACCATAAACAACAGGAATTTCATGCATTCCGACAAAACTTTCCCATTTTTTCTTTAAAACCGGTCCGTCAATGTATCCGTCATGCGGATTGGGTCTGTCTAAAACTAAAATTTCAACATTATTTTCAGCTCCGGCTTCCATTAAATAGGTCAAAGTAGAGATATAAGTGTAAAATCGAACTCCAACATCCTGAATATCAAACAAAACAATATCTAATCCTTTTAATTGCTCAGGTTTTGGCTTTTTATTAGCCCCATAAAGTGAAATGATAGGAATTCCTGTTTTCACATCTACGCCATTTTTCACTTTTTCACCCGCATCTGCATCTCCTCTGAAACCATGTTCAGGAGCAAAAATTGTTTTGATTTTGATTCCGTTTTTTACTAAATAATCAACTACATGAGTTTTATCTTTCATCAAACCTGTCTGGTTAGTCACAATTCCGATGGTTTTACCTTTTAATAATGGTAAATAAAGTTCCGGGCGGTCTGCACCGGTTTTGAAACAATCCTGATCTTGAGTCTGAGAATAATATGGACTGAATACTCCTAAAAAAATTAGGCAAATAAGAACTAAAGTTTTAATTTTGAAATCTAAATTCATAAGCTTGAAATTTCCTTTATATTTCTCTAGAAAAATAGCGTTTTCCAAAGATAACAAAAATAACCTATCACGGGTGATCATCTTCATCGGCAGACTTTCGGTGGCCTTAGGAATTATTGTTTCTTTAATCACTGTTTCTACAGGATTCGGTTCAAAAAAAGCGATCAAAGAGAGACTAGCGGATTTCAGCGGACATATTACCGTAAAATCTACCCGCTCAAATTCTTCATATAATACTTCCATACTCGATAATCAAGGTTTAAACATTAAAAAACTGAAAGAACTTGATGACGTGGAAAGTGTGCAGAAATATGCAATGGTAACAGGAATCATGCGTAACGAACATAGCTTTGCCGGAATTATCTTTAAAGGTATAGGAAAAGATTTTGACAGTTTAAGATTTAAAAAATTTCTGATTGCAGGTAAAACACCCCAAATTACCGAGCAAGGTTACAACAATGGCGTTACCATTTCGGAAAAAATAGCGAACGATCTTCATCTTAAAGTCAACGACAGCATTGTAACAGTCTTTGCAAAGGAAGACCAGAAACAGATCTACAGAAAATTTCAGATCGTTGGAATTTATAAAACGGATATTAAAATGATTGACGATCAGTTTGTGATCGGCGATGTGAATCATGTAAGAAAAATTCAGGATATGGCTCCGGAAGATATTGGCGGAATTGATATTTTCTTTAAGAATGTAAACGATATTGATAAAGACTTTCCAAAAATTGAAAAACTGATCGGTTATAAAAATTATGCTGAAAAAGCAACCGATAAATTCCCACAGATCAATGACTGGATCAGTATTTTTGATGTGAATATTGCTTTAATCATTTCCATTATGCTGATCGTAGTTATCATCAATATCATCATGGTTCTTCTTATTTTGATTATTGAGAGAACAAATTCAATCGGTCTGCTGAAAACTTTGGGTGCTACGAATGCTCAAATAAGAGCTACTTTTATTAATTATACGTTGATTATTATGGTTCCTGGATTGCTTTACGGAAATGCAATCGGTTTAGGACTTTTATTAATTCAGAAAATTTTCGGAATCATTAAACTAAATCCTGAAAATTATTACGTGAGTACAGTTCCTGTAGATTTAAATCCTGTAGCAATTCTTTCAATCTCTGCAGGGATTTTATTGATTTCAGGATTGGCATTGATCATTCCAAGTTATCTGATCAGTAAAATTTCTCCTGTGAAATCTATTAAATACAGTTAATTAGTTCTAAAATAATTAACTCTTATAAATAAAAAACCCTGAACTTAAAAAATTCAGGGTTTGTATTTTTTTCAGATTCTATCGTCGTCGCTGTCATCTTCGTCATCGAAGACATCATCATTGTAGTCATCATCTTCGTCATCATCAAAGCTGTCATCATCCTCGTCTGCAAAACTGGTGCTGCCGCCGAAATCATCTTCAAAACCAAAATCATCATCCAACAAAGGCATTGCTGATTTTTTATTTTTTGAACCTGATCCGCTTCCACTTTTGCTTGGAGCTTTCAGAGGTGCATTCCCGAATCTGTACACTGTGATCGGATAATTAACACCTTTTGTTTCCTCCACCACTTCTACAAGCTCGCAGAAAAATTCCCACAAATCTAGTAAACCATACTGGAACTGTGCTTTGTCGCCAGCTGCTTCGAATGCTTCATCGATGTAAACGTCTGACATAATTTCGCCATCACCTTCATCACTCATATCTTCCAAAGGAACGCTTTTCACAATCGTACCATCTTCTTCAAGGAGATTAAAAGTAGAAAGCTCATCACCACTAAGGTTGAAAGCACTTTTGATTCCTAAATGAAGGTTCCAGAGTGTTTGTTTTCCTTTAATCTCAACATCACGGAAAATATCTTCTTTTGTATCTAATATTACACGGATTTTGTAAACCATACTACTATTCCAATTTCTATTTTTGCCTTAATTTAATTGATCAATTTCTGTTGCAAATATATAATAAATGAGATTTTAGAAAAGAATATTTAATACTTTTTTAGAATTTTTTTTTGATTACATTCTAAGGGTCTATTTGCTTTTTTCGAGCATGAAACTAAATTTAGTTCCCTCCAAATATACACTTTCTACCGTAATGTTTTCATTATGAGCCTCCAATATATGCTTTACGATGGCAAGTCCCAGACCAGAACCGCCCTGTCTTCTGCTTCGGCTGGTTTCTACACGATAAAAGCGTTCGAAAATTCTTGGCAGAAGCTCTTCTTTGATTCCCATTCCGTTGTCAATAACCTCGATGAGTACTTTATTTTTAAGAACGCTGGTTTTTACAACAACCTTTGCTTCCTGCCTGTTGGCATAATGTATTGCGTTTGAAATAAGATTGATGAAAACCTGCGAAATTTTTTGTTTATCGGCTTCCACAAAGATCTGGCTGTGTAAAGTCTGTAGCTGTAAAACAGTATTGTTTTTTTCAGCTTCCAGATCGAGAAGGTCAAAAATTTCTTTTACGAGAATATTGACATCAAATTTTGATACGGTAAGATTAATTTCGCCAGCTTCAAGTCTGTTAATCATATCCAAATCATTAACAATGGCAATCAATCTTTCTACTGAAATGCCTATTCTCTCGAGATATTTATCTCTGATGTTTAGATTTTCCACTCCACCTTCACTCAATGTCTCAACATATCCCTGAATTGAAAAAAGTGGTGTTTTAAGCTCATGAGAAACGTTACCGATGTATTCTTTACGGTAGCTTTCCATTTTTTTCATCACTTCCATTTCGGTGACTTTCTGCTGGTTAAAATCAGAAAACCTTTCGCCCAGTTCCTTTAGGGTAATGTTTTCCTGATTGTCATAAACAATCTCTTCCGGCAAAATTTTAGAAATGTTTCGTACCTGCTTTTTTGCATAATAATTAAAAAGCAATTCGAGTACAATGTAATTGATCACAAACATAATCAAAACACTAACCGCAATACCGGTTATGAAAACCGAATTGTGGTAATAACGGTCATGAAGTGCATCAAATATGATGACTAAAATAAGCATCACCAAAGTCAAGAGACATGAGGAAATGAAACTGAGTCTGTAAAATTTCAATTTTACAAAATTTAGGGGTTATAAGTAAAGGTAGGATTTTTTTGAATTAAACGATCAGCTTATATCCTATTCCTTTTAAAGTCTGAATGGTATTGATTCCCAATTTTTCTCTTAATCTTCTGATATGAACATCAATTGTTCTTTCTCCTACAATGACATCATTACCCCAGACTTTCTCAAGAATTTCTTCTCTTTTGAAAACTTTTTCGGTATTGGAAGCTAAAAGATAAAGCAAATCAAATTCTTTCTTCGGAAGTAAAAACTGCTGACCGCTTTTTGAAACCCTGAAGTTATCTTTATCGATAATCAGATCTCCCACTTCAATCAGTTTTGCATTGTCAGAGACCTGAGAAGTCAGTTGTAATAATGCATTTACTTTAGAAATTAAAATTTTTGGTTTGATAAGCTTTACGATATAATCATTAGCTCCAGCCTGAAAACCTGCCAATTGAGAAAACTCTTCGCTTCTTGCAGAAAGAAAAACAATAAGACTCTTTTGAAGTTCTTTTATTTTACGAAGTTCCTGACAAGTTTCGATACCATCTTTTTCTGGCATCATGACATCTAATAAGATAAGATCCGGGATAATTTCTTTGGCTTTTTCTATACCTTCGTTACCGTTTGTGGCAGTATATATGTCATAGCCTTCTTTTTCTAAATTGTATGAAAGAATTTCCAGAATATCCAGTTCATCATCAATTAATAGAATCTTTTTTTGGTTCATTTTCAATTTTTACAATTCAAAGTTAACAAAATTTAAGCAACATGACCGATAATTAGTTTTCATTCACATAAACTTAATATTAAAGGCTATTTCGTAATATTTAGTTAAGGAAAATTTAAAATTAACTAAACCAAATAAACCTCTAATCTTTTATTCCTTTGCACCGAAAGTAATTAGTAAAAAAGAAATGAATTTTAGAAAACTGAGTATCGCTGTTTTGTTCCTTACCACATCCGGAACTTTATTTTACGCTCAAGAGAAAAATGATACCGTAAAAAAAGAAAAAAAGATTGAAGGTGTTATCATTCAAGGTACAACAAAAAAAGGAGGTGAGGCAAATATCATAAGTGTGCAGAGAAAATCTGTAGAAGTTATTGAAAGAGTCGGCTCTGTACAACTTGAAAAACAAGGTGTAGGTGACGTTTCTATAGCAGTTACCAAAGCTACAGGCTCCCAAAAACAGGAAGGCAGCGGGCAAATTTTCATTCGTGGTCTTGGTGACCGTAACAACTCAACAACCATCAACGGGCTTCAGGTCCCTTCTAACGATCCAATGTATAAAAACATCGATTTGAGTATCATCAAAACTGATATGATCGATTTTATTGGTTTGGAAAAAGTATACAATCCCAGAATTTGGGGAGATATGTCGGGAGCCAATGTAGATATCGTAACGAAAATATATACCGGGAAACCATACTTCAAAGTTAATTTAGGATCTTCTGTTAACTTTAATGCGATCAATCAAGATAATTATTTATTACAGGACGGGCCGAACTTTTTTGGCTCTACTCAATTAAATAAGCCATCTAAAAATGCGGTAATCAACAATGGTTATGCATTCAAAACATCATGGAAAGATCAGCAGGTAAATAATCCTTTTAATTCTGCATTGAGTTTTGATTTCGGTACTAATTTTAAAATAGGTGATCAAGGAAAATTAAGCATTTTTGGATTTGGAGGTTTTGATAACAGTTATGAATATTTCACAGGAACAACAGGTGGAGCTTATGACGGACAAGACAACCCATTAAGATTATACAATGATGCTGAAGAGTTTAAATACAGTACCAATACAACGGGATTGATTAACATCAACTACAAACTAAATAGCAACCATAACATTAATTTATCTTCTAACTATATTCACACAACTGAGCAGAAATTAGGAAACTATTCTGGATATAACAGAGATTATTATGATAATGACGTGAATCAGGAAAGATATGTAACTCAACTTAGAAGAGCTACTTACAGAACGAATGATTTACTTGTTAATCAGTTAAGAGGTGAACATACTTTAAGTGAGCCATTAAAAATAAGTTGGAATATTGGTTATAACAGACTTGATAGCAGAAGACCAGATAGACAGCAGAATGTAACTGTTTTAGACAAGCAGCAGAACTATAATTTCTTTGCAAGCTCAAATCCTGGAGCTAACAACAGATATTTTGACAGATTATTGGAAAATGATTTCGTAGGTGATTTGCATGCTGATTACAAACTAGGTGACGCAAAAATAACATTAGGATATAGCGGAAGATATAAAGACAGTGATTTTAAAGCAACTCAATATAACTTTAGAATCTTACCTGCACAAGGTACTTATTATGTGGATCCAAATAACTATGATTCATTCTTTAACTTAGCAAATTATCAGGCAGGTGGATTTTTTGATATTGTAACATTCAGAGGAGATATCAAATTCAATCCTGATACAGCACTTGCTCCACAGACATTTACATCAGAAGTTACTAACCATGCTGGATATGTAAATGTTGACTACAAATTTAGCGAAAAATTAACGGTACAGGCGGGTGTAAGATACGAAAGCCTGATGCAGAAACTTTCATATAATACCGCAGTACAAGAAGGAAGCAGAGATAAAGACTATAATAAAATATTACCTGCTTTTAACATCAAATACAGCATCAACGATCAGCATAATTTAAGATTGGCAGCATCAAAGACTTACACAAACCCTCTTTTACTTGAAATAGCACCTTATCAGTACGAAGATGTAGATGAAACACTAGCAGGTAACCAATCTAATTACTTGGCAGATAATTATAATGTTGACTTGAAATGGGAATGGTTCCCAAAGAAAAATGAATTAATATCGTTAACAGCTTTCGGTAAGCAAATTAACAACCCACTTGCTAAAATAACGATCAACTCATCTGCTAACTTAACGTCAGTTGTAAATGTTGGTGACACTGGTAGAGTCTTTGGTTTAGAAGCCGAAATAAGAAAAGATATCTATGACTCTGGTAAAACGAGACTTTATACTTTTATGAACGGTACTTACCTTAATACTGAAATGGATTTGGATGGTGAAAAAGTAAGAAGAGAAAATCTTGGGATTGGAGAATCTAATTACACCACTTCTTTCCTTAAAGACAAAGATAAGCTACAGGGAGCTTCTGAGTTTTTGGCAAACGTTAATCTTGGTGTTGAGCAGAAATTCGGGAATAAAAACACAGCAGATTTTGTAGTTTCTTATTCTTACATCTCAGACAACATATATGCAATAGGTTTCCAAAGCAGAGGAAATATGGTAGATAAGGCATTCAGCACTTTAGATACTACATTGAAATTTAAATTAGGAAACGGTCTTGGTTTCTCATTTACGGGAAGAAATCTCCTTAATCCTTATTTCACAAGAGTACAGGACAATACAGAATCGGGGAAAGAACTTGTTTCAAAAAAATATAAGAGAGGAGCTGGTGTAGGAGCTAGCGTTTCTTACGAATTCTAATTATAAAAATAAATTAATAAAAATATTGTAAAATGAAAAAGAACACATTAAAATTATTAGCTGCTGCATTCATTATGTCTACTACAGCTGTTGTATTTCACTCTTGTAGCGATGGTGATGATGATGACACAATCATCACGACTCCAGGAACTGGGATTGCTTCAGACCCAAACAATTTTAAAGGAGAAGTAAAGTCTGGTGAAACAGTAACATTAGACCCTTCAAAATTATACAAACTGACAGGAGCTGTAGCTGTAAAAGCTGGTGGTACTTTGGTGATTCCTGCAGGAACAAGAATCGAAGCTTCTGGTGGTACTTCGGCATATATTACAATCGAACAAGATGGTAAAATCTTTGCTAATGGTACTGCAAGTTCTCCAATTGTATTTACATCGCCCAACCCTACACCAGGAAGCTGGGGAGGCTTGGTAATCTGTGGAAAAGCACCTATTAACAAGGGTACAAGCGCAACTGCCGAAGTTGGTAACGCTACTTACGGAGGTACAAATGCTTCTGATAACTCAGGAATCCTTAAATACGTAAGAATTGAATATGCTGGTGCAATTTTTCAGGCAGATAAAGAATTCAACGGTTTATCTCTTTTCGGAGTTGGTAATGGAACAGTAATAGACAACGTTTCTATGATTAACGGATCTGATGACGGTATCGAATTTTTCGGTGGAACAGTAAACGTATCTAATATTATTTCTGTAGGAAATGAAGATGATGCTTTTGACTGGACTGAAGGATGGAATGGTACAGCTACTAACATCTACACAAAAAGAAGAGCTTCAGGTGTAGGTAACAGAGGTATCGAAGCAGATAACAACGCAAATGATAACAACGCAAACCCTAGATCAAATCCTACAATCAAAAATGCAACTTTCATTGGCGGTACTACTGGTGAAGCTGATGCTTTAAAATTGAGAGTTGGAACTTACGGAACTTTTGACAACTTGGTTTTATCTAATTGGACAACAGGGATCAACGTAGAGAATGATGCTTCTGTAACTTACTTCAATGGTGGTAACAAAATTACTAACGTAAAATTTGAAACAGTAACTACAAAAGCTTCTGCAAAATCTAATGCAGGTGCATCGGTAACTGTATTAGCAAATACTTACACTGAAAGTACTACTGCTAACGGAGCTGGAAATGGTACAGCAACACCATCTTGGGCTTCAGGTTGGGCAGGTATCTAATTAAGTAATTAGTTTCTTCATATTAAATTGAATCCTTCAGGAAATTTTCCTGAAGGATTTTTTTGTTCTTCAAAGATATTGTGAAAAATTCTTTTATATTCACCTGTAGATTTTTTTATTTACATAAAAAAAGAATTTACTTTGCATATTGGAACTTAGTAAAATGGCTAAACTTTTTAATCTTACTACAGATCAGATTATTAATTACAATGAAAATATAATTCCTACAGAGATTGTGATTGAAGATAAATCTACTCTCGAACAAATGGAACTCATTCAACAGCTCGACGAAGAAGACAAAAGCACCGTCTTTAAAATCATCGATAAAATGCTTACCACCAAAAAATTTAAAGACTTCTTTAATAAAAATGTAGCTGCTCTATAACAAAAAACCTCGCAAGTTGCGAGGTTTTTTTTAGTTAGGATGTGTATGAAACTTATATTTTGAATCCTTTTTACTTGTTCCTTTATCTTTTGTCTGACTAACAGGAATTTCTTTTATATCTAACCCGTACCAAACTTCCATAAACGTTTTTAAATCAAACGTATTGACTCGAATGGGAACAAATTTATCGTCTTTCTTTTTTAAGGATATGAAATTTTCTACATTATCCAATGCAAGTTCATTTTTTCCTTTTTCATATTTAAAAAACTCGGATTTCGTAAGATTTTCCTTACTAATTTGAATTTCATTTGACAATCGTTTCATTTGATCTCGATCAAAAAATCTATCTCCTTTGAAAAATACAAAAACAATGTTTTTTTGAATAGTTAAAAAATAAAATTCCGAACTTTTCATCTACCTCAAATTGTCCATTTTTATTTAACTCAGAGAATAATGTTGGAATATATGTGGAATAGGTAATCCCATATCCTTCTATTTCCTGACCATATATATAATGAAAATCAAAAGTGATAAAAACAACTTTACTCTTAATATCTTTTGAAATTAACGTGCTTGTGTTTAAATAGTCTATACTCTTTTGCATCTCTACCTTTATCGTAGCATCTTTTACAAATGATAATCTATCCTGACTATATAAAGCGTTTCCAATTAATAAAACTATTAATATAATATTTTTCATATTATTTGATTAAATTAGGTAGTTTGACACTTCCATACCCATTTTTCATAATCCATTTTAATTCACCATCCTTGCCCTTGCTAATATTAAACGGCATAAAATAACTTTCTCTCGTTCCATTTCCAACACCTGTATAGTACAGAAAATTATACGCATTAGGATTAGATAAATTTAGATCATGTTGTTGAGGATATCTTGAATATGGGTGAGTATGACCAGAATAAATATTATTTTCGTAGTTAAGTCCTTTTTCTCCAAACGCCCAAGGAACTTGCACTCTATCTGCACTATGTGTAGTCCCAACTAAAAATTCTGTAGGTTTCTTACTTCCCATATTAAACCCTCCAATTGACCATTCTACACGACTATTGTCTGCTGCAAATTGGAAAACTTTTTTGGCATCTGTAAAATTATTGGTTGTTCCGTGGCTTAATCCATTACTATCTTTACCCGAAAGTTGGCTTATAAGCGTTCCACTTTCTTTGCTTTCTTTATTTACTTTTACATAGTCCCTATTTTCTTTCCCTTCTCCTTCTATTGCTTTCTGTGCGTTGCCTTTTGCATCTTTTACTGTATTGCCTTTCTCATCACTTTTTGCAACATAAAGCCGATCAAAATTATCATCAGTATTCTGAATTAGACTAACATTTCCATTCTGATCAACTCCGTAATCATCATAGTTCATTCCGTTAGAATCTACATAGAAAATAGGATTATTTCCAGACATATGATAAGTAGACATTGGTTGATACATTTCCGCCAACGGATCAACCACACCCCATCTTCCAATATCGGGCATGTAAAATCTCGCTCCGTAATCATACGTTCCCGTCTCCTGAAGTTCTTTCCCGTTGTACTTATAATTGTAAGTAACCTCATAAAATACGAGGTTACTTATTATCATAAATTAGTTGTTGTTATTTTTTTTTAAACTGTATATTATTACACTTATTTTTTTCATACCATTCTAGCCAACCTTTTCGGTCTTTCTCATATGTTGCATATGGATAAGTTCTTGCATAGTTTAGCATATCTTCAAAAGAAACTTTAGAATATTTTGCAATAAATTTTAATGCATCATAAGTTTTTTCTGGACTTTCTTGTTGAGAGAAGTAATTTTCTACAGTTTGAATACTTCTAAAATATTCTGCTTTAAAGTCTAAATTTTCAACACAGCTTCCATTGACAGATACGTTATTGCTTTTTTTTACAGAATTAGAACAATTAATCAATAGTAATAATACTACAATAAAAAATATATTTTTCATATTATGGCAATGTTTTTTTTTTGAACTGTTATTCCTCCAGTAGTAGTTGGCCAAATAGCTTGATTGGTTCTGGTTTTATCTTTCTCTTCGAATACATTGATACTCATCGGACCCGTTGTTTCTATTCTTTTATTCCCATTTACCTTGTCTTCTTTTTTAAATGCTTTTGCATGAGCTTTATTAAAATCAGGATATGTAGTATTTCCAGAAGCGTCAGTTTCTGTTTTTCCTACGCTTCCTTTTGCGATTCCCATTTTGGACTTTTCCAATTGCTCAGTATGTTCGTGTATTAAAGCTCCCGCACTGCTTGTACCTCCTTTTCCTGCTTTGTCAAATTCTAATACATCAGCTATGTCTAATTCTCCTGTTTGAAAATTACCTCCATCTGCTAAAGCACTATTTTCGACAACATCGTGACTAACAACTTCTTTTGCTCCAACTACATCATTATAGCTATTATAGAAAGCTTGTTGTTCTTTCGTTAACGAAACATCTTTATTAATCATATTGAGAGTTACCTTATAATTACTTGTACCAGTAATTTGGGTATAAACAGCTTCATATTTTCGAACTAATGTGGTTCTAACTAAATCTTTATAAGATTGCTCCGCTGTTGCCGTAGCAAACGAAAGAATTAATTCATTTCCATCTGGATCTATAAACGCAATAGGATTATTTCCAGCATAAGTATATGGAGACATCGGCGAGTATTTTTCAGCTTTGTTGTCAACCACACCCCATCTTCCAATATCCGGCATATAAAATCTTGCGCCATAGTCATACATTCCGGTCTCTTGCAGTTCTTTACCGTTGTACTTATAATTGTAAATAACATCGCAAAATGCAAGGTTTTTTATTATCTGCCACACGATAAAATCGTGCGGGAGCGGGGAGCGGGGGAATTATTTAAATATTGTATTCTCTTTTACAAAATTAATATCTGTAGAATTGGTGATAACGTAAACCTCTCCTTCATCTTTAGTTTTTACACCTTTATAATAAATAATTTCCTTATCAGAAATTAATTTTACGCTATCACCAATCTGTCTTTCAGCAAATATAGGTAAGTAAATTTCAGCCTGTTTATCTTTGATCCTGTAAGGATATATTCCTTCTTTTAATTTTTTTGAAAAATCTTTAACATTTGAATTGTTGACGCTTAAGGTTAATATACCAAAACTATGATTACGTGATATTTTTATATCTGTAATAGTTCCCTCAAGTACAACCCCATTTTTTAAAACTTTATTTTTTTCAACATATTCCTCTGTTCCAGTTTTTTTTAAATACATTACCATTCCTACAAAAACAATAAACATTATTATAAATCTTAAATATTTCATATATTTTTTTTAATCAAATTGAGGAGCATGATATATATTTCTTGGGTTGGGATTCTTTAAAGCGGAAACAATAGGACTTCCAGCATTTGAAATTCTATCTAAAATACCTCTTTGGGCGGTTGGCTTCATTTGGTTGAGTAAGTATGTTTTAGAAACCGAAAGATTACCCGATCCTAAATTGGCCGCTCCACCTACTCCTATACTTCCGTCTAAAGAATATCCATACCATCCTGGATCTGTCCAATTTCCTGTTCCTGAAAAACGATTGGCATTAATACCACCTCCCGCAATTACTTTCACATCAATCGAACCTCCTTTTGATATAGTTTTCCCTTCAAAAGATACTGGATCTATGTCTCTTATAGAATTATTATAAGCTACAAAAAGACTAGCCCCAACACTACCAGAAAGACCTCCTTGGTTTCCTCCAGAGGAACCCAAATGTCCTCCAGCATAAACATAATTATAACCACCGTAGGTTTTATCTGTAAACTGAACAACAGAAGCTTCTAAACCTGCATTTTGCTCCTGCTCCAATATCAGCTTGTACGGTATAACCTATGGCGAAGCGGTTAACATCAATATCTTTTGCTCCAATATCTATGGTTTTATTTTCTTTAAGATTTAAAGGAACATTATAAACTTTATCCGGTCCTGCAGCTATGATTCTTAATTCTTTCTTATCAGTTCCTCTAAAAATTATATCTAAAGGTTCTCTTCCATCAGGATCGGTGTGTTTTATCGGATTATTAAATGCATAGTTGTAAGGACTATATCTTGTCATTTTCTCCGCCAACGGATCCACAACACCCCATCTTCCTAAGTCAGGCATATAGAATCTTGCGCCGTAATCATACATTCCGGTCTCCTGAAGCTCCTTGCCATTG
>NZ_JARBTK010000007.1 GCF_029240215.1 Chryseobacterium sp.
TGAAGTGATTTTTTTCGATTGAATCGAGCTTCCTGTAATCAAATATTGCTGATCGATTGTCGTAGTGACTTGTGAAAGAAAATCCTGAGTGGAGGATTTAATGTCTTTCTGCCAAACCACCTCCTGAGCTGAAATGCTCATGACGGTGCATAAGAATAATGCA
Source organism: Chryseobacterium sp. (assembly GCF_029240215.1). GTDB lineage: Bacteria > Bacteroidota > Bacteroidia > Flavobacteriales > Weeksellaceae > Chryseobacterium. Next base: position 164 of record NZ_JARBTK010000007.1, read on the forward strand.
CTCATGTAGAGTTTTTTCATGATTTTTGTTTTTTAATTATTGTTAATTTTCTGCTAATATAAAATTATATTTTACTCCTGTTATGAGGAAAACCTTAATCTTCATTAAATATTGACAATAATTAAATTTTTTTATCTTTTTTCATAACATTTGTTTGTTTTTAAGTTCTTAATGCAAATATCAATGCCAGATGCGACAAAACCTGTCGTGTTATTTTAATTGATTCTTTCTGATTTTAGAAAATAAAAGGCACGGAGCAAAAGTCGATCCGTTAAAGAGGTACTGCGAAGAACCCGACAACCAGAAAGACTACGCCCGTGCCCCATTTATGAACATGGGCGTAAGCCTATCAAAATATGGTTGTCAAAAGAAGATTCGCAGTTTTCTTTAACCAATATGATAGCTTACGCTTTTATTATTTCGTTAAAATCTGCTGCGAAGATAAAAATATTTTTCATATTTTAAAACATAATAGTGAATTTAAATAACTTTTTAATGGATAAGCAGGTGGGAGATAGGTAAACGTAATTTTTTTTAACAGAATTTGTACATATAAAAATATTTTTTAAATTTGTCATTAATATTAAAATAAAACACAATGACGACAAAACAATCCAACAGGCTGAGCATGGCCAAAACCCTCAAACAGTTTTTTTCCGTTGAACAAGGAAAATATACAGGTAATAATCCCTTAACCGTAAGAATTTCAGAGCTGAACATCATTGTAGATAATCTGGATGCTTTAGCGGGAATTCAGACTACCGACACCACAGCAAATACCGGCTTAAAAACAGACGCAAGAACGAAGATGATCAGCCTTACGGTAGCATATGCCAATACGGCTGCAGATTATTTTGATGGTCAGGACAGTCCTTTAGCCAAACAGCTTACTACAAGCAAATCGAAGATCAAAAACATGACCGGGGTAGAAGCGAAAATTTACTGTCAAAAGCTGTACAATATAGTAAATGAAAACACTGTAAATCTTGATCCCGATTATGTGACCTCAGCCGAAGTACAGGACTGGCTGACAGCAATTAATAATTTTGATGCAAAGGCATATGATGCAGGAGTAAGTATTGACACAACCCAAAATGCAACGCATGATCTGCAAAACGAATTTAAAAAGTTCAGCGTATGTTTAAGCAAAATCGACAGGCTGATGAAGAAATATGATGTTCTCAATCCATCATTTCACGGAAACTATAAGCTTTCGCGCAAAATCTCAGATTTGGGAACCCGTCACAACAACGAAATTCCATTAACATAATAAATATATGAAATACCTGATTTGATGATCGGGTATTTTTGTGTGAGAAATTTCTTTACCATTCATCAAGATGTCTTTCCGTAGCAGTCAGAAGGTATTCCTGATCGTAAAGAAGGTATTCCTTTTAATACAGTTGATATTCTTTAACAGGCAGCTGGTATTCCGAACCGTTAAGATGTCATTCTCAGTTAGATATTTTGCATTCCGGTGTTTCCATATAATATTCAATATGGGGAAGCCGGGATTCCTTGAAGGTAAGACCACATTCGGAGATAAACAGCTTGTTTTCCCGATCGTACGGATAGTATTCTTGAATAATGAGCGGCAATGATGGTCAGTAAAATAATATTCAACAGGTCAATAAAGTAGTATCGATATAAGGAAAATTCATAATTTCTTACAGTTACATTCGATCAGAAAAAAAATAAAATCAGTATGTTTGCAGCGATGTAATTAATATCTGAATGAAGGATAAGTTTACACTCAACAGGGATCATTTGACTTCCGTATTCCTGCTCATAGGTTTTTTCATAGAACTGATAAAGATTAGTTTGAAGGTTTTATCTGAAATCAAAGAAAAATAAGTAAATTTGTGAGCATTAATTAAAATAAATTAAAACAACAATAAAATGTCAATTTTAGTAAACAAAGATTCTAAAGTAATTGTACAAGGTTTTACAGGTAACGAAGGTACTTTCCATGCAGGTCAGATGATTGAATACGGAACGAACGTAGTAGGTGGTGTTACTCCCGGAAAAGGAGGAAGCGAGCACTTAGGAAAGCCGGTATTTAATACTGTTGCTGATGCTGTTGCAAAAGCCGGAGCTAATGTAAGTATCATTTTTGTACCACCTGCATTTGCTGCAGATGCTATCATGGAAGCTGCTGAAGCGGGTATCAAAGTAATTGTATGTATTACAGAAGGTATTCCTGTTGCAGACATGGTAAAAGTAAAATCTTATATCGCTGACAAAGAATGCAGATTGATCGGGCCAAACTGTCCGGGAATCATCACTTCTGATGAAGCTAAAATTGGTATTATGCCAGGTTTCGTTTTCAAAAAAGGAAAAGTAGGGATCGTTTCAAAATCAGGAACTCTTACTTACGAAGCTGCTGATCAGGTTGTAAAAGCTGGTTACGGTGTTTCTACAGCGATCGGAATCGGTGGTGATCCAATCATTGGAACAACAACAAGAGAAGCTTTGGAATTATTCATCAACGACCCGGAAACTGAAGCGGTTGTAATGATCGGTGAAATCGGTGGTGGTCTTGAGGCTGAAGCTGCGAGATGGTACAAAGCTAGCGGTTCTACAAAACCTGTTGTTGGTTTTATTGCCGGGCAAACTGCTCCTAAAGGCAGAACAATGGGTCACGCAGGTGCTATTGTTGGAGGTGACGAAGACACAGCTCAGGCTAAAATGGAAATCATGAGAGAAAACGGTATCAATGTAGTAGATTCCCCTGCTGATATTGGTGTTACTGTTGCAAAAGTTTTAGGATAATTTAAAAAACAAAATGATATGAAAAAATTTTTATTAGCATCAGCTTTAGCGCTTTCTACTTTATCTTTCGCACAGATCGATTTTAGTAGTACAAGATTTGGTGTTACTGCTGGTGGAAACTATTCGAGAGTTAAGAATGCACATAATCCTTCAGGGGCAAGATTTGCTTTTCAGGGCGGTGCTTTAGCATTGATCCCAATGGGAGGAGCCAATCAGTTTTATCTTCAGCCAGAGGTTACATATTATGGAGCCGGAGAATCTGGGAAAGATAAAGATGCTAAAAATGCTGACGGTTATGATGCAATGTACGCTAATAATTATTTGAGCGTACCGATTTATTTCAAAGGATATTTTTCTGAAGCAGAATCAGAATTTTTTGGAATGATTGGTCCGAGATTTAATTTTTTATTGAGTCAGAATGTTAAAAATGTACCTGCAAGCAGACCCTATTATGATCCGGATGTAACAGTTCCCGACTATCCACAAATCAGCGGAAAAGCTAACAGCTTTAACTTCGCAGTAGGTGTCGGAATTGGGTATAGCTACAAAAGACAACTCGAATTAGCTTTAAAGTATGACTTCGGTGTTTCCAACACTTATCCTAAACTTATTGAGGATTTTACAAAAGATCCGAATACGGCAAAAAAGAAATCTGAACAGGTTCTTAGCTTAAGTTTAAGTTATATTTTCGAATAAAATTCTTAATTTAAATAAAAATCCCGGGATATTTATCTCGGGATTTTTTATGCTGTATATATTTATTAGTGCCACATCAGCATTTCTTTGAAATCCTTGATGTATGAGAATTTCTCATAACCTAAATATTCAAATTTATTCTCAATTTGAAATTTAATTTCGAAATAATTTTTATGGTAAGATTGTGAAATAGTAGCCACTGTCTTATTATTTCTAATGATAAGAATAAACTCACGTTGTGTATGATTATAAGTTTGATGAGATAATTTCCAGCCATCAATTACTGAATTTTTTATTATTCTTTCTTGTAAGCCCCAAAATCGTTTAATTTCTAACTTATTGTTATCTATATATAATTGTATGCATTTGTTTTTCAATTCCCCCATTGTCAAAAAAAAGAGAGCGAAAATAACAATTGAAGGAAGAAATATCTTTGGGAAAATTGTTCCATCATAGTAAGGATCAGTAAACAGTTTTGGTACTAAACTAAATACAATATAGACGAATGCAATTATTACAATTGTAAGTGAATAATATAGTAGGGTGAATTTAGTTTTCATTTGCTAATCGTATAGAACAAAATTTTGTAGTAAAATTAACTTCTGATCCACTTCCAAAGTTCCTTCAACGTGGCTTTATTTCCATACATTAAGATTCCTACTCTGTAAATCTTTCCAGCAAGGAAAATCATAAAAATAGTCGTAGCTAAAAGTAAAAAAATAGACAAAGCAATTTCCCACGCCGGAACACCATAAGGTATCCTCGCAATCATCGCAACAGGCGATGTGAAAGGAATTATTGATAACCAAAATCCTAAAGGTCCATCAGGATTATTCATTAAAGAAAAACTTCCGTACATTCCTAAAGTTAGCGGTAAAATGGCAAATAATGTGAATTGTTGGGTTTCTGTTTCGTTATCAACTGCAGAACCAATTGCTGCATAAATCGAGCTGTAAAAAATATATCCCAAAAGAAAAAATACAATAAATACAAATATGATTAAAGGAAAATTTAAATCCAATAAACTATGAGAAACCTGAGTCGCAATCTGTGCAATATCCAATTTGTCAGATAATTCTTCATTGCTGCCCGGAATATTTTTTTGAATGGATGAAGAGCCTGTATTTAAAACTAATGCGCCAATTACTGACATCGTAATCCAAATAATAAACTGTGTAAGTGCAACCATTGTTACGCCTAAAATTTTTCCCATCATCAGTTCAAAAGGTTTTACAGAAGAGATGATGATTTCTACTACACGGTTGTTTTTTTCTTCTAAAACACTTCTCATCACACGCACTCCGTAAATGATGATAAACATGAAAGTGACATACATTAAACCCAAACTCAACCCCGTTTTTACACCAAAAGCAAGATCAGAATCTTCTTTATTATCTTCTGAAACATTGATCGTTTTCAGTTCAAAAGTTTTATCAAGATTGTTAAGCTGAGATTCTGCAATCCCTAATTGCTTTATTTTTTCTTTCTTAATAACGTTGCTGATATCAGAAATAATGCGTTGTTTCGTATCAAGACCGATTTTTGTATTGACAACCAGTCTTGTGTTTTTTTCTAAGTCATCAAAATTCTGACTGTTAATCTGAGGCAGAATCAAAATTCCATCTAAAGATTCATTGTCTTTAAGGTTTTTAATTTTAGATTTTTCATCTGCTACGGGAACGAAAACATATTCCAGCTTATCATTAGATTTAAGCTGACCATTGAAAAGTCCGCTGTTGTCTACAACTTCAATAACATTATGTGATTCATTAGCTTTGAACATCAATCCGATCACTGCGCCAAATCCGATGATCATTAAAGGAGCCAATAAAGTCAATAGAATGAAAGATCTTTTCTTTACCTGCGTAAGAAATTCTCTTTTTGTAATTAAAATAATATTTTTCATAAAATTTAAGAATGATTACCAACGGCATTAATAAATACTTCATTCATACTAGGGATTTTCTCGTCAAATGATCTTACTTTTCCGGCTTGCACAAGATCAAGCAAAATATCATTTTGATTGACTGTATTTTTCAGATCAAAAGAAATCAGATTGTTTTGTTCTGATAAATTGAAAATATCGTACTTATTCTGAAAATTTTGAAGTTGCTCATTATTCACATCCGAAAGCGTAATTCCAAAAATATTTTTCTTGAATTTTTCTCGTACATCAAAAACTCTTCCGTCAATAATTTTTTTAGAATTGTCAATCAATGCCACATAATCACACATTTCTTCTACACTTTCCATCCGGTGAGTGGAAAGAATAATCGTAGTGCCGTTATTTTTAAGTTCGATGATCTGATCTTTAATCAAATTGGCATTTACAGGATCAAAACCTGAAAATGGCTCGTCAAGAATCAACAAATGCGGTTTGTGAAGTACCGTTACAACAAACTGTATTTTCTGAGCCATCCCTTTTGAAAGTTCAGAAAGTTTTTTCTTCCACCATTGATCGATGTGTAACTTTTCAAACCATTTTTTGGCTTCATTAAGAGCGTCACTTTTTTTCATCCCCTTCAGTTCTCCGAAATAGAGAATCTGATCTCCGACACTCATGTTTTTATATAAACCTCGTTCTTCAGGCATATATCCGATGTCTTTGATATGATTCGGATTCAGTTTTTCACCGTTGATGAAAACATCTCCGGAATCTGCCTGTGTAATCTGATTGATGATGCGGATAAATGAAGTTTTTCCTGCTCCGTTGGGTCCGAGAAGACCGTAGATACTTCCTTTCGGCACATGGATGCTAAAATCTTCCAAGGCTGTTTTCTTTCCGGCGTTGTAAGTTTTAGTAATGTGTTCAGCTTTTAGCATTAAGTTGTTTTTTTACTATGAGAATAAAAATAATCCGAAAGTTACGGAATTATTAAAACAGAAGAAATCTAAAAGAAAAAATCCTGATGATTATCAGGATTTAATATTATTGTTTTACTATTTGAGTAACCTTTTGAGTATTGTCGCTGAGAATATAGCGGATCAGATACTTTCCGGGTTTTAATTTTTCAATATTGATCTCAGCTTTATTGGTATTCACATTGTAATTGGCAACCTGCGTTCCTAATATAGAGTAAAATATCACTGATTTTATTTTTAACGAAGAATCTTTGGCTTTTACCACCAAAAAATCTTTTGCAGGATTTGGGTAAGCAGTAAGAACACCATCATCAGACTTCTGTAAAGTGGAGGAAGGCTCCTTTATTTGTGCTTTAATATTGTCGGAAAAACCAACAAAAGCGCCCGTAAATATAATTAATAGTAAAAGTTTTTTCATCTAACGTATTATTTGCATAATTATTACTAACAAAAGTAATAAATTCTATAATCATCCACAATAGTTTTTTATAGAACTTATATTAAATTTGCAATAAATTATTCAAAAAGTATTCCAAAATGATATATTCAAGAAACAGAAGATTGAGAGTAAATGAATCTATGAGAGGATTGGTAAGAGAATGCAGCCTTTCTACAGATGATTTTGTAATGCCGATTTTCGTAATGGAAGGTGAAAATAAAGAAGAAGCAATTTCATCAATGCCCGGAATTTTCAGACGAAGTATTGACTTGACGGTAAAAGAATGTAAAGAATTATTTTCTTTAGGCGTAAAAGCGGTCAATCTTTATATGAAAGTTTCAGAACATTTAAAGGACAACACCGGAAAAGAAGCTTGGAACAAAGACGGATTGATGCAAAATACCATTAAAGCAATCAAAGATGCCGTTCCGGAAATGATTATTATGCCTGATGTAGCTTTAGATCCTTATTCAATTTACGGTCACGACGGAATCATCGAAAACGGAAAAATTCTTAACGACGCGACCAATGAAGCTTTAGCAAGAATGTCAGTTTCACATGCAGAAGCCGGAGCAGACATTGTAGCACCGAGTGACATGATGGATGGGAGAGTTTTGGCGATTCGAGAAGCTTTAGAACAAAATGGGTTCCATGATGTGGGAATTTTGAGCTATGCTGCAAAATATGCAAGTTCATTCTACGGACCTTTCAGAAGTGCTTTAGACAGCGCTCCGAAAGACAATATGGAAATTCCAAAAGATAAAAAGACCTATCAGATGGATTTTCACAATTCCCGTGAAGCTTTAAATGAAGTTTTCAAGGATGTGGAAGAAGGTGCAGATATCATCATGATAAAACCGGGACTTCCATATCTGGATATCGTTGCAAAAGTACGTGAAGCCATCGACTTACCAATTGCAGTTTATAACGTAAGCGGAGAATATGCAATGTTGAAGGCTGCTGCTCAAAACGGTTGGTTAGACAATGATAAAGCCATTATTGAAAGTTTAACCTGCTTCAAAAGAGCAGGAGCAGATATGATTTTCACATATGCTGCAAAAGAAGCCGCAATGATTTTAAATAGATAAACAATGAAATATAATAAAAAACCACTTCAATTTGAAGTGGTTTTTTTATTATATTGCTATCCGAAACATGCATTGTAATGAAGAGATCCCGGAACAATAGGATTTTGTCCACCGTTGTCATATACACATATATTAGAAGGGCATAGATACCATCCTGGCTGGCAATTACCATTTTCGTCTGGAAATCTTATGTTTCCACCATTAATTTTCATTAGATTTTTTCTTGTTAACTTTTTCATAATAATATTTTTTTGATTAGTGAAAAACTAAATTAACAAAAAAATATCACATAATATCAAAATCTTTTCCTTTGGTGAATTTTGCTGCAAAAGGTGCTTGATTTCCTGAATATTTTAAAACAAAATGTTTTTTAGTATCCGTATCAACTTTGGCATCAACTTCCACATCCTCCGTTTGAAAACTCACATCTAGACCAATACCTGATTCTTTCTCCAAGAAAATTTCTACACTTTCAGCATAAAAAAGTGAGGTGCTTAAATAATTGAATTTAATATTCTTCCGGTAAGTTTTTGATTTTGAATCTGTGAACTCTGAATATTTCCTAAGAATTTCAATTCCGGGAGAATCAATATTGGTAATTCTTGATTTTGTTACTCCGTTCACGCGTACAGAAAAACTTTTGGCATTATTGATATTTCCATTAACTCCAATATTGAATAAAGATGGCAACGAAAGACCATATTCAACCATATTTTCCTTTGTAAATTCAAAATCGGGAATCAAAGCCGGATGTTTTGGAACATTCAAAAGTTGATCTTTAACTGTTTTCAATTGCTCTTCAGAAAAGAGAAAACCAATGAGATTATTGTTGGTTGTTCTCCAGTTTCTTCCGTTCCATTCGTAGATTTCGCAGAGCAAAGTATCTATAGAAGAATGGGGCAGAAGATCAATGTCCTGCCATTTAAAAACTTCTTTCGCGTATGGTCTTCGGTTAATCAGATTTATTCCGAGATCCGAAGCCAGCAAATCTGTCAGTTGTTGGTTATTTTCCATAAAATTTAAATTGTGATTGGTGATTTAAATTTAAGAAAAATACCAATTGATATGATTCAGGAAAAGAAAATTGTTTTAAAATTTACAGCCAGCCATTATGATCACTTAATATTAAGCACAAAGTTTGTCATTCCGTTAGAAATCTAAACGACAAAACTATTTTACAACCTTTGCTCCTTACGTGATGATAAAATGAGAGTTAATTTAAATTCACAACGTTCAAAATAACCTTAAATTTTCATAAAACTAAACCATCCGTTTTTTTAATCTGAAATTTAAATTCAAAAAAACTTTATCTTTGCCTTTATGATTTTACGAGGAGAAAACTTAATCAAAGAATACGGTCCGAAAAAAGTTGTAAAAGGCGTTTCTGTAGAAGTTCAACAGGGAGAAATTGTTGGTTTGCTTGGTCCAAACGGAGCCGGGAAAACGACTTCATTTTATATGATCGTAGGTTTGGTAAAGCCAACCTCCGGAAAAATTTTCCTCGATAAACAGGAGATCACGACCGATGCGATGTATCGAAGAGCCCAAAAAGGAATCGGTTATCTTGCACAGGAAGCATCCGTTTTCAGAAAATTATCTGTTGAAGATAATATCATGGGTGTTTTACAGCTAACGAAACTTTCAAAACGCGAGCAACAAATTAAATGTGATGAACTGATCGAAGAATTTTCTTTACAGCACGTCCGTAAAAACCGTGGAGATTTACTTTCAGGTGGTGAAAGACGTAGAACTGAGATCGCAAGATGTTTAGCAACCAGTCCGAGTTTTATTTTGCTGGATGAACCTTTTGCGGGAGTTGACCCGATTGCTGTGGAAGACATTCAGAAAATCGTAAGAAGTCTGACCGACAAAAATATAGGAATTCTGATTACCGATCACAACGTACAGCAGACTTTGGCGATCACCAACAAAACTTACATCATGTTTGAAGGAAAGATTTTAAAAGAAGGTCTTCCTGAAGAACTGGCAAACGATCCTCAGGTAAGAGAAGCCTATTTAGGGGAAAATTTTGTTTACCAGAGTATTTTCGACAAACCAAGTAAGAAAAAACATGCGTACAATATCTGGGCAGGAAATTTTGATTCTAAATCTCAGTTTCAAAGTTTCGTAGATGAAAATTTCGCTCAGTTTGACGATTTGAGATTGATGTATGGGTTTGAAGACATCAGTTTTTCATCATTAGGAAATTCAGAAATCCAACATATTTTCAATGATATCGTAGATAAAAATGCCAACAACTCTTTTGTTTTTCAAAAGAAAGAAATCAATATGCAATATTCTCTCGAACAGGCAGAAGCGGAATCGAAAGCTGCAAGCAAACCTGACCTGCATTATCTTACAACATATATGTTTGAAGGATAATCCTTAATAAAGTATTTAAGAATATGTTTTTTAAAAACTTGTTTAATAAAAGAAGGACTAACGCTTATTCTAAATCAAGTGATCTTTCTAAGATTGAGTATTTTGAAAAATATCAACTTCATAAACTATTCAATTTATTACATCAAGCTGAAGTATTACTCGAAGAACTTGCTTTAACAAATTCGGACTTGAAATTCTTGAAGTTTAAAAATGTTTTAATTGAAGAAATTTATGAGGTAGAGGGAGATAATGTTGCGGATTTTACAAATATCTGGAATTGGTTTAAGCCAAATAAAGAATGGAGACAATTTACCGAATCTAAAGGAATGGAAATAGGTTCTCAAATATTTAATATTACCGATATTTGGAAGATAGATGATGATTTTATTTCTGGAAGTAAAGTTTTTTTGGATAACGAATATGGAGTTATTCTTGATAAAGAAAAAAATAATAATTTTGGAATTATTAAATGGGATACACCGAAAGAAATAGATGAAGAAGATTGGATTGGGATGTTTGGTACATTTAAGGAGTCAGGAGGTGTAATTGTAGATAAAAGTCACCCATTTAAATATATTGATGATCATGGAAGTTTTAAAAAATAGCTTAGAAGGAAAGAATTATTTGCCTTAAAAAATAATAAAACGTACCTTTTCTCTCAGAAACGGTACGTTTTTCTTTTAACACCAATTCATGGCAAAACCTTTTAACAGAACAGTCACTTTATTTGGAATTTACAAGCAGTTGATTCCTTTTATTAAGCCTTATCGTTTAATGATTTACGGAACTTTGTTTCTTACTTTTCTCGGAGCTTTGGCGGCTCAGGTCAATCCTTTGGTCTTAAAATATACGGTAGATGAAGTTACAAAACTGACTCATTTGCCAGATCCGATGAATGAAGGAATTCATATTTTAATTATTATTTCAATCATTTTATTGGGTAAAGAACTACTGAATATTTTCATCAATTTCGGACAGAAATTTTATGGTGAAAAGATCAGAATCAATGTCAGTTCGGTTTTAGCGCAATCAGCAATTGATAAAATTCTGACCTACAGAGTCGCTTATTTTAATGATGAGAACCACGAGTCAGGAAAGCTTCAGATCAGAATCGATCGCGGAATTGAAAGTCTGACGAGACTGGTTCAGAACTTCTTCATTGATATGCTTCCCTTGTTTTCAAATGCATTTATTGCTTTGATTATAATGTATATGCAGAATGTTTATGTTGGGATTGTTTCTACGGTTATCGTTCCTATTTATTTTTATATCAGTTCGTTACAGGCTAAAAAATTAGGAGGCGTGAGAAGAACTTTGAGAAATCAGCGAGAGCAAAAAACTTCCGGACTTTTAAATCTGATCAATTCAATTATGGTCATTAAAAGTTTTGTCCGTGAAAAATTTGAAGGCAAAAAACAGTATGATCTTCAGATGCAGTTGATGGGAAGCCAGATGTTTACAAGAAAAACCAATTTTATCTATGACGGTTTGAAAACTTTTATCGAGCAGTTCGGAGTGGTTTTAATTATACTTTTAACGGTTTATCTGGTTTTGGATCAGCAAATGACAATCGGTGCAATCATGCTTCATATTATGTTATTTAATAATGTTTCGGCACCGATTCGGCAGTTGCACAGGATTTATGATGATATGAATGATGCGATGATTTATGCTGAAGGATATTTTGATATTTTAAATGCCGAAAACGAAGAGGAACCCAACGGAACTTTCATTGAAAACAAAATCACAGGAAATTTTGAATTAAAAAATGTCAACTTCACTTATCCGAACGGTACAAAAGCTTTGAATAATGTTTCGATGGTGATTGAAAACGGTAAAACGACTGCTTTGGTCGGTTTAAGCGGAGCAGGAAAATCTACGATTATCAATCTTTTATGTAAATTCTACCTTCCCGATTCAGGCAAAATTATGTTAGATAAAGTTGATTTAAATGATTTTGAAAACTCTTACTTAAGGAATGATCTCGGTTTGGTGTTGCAGAAAAATCATATTTTTCAGGGAAGTATTGAGGACAACATCCGTTATGGAAATATGAATGCAAGTTTTGAAGAAATCCAGGAAGCTGCAAAAAAAGCCTATCTCCATGATCAGATTATGGATCTTCCTCAAAAATACAATCATGATGCAACCCAACTTTCTGGCGGACAACAACAGAGAATAGCCATCGCAAGATTATTCTTAAAAAATCCCCCGATCATTTTTCTGGATGAACCGACTGCAAGTCTGGATGCGATCGCAACTGAGCAGATTAAAAACTCTTTGGATGCCATCAAAGAAGGAAGAACGGTTGTGATTATTTCTCATTCACTTTCTCAGATTTTAGATTCAGATAAAATTTATGTGATGAAAAAAGGAGAGGTGGTAGAAAGCGGAACTCACGACGAACTTTTTGAAAAAGACGGATCGTACAGAGAGATTTTTGATGCTTCGGCAAGAAGTTTAAATCTGGATCGTCTGATAAAAACCTACAAATAAATTCAATGAACGATCATTATCTCAAAAAACTAGATCGGGTAACTGCAATTCTCACGCAATTACAATCGAAACCATTGGTACGTGCACAAGATTTGGCTGAAAAATTTGAAGTAAGTATAAGAACAATTTACCGTGACATCAAAACGCTTGAAAACGCTGGAATTCCGATTATTGGCGAAGCGGGAAGCGGTTATTCTCTGATGGATGGTTACAAACTTCCGCCCGTGATGTTTACAAAAGAGGAGGTTTTAAGTTTCATTACCGCAGAAAAACTGATGCAAAAATTTTCGCATCAAAGTTTGGGAAATTATTATCAGACGGCAATGGAAAAGCTGCGTTCGGTATTGAGGCATTCTGATAAAAATTTAATTCAGAATATTGAAAATCAGATTGATATTTTTGATTACAGTCCGAAATCTGATGATTCTATAAAAAATGTGATTCCGATTATTCTGGAAAGTATTGCCGAGAAAAAACAACTTTCAATTGAATATCAAAGTGTTGAAGGAAAAGTTTCAAATCGTGTAATCGAAGCCGTTGGAATTTTTTATGAATTTACTTACTGGTACATCATGGCTTTTTGCACCTTGAGGAAAGATTTCAGACAGTTCAGAGTCGACAGGATTTTGAAGATTTCTAAAACAGAAATCGCTTTTTCTCAGGAATACGGAAAAATCAACGACCATCGAAGAATTGCATCAAAAAACATCACAAAAGTAAAATTGTTGGTCGATAAAAAAATAATGGGATATTTAATTAATTCTAAAAGCTATTACGGATTGATTGAAGAAAAAGAAACCGAAAAAGGCATCGAGATGACCTTTGAAACGGAATGGATTGATGAGGGTTTCCCGCGCTGGCTGATTACTTTTGCAGATTATGCCGAAATTCTGGAACCGGAATTGTTAAAGGTAAAAATGAAAAAATTAATTAATAGAATTTCAGAAAGAATTTAAAAGATGGTTTTAAAAAGAAAATCAGAGAATTTCTCCTATTAATCTAATTAGTTAAATAAAAACTCCACGTCAGTTTGAGTGTTTTAAGAAACAAAATGGAAAAAAATGTATCGAGAACTACTGAACCCTTCACAAAATCTCTTTCAAACAAAGACATTAATTAAAAACTTCTCGATACGATTTTTTCAAAATCTACTCGAAGTGACGATAGTATAGATTTTAACAAAAAAACTTTCAGAAAAATTCCGAAAGCTTTTTTTAAGTTGATTAAATGCTAAATCTTTCCCAGAAAAAAGGTGGCTCAATTCCTAAAGCTCTCAGGTAAACAAATCCCTGTCCACGGTGATGAACTTCATTGTCAACGAAATAAAGAATATTCTGATAAACCGGAAACTCATACTGACCAAATAAATTAAAAGTTTCCTGAAATTTTTCTTCTGAAATCTGATTGAAATAATGGTTGATTACTTCGGTTTCTTCGTCCCATTTTTTCAGGATGTCTTCTTTAGTTTTTGGTTGAAAAGCTTCCTCTGAAAATCCTTCGATTTGCGCTTCTACAATTCCTCTCAAACCCGGACCGGCAATGCTGATCAATTCAACTGCCAATTTCGCAAATGGTCTCATTCCGCCGATGGAAAATTCGAATAAATCTTTTTCAGGGAACATCTCGATCACTCTTCTGGTGAGGTTTCTATGTCCTTGCCAATGTTCTAATAATTGTGCTGAAGAGATAAACTGTTTCGTTGCTGTTGCTGTAGTTGTCATAATATTTAATTTTATTTGTTAATGTTAAGACAAAGGTAAGTCGACGTTATGACAACAGATTGTCAGTAGGTTTTTTGGGATTTAATTTTTTTTTCTTTAATTGTTAAATAAAATTCATCAGTTTGCGTTAAGTAAATAATTGGCAGCGAAATTGATGCTCAACTTTAAAATTTAGATTAAAAAATGAAAAGAATTATTGTTGCAGGAATCATTGGTTTTACTGTGCTGTCATGTAATAAAGTAGAAGACAAAATCAATGAAACCGTACAGCAGACTAAAGAAAAAGTACAGCAAGAAGCTCAGAAAGTAATGGAAGAAACTGTTAGTGAATCGATTAATTCGCTAACTCACTCACAGGATGTTAAATTTGATGATGTTTTTAAAAATGCCGGAACTAATATGATTTCGGAAGCAAAAGGAAAAACTTTTAAATTTCCGAATGGTACCGAAGGGTTTATTTTTAAATATAAAGCCGACAAAGCTGTATTAATTCCTTTTTTGGAAAACCAGCTAACAACTGATGAAAGCAAATCAGATCAGAAAGTCCGGAGAATTGACGGACAAAGTATTGTAGATAAAATAAGTTTAGTTGAGAAATTTCTTCCCGAAAATACTGTTGATACAGGTTTTCTTGAAGATATGAAAAATGATCAGAGTATAGAATATTATAAGCTAAAAAGATTTCCAAACAGCAGTACAATCATCTACAATCCGAAAAATCAGACCGTTTTACAATATGTAGAGGTAGATAAATAATTTTGAATGAGACCGGTTTTATTAACCGGTCTTTTTTATGATGTGTAACTGGGAATTTATTTTTAGTTTCTAAAGCTTTCCTGTTTTTTACTTTTGAAATTGTACAAAATAAACTATTTTAGTCTTATGAAATCGCCATGATTGCGTATGGCTTTTAAAGACAATGAAAATTTACATATGAAAATTTACACCAAAACAGGTGACAAAGGACAAACCGCTTTGTACGGCGGAACCCGTGTTTCCAAGGCGAGTGCGAGAGTAGAAAGTTACGGAAACATTGATGAGCTCAATTCGTTCATCGGAATTTCAAAAAGCCATATTACTGATGATGAGGTTTTAATACAATTAAAGAAAATTCAGTTTGATTTGTTTACGGTTGGCTCCGAAGCAGCAACCCCGGTTGATAAACTGATGTTGGCAAATGGAAAATCCCGGCTTCCTTTAATTATTACAGATAAAGAAATCGAAGAGTTGGAAAACTGGATGGATGCTTTTGAAGAAAAACTCGAGCCATTACAATACTTTATTCTTCCCGGTGGCGGAAAATCTGCAACATTTTTGCATGCTGCGAGAACGATTTGCAGAAGAGCCGAACGTTCTTTGGTTTTTTTAAATGAATCTGAAGAAGTGCGTCCAGAATTGATAAAGTATCTCAACAGACTTTCAGATTATCTTTTTGTTTTAGCAAGATATATTTCAAAAATCAACGACGAACCGGAAGAATACTGGAACCCGAATGAAAGATAAAGCACTTCTTTTCATCAATGGTGATGTACCAAAGTCACTTCCCAATCCAGAAAACTATAATCTCATAGCGTGTACAGACGGTGCTTTTCATTATCTGAAAAATCTTAATTTCCCATTAGAAAAACTGGATTTTATTTCCGGCGATTTTGATTCGCATTCAGGTGTTGATGAAAACATTTATGAAGACAAATTCATATATACTCCGGATCAGGAAAAGACAGATTTTCATAAAGCTTTGGAACTTATTTCAGAAAAAAGCTTTAAAAATATTGATGTTTTTGGTGGAAGTGGAGGAGAGCAGGATCATTTTTTAGGAAATCTAACAGTTGCCTATTCATTTAAAAATACTTTAAACATAAAATTTTATGATGAGTTTTCTGAATATTTTTTTATTTCCGAAAATGTTGTTTTAAAAAATGTCAAAAATAAACTCATTTCACTGTATCCTTTTCCAACGGTTGAAAATGTGACAACTAAAGGTTTAAATTGGTCATTAACTGATGAAAATCTGAGTATTACGTCAAGAATCGGAACGAGAAATTTTGCAATTGAGGACGAAGTTTTTATCCAATATGAAAAAGGAGATTTGCTGGTATTTATCGGAAAGAATTATCTCTGATTTTTACATAGAAAATAACGATACGGGTAATTTCAAATCTGTGAAAACTTTAAGAAAATTTAAAACTAAAAAATCAATCTTTTTTAGCAATTTTGCATTCTTAATTCACTTGTCAGAAAATGAAAATAAAATACTCGGAACTTATTGATCAGACATTGTATTTTCCAACGGAAGAATTCAATGTTTCTGAGAACAATTTGTCTTTTCACGATATTCCTTTGATGGAGGTTGTTGAAAAGTTTGGAACACCTCTTAAGGTAAGTTACCTCCCGAAGATTTCTCAGAATATCCAGAAAGCAAAAGGCTGGTTCAAAGAAGCTTTTGAGAAAATCGATTACAAAAAAAACTACAGATACTGTTACTGTACAAAATCCAGCCATTTCAAATTTGTAATTGAAGAAGCCCTGAAGAACGATATTTCTATCGAAACGTCTTCGGCTTATGATATGGATATTGTAAAATCGCTTTACAATGAAGGTAAGGTTGATAAAAATATTGAAGTGATCTGCAACGGTTTCAAAACGGATGATTATCTGGCGAAAATTTCAGATATGATTAATAGTGGTTTTGAAAACATCACTCCGATTCTGGATAATTATCGTGAATTGGATAAATTAACGGAAAGCATTGACACAACATTCGACATCGGAATCAGAATTGCTTCCGAAGAAGAGCCAAAGTTTGAATTCTATACTTCAAGATTAGGAATCGGATATAAAGATATTATTCCTTATTACAGTCAGAAAATTGCGGAACATCCGAATGCAAGACTGAAAATGCTTCACTTTTTCATCAATACCGGAATCAAAGACACAGCGTATTATTGGAATGAATTGTATAAATGTCTTCGTGTATATGCACGTTTGAAGAAAATTGCTCCGGAAGTTAATTCATTAAATATCGGTGGTGGATTTCCAATCAAAACTTCTTTAAATTTCGATTATGATTACCAATATATGGTAGAAGAAATTGTTTCTCAGATCAAAAAATTCTGTGAAGAGGAAGGAGTAGAAGAACCCAATATTTATACTGAATTTGGAAGCTTTACAGTTGGTGAAAGTGGCGCAAATCTATATAAAATTATTTCTCAGAAACGTCAGAACGACAGAGAAAAGTGGAACATGATCGATTCATCTTTCATGACTACACTTCCTGATACTTGGGCGATCTCAAGACACTTTATCATGCTTCCGTTAAACCGTTGGGAAGATTCTTATGAAAGAGTTTTCTTAGGTGGATTAACTTGTGATTCAGATGATTATTATAATTCTGAACAGCATACGAATGCAATTTATTTACCTGTTTTCAGTGATACGAAACCTTTATATATTGGTTTTTTCCACACTGGAGCTTATCAGGAAACTATTGGCGGCTACGGTGGAGTTCATCACTGTTTGATGCCTCAACCGAGACATATTCTGATTCAGAAAGATGAAAATGGAGAATTTCAATATGAAATCTTTAGAGAAAGACAGGAACCGGAAGATATTTTGAAAATATTAGGCTACTAAATAACTGAAGCACTCTAAACGAAGGCGACGAACAGTTTGCAATTTTAAAAAGACAGCTCTCAGATTTTTGAGAGCTGTCTTTTTATTCAAAAGAACTTTGAAATCTTATCAACTTCCAATTCAGAATAATCTGATACAATTATATTTGCCAGAGTATAATCCTGATTATGTGTATGCAGACTTTTGTATGCCGCACAGAAAATATTAGCACGATGAGCTGCCAAAATTCCGTTGGTGGAGTCTTCAATGACCATACAGTTTTCAATTGGTTTACCAGCCATTTCTGCTGCCTTCATAAAAATTTCAGGATGTGGTTTTGATTCCTTTAAATCGGCACCGCTGATTTTTCCGCTGAAATATTTTTCTAATTCAAATTTCTCAAAAACCATATTGATGGTGGTCATCGTTGCGGAAGATGCTAAAATTAAAGTAATTCCGTTTTCGTAATAATGTTGAATTAATGTTCTTACTCCAAGAATTAAATCAAACTCTTCATCATGATAAAAATAATCTTTGAAGTGTGCTCTTTTGATGCCGGCAATTTCTTCAAAAGTTTGAGAAAGATTGAATTTTTGAATTAACGTTTCGCAAACCTTTCTCGTGGAAGCACCAGTGAAGGAGGTGTAAAGTTCTTCAGAAACTTCAATTCCCAATTGATTAAATGTTTTGAAATACGCTTTTCTGTGCAAAGGTTCTGTATCTACAATAACGCCATCCATATCGAACAGCACAGCTTTTAATGACATGTTTTAAATTTTTGCAAAGGTAGGAAATTTGGATGGATGCTGGGAGTTGGATGCTTGTAGCTTAAGAGATATACATATTTCGGAAATTTGTTTTAAAAGTAAAATCAGCAAAATCAACGAGAGTTTTAAAAATTAATACGAATTTATTTTTTCACTGCAAAAATTTCAAGCTTCCAACTCCCAGCTTCCATCTTTTACTATCTTTGCAAAAATCATTTAACTTTAAAAACATTATGAAAACATACGCAGGAATTCCTGAAGAAAATGCTTCATTAGAAAATTCAAAAGTAGTTTTGGTAACGGTTCCTTACGACGGAACGTCAACCTGGGGAAAAGGTGCCGACAAAGGTCCGGAATTGTTCTTAGAAGCTTCCGAAAATATGGAACTATATGACATAGAAACAGGAACAGAGCCTTATCTTGAAGGAGTTTACATGGCAGGAGAAGTTTCAGAAAACTCTACTCCTGAGGCAATGACAGAAGCGGTTTATCAGAAAACAAAAGAGCTTTTGGCAACAGATAAATTATTTACGCTATTTGGTGGTGAGCATTCAGTTTCTATCGGTTCGATTCGTGCGGTTGGAGAGAAATTTGAAAATCTGACGGTTTTACAATTGGATGCTCATACAGATCTTCGTCCTGAGTTCCATGGTTCTACTTCCAATCATGCTTGTGCGGTTTTTGAAGCAAACCAGAAACATAATCTGGTTCAGGTCGGAATCCGCTCTATGGATGTTGAGGAAGCTGAATATTTACCTGAAGGAAGAGTGTTTTTCGCTCACGAAATTGCCAATAACGAAAACTGGGTAAATGATGTTTTAGAAAAAGTTTCAGGAAATGTTTATATCACAATCGATTTGGATGCTTTTGATCCGTCAATCGCACCTTCAACAGGAACTCCGGAACCAGGTGGTTTACAATGGTATCCAACATTGGAATTATTAAGAAAAGTTTTCGAAAAATGTAACGTTGTTGCTTTTGATATTGTTGAATTAATGGATTCTGCTTATTCAAAACCAAGTGCATTTTTAGCGGCAAAACTGTATTATAAAATGTTGGCATATTATCACATCAACAGAGACTAAAATTCCGCAGGAAACGGATTTTTTTATTCAGGATTTCTTTGGAAATTTGTGATATAAAACAAAAGTAAATGTCCATACAAAACGAAATAGACTATCAGAGAATTGCCAAAGCGATCGAGTTTATCAAAATCAATTTCAGAAATCAGCCAAATTTGGACGAGGTTGCTGAAAAAGTAAATTTAAGTCCGGCACATTTTCAGAAAATATTTACGGATTGGGCAGGAACAAGTCCGAAGAAATTTTTGCAGTTCATTAGTCTTGAACACGCAAAAAGTTTACTGAAAGAAGAAAAAGCCACGTTGTTTGATGCAGCTTTAGAGACCGGACTTTCAAGCACGAGCAGATTGCACGATTTATTTGTGAAGATTGAAGGAATGTCGCCTGCAGAATATAAAAACGGCGGTAAAAATTTAAATATCAATTACAGTTTTTCAGAAAGTCCATTTGGAAAAATCATTACAGCTTCCACAGAAAAAGGAATCTGCTACATGGCTTTCGAAGAAGATAAAGAAAATGCATTGAGAGATTTACAAAATAAATTTCCCAATGCATCTTTTTTTGAAAAAAAGAATGAGTTTCAGCAAAATGCATTATCCATTTTTAATAAAGACTGGACGAAGCTGAATACGATAAAACTTCATCTCAAAGGAACCGATTTCCAGCTCAAAGTCTGGGAAAGTTTACTAAAAATTCCACTTGGGAAATTATCAACTTATGGAAATTTAGCCAATGAAATCGGAAATCCAAAAGCTTCAAGAGCAGTCGGAACTGCGATTGGAAGTAATCCGGTTGCATTTTTAATTCCTTGCCACAGAGTGATACAATCTTCGGGAAAAATTGGCGGCTATATGTGGGGAAGTGACAGGAAACAGTTGATGATTGGGTGGGAAAGTTCGCAGGTTTATTCTGATGATTTTATTTAAAAAATATTCGGCTTTTTGACATTGACTTCGTCGAATCTGCGATTTCCGCAGGAATCTCAACAGTTAAAAAAATAATATTGCTTAGATTCATATGGAATGACAAACTAAGTTTTGATAAATAGGTAATTAATTTTAGTTTAATCATGAACAATTTATTTGAAGAAATACAAGATTTCCCCATCAATATTCTTCCCAAAGACGGAAATGCAGAATATTATGGCAAAATTTTTTCTGATGCTGAATGCGAAAAATATTATCAGTATTTATTCAGTCAAATTCCGTGGGAAAATGATGAGGCTGTTATTTTTGGAAAACTGATTATTACTAAACGAAAAGTTGCATGGTTTGGTGAAAAAGAGTTTGAATACACCTATTCCAACCGGACAAAATACGCAAAACTCTGGACTTCCGAATTGTTAGAATTAAAACAAAAATGTGAAGAAGCTTCAGGTGAAACCTACAATTCATGTCTGCTAAATTTATACCATGACGGAAGCGAGGGAATGGCTTATCATAGTGATGCCGAAAAAGATCTTAAAAAACACGGTGCAATCGCTTCTTTAACTTTCGGAGCAGAACGTAAATTTTCTTTTAAACATAAATTATCTAAAGAAAGAATTGATGTGATGCTTGAAAACGGAAGTTTACTCGTGATGAAAGGGACAACTCAGGAAAACTGGCTTCACAGACTTCCGCCAACCAAAAAAGTGACAACTCCGAGAGTGAATCTGACGTTTAGAACAATTAAGGATTGATTTTAAGTGTAAAGATTTTATAACATTAATATTATCCACTCAGTTTGTCATTCCGTAGGAATCTCAACAGGGATTTTTACGATTCGATCTCTACAAAATGAACCTAGATTCCTACGGAATGACAAACTGAGTGGATAAGTTGATGCGAAAAAAAAGCTGTTCAAAACGAACAGCTTTTTAAAATTTATTTCAAAACCTCAACTTCAATCGCAGAATCCTCAAAAACTTTAATAAAAGCTTTCGTATAATCTTCCTTTTTCGCCATATTCGGATTGTCTAAGAACTTTTGTGGATTCACCGAGAAAAGCGGAAACCAGGTTGAAGAAATTTGAATCTGAATTTTATGCCCTTTTTTAAATGTATGCACCACATCCTGCAATCTGAAATTCACTGCAGTTTTCTGATTAGCAACTAAAGCTTCAGGTTTTTCTCTCGAATTTCTGAATCTTGCCGGCATAATTTCGCTTCTTACCATCTGATGATAATTTCCATAAATAATACCTTCTTTTTTCTCAACAGGTTTAAAATCTTCCGGATAAACATCGATTAATTTCACAGCAAAATCTGCATCAGTAGAAGTTGAAGCGATATTTAATTTAGCCATAATTTCTCCTGCGAAAATCATATCTTCTGTCAAAACATCTGTTGTGAAAGTCAAAACATCAGGTCTTCCGACTGCAAATCTCTGGTCTTCCGACATATAATTTCTTGGAGTAAAACCGTTAAAGTCTTTTAGATTGTCAGAACTTAAAACAGGGTTATTCGGATCACTGTAATATTCCGAAGAGCCTTGTTGTGGGGAATTTTTCAATGTTCCGTTTGCCAAATAGAAATTGACTTTCTGAGTGTTTTTCGGAGGATATTGTGCAAATTCTTTCCATTCTTTGGCTCCGGTGTCGTACATCAAAGCTTCCGGCAAACCTGCGTCTTCTTTTGTATTTCCTTTTAAATAATGATTAAAAAATTTAGTCTCAATATTTTTCTGATAATACGTTGCGATGCTGTCTCTAAAATAAATTTGGTTATGGAAATGTTTTCCTTCTTCTCTTGACCATCCGCCGTGTGAGAAAGGTCCCATGACGATTGTATTTTTAGCTTTCGGACTTGTTTTTTCAATCGTTTTGTAAATATTTAAAGGTCCTGAAAGATCTTCGGCATCAAACCAGCCTCCGACAGTCATTACCGCATGATTTACATTTTTCAGGTGAGGGAGAAGATTTCTTTTTTGCCAGTATTCATCGTAATTCGGATGATTCATAATTTCGGTTATGAAGAAGTTGTCTTTGTAATATTTGTCGTAAGCTTCTTTCAAAGTTCCTAATTCTCTATAAAATTTCAAACCGTCTTCTGATGTAGATTTAATCATAGAATCAGAATACCATGCTTTTTGTTCAGGCTTAGTTTTTTGAACTCCAAAAACAGGAAACGTTCTGAAATAACCCAACATAAATTTTCCGTTGTGAAGAAAATCGTCATTCCAGAAATCTGAAATCGGAGCTTGAGGTGAAGAA
Organism: Chryseobacterium sp.; assembly: GCF_029240215.1. Lineage (GTDB taxonomy): Bacteria > Bacteroidota > Bacteroidia > Flavobacteriales > Weeksellaceae > Chryseobacterium. Next base: position 23,273 of record NZ_JARBTK010000007.1, read on the forward strand.
GCCACCAAAGCTGGATGTTGCGCCAAAGTTCCTACTGCAGTGTAAAATCCCGGATATGAAGTTCCGTATTGACCAACTTTTCCGTTGTTGTCTTTGATGTTTTTGATCAACCAGTCTATCGTATCATACGTATCAGTGCTTTCGTCGACATCTTTTTTTGTTTTCCGCTCAACCTGCGGAGTCATATTGGTAAAAGTTCCTTCGCTCATGTATCTTCCTCTCACGTCCTGAAAAACAAAAATGTATTTGTCTTTCATCAAATATTGATTGGGACCAAGCTTGGTTCTGTATTCGTTTTCTCCGTAAGGTGCAATGCTGTAGCAGGTTCTTTGCATTAAAAATGGATATTTTTGCTTTTTTGAAATGTCTTTCGGAATGTAAACAGCTGTGAAAAGTTTTACGCCGTCACGCATCGTAATGTAAAATTCTTTTTTGGTGAAATTATCTTTCACGAAGCTTTCTGCCTGCGCCGGGTTTTGAGATTTTCCTAAAATAAGAAAGAAAATAAGTACAATTGAAAAAGGAATCTTCATAGTTGAAATTTGTTGCTAATTTATTAAAATAAATATCTCCATTTAATTTAAAAAAGAAAATGACCAGAATCTCTCCTGATCATTTCAAATATATATAAAAGTGGGTTTGGTCGCTATTTGGTTTCCATTTTTTTACCTGCAAACTTATTAAGCTTCATCGTCAATGAAAACATCACATAACGTTTCAGAATAAGATCTTCACGGTCTTCAAAATAAGCAGGCATAATGGTTCTTCTTACACTTTGATTTTGATTCAGAATATCATATACTTTCACTTTTGCAGTCAGCTGTTTGTTGAAAAATGAATATCCCAAACTCGTATTCCAGAAGTAAAAATCTCTTTTGAAACCTGGTGCTATGTTTGAGTTGGTGTTGTATTCAAAATCGTTGCCAAAGACGAGTTTTGTTTTAAAAATATAGTTGGTAAGTTCAAGTTTTACGACCTGATTTGTAGTCTGCACTCTTCCGATATCATAGTTGGTGTAATCTGAAAAATTGTAACCGATTTTGTATGAGGGTTTTATAGTAATTTTGTCTTTAATTTCATAGGTAAGGTTAAATCCGGGATTGATAGTGTAAGAATCACTGGTATATTGCACCGAATTAATAAAACCTCGATTATATCCGTAATTCATGCTGAATCTTGGGTTGAGTGTAAGTTTATTTTCTTTCCATTTAAATGTTTTGGTAAACCCGCCGCCAAAATTCAGGTTTTTATTCCCGCTCACATTAGCATAGGTCACAAATTGTTTCCCCGAATCATCGAAATACGAATAGTTCACCACATCATTATTACCATATGTGAAACCAATATTAATATAATAGCTGATGTTTTTTATCATATTAAAATTGTTAAAATAAAGATAAGCCTGATTTCGCCAGGAGTTTTTTAGATCGGGATTACCCTGATAAGCGATCAACGGATTAGCAAGATCTACATAAGGGGTAAGTTGCTCCGCAGTAGGAATTGTAAAATCTGAGTAATTGTAAAAGCTTAATCTTTTGTTTTGCGAAAACTGATACTGCACATTAAAATTATAACCAGGAAGTGCAAAGTTTTTCTGAAGATCATATTGTTTTCCATCAAATACAGAATTAACTCTCATATTTGAAATGTCAAGATCTGCGGTTGCCCACAAATTCAGTTTGTTTTTATTGATTTCATAGACTAATTCCGGACTGATTTTGTCGATTTTTTGATTCATTCTGTTGGATAATCCCATATTGTAATTGGAATATTGACCTGTGTTTTGATCAAAATCATTTACTTCTCTCAGATTTCGGTCAACATTGTTTTCATAGTTTAAACTAAGACTTATTGATGTCGAATCGGATAATGGTTCAGAATATCCTGCGCTGAATCTGTAGCTGTTTGTCTGAGTTTTGTTTTTTGAAAGCTGATTTCTAATATCGTTGGGCTCACTCGTTTGATAGAATAAAGTTTGAGATTTGTTTAATTGATCTTTTTTTGATTCAGAGATCGTAGAATTCATATTGACATACGCAGACCGTCCTTTTTTCTTAAATTTTTTAGAAAAATAAATGTTCGGAGTGAATGAATTGCTTTCAGAATCTGTACTAGTGTAAGCATCACTTTCATTCAGAAGAAGATCATCTCTTAATGTGCTTGATTTTGAATTGTTAAAATTAAAGCCTTCATTTCGCGAAAATGACGGAGAGAAATAGATGCTGGTTAAAGAATCCAGTTTTATTCTTGCTGATGTATCAAAATTATACTGTCTGTTATCATTTTCACCATTGCTTTCCGAGTTGGTTTTTAAAGTATAGTCAGGAAGTAGAGTTGTTCGTGAAACTTTAGACCTGGTTTTAAGATTATTATCTGAATGCATCAGACTTAAAGTTTCCAGATCAGCATCATTAGACAGTTTATCACTGTAGTTAAAACCTACTGTGGTTGATCTTTGAATTCCTTTGGTATTTCCGCTTCCACCCTGATTATAAAATGTTGTTCCGCCAACGGTCATAACGCTTCCGCCCTGCATCAGCCATGAATTTCTTCCGTGTCCCATACTGTCGAAAACCTCATCATTTGAAAATCCTTGAGAATTGATGTTGTTGGATGATGCAAGAAGACTTATTTTGGTATCCTTTTTAAAGTAACTTAAAAGTCCGCTTCCTTCATATCTTTTGTCTGAACCATAGCCCAATGTAAGTCTTGAGATCAGACCTTTGTTTTTCTTTTCATCAATATTAAAATTGATTGTCGTATTATTTGATTTGGCAGTTTTTCCGCTGAGTTCTTCTTCTTTGGTTTTGGTCGTTGTAAATTGAATGTTTTTAATAATATCTGCAGGGAGATTCTGTAAAGCGATTTTTCCGTCTTTGTCGAAGAACGGTTTTCCGTTGATCATGATTTGGTCAACTTCTTTTCCGTTAACGGTAATTTTCCCTTCATTGCTGATTTCCACTCCCGGAATTTGTTTTAAAAGCTCTTCAATCTTACTGTCCGGACGAACTTTGATCGCAGAAGCATTAAATTCAATCGTATCTTTTTTGATTTTAACAGGAGAAGCAGAAATTTTGACTTCTTCAATATTGAAAACAGAATTTTTTTCCAGTTCGATATCACCTAATGACATTGACTGGGTAATTGACTCGTATTTTTTTGAAAAGGAAATAAGTTTATCAGCATCAATTTTCAGAACGGTCGGCTCCTTTACTTCGTCAGCTTTCAGAGAAAATTTCCCTTCGCGGTTGGTCGCGGTGTAATTGATGATTGATGAATCTTTTTGTTTGAGAAGATAAACGGTAGCATTTTCTACAGGTTTTTTTTCGAAGTCTGATACTTTTCCGTCGATGTTTAACTTTTGTGCATTGAGAATAACTGCGTTGAAAACAAAGAACAGCAACAATAAAATTTTCTTCATCTATTTTTTTTTGATGGCGCAAAAGTATAAAAAAAACATCCCCAATTGGGGATGTCAAATGTTAAATATTTCTAAAAAGCGTGAGTTTTTGAGAAACTTATGCTCTTAAATATCTTGAGTATGCGTAACCTTCCTGTCCGTCGGCAGTTTTCACTTTCCACCAGTCGTCAGAAGTCTGTTCTACTAATGTTACTGATGAACCTTTTGCCGCTTTACCCACAACAGCAGCTTCCGTGGAAGGCTCTTGTCTGATGTTCAGGTTAGAATCTTCTGTAGCAATAGTTAAAGTTGCTCCTGCTGCTAAACCAGCTACCTGTACATCAATGTTGATGTCTGAAGCTGAGTAAGTAGAATCGATAGCTCCTAAAGCATTCCAAACTGCATCTTTTGCTGCAGTATTAGAAGCGTTTCCCGAAACATAAAGAATTCCGTCCTGCTCCTGAACCTGCAAATTTGAAACTCCCGCAGACTGAGCTGCAGAAACTACACTCGAATATTTATCTTGTAATGTGCTCATCTCTAATTATTTTACAGTGTAATTATAGTTTACTTTTCCAACTTTCAAAGCATCCACAGATTCTTTGATTTTTCTAGCCTGAGCAGAAGATGCAGTTCCTGTAAGCGTCAATTCTCCGTTTACTACTTCCACATTTACAGATGGAAAATCTTTCAAAGCATCTTTTACTTTCTGCTGAACCATAGGATCTACAGCAACAGTAGTTTCTACCGGTGGTGGAGGTGGAGCTACTTCAGCAATAGTTGCCATATCGTGTACGTCTTTTACACCTTTAATTTCTTTAAGAGATTTAATAGCTGCATCTTTTTCAGCTTGCGAAGCAAATGTTCCTCCTAAATGAGCTACACCTTCTTTTACTTCTACAGTTGCTGAAGGATTAGCTGCTACAATTGTCGTTGCTGAAGTTTGCAGATCAGCATCAGAAACTTTCTTTTTGCACGAAATAGATCCAAACGATACTGCCAAAGCTAAGGCAGAAATTGCGATTGTTTTTTTCATAATTGATTTAATTTAATGTTTTTAATTAGACTCAAATGTAATAATAAAATCTATACCATTTATCTAAAAAAAGAATAAATATATCAGAGTTTTACTTTAAACGTTTCATTATCTGTATATTAATTTTTGTTTGGTGAATTTTAAGTAATTTTAACATAAGTTTAGGCTTCAATTGAAAAACCATTATATTTGTGGCAATTGAACTCTATATATGAAAGGACAGAATAAATTATTCATAGCAATCATTATTGCACTTATCGTAGGTGTGGCAATTGGAGGATTTGTACACATTCAATATCCTGAAAGCGCAAAACCATTTTCAGATAATATCAAACTGCTCGGAACCGTTTTCATCAGATTGGTTCAGATGATCATTGCTCCTCTGGTTTTTACCACATTAGTGGTTGGAATTGCCAAAATGAGCGACATCAAAATGATCGGAAGGGTAGGAACAAAAGCGATGCTTTGGTTTATTTCTGCCTCACTGGTTTCGCTTTTCATCGGTTTGATTTTAGTGAATTGGTTAGAGCCGGGTCACGTAACGAAGCTTCCTATTCAGGATGCAGCTTCTGTGGATGAGCTTTTAAAATCAAGCAAAGGTTTTTCAATGGAAGATTTTGTGAAACATATTATTCCTAAAAGTTTATTCGAAGCTTTTGCAACGAATGAAGTCCTTCAGATTGTGGTTTTTTCTATTATGTTTGGGGTTGCTTTGGCTAATTTAGGTGATGAATATGCTCAACCTGTTATCAAATTATTTGACGTTATAGCTCATGCAATTCTGAAAATGGTAGGTTACATTATGTGGTTTGCACCGCTTGGAGTTTTGGGTGCAATTGCGGCAGTCGTTGCAACCAATGGTTTTGAAATCTTTAAAGTCTATGCCATTTATTTAAGAGATTTCTTCTTCGCTATAGCAGTTTTGTGGCTCGTACTTTTAATCGTTGGATATTTAATTTTAGGAAACCGACTTTTTGAATTATTAAGAAGAATAAAATCACCATTATTGATCGCTTTCTCGACGACAAGTTCGGAAGCTGTTTTCCCTAAATTGGTTGAAGAATTGGAAAGATTTGGCTGTAATAATAGAGTAGTGTCATTTATTTTACCTCTAGGATATTCATTCAATCTGGACGGAAGTATGATGTACATGACGTTTGCATCAATTTTCATCGCTCAGATCTACGGAATTGAAATGACTGTCGGACAGCAAATTACCATGCTTTTGGTGTTAATGTTAACCTCAAAAGGAATTGCCGGAGTTCCGAGAGCTTCTTTGGTAATTATCGTGGCAACCTGCTCTATGTTCGGAATTCCGCCGGAAGGAATTGCTTTAATTCTTCCAATTGATCACTTCTGCGATATGGCGAGAAGTATGACGAATGTTTTAGGAAATGCTTTAGCAACTTCAGCCGTTTCAAAATGGGAAGGACAGTTGGATAATCATGGTGGAAATATGTAAAGATATAAGTAATGTGTAATTGGTAATAAGTAATTTGAACACTCTTCAATTTTAATTAAGAACACTAAAGTTTAAATAAAAATGTTGAATTTACCACAACATAAAAATACAATTGCTGATAAAGGATTTTCCGTTATCAGCAATGTTTTTTCTGAGGAAGAAATTGAGAAAATAATTGAAGTCATTCAGAATATTGACACTTCAAAAGATACCTTCAGGAAATCAGAAGATCTTTTTGCGATCAGACAGTTTTTAAAGGAAATTCATGAAGTAAAAGATTTGATTTTTAATGAAAATTTAAAAACGATTATTAAAGAAATTTTTGGCGAAAATTATTTTGTCGTTAAAAGTATTTACTTCGATAAACCAGAAAAATCAAACTGGTACGTGGCTTATCATCAGGATCTGACCATTTCAGTTGATAAAAAAGTTGAACTGGAAAACTTCGGACCCTGGACGACAAAACAAAATCAGTTTGCCGTTCAGCCACCTTTACATATTCTTGAAAATATTTTTACGATAAGAATTCATTTAGACGATACTGATGAGAATAACGGAGCCTTAAAAGTAGTTCCAAAATCTCACGCAAAAGGAATTTACAGACCAGAAAACATCGACTGGAATGTTGAGGCAGAAAATATTTGCAACGTAGAAAAAGGTGGTATTATGATCATGAAACCACTGCTTCTACATGGTTCGAACCGAACAACAAACGGAAAGAAAAGAAGAGTGATTCATATCGAATTTTCAGATAAAGAGCTTCCTGAAGAATTGAATTGGTCGGAGAAGATGAATTGATTTTATTTTATTTAAGTTTGAATCTAATACTTTAATTATTTAAGATTTGCAGATATAAAAAAAAATATTGATTTGACAAGAAATGCTAATCCTAATTTAGACTTTTGGAATTATTTATTAGAATGATTCTTTTGGGCAGCTGAGATTCCTCCGGAATGACAAACTTTGCAGTAAATTGGAAAATCAGAAGAGCCTTTGTCATTCCGGAGGAATCTTAACAACGTCTGTATTTAAATAATAATGTGAAGATTCCTCCAAAATCGCAGATTCGACGAAGTCAATGACAAACCTTTGGTCCATTTATTTCATTATTGCTCTAAACCGATAATCATAAATAAATAAATAAATAAATAAACCTCTTCCAAATCGAAAGAGGTTTATTTATTAAAAAAAAATCAGTCTTACTTCACAGAAATCTCATCCACAAAAATGTAAGCATCACCACCTGCACCTTGATGCCATTCCGGAAGTTTACCGAAGTGATATGCTTTTACCTTAAGATAACGGGCTTCTGTCGGAAGAACTTCAGTCGAGAAATTTTTCACCTGAACTTTTTCGTCTTTAGCATCAATGTCATTTTCCAAAGTTTTTAGAAGAATAAAAGTTTTACCATCCATTGATGCATAATATTCCACTTTTTTAGGCATTAAAATCCATGCGCGGCTGTCCTGTAAGTACGTTGAAGAAATCTGACTGATCTGTTGGGGAGACTTAAAATCAATAATTGCTTCCACAGTTTGCCCTTGGTAACCCTGCCATTCTCCTTTTCTCCAATTGGTATCACCGTTGATTCCGTCAATTAAAGAGAACTTTCCGCCTGCTGTGTATTGAGGATTAACGTTGGCATTGATGGTAATATCCCAATGATTGGGTCTTCTGTTAAAATTCGCAGTCGTAATGCCGCTTTTCTCGCCATTTCTTTCAGCATATGTAGAAACTTGCGTTGTTTTATTGATGGTAAATGGTTCTTTGTAGACTTTAAACGTTTTTCTCACATTGGCGTCATTTTCATCCATCGTTATGTAATAGACTTTATCTTTTTCGTTCAACGGTGTGATTTTTACCTGAGTGGTAAAATCAAAAAGTCTGTCAGCAGCGATTACCGGAGAAGCAGTTTGTTCAGGATATTTTAAATCTTTTGCAACTTTTACATTTTCAAAACCTAAATGTTTAAGTTCACTTTTCGGAGTGTTTTTAGTAATAATTCTAGTCGTTCCATCTTCGAGATGTAATTTAATTTCATCAAAATAAGGTGTCACCGTTTCCCATTCAGGTTTCCCCGGAGTTACAGCATAAATTCCCATAGAACTCAAAATAAACCATGCACTCATCTGTCCACAATCTTCATTTCCAATCAATCCATCTGGCGAATTTTTGTAGAAATTATCAAGAATATATTTGATTTTCGCTTCCGTTTTTTGTGGTTTATCAACGAAATTATAAAGGTAAGCAATGTGATGACTCGGCTCATTTCCTTGTGCATACTGTCCCATTAATCCTGTAATATCTACTTGTTCTCTTCCTGTTGTTTTATCAGAAGCAGAGAAAATCGCATCAATGAATTGTTCAAATTTTTCTTTTCCGCCATGTACTTCGATCAATCCCGGAATATCCTGCGGAACGGAGTATGAGTAATGCCACGAATTTCCTTCCGTATAATTGTTGTTCACTTCACTTGGATCAAACGGTTCATACCAGTTTCCGTTCTTTCTTGCCTGCATAAAACCGTTTTTCGGATTGTAAAGGTTTTTCCAATTTTGAGAACGTTTCATGAAGTATTCGTAATCTTCTTTTTTGTTTAAAATTTTTGCCATTTGAGCAATACACCAGTCATCATAGGCATATTCTACAGTTTTAGAAACGCTTTCATGCTCATCATCAATGCTGATGTAGTTGTTCTGTTTGTAAGCGTTTAACCCAAAAAGATCCTTCATTGCCGAATTTTTTGAAGCTTCAAACGCTTTTTCATAATCAAAACCTGTAATTCCTTTTGCCATCGCATCTGCAATCACAGAAACGCCATGGTAACCAATCATACATTCCGTTTCATTGGAAGCCAGTTCCCAAACAGGAATTCTTCCGCCTTGTTCACGTTGTTTAATGAAAGTGTTGATGAAATCTGCCGTTCTTTTTCTGTCGATTAAAGTCATCAAAGGATGCGCTCCTCTGAAAGTATCCCAAAGCGAGAAAACGGAGTAGTATCCAAAATCTTTCGCCATGTAAAATTTGTTATCTCTTCCACGATATTTTCCGTCAACATCCATATTGATATTGGGTTGCGTGAAAACGTGGTATAAAGCCGTGTAGAAAACGGTAAGTTTATCTTTGTCAGAAGATTTTACTTCAATTTTTGAAAGTTCTTTGTTCCAATCTGCTTCGGCTTGTTTTTTAATGATTTCAAAATCATTTGAATTTCCTTCAGCCAGCATGTTTTTTCCTGCACCTTCGTAATCTGTAGGAGAAATTGAAACTTTTACGAGAATTTTCTCGCCTTTTTTGACCTTTGTCGAAAACGCCATCTTCCGTTCAGTCAATTTCTCAGTTACAAAACCTATTTGTGGATTTTCTGTTCCTTTCACATTCCTGCTCCAAGGCATCGGTTTAGAAAACTCAATTCTTGCATAGATATATTGGTTTGTCGCCCAGGCTTCACTTCTTCTAAAAACCTCAATCGTTTTATCATCGATAATTTTAACTTCACCTTCCAACAATTTATCTCTGTGATTTAAATCTAAAATAATATTGGCGTTTCCGGCTTTGTTAAATGTGTACTCGTGATAACCAACCCTTTTTGTTGTGGTTAAACGTACATCGATGTTGTGTTTGTCTAATTTAACCGAATAAAATCCAGCCGTTGCTTTCTCGTTTTTGTGTGAAAATTTTGATGAATATTCTTTTGGAGTCAGTCCCGGATTTCCCATTGTCGGCATCAACATAATGTCTCCGTAATCAGAAACTCCCGTTCCATTTAAGTGTGTATGTGAAAATCCATAAATTACCGAATCTGAATAATGATAACCACTGCAGCCGTCCCAACTTCCGTCAATTCTTGTATCGGGAGAAAGCTGAACCATCCCGAAAGGGACGATGGCGCCGGGAAAAGTATGACCGTGACCGCCTGTTCCAATGAAAGGATTCACGTATTGCGAATAATTTTGTGAAAATAAATTATGGCTAATCAATCCTAAAAGAATGAAGAAAAATTTTTGCATGAGTTTAAAATTAAAATCCCCCTAAAATACTACAATAATTCGTTCCACAAAAGAATTTATCTATCGCCATCTTTATTGATTCTAAATAGCTAAAATTTCCGTAAATTTGTTGACAATTTATATTTTTATGTTGACTAAAGAAAAGGTTCAGGATTTCCTTAAAGAAATAGAAGTAGATGATTTGGTGAGTAACTTTCAGGTAATGGGCAGCGATGTGTATATTGACATGACCGCTCATTCACCGGCAATGCACGAAAAAAAGAAGCTTGAGGCAGCAATGAAACAGGCTTTTGCAAGTGAATTTGGAGAAGAAATTAATTTAAAATTAAAAATAGTTTCTCCCGAGCCGAGCGAAGTTCAGCTAAGTCAGATTAAAGGAAAACAAATTCCTGGAATTCAAAATATTATCGCCATCGCATCCGGAAAGGGTGGTGTTGGTAAGTCTACGGTTGCTGCCAATCTTGCCGTGACTTTAGCAAAAATGGGTTTTAAAGTTGGAATTTTAGATGCCGATATTTACGGACCGTCTGTTCCGACAATGTTTGACACAGAAGGTCAAAAGCCAATTTCTGTTGACGTCAACGGAAAAAGCTTAATGAAGCCTATCGAAAATTACGGTGTGAAAATGCTTTCCATCGGATATTTTTCAGGAGCAAACCAGGCGGTAGTCTGGAGAGGTCCAATGGCTTCAAAAGCCTTAAACCAGATGATCAGAGATGCGGCTTGGGGAGAATTGGATTTCTTGTTGATTGACCTTCCTCCGGGAACGGGTGATATTCATTTATCAATCATTCAGGAAGTTCCGGTAACGGGAGCGGTGATTGTAAGTACACCTCAACACGTTGCTTTGGCGGATGTTAGAAAAGGAATTGCAATGTTCCAGATGGAAAGTATCAACATTCCGGTACTTGGATTGATAGAAAACATGGCGTATTTTACACCGGAAGAATTACCTGACAATAAATATTATATCTTTGGAAACCAGGGAGCACAATATTTAGCTGAAGATTTGAACATTCCTGTTTTGGGTGAAATTCCATTGATTCAGAGCATTAGAGAAGCGGGAGACGTAGGAAGACCTGCAGCGCTTCAGGAAAATTCAAAAATTGCAGAAATCTATGTAGAGACTGCAAGAAAAATGGTTGAGAGTCTAGTAGAAAGGAATAAATTTCTACCGCCTACAGAAGCCGTGAAAATCACGACTATGGCAGGTTGCTCACCAAAAAAATAAATAATGATTTCAAATTAATTTTTGAAAAACCAAATTCAAATATGGAGACAAATATAGCACACGAACAAACTGTAACTAAGGTAATGGAAGCTCTTGAAAGCATTCGTCCGTTTCTGAACAAAGACGGTGGAGATATTGAGTTGATTGATGTGAAAGAAGATACTGTTTATGTAAAGCTTTTGGGAAACTGCTCTGGCTGTTCTCTGAACTTTTCAACCCTGAAACTGGGTGTAGAAAATACCATTAAACAACACGCTCCTGAGATTACGAAAGTAGTGAACGTAGAATAAAAAATACCTAATATATTTTTTGAAGACAGGCTTTTAGTCTGTCTTTTTTTGCTTTTAACAAAATCGTTTTTGTTCTGAAAAGTGTGGTTTTGGTTGATTAGTGATCTGTTTTGGTCTCACACTGGGAATTTTACCTTCCGAACCGAAAATTTCTGCTTCAGGATAAACTTGTTTAGGTATTGTATCGAATTTTTTTGGTTTTGAACGATATTCTTTCGGTCTTTTACTCTATCGTTTCGGTTGTTTAGAGGTTGGTTTCGGTTATTAACCGAAAAATATACGTTATGAACCAGAAACTTTAGGTATTGAACCGAATCGTTTATGTTTAGAACCGAATCTTATTATTAAATAACCGTATTGTATAAATGAAAACCACAGGCTAAACCTTGACAAGGTTGACTGCACAAGATTTACTTAAACAAAAAAGCCCCGGAAAAACCGAGGCTACATTAAAATCAAATATATAAAAGTTACTTTACAATTACTCTTTTTACCTGTCCTTCAGAAGTTTTGATTAAATAAACTCCTGTTGATAATTTTGAAGTATCAATCGTCAAAGCATTCTTTTCTTTTCCAAGTAATTTTCCAGACATATCGTACAATTCATAACCTTGAGCTCTGTTAAAATACAATATATTTCCTTTGTTTACAGGATTCGGGAAGATATTGAATGTTGCTTTTTCAGTTTTCACTTCTCCTGTAGATAAAGTTGGGGAAGGAGCAACTTCGTACATTGATAAAGTTCCGCTGATTTCGTTGGCAACAATTACATAGCCTTTTCCTGTTGTTGTATTTTGAGGAGCGATGTATGTAATTCCTTCCGGACCGTTATCACCTCCAAATGCAGAAGTGCTTCTGGAATGCTTGTAATCTGTAAATGTTACATTGTTGGGATCTGTTACGTTGTATACCATGACACCTCCCGTTCTTTCTAATGTGATGAAGGCGAAAGTTTGTCCGTTGATCGTTCCTAAAGTTACGCCTTCAGGTTCCGGACCTTTTGCACGGCTTCTTGCTTTTGCGCCGTTTGCTTCATTATCAGCGTTGAAAATTAATGGATGATTGGCTGCAGTATATCTTTCAAACTGATCTCCGCTGTCATAAACGATTTGTTTTGTGTCAGCATTGAAGATTGAGAACGAACGAGCTCCCAAAGCATGAATTTCCTCATATTCTGCATCGGCATCTGTATTTCCGTTCACACTTGTTACTCTGAATCTTCCTAAATTATTTGAAGATTTTAAAATTGAAGCATTTGGGAAAACTGTTGAATCTAAACCGTAAGTTGCGGCACCCACAGTAGTTCTTTCGCTGAATCCTCCCAAATCTTTTTCATCTCCTTCGTTGGCTGTAACGATATAGTTTGTATTTCCTACTTGATAAGATGCCATTGCATCCGGATTGTAATAAGCTTTTACAGGCCAGTTGGCGATTAATATTTCTCCGTTGTTATCAGAAGCATCAAAACCGTTTCCTGGAAGACTCATGTCTTTTTTACCTAATCCCCAAATGTTGGTAAGTGTTTTTGTAGCTAAATTTACCTCAATCACGGCATTGTTTTCCTGACAAGAAACCCAGGCTTTTTGGTTATCTGCGCTGATTGCGATGTATTCAGGTTCAAGATCCTGAGCCAAAGTGCTTGTAGATTTTACTTTTCTTACTCCTGAAGCAGCCAATGTTGCTTCCTGACCGTTAAACTGAGTAAATCCAAGTGTAGTTACATTCGTTTGTGTTAATGCCTGAATTCCAGCAACAGTTAATGAAGGAATGTCAATAATACTGATCGAGCCTTCCGGATCAACTGTGTATGCATCGTTTGGTTCGCCTTCATTCGCCGTCATTACTTTTGTTCCGTCCGGTGAAAAAGTAATCATATCCGGTAAAACTCCTACAGAAACCTGCTTCAGGAAAGTCCCGTTAATATCGAAGAAAACAACAGATCCATTGCTTTGTGCATTGGTTCCGTTTGGAGAAGCTACTGCAATTATTCCGTTTTTCACGGCGATACTTGTGATTCCACCGTAAGGAAGCATATTTACTGTACTAATTACAGTTGGTGCAAGTGGATTGGCAAAATTGATGATGTCGAAAACATCTGTTAAAGAACTGATTGTGAAAAGTCTTTGTGTTGCAGGATCGTGAACTACAATTTCTGTTGAGCTTGTGCTATTTCCTGAAGGGTCAAAGCTTCCGATATAATTTAACTGAACCTGATTTGATGCAACCGGAGCTGCTTTATCATTATCAACAATATAAACAGTAGATAAGGCTTCACCGGAAATGGTTGCTCCAACAGGATTTTCAAGACTTAAAACAAAATATTCAGCCATTTGTTCTTCCAAAGTATCATCAATAATTGGAATATTAACCGTAACGCTTGTCGTTGCCGGAGTAATATTAATGGTTTGATTTGCTAAAGTAAAATCACTGGTGTTTGCTGTATTAAAAGGTGCAGGTTTTACAACCAGATTCACCGTTGCATTTGAAGGATTGTTAACATTGATCTTAAATGCCAACGTTCCTGAATTTTCGTTAACCTTTACAAATGTTTTATCTAATGAAATTGATGTTCCTGCCGTAGTGAAAGTTGTAGAAGTTGCCGTTGTCACTGCATTATCACTTGTGTCTTCTACCATATTTGGTTTTAATGCTAAATAATACGCCTGATTCGGAACCAAACCTCCAGTAGGAATTACCGTAATCTGATTATTAGCAAAAGTTGTAGTGAAAGGAACAACTGCTCCTGTTGCATTGCTTAATCTTAATTCGATTAAATTTTGAGCATTTGCGGCGGTAATTGCTGAGTTGTCAAGCAGTCTTACATTTTCGTTAAATGTAATGGTAGGATTTGTTGTTGTAGAAGCGTTGTTTACATTATTCGCAGGCAAATAGGTCACAGTGGGTGGAGTAGTGTCAACTCCACCAACTGCCGTTGCGTCAACCGTGAAATTGTCAAAACGATTGTTTCCTACATTTCCTCCTGCTCCTGTTGCGAACTGAACTTTAAGTTTAAAATTAGGGTTGTTTGATGCTCCCGAAATTGTTGAAAAATCAAAAGTAACCAGTTGCGGATTGGCATCTAAAGTAGTAACGGTTTGATAGGGTATAAAAGTAGTTCCGTCCAAAGAATAAGACCACGATTGCGTTCCAGCTCCCGAACCAGACCTTCTTGTTGTAAATTTTACAACCACATTATTATATCCAGTGGTTGGTAAATTAAATTGTACATTCCCGTTGATCGGATAATTGTATCTCAAATGTGTACCTGAAGGGTCTCCGTTTCTTGCGTTTAAATTCTCAACATTAAAGTTTTGTGATGTTCCTCCTGCAAAATCAATGAAAGTATCTGTATTTCCCGTTCCTGTTGAAACCGCAGTGATAGATCCGTTTAAAAGCGTTGAAGTGGGAGCTGTAATAGCTGCAACTGAAGCGTTGTTGTTAAAATTCCAGTAATGAATCAAAGTCTGTCCGGAAACTGCGCCATGAAACAACGCAGCAATGGGTAATAAACTTCTTAAAAGGTATTTGTTCCTCATTTTTACAATATTTAGATTGTTGCAAAAATGAAGATTATTCTCTGTGAGGGTTTTAATTAAACTTTAACAAATGATTAATTGTGTGTATCAAATCCTGAATCAGTTTGCCAGATTTTTAATGTCTTCGATTTCCAGAACAGATTCGGGGTAACCTCGTTTTACGACATTAATCATTGCTTCTCCGACCTGATGTAGCGATAATGTTTTTGAAGGCGAAATCATCGGGAAAAACCAGACGAAAGGTTTGAAAAGCATTTTTACGTTTTTTTGACCTTCAACCGGTTTCATAAACCCCGGACGGAAATTGTAGACCGCTTTAAAACCAAGTTTCTGTAAATTATTTTCGGTTTTTCCTTTTACTCTTGCCCACATGAATTTTCCATTTTCGGAGCTGTCTGTGTAAACTCCTGACACAAAATTGAAAGTGCTTTCAGGGTTTTGATTTAAAACTGCTTTTGCAAAATGTAGTGTTGTATCATAAGTAATTTTGGTGTAATCTTGTTCGTTCATTCCCATGCTGCTGATTCCTGCGCAGAAAAAACATGCGTCGTAACCTTTTAAATTTTCGTCGTTAAGGTTTATTTTTAAAAAATCAGGGACGAGATATTCTTTCAGCTTTGCATGTTTTTTCCCGGATGGTTTTCTGCTGACGCTCAGGATTTCAAAAACATCAGGATTTTCAAGACATTCCATTAACACTCCTTCACCTACCATTCCTGTTGCTCCTGTGAGAATTACTTTCATTTAAGTTTATTTTTTAGTTGTTTTGAATGACGTTTGTTTCTTTAGAATTACTTTAATAATAGAGTACGATTAATGAAAATTTAAATCTGATATGTGAAGATTATGCTTATAAAAATTATAAAGTTAACCTGAATTTCTGTTTATTGGTTCGTCACTTCGAGTAGATTTTGAAAAAATCGTATCGAGAAGTTTTTGATTGATGGGCTGTCTGCAGTTCACAAAATTCTCGATACAAAATTCTTTTAGAATTTTTACTCGAACTGACGATAGTTTAAAATTATCTTATCCAGATTTAAGGACTGTAAGACTTCTTGTGAATTGGAAACGATCATTTTTAGCCCCGATTGAAGTGGCATCCTTTTTTGCAGTTTTCTGAGCGTAGCCGATGGAAACTGCAAAAAAGATATAACGGAAAGCGGGATTAAGCTTCTGAAAAAATCCGGTCACAAAAAATGCAGCCGGCTAGTATGTTAAATCAAAGATCCAGATAATTATTTTTCCCCGGAAACCCTCTCATAAATATTGTGAATCAATCCATCCGCAACCGAGATCTTTGGAACATATATTTTGTTGATTTCTGCCCAATGCATCACGAAGTTGTAGATTTTCAAGGCATGTACCAAAACATCTGCTCTGTCTTCACGGAAACCATATTTTGTCATTCTTTCTTCAACGGTAAGATCGTTGAATTCTTTGTAAGCTTTCTTCAGATAAGCAATAGACATTGGTTTTCCGTCTTTGGTTTTGCTCATTGAGAAGACTTTGTTGATGTTTCCGCCGGAACCAATGGCAACGATCTGTTTTTTGCTGCTGATGTTGGCTTTTATTTCTTCTTTCATTTCTTGCCAGTTGTCTTCTGTTACGAGATTGTTGAGAAGGCGGATGGTTCCAATGTTGAAAGATTTTTCGTAAATCATTGTATCATTTTCATAGAACGTCAACTCGGTAGAACCACCGCCAACATCTACATATAGATAAGCGAAGTCTTTGTCGAGACCTTCTGCAACGTGGTTTTCGTAAACTAAAGTCGCTTCTTCATCTCCCGAAATGATTTCGATATTGATTTCTGAAGTATTTTTCACTTTTTCAATGATGTCTTTTCCGTTGGAAGCATCACGCATTGCGCTTGTAGCACAGGCTCTGTAATGTTCTACTTTGTACACTTTCATCAGATCGCTGAAAATCTTCATTGAATCTAAGACCATTTTTTCTCTTTCTTCACCAATTTTTCCGAGGGTGAAAACATCCATCCCTAATCGTAGAGGAATTCGCAGGAGATTTAATTTAATAAATTCAGGCTTTCCGTTTTGAATTTTTACCTCGTTGATTAAAAGTCGGGCTGCATTACTTCCTATGTCTATCGCTGCAATGATCATTCTTGGGGTTTGTATTTTATTGAATTTCAGTAATTTGATTGAAAATGTAATGTTTTTTAAAAGTCGAATTTACAAAAATAATTTCTTTAAGTTATTTAGATGACCTTTAAAACCTCTTTCGGCAGTTATTTTCCTGTTGTTTTTGCTTTTAGGTAATTATAGGTTTCTATTTGTGATCGACATTCTTTTTGGTCATTGCTGATGTATTCGTTGCTCAGTTTCTTATCTAAAATCCTTGCTTTTACATTATCCCTCAACTGAATGTCAAGAATATCTCTCAATTCTTTTTTAAGATTTTTATCGGTGATTTTTGCAGCAGCTTCTATTCTGTAATCCAGGTTTCTGTTCATCCAATCGGCTGAAGAAATATATATATCTTCTGCACCTTTGTTATAGAAATACATTACCCTTGCATGTTCAAGATATTCATCAACAATACTGATCGCTTTTATTTTTTGCTTAAAATCTTTCTGATTGATGGCGCAGTAAATACCTCTCACAATAACTCTTATCACGACACCGGCTTCTGCTGCTTCGTACATTTTCAGAATAAGACCACGATCACTGACTGAGTTGGCTTTGATGATCATTTCGGCTTTACGTCCAGCTTTTGCCTCTTCAATTTCTTTATCAATATGCTGTACAATTTTTTCACGCATAAACTGTGGACAGACCAACAGGTGTTTACAGGTTTTTAAAACCGACAAATAATCTTCCTTTGGTTTCTTAAGTACAGTGAAAACTTTATTGATATCTGCCATTACCCCTCTGTCGGAAGTCATGATGAGATGGTCTCCATAGATTCTTGCAGTTTTTTCATTAAAGTTTCCGGTGCTGATAAATCCGTATTGAAGTGTTTTATTATGAACTCTTTTTTTGATCACACAAAGCTTCGCATGAACTTTTTTGTCAGGAATTCCGATTAAAACCGTAATTCCTTCAGGTTCCAGCATTTCTTTCCACTCAAGATTTGATTCTTCGTCAAATCTTGCCTGAAGCTCGAGCATCACCGTGACATCTTTTCCGTTTCTTGCAGCGTAAATCAATGCATTAATGATTTTTGAACTGCTTGCCAAACGATATGCCGTAATCTGAATTGATTTTACATCAGGGTCCATCGCAGCTTCACGCAGAAGATCAATAACAGGAGTGTATGTGTGATATGGAAAACTTAATAAAACGTCTTGTTTCAAAATAACATCCGTCACTCTTTCGCCGTGTTCAAAAGCAGGATGGGTGAATGAAGTTCTCTCAATAGGCTTTTTGTAATATTCAAAAACATCCGGGAAATCCATAAAATGTTTGAAGTTATGAATTTTTCCGCCGGGAATGATGCTGTCTTTTTTACTTAAATTTAATTTTCGGATCAGTAACTCAAGCAGAGCTTTATCCATATCTTTATCAAAAACAAAACGGGTAGGTTTACCTTTTCGTCTGTTTTTAAGACCTTTTTCTATTTTTTCTGCGAAATTTGTTCTGATGTCATTATCGATGTCCATTTCTGCATCTTTGGTTACTTTAAATGCATTGGCAGAAAACTCGTCATATCCGAAATAAGAGAAAATATGTGGGAGATTGAAAGTAATAACATCTTCCAAAAGCATAACATTTTTTTCCTCTAAATCTTCTGTAGGTAACAAAACAAATCTTCCCACAAAACGTGAAGGAATCTCAATAATGGCATAATTGCTGTGGTACTGCCAGTCTTTTTTTCTCATTGCCACACCCAGATACAAACTTTTATCTCTGTAATAAGGCATTGGTGTATTTTCATGAAGTAGAATAGGGATCACATTAGATTCTACCACTTCATCAAAATATTGTCTTACAAATTCTTTCTGTTTTGCAGTCAGGTTTTTTGCAGTTTTGATGAAAACTTTCTGCTCTGCCATTTCAACCTGAATTTTTTTCCAGGTTTTGTCGAAATCGGCTTGTTGTGTGATGACAATTTCGTTGATTCTCTGAAGAATTTTTGATGGTGGCTGATAAAATGATTCTGCAATCACTTTTTCTTTAAAATCCATTGCGCGTTTCAATCCTGCAACACGCACTCTAAAAAATTCATCTAAATTATTTGAGAAAATCCCGAGAAATCTGATTCTGAGATGCAAAGGTACTTTTTCGTCCATTGCTTCCTGTAAAACTCTTTCATTAAACGCTAACCAGGTAATATCTCTGGGATTAAAATGTACTGACATACGTATTCATAAAATTTATCAAAAATACTAATAAAAACAGTTCTTTTATTTGATTTTAAAGTTAATTCTTAATTAAATTTTTAGTTGAAAAAACAGCATATAAATAGAAAAAACAGATTTTATCAAATCCAATGTATTACTTATATATTTTTAAAATTAATTAAAGCTATTAAACATTCATTGCAGGACAGAATGATAATATTTTTCCTCAAAATTTATGGAAAGATTCTCAAGTCTGTCAATTTGTCATAAAAAATCTAATGGTACAGATATTGAGAAAGTGAGAGTGTAATTAAAACTTAAAAATTAGAAAAATATAAATATTATGAGTAAAATAATCGGAATTGACTTAGGAACAACCAACTCTTGCGTAGCAGTAATGGAAGGAAAAGATCCCGTAGTTATCCCTAACTCGGAAGGTAAAAGAACGACTCCTTCTATCGTAGCATTTACAGAAGATGGTGAAAGAAAGGTTGGAGATCCTGCAAAAAGACAGGCTGTAACCAATCCTACGAAAACAGTATATTCTATCAAAAGATTTATCGGAACACATTTTAAAGATGATTCTGCCGAGATCTCAAGAGTACCTTATAAAGTTGTAAGCGGACCAAACGATACTGTAAAAGTAAAAATCGACGACAGAGAATATACTCCACAGGAGATTTCTGCAATGACTCTTCAGAAAATGAAGAAAACTGCTGAAGATTATCTTGGACAAGAAGTAACAAGAGCGGTAATCACTGTTCCTGCTTATTTTAATGATGCTCAAAGACAGGCTACAAAAGAAGCTGGAGAAATTGCAGGTCTTACAGTAGAAAGAATCATCAATGAGCCTACAGCAGCTGCTTTGGCTTATGGTTTAGATAAATCTCATAAAGATCAGAAAATTGCAGTTTATGACCTTGGAGGTGGTACTTTTGACGTTTCTATCCTTGATTTAGGTGACGGCGTTTTCGAAGTATTATCTACAAATGGTGATACACACTTAGGTGGTGATGACTTTGATGATGTAATTATCAATTGGATGGCAGACGAATTCAAAGCTGAAGAAGGTGTTGACTTAAAATCTGATGCAATTGCATTACAAAGATTGAAAGAAGCAGCTGAAAAAGCAAAAATCGAATTGTCTTCTTCTCCTCAAACTGAAATCAACCTTCCTTATATTACAGCTACAGCTACAGGTCCTAAACATATGGTGAAGACTTTAACTAAAGCTAAATTCGAGCAATTATCTGCAGACTTGGTAAGACGTTCTATGGAGCCTTGTAAAAAAGCGCTTTCTGATGCAGGTCTTTCTATTTCAGATATCGACGAAGTGATCTTGGTAGGTGGTTCTACAAGAATCCCGATCATCCAGGAGGAAGTTGAAAAATTCTTTGGTAAAAAGCCATCGAAAGGTGTTAACCCGGATGAGGTTGTAGCAATTGGTGCAGCGATCCAAGGTGGAGTTTTAACCGGAGATGTGAAAGACGTACTTTTATTAGACGTTACGCCACTTTCTTTAGGTATTGAAACAATGGGTTCTGTTTTCACTAAATTAATTGAAGCAAATACTACAATCCCAACTAAAAAATCTGAAGTATTCTCTACAGCTTCTGACAATCAGCCGGCTGTAAGCATCAGAGTAGGACAAGGTGAAAGACCAATGTTCAACGATAACAAAGAAATTGGTAGATTCGATTTAACGGATATTCCACCAGCACAAAGAGGAGTTCCTCAGATCGAAGTGACTTTCGATATCGATGCGAATGGTATCTTGAGTGTTTCAGCTAAAGATAAAGGAACTGGTAAAGAGCAGTCTATTAAAATTCAGGCTTCTTCTGGTCTTTCTGATGAAGAAATCGAAAGAATGAAAAAAGAAGCTCAGGAAAACTCTGCGGCTGATGCGAAGAGAAAAGAAGAAGTTGAGGTTTTCAACAAAGCTGACGGATTGATCTTCCAGACTGAAAAGCAATTGAAAGAATTCGGTGATAAATTGTCTGCTGACAAAAAAGCAGCAATCGAATCAGCTCACGCAGAATTGAAGACAGCTTACGAAGCTAAAAACGGTGACGATGTAAAAGCTAAAACTGAAGCTCTTGATGCAGCTTGGATGGCAGCTTCGGAAGAAATGTATGCAGCAGGACAACAAGGTCAGGGTGCTGATGCAGGAGCTCAGAATCAAGGAAATGCAGGCGGTGCAGAAGATGTACAGGATGCAGACTTTGAAGAAGTAAAATAAGCAGTCACAGACTGATTAGATATGAAATCCCCGAACTTATGTTCGGGGATTTTTTTGTGTTTAAAAGCTATCTATCTGTAATTTTCTCTTACGATTTTCAAAAATTTTAGCTTAAAACATATTAGAAATGATTATTAAGTCCCATTCCTATATTGAAAAGACATGAGCAGGTAACAGCAGGATAGCAGAAATTGATGATAAGTATACTTTTATAAAATTAAAATATGAGAAATATCATGTCGATTCCAATCTCCTTGTTCTTATATTTTGATTTCATAGAAATTGTATAAATAAATTTTAAATAATCACCCACCACAGAATGAAGAAATCTATAATAACGCTTGGTATCTTACTGAACACTACAGGTTTAGTCTTCGCTCAAGAAGAACAAACGACAGGCAAGGTCAAGGATCAGGATACTATACAACCAAGTCCTAGTAATAAAACTAAAGATATCGAGGAAGTGGTTATCATCGCCTACGGTACACAGAAAAAAGGAGAAGTTACCGGTTCTGTTGGCAGAGTAAATGCCGAAAGTTTTAAAGATCGTCCCATAGCAAGGGTTGATCAGGCATTAACAGGTCAGATTGCGGGTGTTAAAACACGGGCAACGTCAGGAAAACCCGGAGAACCTTTAGAAATCAGAGTGCGTGGTACAGCGTCAATCTCAGCAAGTAATTCTCCTCTTTATGTAGTGGATGGAATGGTGGCAGATGATATGGCAAACGTTTCTCCGGACGATGTGCAATCGATTGAAGTTTTGAAGGATGCTGCTTCTACTGCAATGTACGGATCTAGGGGTTCTAACGGTATTGTTATTGTAACGACCAAGAAAGGAGTATCAGGAAAACCATCATTTTCATTTTCTCAATATTATGGTGTCCAAACGATTGAAAAAAAGTTAGATATTATGACAAGTTCAGAGTGGATTGATTACGCCACTGAATCGATTAATAAAAGATGGGTTGCTCTAGCTCCGGGTAATTCTGCATCAGATAGTTACGCAGTGAGAGCTAATTATTTTAATTTAGCAAATACCACAAATTATAATCTTGCCAATGTCAACTATATGGTTGATCCCAGATGGGGAACCGATCAGGTTGCTTATATTGACTGGCAGGATGCTTTCTACCGTCCGGCTTCTATTCAAAATTATCAGTTGTCGGTAAGAGGAGGAAGCAAGGATGTGAAGTATGCAATTTCGGCTGCGTATTTCGATCAGGAAGGTTTGGCTCTCAATACAGGCTTCAACAGATATAACCTAAGTGCAGTTGTTGATATCAACATTTCGGATAAATGGAAAGCCGGAATTGCTTTGAGGCCAAGTTATTCACAAAGTTACGGAGCAGCGGTTGACGGAAAAGACAATGAAGCTCATAAAATGCTTTCTATGGTCCCTGTGGCAGAATTGTCAGCTGGTCTCTACACCAATTTCTGGAAAAATGATCGGTATCGATGGGCGAGTTCTTCGCAAAGCTCAATTGGTGTTTTAGAAAATACTACCAATAATACTAATGAATTCAGGTTATTGTCAAGTCTCTATATGTCCTATGATATTTTACCAAATTTAAATTTTAAAATTTCAGGGGGTGCAACCAATAATTTTAATCTCAATAACAGCTATACCCCTACTTTCAATTTGATTACAAATATTCCTGGGCAGGTAAGTATTGCCAGTCGTAGAACGGTAAATTATAACCGATATTTGGGAGAAGCATTATTAAATTATAAAAAGACTTTCGGAAGCCACAGTGTAGCCGCTCTTGCAGGTTATAGTGCGGAAAATTACAGAACGACAAGTCAATATAACCGAAACAAAGGTTTTCCTAATGATGATTTAAAAACATTTAATTTTACCCAATCTGCATCAGTGCTTAATTCAGAATATACAGCTTCAGAATGGATGTTGGTTTCAATGTTCGGTCGTGTAAATTATGATTATAAAAAAAAGTATATGTTATTTGCAAGTATTCGTAGAGACGGTTCTTCCAGATTTGGCTGGAATAATCTTTGGGGAACATTTGCAGCATTTGGAAGTGCGTGGAAGATAGATGAAGAAGAATTTTTAAAGAATAAAACATGGTTGAGCAACTTAAAACTGAGATACAGCTGGGGAGAAAACGGAAATAATAACATAGGAGATTACAGAGCTTTCGGTACGCTTTCAGGGGGAAATTATTCATTCGGAGGTAATTTATCTAATGGTTTAATACCAAACACTATTGAAAATCCTAATCTGACCTGGGAAAAAACGCAGTCATCAGATTTTGGTTTTGAATTGGGACTTTTTAATAGAATTGACTTCACGGCAGATTATTATATCAAAAAAACCAATGACCTTCTTTTGCAACAACCAATTCCGTTTGCAACAGGTTACAATATCATGTGGAAAAATGTAGGTTCGGTTCAGAATACAGGTTTGGAATTAGATTTAAGCACCAAAAATTTAACAGGAGCATTCAAATGGAATACCTCCGCAAATATTGCATTTAATAATAATAAAGTGCTGCAATTGGGTTCTGATAATGCACCGATCTACACTGGTTTTAGTAACACGACAAATATTATCAAAGTAGGAGAAGAGCTCAACTCTTTTTATTTGTATGAAGCGATAGGAGTGCTTTCAACTGCAGATCTTACCAATACAGGTGTTGCAAAAACAGCGGGGGCTATTGCAGGAGATGTAAAGTACAAAGATTTCAACGGAGACGGTAAAATTACAGAAGATGACCGCCATATCATCGGAAGTCCTACTCCGGATTATTATTGGGGTTTCACCAATACGTTTTCTTATAAAGGCTTCGATCTTTCTGTATTTTTTCAAGGACAAAAAGGTGGTTACAGCTACGCATTGTTAGGTCGTGCAATTGACCGTCCAGGTATGGGAACCACTACCAACGTAATGGGGAACTGGGCAAATCGTTGGCGTTCTGATGCGGATCCCGGAGACGGAAAGACACCACGTTTGGACGGAACTACAGGAAGTCTTCTCGATACAAGATGGTTGTATGATGCGACCTACATTCAGTTAAAAAATGTGACATTAGGTTATAATTTTGAACAGGAATTAGTCAGTAAATTGAAAATTTCTAATCTAAGAGTTTATGTCAGTTTAGAAAATGTTTGGAGAAAAGATCATTATTATGGTGGTTATAACCCGGAATCTGTACAGTCAGACGGTACCGATTATGGAGCATATCCGAATGCAAAAGTGTATATGATGGGCTTAAACTTTAACTTTTAAATTAAAAAAAATGAAAATCACTACAATAAATACATCCTTTTTACAATTAAATATGAAGTCGCTTAGTAAAGCATTGATATGCGGAATCATGATGTTGGGAATGGTCAGCTGCGAAGATGATCTGATGCTGGAACCTGAAAACAATATTACCCAAAACTCTTTTTATACTACCGAATTACAAATTCAGCAAGCTTTGTCGGGGGTTTATTCTGCGATGGTGAATGCTTCATCGAGAGGCGGTTATGATGTTAATTTTTATTTATTGGCATCGGAAGTTCGTTCTAATAATTTCAATGCAATTTCACAAAACGGAAACAGAGATTATTACGCAATCAATCGTTTTCAGGACACCTCTTCAACAGATGAGATGGAAATTCTTTGGGAAGACGCTTACCAACAGATTTCTTATGCGAATATGCTTTTGTCAAGAATAGATGCAGTGCCATTTGCGGATCCTGCAACAAGGGAACAATATCGTTCTGAAGCTCGTTTTCTAAGATCATATGCCTATTTTGAGTTAATGAGAAGTTTTGGAAAAGTTCCTTTAATCGATAAACCGGTTAGTCCTGAAGAGGCATCCAAGATACCGAGAACAGACTTAGCAACGCTTTATAATTTCATCACTTCGGAAATTGAAGCATCGATAGCAGGTTTGAAAAATGTGTACGATGCCGCAAATAAAGGAAGAATAACAAAATCAGCGGCTCATGCGATGTTGGGTAGAATTTACCTTACGGGTTCGGGTTATCCGCTCAATAACAGTTCTTATGTTGCAAAAGCGAAAGACCATTTGTTTGCGGTTATTCAGGGAGAAGGTCAGTTTGTGACGTTTGCACCTAATTATGCAGATTTATTTAAAAGTTCAAACGATAACAAATTCCATATTTTTGAAATTCAGCATATCAGTGGTGGTTTGTCGCAGGGTTCTTACTTGCCAAGTTATGTGTCGCCAAACTTTGGGAGTGCTGATCCTTACTATAATGCACAAGGCAGTTTATTCAGTTCTGCTGAATTAGGAGTTTCTCAATCTTTGATTGATACTTATGAGCCGGGTGATTTAAGACTTCCTTTAACGATCAAAACAAGTTTTATTGGGACAAACGGACAACCTGATCAGGCTAAATTTTTCGTGAAATTCCGTGAAAAGGGAATTGTTTTGAGCAACAGATACGACTGGCCAATCAACTTCCCAATCATTCGATATGAAGATGTTATGTTGATGTATGCCGAAATTTTGAATAATGAAGGAAGTACAAGTGCAGCTGTTTTTCAGTTAAACAGAATCCGTCAGAGAGCAGGCCTTGCACCTTTATCTACATCAATCTCAGCTGCAGATTTCACGACAGCACTTCGTAAAGAAAGAAGAGTGGAGTTTGCCGGTGAAGGGGTTTATTGGCATGATTTAGTTCGCTGGAATACAGGAGTTTCTGTTATTAATCAGGCTGCTGCACAGCTCAACTATAATTATACAATTACAACGAATGATTATTTATATCAAGTACCTTTATCTCAAATTCAGGTGGCAGGATATGATCAGAATCCTTAAATATTTTTAAATTAAATGTGAAATCCCTTTGCGAAAGCGAAGGGATTTCACATTTAAATTCTTGATATAGTTGGTATTTGTAATTTTTTGTCTATCCAATTTTTTTGAATTTCTTCATAAGATTCTATTCTTTGTGGAATGAAGAGTTTATCAATTTTATCAAATTCAACAATCAAATTTTCAAACGGTGTAATATCTAAATTTTCGTAATAAACTATTTCATCTTTAGAATAAAAATCCGATAAAGATTGATTTTTAATTAATTTTTTAGTGTTTTGGTAATCGTTGTAATTAATTAATTGCGAAAAGATCTGAGCTCTGATGTTACTAAGTGCCATATCTTGCTTAGATATGACATGACCAATCTTGGTTTCATATTCGAGTGGAAATTCAGAATAATATCGATATAATTTGATTATTCTATGGTCTTTTCGTGCCACTAAAACTGAAACTGAATTTATTCTAACAAATGTACTTCCATTTAATGCTAAATAGAATAGTTCATCATTCGTTGCAATAGCAGAAACTTTACTAAACATTTTGTATAAGCTGGAATATCCTTCTTCATCATAATTTTCAGTAAGTATAATTTTGAAATATTGATGATCAATTGGCTCGACAACTTTTTTTACTTTATTACTGATTTGTGCGGAATAGAATAATGTCTGAAGTAATAGTATTAGAATGATTTTAAATTTAGATCCCATAATTTAATTTTGTTTTAAATATATATTTTATTTAATTAAAATCGTATCATCAATTTAAATCTAACCGACAAAAAATTTAGCAAAGAAATATCAAAAAAAATCTCAATATTTACCAAAATAAAACGACAGCGCCCAAACTAAAAGCTTGGGCGCTGTCTATTGCAAAATTTAATTCTTCTTAAACATGATCTCATCCAGCCTGGTCTGGTTAAGATAAATCTGCTGAAACTCGATCGGCATATACTGATACAAAATGTTCCATTGTTGGTTGTCAGTATGTTTTTTTAAACTTCCGAACGATCTGATAAACAGATTTTCAATAATGTGTTTCACGTTGAATGTTCCATTTTTGTAAAGCCATTCCATCATTTTGATGTTCCGGTTGACGATATTGATTTTAGATTCCTGTAAAAGAACTTTCAGATAATCGACAGTCGATTGAATGATTGCAGGAAAATTGTTCTGTGCAGAAAGTTGCGCTATTTCGTTCTGAATTGTTGGATAAAATATTTTCAAATGCTCAATTGCCTGAGTTTCATTAATAGTATCCGCTTCAAAATTCTTCATTGTTAAAATATTTTTTAAACATTCTAAGACTTACTAAAAGTGTACCAAAACCAACGGGAAATTTAAAATAAATTGATTTTGTTTAATTTAAAAATTTAAATTTCAAATTCTTCTGGAATCCTTTATTTACCAATGATTTTGAGCTTTTAATACAATATAGTTTTTTGTAAGTGTTTGATTATTAAATCTAATTGTTTGTGTTGAATTTTAGAAATATGTAATCAAACATTTAAAATCTGTAATGAAATGGGAAACAAATTTATAAAAGCAATATTTTTTTACTGACAATTTATAACATAATAGATGTCTCTTCAATAATTAACTCATTAATTTGAAAATGTTAATTAAGAAACAAATAATGGAAAGTGATTTTTTGATTTTAGAAATTTAAAAAAATCAAGTTAGCATTATTTTAAAGGATAATCAGTCTCAAAAAACAATTGAATTTCCAAGGAAATCTGACAGAAATGAAATGAATTTGAAATTAAAGCAAAGCAATCAGCGAAGAAGCATATAAATTCCAACGCCAATACCGGCGTAAACAAGTACAGTTATAATGTCGGACAATGGTTTAGAGAAGCGTCTTTCTGTGATAGATTCAGCGTTGATTTGATTTTTATGTAATTTCAGGATTGCTTCAGGTTTATGTACTCGATGCGAAACCAGAGTGTCACCTTCCCATTTGTCAACTATTATTTTATACGATCTGCCATCAACTTTAATTTTATAATTTTTAGTAGGCCGAAGCTCATTTTGGATATTGATAGGAACGAGTTCTTTTTCATTAACCGTTTGCGGTGATTTCTTATTTTGAGTTTCGGTTGCTGTATTGTTGAGTTGAGCCGAAGCAATATTACCATCAACAGCTTTCTTCTTTGATTCCTGAATGTTTTCGGGTGGTAATGTCACGTGCTTTTTACGTTGATAAGTATAGCAACTCGTAACAAAAAATGATAGTATAATGAGATATAGATATTTTTGCATTATTCAAATTTAAGAATTAAACGCATTATTCTGTGTTTTCTTTTGAGGGATTTTGTTTTTCTAGAAAAAATGCCGAAAAACTCAATAAATTAAACGGTGTTGCATTGATGTGTTGAATCTACCTTTTATATCTTTTAGCGAAATCAAATTGTGCATTTTTGTTACCTTTTTATGGAAAAAAATAATTTGTCCTTTTTAAGTCAGAGATTAATATCTTTGCAGTCCACAAAAAATCAAAGATGTTTTCAAAAATTGTAGTACACAGAGTCGGAAATAAAATCAACGGAGAATCTCTTTTACTTTCTCAGGAAGAGCTTGAGCTGGACGAAGGAACCGTAGAAATGCTGGAAAATTATTTTTTAGGATCATTTAAAACTGAAGAAACTTATCAGTTTTATAGTGACTCTTACCTGGTCAATAATCCTGTTTACAGTTCTGTTTCCGAAATTTTTGAAGACAAAGCTAAATTCCTTTGGGAATCTGAAAACCTTGCCAAGCATCTTTTTGAAGCGGCAGAAAACCCGAGAGTTCAAGGAGGTGAGCTATTCGTTGTTTATTTTGAAGACGAACGAGAAAGCGACGAAAAAGTAGATAAAATCGGAATTTTTAAAACCGAAAAAAGAGAATCTTTCCTTAAAATTTTCCCTAAAAACGAATCATTTGAGATCGATAAAGATCAGGGAATTAGCCTTTCAAAAATCGATAAAGCAGCGTTGATTTACAACAGCAGTAAAGAAAGCGGATATGTACTTTCTGTAGTAGACAACAACAAAAACGGAGATATGTACTACTGGTTTGAAGATTTCCTGAAAGTAAAACAGCGTGACGATGAATATTTTCACACCCAGGAAGCGTTGATGGTTTATAAAGACTATATCACCAAGCAGCTTCCGCAGGAATTTGAGGTTTCAAAGGCAGATCAGGCAGATTTTTTGAATCAGTCTATCAATTTTTTTAAGGAAAAAGAAGAATTTAAGTTAGATGATTTTACAGCTGAGGTTTTGAAAGACGAGCACGTAATTGAAAGTTTTAATAATTATAAAACCGATTACGAGCAGGAAATGCAGATCAATATTGCAGAAGAATTCCCGATCAGTGAGGCGGCGGTAAAAAAAACGCAGAGACATTTTAAAAGTATCATCAAATTAGATAAAAACTTCCATATTTACATCCACGGAGACCGGAAAATGCTTGAGCAGGGTCAGGATGAAAAAGGAAAATACTATATGCTTTACTTCGACAAAGAAGTGTAAAATAGCATAGTAATTTTATGAAATTCTCTTATTGATTTGTTTCTTATTATCCTAAGATTGATGAAGTCTTGATAGAAAAGTATTTAAAGATTATCAATTACCGCTGCGTAATCTGAAAATAATGTTAAGAAAATATTAAAAAAATATAATTATTATTAATTATTGGTGTAAATTTCATCTCGTATACCACAAAGTAATTTTTAGGAAAAAAAATGATTAACTTTGATATCTTTAAGTGTTATTTATGAATTTTGTTGAATGTCATGAGGAGCCCATCCATATTCCGGGCTACATACAAAGTTTTGGGTATCTGATTGGCATCGATTCAGAATCTCATACCATTACTTTCTTCAGTGAAAATATTACAGATATTTTTAATGTTGAAAATTCTGAAATCTTTTTTGGAAAGAAATTATCAGATTTTCCGGTGCTTTTTCAGAGTGTTATGGCTTCTGATATTTTTGAATCTTTAGAAAATCTTACCAAAAGAGATAACGAAATTTATTTTGATAAAATTTTTATCGGAGAAAAAGAATATCACTTTTCTGTTTTTCGCAGTCAGGATCATATTTTCTTTGAATTTGAAGCAGTTATCAATAATCCTCATAAACGGATAACCAATAAATATGATAACTTCTACATCATTGATAACGAAAAAGAAATCTGGGATCAGCTTTTGGGGACACTTTTCAGTATCATCAATTATGACCGGATTATGGTCTATAAATTCATGGAAGACGGTTCAGGTAAAGTGATAGCTGAAAAAACCAATGAAAATATAGAAAGTTATTTAGGCCTGCATTATCCCGAATCTGATATTCCGAGACAGGCACGCGAACTTTATAAAAAGAAAAGAAAAAGAATCTTCAGCAATGTATATTCTGAACCTGTGAAAATTCTCAGCAAAACGATTGACAAAATAGATCTTACTTTTTCATCATCACGTGCAATGTCACCCATTCACGGGCAGTATGTCAAAAATTCCGGAGCATCGTCAAGTTTCAGCATTTCTATTATTATTGATGATCAACTTTGGGGTTTGGTAACCTGTCAGAATTCTGAGCCCAAACATATTGATTTGGAAGACCGTGTACAGGCAGGAATTTTTACTGTTTTGGCATCCAATGCCTATTCATCGTTCAAATCAAAAAAAGAACTCGAATACCGTTTGGATTTAAGTTTAAAAGCTTCTCAGCTGAAATCTGAATTTTTAAAACACAATACTTTATTTGAATCACTTGTCGAAAACAAATCTGCAATCAGAAACCTTCCTGAAGCAGACGGTTTGGCAGTTGTTTCTGAAAATTATATCGTAACAGACGGAATAACTCCGGAAAGGGAAACGATTCACAAAATTGTAGATTGGGCTTACCGGAATACGGAAGAAATGATTTTCATCAGCCGTAGTTTTCTTAAAGATTTTGGCGAAGAATTAGGTCTTGACGAAACGGTGGGCGGAATTGTTATTTATTTTGTTGAAAAAAGTAAAAATGAACTGCTAATGTGGTTCAGAAAAGAATTTGACGACCATATCAACTGGGCAGGAAATCCGGAAAAGAAAATCGAAGTGTTTTCTCAAAATGGGGAAGAGAAAAAAATCGTTTCACCAAGAACGTCTTTTGAAGTTTTTACAGAAGACATTAAAGGAAATTCCAGAAGATGGAGCAGCAGAAACGAAATTGCGATACAGGCTGTACGTGATGTGATTTTAGAAACTTCTCACAAGCAATACGTTACAATAAAAAGACTAAATGAACAGCTTAAAAAAGTAAACGAAGAACTGGATAGTTTCTCATACACGATTTCCCATGATTTGGGAACTCCATTGACTGTCATGAAACTGAACGCTCAGATGTTGCTGAAGAGCCTTTCTGAAACTTCAGATAAAAATAAGCATAAGATCAGCTCAATTATTGATGAAATCGACAATATGGCTGAAATGATGCACGATGTATTGCAGCTAAGCCGTGCAAAACACAGTGAAATTGAACTTGAAAATATCGAAACTCAGCAAACGATCGAGAAGATTACCGAGAATGCCAAATTGACTTTTGACAGTCCGAACAGTATCGTGATTATCAAAAATTGTCCGAGCGTTCTGGCAGATAAAACTTTGCTGCATCAGGTTTTCCTGAATATTATCAACAACGCCATCAAATATTCGTCTAAACAGGATCAGCCAACCGTACAGATTGAAGGGACAGAAGAAGGTGATCAGGTGATCTACCGAATCACAGACAACGGCATCGGAATTCCCGAAACTGAGAAACACAGAATGTTTAAGATCTTCAACAGAATGGATAATGCCAGAAAATTCAAAGGAAACGGAATCGGCCTTTCTATCGTTCACAGGATTATGAACAGAATCGGCGGAAATGTAGATTACGAAAGCAATAATAACGGAACCTGTTTTATTTTGACGTTCCAAAACCCTAAATTTGTGGAACTTTAAATCTAATCAAACAATGGTATCTGAATATCTAAAACAAAACACAGCTGAGTTTCATGATGCAGCCGAAAAACTATTTAGCTCTGATAAAATTTTCAGCAAAACTTTCACTTTAGAAGATTATAAAAAAATAATCAATACCAATTATCTGATGCTTCTTCACAGTGAAGACAAAATCTTCAGCAGTCTTTCTGAGAAATTCTCTGAAAAACTTCATTTAGATAAAAGAATAAAACTTCCTTTGATAGAAAAAGATCTGGCAAGTTTAGCATTAGAAAACCAAACGACAACTCATACCCTTGAATTTGCGAATGAGCATGAAGCTTTGGGAGCAATGTACGTGATTGAAGGTTCTACTTTGGGTGGAAACGTAATCGCAAAACAGCTTTCAAAAACGGAAGGTTTTGATGATGTGACATTCAATTTTTTCGGGTGTTATCAGGAAAATACAGGACCGATGTGGAAGAACTTCAAAGAGGTTTTGGATACTGAAGTGATTGAAGAAAACTACAATGAAGTATTATCAGGAGCCAAAAAATTATATACATTTTTACTAAGCGTTAATTAATTTCCTTAAATAATAATTAAAATTCCCGAAAGATTGCTCAATTTTTCGGGAATTTGTACATTTGGGAGGCAAAAATTAAAAGCTAAACAAAAAATAAATAATTAAAAAAAAGTAACATTATGAAACTATAAAGTTCCATAATACCATTAAAAACAATAAATAAATATATTATGAAAGTAACTGTAGTAGGTGCAGGCGCTGTAGGAGCAAGTTGTGCAGAATACATCGCAATGAAAGACTTCTGTTCGGAAGTAGTTTTAGTAGATATCAAAGAAGGTTTTGCTGAAGGAAAAGCAATGGACTTGATGCAGACTGCATCTCTGAACGGATTTGATACAAAAATTACCGGAACAACAGGAGATTACAGCAAAACAGCAGGTTCTCATGTAGCAGTAATCACTTCCGGAATTCCAAGAAAACCGGGAATGACAAGAGAAGAATTGATCGGTATCAACGCAGGAATCGTAAAAGAAGTTACTGAAAATTTAGTAAAAAATTCTCCTGAAGTCATTATCATTGTGGTTTCCAACCCAATGGATACGATGGCTTATCTGGTACACAAAACTTCAGGTCTTCCTAAGCACAAGATCATCGGAATGGGTGGTGCTTTAGACTCTGCAAGATTCAAATACAGATTGGCAGAAGCTTTGGAAGCTCCAATCTCTGACGTAGACGGAATGGTAATCGCTGCTCACAGTGATACTGGAATGCTACCTCTATTAAGCAAAGCAACAAGAAACGGAGTTCCTGTAACTGAGTTCCTTGATGATGCAAAACAAAAATATGTAATCGAAGAAACTAAAGTTGGTGGAGCTACATTGACTAAATTGTTGGGTACTTCAGCTTGGTATGCTCCGGGTGCGGCAGTTTCTGTAATGGTTCAGGCAATTGCTTGTGATCAAAAGAAAATGATCCCTTGTTCATTAATGCTAGACGGAGAATATGGCGAAAGCGATATCTGCTTGGGTGTTCCTGCAATCATCGGGAAAAACGGTGTTGAAAGCATTGTCAACATATCTTTAACTGAAGAAGAGAAAGCTAAATTTGCTGAAGCTGCACAAGCAGTAAGAGAAGTAAATGGTGATTTGAAGTTTTAATTTTTATTAAACTTATCATAAATACGAAGCCTGAAATTTATTTCAGGCTTCGTATTTGATTTTGAATAAATAATTTACGACAGTTTTACAAATCTTTATAACCTCTTTTATAACTACCAACAGGGGGTTAGGTAAGGGGGGTAAAGCCCCTTTGGAAGTGGCTGTGACCGGTTGTTCAAGTGTTTATTGGCTGTTGTGAAGTGTCTACAGATATTTATCTAACGGGTTGGAGACACTTTCTCAAGTTGTCGGAGGCAGTTATACCAATGGTCGGAAGTAGTTTTTAAGTGCCTTGACATACTTATATAACCTCATCTATACACTTTTGTAAATGATTACAGATGGTCGGAGAAGGGGCAAATGGATCTACATCAATAGGGTCGGGCTAAAGCCCGACTACAATTAAAGGTTTCAAATCTGGCTTCAACCAAATTTATTTTAAAAAATAGATCAACTCTTTAAGATTAGAAAAATTCTCGATACGCTTCGCTACTCGAACTGACGGAGTATTAGAGTTAGTTTTGAGAGAAATTACTTTACAACGGTCGCTTCCATTTCGACTTTCAAGGTTTCGAATAGTGTTTTTACTTCTATGACCGTACTTGCCTGCTGAATACCGTGTTGGGTAATCCAGTTTTGCCAGAGGTCAAAGTTTTCGAAAAATGCAGGATGATCTGTCGTGTAAACATTAAGACGAACAATATTTTTCAGTTCAAAATCTGCCTTTAAGATTACTTTTTCCAGATTTTCAAAGGTCTTGATGATTTGTGTTCTCATATCTGCATCGTTTGAGATCCCATTATCATCGATAGCAGTCTGTCCGGAAACATACAGTGTGCTCTGTACGTTTTTTACTTCTACTGCCTGTACGTAATTTCTTGTGTCCTGCCATTTCCACGGGTTGATGATTCTTTTTTCCATGCTGAATTTATTTAATTAAACAATGAAACAAAGTTCTCACAGTTGCAGAAATTTGTTGTGTGACCTGTGTCACAATTTTATTTTGAATCTGCAAATAAACGGCTCAGAGTTTCTCGGGAAACACCAAGATATGAAGCCAATACTGTTTTAGGAATTCTCTGTAAAAGAGTGGGATATGATTGAAGAAGCTGCTCGTATCGTTCTTTCGCAGTTAATGTAAGCAAAGACAATATTCTTTTTTGATTGGCAATATGTCCGCCGATGGCTTTTTTTAGAAAGAAATGTTCCATTTTAGGAATCTGACTGCAGAGTTTTTCGTAGTCTTTAAATGATAAGCTAAGAACTTCCGTTTCTTCCAGACACTGTAAAAATTGGGTGGCTTTCGATTGCGTGTAAAACGCCATGTAGTCGGTTTCCCACCAGTCTTCCATTGAAAAAGAAATGATGTGCTCTTTGGCTCCCCTATCATTAATAAAGAGTTTCATTAATCCGGAAATAATAAAGTAAACATCTTCCACAGTATCATTTTCACGAATAACAAATTCTCTTTTTGAAAATTTTTTAGAATGAAAACAAGATTTGATCAGTTCAAATTCTTCGTCTGCGAGCGGGATGATTTTTTCAATGTGGGTTCTGAGGATATTCATTAAAAAATAAATTAGATAATCATTATATGCGAATGATAAATATAATAAAGTTAGTCTTTTAAGAAAATATCAAATATTTTAAATGCTTATATATAATTCACTTAAAAACAATCTGTCACCAATTCCATATTCGTCATTGCTCCGGCTACATTCCCGGTCATCACGGCATTGGAAACTGCGCGCATCATCGAAGAATTGTCACCACAAACGAAAAGTCCCGGAACATTTGTTTTCTGAAACTGATCTGTCTTGATGTGACCAAAGTCGGTCAATCCACAACCGAGCTTTTCCGGAATATCGGAATGCTGTAGAAAAGGAAAAGCTCCGTATACAGCCTCAAAATTTATTTCTTTTCCATCTTCAAAAACAAGACTTTTTACATAACCATTTTCATGTGTGAGTTCTGTGATTTCTATTTCAATGATTTCAATATTGTTGCGAACAAGTTTTTCCAATTGTTCATCTGTAAAACTTGCTTTGCCTCTGGTAAGAATTGTGACATCTTCCGTTAGATTTTTAACAAGTGAAGATAGGTGTATCGCTCTGTCTCCGTTGGCAATAATTCCGGTTTTCTTTCCTCTGTATTCGTAACCGTGACAGTACGGACAGTGAATCAAAGAAATTCCCCAAGATTCTTTAAAACCTTTAATATCAGGAATTTCATCTGTAATTCCTGTTGCAGTGATCAGTTTTTTTGAATTAAATTTTTCACCGTTTTCAGTGATAACTTCAAATCCTGAATCTGTCTTTTTGGCTGAAACTGCTTTCCCATTATAAAATTCAACTGTTTCATATTCTCTGACCTGATTTTTCGCTAAAGTTGAAATTTCTGAGGGCGAACTACCGTCCTGAGTCAGAAAATTATGAGAATGCGGTGTCTGTTGGTTACACGGTTTTCCGTTATCAATGACTAAAGTTTTTCTTAAAGATCTTCCTAAAGACATTGCAGCAGAAAGTCCTGCATAGCTTCCGCCGATGATGATGACGTCAAATAGTGTATTTTCATTCATAATTTTAGAGTTTTGTTGTTTAGAATTGATGTAATAGCAACTTTATCCTATAAAAGTTTTTGTTGAATTACTTGCCAAAGTTAAACAATTATTTTATTATTGCAATATTGTCGCATTAATAAAATGAAAAGAAGAAGTACCCCTACCAAAGAAGCGGTTTTAACTTTGCTTACCAATACCGGAAAAGCAATGAGCCAGGATGCCATTGAAAAAAAAATCCAAATGAATATAGATCGTGCAACGATTTATCGCGTGCTCAACCGTTTTTGCGAAGACGGAATTCTTCACAGGATTGTGGCAGAAGACGGCAAACAGTATTTTGCAGTCTGCATCAGATGTGATGAAAAAAAACTTGCTGATCATCATTTTCATTTTCGATGTACAGCTTGTCAGACCATAGAATGTCTTCCTGTCCCGGTGCAGTTTTCTTTACCACAAGGTTATCATGTGGAAAGCGTGAATTGTATTTTGACGGGTATTTGTAAGGATTGTGCGTAGTCAAAATTTAATCTGAATACTTGCTTTTATAGAAAAATTATTTTTTTAAATCTTTTTTCCATTCGGAGATAGGTTTGTTAAAGCTGAAAGATTGATATTTTGAAGCAATGCCAATATCAAATCCTGAAACGACAACCATATTTAAAATGTCGTTATCAGATTCGTAGGCATTACTGTTGATAAAAGTTTTTGCAGCTTGTAGAAGTTCCGGATTTTTGATGCTTTGATTCTGTGGTGTTCTGTCAACTGAAATATTTACGGTGTAAATATTGCTTTTATCCCTGTTTGTTAGATAATTTATTGAGACACTTGCACGGGAAATATGATCCTGTTTATTTATTTCCTCATACACAGGAATCAATTTCGAAAGTTTCAAATCACTATTATACGTATAAAATGATATTCCTAAAGTAACAACAAATATTCCTGCTGTAATGTAAAATGGCAGTTTTTTTATCTTTGGCATCACTGTAATTTTGTCATTTTTATAGTCTTGAACGACATAAGTTTTTACAGCTAAATCATGAAGAGACTGTCTTGTGGCTTTGTTAAATATGTAAAAAATTATAATACCAAGACCAATTGTGGAAATAACCAATCCCTGAATTACACTTATTGGAGAAAATGTTGATAATCCTTTGATTTTTAAGCCATTTATAAAAAATGGTGTTGTGAGAATCAAAGCTCTAACAAATGATTTTTTTAGATCGATGAAGTCACCATTAATATCGACAACCTTAATATTCAGTATTTTCTTACCAAATGTTTGTCCTTTATATAATTTTGAATTTAAAATTGAGAAGTAAAATAATGAGATGATCCACCCAATTAATTTTGCATTTTCACCAAGGGAAGTAAAAAAATTATAAAAAATTGAACCTAATATAAATCCGAAAATTCCAAGAATAATAGAATCAATAAATAACGCCCAGATTCTTGCCCAAAATTTTGACAACAATAAATTATTTTCCATGTATTAGCTTTATCAAGTTAAGATTTTTATGAATGTCCGTTTTTGATCATAATGCTAAAATAAGCAGTAATTTTGTCATTCCGTAGGAATCTAAACTACTCAATTTTCAGCGTATTGAGATCCTAACGGAATGACAAACAGTCCGCTAAAAACTAAATTATTACTAATTACGGACATTCATTAAGATTTTTTAAAAGTAATGAATTTCAATCTTAATTTTGTATAATATTTCTTTAAATTATCTCAATAATCAACAGTCATTCCTAATTTTAAAACAAATATTTAAATTGATATCAATTTTTTTCATTCACTTCCGAAGGTGCAATTCCAAACTCCTTCTTAAACACAAAAGAAAAATGCGAAAGATCTTCAAAGCCAAGATCTATATAAATATCTGTTGGTTTTTTACGTTCCTTTTCCAGCAAAAAATACGCTTCCTGAAGACGTTTATTCATCAGCCATTTTCCGGGAGTGGTGTTGAAAATTGCTTTGAATTCTCTTTTAAAAGTTGATAAACTTCGTCCCGTCATAAAGGCAAAACGTTCTAAACTAATGTTAAATTTAAAATTATGATTCATAAATAATTCCAGATCAATTTTATGCGGAACATTGAAATTGAAGAAAATATCTTTCAGATCTGGATTGTTTTTCAATAAAATCATCAACAATTCTTCACGCTTAATATCCACAAAAGTATCATCCAACTGTTCGGTTCCGTTGTAATAAGGTTCTAAAGATTGTATGTAATTTTTAATCAATTTATCTTCATTGATAAACAAAAAAGAATCGTCATTATCTGTCGGTTTTACCTGATAAGAATGGCGTTCCAGAAATTTCTTTAAAAACGGTTCATCAAAGGCAATAATTACTTTTTCAAAATCCCCGTCTTCCTTGTATTTTGTATATCGAACGAGATGATTTTTCCTTGCAATACAGTAATCGCCGGGTTTCATCGCATAATGTTTGTAACCGTCATATGAAATCATTGAGCCTTTTAGCAAAAACAAAAAGAAATGTTCCGGAATAAACTGTTCCGGTGAAATTTCGGGTCCCAGATGACAGGATTGTATGTTGTTGAATTTCATTTTAATATTTTTCTTTTGTCTTAAAGTAAATATAAGGATTCGTTTTAAAATTGCCTGTCACACATTTCGTCACTTCGAGTAAGTTTTGAAAAAACTGTATCGAGAAGTTCTCGTGTTTTAGATTCTCGATACAAAATTATTCTTCTAATAATTTTTACTCGAATTGACGAAAAGCACTTGTTATTTTCCCATCAAACTATCTGCGCTTGCCAGCAAAGCGTGTTCACGACTTCTTGGAGTCCAGTTTAAGATGGTTTTTGCTTTTTTGTTGGTCATTTCTTTGTAGAATTCTTTGCCAATTGGTTCTAAATTCTGAATGTTGGAAGCGTATTGAGG
Source organism: Chryseobacterium sp. (assembly GCF_029240215.1). GTDB lineage: Bacteria > Bacteroidota > Bacteroidia > Flavobacteriales > Weeksellaceae > Chryseobacterium. The sequence goes on from NZ_JARBTK010000007.1 coordinate 62,662, forward strand.
TCTTTCTTTTTTGAAAAGTTCGGCAACATCATAAAAGCTCATCACACTGTCTGAAGTTGCGATAAAACGTTCTCCATTAGCTTCGGGATGCAGCATCGCTTTGATATGGATGTCCGCAACATCTCTCACATCGACAACACCCATTGTAAAAGGCGGAGTATGATTCATCGTCCCGTTTAGAATCCCTGAAACTGCAATATCCAACGAAGCTGAAGTAATTCCGCCGATGACAGGACCGAAAATCCCTACAGGATTGATGACAGAAAGTTCCAATCCGTTTCCTTCTTTTTCGATAAATTCCCATGCAGATTTTTCAGCGACAGTTTTTGATTTGATGTAAGCCGGAAGTGGAGTATTGGTGTCTGTCCAGTCGTCTTCTGTGAAAATATGATCTTTTGCATCAATGCTATAACCGACTGCAGCAAAAGAAGAGGTCAAAACCACTCTTTTCACTCCCGCATCACTCGATGCCTTCAAAACGCGCAAAGCTCCGTCTCTTGCAGGAATAATGAGTTCGTTTTCATCTTTCGGATCCTGAGCAGGGAAGGGTGATGCAACATGAAGCACATAATCACAGCCTTTTACGGCTTCGTCCCAATTGTTGTCGCTCGTAAGGTCGGCTTCAATAAATGAAAGGTTTGAAAAATCTGTAATTCCGCCTTCTTCTAATGCTTTTAGAATGTTATCTTTTTTTGTTAATGAACGAAGCGTAGTTTTTACTTCGTATTCCTGTTGTAGTAATTGCAGAACAGTATGAATTCCCAAAAATCCTGTTCCTCCCGTCACCAAAACTGTTTTCTTTGTCTGTACGTTTTCCATTTTGTTTAAATTTTAAAGGACAAAGTTGGGGTTTATTTTGGGTGGGGATTTTGTTGTGGAGTTCAATTTTTGTTTGTTGTGAGGGTCATATTCTAATCTTTACAAATTGCGTAGATTAGGCAGATTTATAACACAAACATCTGTAAAATCCGTTTAATCTGCGAGAAATATAAATTCCAATTAAATATATTGTAGAAAAGCTGACGCAAAAAATACATCAGCTTGTCTATGAAATTTATATATTGAAAACTACCAATAAAATGGCAGTATAATTCTCTCATTATGCATTAAAAGCACCAAATGCACCCTCCGTCCCTGCAAAGAAATTCTGGTACAATAATTCTGTATATCCTACACGAACTTCATAAATATTTTCCTGAAGAGCTTTTACCAAATCATTGGCAACATCTGAAGGCGGAATTCCGTTTTCTTTTCCTCCGATTTCTGCAGAAAAATCAGTATTGACCAATGGTGGCATCAATTCAAAAACCTTAATGTTGCTTTCTTTTGCCAGTTCATATCTTAAAACTTGTGTATAAGAATGCAGTGCCGCTTTTGAATCTGAATAAGTAGGAAGATATGCACCCGGAACCAATCCGACAATCGATGAAACATTGACGATGGCGGCTTCATTGTGTTCTTTTAACAAAGGAAGAAATTTTTCAGTTAACCTGATTGGCGCAAAATAATTGGCTGTAAATTCTGCGAACGCTTTTCCATAGGTGTCAGAATTTTCTGAAAGAGTATAAACAAAAGCACTTCCTGCGTTGTTGATCAGAATATTCAATTCGCCAAAAGTCGTTTTTACTTCTTCGTACAATCTGTTGACATCGCTTTCATTCGTTACATCAGCCTGAATGGTGAAAACATTTTCAAGATCTTTTGCTGCTGCATCCAGCTTTTCTTTGTTTCTTCCAACGATGATAATTTTGTTCGATGGGCTTAATGCTTTTGCGATTGCTAAACCAATTCCTGAACCTCCGCCGGTAATTAAAATTGTGTTGTTTGTAATGTTCATAACGTTTGTTTTTAATGTTGATGTTAATTTTTAATATTGTACTATTTGGTACAAAATATAAGAAAAAAATTTTATTCTATTAATTTTAAATTAATTTCAATGAGGCTTTTAAGAATTTCCGGAGAACTTTCCATGCGTCTTGTAACGTGAATCCCATTCCATAAATTGGTGAGATGCCAAGCAAGGATTTCAGGATTTTCTGTGGTTTTGATCTGATTGTTTTTTTGCGCTTTTTTAATAACTTTGGCAAAAAGCTGTTGTAAGTTTCTCATGATTTTGATAGAAATTTTCTTTGTTTGCGCATCTTTTGCAGATAACTGAACGAGAGAATTTCCTAAATAACAACCTCTCTCTTTTTCGCATTCGGGAGAATTCGCCTGACTTAAGAAAAATTGTTTGATAAATTCAATTCCGTTTTCAGATTTTTCAATTCCTTCCGATAATATTTTATAGAAATTTTCTGAAAACTGTTCGATAGATTTTGCATACAATTCCTGTTTTCCACCTTTGAATGCCAGATAAAAACTTCCCTTTCCGATTCCCATTGCATTCAACAATTCATCTGCAGAAGCTGTATCGTAGCCTTTGTTTCTGAAAACTTCAGTCGCTTTTTCAATCGCCTGATTTTCGTCGAATATTTTGGGTCTTCCTGCCATTTTTTATTTTGATGAGACAAAGGTATGTAATTGTACTGGTTGGTACAAAATTAAATTTCAAATATCTTTTATAGATTTTGTCGATAAAATTTCATGATTATTTAATCAGATCTAAAACTCTTTCAAATTTCGCCAAAGCCAGCAAGCGGTATTCAAGCGGAAGATTTTCTTTTTTTGGAAATGAGTATTTCTTTTCATCACTTACCAGTTTTCCTTCTTTCAAAAGTTCAAAATTGTATCGGTTTTTATAAACGTTTTCAAGTAAATTTTTATTCTCGGAATTTACTTTTCTATTTTTCTGAAACCAGTTAAAATTCTGATTTTTTGTTAAAACGTCTCTTGAAGTTTCTGCAGGAGCGGGAATGGTAAAATTTTTATTTAAATTTTTGCGTTAACTTTCCGATTACAGAATTAAAATCATCTTTTGCGTTAATTCTTTTAATTTTAATTAAAAATAAACTGTCGGCATCAATTTTTCCACCTGCAACATCGGGATGATGATATTTAATGAAATTCCATGTTTTCATGAAATTATAATATTGATCTTTCTGAGCGAAAAGGTTTTGTTGGAATAAAACTACTGAAAATAATAAGATAAGTTTTTTCATTTAGCATTTTAAAAGTTGTGATGTCATAAAATTTATTTAATATTAATTTTATAACATCGTTTTTTAATAAAATGTAAATTTTCTATTCAATCTTAATAGTTGGTAAACCTTGTTGTTTTTCAAAATTCTCCCAAATATATTCCATGTTTGGATAGAAGGCACCATCTTTTTGCAGATGACTATATTCAAGTGGGATTTTACGGATATCAAAAATTTCCAATCCATTTTCCTTCAATATATCTAAAGCTTTAAAAATTTCCTTATCAATCTTATCACTTGTTGTCCAAGGATAATAATTAATGGCAACTTTTAATTTATCAAATGTAAATGCATAGCGTTTGGTTTTTGATGAAAAAAAACTATCATATTTTTTATTTAATTTTCTTAACTTTTCAACATCAATTTTGTCAATATCATTGTCAAAAAGTTGAGGTTTATAAAAGAGATTAATTTCAATATCTCCAAAAGTGAAATTTCCTTCTGCGTACTTATTCCAATTATAAAAAACACGGACGGTTCTACCTTCAATCGTTTTAATTAAGCCTTCATATTTATCAATAGATTCTTTTTGAAAGCCCCTTTGTCTTAATTGGGTAAAAACTTTTCTGTCAAATATTTTAGAATGAACTTTTTTACCTATGGAAGTACTGATCCAAACCAATATAGATACGAAAGCAGTGAAAATGGATGATAAAATAAAACTAGTCCAAAAATTTTTGCTCGAAATAAAAATGGGAATAAAAGTGATCGTAAAAATGATTATAATCATTATAAAAGTTGCATTTCCATCAATAAAATAGCTTCCGTCTTCTTGTTTTTTTATAATTAAAAGTTTCATTAAATCAGATTAAATATTAATAATTGAAAGGGATTTACAAAGGTTTAAATTTAAATAAAATTTCACATTCCAAGACTTTCAAAACCCTTAAATTTGTGATCACAAAAAAGTTATTCAATGCTTAAGAAAATTACGATTGCTGCAGCTTGTTTTATGTCGGTGATTACAATCAATGCACAAAGAAATAAAAACTCTCCGGTAGAGAGACCAAAACTGGTCGTTGGTTTGGTTGTAGACCAAATGCGTTGGGATTATCTTTACCGTTTTTACAGCAAATTTGGAAATAATGGTTTCAAAAGGCTTCTCAATAAGGGATATTCGTTAGATAATGTTCATATAAATTATGTTCCGACGGTTACAGCTTTGGGACATACCTCAATTTATACGGGCTCTGTTCCTGCGATTCACGGTATCGCAGGAAATGACTGGACAGATAAAGAAACAGGTAAAAATGTATACTGTACTACAGACGAAAACGTGCAGCCAGTCGGAACTGCCAATGCAAAAGTGGGAAGCCATTCACCAAAAAATCTATGGTCTACCACGGTAACTGATGAATTGCGATTGGCTACCAACTTTCAGGGAAAGGTTATTGGGGTTTCTCTAAAAGACAGAGCTTCAATTCTTCCTGCCGGTCACACACCAAACGGAGCATTTTGGTTTGATGATTCTTCGGGAAATTTTGTCACGAGTTCTTATTACATGAATGATTTGCCGCAATGGATGAAGTCTTTCAATGCTCAGAATCTTCCGGATCAATTAGTGGCAAATGGATGGAATACTTTACTTCCGATTAATCAGTACACAGAAAGTTCGCCCGACAATTCTTCGTGGGAAGGACTTTTGGGAAGTGCAAAAACACCAACTTTTCCGTACAGCAACTTGCAGGCAGATTATCAGGCTAAAAAAGACAATATTCGTTATACACCTTTCGGAAATACTTTAACATTAAAATTGGCTGAAGCTTCTGTAGAAGGTGAAAATTTGGGTCAGGATAATATCACAGATATTTTGGCGATCAATTTGGCATCAACAGATTATGCAGGACATAAATTTGGTCCTAATTCCATCGAAGTGGAAGATGTTTATTTAAGATTAGATCAGGATCTGGCTCAGTTTTTCAGCTATCTGGATTTAAAAGTCGGGAAAGGTCAATATACTGTTTTTCTTTCTGCCGATCATGGTGGAGCGCATTCTGTTGGCTTTTTGAAGGAGCATAAAATCTCAACAGGATTTTTCGGGGAAGGAATGGAAAAAGATTTAAACGAAAAATTAAAAGATAAATTTGGTGTTGATAAATTAATCAACGGAGTCGATAATTATCAAGTCTATTTCGATAGAAAATTAATCAAAGATAACAAGCTTGAATTAGAAAGTATCAAAGAATTTGCAATTCAGGAGTTGGAGAAAGATCCGACTGTTTTATATGCGGTTTCTACAACAAAAATACAGGAATCTTCAATTCCTGAACCGATTAAGCAAAGAATCATTAACGGGATCAACAGACAGAGAAGTGGTGATATTCAATTAATTTCACACGATTCTATGCTCCCTGCTTACGCTAAAACCGGAACGACACACAGTGTCTGGAATTCTTACGATGCTCATATTCCTTTGATTTTTATGGGGTGGGGAATTAAACACGGTGAGAGCAATAAGCCATATAACATGACTGATATTGCGCCAACAGTTTCTGCATTATTGCACATTCAGTTTCCAAGTGGAAATATAGGAAATCCAATTACTGAAGTTTTAGGTAAATAAAATTATTTATTAAAACATAAAATGCCGCAAAAATAGATTTTTGCGGCATTTATTTTTTTGGATTTAAAAATTATTCTTCTTCGATTTCTTCCTCATCTTCAAACTGCTCCAGAAAATAAGTAAAAGTGAAATCTTCCACTTCATCTTCAGCATCTTCTAAAGTGGTCAGAAGGTCTTCGAAAATCTCAAGCTGATCAACACTCATATTTACGAATTCAAGATGAAGTGGCATTTCAAGTTCACCCGAAATAACATCGGAAAGGGCATCGAGATTATCTCCGAAATGATCCGGAAGTTTGATTTTTTCTTTTAACTGCGCATAAAAATCCTCGTAATCTCCGAGGTTTGTGAAGTCGATGTATATTGTATTCATAGTTTTATAATTTATTTCTTATTAAAAGTAGAGCTACTGCTTTTCAAAACTTTTATAATGGTTTTTGGTTAAATAAACGTCACCATTTTTCGTGAAAATAATTCTGTCTGCATTTCGGTTTCCGCAATTGTAATTTACGTCTGCTTCAAAATATTGCATTCCGATTGGAAGCTGTTTTTCACGATTACTGAAATGATCTCCGCCAATTGCTTTTCCGGGTAAAACTTCACAGAGATTTCCCTGAGAAGGATTCCAACCGTGTTTTTTGGCTTCGTTTTTTGTTAAATAAAAATCCGGAAGCCTGTGATTTGCTTTTACATAATCAATAACTGTTTTTTCAGCTGTCAATTCATCAATAGAATGATTGTTTCCAATCTTTTGACTGACTTTTTTACTTTTGGGCTGTTCTTTTTTTTCCGCAATAAAATTATTGTAGACATACATCACAGACATCCCGAAAAGAAGTCCGAGACAAGCAAAAAATAACGAACGAATTTTACTATTCATAAAAAATATTATAAAAAATTTAATAATGGAAAATTATAAAATTCACCATTAACTATTCACTTGCAAAACAAAATTCCCGTTATTCTCTCCACTCTTCAGGAATATCACAAATCGGAATAGGAACCATTTTATGTTGAGCTGCTTTGTGCATTCTGTCAAAAATCAAAAATACTTCTTTATCTCTTCCTTCATAATCTTCTGCCGATTTTGTACCGTATTCTTTCTGGATTTTTTCCAGTTCCGGATACGTTGCGCCAATTTGATCTTCATCAGTTCTTTCCGCATCCCAAAGTCCATCTGTAGGAATTGCATTTTGGATGCTTTCGATAAGATCTAAATCTTTTGCCAATTGGTAAATTTCAGTTTTATAAAGATCAGCGATCGGCGAAACGTCTACACCGCCATCGCCATATTTTGTATAAAAACCAATCCCGAAATCTTCCACTTTATTTCCTGTTCCACAAACTAAAAGCCCGTGAAGCTGTCCGAAATAATAAAGATTCAACATTCTGAAACGCGATCTTGTATTTGCCAACGCAAGATTATTGCTCCATCTTCCCTCCACATGATCTTGAACCGCATTTTCAAAACTTTCAAAAACAGGAGTCAGATTGATGGTTTTTCCCTGAACATTTGGAAATTTTTTCTTTAAATCTTCAATGTGATCCTGCGCACGGTTGACCTGATCTTCTTTTTGGCGAATCGGCATTTCAAGAAGTAAAACTTCAAGTCCCGTCATTGCACAAAGTGTAGAAACCACTCCAGAATCTACACCCCCGGAAACTCCGATTACATAACCTTTTACATTTGCTTTTACAGCATAATCTTTCAGCCAGTTGACAATATGATCGATCACTTTTTTTGTCTGCATTGTTTATTTCTTTTTTATAATTTAAAATTTTCTTTTTTTAATTCGTACCAAAAACATATTCCGTCCGGTTCGGTAAATTCGCCTGTTTTTTCGAAACCTAATCTGTTTAAAACTTTATTGGAAGCTCCATTTTCAGCATGAGCATATGCATAAATAATTTCCGCATTGAGATCATTGAATCCAAAATTTAATGAAGCTTTTGCGGATTCAAAGGCATAGCCTTTTCCCCAGCTTTCAGGAAGGAATCTGTAGCCTAACTCATAAAAATTTTGGTAATCGTTGATTTTTGCAGTATACAGTTTGAGTCCGCTCCAGCCGATTAAAAGTCCGGTTTCTTTTTCGATAACTGCCAATCTTCCTAATCCGTTATCTTGATATTGCTGTTGAATCATTTGAATGACTTTTTCTGATTCCTCAAGTTTTAAAAGAGGAGAAATGCCAATATACTTCATCACATCAGGATTGGAATCGAGGAGAAACATGCGTTCTGCATCGCTTTTTTCTAACTTTCTGAGAATAAGTCTTTCAGTTTCCAGTTTCATGAGTGATTTTTTAAGCTTTTATTTTAATCTGAAAAACAGGTTTAAAACTACAAAATATTCCTTTTTCAGCGAGAGTTTGTATTTATATCCTTATTTTTGTAAACTTAAATTTCATGTAAAAATAATGAAGATTTTTAGAATTGCAGCACTTTCATGCCTTTTAGTTTTAAGTTTGAATTCTTGTAAAAAAGAACAAGAAACTGAATGGAAAGTCGAAATAAAAAATCCTGCCGAAAAGGTAGAGATGACCGATATATCAAAAGAATTTTACGATCAGAATATTCCTTTGGAGCAGTTTACCGCAAAGTTCCCATGGTTTCAGGGGACTGTTCCTGATGAAGATTTTGGGAAAAGAAGAGCTAATGCACAAGAGATAAAAATCTATAAAGAAGCCATCGGAAAAATTGATCAGAAAAAATTGCAGAATGAACTTCAGGATCTGTTTTCTCACATTAAATTTTATTTTCCAAAGTTTAAAAGCCCAAAAGTTTTCCTTTTTTCATCGGCTTTACAGATGATTCAGGATCCTCTGCTTTATGACGAAGAAACCAATTTTCTGTTCATAGATATTTCAGGATTCATGGGAGATAAAAATGCCAATTACAAAGGGCTGGAAATGTATTTTCAAAAATCGATGAATCCAAGTAATATCGTCCCGAAAGTGTCAAGAATGTTTGCTGAAAATATCGTTCCCTACAAAGGAGACAGCCAGAAATTCATTGATTTAATGGTTTATAATGGTAAAATTATGATTTTGCAGGATGCCTTTTTACCTGAAACTCCTGATTACCTTAAAATGGATTACACAAAAGCACAATACGATTGGTCATCTGCCAATGAAGCCAATATTTATAACTACTTCGTTGAGAATAATCTGATTTTCGGGGATGATCACAGATTAGCAGAGCGTTTTATTGCTCCCGGTCCTTTCTCGAAATTTTATACTGAAATTGATAACAACTCATCCCCAATGGTAGGAATTTTTACCGGATGGCAGATTTGCAGAGAATATTTTAAAAAGAAGCCGGAAACAAAATTATTGGATTTCCTGAAAATGGACGCTACACAAATTTTTAATGAAGCGGGTTACAAACCGAAATTAGAAGAATAATAAAGTTTAGAAAATAGAAAAAATGAGAAAGACTCAAATAACAATAGATGTAGAACTGGATGAAAATCACATCCCGGAACTGATGACCTGGAACGCGGCGGATGGTGGCGTAGAAAAAGAAGAAACCAAAGCAGTAATGATTTCCGTTTGGGACGAAAAAACATCCGAAGCTTTAAGAATTGATCTTTGGACGAAAGATATGCCCGTTGATCAAATGAAAATGTTTATGCATCAGATTTTGGTTTCTATGGGAAATACCTATCAAAGAGCAACAGGAGAAGATGATGTTGCAGCATGGATTGAGCAGGTTGCAGAAGAATTTGCAGTGAAATCTGCGATAAAAATGTAAAAATTGTCGGATGATGGAAGTTGGATGTCGGAAGTTTATAGAAACATCTGTCTTCCGTCATCCAGCTTCCAACTTAAAATATAAAACAATGAATTTTAATACAAAAGTTATACACGGAGGACAGCATCACGAATCTGCAACTGGTTCTGTGAATGTACCTGTTTTTTTAACGTCAACATTTGCACAAAAAAGTCCTGGAGTACATTCAGGATATGAATATTCGAGAGCAGCAAACCCTACGAGACAGGCTTTGGAAGACTCTTTGGCAAGTATCGAAAACGGGGCGAGAGGTCTGGCTTTCGGTTCGGGTTTGGCGGCAATCGATTGTGTTTTAAAATTATTAAATCCCGGTGATGAGGTAGTTGCCGTTGACGATTTATATGGTGGAACGTACAGAATGTTCACCAGACTTTTCGAAAAATATCAGTTGAAATTTACCTTCGTGAATTTTGATGATGCTTCAAAAATTGCTGATGTAATTACAGACAAAACAAAACTGATCTGGATTGAAACACCAACCAATCCTTTAATGAAACTGGTTGACATCAAGGCTGTTGTAGAAATTGCAAAAGGGAAAGACATCCTTGTTGCGGTTGATAATACTTTTGCGACACCTTATCTTCAGAGACCAATTGATTTGGGAGCAGATATCGTAATGCATTCTGCTACAAAATATTTGGGTGGTCATTCTGATGTTATTGCAGGTGCTTTGATCGCAAAAGATGTTGAATTGGGAGAAAAACTTCATTTCATTCAGTTTGCGAGTGGCGGGATTTTAGGTCCACACGATTCTTATTTAGTTTTGAGAGGAATTAAAACATTGGCTTTAAGGGTTCAAAGACATTCGGAAAATGGAATGGCGGTAGCAAAATATCTTGAGTCTCATCCAGCGGTTGCTCAGGTAATTTATCCCGGATTGGAATCTCACCCTCAATATGAATTGGCAAAATCTCAGATGAAAGATTTCGGAGGAATGGTTTCTTTCACTTTTAAATCAGGTAAAAAAGAAGATGCAGTGAAATTTCTAGAAAAAGTAAGAGTATTTACTTTAGCAGAATCTTTGGGTGGAGTAGAATCTCTTGCAAATCATCCTGCTTTGATGACTCACGCTTCAATTCCTGCAGAAAAACGTGCAGAATTAGGAATTACCGATGATTTAGTTCGTTTAAGTGTAGGAATCGAAGATGCGGAAGATCTGATCGCAGATCTGGAAAGAGCATTTTCTTAAAATAATAAATCATAAACATCCGTTTTCAGCGGATGTTTATTTTAGAATTCTACTATGAAAAATATTAGAAAAGCTACAATTGAGGATAAAGAGCAGTTAGCCGAATTATTTGATCAGTACAGAGTTTTTTATCATAAAAATTCTGATATTCCTTCGGCAGAAAATTTTCTTAAAGAAAGAATTGAAAAACAGGATTCTGAAATTTATGTTGCGGAAACAGATGGAATTTTAGTAGGTTTTGTTCAGCTTTATCCTTTGTTTTCTTCGACAAGGATGAAAAAATATTGGTTATTGAATGATCTTTTTGTGAATGAAACTCACAGAGGAAAAGGTTTTTCAAAACAACTGATTGAAGCAGCTAAAGAAGTTTGCAAAAGTTCAGATGCGTGTGGAATCTTATTGGAAACGGGAAAATCAAACGACATCGGAAACAAACTTTATCCAAGTTGTGGATTTGAATTGTACGATGAAGTGAATTTCTACGAATGGACAAATAAATAATTGTCAATCGTTAAATTGTAAATTTTTATAATTACTCATTACCAATCACTTATTACTACTATTAATATGTCAGATTTTCAAAAATACATTCAGAGATATTTAGATTTAATTCCATCTGAAAATTGGTTGGAAGAATTAAAATTTGTTGGTGATAAAACTGTTTCTCTATATTCATATCTCACAGAAGAACAGTCGAAATTCGCTTATGCGGAAGGAAAATGGACTTTGAAAGAGGTTTTGCTTCATTTATCAGATACCGAAAGAGTTTTTCAGTATAGAATTTTAGCTTTTGCAAGAGGTGAAAAATCTGAATTGCCTGGTTTTGATGAAGAAAGTTATGCTGCGAATTCTTTTGCAAAAGAGAGAAGTTTAGAATCTTTGTTGGAGGAATATCAACTCGTAAGACAATCTTCTTATATTTTATTGGAAAATTTAAATCATTCTGTTTTAAAAAATATTGGAAAAGCCAACGGAAACGAAATTTCTGTGGAAACGATTTGTCAATTGATTGTGGGGCACAATATCCATCATTTGAATGTGGTAGAAGAGAGATACTTGCCAATGTTATAGTTAATCAAATTAATAATCAACATAATCTTTGTCATTCCGAAGGAATCTAAATCAGTAATGATTATTTTGTTGAGATTCCTTCAGAATAACAAACAACTATAACTTTAATGTTAAATTGAATTATGGAAAACATCATACAAATATTAAAATCCGGCGGTACCATCCTTTATCCAACAGATACGATCTGGGGAATTGGTTGTGATGCAACCAATATAGATGCCATCAACAAAATTTTTGACATCAAGAAGCGTGAGAAAAATAAATCGATGATCATTTTGGTGGAAACTGAAAAGAGATTGCAGGATTTGGTCGACGTTCCGGAAATAGCTTGGGAAATCATGGATCTGAGCGAAAAACCGGTTACTTTGGTGTATCAAAACCCAAAAGGTTTGCCTAAAGAGTTGCTAGCAGAAGATGGAAGCATCGGAATTCGCCTTGTGAAAAATGATTTCTGCAAGAAACTGATTACAAAACTTAATAAGCCTTTAGTTTCAACTTCGGCCAATTTTAGTGGAGATAAGAGTCCGTTAAAATTCTCAGATATTTCGCCTGAAATTATTGATTTGGTGGATTATGCAGTAGAAGAAAACAGAGATGTAGTTTCAAAATATTCTGGTTCATCGGTTATAAAAATCTGGAGTGACAACAGAATAAAAGTTCTGCGGGAATAAAAGTTTAGAATTAATTATCTTTGCAAAATAATTTAACCATTAAGAAGTCGGAAATTTAGCTTTAAACCTGAAAATCTGGTGTCTTAGTGGTTTTACATTAGATAAAGCTTCACAATTATCAAAAGTGATTGTAAATCTAATATCTAACATCTAATATCTAACATCTTTTAAAAAATGTTCATCAATCTTAATCAAAATAAAAATCTTAAACTTTTCAAAATAATTTCTGAAGTCGCAGCAGCAAATAATCAATCGGTATACATCGTTGGCGGATTTGTGCGGGATCTTCTGATGAAAAGAGAAGCTTCTACAGATATTGATTTTGTGACCGAACAAAGCGGAATCGAACTTGCCCAAAATGTGGGTAAGGAAATCGATCCTAAAATGAAAGTTTCCGTTTTTAAAACCTATGGAACAGCGATGATCAGATATAAAGATCTCGAACTGGAATTTGTAGGCGCCAGAAAAGAAAGCTACACCGAAGACAGCAGAAAACCTGAAGTGGAAGGTGGAACGATTGAAGACGACCAGAAAAGAAGAGATTTTACGATCAATGCGATGGCAATTTCTCTAAATAAAGATAATTTTGGAGAACTGATCGATCCTTTTGACGGAATTGGCGACTTGGAGAAAAGTATTTTAAGAACACCTTTAGAACCTGCACAAACCTATTCCGATGATCCGTTGAGAATGATGAGAGCAGTGCGTTTTGCTTCAACTTTAAATTTTAAAATAGAAGAAAATTCGTTAAATGCAATCAGACAGGAAGTAGAAAGAATTAAAATTGTTTCGATGGAAAGAATCATGGTTGAATTTAATAAAATCATGCTTTCAAAAAAACCTTCTGTCGGTCTTCAACTAATGGAAGAAACGGGTTTAATGAAACTGATTATTCCTGAATTGATCGAGCTGAAAGGCGTAGAAGAGGTGGAAGGACAAACCCATAAAGATAATTTTTACCATACTTTGGAAGTGGTTGACAATATTTCCGAAAATACAGACAATCTTTGGCTGCGTTGGTCTGCACTGCTTCACGATATCGGAAAAGCTCCCACCAAAAAATTTGTTGAAGGAACAGGCTGGACTTTTCATGGACATGAGTTTTTAGGTTCAAAAATGACAAAAAATATTTTTCAGAAATTGAAATTACCTTTGAATTCTGATATGAAATACGTTCAGAAAATGGTAAAACTTTCTTCTCGTCCGATCGCATTGATCACCGATGATGCTTCGGATTCGGCTTTAAGAAGACTATTGTTTGATGCCGGAGAAGATATGGAAGATCTTTTTACACTTTGTAAAGCGGATATTACAACCAAAAACTCAAGAAAACAGGAGAAATTCAAGAAAAATTTTGAATATGTTGCCGTAAAAATAAAAGAGGTTGAGGAAAAGGATCAGGTGAGAAATTTCCAGCCGCCAATTTCAGGAGAAGAGATCATGGAGATGTTTAATCTGAAACCCGGAAGAGAAATCGGAATTTTAAAGGAAAAAGTAAAAGAAGCAATTCTTGAAGGCGAGATTGCCAATGAGAAAGAAGAAGCGAGAAGTTTTGTGATTGCAGAAGCTGAGAAATTGGGATTGACGTTATAATTTTTTTATCTTAAATATTAAAAAGCCTTGGCGGTTTCGAAGAAACCGCCAAGGCTTTTTAATATATGAACTATATCTAATTAAAAATTAGTTTGGATAAACGCTTGTTGATCCCATTCCTGTTTTAAATTTTGTAATCAAAGTTCCTGAAGTTGTATAAACGCTCATTTCACTTGCCTCAGTAAATGATTTAACGTCAGACGTGAAAATTCTTCCGTCTACTACAGAAAATCCGTATAAAGTAAAATATTGTCCTCCATCAACTGCAGTTATGATAGGTGTTGCAGGAACTGCGGTTGCATTCATGTCCATAGAATAAATTTTATTGTATGAGCTGAAAAAGAATCTTCCGTTATCAATCTGAAGGTGTGTTCCGTTTGCAATACCAGTAAGAGTAGTTGTTTTCACTATTGCTCCGGCTGCAGAGATCTGATAAATGTAAGAATCTGTAGTTCCTTCCGCTATTGTATACACATTATTATTGTAAGCAATTGTTTTGTTGATATTTCCGTTTGGCAGAGCTATCGGAGTACCTTCGATTTCGTTTGTAGTTGTGTTGATCTTTGTGATTTTATTTCCGAAGCTGTATGTAGAATTTTGCACAAAAACATTTCCACCGGCAACTACAACTCTTTCAACGGTATCTGTGAAATTAATTTTTTTCACGAAAGATAAATCTGAAGTCCTATAAATATTTACAGATTTTGGACCGTTGTATCTGTCATTAGAAACATACAACATATTATTGGCAACCGCCATGTAACGAGGATTGTCTAGCTGACTTGTAATTTCTCCTGTTTTTTTGAATGTATAACGGTTTACTACCTGAATTTTGTTTGAATTGTTCAGTAAAAGATAAGCCTGATCTCCGCTGTAAGCAATAGTCTGTAGCACATCACCTAAGTTTTCATTTGCATTATTAGCTTTATAGATGTCATTTTGCACAAAATTCAGATCTTTAGTGATAAAACTTACGTCAGCATTAGGTACTCCAAAGTTTCCTTCATTGGTAATCAGATAACCGTTTTCATAAGTTGGGCTTGTTACCATTTCTTCATATTCAGAAGAACACGAGATGTTGAATAATAAAACCAATCCTAAGATAAGCTGTAAAAATCTAGTTATTTTCATAATATATTTAATTTTAAAAATTTATTGTTCCTGTGATACTGTAATTTCTTTTCGGTAAAGGATAATACGCTACTGTTTCATAAATAGTATCTGTAATATTATTGACCTTAAATCCTAAAGTATATTTTTTCAAAATCGTAAAAGAAGATCCGGCATTCATCACGAAGTAGGGCTGTAATGCTTTTGGTCTGCTTTCGTCAGTTGTTGTGTATGTCAAACCGTTGAACATTCCCTGAGCATAAACTTTCAGAAATTTATACTGATAATCTGCATTCATAAAAACTTTATGCAACGGAACGTAGGTCAGTTGCCTTTGAGTTTCCAGATTGGTTGATTTTGTATAAATATATCCTGCGTTAAGTTTGATAAAATGGTTGTTAAACTGTTTTTCATAAGTTAATTGAGATTCCAAACCATAAGATTCTACTTTATTTGTATTAAATGGAGCCCAATAGCCTAATCCTGTATCAAGCCATCGAATCATATCAGTTATTCGCATAAAGTAAGGTGTAATGCTTAGTTTAAAATCTTTCACTATAAACTCATGATTCATATCTGCCTGATAGGAAGTTTCAGGCTTTAAATCAGAATTTCCTCCCGGAGTCCAATAAAGGTCGTTGAATGAAGGAAACCTGAAGTTTTTTGATAGATTTAAATTTAAATTATACCAGTCAGCAACTTTCCCCTTCCCTGAAAAAGAATATAAAACGGGTGAACTGTAACCTTCTACAAAATCTTTTTTTATACCGGCTTCAAAACGAAGGTTTGATGTTGCAAAATATCTCAGTAAACCGGCAATTGAGCCTACATTTCTGCTCACTCTTCCAATTCCGGAATCGCCCTGTCCTTCTCCCTGATTTTGCTGAAATTCTCCAATTGCATTCACATTCCATTTCGGACTGATAAAATAATTGAAGTCGTTTTTTACGATATAGTTTTTATTGATTCCGCCACTTGTACTTGGAGCATTATAAATTCCGAAATATTGAAAATTGTCTTCAGTGTAAGCGGTTTTAAGACTGTTTGCAAATTTATTTTTATTAATATCCCACGATAGCAAACTTCTTACAGTTTGAGCTTCATATTTGCTTCTGTTGCCGTTTTCAGAAAAAATAGGATAGTTCTGCGTCGCATCATAAAACTGACTTTGCCACGATATTTTTTGTCTGTCAGCAATTTTGTAGGAAATTCCGATATTGTATGTAGTATTGTAGAACTTTCCGTTTCTGTTGATATAATTTTGTGCTTCCGGAACTTCATAATCGTTTTCGCTGATCACGTAATTTCCCGAAGCTTTAAAACTAAATTTTTCATTACTATAAGAAGCTTTTAGAAAATTATTAAAAGTTCCGAATGAAGCAACTTCCGAATTAAATGTTCCGTTAAAACCTTGATTGAAGTTCAAATCATTATTTAAATGAATGCTTCCTCCAATCGCACCACTTCCGTAAATAACACTTCCGCCACCTGATTTTACTTCCATATGATCGTACCCGAAAAGTGCAATATTATTCACATCTCCCTGTCCTAAAAACTGAGAATTGATATTAATTCCGTTCCACACAAAAGCTGTTTGTTGCGCTGTAGTTCCTCTGAATGATGGAGAAGAAACCGCACCACGACCGTTTTCTTTAATATAAACTGGTGATTGAAAACGTAAAACCTCGGAAAGATTGGATGAATTTTTTTGAATGTCAGCGGGAGTCAAAGTAGTAATCTTATGAAAAAGTTTAACCTTATTCATTTGATTGTCAAAAATATATACAGTATCAATGCTTTTCTCTTGACCGAAGTATAGAGATAGATTGCATACGGCGAAAACGAAGACTAAAGATCTTTTTATACCCATATTATTTATGCCTTTCCTCCGAAAGCAATGACTAATTTGTTTAAATGTTGGCAGGTCTCCTGACTTTCGTTTTGCTACACCTTCCCGCGTTGGCAGTGGCTTTTTGTAGAAAATGTTGATACGATTTACAGTTGCGGGGACAGTCTGGGATTTTCGCCCAATTCCCTATTAATTCCAATACCTTGGAAACCAAAATTTTTGCAAATATAGGTTTTTAAATCTAGTAAGCAAAACAAGCTAAAAACTCTGGAAAAAGTAATAATATGACTGAAAAGAATGTGATTATCAATACAAAGTTTGTCATATAAAGGAATCTGAACCGCAATATTAAAAACAGTTTAGATTTCTGCGAAATGACAAAACCGCAATCTTTATCAGTTTTTGAAATAAAACTATTTATTAACCACAAAGTTTGTCATTTCGTAGAAATCTCAACAGCAATATGAAAATAGGTTAAATTTCTAGAATGAAAAAGAAATTGAGCTTATAATTAAAATGTTATTTATTTCTATAAAAAAGTCGAATCAAAATAAAAAGGCAGCAAATCTTTAATTGAATTCACCTTAAAAGTTTCCTCATTCAGATTTGAAAAATAAACATCAATATTTTCGTTCTGTTTCGTTTCATATTCCATTAAGCTTTGTCGACAAGCTCCGCAAGGAGGAATAGGCGGAGTTTTTTCTGAAAACTTTCTCGGTCCGCCGATAATAAATATTTTTTTGATCTTCAGGTCCGGAAAATTGGCACCAATCCAGAATAATGCAGTTCTCTCCGCACAAAGCCCGGAAGGAAAAGCCGCATTTTCCTGATTATTCCCCGAATAAATTTCACCATTCTCAAGCAAAACTGCACATCCTACCAAAAAATCGGAGTAAGGAGCGTACGCACTTTCGCGCGCCGCTTTTGCTCTTTCAAAAAGCTTTTTCTCAATCTCATTCAGTTCGCTGCTGCTTTTGAAGTGGTCGTATCCGATGTGTATATTTTTTTTCATTTTGTTTCCGTAAAAAGGGGGATAAATGTAGCCCTTTTTGATGAAGCTGGCAATATCTTTGTTACAATACTAAATTTGTAATTTTAAACTTTTAAAAATTAAATTCAATGCTATATACTCCGATAAAATTTAGAAATGTAGAACTGAAAAACCGTTGGGTAATGTCACCGATGTGTATGTATTCTTGCGAAAATGGGTTAGCGAATGATTTCCACTTTGTACATTACGGAAGTCGTGCTCAGGGCGGAACAGGTTTAATTATGGTAGAAGCGACCGGAGTTGAACCTCGTGGAAGAATTACCAACCACTGTATGGGAATCTGGAATGACGAACAAGCCGGGAAACTTCAGAAAATTGTAGAATTCGTACATAAAAATTCAGATTCGAAAATAGGAATTCAGATTGCTCATGCAGGAAGAAAAGGCTCGACTTGGGAAAATAAACAGATTTCTTTGGAAGAAGGTTGGGAAACAATTGCTCCAAGTCCAATTCCTTATCATCCAAGTGAAAGAATTCCCCATGCGTTATCGGTAGAAGAAATTAAAGATATGGTTCAAAATTTCAAAGACGCAGCCAAAAGAGCGGTGGATGCAGGTTTTGATGTCATTGAAATTCATGGCGCACATGGATATTTGGTTCATCAGTTTCTATCGCCGTTGTCAAACATTAGAACCGATGAGTATGGAGGAATTTTTGAAAACCGAATCCGATTTTTATTGGAAATTGTTGATGCCGTTAATGAAGAACTGAATGAAAATGTTGCGTTATTTGTAAGAATTTCTGGAACAGAATATGCCGAAAATGGCTGGAACATCGAAGACAGTGTGAAATTGGCTAAAGAATTGAAAAATCATTCTGTAGACTTGGTTGACGTGTCAAGTGGCGGTAATATTCATGGGGCAAAAATTTCTGTTTTTGATGGTTATCAGGTTCCGTTTTCTTCGCAGGTTAGAAATGAAGCAGAAATAAGAACCGGAGCAGTAGGTTTGATTACTAAAGTTGAGCAAGCTGAAGAAATTCTTCAGAAAGGCGATGCCGATTTGATTTTTGTAGCAAGAGAAATCTTAAGAAATCCGTACATTGCCGTTCAGGGATCATTTGAAATGAAAGAAGACAGTTTTTTTCCGCATCAGTACCTTAGAGCCAAAATTTCTTCTTAATTTTAGCATCATCAAAATCAAAATAATATATGAAGATTGAAGACTTTATGCTGCCTTGTCCGAGTAAAAAATTCCTGGGAATAGAATGTTTCGGATGTGGTACACAGCGAGCAATTGTGTTGGTTTTTGAGGGGAAGTTTGCAGAGGCATTTCATATGTTTCCTGCTGTGTATACTTTACTCTTGTTTTTTGGTTTTGTAGTCTTAAATTTTCTGGACAGAAAAAGAAATTATGGGCAGGTGTTGATATTTTTAGCAATTATTAACTCACTAATCATGGTATTTTCCTACTTTTATAAACATTTTTTTTAAATCAAAATATTAAACATTAAAAAATCAGAAATTATGAATCAACAAAAATTACCTAATGCCACGGCGGTACTTGTTTTAGGAATTGTATCAATCGTTTCATGTTGTTGCTACGGTATTCCCGGACTTATCACCGGAATAATCGGTCTTGTACTGTACAAAAAAGATAACGCTTTGTACCAGCAAAATCCAACATTATATTCAGATTACAACAATTTGAATACTGGTAGAATTTTAAGTATAATTGGTATTGTCTTGAGCGTACTCTATATACTTTATTTAATCTTTGCAATTGCATTCATCGGATTTGATGCTCTTTCAGATCCTGAATTGATGCAGGAAAGATTAAGGGATTTACAAAATTAATAACATTAATAATAAAATTTGAACCGCAGCAATGCGGTTTTTTTTTTGTTTTAAGATTATAATTTAACTTCAAATTGATTTACTAATTATTCCCAATTCGTCTTAAATTCTCATAAAATTTTCAAATTAAAGTGAATTTTATATAATTTGAATATCTTTAAAGTGCTTGCTGAAAAGGATTTTCAGCAATTTAAGTCAGAAGTCGTAGAATTACTACACCAAATCGTAGTTCTACTACAAAATATGAATTAAAGGTGTGAAAACTTTCTTTAAAAGATCTTTGGCTCTATCTTCGCTATAGATAAAACACCAAATCACAAAATATTAACTGTTTAAAATTTACAAAATCATGGCAGACAATTCAAGAGGAACCTTAAAATTCAACGGTAGCGAAGGGCAAAAATTATTAAAGCTGAATTACAGCGTATCAAGGTCTACAGACGTTTCCGGACGTGTAGCTTCTGATCCTTCCAACGCAATCATTAAGCTTACCATCGAGGCTACAGAGAAATCTGAAATCTTGGAAAGTTTGTTAAATGGTAAATACAAGCCTACAACCGGAGAGATTACATTTAATAAATCTCACGAAGAAGGAACTTTAATTACACTAAACTGGGAAAACGGTTATGTAATCCAGCACGAAGTGGACTTCGATGCAGTAGATCAGAATTCTATGCTCATCAGCTTTATTGTAAGTGCAGAAACGATCAACTACGGAAATTCTGAATACAAAGGAATTTGGCCGGGAGTTTAACATCACTTAGTTACATTAAAATTTTATAATAGCTTACTTGTAAAAAAAGTAGGCTATTTTTTGATTTCTGAATTAATTTTAAAAAATTAAATAAACATCACTAAAAATATTTGAATATGAAAAAACTGATTTTTACACTGATCATCGTTACAGTTTCATTTGTTACAACCTTACACGCTCAAAGCAATACACTCACAAAAACTACATGGCAGGTCGAAAAAATAAATGATGACGGAAGTGCGGTTTTCAAAAAGGCAAAATCTATCAAATTTCCTTCTGAACAGCCCAAAATTAATTTTCTGCAATTTGAAGAAGACAGAAATTACCGCACAGGAAATACCTGTTTTCATATGATGGGAAAATACAGTGAATATAATAACAACCAGGTTGAAATTTCGGAAGGTGTAGCAGATATGGCTGAAAATTGTAAAGAACCAAAAACACTCAAGGGACTTTATAATTTTAAAATTACTAAAGATCGACTGGAGCTGATTCCTGTAAAAGAATAACTTTTTTGAAAGATGATTATCTTTAAATTTTAAATCTCAACCCGAAATTCTCAGAAAAAAACATTCCTATTTTCTTATATTTGTTCATTATTCAAAATATGGACGCAACACAAGACAAAAGGCTTTTTCTTATTGATGCTTATGCAATGATTTTCAGAGGATATTATGCATTGATCAGAAGCCCGAGGATTACAAGTACAGGAATTGATACTTCAGCAATATTCGGCTTTACAAACTCACTGATCGAATTGATCAGACGCGAAAGACCTACGCATTTGGCAGTTGTCTTTGATGTCGGACAGGCGAGTATCAGAACCAATGATTTTGCAGAATACAAAGCCAACCGAAGTGAAACTCCCGAAGCCATCAAAGTTGCCATCCCATATCTTCACAGAATTTTGGATGCCATGCATATTCCGCATTTGGGTGTGGAAGGTTATGAAGCTGATGATTTGATCGGAACTCTGGCCTGTAAAGCCGAAAAAGAAGGGTACACCACTTTTATGGTGACTCCCGATAAAGATTTTGCCCAATTGGTTACCAATAAAATTAAAATATATAAACCGGGATTAAAAGGTGGAGACATCGAGATTCTGGGTGTTGAAGAAGTAAAAGCAAAATACGGGATTGAAGATCCGAAACAGGTGATCGATTTTCTTGCTATGATGGGTGATGCAGTTGATAATATTCCCGGATTGGATGGTGTTGGTGAAAAAACAGCCATGAAATTCCTACAGGAATTCGGAAGTATAGAAAATCTTCTCGCCAATACCGACAAATTAAAAGGCAAGATCAAAGAAAAAATAGAAGCTTCTGCCGAGCGTGGAATTTTATCTAAAAAATTAGCAACCATTATTTGCGATGCTCCCGTTGAATTCCATCAGGAACAATATGATCTTGAAACTCCTGATTTTGAAAAAGTAAAAGAAGTTTTTGACGAAATTGAATTCAAAAGGCTGTATGAAAATCTGTATCGTGCTTTTGCTCCTACCGAAACGGTTACTGTAAAAACGACAGTTATTGAAACGGATGGCGTGGTAATAAGCGAAACCGAAGTTTCAGCTTCCGAAACTCCGCAGCAGAAAGTTGCCAGAAATGTTGGTCAGCTTGACCTTTTCGCCAGCTTTGAAGAACTCGATCAGGCAACTTCAACAAAAGATACGATTATAGAAAATGATCATTTATATCAGTTTGTTGACAATCCTAAAGCGCAGAAAATTTTAGTTCAGAATCTTTTAAAGCAGAAAGCTGTTTGTTTTGACACAGAAACAACTTCATTGAACGAACTGGAAGCCGAATTGGTCGGAATGAGCTTTTCCTACAAAAAAGGTTTGGCATATTATATTCCGCTTTCGGAAGACCAGGGTGAAGTTTTGCAGACTCTGGAAATTTTCAGACCGTTTTTTGAGAAGGAAGATTTGCTGAAAATTGCCCACAATTTAAAATATGATTATAAAGTTCTGAAACAATACGATGTTACGGTAAAAGGCGCGATGTTCGACACCATGATTGCCCATTATCTTTTAAATCCGGACGGACGACACGGAATGGATTATCTTTCAGAAGTTTATTTAAATTACAAACCCGTTTCCATCGAAACCATTATTGGTAAAAAAGGAAAAAATCAAGGGAATTTCAGAGATGCTGATTTACGGACACAAACCGATTATGCAGCCGAAGATGCTGATGTAACGTTTCAATTATACGAATTATTTGCGCCACAATTAAAAAAAGAAAACCTTGAAGATCTTTTCTACAATATAGAAATGCCTTTGATGGAAGTTTTGGCTAAAATGGAATTAGAAGGAATTTCATTAGATGAAAAATGGCTGGCTCAGGAAAGCATCGATCTTGAAAATGATTTAAGACAGCTAGAAGCCAAAATATTTGAAATTTCTGGTGAAGAATTTAATATGAATTCGCCAAGACAATTGGGAGATGTTTTGTTTGATAAAATGCAGCTCGATCCGAAAGCCAAGAAAACAAAAACCGGACAGTATGCAACTTCCGAAGATGTTCTTCAGAAATTAGCTTCAAAACATGAGATTATTCAGCATATTTTAGAGTATAGAACCTATCAGAAACTGAAATCAACCTATGTAGATGCTTTGCCTTCGCAGATTGATAAAGATGACAATCGTGTACACACCAATTTCTCACAAACAACGGCTGCAACAGGTCGTTTGGCGAGTGTAAATCCGAATTTGCAGAATATTCCGATCCGTACTTTGAGAGGTCAGCAAATCCGTGGAGCATTTGTTTCCGCTGAAGGAAAGAAAATCATTTCTGCCGATTATTCTCAGATCGAATTGCGTCTTATTGCCGAAATTTCGGGTGAAGACAATATGATCAAAGCGTTTCAAGATGGGGAAGATATTCACGCTTCTACGGCTGCTAAATTATTCAATATTCCATTGGAAGAGGTTTCAAAAACACAGCGTGGACAGGCAAAAACAGTTAATTTTGGAATTCTATACGGTCAGGGAGCTTTTGCGTTAGCCGAACAAACAGGTTTATCCAGATCTGAAGCCAAACAAATGATAGAAGCGTATTACGAAACCTACCCGAAATTGAAAGAATATATGGCGGAGCAAGTGAAAAGAGCTCGTGATATCGGTTATGTAGAAACTATTTTAGGGAGAAAACGCCATTTAAAAGATATCAATTCCGGAAATTTTGTGGTTCGAGCTCATGCTGAAAGAAATGCTGTTAATGCTCCCATCCAGGGAAGTGCGGCTGATGTTGTGAAAATGGCGATGATTAAAATTCAAAAAGAATTAGAGAAAGAAAAATTGAAAACAAAAATGTTGCTTCAGGTGCATGACGAATTGGTTTTCGAATCTCCTATTGATGAGGTAGAAGTTGCTACAAATATCATTAAAACAGAAATGGAAAATGCCATTGAAACGCAGGTTCCGTTATTGGTTGAGGTTGGAGTAGGGAAGAATTGGCTGGAAGCGCATTAGAAAATATTGAGTACTTCCGCAATTATTATTGCGGAAGTCTTTATTTTATAACTTTTTATAAACACTTGTTTTTTTATCTCCTGATTTTTCAATTAAACCTAATTCAACTGCATTTTTTAAATCTCTACTTGCGGTTGCAGAAGAAATTTCTGAGAATTTTTTCATATAATCTTTTCTCGAAAATTCATCAATATTATTCTCTAAAAAGATTAAAATTCTGTCATTTGTGGTGAGTTTTCGAATAGAATTAGCTAATAATTCAGAAAGTGATTCATCAATAATTCCCAACATATACTCGATGAATTTTGTCGAATGACCTTCTTTGTCAGATTGAGATAGCGCGTGATAATATTTTGTCTGATTGTTCGCTATGAGAGTTTCAAAAGGTAAAAACTCAAATATCGGAAATTCATTCATTAAGATCAATGTCTGCCAAAGCCCTCCCATCCTTCCGTTTCCATCCAAAAAAGGATGTATAAATTCCATCTCATAATGAAAAACACAACTTTTTATTAAACTCAATTCAGAACTTTCTTTTAAATAAGAAAAAAGATCTTTCATCAGATAAGGAACATTTTCTGATGGAGGTGTAATATGTTCTACTTTTGAACCTTTCATTATTCCAACTCCTTTAGTTCTGTATTTTCCGGGATTTTCAATCAGACCTGTCATCAAAATTTTGTGAGCCTTTAAATAATCTTTTTCGCGAGTAAATTTTAATTGATTTAATTCCTGATAAATTTTTAAAGCGTTTACAACCTCGGTAATATCTTTCTGAGGCCCTAAAACTTTTTTATTTTCTAAAATTGCAGTTATCTGATCTTCTGAGAGTGTATTACCTTCAATATTCAATGAAGAATGAATGGTTTTAATCTGATTTTGTTTTCTAAGTCTAGGATTGTTTTTAATTAAATAAGTAGCATTTACTTCTCCGATTTTCTGAGAAATGCTGGAAATTAAATTTAATATTTGAGAAGTAATCTGATACGGTGGTTTCATAGTGATACTATCATTTGATACTATCAAAGGTAATGAAGTTAATTTAAAATTTTAATACTCAAACTCAATCCCACCCATATAAACCAACGAAAAATCATCCGTTTCCACAGAAACAGGCTTAGGAATCTGTCCCTGACTTACGAATATTAAAGAATTGATTTCAAATTTCAATTCCGACAAATTGATTTTGTGCACCAGTTCCGGAAGCCATTGATCGGCAAATGAATATTCTGAAAAATTTTCGTAGATATTATTACTTAGATTTTCAAAACCATATTCTGCCAAATCACCGTCAAACCAAACTGTATCTTGTGATTCTGCAAATTTTGAGATATAATTGTCGTCATCTTCTTCATTCAGATAATAGTTGTCATCTTCTTCAACAAATTGTAAGAACTGTTCTTCTGAATTAAAATTCCCTACCCAAAAATCTAAAATCTGTGTATTCATACCTAATTTTTTGAAGCGTCAAAGGTAAGATTAATAGTTTTATATTAAAAGTTTTCGATGATTTTACAAGAGTGGATTGTGCAAACCGTCAGTTCGAGTAGATTTTGAAAAAAATCGTATCGAGAACTTGTCGGATAGTAAACAAATTTTGTTTTTATTCTCACTGGTTCCCGATACATTTTTCTCCATTTCATTCCAAAAAATACTCGAACTGACGCAAGGAAAAATAGATTAAACTTTCAAAACTCCACGAAAAGCTCTTGCTGCATAATAAGAATTGGCTCCGTTGTGATATAGAAAAACAGTATCATACCTTCTGTCACAAAATAATGCGCCTCCTAAAACTCTGATTTCTTTTGGAGTTTTGATCCAGCTTGATGTTTTGAGATCAAATTTTCCTAAAGTCTGCAAAAATCGATATTGGGTTTCATCAAGAATTTCTACGCCCATTTTTGCTGCGACTGTAAGTACATCATTTTGTGGTTTGTTGTCTTTTCTGGAATCTAAAGCTTCACGGTCATAGCAAAAACTTCTTCTGTCTTTCGGGCTTTCTGCCGAACAGTCAAAAAATACATATTCATCAGATTTTTGATCATAGTCAACAACATCGGGTTCACCGCCTGAGATTTCCATTTCATTGAGTGACCAAAGTTTTGAAGGGTTTGCTTTTAATTTTTCTTCTATTTTAGCCCATTTCAAATCGTTGTGACGAGTTTTGTTTTTTTCAAAACGCTGCTGAAGAACATCAAGTAATTCTGTCGTTTCTCTTTCTGATAATTGTTTTTTTGTTGACATTGATGAGTGTTTTTTTAATTTTAAGGAAAATAGTTCAGCATGTTGTTGGGAAGATCATATTCGTAAATCTTGTCATTTTCAGGATCGATGTAAAGCCATTGAAAAGTGTTGATTTTATGTTCAGACTCTGCGTAAAATCCTAAAACATAGTAATCTTTATTTTCTCTGTTTCGCTTTTCTACGGAATATCCAAGATCTTCTTTATTCTTGATCGTTAATTTGATTAAATCTTTCTTAGAATTGGCGACATAATATTCTGCAAGTTGATAGAGATGATCGCGGTAACTCTCTGACAATTGATCTTCTTTCGAGAAATGATATTTTATTTCTTTGCCATATTCTTTTCTGAATTTTGAAACATTTCCGTTTTTGATTTTTTTAGCAGAGACTATCCATTCTGCATTTTGCGGCGTTTCTCCGTCTCCCGCTATATAAATAGAATCATTTTTCCATTCGATCGCAATAATATCGCCTCTCAGAAAACTTCTGTCATTATTTTTATCGTTGACAAATGTGATTTCTTCTTTTCCTTTTTTTCCGTTCAGTTGAGAATAATCAAAATCATCATTATACGAAACAAATTCAATCGTATCGTGTTTTATGGAATCTCTTTTAGCAACAATTTGCTTAACGATTTCTGTTTCCGGCTCATCTGTGGATTGATTTTTAGGTTCAGTCGGTGTGCAGGACGAACAAAAACTTAAAAATAAAAGCACAACAATCACTCGCATATTTTTTTATTTGAAATTTAAAAATAGTAAAATTTAATGAAATCAAACAGAGTGATTCAACCTTCTGTATCACCTGAATTTCCGCAAGATTTAGGAAATTTTAATAACCGGAATGAGTTGTGTTTTCATATTTGAATATGAATTGATCCAAATTAAATGTAAGAAATATATTTAATTAACGTTTAAAATAAATTACTATTATAGATTTAATATAAACAAAATAGGCAGGTCTTATTTTTTGAATCCTTACATTTGTAAGGCATTCGGATTTTATTAAAAGAATGATAATGAATTTATATATGATTGATAGAAGATACAAGGAAACAATTCATACCGATACAAACAACTACCAATACACCACAGTCACCCACGACGAAAATAAAGTCAGAATTTACACCTTGAAAAACGGATTGAAAGTTTTTCTGGCACAGAATTTTGACGCTCCGAGAATCCAGACATATATTCCTGTAAGAACGGGAAGCAATAATGATCCTTCTGATAATACAGGTTTGGCGCATTATCTTGAACACATGATGTTCAAAGGAACGTCTAAGATCGGAACACAAAATTGGGAGAAAGAAAAAGTTTTGATTGAGCAGATCTCAGATTTGTACGAGCAGCATAAGGCCGAACAAGATCCTGAAAAGAAGAAAGAGATTTATAAAAAAATCGATGAAGTTTCTCAGGAAGCCAGTCAGTTTGCGATTGCCAATGAATATGATAAGATCATCTCGTCTCTTGGTGCGAGTGGAACTAATGCCCATACCTGGTTTGACGAAACGGTTTACAAAAATAATATCCCGAATAACGAACTCGAAAAATGGCTGAAAGTCGAGAAAGAAAGATTTTCAGAAATGGTTTTGCGACTTTTTCATACAGAATTAGAATCGGTTTATGAAGAATTCAACCGTGCACAGGACAACGATTCACGTTTGGTAAACGATGCTTTGATGGAAGCCCTTTTTCCTACACATCCGAACGGTCAGCAAACGACTTTAGGCAAGCCGGAACACCTCAAAAATCCTTCAATGAAGGCGATTCATAAATATTTTGATGAATATTATGTTCCGAATAATTATGCGATGGTTTTGGTGGGTGATTTAGATTTTGAAGAAACTGTAAAGCTTGTAGATCAGTATTTTGGAGCAATTCCATATAAAGAATTACCAAAAAAAGAATCAATCGTTGAACAGCCGATGACTGAAATTGTTGAAAGAACAGTGTACAGTCCCACTACGCCGAGAGTTCAGTTAGCTTGGAGAACTGACAGTTATGGCACAAAAGAAGCAATGCTTGCAGATGTTATTGCCAATATTTTAAGCAACAGAGGTGAAGCAGGATTGTTAGATTTAAATATCAATCAGACGCAGAGAATGCTTTGGGCACAAGCTTATTCTTTAGGTTTAAAAAATTACGGATTTTTTTCAATAGTTGCCATCCCTAAAGAAAACCAAACGTTATCGGAAGCTGTTGAAATGGTTTTGGAGCAGATCAAATTGGTGAAAAAAGGAGAGTTTCCGGATTGGATGCTTCCTGCGATTATCAACGATTTTAAGATTCAAAGAATGAAAGGGCTAGAAACTGCCGGAGGTTTAGCAAACAATCTTTATGACACCTACATTAAAGGCAGAACCTGGGAACAGGAACTGAATGAGATGGATGAATATGCCGAAATCACAAGAGAAGAAGTAATCACTTTTGCAAATGATTTCTTCAAAGATAATTATGTAATCATCAACAAAGAAAAAGGTGTTAACGATAAATTATTGAGAGTTGATAATCCCGGAATTACTGCAATAAAAATCAATCGTGATGCGCAATCTGAATTTTTAAAGGAAATCGTAAATGAAAAAACAGAAGATATTCAGCCGGAATTTATTGATTATCAGAAAGAAATAACAACAGATGTTGTTAAAGATAAAAAGATAAGTTTCGTTAAAAATAAATACAATGAAATTGCACAGGTTCATTTCATTTTTCCGTTCGGAAGTGATAACGACCGCGAATTGGGGATTTCTACACAAATTTTACAATATCTCGGAACCGACAGATTTTCACCTGAAGATCTGAAAAAAGAGTTTTTTAAAATTGGAATTACCAACGATTTTAAAACGACTTCAGATCAGCTACAGATCTCGTTGAGCGGGCTGGAAGAAAATATGGAGAAAGGCATCGAACTGCTTCAGCACTGGATGAAAAACGTGCAGCCTGATCAGGAAATTTACAATCAGTTTGTAGAAACGATTCTGGAAAATCGTGAAGCCGTAAAGAAAGATAAAAACCGCATCATGAATGCTTTGACGAATTATACGAAGTTCGGGAAAGGCTCGAGATTTTTAGATTTTCTTTCGAAAGATGACCTTCAGAATGCAAAAGTAGAAGAGTTTACAGAGCGTATCAGAAATTTATTTAAATTCCAATATCAGATATTTTTCTACGGAAAAGATTTTGAGAAATTTAAACAGGAAATTGAAAATTTCATTGAAACTCAAAGCCGTACAATTGCTGATCCGAAAATATATCCAGAACCGGAAACCGTAGGAAATGTCTATTTCACCAACTACGATATGGTACAGATGGAGATGAGTAAGATAGGAAAGGGACATAATGTGAACACGGAAAATTTTGGTAAAATCAATGTTTTTAATGAATATTTCGGGCGCGGTCTGTCATCGATTGTCTTTCAGGAAATCCGTGAGAGCAAAAGTTTGGCATATTCAGCATACGTTTCTTACTCGCCCAGTGCAGAAATCGGACATCCCGATTACATCACAACTTACATCGGAACTCAACCGGATAAATTGCAGATCGCCGTTGATACGATGACAGAACTGATGGATGAACTTCCTGAAGTGACCACTCAGTTTGAAAATGCGAAAAATGCCGCATTAAAGCAGATTGCTTCAACAAGAATTACCAGAACGAATATATTTTTTAATACTTTAAGACTGCAAAAACTGGGAATTACCCACGATTTCAGGAAAGATATTTACGGTCAGATTGAAAGTTTGAATTTTGAGGAAATCAGACAGTTTTATCAGACAGAAATAAAATCAATCCAATTCAATACAGCGATTATCGGAAAAAAAGAAAACCTGAATCTGGAAGCTGTTGAACAAATGGGAAGCTTCAAAGAAGTTGATCTGGAAGAGATTTTTGGGTATTAACTCATGTTAAATTCTTCTTGTATAAAGATCGATTTGTTTAGATTCCTACGGAATGACAATGTGGATGATATTGTTAGCATTTATTCATTTTTTAAACTGTTTGTCATTCCGAAGGAATCTCGATTCTTTTGTTATTTATCGATGTTTAGATTCCTGTGGAATGACAAACAGTTTAAAAAAAATATTCTGAATATTAAAATTAATGATCAGCTTAGTTATGATTAAGTCATAAGACAATCCCCATCACCATCCTGAAAATCAGGATTGAAATTTTTCGGAAGATGATCTAAAAATTCCTGATGAAACATATATCTTCTTTCGATTTTTCGTTGATGGATATTCGGAAAAGACATATTTGAATTAATCTTTTCGTTCAGTTCTTTTTGATAGCTCGTCATCATTTTTACCCTATGTTCGACGATGAAATAGCTTAAAAAATCAATGAATTGGGTCAGGTCAGAATTTGTAAATAAGTAAGGGATTTTCAGATGACCATCTCTTAACATCAAAAGCGAGCAGGTAATCAGATTATTGTTATCACAATAAACCTTCACCCAAAAGTATCTGAAACTTTGAGAATAACTTGAAAATAAATATTTCTTATCTTCCGTTTCACCTTCCAGAATCCAAGGGTTTTCAATTGCCAGATTGATTTCGTCCGCATTCCGGTTACTTTTAAATGTTGTAATGAAATCTGCACTTTCAGCGTCTGGTTTATCAAGAATTTCAAAAGGAAAACTCGGCTGCTTTACATAACTGTTTTTGATAGAAATGAAAAAGTTGCCAACAGAATCAGCAATTTTAAAAACGGGTTTGAAAGGTTTTGTTTTTTCTTTTTTTGATGGAATAATAGTTTCCAGATCTGCTCTGAAATAATATCTCTTTCCGTGCTTAGGTTTGATGTATTTAAAAACACCGATTTTTCGGTATAAACTTTCAGCTTCTTTTGTAAATTCCGTTATAGCGATATTTCCCTGATATTCTTCAAAGGCTTTATTTAGGAGAGTTTGGGCAATTCTCTTTCCACGAAACTGATTGCTGATAAAAAGTGTGCTTAACCATGCATAATTAAATGGTTTACCATCAATGGTAAACTCATCGGGAAGACAACCTATATATCCCGCCAACTGATCATCATCGAATGCTAAAATCAATAAAGTCTGATCATCATTTGCTTTGGGATTTGTGATGTGTGACTTTGCCCGATGCGCAGTAATAGGAAGAAAATCATAGTTTTGAAATTCTCCGGATGATACAAAATTGTCAAGCTGTTTTTTATTTAAGGTTTTTAAATGAATCATTTCCGGGTAATTATATTTTTATTCAAAAGCTTTTTAAATTTATAGTAGGCAATTTCTTTCTTTAAAGTTTGAGAAGCATTTTCTCCGGTTTCCATGGGGATTCTCTGAAGGTTTTTATCGATGCTGTCTATTTTAATTCCTGCACATCCAAAACTGTATGAAAGCTGTTCATTTTTAAACAAATTTTCAAAAAAATCTTTTCGCACACCAAAATCGGTAAAAGGAAATGCAAAACAGTCATCTGAAAAACTGTTTTCTTTGGTATAATTTAAACTTTTTATCGTGTTTTCGAGCTGATCTTCAAGCGGTAATTCACAGTACAAAGGATGATCCCAACTGTGTGCTGAAATTCCGAAACCTTTTTCTGTGAGCGTTTTAAGCTGAGAAAAATCCAAATATGGTTTTTGTTTTTTTAGATATAAACTAAAATCAATCTCCAGTGTTTCAGCAATCTGATCAAGCCTGGTTTTATTTTTGTAATTAATTTTTAAAACTTCTTCAATGTTAATTTCAGTTTTTTTTGATTTAGAAGATTTGATTGTATCAACAATTAAACTTGCTTTGCAACGGAACATCAGATCTTTATTGTCAATAAATGCAGGATTCACAAAGTTGATTGCATAAATTCCTTTTCTTTCCAAAATAGGTGTTATGATGTCATAAAACTCTCTGAAACCATCGTCAAAAGTGAGTAAAGCTATTTTTTTCTTAGGCTTAAAATGTCCTTTAAAGAAATTTTTAAATTCATCCCAATTCACAAATTGAAAATACCTTGAAAAGTAATCTAAATCGTTCTCAAATTGCTTTATATTTTTATACTTGATAATGTGATTGAGGTGCGGAATATTTTCATCAGAAACACAGTGATAAACAGGCAAACAGTAATCTAAAGGAAATGATTTTTCAATATTTTCCTTTTCAAAAACGGCTAAAAAATCTATCAGTTTCTGTTTCATATGTAGATATTTACTGTTTTTTAGTGTCATATGGAATCGCCTATCTTCATACTTACTATATGTCAATATCAGTCATGGCGATTTCATTAAAATAAAAAAGAATCTATCTAAATGGCTCAAAAATTGAGGTTTAAATAGATTCTTATGATGTTTAAAACGAAATTACTTCACAATTTTCATCTCATTGATCAGCCATTTAGAATCGGCAAATTTATCAACGATGAAAAGAATATATTTCGTGTCAACCATTATGTTTCTGCTGAAACGAGGATCGTAATTGATGTCACTCATCGTTCCTTCCCACTGTCTGTCGAAGTTTAATCCTACCAGATTTCCGTATGCATCTAAAGCCGGACTTCCGGAGTTTCCTCCCGTTGTATGGTTGGTTGCGGTAAATCCTACAGGAACGTCACCGCTTTTATCTTTGTAGTTTCCGAAATCTTTTTTGTCATAAAGGTCAATCAGTTTTTTTGGAACATCAAATTCATAATCTCCCGGAACGTATTTTTCCATTACACCTGCCAAATGCGTTTGGTAATCATAAGTTACAGCATCTTTTGGTGTTGAACCTTTCACTTTTCCATACGTTACACGAAGAGTAGAATTGGCATCAGGAAAGAATTTTCTGTCTTTGTCGGTTGACATTTGCTGAGCTATATATTTCTTTTGTAAAGCATCAATTTTTGCCTGTAAAGAAGTAAACTGAGGATCGGCAGTTTTCATGTAAGTATCTTTAATGCTCATGAAAAGCTGATAAACAGGGTCTTTTTTTATGGTCTTGATTAATTTGTCCTGATTGGAAAAAGCTTTATCAATATCTGTGCTTAAAGAAGCTCCGTTTACCGTTGATCTTCCTGTGATTGCTGAATTTTTAGAAATTTCCTCAATTGCTGTGATGTTTTGCGCTTCGTTTTTATATTTCTCAAAACCGGCAGGTAAAAATTGCGGAGCCGTTTTATTTGCGTATAAAGCTAAAAGTTTGGCAGTTACTTTAGCATCCAGTTCTGCGCTGTAATCTTTATAGAAAGATGTCAGTTTATTTTTGAATGCTGTAGTTCCTTTTTCATCCATTCTTCCTGCTTCTACGGAAGTGATGTAGTTTGAATAAAGATTCGCAAGTGAGAATGTTTCGGCATTTCTTACAACTTCTGAGTAATAAGCATTATTTAAAGCATAAGGAGCCTGATCCTGGTACAATTTATTCAGTTCGTCTAAAGTTGTTTTTATTTGAGGATTTTTTGAAACCAGAGAACCCTCATACATTACTTTTTTCTGTACTGCATTTGATTTTTTAAGACCTTCAACCTCACCGATCCATTTTTTCCAGTAATTGGCAACTGAAGCAAATTTTGAAGCATATTTGATACGTGTGGCATCGTCGGCACGCATTTTTTCATCTAAAGTTTTCAATGCAACGTCACGTACAGCGATTCTTGCAGGATCAATTTCTGTCATGATCTTTTCAACAGCGATTGCAGGAAGATATTCTGTCGTTCTTCCTGGAAAACCGAATACGAATGTAAAATCATTTTCAGCCTTATCTTTTATAGAAACCGGAAGATAATGCTTCGGAATGTATGGAACATTGTCTTTAGAATATTCTGCAGGTTTGTTGTTTCTGTCAGCGTAAATTCTGAACATAGAGAAATCTCCCGTATGTCTTGGCCAAACCCAATTGTCAGTATCACTTCCGAATTTTCCGATGCTTTGCGGTGGTGCTCCTACCAAACGAACGTCTTTGTATGTTTCGATTACATAAGCATAAAATTTATTTCCGTAATACATTGATTTCACAGAAATCGACTGATATGGTTCTGTTTTTTGCGAATTTTTGTAAATTTCAATATTGGTAGCAATCTTTTTCGAAAGTTCAGGTTCCTGAAGATTGTCTGTATTTTCTAAAATCTGATTGGTAACTTCTTTGATGTCAACGATAAAATCAACGGTCACTCCCGGATTTGGAAGTTCGGTTTCCATATTTTTTGCCCAGAAACCATTTGATAATAAATCATTTTGAACGGTAGAATGTGCCTGAATCTGACCGTAACCGCAGTGGTGATTGGTTAAAAGCAAACCTTTCGGCGAAATAATTTCTGCAGTACATCCACCATTGAACTGTACTACAGCATCTTTTATACTTGGTTTTTGTGTGTTGAAGATATCTTTGGCAGAGATTTTCATTCCAAGGTCTTTCATTTCCTTTTCATTTAATTCTGTGGGAATCCACATTCCGCCATATTGCTGAGCTATTCCCAGTGAAAAACTAAAGAATGCTGAAGCAATTAAAATATTACGTTTTATCATTACAAAAAAATTTTGTCTAAAATACGGATTTAATTTTCTCTGAAAAAAGAAAACCCTTCCGAATTTTTATTCTGAAAGGGTTGGGAGTTTATATCTTTTAGATTATTAGTCTACCTTAATTTCTACAAATATTGTTTCACCATTTGTGTCTCTTAAGTGGTAGCAAAATTAAACAATCTTTTTGCACGAAGAAATGAACCTATGTTAAGAAATTTGTTTTCTGATACGGCTTAATGCCTGCGGAGTGATTCCCAAATAAGAGGCAATATATTTTAACGGAATCTGAAGTACATATTCCGGATAGGTTTTCAGCAAATTTAAATATCTTTCTTCAGCCGAATACATCAAAAGTGACATTTCTCGCTGTGCTTTTCTTACATACAGCCCTTCAGCGGAAATTCTGCCAATATAATTTCCTATTTCGGTAGTCTTATATAAATCCTGAAGATCTTGATGATGAATTCTGTAAATAACAGTATTCTTCAATGTTTCAATATTGTAGTGACAAGGTCTTCTTGTAATAAAAGAATCATAAGCACTGCAAAACATATTTTTTACGATGAATGAAAATGTGATTTCCTTCGGTGGCTCTGTAGGATGAGGCTTGTGCACAAAAAACCGGATGATTCCTTCAGATATGAAATATAAGTAGTCTTCGGTCTCACCCTGTCTGAGTATTAATGTTTTTTTTGGAATTTCTAACCGTTCAAATTTAACGGTGTGGAGTAAGGCTAAATCTTTAGGAATTCCTAAAACCGAGACATAAAATTGTATTAAATCATCCATAAATTATGGAAAGCAAAATTACATAATCAAAATGATTTTCAATATTATATTATAGATTTTAACGTTTATCATTCATTAAACACAGAATAATTAACGTTGAAATAGTAATAGCCTAAAAAACTAAAATCTAAAATTCAAAGGCATTGACTTTATCATCATATTTCAACTGCTCAATAAAATGGTCATGATTTTTGTGTTTCCCGGTCAACATCCAGACTGTAGTGATACTTTCTTTGGTGAATTTTTGCCGTACAACGAAAAATTTTAATTTGTTTTTTTTAAAGACATTTTCAAAATATTCTAAATCTTCCAATCTGGTGAGTACAATTTCATATTCTCTGATCTTATGATTGTTGTCGATAATATTCTGTAAATAGGTAAGCGAGCTTAAGACCAGTAAAACCAAAACGGTTCCCAATATAGAAAGATAAACATATCCCGAACCAACTGCCATTCCGATAGATGCAGTTCCCCAGATAGTGGTCGCAGTAGTGATTCCGTCAATTTTATTACCGCTTTTGAAAATTACTCCAGCTCCTAAAAAACCTATTCCTGTGATAATATTTGCAGCTAAACGATCGGGATTCTGTACTCCGATTTTTATGGAAAGAATTGTAAAAAGACATGATCCGAAACAGACCAGAATAAAAGTGCGTAATCCTGCGGATTTGTTTTGATATTCCCGTTCAGCACCAATGAAAAGTCCCAGAATAACCGAAATGAAAATCAAAAGCAGTTCGTTATGCACAGAGTGGTCTTTTAAAAATTCCATTGATCATATTTTTATTGATAATAAAATTACAATAATTATTAATTTGTAGGAACGATTTAAATTCAGAAAAAATGCTTACTTCAAATCCACCTCAATTTCGTCGCCATTGTGCACGCTTCCGTAGTATTTCCCACACGCATTTTCTCCAAAATATTCTGTCTGTGGCGATTGACAGTATTAATACTGATAAACAAAAGTTCAGCAATTTCCTTACTTCTTTTTCCTGCTTGGATCATCTTCAGAATTTCCTTTTCCCGCATAGAAAGAAATGAAGAATTTCCAGCTTCCGTCTGATGAATTACAGAACCGTTTGCCGTATTAATGATCATTCCGTGATGAAGCAGGGAATTCAGAAAATCAAAATGATAAAGACAAAGTGCCAATTCAACATTTTTATTATTGGCATTGGTGAAATAAAACATTTTATGAAGAATTGCTTTTTGATTATCAGCTATTCTCAATCTGCTTACCACACAATAATCTTTATGCTGCTCAAATGGAATCGTTTTGATGAATTGGAAAAATTGAAGTTCCAATAAATGTTTCTGCAAAACATCTTCAGCATCCAGCTTTGCAAAAAGTTCTTCTTCCCAAATACTTTCAATCTCCTGAATGTCTTTCTCCTGAAAAACATTCAGTTCATCTGCCAGTTTTCCGGCAAAAACGTAGCTTCTATTATATTGAAGATCGCTTAAAACAGCAATTCCATTTTCTAATTCGATAAAATTTTGGGCAATCTCCTGACACTTTTTTAATTGGAGATTTTCATTGTTAAGATCGGAATAAAATTCTTGCGTCAACAATTTTTCGTTAAGATCAGATTGGATATCCTTCATCGTAAAATGGTTATTTATCAGTATTGATTAAAATATCTGAAGACCATACATTTGCTTAATAATACGATAAAAATACAATGAATAATCTGAACGAAAAAGAAAAAATGCTGAACGGACAAATCTATGATGCAACCGACGCACTTTTAATTCAAGAAAGAGGAACGGCAAAAGATCTCTGTTTTGAGTACAATCATCTACAGCCTTCAAAGATTAAGGAAAGAAAAGTGTTGATCAAGAAACTCTTCGGGAAAACAACAGAAAACTTTCATATCGAACAACCGTTTTACTGCGATTACGGTTACAATATTGAGATTGGCAAGAACTTCTACACCAACGTCAATGTCGTGATTCTTGATTGTGCAAAAGTTACTTTCGGCGATAATGTATTCATTGCACCCAACTGTGGATTTTACACCGCAGGTCACCCTTTCGATGTTGAACAGCGAAATAAAGCTCTGGAATATGCTTATCCAATCATAATAGGAAATAATGTCTGGATTGGTGCAGGCTGCAGCATTCTTCCCGGCGTTACGATTGGTGATAATACAGTGATAGGAGCGGGAAGTGTAGTCACAAAAGATATTCCGGCGAATGTTTTGGCAGTCGGAAATCCGTGTAAAGTAATTAGGGAAATCTAGGTTAGAAGATGATTTTATCTCGCTGCAGATACATGAGATTAAAAACTAGAAAAATCTACGAGAGTAAATAAAATTTAAAATGAAAAAAATAATAATATCATCAATCATATTTTTGAATCTGTTTCAAGGGCTGAAATCCCAGTCTCTCGAGAAAATGACTTGGTTCAACGAGCCTCAGCAATGGGAAATAAAAGAGAAGAAACTGATCATGAACGTCACACCACAAAGCGATTACTGGCGGATTTCTCACTATGGTTTTACGGTGGATGATGCACCGTTCTATTACTCAACTTATGGCGGAGAATTTGAAACCAAAGTGAAAATCACCGGAGATTACAAAGCCCGTTTTGATCAGATGGGGCTAATGTTGAGAATCGACGAACAAAATTATATCAAAGCTGGAGTGGAATTCGTTGATGGGAAATTCAATCTGAGTACAGTGGTTACCCACAAAACCAGTGACTGGAGTGTTATTGTTCTGGATAAAACGCCACCTTTTGTCTGGATAAAGGCTATCCGAAGACTCGATGCCGTTGAGATTTTTTATTCATTTGACGACAAAGAATATATAATGATGAGAAATGCTTATTTGCAGGACAATACACCTGTGAAAGTCGGTTTTATGGCGGCAAGTCCGGATGGAAATGGTTTCAAAGCAACCTTTGAAAACTTCTCTGTCAAGCATCTTCCGGATCAGCGTCGTTTGGAATGGCTGAAGAAAAATCAAAATTAATATTATCAGTTTAAAGATATTAAATCATTATTTATAAAAAAAGACTGCCTCTAGAGACAGTCTTTTTCTTATTAAAATCAGTTTTTTATAAATTTCTGAATCACCGATTTATCTTTTGTGAGTAATTTGATCATGTAATTGCCTTTGGAGAGTTCAGATACATTGATTGAATCACCATTTAGACTTAGAGAATTTAAAATTCGTCCTGCAGAATCAAAAATTTCAACTTTCACAATTTTTTCTTTCGATTTGATAAACAATATATCTTTTACAGGATTCGGGTAAATACTAAATTCTGATTTATCATTAATTTCCGATGTTCCAAGTACGTTTTGAACTGTTGTTGTATATGTATTGGTAACAATCGGAGCATTATAATCAAAATAAATACTTGCGGTATTATTGAAGCTTTGTCCGAGCGTCAAAGTAGATTTTGTTTTGATTTTAAAAGCTACATAACCGTCATTAGTGGCATTGCCAAAAGGTAATTGAATATTTTCAAAAATAAATTCTACAGTATTTGGGTTTGTAATTCTCGTTACAAAGCTATGACTTCCATGCAATGCTTGTAAAGTATTGATGTCAAATTTTGAAGTATCGATCAAGTCTTTCACCACAATATTTTGTGCATTTGCAGTTCCGGTATTCTCAAATCTGATTAAATAATGTACATAATCTCCCACTTGTGTAGATGCAATTGTAGCTCCTTCTAAGCAAGTCTTGTCATTCGGATCAAAAGAATTTACGACTGTTTGGTTTAAGGTAAATGTATTATCTAAAGGAGTTTCGTCGACAGCACCATTGATTTGAGCAGAGTAACTTAAAATATTTCCTCCCAATAAAGGTGGTGTTTGTGTTGGAGTATTTAGTACAAATGTTAAAGTAATTTCTTTCGTTTCAAATGGAAGAAGATTGGCAAAATTCCAATTTAAAATTCCAGCTAACTGAGAATTGGGATTCACCGTTGAACTCAAAAAGTTCATTAAATTATCATCAAAATTATAAACCAATGTTCCTGATTGTGTAGTTGTCCCTTTGTTTTTATAAATGATTTTATATTTTGCATTAAAACCAGGAGAAGCAGCAGTAGTTGGAATAATAAACACTTCAAGATCATTGTGTGTTCCATTAGGAGTGAGACAAAAATTTTGAGTTAACGGACTTGTTTGTGCAGGAAAGTTGGCTGTAAAAGTTGAAGGCGAAATATTAAAATAAGTTGGGTTCTCCAAAACGGGTGTAATCGTATGATTACCGGCTTGAACAGGAATTGAATAATTTCCTGAAGCATTTGCTATCATATTTCCGGAATTAAGGCTATTCGTTATTGAGAATTGTTGAAATGCTTTTGCAGGATCATTAATGTCACAACCATTGTTATCGGAATCATATTTTGTATTTCCCTGGATGGTATAAAAAGTTCCTCCGGGAGTGAAAGAACAGTATGAGTTTAATACAACATTAGGCTGATTATAATAATTGACAAGTGCATTTATCATTCCAAGCTCAAAATCATCAACACATATGTATTGTAAATTGGGTGTGTTTGAAAAAATCGGAACTGCATTTTGAGCATAATTATGTTTACCGTTCTTAATATTAAAGTTTATCAGATTAGGATTATTAGAAAAATCAAAATAGCTAAGCTGTGTAAGTTGCCCCGCATCAATTGTAGTGAATAGATTATTATTAATATACAGGCTACTTAAGATCGGAGCCGCTCCAAGAGAAAGTGTTGAAAGCTGATTATTTGCAGCAACTATAGATAGCAAATAATTATTGTTATTTAAAGTTAGTGTAGTAAGCAAATTATTATTACATTCTAAGTTTTTCAGATTTGGGAAAATAGAAATATCAAGTGTTGCTAATTGATTTGTACTACAACTGAGAATTTGTAAACTTGGAACATTAGTAGCTGAAAAAGCTGAAACCTGATTGTTAGCGAAAGAGATAGTCTTCAGACCGCTTAAATTATTTAGAGAAAGAGTAGTAAGACTGTTGTTGCTAACATTCATAACTTCGAGATTGGATAATCCTGAAATTTGCAGATTTACCAGAGCATTGTTAAAAGCAATTAAAGAGGTAAGATTACTAAACTGATTAATACCTGTAAGATCAGAAATCATGCTACCGGGATTACCACCAATATTTAGTTTATAGACATTCAATGCTTCTGAAACTTGAATTTCGTTATCTCCATTTGTATTAATTACAATAGGTTGGTTCGTACTGTTGATTGCTATACCATTTGATGTATTTGCCGATAGAAGTTTAGCTTTAAAAATAGCATCAGGAATATTCACAATTTGTGCCTGAAACACAGAAAATAACAATACTAAAATTAAAAAGTAATTTTTTTTCATGTAAATTATTAGTTTTAAATTCTTTAAAAAGTGAAAAACAAAAATATATCATTAAGATAAGACCTCAATGATATACTATGTTAAATTTTTAAAGGGATTGTTATTATCCTATTAAATCCAAAAACTGCTGCTCGTCCAGAATCTCAATTGTCCCGATATCCTGTGCTTTTTTCAATTTGCTTCCGGCTTTTTCACCAACGACAAGATAATTTAGGTTTTTAGAAACTGCAGAAATGTTTTTCCCACCGTGTTTTTCTACCATTTCTTCGGCAGATTCTCTTGTAAACAAGGAAAGCTTTCCGGTAAAAAGAAAGGTTTTTCCGTCTAAAGCATTCGATAAAACTTCGTTGGTATTTTCTCCTTTTTCAAGCTGAACACCGTAAGATTTTAATCTTTCCAACATCAGAATGTTTTCTGGATTATTGAAGAAATCAACGATGCTCACAGCGATCTTCATTCCGATATCTTCCACCTGACAAAGTTCTTCGGCAGTCGCTTTTTTAAGATCATCAATCGCGTTAAAGTTCTTCACCAATTTCTTCGCAACGGTTTCTCCAACGTGTTTTATTCCGATTCCGAATAAAACTTTTTCAAACGGGATTTCTTTTGATTTTTCTATTCCGTCAATAATATTTTGAGCCGATTTTTCTGCCATTCTCTCCAAAGGAAGAATTTTTTCTTTCGTTAAAGTATAAAAATCTGCCGGATTTTCAATTAATCTTTCTTTGTAAAGCTGTTCTATAGTTTCGCTTCCCAAATTATCAATATTCAAAGCCTTTCTGGAAACATAATGAATCATTCTCCCCACAACCTGAGGCGGACAATGCAAGTCATTCGGACAAAAATGAATCGCCTGATCTTCAATTTTTATCAGTTCAGTTCCGCATTCCGGACAGTTTTTGATGTATTCGACTTCTTTACTTTCTGAACTTCTTTTTTCAGTATTAATGCCGACAATTTTAGGGATAATTTCTCCGCCTTTTTCAACGTAAACAAAATCGTGCTCATGCAGACCAAGCTTTTTAATAATATCTTCATTGTGAAGAGATGCACGTTTTACAACTGTTCCGGCTAATAAAACGGGTTTTAAATTCGCAACAGGAGTAATTGCTCCCGTTCTTCCGACCTGGTAAGAAACGCTTTGTAATTCGGTTTCTACTTTTTCGGCTTTAAA
The DNA here is from genome assembly GCF_029240215.1 of Chryseobacterium sp. Taxonomy (GTDB): domain Bacteria; phylum Bacteroidota; class Bacteroidia; order Flavobacteriales; family Weeksellaceae; genus Chryseobacterium. The sequence goes on from NZ_JARBTK010000007.1 coordinate 104,717, forward strand.
TTTATAAGCCATCGCCCAACGTGGAGATTTTGCCGTGTAACCAAGTTGTCTTTGTTGTTTTAATGAGTTGACTTTCAATACAATTCCGTCGATTTCAAAAGGTAGTTTGTGACGTTCTTCATCCCAAAAATTAATGAATTCTTTGATTTCATCTAAATCTCTGCAAAGTTTTATCTGCTCAGAAATCGTAAATCCCCAATCCTGCGCTTTATGAAGCAATTCCCAATGACTTTCTGCCGGAACTTCCGGTGAAACAAATTGGTAAAGAACGGATGAAAGCCTGCGTTTTCTCACTTCACCGCTGTCCTGCATTTTCAGGCTTCCGCTTGCGGTATTTCGTGGATTCATAAAAGGATCAAGACCTTCTTCCTCACGCAGTTTATTGATTTTGTCGAAGTTTTTTCTGGTTAAATAAATTTCTCCCCGCATAAAAAACCGTTCCGGAAAATCACCTTTTAAAGTAATAGGAATATCGGAAATTGTACGAACATTCGAAGTAATTTCATCACCCTGAAAGCCATCACCACGGGTAACGGCCTGTGTGAGTTTTCCGTTTTCATATAAAATAGAAATTGACGCTCCGTCATATTTTAGTTCCGCAACAAATTCTACGGGTTCATCGATTGTTTTGATAATACGTTTTTCCCAATCTGCCAAATCATCAAAATCATAAGAATTGTCCAGAGAATACATTCTGAACTGATGCTGAATGGTCGGAAAAATCTTTGTAATTCCTCCGCCAACACGAACAGTTGGTGAGTTGTCATCATGAAATTCAGGATATTGAGCTTCCAGATCCTGGAGCTCCTGCAGTAATAGATCAAATTCAAAATCTGTAATGCTGGGTTCATCCAACAGATAATAATTTTCATTGTGTTGCTGAAGTTCTTTACGAAGCTGTTCTATCTTTTGCTGAATGTTTTCGGACATCGGAAATTTATTTAAACGCAAAAATAACCAAAGTAATTTCAATTTAAAAAAATAAGATAATTAAATAATATGAGAATATTAAAATAGCATAATACATCTTAACTGTCTGATATTTCATCCAATAAAATCTATGTTGATGATGCGTTAATATTATGTTATAATTTAATTAAAAAAATGTTAAAACTACCGTAAACAGGAGGCTTGTAAAGCGAGTGTACCTTTGCGCATCTAATTTTAACAAAAATGAAAAGAGTAAAGATTGTATTAGGATTATTATTTTTAGGAATGGGTACGATGGCTTATGCCCAGACAACTCAGGCCTCTATAGTTGGGAAAGTGAATGGCGCAGGAAATGTGGGGCAAGACAAAGTCAAAGTAACGATTGTAAATGAATCTACCGGCTTTAGAACAGAAACAGAGACAAATTCTAAAGGAGAATATATTTTTAAAGAAATTCCTTTGGGTGGACCCTATACGGTGATTGTAAATGATGAGAAAAGAGAAGGTTATAATGTTAATTTTGGTGATCAGGTTACGGTAAACATGAGTTTAGAGAATTCTGGTGAAAAAGCAATCGAAGAGGTTGTAATCGTCGGGAATTTAAAAAACAAGATTGGAAACCTCGGTGCAGCCACGGCAATCACCGCTAAAAATATTGGAATTTTGCCTGTGAACGGAAGAAATTTCACCAATCTTACCGAATTATCTCCTTTGAGTGGTAAAGGTGGAAACTTATCGGGTCAGTTGGGATCTTCTACCAACTTTACGATTGACGGGATGACTGCAAAAAACCCAACTTCTGCAGGTTCTACGACAAGCCGAAGTGGTGCTCCTTACTCAATTTCTATTGAGGCAGTACGTGAATTTAAAATTACGACCAACCAATATGATGTTACATTAGGAAGAAGTGGCGGTGGAACGGTAAGCGCAGTAACAAAATCAGGAACAAATACATTTACAGGAAGTGCATGGGAATATTTAAGAACTGGATGGCTGTCGAGTAAATACGATATCAGAGGGAATGAACGTGTAAATGATTTCTCAACATCTCAGTTTGGGGTTTCTTTGGGAGGTCCAATTATTAAAAATAAATTGCATTTTTTTGCCGCTTGGGATCATCAGATAGATTCAAGACCATTGCTTATTGCAGATGTGCAAACCAGTGCAGATGCATTAAGACTTGGGGTAACCAATGAATCGCTGAATCAGGTATTGAATATCGGAAGAGCAAAATATGGTGTTGGAAATACTCCACAATTCGGATCTTTTGATAAGGTAAGAAATTCTGATGCCGGATTTTTACGTTTAGATTGGCAGATTAATGAAAAAAACTTGCTGACACTTAGAAATAATTTCACCTATGATTTGAATAAGAATGGGTTGCAGGATAATACGGCAATCAGTTTCTTTGAATCTTATGCCAATGATAAAAATTTGGATAACAGTCTCTTGATGACTTTGAGATCTAATCTGAAGCCTAATTTAACCAACGAATTAAAAGCGCAATATCTTTATACTTTCCAGGATAGTTACCAAAATGATGAGTTGGGCAGAACGGTTCCAAGAGCTATTGTAGAACGTGTAGCTTCTACGATTGACGGAACGAATTTGACCACCAATATTCAAATGGGAGGACATCGTTTTGCTCAGGAAGGATTCAAGAATAATGTTTTCCAGCTTGTAGATAACTTATATTACAATACCGATAAAATAAAATACACTTTTGGTGCCGACTTGATGTACACCAGATCAAAATCGATTTACGGAAGTGAAGTGAATGGTAGATTTCAGTTTTTAGGAGTTGATAATTTTAATAATCTTACGCCTTACAGATATTACAGAGAGGTACCTTTAGTACAAGATACATCTGTGAAATCGAGCATTTATAATTTAGGATTGTATGGTCAGATGCAGACCAAAATTGCAAAAGGTTTAGATCTAATGGCAGGTGTGAGATTTGATTACGGCGGTTATCCAAAAGCAGAATTCAACCAAAAGCTGTTTGATCAAATGGGAATTAGAACCGACAATAAAATTAAATCTTTTATTATTCAGCCGAGATTCCAGTTTGATTGGAATATTAACGAAGGAAATAAAGATTTCTTAAAATTTGGGGCAGGAATTTTCTCATCAGATATTAATAACTACATGGTAATTAATAATCTAGTGTTCGATGGAAATCATTTTGCTACGGTGGATGTGAATCCTACTCAAATTGGCCTTACACCGAATTTCCCTGGATACAGAGCAGATTATTCTACTGTTCCTTCATTGCAGCAATATCAGCTTCCAACTATTAACTATACAGGAAATGATGCGAAAATCCCGATCGTTTACAAGGCAAACATTTCTTATACACACTTCTTCAACGAGAGGTTCAGAGCAGGACTTGCAGGATATATGGCTTTAGGTAGAAACAATTATTTCTATTATGACAGAAACATGGTTGCCAATCCTTACTTTACTTTGGGTAATGAAGGTGGAAGAGGAGTGTATGTTCCTTTAAGTACGGTGAATCCGGCAAATGGAACTCTAAACTGGAAGGATGGAAGAGTTAATCAAAACTTCGGTCGTGTTTTAGAACTTGTAAGTGATGGTAAGGTCAATCAGTTTTCTTTCGTTGTTGATACGAGCTACCGTTACTGGAAAGATGGAGAAATCACCGCAAGTTATACATGGTCAGATATTAAAGACAATACTTCATACAACGGGAACGTAGCCAACTCAGCAACTTTGTCTACTTTGGTACAAAGTGATCCCAGAGATTTGAGAATGTCTTACTCTGATAATCAGTTTAGAAACAAAGTGGTCGTGTACGGAAACTCTCCAACCATTGCAGGATTTACTTTAGGGATCAGATATTCCGGAATTGGAGGAACACGTTTCTCTGTAACTTCGGGAGGAAATATCAATGGAGATTTTGTGGATACGAATGATTTAGCTTATGTTTTCCCAAATCTTACTCAAACTTTAGTTGATAATCCTGAAGTTGGTGATGCGCTGAAAAATTATATTACAGACTATAATAATCAGGTTGCAGAAAGAAATGGCGGTAAAAATGGCTTCTTCGGTGTTTGGGATCTTCGTATTGCCAAAAAAATTAAATTTGAAAAGATTGGTGGTTTCGAGCTTTCTGTAGATATCTTCAACGTAGCCAATATGCTGAATAAAGAGTGGGGCGTAAACAAATCTTACGGAAATACAGCACTTTACAGAATTACAGGTTTTGATCCTATCACCAAACAATTTAAATACAGCTTGAATACAAGTGGTTTAGAACCATTATCAGGAAATCCTTACCAGATTCAGTTAGGAGCTAAATACACGTTCTAAAAATTTAATATTATCTTTATGTAAAAGTCTTTTACATTTAATTTTCCAATTTATATTATGAAAAATTTTATCTTAGGGTTAGCAGTTTTAAGCGCAGGAATTATGAATGCACAAACCCAAATTATCGCACACCGAGGTTATTTTCAAACCAATCCGCCAACAACAGAAAATTCATTGAAATCTTTAGAAAATGCTCAGAATCTGAAAATTTACGGAGCTGAATTTGACGTTAGAATGACCAAAGATGGCGTTTTAGTCATCAATCACGATGAGCATCACGGAAAGATGGAAATATCAGAAACAGATTTCAAAGAACTTGAAAAGGTAAAACTTTCAAATGGAGAACAATTTCCTACTCTGAAAGATTATTTAAAGAAAGGAAAAAAGGATAAATTTCTAAAATTGATCGTAGAGATCAAGCCAGATAAAACCAAAGAGAAAGAAGATGAGTTGACGGCAAAAACTATCAAAATGATCAAAGATCTGAAACTTGAATCTCAAAGCGAGTTTATTTCTTTCAGCCTAAATATCTGTAAGGAAATTAAAAAACTGGAGCCTTCATTTAAAGTTCAGTATTTGAGAGGAGAATTGTCTCCGCAACAGATCAAAGATGAAGGTCTTGACGGAATTGATTATCACTATAGCATTTTCGAAAAAAATCCAACTTGGATTTCTGAAGCAAAAGCATTGGGATTAATTACAAATTCCTGGACAGTTAATGATATTGCAATTTATGACGAACTAAAAAAACAAGGAATCGATTTTGTAACAACCAATATTCCGGATCAGCTGAAGAACAAATAACTTTTACTTTATAATTAGATTTTTATGCCTGACAGTTTTTTCTGTCGGGCATTTTTTTAATTGTAAATCTAAAGATGATTTTTAAGTTACAACTAAAAATAATATGCATTGCATTAAACTTTATTAATGTCTCTAAAGGAATGTATAAGAGACAGATAGTTTTATTTGTTAAAATAAATTAATATAGCGTTTAAGAATTATTTAAGATATGTTAAAATCCTGTTAAAACCTTAACCATAATGTAGTTCTAATTTTGCGAAAACAAAAATTAGATATGCGTAAGGAGACTCAAAAATTACTTCTGTTATCCGTTTTAGGGTTGGTAAGCGTCAATATGGCAGCTCAGCAACAGGTAAAGAAAGATACTGTGAAGAATATTGAAGAGGTTGTTGTTACAGCTCTCGGAATTAAAAGACAGGATAAATCATTAGGTTATGTAGCTGAAAAGGTAAATTCTGAAGTTTTTGAAAATATTCAGAACAATAACTGGGCACAAGGTCTTGAAGGACGTGTTGCCGGTTTAAAAATTCAGACAGCAGGAGCAGGACCTTTAGGCTCGTCCAGAATTACATTAAGAGGTGAAAAATCTTTTAATCTTGATGGAAACTACGCTTTGATTGTTGTGGATGGTGTTCCTTTGAGTAATTCTACAACCGGAACCGGAACTGCGGCTTATGGAGCAGGAACCGGAGGAGATTTACCAATCGATTTAGGAAATGGTTTAAACAGCATCAATCCGGATGATATAGAATCGGTTACTGTTCTTAAAGGAGCATCTGCCGCAGCTTTGTACGGTTCAAGAGCAGCAAACGGAGCTTTGATGATTACTACAAAATCTGGAAAGGGCAAGAATGGAAAAATTCAGGTTTCTTTTAATTCATCTTTAAGCTACGATTCTGTTTTGAAATGGCCGGATTATCAGTATCAATACGGACAGGGAACTTTAACTAAAAACACTGCAGGACAGTTTTTTTATTCTTACGGAGCCTCGGCAGATGGTGTAAATACAGGTGGAACGAGTAGTGCTTTCGGACCAAAATTTGACGGACAATACTATTTTCAATATGATCCCAACTTATTGGGGCAAAGCGCTGAAAGACAGTTGTGGAGACCTTATGAAGATAATATAAAAGGTTTTTGGGAAACTGGAGTGACTTCTTCAAATAACATTTCTATCGAAAACAGCACAGAAAAAACAAGCTACAGAGCCTCACTAACGTATCTTGATAACAAATGGATGATGCCGAATACAGGTTTTGACCGTTTTAATGCTGCATTTTCAATTGATCATAAACTTACGGATAAGTTTAAGATTTCAACAAGATTCAACTACGCCAATACGAAAAGTGATAATCTTCCGGCGACGGGCTACAACAACCAATCGATCTCGTATTTTATGATTTTCCAGAATCCGAATGTCGATTTGGCTTGGTACAGACCAATCTGGAAACCTGGACAAGAGGGTATTGATCAGATTCATCCGTTTAGTAGCTTTATAGACAATCCTTATCTTATTGCTTATGAGATGCTGAATGGCGTTGAAAAGAAAATGATTACAGGAAATATGTCAGGAACTTATGACTTCAATAAGAACTTTAGTTTAATGGTAAGATCCGGTATTGAAATGCTGGATGAAGAAAGAACAACGAAAAGACCATACAGTTCTGCTAATTATCTGAAAGGATTTTACAGAGAGCAGTATATTAAGAATAATGAATTTAATAATGATGTATTATTTACATTCAAAAAAGACTACAACAAATTTAATGTAAATGCAAACGCAGGAGCGAGTGTTCGTTACAACGAATATGTAATGACAGATTACCGTGCAGAAGGTTTGAAAGTTGCCGGAGATTATAGTTTAAACAATGCGATTTCTCAATTGGTGAAAGTTCCTAAACCTTCTGATCAGCAGACAAATTCTGTTTATGGTTTGGTGAGTGTAAATTATAACAATCTCGCATTTATAGACGTTACGGGAAGAAATGACTGGAGCAGTACACTTCCGGTTCAGTACAGATCATTCTTTTATCCTTCAGTAAGCACAAGTTTTATTCTTTCGGATATTTTTAAAATGTCAAGTTCAAACTTTAATTATTGGAAATTGAGAGCTTCATGGGCGAAAGTAGGTGTTGCCGGTCTTCCTTATCAGTTGGATAAATATTACACTCCGGATGATTTTATCGGCTCTGTTTTGACTCCGGGAACATATCCAAATCCATTATTAAAACCGGAAGACAATACTAATATCGAAGCTGGGATGGATCTCTCAGTATTAAAAAACAGATTGAGCTATAATGTTACGCTTTACCAGAATGATACAGATAATCAGATTATTACGATTCCTACGCTTTTAGAATCGGGATACTCAAGCAGAATCATCAACGCCGGGAAAGTAAGAAACAGAGGAGTTGAGATGAGTATGAATGCAATGCCGTTCAAAACTCAGAACTTCAGTTGGAATGTTTCAGCAAACTGGACATTAAACCGAAACAAAATACTCACGTTACCTGACGAATTTGCCGGAGAAAACTCATACACAATTTCTACAGTTGCGGGTGTTCTTTATTACAATGCTGTTGTCGGAGGTTCTTTAGGAGATTTATATGGGTTTAAATTACTAAGAAATGCAAACGGTGAGGTTGTTTACGATTCTCAAACCGGACTTCCTGCAAGACCAGACAGAGTAGAAAAAGTAGGAAACGCATTCCCTAAATGGAGAGCCGGACTTCAGAATGATTTTAAAGTCAAAAACTGGCAGATTAGCTTTTCTTTCGATGGCCAGTACGGAGGGGTGGCTTACTCACAAACACACCACAAAATGTCTGAGCAAGGTAAATTGGAAAACACATTAATGGGAAGAGATAATCCGAACGGAACCATCGTGGGACAAGGTGTGGTTCTCAATCCTGACGGATCTTACAGTCCGAATACAAAAGCAGTAGGTTTAGCAGCGTACTATGCAGATTATTACAGAAGAGCCAATGTAGAAACCAATACTTTTGATACCTCTTTCGTTAAACTTAGAGATGCAAGAATTGCTTATTCTTTCTCTAAAGATGTAATTGCTCCTCTAAAACTTACCGAACTTACCTTAGCAGTTTTTGGTAAAAACCTTTGGATGTGGACGAAATTCCCAATGTTTGATCCGGAAGTCGCTTCACTGAATGATTCTACAATTACTCCGGGTGCTGAAATAGGTCAGCTTCCAACGGCAAGAACTGTCGGTTTTCAAGTTAATTTAAAATTCTAAAGATCAGCCTCATGAAAAAAATATTTTTATCTACCGCAATTGCTCTGTCAGTTTTGAGTCTTAATTCTTGTGACAGAAGCTTTGAAGAGATCAATACAGATACCAGCAAAATCAAAAATCCTTCTGTGGGAAGTTTCTTGGTTCCGATTCAGTACGATATGGGATCTTACGGGTACAACAGAGCCGATGATTTTACATTCGATATTATGCAGGTCGCTCTCGCTTTTCCAAATGAAGGAGCAACGGTAAGCCGTTATTATCTTACAGAAAGCACAGGAAACGGTTATTGGAATACGAGCTATAAATGGCTTAAACAAGTAAAAGAACTGAACGAAGCTGCTAAAAAAGAAAACAACAACAATTATCTGGCTATCTCAAAAGTTCTGAATGCATGGATCATGGCAAATCTTACAGATGCATTTGGTGATGTACCGATGACAGAAGCGCTTCGTCTTGAGGAGAACATCATGAAGCCAAAATATGACAAGCAGAAAGATATCTACACATTTCTTTTGAATGATCTGAAAGAAGCCAATACACTTTTTGATACTACAAAAACTTTGAGTGAGGGAGATCTTTTTTTTCAGGCAAATTCAAACGTAGCCGGAATAGTAAAATGGAAAAAATTCTGTAATTCTCTTTCATTAAGACTTTTAACAAGAGCTTTAAAAAGAAATGGTGAGTTAAATATAACCGAGAGAATCACCGAGATTGTCAATAATCCAACAATATATCCGATCTTCCAAAGTAATGCAGATGGAGTTGTTTTAGATATTTCGGGAGTTGCACCTTTGATGCCACCGATTGCAAGACCACAGGATTTTACGGCTTACCGTGCTGCTGGTGGATTTTTTACCCAGACTTTGGTTGATAATAATGATCCGAGATTAAGCATGTTTTTCACACAGGCAAAATCAATTCCGGGAAATGCAAATATTGGTTACAAAGGCGCTCCTTCAGGCTATGCTTTGGGAACAACTTTCAATTATCAGCCTTCTAATCTTAATCAGAATTTAGCAAAAGCTCCGTTGAAAATTTTGGTAATGCCATATGCAGAAGTTCAGTTTATTTTATCAGAATTGGCATTTAAAGGAATTATTACAGGAAGTGCACAGACTTTCTATGAAAACGGGGTGAAAGCAACTATTGAGCAATGGGGAAGTACAGTGCCTGCAAATTATTTCACAAATCCTAAAGTGGCTTATAATAATACTTTAGAAAGAATTATGTTGCAAAAATATGTAGGATTATTTTTTGTAGATCATCAGCAATGGTATGAGCATAGAAGGACGGGATTCCCGGTTTTACCAAACAACGGAGGTCTGTTCAATGATGGAAAAATGCCACAGAGAATGCCTTACCCGACTGTTACCAAAGTTCAGAATTATGATAATTATGTCACGGCTTCACAAAATATGGGCGGAGATAATATCAACACCAAAATGTGGTGGAATCAGTAATTAAAACCAATTAATAATCTAAAATTAAAATGAATATAAAATTCTTAATGCCATGTTTGCTCATTTCGGCAATGGCATTTTCTCAGACCTCTGTTTCAGGATATGTTTTTGAAGACAGTAACAAAAACCAGAAGAAGGAAAACCGTGAAAAAGGAGTAGAAAATGTAGCAGTTTCCAACGGAGCGCAGGTTGTTTTAACCGATAAAAACGGAAGATACAGCTTACCGGTTCAGGAAGATCAAACGATTTTTGTGATCAAGCCTTCAGGTTTTAAATTGGCTGTAAATTCAAATAATCTTCCACAATATTATTATCAGTACAAGCCAAAAGGTTCACCAACAGATTTTAAATATAAAGGAGTTGCGCCAACAGGAACGCTTCCGAAAGAAGTAAATTTCGCTTTAGAAAAGCAGGAAGAAAGCAAAAAATTTGACATTCTTGTTTTCGGAGATCCACAACCTTATACAGAGAAAGAATTAGATTATTTCAGAAGAGCAATAGTTAACGAAGTAAAAGGAAACAAGAAGAAAGCCGTTTTCGGGATCAGTTTGGGAGATTTAGTAGGAGATAATTTAAGTCTTCAGAAACCTTACGCAGATGTCATGAAAGAGATTGGACTGCCTTGGTATAATGTCATGGGAAATCATGATATGAATTACGAAGCGAAAGAAGACCTGCTTTCAGACGAAACTTTTGAATCCAATTTCGGTCCGGCAAATTATTCTTTCAATTACGGAAATGTTCACTTTATGGTTTTAGACGATATTTTATATCCGGATCCGAGAGACGGAAAAGGGTATTGGGGAGGTTTTCGTGAAGATCAGATGAAGTTTATTGAAAACGATTTAAAATTAGTAGATAAAAATAAACTGATCGTAGTTTCTTTCCATATTCCTTTGGATCATAACAACGAAGACAACTTCAGAAATGCAGACCGTCAGAAATTGTTTGATGCACTTTCACCTTTCAAAAATGCTTTATTGCTATCTGCTCACACACACATTCAGCAACAGATTTTTTACGGAAAACCACAAGGCTGGAACGGTGCAAAAGATATTCATGAATATAACGTCGGAACCACTTGCGGTGACTGGTGGTCAGGAACTTCAGACGAAATAGGATTGCCGACTTCTACTATGAGAGACGGTACTGCAAAAGGATATTCTTTTATCAGTTTTGATGATAATCAATATAAAGTTAAATACAAAACTGCCGGAAAACCGGAAGATTATCAGATCAAATTGTATTTGCCTAAAGTAATTCCTTTCCCGTCTAAAACCTCAGCGAAAGTTTTGGCTAATTTCTTCATAGGAAGCAAAAAAGACAAAGTGGAATACAGAATAGACGGTGGAAAATGGGAGGAAATGGAATATAACGAAACCATCGATCCTAATTTTGCACAGTCAGTTTTCAAATGGGATACAACAAATGATCTTTTCCCGGGAAGAAGACCTTCAAACCCTGAATTTTCAAAACACATCTGGGTTGGAGGATTTGGAAATAAATTAACTCTCGGTAAACACAAAGTTGAGGTGAGAGCTTATGATATGTACGGAAATCAGTTCACTGCTTCAGAAAATTTTGAAGTGAAGGATCGTATCCTTATTCCTTAGTTTCAATTTTTTACTTTAATATATACTTTCAGAAACCGGCTTATTCGTAAGCTGGTTTTGTTTTAAATAGAATTTCCTAATGAAAGCATTAAGTTAAATCAAAATAATAAACGCTTGTTTAAAAAAATGGTTTCGTAAATTTGTGCCATCAAAATTAATTGAATGAACTTACAAGGAAAAAATGCCGTCATTACGGGTGGCGGAAGAGGTCTTGGAAAAGCAGTTGCTTTAATCCTTGCCAATGAAGGAGTCAACATTGGTATTACCGGAAGAAATGAGGAAAATCTTAAAATGACCGTTGATGAAATCAAAAAACTGGGTGTCAATTCATCATATGCAGTTTTCAGTATAGATAATGAAATTCACGTAAAAGCCGGAATAGAATCTTTGGCAGAACAGTTAGGAGGGATTGATATTTTAATTAATAATGCAGGAATCGGTGATTTCGGGTCAATCGAAGAAATGTCTTCCGAAGTTTGGGAACAGGTCATCAAAACCAATCTTTTCGGAGTTTATTACGCAGCAAAAGCTGTATATCCTTTTCTCAAAGAAAAAGGTGAAGGTGATATTATCAACGTTGCCTCAACTGCAGGTCTGAAAGGCGGTCCGAATATGTCGGCTTATGCGGCATCAAAAGCAGCTGTAGTTTCTTTATCTCAATCGATGATGGCGGAATGGAGAAAGCAAAACATTCGTGTTGTTACTTTAACACCAAGTACAATTGCTTCAGATATGTCGATTGAAGGAGGCTTGACAGACGGAAATCCGGATAAAGTTCTTCAGCCGGAAGACTTCGCAGAATGGGTAAGAGATATTTTGAAAATGAACAGACGCGCATTGATCGCAAACGGTTCTATTTTCTCAACAAATCCGTAGAATAGAAGTTAGAAACTAGATATTAGAAATTAGTTTTTATAAGGATAAATATGAGCGGACTTCTGTTCGCTTTTTTTATGCTTAAATCTTTCATTGTCAGTGAGAAGAGCAACGAAGTAATTTCAGATATTAAATAAATTAAATGCAAAATTTGTCATTTTGTAGGAACTTCGACACCGCTATTAACAGTTCCACTTAGATTCCTCGAAATGATAACTGATTGGAAGTTAATTAATTAAAACAAATTTTCTAAAATTAAAAGTACTGTTTGTCATTCCGCAGGAATCTCAACATGGCTATTGATAGTTCAGCTTAGATTCCTCCGGAATGACAAACTAAATGGTATTATAAAATCTCTCAATTTCTTAAACTCTAATTTTTAAATTCTCTATTTTTGCAACAAATTATTCACATGCAAAATTATTTAGAATTCGATTTTAAAATAGAACCCCTTCAGCCTTGGAACGAAATATTAATGGCAGAACTTATCGAAATAGGTTTTGATAGTTTTACAGAAGAAATTCACGGTATTTTAGGATATATTCAAAAAGATATTTTCAAAGAAGATGATTTGAAAACTCTGCCACTTTTTCAAAATGATGAGGTGAAAATCGAGTACACTTTTACAGAAATGCCCAACATCAACTGGAACGAAGAATGGGAAAAGAATTTTGAGCCGATCAATATTGACGATAAAGTTTTAATCAGAGCAGAATTCCATGAATCTGTTCCGGGAATGCACGAAATTGTCATTCAGCCAAAAATGTCTTTCGGAACAGGTCACCATCCGACAACACATTTGATGATCCAACAAATGATGGATATTGATTTCAACGGGAAAAAAGTTCTGGATATGGGTTGCGGAACTTCGGTATTGGCAATTTATGCAAAACAAAACGGAGCCGCAGAAACCAAAGCAATCGATATCGACGAATGGTCAGTTGAAAATTCTAAAGAAAATGCAGCAAGAAACAATGTTGAATTGGATATCGAATTGGGAACTGCAGATAATTTAGGAAATGAAAACTACGATATTATTTTGGCAAATATCAACCGAAATATCCTGATTTCAGACATTCCAACCTACGTTTCTGTCTTGAATGACGGCGGAAAATTACTGCTTTCAGGTTTATGTTTCTTTGATGTGGATGATATTTTGGAGGTTTGCAAAGAAAATAATTTAGAACTGAAAAAGAAATTACAGCGTGAAGAATGGGTGAGTCTTTTGCTTGAAAAATAATCACAAATATTAATATGAAATCTTTTTTAATCACCTTATTTCTGTTTGCTCTTCACCTTATTTCTGCACAGGAAGAAGTGTATGCAAATGGTGTTTTTAATTTTGAAGAAAACAAAACGCAGAAGATCTTTACTGATCAAACGAGAGTGAGACAGCAACCGAATGTGAATTCTCAGATTTTAGATTCTTTGCAATCAAATCAGCAGGTTTTAATCATTAAAAAAGATGAAGCTATATTACAATTAGGTGAAAGAAACTCAAACTGGTACAAAGTATCTTATCAAAGAGAAAATAAAACTTTGGAAGGTTATATTTGGGGTGCAAACCTTTGTATTGGTCACAGAAATAAAAATGGATATGATTTTCTTTTCGGAATTTCAAAGTCGATTGATAAAAGAGACAAAAAGTTTAATCAAAACTATAAACAGAATATTGCAAGTGTAAAAGTTGTTGAAGGAAATGCCTTACTTGATGAGGTTTTCTTTGAAACGGGTTCTGGTGAAAGTCTCAGTTACGGAACTTTCAATATTGAAAGCAATCACAAACTCCAGAATGTTGATTTCACTTTGAAGGCTATCGTTTCCGGAGAAGCATGTGGAATTGCAGGTTATGATCAGTATATCTTGTTTAGAGATAAAAAACTGATCGCTTTGCCACAATTGATGAATGTTGGTGATGCCGATATTTATCACCACAGCGAAGAATTTATTTTTCCAAACGATAAAGGTGGAATTCCAAACGCTTTCATTTATAAAATGGAAGAAATGGAAAAAGATGAAAATGACAGAGAAAAAGTAAAACGCTTGTCTAAAACCTATCTTTGGAATGGAAGTTCTTATAGATTGAAATAAGATTTTATAAATAATTTGAAAACCACTGTATATTTATGGTGGTTTCTGTTTGTAAATCATATTTTTGAGATAAATAAAAAAGAGAAACCAAATCTTGATTTCTCTCCTGTGAGCGCGAAAGGATTCGAACCTTTGACCGTCTGCTTAGAAGGCAGATGCTCTATCCAGCTGAGCTACGCACCCATTTGTAATTTTGAGAAAATTACTAAAACAGTCGGGGCGGCAGGATTCGAGTTTTTTGTGGGTGCAAAGATAGGTTTTTTTTTGTAATTAAAAAATAAAATGCAAAATAAGTTTTCATTAAAATTTCAAATTACTTTTGTCATTAGCTTTACCTTATTAAAAATCATTGATTTATCTTGTTTGAAGAAATAAAAAAAAGAATTGTGGAATTTTCGGTGTTAGTTATGATTTCCTTTATAATTTGAATGAAACCGCCTCAGTTGTGAGGTGGTTTTTTATTACAAAAACTTGAAGAAGCTATTTTTGGCATTTTCCGGCTAGGATGGGGATTAGTAAAAGGTGCGGCTCGTAGAATTAGAACATTCAGCAAATTCGTAGTTAAGTCTGTTAAAGATTAATGGGTTTCAAGAATTTTTAAAGTTTTTAAAAGGCGAAAAAGGCAGTTTCAAAAAAATTATTGACGAAGTTTTTGAAGCGAGTAATATTAAGAAAATAGGTTAGAAGAAATATGATCACAAAAGATAAAGTGCAAATTAATTTTCTAAAATAAAAAATATAATACACATTATAAATACAATTAGATTTCAATCAACAAAAAAACTTTAAATTATGTGCAAATAAAAAAAAAGAGTTACAGGTTTTTGTCTGTAACTCTTTGGTAATCAAGTGAGCGCGTCAGGATTCGAACCTGAGACCGTCTGCTTAGAAGGCAGATGCTCTATCCAGCTGAGCTACGCACCCATTTGTAATTTTGAGAAAATTACTAAAACAGTCGGGGCGGCAGGATTCGATTGGTACCGTTTCCAGTACGCATGTTTAGCAAACATGTCCTTTCGGCCTCTCAGGCAACTCTCCTGTTATAACGTTTTTTGAATGATCGCTATTCCGTTATTGCGAGTGCAAATATAGAATAGATTTCTTTATTTACCAAATAATTTTCAGAAAAAAATTGTGTATTTTTGAGGGAATAATCGGTTAAAAATCTAAACTAATGCGTAAAACATTATATATCATCGGCTTAAGTGTTTTCGTTTTTTCGTGTACTTCACAAAAAAATGTAAAGAAAAGTTCTTATAAGCCAAAAACAGTTACAGCACAAACAAAAACCGCAGTAAAACCTGCCAATTCTGAAAAAAATAAACCGGAAATAACAACCGAACATGGAGTGGAATTTTTCAGATCCAATATTGCAGATATTACTAAAAACGATAACACCACAAGTTACGGGTCTATCGTTTCTGCAAAACCTGCAGGCTATAAAGTTGTGAAAACTCATTTTCCGGCAATTGCGCAAAATTTCAGACAAAAATATCTGATTTTACATTATACGGTATTACCAGATGACAAGTCTATAGAGGTTCTTACGCAGCAGTCTGTAAGCGCGCATTATTTGGTGAATAATTTAGGTGATAACGAAATTTATCAGCTGGTTGATGAGAATAAACGCTCGTATCATGCCGGTGTAAGTGCGTGGCGTACCGATAAAAACCTTAACGATACTTCTATTGGGATCGAAATTGTCAACATGGGATACAAAGCTGATGCTGCAGGAATGAAAACTTTTGAACCATTCAGTGATGAACAGATCAAAAAAGTAGCTGCATTGGCAAAAGATATTGTGACAAGGTATAATATTCCTGCAACGAATGTTTTGGCGCATTCAGATATTGCTCCGACAAGAAAACAAGATCCGGGACCACTTTTCCCATGGAAAAAACTATACGACGAATATCAGATTGGAATGTGGTATGATGAGATGGCAAAACAAAATTTTCTGACTTTGGCACAAACCGATATTGAGACAAAATACAACGAGCCATCTTTTATTTTCGTAGTTCAGACAGCTTTACAGAAATTTGGTTATGATATTCTTCCAAACGGACAATGGGATGATGTAACGAAAAAAACAATTGAGGCATTACAGTATCACTTCAGACCTCAGAATTACAGCGGAGTTTTAGATGCTGAAACCTGGTCGATTTTGCAGGCTTTAAATCAAAAATATCCAACAAAATAAAATTTTAAACGCATCTTTCAACGGTGCGTTTTTTATCATTTAAATAAATTAAACTGTTAAAAATATTTTAATGGAAAATTTCAGACAGGAAAGCGATTTATTAGGCGTACTTAATGTCCCTTTAAATGCATATTACGGAGTTCAGACGCAGAGAGCTATTGATAATTTTAAAATTTCAGGTCAGCTTCTTTCATCTTATCCCGAATTTATAAAAGGTCTGGCTTTCGTCAAAAAAGCTGCCGCAAAAACCAATTATGAATTAGGTTTACTCGATCAGGATTTATATTTCAAAATTGCTGAAACCTGCGATGAATTGATTGGAGGGTTATTTCATAGCGAATTTCCTGTTGACATGATTCAGGGTGGAGCGGGAACTTCTATTAACATGAATGCCAATGAAGTAATTGCCAATCGGGTTTTAGAAAAATTAGGAAAAAATAAAGGTGAATACGAATTTTGTTCACCCAACGATCATGTTAACCTTTCTCAATCTACCAACGATGCTTATCCTACAGCAATCAAAATGGGATTGTTGCAGATGAATGAGACTTTGGTTGAAAAATTGAAAAAAATTGTTGAAGCTTTTCGTACAAAAGGGCAGGAGTTTCAGGATGTGATCAAAATGGGACGAACTCAGCTTCAGGACGCCGTACCGATGACGATGGGGCAGGAGTTTGAAGCTTTCGCAGCAACTTTAGAAGAAGATATTTCTAAATTAAATAACAACGCCAATCTGTTTGTTGAAGTCAATATGGGTGCAACGGCAATCGGAACAGGAATTAATGCTCCGATCGGTTACGCAACGCTTTGTGCTAAAAATTTGGCCGAAATCACGGGTTATCCTGTCGTTTCTGCTCCTGATTTGGTTGAAGCAACTCCGGATACAGGTTCTTACGTGATTTATTCATCAGCAATGAAACGTCTTGCTTTAAAATTGTCAAAAATCTGTAACGATTTGAGATTATTATCTTCAGGACCTAGAGCTGGGTTGTCTGAAATCAATTTACCTCCAATGCAGCCCGGTTCGTCTATCATGCCTGGAAAAGTAAATCCCGTTATTCCGGAAGTTGTCAATCAGGTTTGTTTTAAAGTAATTGGGAATGATTTGACGGTAACTTTTGCCGCAGAAGCCGGACAATTACAGCTGAATGTAATGGAACCTGTTCTTTCTCATGCCATCATGGAAAACATTCATTTTCTTTGCAACGCACTCGACACGCTTCGTACAAAATGCGTCGTAGGAATTACTGCCAACAAAGAAATATGTCTCAATATGGTCAAACACAGCATCGGAATTGTGACTGCTTTGAATCCTTATATTGGATACAAACAGTCGACTCAGATTGCAAAAGAGGCTTTAGAAACAGGAAAAAGTGTTTACAATTTAGTTTTGGAGAAAAATCTGCTTTCACAGGAAAGATTAGACGAAATTCTTGATCCTAAAAATATGTTGAAACCTCATAATAAGTAAATGTCTAATAGGTATTGGTGATGAGTCGTTTTTTTGTTTATAATTTTTCCATTGTCAAAATATTAAGAAGTCGAGAACTACAAAAATAGCTGTGAAATTTTTAATCATCATTCCCGCGCACAACGAACAGAATAATCTGTCATTCACTTTAGATTCTTTGCAACAGCAGAGTTTTAAAGATTTTAAAGTAGTAATTGTGAACGACGGTTCTACAGATAAAACATCCGAAGTCATTAAAAAATATATTGATGATGATTCGCGTTTTCAAACAATTGATCTCGAAAAATCTGCCCATCAACCGGGTTCTAAAGTTGTCAGTGCTTTTAAAAATGGATTGAAAACCCAGAATATCAATAGTTTTGATATCATCTGTAAGTTTGATGCTGATATTATTCTTGACGAAAATTATCTGTCTGAAATAGATAAAGCTTTCACAGGAAACCCAAAATATGGATTAGTTGGAGGTTTATTGTATGTTGAAAAAAACGGAGACTTGGTTTATGAAGGTAATTCTAATAAACATCATGTTCGTGGTCCTATGAAAGCTTATAGAAGAGAATGTTTTGAAGCCATTGGAGGTTTGAGAGAAACTTTAGGTTGGGACAATATCGATTCTGTTTTGCTTAAAAGTTTAGGCTGGAAAGAAGTGGTTTTGCCTGAACTGCATGTGAAATTAATCAAAGTAAAAGGAGCGGATTATACCATAAAACCGGCAGATTACTACGGTAGATACTTTTATTTTTTAGGCTTAAACCGATTTCTAACGTATGTTGCAGCTGCAAAAGAAGCAATGAAAATCAAATCAGTTTCTTTCTTTTTCAGTATTATAAAATCATACGAAAGCTGTCGTTCAAAAAATTTAGAGTTGAAAATTTCTAAAACTGAACAAAAAATTATCAATGATCAGCGTTGGAAAGCTTTGAAAAATAAATGGCTAAAAATGTAATGTTTTTACATCAAGAAATAAGGTTTGCCATTCCGGAGGAATGACAAAAGATGATTATTAAATTATTTGATAAGGTATTTAAACTTAATGAAAAAAATAGCCTACATAGAAATCGATACCCATGCTGAAATTGCTCAGGATTTTATGGATTTAATGCATGATTCCAAAGAATTTTCTGTGGATTTTTATTTTTCAGAAAAGATTAAAAATCAGATCAGGGAAGATTCTCAATTTATTCATGTGTCAGATTCTTCAATGATTTTGGATCAGTTGTCTGCCAAAAACTATGATTTGGTGATTATTGGGACCGTTCATCGTTATTTCAATACTTTTTTAACGATCAGTCAAAGATTCAATACTTCGGTGATTGTTCATAATCTGAATTTTTCTCAAATTTCAAAATCAGATTTAATTAAGAATATTTTTAAAAATGATTTTATTTACAGATTAAAATTGTGGTGGAAAGAAGGATTGTTTTATACCAAAAAAACATACGGGAAAGCCAGAAACCTTTTGGTTCTTGATAAAGAATTATCGTCTGAAAAATATCAGTTTTTGCCGCTTTTTTATACTAAATCTTTTGAGCAAATAAATAATAAAGGTTTGATAATAGCTATTCCGGGAGGTGTTTCTCAAAAGAGAAGAGATTATCAGAAAGTTTTCACAATTATTCAAAACTTAAAGACTGAAGAAGATTTTACCTTTGTTTTTTTAGGAAAGGCTAAAGGAGAGGAATTAAAAAATATTGAAAGTCTAAGTGAAAATCTTTCCGGAAATATTAAAATTATTTATTTTTCAGAAAGAGTTTCTTCCAATGTTTTTGATGATTGGATGCAGAAAGCTAATGTTTTGTGGTGTCCGATTCAGAAAGAAGCTGAATTCTTCAGTCAAAAAGAAATCTACGGAAAAACAAAAATGACGGGTAATTTGGGCGATGCAATCAAATACGGAAAACCTGCGGTTTTCCCGGGTAATTATTCGTCAAAGCTTGATTTTATCATTCCTGAAGAGGAAAATATAATTGCACAATTTCAAAATCTGAAAAATTCAAACTTTAATTTTTATAAAGATTTCAGCAGAGAGAAAACTCAGAAAGATGCAGAGCTGCTTCTGAATCGATTGATTTCTACTTAAATTTCAAAACACTTTTAATGAATTTCATATTCATATATTGCTCTACCGGAAAAATCTTTGTGAAATGATTTCCAATAAAAATTAAGATCAAAACGACTGCAGGTTTATACACCAGATTGATGAATTGATTGTCGAAATTTGGTAAAACAATCGCAACTGTAATCGCCAAAGTGCAGATGATCGAAACAAAGATCATCTCAATACTCAAAGGAGAAACTTTAAACATCACGTAGTTGAAAATAATTTTGATAACGTTATAAGTGGTCAGGGAAATTGCAGTTGATAAAGCAATTCCCATCAGTTTAAGGTCGGTGTTGTTGATGAAATAAAGATTCAAAGTGATTGTTAATCCTGCCAGTAAAAGCATCACCAAAATATTAAAACGGTAATACTTTGAAAGCGAAATAATGTTGCCATTAAAGCCGGTTGCAAGATCAATCAGAACTGCAGAACCCCAAATCCAGATAACCGGAGTGTATTCCTGAAGCTGAAGGCCGTTTTTAGGCATGAAATGCGTTAGAAATGGAAAACCGACCATGATGCAGGAAAACAGAATTGCTCCCAGAAAATACAATGACAGCGATGTTTTTTTATGAAATCTGTCGAGTTCTTCCATATCATCATCTGCTAGATTTTTGCTGATGATCGGCGCAGAAATATTAAACAAACCGAGTTGCGGAATTGATATTAAAGAAATCAATGCATACAAAACAGAGTAAATTCCGTTTTCTTCCATTCCTAAAAACTCACCAATCATGAAGCTGTTGATTGCCAGATAATTTCCGAAAGTTCCTAAGAAACCAAAAAAACTATAGCTGGAAAATTCTTTCCAGAATTGATCTTTTTTAAAATAATCTGTACTGAAATCAAAATTAATTTTTTCTAATCTGTTTGTGTAATAAATGTATCCCGTAAGCATTAAAGCAAACATTCCGAAGAAGAAAGCATAGGCAATCTGTTGTGATAATGCAAAGTAAAAAACCAGACAAAATGCACCAAGGTTAGCGATTTTGGGAAATAAATTATCAAAAATATTTGAGACAACAATTCGTTTGTAATTGGAAGTGTATTTATTGAAAATTGCACAAAATGATAGCAATAAAATCATTGGAAGAATAACTTCTTTGATTTTCCAGGCTTCTGTATTTTTAAAATTGGGATAAATGTATGGAATGATGAAAAATACAATCGAAAACATGCAGAAATTTACCAAAATGGCTACAAGAGAAAGAGAAAGCATATTCTGTTTTTTGCCGTCTTTTTCTACTTTGTGAAAAAACTTCACGTTAGAATAAGAAATTCCGAGAACGACAAAAGGAACCAGCATTTCTGCTGTAGGTAAAATGTATCTCAGTTTTCCGTAAAATTCAAAATCATTCGGGAAAATGAAAATCGCCGAAATAGTTCCGATTAAAAAACCGAGATATCCAATGATAGAATACTTAAAACCTTGTCTTGCAACTACACTCATAAGATTTTAAAGTTTTTTTGAAATGAAAATGATGTTATTGATGTAATCGGTTTTATTTTTTTCGTCTGCTGTATTTTTGATGAGAATTTCTTCGGTCAGTTTTTCGAGCTCAAAATTGTTTCTGTTCAGGTATTTCGCTTCAAAACCCCAGCTTTCCACTTCTGAAATTTCATTCCAGATTGGCTGTTCGTGGTGTCTTTGTTCCATTTCAACCATCAAAGTCGGCTTGAATTTTTGTATTGTGTTTTTTCCGCCAAAAAGAGTTTTCATTTCATTTCCTTCAACATCTATTTTGATGAAATCGATTTTCTGGATGTTTTTAGATTGCGTCCAGTCATCCAATTTTACAACTTCTACAGTTTCGGTATAAGATTTTTCCTCGTCTTTTTCTCTGTAAGAAGTATTGAGTGTTCCTCTCGAGGCAACCATTTTTCCTTTGATAATGGGAACTTTAAATTCAGCAGTCGTATTTTCGTCAGAAAGAGCAATAGATGAAATATTCATCGACGGAAAAAGCCTTTTTAGTCTGACGCTAAGTTTTTTATTGGGCTCGAAAGCATAAATATTTTGATGATTCAGCTTGTTTTCGAACTGATAGAGAAAGGTTCCTACATTGGCGCCGATGTCAAAAATTACTGCGTCATTTTGTAAATATTCTTTAATCCAAACCAATTCGGGTTCTACATTACGCTTAGAAAAATTTTCTTTACTGAGATTATTTAAACTTTTAAAATATCTCTGTTTGTAGAAACTTGGGCTGATATATTGTAGGTTTTCTGCGAGTTGCTGGTATAAAGACATTGCTTTCTTTTTTATGACGACCGACAAAGGTAATGAAAAATGTTAAAATGATGTTAATTTGAGTTAATTGTAAAATGTTGTTTATTAGTGGATTGTGATATTTTATTGAAGCAATTACTCGGAAACGTTTGAAAAAGGTGTGTTTAAAAAATCATTCAGCGGTTTTGCAGATTTCATAATAGCAGTAAGGTTTTCTGCTGCATTTTTATCCATCACATCTTTATCGGTCAGATGATGTACTCCGATAAAACTTTTGAGTTTCAGATATTCTGCCATCGGATCTTCCTTTTCAAAACCTTGCGGAATTTTTTTTAATTCATGTTCGCGATCTAATTCTCCATAATATTTTTTGAAATCTTTATGATCTATTGCTTTTAAAAAGTCGTCTTTGAAAACCGATATTTCTTTTCTGATTTCTTTTAAAACCGGAGCTTCAGGCAAATAAATTCCGCTTGCGATAAAAGATTTTCCGGGCTCGATGTGAAGATAATGGCCAGATTTTTCATTACTTTTTCCCATTCCCAATGACGCTCCGAAATAAGTTTTGTAAGGAGTTTTATCTTTAGAAAAACGAATGTCTCTGTAAATTCTGAGAAGAGATTTTTTGGCATTGAGCTTTGCAATCTTTTCGTCAGATTTCCCAACACGATTGATGAGTTCTTCTACGAAAATTTCAAACTCGTTTTGCGCTTCAGTGAAGAGGTTTTTATGATCATTAAACCATTCACGATTATTGTTTTCATTCAGCTTTTTAAGGTAGTGGAGTATGTTTTTTGAAAGTGTGGCAGCCATTTTGTTTATTTTACTCAAAATTAAATAAAACAAATCAGACTTCGGGGTTTTAAGATTTCATTTAATAATTCATAAATATGAATGAAGAATTCAAATAAATTGATAGTTTAGAATAAGTTTGAGAATTTTTTAAATTTAAAATAATTTTTTTGTCCTTTTTTTGAATAAATTTAAAAATACTTAGAGTTTTCCAAAATAAATTTATCAATTCGTTAATATTAGATAAAGCATTATCCAATAATTAGTTGTATCTTTGCAAAAATTTTATATTAATTAATGAATTTATTTACGGAGACCAATTTAAGTCCTGATATCCTTAAGGCCATTGGCGAACTGGGTTACGAAAGCCCGACAGAAATCCAAAAACAGACTATCCCTTTTATTCAATCAGATATTCGCGATCTAATCGCACTTGCGCAGACAGGGACAGGCAAAACAGCAGCGTTTTCGCTTCCGATTTTGGACATGATTGACGATACGAGTCGCAAAATCCAATTTTTGGTGCTTTGCCCGACACGAGAACTATGTCTACAGATTTCAAAAGACATTAACAACTATTCGAAGTACATGAAAAACATCAAAACTACAGCAGTTTATGGTGGAAGCAGTATTACGGATCAAATGCGTTCTTTGAGAGATAAACCACAAATTATTGTGGGGACTCCGGGAAGGGTGATCGACTTGATCAACAGAAAAGCTCTTGATTTCTCTGAAATCCACTGGTTGGTTTTAGATGAAGCAGATGAGATGCTATCTATGGGTTTCAAAGATGAATTGGAAACAATTTTGAAAGAAACTCCTGAAACAAAACAAACTTTCTTGTTCTCGGCAACGATGAGTAAAGAAGTTGAAAGAATTTCTAAAAGTTACCTTACAAAACCTCACCGTATTTCTGTGGGTTCTATTAACGAAGTTAAGAAGAACATCAAGCATGAATACTATGTAGTTGGGTATCGTTATAAAAAAGAAGCTCTGAAAAGATTAATTGATGCAAACCCGAACCAGTATTCTATTATTTTCTGCAGAACAAGAATGGAAACTCAGGAGGTTGCAGACTTTTTAATGCAAAACGGTTATGCCGCAGATGCTCTTCATGGTGATCTTTCTCAGGCGCAGAGAGATACGGTAATGAAGAAATTCAGACTGAAAAATATTGATATTTTAGTTGCTACTGATGTTGCTGCAAGAGGTTTAGATGTAGATTCACTGACGCATGTTGTCCATTTCTCTTTACCTGATGATCCTGAAGTTTTCGTTCACAGAAGCGGAAGAACAGGTAGAGCAGGAAAAGACGGTATCTCTATGTCTTTGATTAAGCCTGAAGAAAGCAGAAAGCTGAAGCAGATAAAATCAACTACAAAAATTGATATTGTAGAAAAGAAAATTCCTACAGGAGACGAAGTAATATCGGCTCAGGTAACTGGTGTTTTTGAAAAATTAATGACTGAACACGAAAATATCTTTGATTTTGATCAAAGTCTTGTTCCGGACTTGAGTAATTTCACGAAAGAAGAATTGGTTGTGCAGTTGCTACAATTCCAGCTAAAAGACCTTGCTTTGTACTACAAAGACAAACAAGATCTTATGGATCAGAAGTTCAACAACAGAGATGATGATAGAGGTGGAAGAGACAGAGACAGCAGAGGAGGAAGAGACCGCGACAGAGGAAGAGATCGTGACAGAGGAGAGCGTAGCGACAGAGGAGAAAGAAGAGGAGATCGTGGCGGTAAGCCAAGACAGAGAGATGAGAATATGACTAGATTTTTCTTCAATCTTGGTAAAAAAGATCAGTTGAAAAAACTAGATGTACTGGAAATCATCAATAAAGCTACTTCAAGCAAAGGAAGCAAAAGAGCGGAGATTGGAAACATCGAAATTCTTGAAAAATTCTCATTCTTTGAAGTTGAAAAATCTTATGGCAATGAGCTTTTAGGAAATATTCAATCTATGAAATTTAAAGGAAAAGATATGAGAGCTGAAGAGGCGAACTAATCTTAGACTTGAAATATAATTTGAGCCGGCAGTTTTTGTCGGCTTTTGTTTTGGAACTAAATAAATAAAGTTTTTTATTTATTAAATTATGAAGGACAAAACATTGATTCCAAATAGGATAGTAACTAGCTGGTTGCTGATGGTAAGTCATATGAACAAATATTAATTCAATATTAACAAAAATTAATGTAAGTTGCTTTTTGTTGAGGTGCTTTTTTAGGAAATTTGCACACGAATAAATTAAATACAATTTACAAATGGCAATTGGTAATATTTTCCACGCATTTCAGCCAAAAGATAAAATTTTCTTTGTGCTTTTCGAAAAAGTAACAGAGAATTTAGTTGCAATGTCTAATGATTTCAACAACGGAGTAAAAGATTTTGATCTGAACGATGATGCAATGTTGAAACTGATGAGCGACTATGAGCACAAAAATGACGAGCTTACTCACGAGATCTTTATTGAATTGGGGAAAAACTTCATCACACCGTTCGACCGTGAAGATATTCACACACTGGCAACAGGTTTAGATGATATTGCAGATTATATCTACGCTTCTACAAAATATATTTTCTTATACAAATCTCCGATGATGAAGGCTTACGCAGACTTCTCATTACTGATTCACAAGGCTTGCCTTGAAATTCAGAATGCAATGAAAAACCTTAAAGGTTTTAAAAACATGGAGCAGGTAAAAGAAGCTTGTATCAAAGTAAATTCTATCGAAAATATTGCTGATGATCTTCTTTCAAACTCTATGGTAGAGCTTTTCGAAACAAATGATGCCATCAATATCATCAAAATATCATCAGTTCTTAATTATCTTGAGATCGTAACCGACAAAGCAGAAGATGTTGCCAACACGATTGAAAACATCATGATCAAATACGCTTAAAAACAATACATAACAAAAAATGGAATTTCCTATTTTACTTACGGTTATTATTGCTTTGGCTTTAATCTTCGATTATATTAATGGTTTTCATGATGCTGCCAATTCTATTGCGACGATAGTTTCGACAAAAGTTTTAACGCCGTTTCAGGCTGTTCTTTGGGCAGCACTCTGGAATTTTGCAGCTTTCTTTATTGCAGCGTACATCATTGGTGAGTTTAAAATCGGTAACACGATTGCCAAAACCGTCAACGAAAATTTTATTACGCTTGAAGTTATTTTCTCAGGTCTGATTGCTGCCATTGCATGGAACCTTTTGACATGGTGGTTCGGAATTCCTTCATCATCATCTCACACACTGATTGGTGGTTTCCTGGGAGCAGCTTTAATGCACGCTTTCTTAATGGATTATCATGAAGTTGTGGCTACAACTCCGGATTTAGGAATGTTTGAAATTTTAAAACAGACTTTTTCTAAAGTAGCAAGTCAGGATGTGGTGAAATTCAGCAAAGTAATTCCTATCTTCTTATTTATTTTCCTGGCTCCGATTATAGGGATGGTGATTTCGATTATCATTACTTTGATTATTGTACATCTTTATAAAAAATCAAATCCGCATAAGGCAGACAAATCTTTCAAGAGATTACAATTGGTTTCTTCAGCTTTGTTCAGTTTAGGACACGGTTTGAACGATGCTCAGAAAGTAATGGGAATCATTGGGGCAGCATTGATCTACTATCACGTAAATATGCTTCAGGATCCTGTTTATTTAAATATTGAATCTGCTGAACGTTTTAACTATTTTGCAGAGCATTATATGTGGGTTCCTTTAGTTTCTTTTGTTGCAATCGCTTTGGGTACAATGAGTGGAGGTTGGAAGATTATTAAAACAATGGGTACTAAGATTACCAAAGTAACTCCATTGGAAGGTGTAAGTGCTGAAACTGCTGGTGCAATCACGCTTTTCATTACTGATCACTTTGGGATTCCTGTTTCTACAACACATACCATTACCGGTTCAATTATCGGAGTAGGATTGACTAAAAGAGTTTCTGCAGTTCGTTGGGGAATCACAGTAAGCTTACTTTGGGCTTGGGTTTTAACGATTCCTATTTCAGCAATTGTTGCTGCGCTTACTTACTTGGCGGTGACGTTTTTGACGTAAAATACAGATCAGAATGATTTCAAAAAATTAAAAAATCAATCATACAAAATTTAACCGCAGATTTATATTTGCGGTTTTTTGTTTTACGGGGATTGAGTAAATAGCTTGTTATTAATTTCTTAATAATTTTCTTCAATTTCTCTCACTCTCTTTGTCATTCCGCAGGAATCTCGGCAAAGATTTGAAATGTTTCGTTTAGATTCCTGCAGAATGACAAACTTTATGTTTTATTAATCTAGTTATAGGCACTAATTAAGATAAAAAGGTAGCATTTTACTTTTAACTATGATATTATTTGAAACCTCTTTGTCATTCCGCAGGAATCTCGGCAAAGTTTGAAATGTTTCGTTTAGATTCCTTACGGAATGATAAACTTTATGCTTTACTAATCAAGTTTTAGCTTTTTCTGTTGATTATATAAATTGCTTTGGCGAGACCATGATGCTTTGCGGTTAAGAAGTTTATACACAGAGATTATTATAGAAGCAAGCTTGTGAAAAATATTTACAAGTAAGGTGATAATTAAATTTCCAGGATATAAAATATAAGATTGTTTATCCATGTCAAAGCTTATGGTTTTGCCTTTAGAGAGCGTGATTAGTTGTTACTTAAAGAAACAAAATGATATTAATCTATCTTATTTTATATTAAAGCTTAAAAAACGAAAAATATAGGATGCATTTATAAATTTAGTCGATTTTGAAAAAAGAATTTCTTAATTTCTCACATATATAAATTCTATAAATGACATAAATTATGCAATTTTGGGTTAATAAAATCCTATCACTATGAAAAAAGTTTACTTACTTTCAGCCTTCTTGTTTTTAATCAGCTTGAATGCTCAGACCAATCTAAGGCTTCTCACCGGTTGGGGAACGCGTCTTTATGACATCAATAGTAATGGAAATGCTGTGCATTCCGGAGGTTATTATAGCTACAATACAAATACAAGTACAGCGATAGAACCCGTTGCTGATGCTACAAACCGACTGAATAACGGAGAAAATATAGCAGGAAGCATGCCTTTTGTTGCAGCAGATGGTTCTAATCTAAGCCAGGCTGCTTACCGCAAAAATGGAGTATGGACACCTATTGGTTATTTCCCTGGAGATATACCCGGAAACAGTTGGTTCGGAGATGCAAAAGGAATTTCAGCAAACAGTATGTATGTCACTGGACAAATGACATCAGGTAATGCAGGAAGCAGTTATCCTTATATTTATAATACACAAACCAATACACTCACCAAACTTACGGGTGACCTCCTTTATAATAATGGTCGTGGAGCAGATGTAAATGATAATGGCATCGTAGCTGGCTGGGTAGACCGGACAGATATTTTCGGAGCCGGAACTTTCAGAGTGCCTGCATATTTTGATGCAGCTGGGGTTTTACACTATATTGATTTCAGTACTCCGGAATATGGAGAAGCCGGTGATGTGAATAATGCAGGACAAGTTGTAGGCTATAAAGGAAGTAAAGCCTTTATCTATAATATTAACACCAATGTGTATCAATCCTTTAATGCACCTGCAGGATATACCGATGCTGTATTTGTATCAGTTTCAGAAAATGGTGTTGCTGTAGGATATTGCGGAATGATCGGGGATAGAGAAACTATCATTTATCATCCATCCTTAGGTGCAAATCCTATTTTACTTACTGATCTTTTGATTTCTCAAAATATTCCGGTAACCACTTTTGATACAAAACTCGGCACCGGAATGGGAGTTTCGCCAGACGGTATGTATATTTGTGGCTTTGATAATACTATTCCTCCAATATTTGCAGCAGGATGGATTGTTAAATTAGACAATTCAATACTTTCCACAACCAATGTAAAGGACAATACTTTTAAATTTAATATTTATCCAAATCCGGTACAGGATGTTCTCAATATTTCCAGCGAAAAAATAATAAAATCAGTATCTATATATGATGTAAACGGGAAAATGGTAATAAGAGATCAACTGATCGATAAAATAAATGCTAAAATTGATGTATCTATGTTAAATACAGGCGTGTATCTTGGAAGCGCAACTTTAAATGATGGAAATATTAAAACTTTTAAGATTATTAAAAAATAGATTTTCTGATCTGTATAAAACGGTTTATTGACATTGTCAATAAACCGTTTTTCTTATTTTAAAAATTACCTCCTATAAATGAGAGAAACAAAGTAGATAATTCAAAAGCAATATAAACGGCTTATATGATCACTGGGAAAATTTGTTCTTGCGAGCAAAGTTTTTTGTTTTACAACCCCTCAGAAAATCGTATTTTTGTTCAAATTAAAATCTTTTATGGAATTCTTAGACACCTACCAACAGATTGTTGCTGATGCCATTAATAAATATACGTTCAAAGATAAGCCCGCAGAATTGTACGAGCCGATGAATTACATCATCTCACACGGAGGAAAGCGCCTTCGTCCGATTATGGTGCTTATGGCTTGTGATTTGTTCGGTGGCGATATGAAACAGGCAATAAAGCCTGCTTTGGCAATTGAGTTTTTCCATAATTTTACGCTGATTCATGATGATATTATGGATGAAGCACCTTTAAGAAGAAATAAGCCTACCATTCATACTTTACACGGAATCAACGTTGGTATTCTTTCCGGAGACGGATTGATGCTGAAAGCATATAAGTTTTTTGAAGATCTTGAACCCGAAATTTTCAAAGCATGTATCAGAATTTTTACCCATACAGGGTTGCTTTTATGTGAAGGACAACAATACGATATCAATTTTGAAACTCAGGAAAACGTGACTTTTGACGATTATATCAGAATGATTACCTATAAAACCGGAGTTTTAAGCGCATCTTCATTTGAGATCGGTGCATTGATTGCAAAAGCGCAGTTTAAAGATGCAAAAGCTATTTTCAACTTCGGAAAACACATCGGAATTGCTTTCCAGATTATGGATGATTATTTGGACGTTTTCGGAGATCAGGCGCAGTTTGGTAAAAAACACGCAGGTGATATTTACGAAAATAAAAAGACGGTTCTCTATCTTTTAGCCAAAGAACACGGTACCGAAGAAGAGAAGAAAGAATTGGATTACTGGTATTCTAAAAAGACTGATAATATCGACAAAGTTTACGGTGTTGAAAAGATTTTCAGAAGAACAAAAGTTGATGAAAAAGCATTACGTCTGATCGAAAAGCACAACGAAATCGGTCAAAGCTATCTTTCAAAAATAGATATAGCGGAAGATAAGAAAAAACCGTTTGCTGAGTTGGCAAACTACCTTTTGAGAAGAGAAAGTTAATTTTAAGGTTGATAATAGGTTGTAGATAGAAAGTTTATCTGCAACCTAATGTCTTCAATCTCTTAGCTATACAATGAAATTCCGGACTGAAGTAAACATTACAGAATCTGATAAGAAGATAGAAATTGAGGATAAAATATTTTCAATAGGATCGTGCTTCGCTTCTGAAATGTCCGAATTATTTCAACAAGGGCAATTACAGACGGTGAATAATCCATTTGGGACTTTATTTAATCCGTTTTCGATTAATAATTCCATAAAAAGACTTCATGATTCTGAATTTTATCACGAAGAAGAGTTGATTACTTTTAATGATGAATTTATCTCATTAGATCACCATTCAAGCTTTGATACAAGGTTTATTCATCAGACTTTAGAAAAAATCAACAAGAAAATTGTTGAAGGAAATCAGTTACTCCAGGATTCAAATTGGGTAATCATTACTTACGGCACATCTTTCGTCTATGAGTTTGAACCTAAGAAAAAACTGGTTGCCAACTGTCATAAAATTCCACAGAAGTTTTTTGAAAAAAGATTGTTGACACATCAAGAACTGACAGATTCTGTTTACGATACGATTTTAAATTTAAAAGATATTTGTAAAGACGATCTTCATATTTTGTTCACTGTTTCGCCCGTCCGTCATACAAAAGACGGAATGATTGAAAATCAATTGAGCAAATCAAAACTGATCACAGCAATTCATGAAGTGATTTCAGAAATTGAAAACTGTCATTATCTTCCGGTTTATGAAATTTTGATGGATGATCTTCGCGATTACCGTTTCTACAAAGAAGATATGATTCACCCGAATTCTCAGGCTGTCAATTACATTTTTGAGAAATTTGGAAATGCATATTTTTCGGATGAAACCAAAGATTTTATTAAAGAAAATTTTAAAATTAATAAAGCCTTGGAACATCGTTCTGATGATGAAAAAGATCCTAAATATTTAGATTTTCGTGAAAAACTGAATCAGAGAATTGAAATTCAGCAGAAAAAAGCCAAGCACAAAATATTCTGATTTCAAATGATTGACTTTACCAAAATTGATTATCTGAAAGGCTTTCCAATTTTTCTCCGGTTTTAGCAGGTACGATTCCGATAGGAATTGATATTGACGGAAGCGATTTAGATATTATTTGTGAAGTTGATCTCAGATTTGAAGAAGATTTTTTAGACGAAATAATGTTCAGCAAATTAATTCCTTATAAGAATAAGGCAACTGTTGAAAATATTATTTTAAATAACGAAAAATGTATAGTCATCAATTTTATGTTGGAAGAGTTTTTAATTGAAATTTTCGGACAAGCCAAACCAACAACTCAGCAAAATGCATATCTGCATATGATTGCAGAATACAAAATATTACTGGAAAAAGGAGAAGATTTTAAACAAAAAATAATAGAATTAAAGAAAAAAGGGATTAAAACCGAACTTGCATTCGGAATGCTATTGAATTTGGAAAATCCTTACGAAGATCTGTTAAACCTTAAATAATGATTGATACACATACCCATTTATACTCGGAAGAGTTTGACGAAGACAGAAAAGAAGCGATTCAGAGAGCTTTATATAAAGGAATTACAGAGTTTTATCTCCCTGCGATCGACTCAGGTTCTCACGAGAAAATGCTTCAGATTGAAAGTGATTACCCGGGTCAGATCTTTTCAATGATGGGGCTTCATCCGTGCTATGTAAAGCCGGAATCCTGGGAGAATGAGCTGGAAATTGTAAAGAAATACCTTGATGAACGAAACTTTCCGGCAATCGGAGAAATAGGAATCGATTTGTATTGGGATAAATCAACTTTAGATATTCAGGTGAAAGCTTTTGAACAGCAAATCGACTGGGCAATTGAAAAAGATCTGCCGATTGTCATTCACACCAGAGAAAGTTTTGACGAAACTTTCGAAGTTTTAGAAAGAAAAAAACATCCTAAATTAAGAGGAATTTTTCATTGTTTTTCAGGAAATCTCGAACAGGCAAATCACGCCATAGATTTAAATTTTATTTTAGGAATAGGTGGAGTAGTGACCTTCAAAAATGGTAAAATCGATCAGTTTTTAAACGAAATTCCTTTAAATAAAATCGTTTTGGAAACCGATTCGCCGTATCTCGCACCAGTTCCATTCAGAGGAAAAAGAAATGAAAGTTCTTACCTTGATCTGGTCGCTGGGAAACTGGTGAATATTTACAATAAAGATTTTTCTGAAATCGACAGAATAACGACTGAGAATGCCAGGAAATTATTTAATAGATAAATGATAAACAAAATTTTTGCTTTTTTTGAAAACACGCAGATAATGAAGTATATAATGTTCTTTATTTATATTATTATCAATTTGTTATTTATTGTTAAATACGGAATAAGACAGGATATAATACCAATTTATCTACTGATTATTTTATTTTGTGTATCTCAGATTTTGTTATTTAAAAGTTATGATTTTCTTTTCAAAAAGATAAAAATAACAAAGTATTTTGTCTGCATACTGACTTTTTTATGTGTCTGTTTTTATGTTTTTCTCAGTCATATTATGAAAGATCCTTATCAGTTAAAAATCGACAGATGGCAGACGATAGAATATTCTTTAGACTATTGGATTCACGGGAAATATATTTATGACACGCGGAACTTCATGGGGAATGTTCCTTCTTATTTGCCGGGACAGCTCGTTTTTTTAGTGGGATTTTATCTTTTGGGTAATGTGGGATACATTCAGGTTGCAAGCTTGCTTTTGTTTTCCTGTACGGTTATATGGGCTTTTAAAAACAATCATATTAAATTTTATGGGATTTTTCTTTTAGCGATCTCACTTTCATTTTTGTATGAAGCGGTTTGTAAGAGTGATTTTATCTCGTCATTTATCGTAGCTTCTGTTTTCATGCTTTTTTGGCATAAAAAATTTGAGCGAAACTATTTCGAAAAGTCTATATTATTAGGTTTTATTTTAGGTATAATTTGCCTTACACGCAGCGTTGTTGTTATTCCTTTGATTTTATTTTTACTGAAACCTTTTTGGGAAACCGACCGGAAACAAAAAATAAAATTCATCACTGCTTTTTCTTTAACGGTAGGTAATTTATTGGCTTCGGTGTTGTTGCCTGCTGAAAATTTTGATTATATTCTGAAGCATAATCCTTTAAAAATGCAGGGTCAGTCAAATATGTTTGTGGTTTTGTTCTTTCTGGTGGTGTCGGTCTGTTTTTCTTTCTATGTAAAAAATATTAAGCAAGTATTTTATTTGTCAACGATTATTGTTTTTTGTCTGATGTGTGATCATATTATCGAACAGGTCATCAAAGGATATGATTCTAACTTTTTGAATATCACATATGTTGCTGCTGCACTTCCTTTTTCCATCATCAGTTATTGTTTTTTATTAAATGATAATGCATATGACAGCAATGATTAAAAAAAGTCCTTCTCAGATGGAGAAGGACTTTTAATTTATTTTTTTCTTAAAAAATTACTTTTATTTTTTGGCTTTTTGCTGTGATCAGATTTTTGCTGACCTGCAGGCTTCGGTCTCGGAATAAAAGGTTTGTTGTTTGAATCTCTTTTTTCCACCACCAGATTGTCTGTATGGAAAGGATGATTTTTCTCAACAGGAATTTTCATTCCGATTAATTTTTCAGTGTCTTTCAGGTTCAGTAAATCCAATCCGTCAACAAATGAGATTGAAGAGCCTTCTGCACCGGCACGTCCCGTTCTTCCGATTCTGTGAACATACGTTTCTGCTACATCCGAAAGTTCAAAATTAACAACATATTTCAGTTCGTCAATATCAATTCCTCTCGCTGCGATGTCTGTCGCTACCAAAATACGTGTTCTTCCTGATTTAAAATTATTTAAAGCATTCTGTCTTGCATTTTGAGACTTATTCCCGTGAATCGCTTCTGCTGAGATATTATTGGCTTGTAATTTTCTTGCAATTTTATCTGCTCCGTGTTTCGTTCTTGAGAATACCAAAACCGAATCTGATATATTATTTTGAAGAATGTGGGTAAGAAGCTCAAGCTTATTTTCTTTATCAACAAAATAAACAGCCTGCTTTATGGTTTCTGCGGTTGAAGAAATCGGAGTTACAGAAACTTTGATCGGCGTATTCAAAATTGAATCTGCCAGTTTCTGAATTTCTGTAGGCATCGTTGCAGAGAAGAACAGCGTTTGTCTTTTTTGTGGTAAAAGCTTGATGATTCTCTTTACGTCATGTACAAAACCCATGTCCAACATTCTGTCGGCTTCGTCTAATACAAAAATTTCAAGATTTTTTAAACTGATAATTCCCTGAGCAATAAAATCCAATAATCTTCCGGGAGTCGCTACTAAAATATCAACACCTCTTCTCAAGGCTGTTTCCTGGCTTCCTTGTTTTACTCCGCCGAAAATTACCAATTTTCTTAAAGGTAAATTTTTACCGTATGAGTTGAAACTTTCTTCGATCTGTATTGCCAATTCTCTTGTCGGAGTAAGGATAAGAGCTTTTATATGATTGTTTTTCGGACCTTTTCTTTCTGTAAGATTCTGCAGGATAGGAATCGCAAAAGCTGCTGTTTTTCCTGTTCCTGTCTGAGCTGTACCCAATAGGTCTCTGTGTTCTAAAATAGAAGGAATCGATTGTTCCTGAATAGGAGTTGGTTTTTCATAACCTTCCTTTTGAAGCGCATCTAAAATGGGCTTGATAATGTTTAAGTCTGTAAATAACAAAATGGTATTGTGTATTAAAATAGTGCGGTTGAAGCAGTATACTTCATCATTTTTAGCAAATCTGCTAAAAACTTTTAACAGAATTTTAAGTAAAAAATTACTTTACTGGCTGAGAATGCCGCGAAATATACTGCAAAGATAGTCTAAATTAATTGAAATTGATTATTTCACTTTTGTCCACTGCTGATTTTGCTTTAAATCTTCAAAAAACTGATATACTTTCATTAATTTTTCAGATCCTCTTTTACCGTAATCTTCTGTGTTTTTTGAGGTTCCGTCTGCGAATTTTATTCTTAAATAAGAAGTCGGAAGATCACTTATATTTCTGCTTCCGTATTTATCCTGAAGATTTTTTACATCTAAACCGTCCAACAAAGCAACAAGTTTATTGTAATCTGCTTCTTTGATGGTTGTTGTGAAAGTACCTTCTCTCGGCTTAGAAAATTCGTCCTTTGAAGTTCCTTTTGAAAAATTAAAATGTTCAGCTTCCAAAACAGCAGTTCTGTCAGCCTGAATGGTCATTTTGTAAATCGGACAAAACCCAAAACAGGCTCCGGCTTCATATTCTATTGTTGAATATTTTGACTGACTTTTCTGGGTGCTGCATGAGAATAAAAGTACTGCTGCAAATAGACCTAATAAATATTTCATTGTTTTTAAATTTGATTGGAGTCTCTCAATAAGTGTTCCAAATCTTCTTTTTCATTTAAATAAAAAGGATAAACAACAATGCTTATCCTTAGATTTTTTTATGTGATATTTTCTATCCGTGAAGTCTCTTCCAGATTGCATCTTTCAGCTCCATCAATCCTTCGCTGGTAATTCCGGAGAAAAATAGTGGTTTTCTGTTTTCAGGGAATTCTGCTGCGATTTCTTTTTTCAGTTCATCATCCAATAAATCGGCTTTTGAAACAGAAATAATGAAGTCTTTATCCAACAACTCCGGATTGTATTCTTTCAGTTCGTTCTCCAAAATTTTAAACTCCTGATAATGATTTTCAGAATCTGCAGGAATTAAAAACAATAAGATTGAATTTCTTTCAATATGTCTTAAAAACCGATGTCCAAGACCTTTTCCTTCAGCCGCTCCTTCAATAATTCCCGGAATATCTGCCATTACAAAAGATTTGTAATTTCTGTAATCTACGATTCCGAGGTTTGGAGTTAAAGTAGTAAATGCATAATCAGCAATTTTGGGTCTGGCTGCAGAAACTGAAGATAATAAGGTTGATTTTCCGGCATTTGGGAAACCTACTAAACCTACATCGGCTAAGATTTTAAGTTCAAAAACGATAAAACCTTCCTGTCCGTCCATTCCCGGCTGTGCATAACGAGGAGTCTGGTTGGTAGAAGATTTGAAGTGCTCATTTCCTTTTCCGCCTTTTCCACCTTCCATCAGGATAATTTCCTGACCGTCTTCCAATATTTCACCTACAATTTCGCCTTCTTCATTTTTAGCAATCGTCCCGATAGGAACTTCGATATAAACATCTTCTCCGTATGCACCTGTTAACTGATTTTTTGCTCCGTTCTGACCACGTTCAGCTTTTACGTGACGTGTGTAACGAAGCGGAAGTAAAGTCCATTCCTGAGAATTTCCCTTCATGATAACGTGACCGCCACGACCACCGTCTCCACCATCAGGACCGCCTTTTGGAATATATTTTTCACGTCGAAGATGGGCAGAACCTGCGCCACCGTGACCGCTTTTACAATGAATCTTTACGTAATCTACAAAATTTGACATTTCTTATAATTATGAGTTATGAGTTATGAATTATGAGAATGAATTGTATTAATTTATAACTCATCACTCACAACTTTAAACTATTTTATTTTTTCTACTTCAGCGAAAAGTTTTTCAGAAATCTCGTTGATTTCTCCAACACCGTTGATCTCTACATATTTACCTTGTTGTTTGTAAAGTTCGGCAACTTCTGCTGTTTTTGCGTAGTATTCTTTTATTCTGTTTTCAATAATTTCTACATTGCTGTCGTCGGTTCTTCCACTTGTTTCACCTCTTTTAAGCAATCTTTCTACTAAAATTTTATCTTCAACGATCAATGAAAGACAAACATCAATTTCGTCATTCAACTCATCTTTTACGATTTTTTCCAAAGCTTCTGTCTGAACTGCGGTTCTTGGATATCCGTCGAAAATAAATCCTGCAGCATCAGTCGGCTTTCTCAATTCATCAATCAGCATATCAATCGTTACCTGATCCGGAACCAATTCTCCTTTATCGATGTATGATTTTGCCAGTTTTCCAAGTTCGGTGTCATTTTTCATGTTGAATCTGAAAAGGTCACCTGTTGAGATCTGTTTTAAATTAAATTTCTCGATCAGATTCTGAGCTTGAGTTCCTTTTCCACTTCCTGGAGGGCCGAACAGAACAATGTTTATCATAATTTTGATTCGCTTTATGCTTTAGGCAATACGCTTTAAGCCGTTAGCTTTTTTAGTTAATATTTACTTTTTATTTAGATATAATTTTTTAAAGCTAATAACTGTCACACTGAGCGTGTCGAAGTGCAAAAGCTAAAAGCTTATAGCAATTTTAATGGTTGATTTGTCCGTCTGCCAATTGATATAAATTCGGTAAGTTTCTACCCAATTCATCATAATCCAGCCCGTAACCCAAAACAAATTTATTTGGAATTTCTTTTCCGATATAATCTAACTTGAAATCTTTTTTGTAAACTTCAGGTTTCAATAGAAAAGAAGCAATTTTTACAGATTTAGGACGTTGCGTTTCGTTAAAATATTTGAAAAGACTTTCAACTGTATTTCCGGTATCTACGATGTCTTCAACAAGAATGATGTGACGGTCTTTTACATCTTTTGTTAATTCCATTTTCTGGTAAACGATTCCTGTAGATTCTGTTCCTGCGTAAGAACTCATTTGGATAAAAGCAATTTCGCACTCTCCCGGATAATGCTTCAAAAGGTCTGAGAAGAACATGATCACACCATTCAGTACACCAATGAAAACAGGAATTTCATCCTTGTAATCTTCATAAATTTTCAGAGCGGTAGCTTTTACGATCTCCTGAATTTCGGCATCCTTTAAATAAGGAACAAAAGTTTTGTCGTGAACTTGTATACTTTCCATAAAATTTTAGTAGGCGGCAAAGTTACGGAATTTTGACGAAAGTTTTTTGTGAGGTCTGTCAGGTTTGTGAAACTTGTTTCTCAAAAGAAATTGATAAAATATTTACCCATTAAAAATTCCCCCTCCGTTGGAGGGGTGGCGAAAATTTCAAAGAAATTTTTGACGGGGTGGTTTTAAAGAATGAATTTTTTGAGACTGGTTGTAAGCTTCTATTAAAGTAAGAAATATACATACTGTTTGTAATTCCGTAGGAATCTAAGCTGTTGAAAGGTTTCTGCGGATGATAACATCTATTTAATTAAATATTTTTCATGAAGATTTTGCGATCGAAATCTTTTACAAAACCTGAATTTTCTCCTTTTTTTAGTAGTAAGGTTATTTTTAAATTTTTCAATTGTTTATCATTTTTCATAATTAATCTATATTCAAAATTATTCTAGTAATCTAATTATATTGTTTGTTCTAGTAAAATGAAAAGTTTCATCATTAATTTTTTTTATCTCTAATTTTTCTTTTGTTCTTATTAGAAATAACTTTTGTTCATCATCTAACTCATATTTGACTCCAGAGTAAAATAATCTATCAGATAAATTATCAGATATATAAGTTAATAACTTGATATAGTTTTCGTAATTATATTTTCCTTTTAAAGGTTGTGCTTCAAATTCCAAATCATTAATTCTTTTTATATTAAAATCTCGAGCAACTATAAAATTAAAACCTAAACATATCTCTTCAACAATTTCTTTACTATAAGAAATTTTGCGGTTTTCTTTATTACCAATATGATCCGGAATAATGTTTAAACCAGATTTACTATGTGGAACGCCCATATCATTTTTACTAACAAGAATTCTCCATTCATCTTCATACTCCCACATGTTTGACTTAACGTTTGTAGCATATGATATTGGCAAAAAAAACGTTTTATAAGGATGAACATCAATAGGGTTTAATTTTTGACAGTAATTTATGGGATTTAAACCCAGAAATTCTCCTTTTTCATTCTCAATATTTTCAGTAATAGAGTTTATGAGATTGGATGTCCTTAGTTTTAATTGAATTCCTTTTTCTTGCGCATAATGAGGCCACATTAGTAAATTATTTTCTTTTGCCGTTAGCGAAATCACTCCTATTAAATTAAATGCAACGCTATACATTTGAGTTAAATAATCTCTGCATTTATTCTCTTTATTAGAATCATTTTCCCAAATTTTAATAATTTCTTCTTTAGATCTAAAATGAGAAAAGAATTTTTCATAAACATCAAGACTCAAAGGTTTCGAAGTATATAATAAAAATGGACTACTATCCATAATGTCATTTAGCTCGAAAGGGTGAGAAGCATATATATATAAGATTTGATTAAAGCATCAATACTGAATTCATTGATTGAATAGAACTTAAAAAGATATTCTGGTATTTGTTTATTGTGTAAAATTTTCACATTGCTTTTTGGTGAGGAATAGTCCATTAAATATTTGAACCCATTACATTCATATTCTTCATTCATTTTTTAATGATTTTTTTGGTGTTACTCAAAAATACATAATTCTTTTACAGAATTATATTTAAATTTTGCCTTTCTCAACCACATGATTTCCACCCACCCAAAATAAAATTCCCCTCAAATTTGCCCACCCAATTTTTTAAAAGTAATTTTGTACGAATCTAAAATAAAAGTAAAATATGTCAACTTACGTAGTTGTAGGTCTTCAGTATGGAGATGAAGGTAAAGGAAAAATCACTGATGTTTTATCGGCAAAATCTGATTATGTTGTTCGTTTCCAAGGAGGGGACAACGCTGGTCACACGGTTTATGTGGGTGAAGAGAAATTTGTTTTGCACCTTCTTCCTTCAGGAGTTTTGCAGTGTAAAGGGAAGTGTATCATTGCCAATGGGGTGGTGGTAAATCCTAAATCTTTCATTAAAGAGGTGAATCAGATCGAAAGCAAAGGCTTAAGAACTGACCATATTTTTATCAGCAGAAGAGCGCATGTCATCATGCCTTACCACATTCTTTTGGATACTTACCGTGAAGAAGAACACGGAGGAACTCAGATCGGAACCACCAAAAAAGGAATCGGACCTTGCTATGAAGATAAAATTGCAAGAATCGGTATTAGAATGGTAGACCTTTTGAATCCTGAGATTTTAAGAGATAAAATTGAGAAAAACTTAAAAGTTAAAAACTCACTTTTCGAAAAATATTACGGAAAACCAACATTAGACGTTGAAGAAATTTACAACGAATTTTTAGAGATCGGAAAACAGCTTCAACACAGAATCATTGATACAGAAGTTGAATTGAATGAAGCGATCAGAGACGGTAAAAACGTATTGTTTGAAGGAGCTCAGGCGTTGATGCTTGATATCGACTTCGGAACGTATCCTTACGTTACTTCATCTTCTCCCTCAACTGGAGGAGTTTGTACAGGAGCGGGTGTTCCGCCAACTTCGCTTAAAAATTTAATTGGCGTTGCAAAAGCATATTGTACAAGAGTAGGAAACGGACCTTTCCCTTCTGAACTGGATAATGAGTTAGGAGAAAGCATCAGACAGATTGGTGGTGAATTCGGAGCTACAACAGGAAGACCAAGAAGAACAGGTTGGTTAGACTTAGTTTCTTTGAAACATGCTTGTATGATCAACGGAATCAATAATTTGGTAATCACTAAATTAGACGTTCTTACAGGAATTGAAAACTTGAAAATCGTTACCCATTACAAAACTGAAGACGGAAAAATCATCGATTATTTCACTTCTTCAACAGAAAAATTATACAACTACGAGCCGATCTACCAAGATCTACCGGGTTGGAAAGAAGATCTTACCAAAGTAAGAAGCTACGACGAACTTCCTGATACTGCTCAAAAATACATTGAGTTTATCGAAAAGTACTTAGGAATCAATGTTTACTTGGTTTCTGTAGGTCCTGAAAGAAGTCAGAACATTATCAGAAAAGAATTATTCTAATAAGAATTTCACGATATACTTTATAAATCCTGCTTTTGAGCGGGATTTTTTTGTTTTTGTAATGAAGGATATTTTTGACTATCTGTATTGATGTTATTTCTAACATAGTTAAATTTGTATTTTAACATCATTATTTCTTAAATGATTATGTTTTGATAATTTTTTGGCAAATATTTTGATATTGTTTCAATGATTAGTTCAAACCATATAGAAAACTAATAATTACAATATATTAACAATTTTAATTTTTATCGTGATGAAACACCTACAAACCAATCAGGATTTCCGTTTTAATGAAGTCCTCTTCGAAGGCCGTAACAAACAGTACGGTGCTTATGTTTTAAGAAATGAATCAGACAGGATCCTAACCAAAGCACTCTTCGTAGGTGTTAGTTTATTGGCTGCAGTTTCGCTTACACCAATGCTTATTTCAGCATTTAAAACTGTTGAAAAAGTTGTTCCTAATGAACCTATTTACAGACCTGTAGATATTCTGCCGAACGATGATATCGCAAAACCAAAGCCTGTTGAAACTGTAAAACCAGTCCAGCCAGTTGCTCCACCTAATACTAAACAATTTGATAGTACTGTTCCGACACCAACAAAAGAAGCAGTTGAACCAGCTAAAATTGATAAGCCTGATGATGCTGTTGCAGGATTAGTGGATAATGTAAAGGGTATTCCTGCTCCTGTGAATACATATGTTCCTCCAATTCCAACAGTAGGAACAGGGACAACAAAAGTTAAAGATCCTGTTACAATACCTCAAGGTTCTGATAATTCTATTAAAGGTGCGGATGAATTAAGCGTTTCTGCAAACTTCGAAGGTGGAATTGAATCTTTCAGAACTAAAGTAACGAATAAGTTTGATGGATCTGGTTTCGCTTCAGATGATGTGATGAAAACTACTGTTACATTCATTGTAGAAAAAGACGGAACAATTTCAGGAATAAAAGCAGATGGTAAAGATACGGAGTTTAATGCTGAAGCAATGAGAACCATAAAATCAATTAAAGGAAAATGGATTCCTGGGAAAAATAAAAAAGGAGAAGCTGTAAGAAGTTATTTCAAATTTCCGATCTCAATGAAGTTCGACAATTAAATATATTCAAAAACAAGTCTTGACACTTATCCACAAAATACTATTTTTTGTGGATAATTTTTTTAATGTCTAAAATCCTTATTAACAATATTTTAACTCAACTTTCGTTTTATCCACTCCTTAAAAGCAGAGAAAAAAGTGTATTTTTGAAACTTAAAGTTCAAGCAATGGCAAAAATCATAGGTATCGCTAATCAAAAAGGGGGAGTAGGAAAAACTACTACCGCTGTAAACTTAGCCGCAGCATTAGGGGTATTAGAGAAGAAAATATTAATTATTGACGCAGATCCGCAGGCTAATGCAACGTCTGGTCTAGGAGTTGAAGAAGTGCAGTATTCTACATACAATTTATTGGAGCATAGTGTGGAAACAAGAAACTGTATTCAAAAAACGACAACTCCCAATTTAGATATTGTACCTTCTCATATTGATCTGGTTGCTGCAGAAATTGAATTGGTTGACAAAGACAACCGTGAATATATGCTTAAAAAAGCATTGCAAAGTGTAAGAGATGATTACGACTATATCATCATTGACTGTGCACCAAGTTTAGGTTTGATTACGGTCAATGCGCTTACCGCAGCCGATTCTGTCATCATCCCGATTCAATGTGAATATTTTGCTTTGGAAGGATTGGGTAAACTTTTAAATACCATTAAAAACGTTCAAAAAATTCATAATAAAGATCTGGATATTGAAGGTTTGTTGCTGACGATGTACGACAGCAGATTGAGACTGTCCAACCAGGTTGTGGAAGAAGTAAATGCCCATTTCCCGGAAATGGTTTTTGAAACAATCATCAGCAGAAACGTAAGATTGAGTGAAGCACCAAGTTTTGGAGAAAGTATCTTAAATTATGATGCGGAAAGTAAAGGAGCTATTCAATATCTTCAGTTAGCAGAAGAAGTGCTGTTGAAAAACGAAAATTTAGTAAAGAATTAAAAAAAAGCTAAAAGCTGTCACACTGAGCTTGTCGAAGTGCAATAGCAATAGTCAATACAATATGAAAGACAAAAAAAGAGCGATGGGACGTGGTTTGGGTGCAATTCTGAGCGCTGAATCCAAGGCTACTGTAAACTCTGCCACTGATGAAGGCGCAGATAAATTTGTAGGAAATATCGTAGAAGTTTCGATTGAAGATATTTATCCTAATCCCACTCAGCCAAGAACTTATTTTGACGAAAAAGCATTAAACGAACTTGCTCAATCTATCAAAAATCTTGGAGTAATTCAACCGATTACTCTTAGAAAAGACGGCGAAAACTTTGAGATCATTTCTGGAGAAAGACGTTTCAGAGCGAGTAAAATTGCAGGTTTAACTTCTATTCCGGCTTACATTCGTCTGGTTAACGATCAGGAATTGCTGGAGATGGCTCTTGTTGAAAATATTCAGCGTGAGGATCTTGATTCTATTGAGATTGCGTTGACGTATCAGAGACTTTTAGACGAGATCGGAATGACTCAGGAAAATCTAAGCCAGAGAGTCGGGAAAGACAGAAGTACAATTACCAATTCTATCAGATTGTTGAGACTGAGTCCAGATATTCAGAATGCAATCAGAAGTGGTGAGATTTCTGCAGGACACGGAAGAGCAATCATCAGTATGGATAATGATGAGCTTCAGCAGATTTTATTTGATTTAATTATTAAAGATAAATTGAATGTTCGTCAGGCTGAGCAAGCTGCAACAGCTTTGAAAAATCCAAAATCACCTGCTGCAAAATCTGTGAAGGCTGAACTTTCTAATAATTACAAAAGAGCGCAGAAAACGATTTCTGATATCTTAGATGTAAAAGTTGAAATCAAAACTACCGGAAACGGGAAAAAAGGTAAAATTGTACTCGATTTCAAAAATGAAGACGAGTTGGAATATATTTTATCTCATATTAAATAAATGAAAAAAATACTTTTCACATTTTTTCTTTGTATTTCTGCGTTTGTTTTTTCGCAGGTCATTCCTCGTGATACCGTAAATCGTGATACGAAGGTAGAAACCGTTGCTAATGACAGTACTATGATCAATAAAATCCCTGAAACTTCTATTGTTGAGACTATTGAAAAAGCAAATGCACCCGCTAAAGTAATTGTGACAAAACTAAATCCTACAAAAGCAGGTTTGTATTCTGCAGTTTTACCGGGATTGGGGCAGTTTTATAACAAAAAATACTGGAAAATTCCTATTGTTTGGGGTGCGGTAGGAGCAGGAGTAGGAATTGCGATCTGGAATCAGAATCAATATAAAAAATACAGAGAATATTACATTGCAAAACTCAACGGAACTCCGAACGAGTTCATAGATCAAAGACCATATTTAGATAAAATAGCATTGGGAAATGCTCAGGACAGATCAAAAAGACAGAGAGATTATGCCATTGCAATTACCGGACTTATTTATATTTTGAATATTGTAGATGCAGTAGTAGATGCACATTTGTATGAAGGTCGTAAAGATCCGGATCTTACGTTTGCGCCTGCTGTGATTTATGATGATTT
This sequence comes from Chryseobacterium sp., assembly GCF_029240215.1. Lineage (GTDB taxonomy): Bacteria > Bacteroidota > Bacteroidia > Flavobacteriales > Weeksellaceae > Chryseobacterium. The sequence continues at coordinate 149,613 of NZ_JARBTK010000007.1, forward strand.
CGGAAACAATCCGCCAAAAACAGGATTGAGTTTAAGTTTCAAGTTTTAAAACTTTTTAGATAATAATTAAATAGCTAATATGAAAATAGCATTAGTTGGATATGGGAAAATGGGCAAAATAATCGACGAAATTGCCACAAAAAGAGGTCATGAAGTTGTTGCCCGATTAAAAGAAACTCCAACTGCTGAAAATTTAAATAATCCGGATGTTGTCATCGAATTTTCTCTTCCTGAAGTTGCTTTCGATAATATTAAAGCTTGTCTGGAAAATAAAGTTCCCGTAATCTGCGGAACGACAGGTTGGCTTGAAAGAAAATCTGAAATTGAAAATCTTGCTGTTCAAAACGAAACAGCATTTTTATATGGATCAAACTTTAGTTTAGGTGTAAATTTATTTTTTGCTTTAAACGAAAAATTAGCTGATCTGATGAAAAGTGTAGATGAATATTCTTGCCAATTAGAAGAAATTCATCACATTCACAAGCTTGATGCTCCAAGTGGTACTGCAATTTCTTTGGCAGAAGGAATTTTCAAAAACAATCCGAAATATGATGCATGGAAACTTGAGGAAACTCAGGATAAGCAATTGGGTATTTTTGCCATTCGTGAGGATGAAGTTCCGGGAACTCACAGCGTTTTTTACAGAAGTGAAGTTGACGAAATAGAAATAAAACACACTGCATTCAACAGAAACGGTTTTGCGTTAGGCGCAGTCGTAGCAGCAGAATGGATTAAAGATAAAAAAGGAAATTTCACTATGAAAGACGTTTTGGGACTTTAGTTTTGTAACAAAACACCAACTTTGCAAACTAATAATAGAAATTTGTGTAATCATTAATTACCTTTTACACATTGCTCATTACTTATATTACAGATTAGGCACAAAAATTTATGAATTATTTTTTAACGTATACAGTTTATGTTCTCATTTTATCAGTATTGATGGGGATTTCCACTTGGAAGCTGTTCAAGAAAATGGGGTATAGTCCGTTGTTGGCTTTTGTACCTTTCTACAATTATTTCATTATTTTAAAAGAAACCAAACATCCGAAATGGTGGGCAATTTTATCGTATCTGCCAATCGTAGGTCCGATTATGATGTCGGTTTTTCATTTGTATTTAATGAAAAAATTTGGCAAAACTCTTTTTAAAGATCAATTGCTTACTGTTATTTTGCCTTTCATTTATATGGCAACCGTCAATTATTCTAAAGATGTTGAGTTGGAAGATGAAAATGATTTGTATTTAACAGAAGAAGAAAAAAACTCAAAAAAGAAAGATACTTTTGTAGGTTCTATTACTTTCGCAGTTGTTTTTGCTACGATAATTCACGTTTTTTTCACGCAGCCTTTTGGTATTCCTACAGGATCGATGGAAAGAACGCTTTTAGTAGGAGATTTCCTTTTTGTAAATAAATGGAGCTATGGTTACAGATTACCAATGCGTCCTTTGGCAATTCCTTTTTTACAAGGAACTATTTATGATTTTCAAAAAGATGGCAATCCCAAAAATGATGGAAAATCTTATGTTGAAGCAGTAAAACTTCCATATGAGAGAATTTTTCAATTTAGCAAACCTCAAAAAAACGATATAGTAGTTTTCAATTATCCACGAGATTCTGTACATGTTTCTCTTGACCGTGCAGATCCTTATGTGAAAAGATGCGTTGCTGTTGCAGGTGATACTTTTGAAATGCGTAATGGTAGATTATTTGTCAATGGTAGGGCTGAAACTGTTTTGGGAGATCAGGATGTTCAACATTCATTTTTGATTGAGGCAAGTAGTGAAATAGATGTTCCAGCTCTGTACAAAAGATTAGGATTTATTTCTATCGGACTATTAGATAAAGAGAGATTTTTTTCTAATGAAAATTCTGCGAAATACAAGATGAATCCTGCGAATATCATTTATATGATGCAGCTGACAAATTCGAGACTTAAAGAAATTAAATCTCTTCCACAAGTAGTTTCTTCTCATGAAGAAATTATGAGTAAAGGTGAAGGAGGTATTGCTTACAAAGATCAATTCAGAACAAAAATAGATACTACCAATTCTATTTTTCCGCTCAACAGAGGGTGGAATCAAGATCAATACGGACCACTCAAAATTCCTAAAAAAGGTGATGTTGTAACTATTAATAAAGAAACCCTTCCGGAATATCAGTGGATTATCAAAAACTACGAGCATAACACTTTAGAAAGTAAAAACGGCAAATTTTTCATCAACGGAAAGGAGACCAACAATTATACAATTCAACAGGATTACTATATGATGGTTGGAGACAACAGAGATGCTTCTTTAGATGCAAGATTCTTTGGTTTTGTTCCTGAAGCAAATATCGTTGGAAAACCAATGTTTACTTGGATGAGTATAGAAGGTGCATTTACAGATTCACAATCTTCATATCAAGCTGATGGATGGAGATTCCGTTGGGATAGAATGTTCAAAGCAACAAATACAGGCGATGCAAACAAAACTTCATATTGGTGGATTGCTGCTATGATTCTTATTCTTTTCTTTGGATGGGAGTATTTTGTTAAACTTTTCGGAAAGAAAAAAACTGAAGAAGATTAGTGTTTAAAAGTAAAATATTTAATAAAGTTCTCCTTACCGGAAGCTTTATCGTAACCCTTATAATTATTGCAAAACTCTCAGGGGTTTTGCAATATGCTTTATTACCTACAGCAGGAAGTGAACCTACCCTCAAAAGAGGAGGTTGGTTATTCATGAGTAATATTTTGCCTTATGATAAATATAAAATCTTAGCTTACAATCAGAAGAATCCGGATCATTTTCCGGGTGTTTATGCTCAGCGTCTTATAGGTGTGGAAGGTGATAGAATTCAAATCAAAAATGGAGATTTATATGTAAATGATTCTCTCATCAATGGAAATTTTGAAATCAATCAAGCGTACAAAATCGATAGAGGTTTTACTAATTATTTGATTGGAAAAGGTGCTTTAAATGAGGACTTTTATCCAATCGATGAAAATCATTATATAACCCAACTCAGCAAAAAAGATCTTACCAAAGACTATTTTTTTGAAAGATATACCACTACAGAAACCGATCCCTATATTTTCAAAACATTTGGTAAAAAATGGAACGCAGATAATTTTGGTCCGCTCACTGTACCTCCAGGTAAAGTTTTTTTTCTTGGTGACAATCGTAACGCAAGTTTAGATTCAAGATTCGTTGGTTTCGCTGATCAAGAAGATATTGTGGGAAGAGTTTTTTATCCTAAAAATTAAATAAACATGCAGAATATATTACTACCGGTATTTTATCTACCACCTATTTCATGGTTTTCAGTGTATTTAGATCCTGAAAATGACGTTGTTTTTGAGCAGTATGAAAGTTTCCCTAAGCAGACGTACAGAAACAGAACCAATATTTACGGGGCAAACGGAAAGCTTTCACTCATCATTCCGATCAATCATACAGGAAAAAGAGAAATGAAAGATATTGAAATGTCCTATAGGGAAGATTGGCAGAAACTTCATTGGAAGTCTATAAAAACTGCTTATCAGAGTTCACCGTATTTTGAATATTATGAAGATCAATTTAAAGTTCTTTATGATGTGAAAGAAAAATTTTTGTTAGATTTTAATATTAAAAGTATCGATATTATTAAAAAAATTCTGAAAACAGAAAAGGCACAGTCTTTGAATGAAGAATACATCAAAAATCCTTCGGAAATTAATTTTCGCGAACAGTTTTCTGCGAAAGCTCCGTCTGAATTTGAAATGGAAGAATATTATCAAACTTTCACAGATAAACATGGTTTTTTGAAAGATTTGTCAATAATTGATCTTATCTGTAACAAAGGACCAGAATCTGTGACTTATCTTAAAAATATTAAATAATTCTTATAAAATGAAGAAAATAGTATTGGCTGCTGTCTTTTTAGCAGGTTTCAGTTTTACGTACGCACAAGAATCAAAAGTTGCGGCTGTTGATCCAAAAGAAGATAAAGATTTGATGACCTGGTATCACAAAGATTTTACAACTTCAAAAGTCTATGGTGTAAATACCGCAAATGCTTATAAATATCTTGAATCTAAAGGTCTTAAACCTAAAACTGTCATTGTTGGAGTTTTAGACAGTGGTGTTCAGGTTGATCATCCGGGATTGGTTAAAAATATCTGGTCAAACCCAAATGAAGTTCCTGGAAACGGAAAAGATGACGACGGAAATGGTTACATTGATGACGTTCACGGTTGGAATTTCATTGGTGGAAAAAATGGTGATATTGATGTTGATAACATGGAAGTTACCAGAGTTGTTGCAAAATATAAGTCGATTTTCGAAGGTGATGATTCTACAAAAAACAAAGCAAATCAGGCAAAAATGCCTGAAGAATTTGCAATGTATATGAAATCTAAAGAGCTTTATTCTAAAAAAAGCGTGGAAGCAAAACAGGGATTTCAGACATATACCATGATCAACGAGTTGATTCCGAACATGGTAAAGATGTTAGGTGGGAAATCTGTAACTCCTGAAAATATCGCTGCTATTAAAGCTCCGACCGATCAGAAAGATGCAATGGCATTACAGGTTCTTAAGCAAGTTTCTCAAAGCCCGGAATTTGCCGGGAAATCAGCTGAAGATTTTGAAAAATCAATGAAGGAGCAAATGAAAGAGGCTCTTGATGAGGTAGGTCCGTCTTCAAAGCAATATGATATTGCTTATGATCCGAGAAAAGAAATTGTAGGAGATAATTATGATGATTATTCTGAGAAAAATTACGGAAACAACCATTATGAAGGTCCGGATGCCATGCACGGAACTCACGTAGCCGGAATTATTGCAGGAACTCCTCAAGGAAAAGAAATTCAGTACGGTGTAGCTTCTAAAGTTGCAAAAATTATGTCTGTGAGAACTGTACCTAACGGTGATGAAAGAGATAAAGATGTTGCTAATGCAATAAGATATGCAGTAGATAATGGCGCAAAAGTTTTAAATATGAGTTTTGGAAAGCCTGTTTCTCCGGGTAAAAATGTGGTTTGGGATGCATTCAAATATGCTGAAGATAAAGGTGTTCTTTTAGTAAAAGCTGCAGGAAACGAGAATGAGGATGTTGCAGAACATCTAGCCTATCCTACAAACTTCATGAATGTTTCTGACGAAGCTCCTTTTGTGAATAATGTTCTGGTAGTAGGTGCAAGTACCAACCAAAATAGCGCACTGAGAGCAGGATTCTCAAATTATAATAAGAAAATGGTCAATGTTTTTGCACCTGGTGACCAGATTTATTCAACTGTACCGCACAATGAGTATAGATACCTTCAGGGAACATCAATGGCATCTCCTGTAGTTGCGGGTGCAGCAGCTGTTTTATTGGCTTATATGCCAAACCTGAAGCCAGCACAGATCATTGAGGCATTGGTAAAAACCAGCAACGTAAGCACAGAAAATGAATTTGGCGAAAAATCTCAGTCTGGCGGAGTTATCGATGTGAAGAAAGCTGCAGAATATGCCTTCACAAATTTCTACAACGGAAAAGCTTCTGATGTGAAGAAACCTGCAAAAGCAAAAAAAGCGGTAAGAAAATAATAATCAGCTATTTATTGATCATAAATAATGAAGCCCGATTTTTCGGGCTTTTTTTTATTTACTTGTTTTAGTATTTTGGCACGGTTTTTTGTAGTAACTTTAAGAATAATAAACAACAATATGAAATCGTATGATTTGGATGTTAATAATCAATTCCGATCACTTGGTTTCATATACTTTGAAAAAATAAAATATACAATTATGAAAAAGTTAATACTTGCGGGAATTTTGGGAACATCACTTTTTGCGGTGTCTTGTTCCTCAGTAAAAAAAGCAGGAGATGCACAAAGCAACAGATCAGAATTTCTGAAAATGAAAGGCGACTTTCAGATTGTAAGCATCGAATATGATAAGCAATATAAAATCAAGCCTTTTGATGAAGGTGCAGATGCACAGTGTTTTGTTGGAAGTCACTGGAGATTCATTCCAAATAATTATACAGGAGCTTATACTTTGAACGGTGGCGGAAATTGTCCTGCATTAACACAACCTATTAAATTTGAAGTGAAAGACGGAAATACTTTTATGTTCAAAAAAATTCAGGAAGGAACAAAAGCAAAACAAAATACAGTAGGCTATACGCTTGATGTAATCAATATGACGACAGATCAGTTTTCTTTAGAACAGAATGTTCCGTTTGACGGAAGTACTGTGAGAGTTGTTTACAACTTCGAGAGAACAGGGATGAAGTAATTTAAATATTTAAAATAAACATTATGAAATTTAACAAAACATATATAGGAGCATTTTTATTATCATCAGCATTATTACTTACAAGTTGTGAGGCTGTACAAAACTCCAATCACCAGCAAAGAGGTACAGCAGTAGGTGTAGCTTCAGGAGCAGTAATCGGAGGTATCTTGGGAAATAATGTAGGTAAAGGTAAAAATGCAGCATTAGGTGCGGTTTTAGGAGGTGTGATTGGCGGTGTTGCCGGTAACGTTATTGGTAATAAAATGGATAAGCAGGCTAAGGAGATTAAAGAAACTTTACCTGGGGCTGAGGTGGAAAGAGTAGGTGATGGGATTAAAATTACTTTGAACGAAAGTATCGTTACTTTTGCATTTAATTCATCAGATTTGACATCGGTTGCTAAAGCAAACTTAGATAAACTTAATCAGGTTTTGGTTAATAACCCTGATACAAACATCAATATCTATGGTCATACAGACAGCGTGGGTGCAGATGATTATAACCAAAAGCTTTCTGAAAGAAGAGCAAATTCTGTAAAATCCTATTTGATTTCTAAAGGAATCGCTTCCAGCAGAATGTTTGCTTTGGGTGAAGGTGAGTCAATGCCTGTAGCATCAAATGAGACAGATGCAGGAAGAGCAAAAAACAGAAGAGTAGAGTTTGCTATTACAGCAAACGAAAAAATGATTAACGACGCTCAACAGGGGCAGTAATCATTAATATATAAATATTATCATAGAAGACCGCTTTGGCGGTTTTTTTTGTATTTTTATGCGGCATGTTTTTTTGCTATAAATTCACTATTTTTGCAATCGAAATAACATAAATGAAAAAATATTTAAAATTACTTCGGATAGAACAATGGGTGAAAAATCTTTTTGTTTTTGTACCCCTATTTTTTTCAGGTAACATCAAAAATTTAGATTTACTCAGCAAAAGTGTCTTCGCTTTCATTATATTTTCTTTGGCAGCAAGTATCGTTTATATTCTGAATGATTATAATGATATTGAGGCAGACAGGCAACATCCTGAGAAAAGAAGAAGACCTTTGGCGAGCGGAGCAATTTCAAAATCAAAAGCGTTGTCAATTTTAGGAATTTTGGCTATCGTAGATATTGCTTTAATACTCTTTGCTCAGTTTTATTTTAATGAAATTCTTTGGAAGTTTGCAACCATCATCGGAATTTATTTTGTGATGAATCTTGCCTATACATTCAAATTAAAACACGTTCCGATTATTGATATTTTCATTATCGCAACGGGCTTCGTATTAAGAGTTCAGGCAGGAGGATACATTACCGGAATTTTCATTTCGCAATGGGCAACACTTTTGACCTTCGTTCTTGCATTGGTTTTAGCAATCGGAAAAAGAAGGGGAGAGCTTATCAACGCTCAGGTTTCCGGGAAAACGAGAAAAGCTTTAGATGGTTACAATGTACAGTTTGCAGATATTGCACTTTCCATTTCGGTAACTTTGGCAATTATCTGTTATCTGATGTTTACATTGTCTCCTGAAGTTCAGGCAAGATTTCATTCGAGAGTCTTTTATACGGTTATTTTTGTTGTATTTGCATTTTTGAGATATTTACAGCAGACTTTGGTATATAATAGAACCGAATCTCCTACCAAAATTGTTTACAGAGACCGATATATTCAGATAACTTTGATTTTGTGGGTTGCTGCATTTTTAATTCAAATTTATTTTAAAGAATGAAATCACAAAAACTGAAAATTACAAGCAATAATGAAAATTTTGTGATTGCATCTGATCTGAAAAAAATAAATATTTACAGATGAAACCGAATTTCACACAAAAAGTTACAAATTGGGGCAATTTTCCCATAGTGGAAAAAGAAATGCGGTCTGAAGACAGCTTCAAAAAAATAAAGGAATTTGTACTCAGTCACAACGAAGTCATTGCACGAGGAAACGGAAGATGCTACGGCGACGCTTCTTTGGGCGAAAATATCTTTTCAACTAAAAAATTAAATAAATTCATCAGTTTTGACCGTCTCAACGGCATTATAGAATGTGAATCTGGAGTTTTGCTATCAGACGTTCTTGAGATTTCTGTGCCTCAAGGTTACTTTTTGTATGTTACACCGGGAACAAAATTTGTTTCGGTAGGCGGTGCAATTGCTTCTGATGTTCATGGAAAAAATCATCATGCTGAAGGATGTTTTTCGGAATATGTTATCGAATTTAAGTTGATGACAGAAAATGGTGATATTATTATTTGCTCAAGAGAAGAAAATCCGGATAAATTTTGGGCAACTATTGGCGGAATGGGACTCACAGGAATTATTCTTTCTGCTAAGTTTAAGCTTAAAAATATTGAAACCTCATATATTCGTCAGGAAAGTATAAAAGCTGAAAATTTAGATGAAATATTCAGACTTTTTGAAGAAAGCGAAAGCTGGACGTATACGGTTGCATGGATCGACTGTCTTCAGAAAGGAAAAAATATAGGCAGAAGTATTTTGATGCGTGGCGAACATGCTTATCGTCATGAACTATCCGGTAATGAAGCTGGAAATCCCCTGGTTTTAAAGAAAAAATTCTCTCCAACAGTACCTTTTTATTTTCCCGGATTTGTTTTAAATGCTTTAACTGTAAAGCTTTTCAATTTTTTATATTATAAAAAGCAATCGAAGAAGGAAGTGAAGAATTTTATTGATTATGAAACATTTTTCTACCCTTTAGATGCCATCAAAGATTGGAACAAGATATATGGTAAGTCAGGTTTTATCCAATATCAAATGGTGATTCCGAAAGAAACCGGAAGGGAAGGAATGAAAAAAATCCTTGAAACCATTGCCAATAGCGGAAACGGATCTTTTCTTGCGGTTTTAAAACTTTTCGGGAAAAACAATCCTGAAGCTTATAATTCTTTTCCGTTTGAAGGTTACACTTTAGCCTTAGATTTTAAAGTTAATTCAAAGCTGAAAAAACTGATTGATAAATTAGATGAAATTGTGCAGGAATTTGGCGGAAGAATTTATTTGACCAAAGACAGCATGAGCAGATCTTCACTTACAGATTATCTGAAAAATGTTCAAAGCTCAAAATTTGTGTCTTTACAGCACAAAAGAATCCTAAATAATAAGTAGAATGATAGTTCTGGGAAGTACATCCGAGGTAGCACAGGCTTTTGTGGAAAAGGCTTTGCAGGAAGGGGAAAAGTTTGAAAGAATCTATCTTTTTACCTCAAATAAAGAAACAACGGAAAGATTTGCAAGACATATTGATGTGAAATTTCTGCAACAATCTGAAATCATCGAGCTTGATCTCACAAAAGAAATCAATTATCAGAATTTTGATTCTATCAATTCAAGTCTGTTATTTTGTGCAACGGGATATTTGGGAGAAGGAACGGAAGAAGGTCTTTATGACAACAAAAATACACAGCGAATTATAGATATTAATTATTCGAAATTGGTTCCTGTGATCAATTATTTTGCGCAGAAATTTGAAAGCAGAAGATCGGGAACAATTATTGGACTTTCATCGGTTGCAGGTGACAGAGGAAGACAGAGTAATTTTATTTACGGAAGTGCAAAAGCTGCTTTTACAGCTTATCTAAGTGGGTTAAGAAACTATCTTTTTGAAAAGAAAGTGCATGTCTTAACAATAAAACCGGGATTTATGGCAACCAAAATGACGGAAGGTCTGCCTTTGAATCCAAAATTAACGGCTACACCAAAGCAGGCTGCAGAATGTATTTACAAAGCATTCAAAAAACAAAAGAATGTGACATACGTTTTACCGGTTTGGGGCGTTATTATGATGATTATCAGAAATATTCCTGAGTTTATTTTTAAAAAATTAAAGCTTTAAATTATATTGTTTTTCCGGAGGAATCTCAATCACAAGAAACAATAAAAGCTTACATTCCTACGGAATGACAAAAGCAGATAAATTTATAAGAAAATTAAAATGAAAAAATTGTATTGTTTTGATTTTGACGGCACGATTACGTATAAAGATACCATGTTTATGTATCTTAAATTTTACAATCCATCAAAATTCCGGGTGCAGTTTGTAAAACATATTCCTCTTTTTATTTTATTAAAACTAAAACTTGCTGAGACTGAAAAAGTGAAAAAAAGCTTTATCGGCTCAATTCTTAAAGGGCAGCTTCAGACAAAGATTGAGGAGAAATCTAAGCAGTTTTTTGAAGAAAGTTACCCGAAAATTATCCGAGAAAATGCTTTCGAATTTATTCAGAATATTGACAGAGAAAATACGGAAAGTCTTATTGTGACAGCTTCTTTAGATATTTGGACAAAACCTTTTGCTGAAAAATTACAGATGAATCTTGTTGCTACCAAGGCAGAATTCAAAAATGGGGTTTTTACAGGAAATTTTATTGGTAAAAACTGCAACGGTAAAGAGAAATTAGAAAGGATAAAAGCAGAAATTTCTGACTCAAAATATGATAAAATCATAGCATTCGGAGATACTTCAGGAGATAAATATATGCTTAAGTGGGCAAATGAAGGACATTATCAATTTTTTCACTAATTTTGAAGGATAAATATCGATATGAATAAACTTCTTATGTTGCTTTTGGCAGTTATTATGAGCTGTACAAATGCCTCGTCACAAAAGTCAAAAGATATGCAGGCAAAAGGAGAAATTCTTGCTTCAGAAACACAGGGTGGAGCAGATCAGGCTGGTTTTAAAATCATAAAAGATCAGACAGAACTGAAAAACAGTATTATAGAAAATTTCAGTAAATCCGGGATGGAACCTGTAATGGAAATTCCTGTTTTTCAAAAAGATAAGAAGGTTGTTTTATATAACTTAGGAACGTTCAATTCAGGAGATCATAAAGTGAATGAAATAAAAAGCATTTCGGTAAAAGATAATGTATTATATGTAGAAATTCCGGAATATGAATCGGGAGGAATGGCAATTCAGGTAATGTCAAATCCTTGGTTTATTTTTTCAGTTCCTTCAAATTATCAGTTCACTTCAGTAGAATTAAAATATTCAAAATAGAAAATGAATAAAATATATTTAGATAACGCTGCCACGACGCCGCTTTCAGCAGAAGTTATCGATGCAATGGTAGAAACCATGAAAATGAATTTCGGAAATCCTTCTTCAACGCACAGTTTTGGGCAGGATGCTAAAATTCTTATCGAAAACGTGAGAAGGCAGATTGCAGATTATCTTCATGTAAGTCCGGCAGAAATTATTTTCACCTCATGCGGAACAGAATCTAATAATATGATCATCAAATCCAGCGTTGAGCATTTGGGAGTTGAAAGAATCATCAGTTCGCCGATGGAACATAAATGTGTTTCTGAGAGTATTTTGGATATGAAGAACAGAAAGGGTGTTGAGGTTGCTTATATCCGTCCCAATGAAAAAGGAGATATCGATCTGAATAGGCTTGAGGAGTTGCTGAAAGCTTCTGATAAAAAAACTTTGGTAAGTTTGATGCATGCCAATAACGAAATCGGAAATATTATAGACATTAAAAAAGTTGCTCAACTGTGTAAAGAAAATAATGCATTGTTCCATTCTGATACGGTACAGACAATGGCTCACATGAATTTAGATTTTTCTGAAATTCCTGTGGATTTTGCTTCTTGCAGTGCACATAAATTCCACGGCCCTAAAGGAATTGGTTTTGCTTTTATCAGAAAATCAAGCGGTCTGAAAGGTATTATTACCGGTGGACCTCAGGAAAGAAGTTTAAGAGCGGGTACTGAAAACGTTGCCGGTATTGCAGGCTTAGGAAAAGCTTTGGAACTTTCTCTTAAAAATATGGATGCATATACACAACATATGCAGGACATCAAACAATATACTGTTGATCAGGTTTCAGAAGCAATTCCAGGTGTGAAATTCAATGGGAGAAGCTCTGAACTGGATAATAGTTTGTATACTGTTGTCAGTCTTTTATTACCTTACAAAAATCCTTTGATTGGTTTGCAGCTGGATATGAAAGGAATTGCAGTTTCTCAGGGAAGTGCATGTTCTTCCGGAGCTTCAAAACCTTCTATGGTGATGATGATGGTGCTTTCAGAGGATGAAATGGATCATTGTACGCCATTGAGAGTTTCATTCAGTCACATGACAACAAAAGAGGATATTGACGTTTTTGTGAATGCTTTAAAAGAAATCTCTAAAGATCTGCTCATAGAAAATACAAATGTTGAGCATAGATAGTCTTATCGCTTAAAAATTGTAATTTTGATCTCAGTAATTAAATATAATATTAATAATTAAAAGATATAAAAATGGCTTTAGAAATTACAGACAGCTCGTTTCAGGAAACGGTTTTAAAATCAGACAAACCGGTATTGGTAGATTTTTGGGCAGTATGGTGCGGACCATGCAGAACTTTGGGACCAATCATCGAAGAAGTAGCATCAGATTTTGAAGGAAAAGCTGTTGTAGGAAAAGTAGATGTTGACAACAATCAGGAAATTTCTATGCAGTACGGAATCAGAAATATTCCTACTGTTCTTATTTTTAAGAATGGTGAGGTAGTAGATAAATTGGTAGGTGTTACTCCAAAAGAGATCATCGCAGAGAAATTAAGTGCACACTTATAAAAAAAACCGCTTTGATAATGAATGCTTTCCGCATCGGGAAGCATTTTTTTTATAAAAATACTTGCAGATTACAGTAAAAGTTGTATTTTTGCAACCACAATAAACAAAGATATTTTCTTATTTGTTGTAAAGAGATCCGGTAGTTCAGCTGGTTAGAATGCCGCCCTGTCACGGCGGAGGTCGCGGGTTCGAGTCCCGTCCGGATCGCAGAAAGTTTTTATTCAATTTACTTGTTAGAATGCCGCCCTGTCACGGCGGAGGTCGCGGGTTCGAGTCCCGTCCGGATCGCTCGAGTGAAAAGTCGCAAATTTAGCGACTTTTTTCGTTTGTAATTGTTGACTCCAGCTCTTTCTTTCAAAATTCTCATAACAGCATCATCCATATCTTCATTCTTTCTTACATAACCTCCCGGCAAAACCGTTGATGTCTATAATTCATTCGTAGCAGAAGAATTTTCAACTTATTCTGGTCAAAACCAAAAATCACAGGATACACAGATTGATGAGGTAGGTAGATATCTTTGCTTCGTTCGATCTTTGTAAAATTAATTCTTTAAAGTCATTATTCAATTCCTGAATCAATGTTACAAAATTTTAATAAAAAAATTACGAAAAGCAAATTTTAAGAAATTGAGTGGTTTTTTGGAGAGATCTTAACAGTTTTAATTTCATTGTTTCTTATTAAATCAATTAAATTTCATATTTAATTTTGAATTCATATGATTGATATTCAGGTATTTAAAATTTGTATTAAATTTTATTAATATTTATTTGTTCAATTAAAATAAAGAATGTACTATTGTAATGCTTCGTATTGAAGCAATAAATTGAAGCTTAATTAGCATAGGAAAATAAATTATTAATCTTCAGTTTCTGTAAGCAAAATTTAACACGTTTTTTCATCTGTTTTTGCCGTCTGATTTTTTAGAAGGAGGTATCAATTTGTGTTAAAATTTCTTAAACCTTTAAAGAAAAATTAAAAATATATACCTTGAAATGAGAAAATCCACACTTAAAATTTCAGCTTTAGGATTGATGCTTTCCTTTGTATTGGTTTACGGGCAGGAAAAAACAGACACACTTGCAGTAAAAAATGCCGTGAATGCAGCTACAAAAACTGAAGAAGGCGTAAAAACTGTGACCACATCTTCAAAAGAAGATAACAACAGAAACGTAATGTTGAACGCGGCCAACAACACAAGTCCGAGAGACGTAAATATCGGTTTGCCATCAACAGTTGGTGGAATTACGATTCTTGAAAATGACTTGCCTGCCGTTTACTTCTTCTGGCCGGAACTTCCCAACAAAACCTGGAGGCAAAGTGTAGGCCTGGAAAAAACAGGACTTCTGAAAATGGACCAGCTGGCAAATACAATGGGTGATCTTGGTTTTGCAGTCAACTCTTATTCTCAAATCGGAACAAAGGATTTAAAAGTCAAAGGAAAATTTACAACAAGCACTTTCGGTTGGCTGCAAGGTGATGTAAATGCTTCAGGACCTATTTCTAAAAACGGCTGGACGTACACAGTTGGTGCCTTCGCCAATTTTGACCCGAGCACCTATAAATTGGGTTTTGCCAGAAATGCCGATGAAACAAAGATTTTCAGAGCCGGTTTAACCAAATATTTCAATGACGATAAGGGTAAAATCTCAGTTTTATACAAATATGCCGATTCGTACAGTCTCACCAATTATGCGGTTTTCGAATACGGACCGGAAGGTAAGGTAACCGAGCTGGATAACTTCAAAATCGGTAGAGATTCTTACGTGGTGCGTGAGGGAAATATGAAGTTTAAAGACGTTCTTTCCGGACAGACCTATTTTGCAAACCTTGCAGGGAATGATAACAGGTCTAGTTCTCATAACATTGACGTTGTCGGAAATTATTTGCTGAATAACGGCTGGAATTTCAAATTCTCAACTCGAGCCCACTTCTCAAAAGTAAAAATGGCCAACAGCATTCCTTTAAGTATTTTCAATGCTGCGCCGGGGGCTGGTTACACACTTGCTTCAAACGGACAGGCATATTCAGGTCCAGTCGGAACACAGTTGGCAATGTACACACCAGAAACGCCAATTACGAGTGTTACAGGACGTTTTTCACTGAACAAACAGGTGGGAAATCATAACCTTACCGTAGGTGTTTTAGAGCAATATTATCACATCGATAAATTCACCTCAAACCGTTCTTTCTTCTACCAGACGGTTGGCGCGCAGCCTCAAAGATTAATCGGTCCCAATACAGATGCAGATGGTTTCTACAACTACAATGCCGGTGCAGAATACCACAGCGGAACAGAAAATAAACTGTCTATTTATGGAACAGATGAATGGAAAGTTTCTGATAATTTCAACTTGAGCTACGGTTTGCATCTTAAAAATCACATTCTGGACGGAGAATATTCGTTGACACCAAGAACGGTTGGTTTCAGCTTTACAGATTCAAGTCAATTCAATCAGATTAATCAGAGCTTTTTCCAGATTGGTGGTAGCTTGAACGCAACATACAACATTACCAAAAACTTTGGCGTGATCGCAAACGCTTTATACACCGAAGAAAACAGAAGACTGGAAAGTTATTCACAGGCTTTTGAACCCAATACCAATAAAATTAAAAGTCCGCTTGGTGCAATCGGAGTGTTCTGGAATACAGACTGGATTCAGCTGATTTCTCAGGCGACCTATCTTAAGAAAAATAACAACCTGAACCGATACAATCTTGTAAATCCAGCCAACAGTTCTCAGGCGCAGGTTGCAACGGTTTATTACGATATTCAGACATTGGGATGGACAACGGATTTTGTTTTAAAGCCATTCAAAGGATTTAACTTGCATTATTTGGTGACGTTCCAGAATCCGGTTTACAAGAAATTTAATTTTGATGCATTCGGAACTTCATATAACTACAGCGACAACAATGTGTTGGGTGTTGCTAAAACTTTAATGGAAATCGACCCGAGTTACACGATTGACAAGTGGAGATTCTGGGCAAGTTTCAGATATTTCTCAAAACAATATGCGAATCTTACCAACGCCTTATATTTCGCTCCAAGATGGGAAACTTTCGGTGGAGTAAGTTATACGGTTAATAAAAATATCAATCTTGGCGCAACGGTTATCAACTTCCTGAATCAAAGAGGAGCAAGCGGAACCATCAATGGTGCTGAACTGATTACCGATGCGAGTCCATACTACGGAAAATTATTGACGGGAACTTACATTATGCCATTAACAGGTCAATTTTCTGTAAGCTTTAATTTCTAAAATTTAAAACAATGAAAAGAACAGTTTTAAATATTGCAGCCCTATTTTTAGGAATAACAGCATTTTCACAAAACATTCAGATTGTAACCAATTCTAAAGGTCCGGTTTTGGGGTATTCTGGAGATTCAGGCGTGAAAATTCTGACAGTTGGCGGAAATAAATTTAAAGATTTAAATAAAAATGGAAAGCTCGATAAATACGAAGACTGGAGACTTCCGATTGATGAAAGAGCCAAAGATTTAGCTTCAAAAATGTCCGTTGAGCAGATTGCAGGATTAATGTTGTACAGTGGTCACCAATCGGTCCCAGCTCCTGCAGACGGTTTCAGAGCAGGAAAATATAACGGAATGTTTTACAAAGAAAGCGGTGCAAAAGCTTTTGATTTAACAGACCAGCAAAAGAAATTTTTAAAAGAAGATAATCTTCGTCACGTTTTGGTAACAACGGTAGAATCTCCGGAAATTGCTGCAAAATGGAGCAACAATATTCAGGCTTACATCGAAGGTTTAGGATTAGGAATTCCTGCCAACAACAGTACAGACCCGAGACATTCGGCAACGGTAACAGCAGAATTTAATGAAGGAGCAGGCGGACAAATCTCTCTTTGGCCGGACGGTTTGGCGATGGGCGCAACTTTCGACCCGGAATTGGTGAAGAAATTCGGAAATATCGCCGCTCAGGAATACAGAGCCTTAGGAATTTCAACCGCTTTATCGCCGCAAATCGATTTAGGAACAGAACCTCGCTGGTATAGAATCGCTTACGTTTTCAGCGAAAGTCCGGAACTGACCGCTGATTTAGGAAGAGGTTACATCGACGGTTTCCAGACAACCATCGGAAGTAAAAACGGTTGGGGAAACAAAAGTGTGAACGCAATGGTGAAACACTGGCCGGGAGGCGGACCTGAAGAAGGCGGTCGTGACGGTCACTGGGCAATGGGAAAATTTGCGGTTTATCCGGGAAATAATTTCCAGAATCACGTAAAACCGTTTACTGAAGGTGCATTTAAATTAAATGGCGGAACCAAAGAAGCTTCTGCGGTAATGCCTTATTACACAATTAGTTTTAATCAGGATACGAAAAACGGAGAAAACGTTGGAAATGGCTATAGCAAATACTTAATCACCGATTTACTCCGTGGAAAATACAAATACGATGGCGTAGTCTGTACCGATTGGTTAATTACCGCAGATGAACCAAAATCTCCGGGAGGATTTGCCGGAAAACCTTGGGGAGCAGAAAAATTGTCAATCGCTCAACGTCATTACAAAGTGTTAGAAGCCGGCGTTGACCAGTTTGGAGGAAACAACGACAAAGCGCCTGTTTTGGAAGCCTATCAAATGGGCGTAAAGGAACACGGTGAAAAAGCGTATCGTGCAAAATTTGAGCAGTCAGCGGTTCGTTTATTGAGAAATTTCTTCAGAACCGGATTGTTTGAAAACCCTTACGCTAACGTTGAAGAAACAAAGAAAATCGTTGGTAATCCTGAATTTATGAAAGCAGGTTACGAAGCTCAGGTAAAATCCATCGTACTATTGAAAAACAAAGCCAATATTCTTCCGATTAAAGAAAGAAAAACGGTTTACATTCCGAAAAGATATTCTCCTGCAACCTTCAACTGGTGGGGAGTTTACACCGGACCATCTTTGGAATATCCTGTCGATATCGAAAAAGTGAAGAAACATTTTAATGTCACAGACGACCCTGCAAAAGCTGATTTTGCTCTGGTTTTCGTGAAAAGTCCGCACAGTGAAGAAGGTGGTTACAGCGACATTGACGCTAAAGAAGGCGGAAACGGTTATCTTCCGATTTCTCTTCAATATCAGACATACACGGCAACCGAAGCTCGTGAAAAAAGTATCGCAGCAGGCGACCCGGTTGTTGCACCGAATGTTCACGACAGAACGTTCAAGAACAAAACTTCTACAGCGACTAATTTCACAGATTTGTTAGCGATAGAAAATGCTTACAAGGCAATGAACGGAAAGCCGGTCATCGTTTCTATCACAGCTTCCAAGCCGATGATTTTTAATGAATTTGAAAAACACGCCGATGCAATTCTGATGAATTTCAATGTATCCAATCAGGCAGTTGTGGATATTGTGACCGGAAAATACGAACCTTCAGGTTTGCTTCCTTTACAGATGCCTGCGAATATGGCGACGGTTGAAAAGCAGAAAGAAGATGTTCCTTATGATATGGAAACACACAAAGATTCCGAAGGTCACAACTACGATTTCGGATATGGAATGAACTGGTCTGGCGTAATTAAAGATGCCAGAACTCAAAAATATCATAAATAATAGTTCATCATAAATAGGTTAATTGATGTCTTGAGACCGGGCATTAGGTTCAGTCTCATTTCTTTTGACATAATATTTTGGGCAGCTTTATCCGCCTGTAGTTTATCCTGAGCGGAGTCGAAGGGTTCCCGCTTTTTTGTCATTGCGAAGAAACTGAATTAATCAGTTGAAATTTTCAGCAATCGCAATCACAAAAAGAGCTCCACTCAAGTCGGGCTGCGTGCAATTCGATGTTAAAATCAACAGCGTTTTTGTCATTCCGTAGGAATCTCAACAATGATATTTGAAATACTGAGCTTAGATTCCTACGGAATGACAAACCAACTACAAAGTTTAAGAACTAAAAATCAAAACAATTTAAAAAATGAAAAAATTAATCATAGTAAGTTTATTTCTTGCAGGTTTAACAACCATCAATGCTCAAAAATCAATTCCATTATACAAAGGAAAAGCGCCGGGAACAGAAAACTGGACACAAAAAGAAGCGCAGCAATTTAATGAATTGTTCAAAACAGAAGTTGTTTTCAACGTAGCGCAACCTTCAATGTTATTATTCGAAGCCGATAAGGCGAAAGCCAACGGAACGGTAATCGTTGTCGCTCCGGGGGGTGGTTTTCAAAGTTTATCCATCAACAGAGAAGGAATTGATGTTGCCAAAAAACTAGCAGAAAACGGAATCACGGCAATCGTTTTAAAATACCGATTACTAGAAACAAAATCCAACGACCCAGCCAAAGAAATGATGGAAGGCATCAAAGACCGAAAAGCATTCGACGCAAAAACAGCTCCAATCAAAGTAATGGCTGGAGACGACATCAAAACGGCCATTTCCTACATCAGAACCCACGCAAAAGAATTAAATATCAATCCTGAAAAATTGGGTGTTATCGGTTTTTCAGCGGGCGCGAGTGTGATTTTGGAAAGCGTTCTTCACAGCAAAGATGCTTCAACGTTACCCAACTTCGCAGCTTCGATTTACGGCGGGCCAAGTCAGGAGATTTTAGATACTCAGATTCCTTCAACGACTTTACCATTGTTCATTTGTGCTGCAAGTGATGACCAATTAAAACTGGCTCCAAAATCAGTTTTATTATACAACAAATGGATGGAAGCAGGACAGCCAACCGAGCTTCATATCTATGAAAAAGGCGGTCACGGTTTCGGTATGGGAAAACAAAATCTTCCTGTTGATAAATGGTCGGATGTGTATTTGGATTGGCTGAAATTCCACAAATTTTTATAGCATTTGATTAAATCATAAAGATTGTACTGACTTTAGTCTCACATAGGTTGAGCAAATTTTGCAGATAATAAATTAAGAAATCTGCTTTATCTGAATAATCTGCGAGAGATTTTATAGAGTCCCAAAGGGACGATTTACTAAAGGATAGGATAAAATCCTATCAGAAAACAATCAATAACTCTTTTGTGGTTAACCTAAAACAATGAAATCAATTTTTAATATAGTTTCTTTTTTTGCGGCAATGGCTGTGTCCGCACAGTCTTCTGCCGTGATTTCGGAAATGGATAAATACGTAAAACCCCGCTATCGCGTTATCGTCGATAACGATTTTGGTGGCGACCCCGATGGTTTGTTTCAACTAGTTCATCAGATTCTTTCGCCTTCCACAGAAATCAAAGGAATTATCGGTTCCCATTTAAAACCAGGCGACCCGTTTGACAAATCAAATATTACTGCAGAAAATGCTGTAAAAAGAGTCAACGAAACGTTGGAAGTAATGAATTTGAAAAACAAATTTTCAGTTTTCCAAGGTTCCAATGACCCATTGAAAGATTTGAAAACGCCCAATGTTTCTGAAGGTGCGAAAGCCATTGTTGCAGAAGCGATGAAAGCAGATGAGAAAAATCCTTTGTTCGTGGTTTGTGGCGCTGGTTTGACGGAAGTAGCTAGTGCTTATTTAATCCAACCAAAAATAGCAGACAAAATTGTGGTTGTTTGGATTGGCGGCCCTGAATATCTAGATTTAGCAACGCCGCCTCCAGGTTACACGCCTTTGGAATATAATCTAGGAATCGATATCAAAGCAGCACAGGTTGTTTTCAATGAATCCAATCTTAATATCTGGCAGATTCCGAGGAATGCCTATCGACATACTTTGATGTCTTACGCAGAGCTCTTAACCAAAGTGAAACCGGAAGGAAAAACCGGAGCTTATCTCACTAAAAAGATTGAAGACCTGATGGAAATGGTTCAGAAATTCAATCTGAAAATCGGCGAAACCTACATTATGGGTGACAGTCCTTTGGTTTTGCTGATAGCTTTACAGTCTTCATTTGAAGCAGACCCATCTTCGAGTTCTTATATCATCAAAAATGCACCGAAAATCAATGATAACGGACTTTACGAAGATAATCCAAAAGGAAGGAACATCAGAGTCTATACACAATTGGACACTCGACTGATGTTCGAAGATTTCTATTCAAAATTAAAATTATTCAATAACAAAAAGTAAAAAATATAGAATTATGAAGAAGAATATATCAACGCTGATAGGACTTTCTCAGAAAGCAAAATATTCAGGATTATTCCTGGCTTTATTGACTGCATCGCCGTTTGCGAATGCTCAGACTAAAAATGCAACAGTAACGGTTGACGGAAAAACATTTAAAGATTCCAACAAAAACGGAAAATTAGATGTTTGGGAAGACACACGTCTTTCGGTGAACAAAAGAATCGATGCCATCATCAAGCAAATGACCAACGAAGAAAAAGTAAATCTTCTCATCGGAACCGGAATGCCCGGTATTGAAGTGCTGACAGGTCCTGTCGGAGATTCAAAACAAGGTTTGGTTCCCGGAGCAGCTGGTGGAACGGATTCTTTTGACAGATTCGGGATTCCTGCAACGATTGTTGCGGATGGACCTGCAGGTTTGAGAATTCAGCCGACAAGAGATAATGATTCAAAAACATATTATGCAACGGCTTTTCCTGTTGGGACAGCTTTGGCTTCAACCTGGAATAAAACATTGTTGGAGCAGGTTGGAAAAGCAATGGGAAATGAAGTGAAAGAATACGGTGTTGACGTACTTTTAGCGCCGGCTCTGAACATCCAGAGAAATCCATTGAACGGAAGAAACTTCGAATATTATTCGGAAGACCCATTAATTTCAGGGAAAACTGCGGCAGCCATCGTTAATGGAATCCAGTCTCAAGGTGTGGGAACTTCCATCAAACATTTCGCCGCGAATAACGAAGAAACCAACCGTTTGACTATCAACGCTCACGTTTCCGAAAGAGCGATGAGAGAATTATATCTGAGAAATTTTGAAATTACCGTTAAAGAATCTCAGCCTTGGACAGTAATGTCGTCTTACAACAAAGTGAATGGCGTTTACACATCAGATTCAAAAGATTTACTGACTCAGGTTTTGAGAAACGAATGGGGTTTCAAAGGTATCGTAATGACCGATTGGTTTGGCGGTTTTCCGGGATTTGAATCGATTAGAAGCGGCGGAATTTCTGATGTCGTAAAACAAATGAATGCAGGAAACGACTTATTAATGCCTGGAATTCCTGCACAGAAAAAAGTCTTGCTGGAAGCTTTAAACTCAGGGAAATTATCTCAGGAAGTTGCGAATCTGAATGTAAAAAGAATCTTGGAATATGTTTTCAAAACACCGACTTTCGCACAGTACAAATACAGTGACAAGCCAAATCTAGCTGAACACGCAGAAGTGACGAGAAACGCTGCAACAGAAGGAATGGTCTTGCTTAAAAATGAAAAAAATGCTTTGCCTTTTGCCAACAAACAGAAAGAAGTTTCTTTATTCGGAGTGACATCTTATGCTTGGATTACAGGCGGAACAGGAAGCGGAAGTGTGAACAACAAACACACAGTTTCTTTATTGGAAGGTTTAAATGCAGCTGGCTACAAATTAGACAAAGAACTGGTTGATTTATATAAACCTCACGCTGAAAAAGAAGTTGCTGCCGAAAAAGAAAGAAGAAAAGCAAGAGGAATTTTAGCATTGCCAGAAAGACTTCCTGAAATGAAAATGGATGATATATTTATCGCTAAAAAAGCAGAAACTTCAGAAATTGCTTTCGTTACTTTAGGAAGAAATTCCGGGGAAGGTGGAGACAGAGTTGTGGATAATGATTTCAATCTGGCAACAGAAGAAATCGAAATGCTGGATAAAATCTGTAAAGCTTTCCACTCAAAAGGAAAAAAAGTGGTTGTAATCCTGAATATCGGAGGTGTAATTGAAACGGCTTCCTGGAAAGATAAAGTGGATGCCATTTTATTAGCTTGGCAACCTGGTCAGGAAGGCGGACATTCTGTAGCAGATGTAATCTCAGGAAAAGTAAATCCTTCAGGAAAACTGACAATGACTTTCCCAGTAAATTACGCGGACCACGCTTCAGCAAAGAATTTCCCTGGAATTCCTGCGGATAATCCGAAAGATGTGACGTATCAGGAAGGTGTGTATGTTGGATACCGTTATTTCAATACATTTAATGTAAAGCCTTCTTACGAATTCGGTTATGGTAAGTCTTATACAGATTTCGCTTATTCGAATATTAAAACCAATTCTAAGACTTTTAATAACAAATTAGAAGTTACAGTTGATGTAAAAAATACCGGAAAAGTTGCCGGAAAAGAAATTGTAGAATTATACCTTTCTGCTCCGAATCAATCTATTGACAAACCAAAATCTGAGTTGAAAGCGTACGCAAAAACCAAAGATTTGAAACCGGGAGAATCTCAAACGATTACTTTGACTCTTAATCCGAAAGATTTGGCTTCATTTGAAACCGCAAAATCGGCTTGGATTGCAGAAGCCGGAAATTACAAAGTTTCTGTAGGTGCATCTTCTCTGGATATTAAGCAGACTGTAGATTTTTCTCTTCCGAAAGAACTGACTGTTGAAAAAGTACAACACATTTTCCCTGCTGATAAGAAATTTGAAGATTTGAAACCTTAGTTAATTTAGACAATTATATATTTGAATTCCCAACTGTAAAAAATCCTGAAATCTTATTAGGTTTATAATTTAGTTTGCTGTTTATATAGTAAATTTTAGTACTTCGCTAAAAAAAATGGTACATTTAAGTTTATTATAGCCTAAAATTATTAATAACTGTTTCTTTTAAGAAACAGTTATTTTGGGTTTGATATTTCTAAAATAAGCCAGATTATGCAATCCATTTTTTACGACAAACACTATATGGAGTTACTACTTTTATTAGGTCACGGTTCTATATTTTTTATCTTTAAGAGTATATGAAAGGTCAGAAAAAATCACAGTTTAGAAATTGACGTCCCTTTTTTGAGAATTATTTGAATCAGAGTTTTCAGGTTAAAACAGCAAACAGGTCTGGTTTTTTGATATTATCTATATAAGGTCTGGCTGTATCTCATTACAGTTATTGATTTGTTTCACAGTGTGTTTGTTGAGCGAAAACAATGAAGCTCAGAACACCAATATTACTGCCTTGAAAATGGCACTGCTTCACCGTCTTTCGGGATCAAAATAGTTTTATCTTCATTGAGGCTGTCGAATCTTGATTTCAGCTTTAGGAAATTTAAACATAAAAGAGTATCAAAATTTAAGGTTTTAATTAATCTAAAAATGTAGTATAAAGATTATATAAATTTTGTCTCAAAAATTGTTGCAACTTTAAATCTAATTTATGCTCATTGGAAAGACCTAAATCCACTTTCGTAGCCTCCAATATAATATTTAAGCTGATGTGTGATTTAAAATGTATATTTTGTAGTTTTATATCTTATAAATTAGTATTTTTAAACTTCAAAACTAAAACCATGCTCAAAATAACACTCTCTTTAACTATTGAGGTCCTTAAGGGCTTTCGTAGAACTTTCGGCTTGAAAGAGCCACTCTCCATCCATTCATATCTATTTTCAGCTTCTCATAGAAGGGGTTGTAGGCTGGAAAATGCTTCATAAAAAACAGATTGCGATACACATTGATAATACATCTTTAATGAGTATGCCACTGTCGTAAAATATTAAAACTAATAACCATTAAACCACCATTTCATGAAAGCAACGTTGCTTAACATCATGGAGATATTAAAGAAATATCTCCCCCAGGACAATATGCCGGAAATATTGTTTGACTCGCCTTTAACAAATAAAGAGTACAACGACAAAAGGCAGATATTCAATACCTACTTCCAATTCCGGCCGACGGCAATTGTATTCTGTACCAACACAGAACAGGTCTCGGAGGTCATTAAATGCATCAGACAGTACAATTACACTGGTCCCTTAAGAATCCGCTCTGGCGGTCATGATCATGAAGGGGAATGCTCGGCAACTGATGCCCTCGTAATAGACCTTTCAAAAATGACAACGGTCGATATTGAGGCAGAACTCAATTATGCAACCATCCAGCCCGGCATCATGTTTATCGACCTGATTAAACAGATGAACGCCAAGAATGTAGGATTACCGCATGGCACGTGCTATTCTGTACGCATTGCAGGATTTACATTTGGCGGCGGGTGGGGACCATGGACCCGCCAAAAGGGAATGGGATGCGAAAGTCTTGCCGGTGTAACGATTGTATTGGGCGATGGCTCGTACCGGACAATCATAGATAATAAGCTTATCCCGGAATATCAAGGTCATCCGGTTGCAGATCTTAATGAAGAAGACCGCAAACTTTTGTGGGCATTACGCGGCGGCGGTGGTATGAGTTACGGTATTATTACTGAACTCATTTATAAAACATTCACAATGCCTGATTATACAACTAAATTCACCGTTGCATGGGAGCAAAAATTTGGACAAGATATTCCACCTGCTGTTGACATACTTAAACGTTGGGAAGAGCTTATAGGATATAACGAAAACCTTGACCTACTGGGTACAAACCTTAAAGTAGTAGCCAAATTCAAAGATGTACAGGATACAACTCCGGTAGAAAAATCTTTGCATGATTGCTATTTCTACGGATATTACATGGGTAGTAAAGACAAGTTCCAGAACCAGCAGGATTTTGAAGCAAATCTGAGAAAAATCATTGAAGAAAATTGGTTTCCGGAGAATCAGTTTGGACAGTACAATGTTAATTTTGAAGACAGCATCGAGGCGATATTGTCCAATAATGTTACCAATAGCTCCGGTAAACTGACAGCCGTACCTGATGGCAACAGACGACAATGGAGCACATTCTCAGCTTGGGACAGAATTGTGAAATGGAATACAGAGCAGGATAAACATCCGCTGTTAGAAGGTTTATATGACATCGATTACTTACCTCATCATTTCCAGGCTATTCCACCTGAAATAGACAAACCTGCCCCACATAAAATCACTTCAAGGTTTGCTATGGTTACAGATGATGAAAAACTTGCCTCGCAAAGAAGAATTCAATTGATAGAAAGTCTTGAATCAAATCTTTTAGCTACTGAAGGTGAAAATCAAGGCATGAATACCTATTTTACTTTGGGAGCTATTACCGGGGCATATTATCGGGATTATGATTTTTATGCGAACCAATTTCCGGAGGGAAGTTCTTTTGCGTATAAAAAATGTTTCTACACCATCCAATATCAAGCCTGGTGGGACAATGACGGCATTGAAAATCCGAAAGTACAACCCTACGTTAATCGTGCTATAGATTGGTTAGAGGTATGCAGGAATTATGAGATACCTGCAACCTACGGCGCTTTCATTAGTTTTAAAGACGACAGCATTCCGACACATGTTTATTTTCAGGAAAGTTATGACAGGCTTAAAGAAATAAAAGAAACCTATAGTAAAGACCCAAATAATATACTCAGTAGCAGAAAAACGATTATCTGATAAAATAAAATACCATAGGTAAACTCAATATAAGCTTTCCCAAAAGTCAATCTTAGGAAGATAGCCAGTACATTTTAGGTTTTTGCACAGCAGTTTTTCTTTGTCTCTATATTAAGGAATGTATTCGGTAAAGTGAATAATATTCCAGATTTACGGCTTTAGGGATGCTTATATGTTTGCTTCTTTTGATTAAGCAAATAAACAATAAAATTCAATAACCAAAAACATACACGACATGTCTGAAATCAAACAAGTAATCATCCATCCGGCAATAGGAGTTGCCCGGGTAGGTAACAGTCCAAAGGAATATTTTCTTTTGCCAGACCTCATTAACGAGCCAATCACTGATCCTGGCAACTTCCGGGATAGCGAGGGGCGTATTAAGCGTCAGGCGGCTCGTTTCCGGCTTTATGGTGCAGATGAGCACGGTAATATCATCCGGGAACTTACTGCAGAAGATGGCGATATAACCTGGACCGTACATGTGGCCAATAAAAAGGCAGCATGGTACAATTTCGATCTTGCCTTGGATATACCCCAGGCTACAGGTGCTTTCTCCGGATACCCACCGGTGGAAAGTACCTTGCGCAATGTAACTATCAGTGATGCCGACCGGTCCAGGCTTGTGATTGATGGAGGTGTGGTGGCGATCTCCGGAATTAATACTAACTCCGATGGCAATGACCAGGACTTTGCATTTGACAAGGGTACTTTTTATTCCCCAGATGGTAAGGATACACCGGTTTACCTTGGTGAGCTGCGTACGGACAACAACGGCTGTCTGCTTTTCCTGGGTGGTTATGGTCTGTCTGCATCTTACGACAATGAGAGTGCAGTTACCTTTGCTAATAATGATACATGGCATGACGATACTTCAGACGGACCGGTTGACGCAAAAATCAAGCTTAAAACGGGAGAAATATTCGAAGCTACTGGTGCATGGGTGCTTACTGCACCGCCCGATTATTCGCCAGGGGTACAGGCGTATGTGACAGGTTATGACCTTCTAGCACAAACGGCTAGTGATATGGGTCAATCCGTGTTGCCAGCAATTCCGGAATTTTGGGAGCATATTTATCCACTGCTAGAGCGTATGCCGCTCAATGGTTGGGTAAATGCTGGTATTTTTAAGCAAAATGGCTGGGGAAGTCCGGGTAATCTCTCAACACCTGAAATGGTAGCAAAGCTTTCAGATGTATCTAATCACTATTTTGAGCTGCGACAGGCTATTTTTCGCCAGTTCCGTAATCCTGATTATTTAACCATGCAGGCAGAACTTTTCCCACCTGTTTATGGTGATGGACTGCAGAGTTTTAAAAGCAGCGATACCGACCCGCGTAATTTTATGGCCATTATGCCATTCCAATACGAATACTTAAAGCAATGGGCAAATGGCAATTTTACTCTGGGAAATAGGCCTGGAACTAGGAGCTGGAACGACATCGCTCCAGCGGAACAAGCTGCCCAGCTAGACCGTACATCGCTTGATGAGACCATCGGAGGACCTTTCCATCCGGGATGCGAGTTTACTTGGCCGATGCGGCAACCAATACTGTATTCGGCACCATTCCGAATCAAGCGCCGGCTCGATGATCCACTGACATATGGACCGGTACTTAATTCACAGATCGCACTGGAGATCGGCGGACCTTTGGATGGCTCGGCTGCAGGGGACATCACTAAATGGATGGCAGTACCCTGGCAAACGGATACTTCCAGCTGCCTAAGTGGCTATGTAGGCATTATGGGTCAGTATGTACCAACCTTTTGGCCGGTCCGGGTGCCAAATGATGTGCTTACGGAAGCCGATTACGAGGTAATGATGAATGAAAATGCTAGCCTGGAAGAGAAGAATGCTGCTTTCAGCAATCGAGTTAAGTGGCTTCGTGGTATTGTGTATCAGTACGGTTATCCTCCTGTAAAAGTAAGTCCCTATACCAAAGGCATCAACGATTTTATAAATCAGTGGCCTGATGTGGGTATCCTCATCCAGAAAGAGGGAACTGGTGATGCCAACTTCCCCGATAAGATGTGGGTAGAAAATGGACGAACAATAGGAGAAGAGCAGGTTGCTGCGGAAGCAATGTTGATGGCTGCTCCAGAGCAGGAACAACCAGCTGAAGATTCAGGCTACTTATGGATGGTAGAGCGGGCAGAAAAGAGAAAGAGAGGATGATAGCAGACGTGCTGATTATAGGTAACGGCCCTGCCGGATTGGCCTCGGCGATCACTTTACGGCAGCATGGTGCCTCGGTAGTTGTGTTGCATCGGTCCGTCGATGCAACACATACTATCCGGGCGGGAGAAAGCCTCGCAGCTTCCGCCCGATATTCACTCATGGAACTTGACTTATGGGATGACTTTTTAGCTACAGAGCATTCACCATGTTATGGCAATTCTTCTTGCTGGGGAGATGACCGGTTGTTCTTCTATGATTTTATTCAATCATCATTCGGAGAGGGTTGGTATGTGAATCGTACGGCTTTTCAGTCTATGCTTCTTCAAAAAGCAGTAGCGGCCGGAGTCAGGTTCATCGAAACGAACCGTACTTTTGGGCTCGTAAGGGAAGATATGTGCTGGCAATACACGGAAGGTCATTCCCACATCAAAGCCGCTACAATAATCGATGCCAGTGGCAGGAACAGCTGGCTGAGCAGGCAACTTGGTATAAGACGCATTCGCAGGGATAATCAGATAGCGGTGGTCAGCTTGCTGGCCTCCTCTAATCCCTTAAGGAGTCAACAAAGTCTTATTGAAGCAGTTCCCGATGGCTGGTGGTATGTTTCGAATGGTGGAGAAGGAAAGGTTGTTCGTATCTTTTTTACAGATCCTGACCTGCATGACCGGGCAGACTGGCTGGATCCCATGTATTGGTGCAGGAAGAGCATGCAAACGCACTTTGTAAAGCATCGGGTGCCAATAAGTCGTTACAGCGACATATTGCCTCTACAATATACTTCAGCAGGAAGCCATCACTTGGAATCTTATGCTGGTGAAGGTTGGCTGGCGGCGGGCGATGCAGCCTGTGCGTTCGATCCATTGTCGTCCCATGGTATCGCTTTTGCTCTGCGTAGTGGCATTGATGCGGGCCTTGCTGTAAGAGATGTATTGGCGGGTATTTCAGAAGCAGGAAATCATTATGATCAGAAGATCCAACTCGCCTTCCGTTTGTACGGAGAGCAACGTGCAGACCTCTACCGAAAGGAAACCCGTTGGACAGACCACCCTTATTGGGTAAGAAGACAAGAAGAGCAAAAGCCAACAGTTGCTAAAGGCGGTATGATCATAGAATAAAAACAGGAAGGTTTAGCTATTAGTTTTATCAAAATTGTTGGTGTAATTTCGAAGGTTGGTCAGTTTCAGCATTTAGATAGGACTAAAAGAAACCCGAAAGCTCTTGATTTTTAGGCAGGAAATTCTTGCGAGATAATTGCCGATTATGCCTTCTCCTCTGGTTGATAAATTAAAATAAACTAAAACGCTGTAAACATCATTGCTTACAGCGTTTTTTGTTTTTACGCTAGTATCAAAAAAGAAATGGCAGAAGAAGCAATTGGAGAAAAGCATTTTTCATAATTTTATTTAATATTAATCCTACCTCGAAACTTTGAATCAAAGATATCTAAAATACAGAAGGAATAATAAATTGCTTTACGTAAACCGATGTATTTACCAGATGCGAACTCTTTCTGTAGGTCTAATATAAAGTTTATCTTTTTTAGTGATATTAAAAGCTTTATACCAGGCATCAATGTTTCTTACAACACCATTTACACGGTAGGATGCAGGTGCATGATAATCCTGTGTTATGACTCTACGATAAGCTTCCGGCGTATAAAGACTACGGTTGACTTGTGCGAATGATAAAAAATAGCGTTGATCCGGTGTATACCCATTTAAGTTTTTTACATGATCGGGATGCTCTTTGCGGTACAGCTGATAGGCTTCATAGGCAACGGTCGCTCCGGTCAGATCACCTATATTTTCTCCCAAGGTTTGTTTTCCGTTGATGTGAAGTCCGTCCAGAGGCGAAAAACTATCATATTGTTCGATAAGAAGTTGAGTCCGGCTTTCAAATTGTTTTCTTGTCTTTTGAGTCCACCAGTCACGCATTACACCATTGCCGTCAAATTGAGATCCCTGATCGTCAAAACAGTGACCCAACTCGTGTCCGATTATGGCGCCGATAGCACCAAAATTAACTGCAGAATCTGCATATGGATCAAAGAATGCGGGCTGCAATATACCCGCCGGAAATTCTATCGAGTTGTACAGTTTACTGCTGGTTGCATCTACAGTCTGTGGGATCTGATACCAATCTTTGCTGGAAAAAGGTTTTTCTAAAAGAGATCGTTCATAGTCCCAATTTGCCTTTGCAATGAGTTGTTCATTGGCAACAGGATTCTTTATATCAAATCTTAATGACGAGTAATCACGCCAAACTTCAGGATATCCGATTCTTACAGTAACAGCCTCTAGTTTGGCTATTGCTTCTTTTCTGCTGCTTTCATCCAACCAATCCAGTTTTTCTATCCTGATTGCGAACGCTTTACGAATATATTCTACCAGATCCTTAATTTTTTCCAGATATTCCGAAGGAAAATACTTTTCTACATATAGCTTACCGATTAACTGTCCCAAACGGTTATTGACATACTGAATTGATTTTTGTTCTCTGGGGACATCGCTGTTGATACCACTTAATTTGGTACCATAAAAATCAAAATGATTTTTCCGAAACTCTTCGGGCAAAATAGTAGAGTGGTTGACGATCCAATGAAATGCTAAATATGATGACCAGGTATTGATAGAGGTATTTGCAAATAATGCGGCTTTTGCCTTTATTGCTGAATCTGCCTGCAGGATCACATTGCTTATTTCATCAACCTGTCTTTCCTTTAAAAATATTTTCCAGGGAAAACCGGGAGCATAGCTATTCAATTCAGAAACAGGCATTACGTGTGAGTTGATTTTGCTATCACGCATTTGTGAGGGTGTCCACTGTAATTCCGCTAATTTAGTTTCAATTTCAAGGATGTCATCGGCGCGTTTATCGGCATTTTTAATTCCTGCAAGCTGAAAAGTACGGATGATATATTCTTTATATGCTTGGCGATACTCTGGGTAAGTGCCGTCTTTTTTTGTATAATATTCCGGTGAAGGTAAACCGATACCACTTTCGTTGAGTGTTACCAGAAATTTGCTTCTATCCGTCAGATCCGGTCCCGTATGAATAGCAATTATTGAAAAAGATTTTGGATTAGCCATCCATTTTGCGATACCTTCATAACTGTTTAAGGATAGGATATTTTCAAGGTCCTTCTGAATCGGCAGCAATCCAAGTTTATCCATATTATGAGTATCAAGATAGCCTAAATAAACTGCATTTACCTGTTTCAAGGAAGAATTATCGGTTGAAGCTGTTGCCTTTGATCCTGCACGAATAATATCGGCTAATTGTTTGTTGATTTTATCTTTAGCTTCAATATAGCTGTTAAATCCTGAAGCTCCTGCCGGAATTGTAGTTGACTTCAGCCAACCATCATTCACGTATGTATAAAAGTCTGTACCGGGAGATACTGACTTGCTTATGAATTGGGTTTCAACTCCCCATTCTCCAAAAGTAGCTTTACCCGTATGGGATTCATATGTTTGCGCATCAATATAGAATAGGGATGGCATTAAAATAAACATTATAAGTTTTAATTTTCTTTGCCCTGAAACAGAAAATTCTGTTTTGTGAGATCTCATATGCAAATTTGGAAATAAGGTTGGATTGATCATCTTATTATTGATTATAAGTTGACTAAATTACCACAACATTTATAGCTGTGATTGTACAAATGCGAACAACGAATTATTTTTTTATTGTAAGCAGATAATCTTCTTTTATGAAATTTTTTGGTGTTGTTTTGATAAAAGAAGCAAATGTACGGTTGAAGTGCGGTTGATCATAATAGCCATTTGAAAGAGCCAATTGAGCCATAGTTAAAGAAAAAAAATTGGGGTAGACCATATCATCTAAAGCTTCTCGTACATTGATAATACGAATTAAAAACTTTGGACTTATGCCTATGAATTTTTTAAATAATTTCTGAAGTTGACGTACAGAACAATTCATTGACTGTGCTAAAGATGAAACGGTTATATTTCCTTTGCTGGCAATAATTATTTGTGTGCTTTCAATGATCAAAGCTGTATTACTGTCAGTTTTGAAAAAAGGAACAAAAGCTGTCGCAATGTATTTACATATTAATCTGTTGCTTAGACCAATCATCATATTTAAATCTAAAGTTTTCAGCCTTGCTATTTCATCAGCAGGGCAAATATGATCAGTAAACAAATAAGCATCTGAAATTCCAAAATGTACCGGCGTCCAGGGAAAAAGCTGAATCATCGTTGCCTTTGTTCCGGAATAGATATCAATATACATGGTCTCGGTAATTTGACCACAGAAATAAATTCCCTCTGATAATTTCTTGCTCTGATTTTTATGCCTTATATTTAATCCTTCTCCCTGAACAATTGCTATGGTAAAACAGCCATTAG
The DNA here is from genome assembly GCF_029240215.1 of Chryseobacterium sp. Classification (GTDB taxonomy): domain Bacteria; phylum Bacteroidota; class Bacteroidia; order Flavobacteriales; family Weeksellaceae; genus Chryseobacterium. The sequence goes on from NZ_JARBTK010000007.1 coordinate 182,348, forward strand.
GCGGAACACCTTTGTTTAATATTGAGGGTTGATCCTCTTGGTTATTTAGAATCCAGAGCTTCTTGATAAAATGAGCAATGCTGCCATTTACATAATACTCTTGATAGATCGGATTCATTTTGTATGACTTTTCTATTGTAAAACTATAAAAAAAGAATCTGATATCTATGAAATTAATTATTTTTAATATTAATTGTTTTCCAGCAATAACTGTAGAATGGATACCTTCAGAGATCGTGGAAAAATATTGCTTTTGATACAAAATAAAAATTGTCTGGAAAATACTTTTATTTTGATTTAAATAGCCCAACGAGTCATTATTGATTTTCCCTATAATCTATTAAGTTTATTGACCAGATAACTGATCATTTGTGCGACACTTTCGGCAGGGTGAGCAAAATCATTTTCGACCCAATTCTTAATCACTGCGATGCTCCCTTTCTCTCCGAACTGATAGGCCATTTCAACAAAGGGTTGTGTTTCCGGGCTCAGTTCAATTTGATCTTCTACCGGGAAATAATTCCGGACATTCGTCAAGATACGAGATAAAATTCCGCCTCCATCGCCTTTTGTGAAAACTATTTTGCTCATCTCTTTGTCATTTTCCAGCAGTTGGCAGCTAAGCAATATCACCTCGTCCATTTTGTAGCTCTTGCGTAAGACAGCCGATAATTTTTCAAATACTTCCTCTTCCAGCTCCAGGAGTATATCCAGCGGAATCGTATAATGCCGATAAAATGAATTTCTATTGACATCCGCTGTTTTACATAATTCCGTGATAGAGATCTGAATCAATTCTTTCTCCCTCAACAAGTCAAACAATGCCTCTCGCAATACTTTTTTGGTATACTGAACCCTGCGGTCTTTTCTTAATTCCATCTTAATTTTTTTTACTTCCGCTACAAAATCACACACTTTTGCTCCGTATTGTACAGAAATCACCAGTTTGCTACATTAATTCAATTCGTGAGTAATAGTTTTACAAGGCGGTTTTAATAAAGCATCATGTTGGATAACGAACAAACTGTATAACAAATTTAAGTTTATTTTTTATGGATAACTTTAATAACATATCATCTTTAATCTAAAACAATGAAAAAGAGCATAGTTAATACAAAAAAAAGAATTCTTCTCACCGGTGCATCGGGAACGGTCGGTTTCGAAACTTTAAAGCGTTTGGTAAAAGATCCTAATTATGAAATTACTGTCTTTGATGTAAAGACTCCCAAATCAGTTAAAAAATTAACGCCTTTTCAAGGTCGTGTAGAGATTGTGTATGGTGATGTCGGCAGTTCTTCAGCGGTAGAAAAAGTAAGCCACAATAAGGATTTTACCATTCATTTGGCAGCGATCATTCCACCGCTTGCAGATACAGATCCCGAATTGGCCTATCGTGTCAATGTGTTGGGAACAGCAAATCTCATTCACGCTTTGGAAAAAAATTCACCTCAATGTCATTTGCTATTCAGTTCCAGCATTTCTGTCTACGGTGATCGCGTCAACAACCCGGAAATTTCCGTGACTGACCCATTGAAACCAAGTCCTGGTGATCAGTATGGTGAAACGAAGGTATTATGTGAGAAAGCGATTACACAGTCTAATTTGCCCTGGACGATCTTTCGTCTGGCTGCGATTATGGGTAACCATAAAATCTCTAAACTGATGTTTCACATGCCACTTGATACGCCCATGGAAATCTGTACACCACAGGATACAGGACGGGCTTTTGCCAAAGCAGTTGCTTTTAAAGTCCAACTTGAAAACCGGATTTTTAATTTGGGTGGAGGAGAAGATTGCGTTATTTTGTACCGCTCCTTTCTTGCAAAGATGTTTGATATATTTGGACTTGGCGAGGCTAACTTTCCTGAAAAAGCATTTGCAGAAAAGAATTTTCATTGCGGGAGAATGTCTGATGGTGGTCGGCTGGAGGAAATCATCCGTTTTCGTAGACAGAATTTAGTCGATTATTTCGAGATGGTCAATAGGGAGGTTAATCCTTTTCAAAAGAAAATAACCTTTCTTTTTAGAAACTTAATTAAACGCTGGTTGCTTTTACAATCGGAACCTTACCAGGCATACCGAAATGGAAATGAAGCGGAAATAGAACATTTTTTCAACAGGAATGAAAAAAAAATGACAGAACCAGCTTATCAATAAACTTAAAAAACAGAACGTATGTTACAGAAAATAATAGGTATGGTACTCCTGATTACGATCAACACCACTCTTTTTGCACAATATCATTTTACGGTGGAAGTGTCTGATTTGGTTCCTGACAAAGGATATGTTTATCTTGGTATTTATAATAAGAAAGGAGGATTTTTAAAGGAAAAATCTACCGTTGCCAATGCTAAAGTAAAGGCAACGGGAAATAAAGTAAGCTACACATTCAAGGATCTGCCTGTCGGAGAATATGCGGTCGCGGTTTACCAAGATGTCAACAACAATGGCAAATGTGACCGAAATATGATCGGTTATCCTACCGAAGGATTTGGTTTTTCAAAGAATTACAGACCCAAACTTTCCGCTCCTTCATTTGATGATGTGAAAATTAATGTAAAGCAACCTACTAAAGCCAGTATTGCTTTAATGGGAAATTAAGTCTGTTTTCTTATTCCTATAGCTTGTTAAAATTCTATCTCGTACGAAAGAGACCAATTATCGGGATTCGAAAATGAAAAATTATAAAGCAATCTAGGTAGATTTTCTGAAACCTTATGTACTTTCATCTCAAAAAGTATAAAGATTCGTTATAACGCTACTTCCGATCGTATTTAAAATTAATAAGAAGGTCGAAGTCTAATCCTCTATATATTTTTTCTAATGTTTCTTTAGCTTCTCACAAAATAATACTGGCACTGACAATATCTGCGGGAAATACAAGTTCTGTCCCTGAACCGTTCTGAAACTTGAACACAATTGCGTTACAATGCCTCCCGTCTTCCGTTGCAAGATAGGTCAGTGCTTTGAAATGAGGTCTTTTTTTACAGTTTAAAAGAATGTTTGAAGATCTGACTACAACAATTACCAATTTGGACTACTTTCACACAACGGCAATCAGGAATTTTGTACTTGAAATTGAAGTCAGCTTTAGAAACAATTTAAAAAAGAATTATGCAAAAAAGAAAATTAGGAAGTAGTGGATTAGAAGTTTCCACATTAGACTTTGAATGTATGGGTTTAAACTTTTTGGACGGCAAAGGTCTTGATGAAAAAGAAGCCATAACGCTACTAGACAATGCAGTTGAAAGAGGGGTCACATTTTTTTAATATTGCACCCTATACCAACGAAGAAATTGTTGGCGAAGCATTACAAACCTTATAGAAAAGATGTGGTAATCGCTACAAAATTTGGTTGTAAAGATGCCAGACCGGCAGTAGGTTTAGACAGCAGATCCGAAACGATCAGAAGAATAGTAACCGAAGCATCTTTAAAAGATTAAAAACAGATTACATTGACCTGCTTTATCAGCACAGGGTTGACCCGAATGTTCCGATAGAAGATGTTGCAGGAACAGTAAAAGACCTGATACAAGAGGGCAAAGTAAAATATTCCGTTTATCGGAGACAAGTGTTAAAACGATTCGAAAAGCACATTCAATTCAACCTGTAACAGCATTTCTAAAGCAAAACAAATTGTTTCTCCACCGGAAGACCTGGAAAGCTATGAAGGTATTGCTTTATATTTCCATCCAGACTTTATCCGAAATTATCCTTTAGTAAAAACGATCACTCAATATGGCTTTTTCTCTTACGATGTTTCAGAAGCCTTGTTTTTATCTGCAAAAGAAAAGGAGATTATAGCCAATTTATTTGCTTCAATAGCCAACGAATTAGCCAACAATATTGACAGTTTCAACCAGGATGTTTTGGTGTCGCAGATGGAATTGTTATTGAATTACAGCAATCGTTTTTATAATAGCCAATCTATCAATCACGACATCATTACTCCTTTGGACAAACTAATATTTTGACACAAAAAGAATACAAAATACTATCATTAAAAATTGCCTGTCTGGAACATCTTTATTAATATTGTGTCAATATGTTACCAATAAAAATTTTGAAATTTTTCGGTTTTCTTAAGGCTTATAGAATGTTATTTCTTCTGTTTTTCCTTGTTTTTTTTTCTTGTAAAAAATCCCAGAAAACTTCAGACAAAATTACTATCGGGTTTTCACAAGGCTTGGGAAATCATCCGTGGAGACTGGCAATGAACCATTCTATGGAGATACAGGCATCACTTCATTCTGAAGTAGAGCTTAATATACAGAAAGCAGAAAGTTCAGTAAATAGACAGGTTCAGGATATACAAAAAATGATTGACCGTAAGGTGGATGTGATCATCATTTCACCCATTGATCCCGAATCCCTGGTTCCTGTAGTGGAAAATGCGACTGCCAAAAATATTCCGGTTATTTTGCTCGACAGGAAGATCAATTCACAAAAATATACGACCTATATCGGCGCAGATAACGTGGAGATTGGTAAAGAGGCGGCCAATTACATTCTTTCAGATTCCAAAATTGATAAAAAAGTAATCGAAATAAGAGGCGATGACCAATCTTCCCCAACCATAGAAAGAAGTCTCGGCTTTCAGGAAATCATCAGAAATAATCCCAATACAGATTTAATAAAAACATTTAGAGGCCTTCCCGCAGAATCTTTCAGGAAAACGCTGGATTCCTTGGGAAATCAAAGTTTGTATGTTTTTGCCTTTAATGATGAGCTTGCCGCCAATGCGTGGCAGGTTGCACGGAATGCCGGTTTGGAAAATCAAATCAAATTTATCGGCGTTGACGGACTGAATACAAAAGACGGCGGAATACAAATGGTTCTGGACGGAAAGCTGAACGCTACTTTACTGTATCCAACTGGGGGAGCAGAAGCCATCGAGACTGCAATTAAAATTCATAACGGTGTTGCCGTTCCCAAACGTATTAAACTCAGCACAACGATCATCGACAGAATGAATGCGGAAATTATGCGCAATCAGTTTGATAAAATCATCGAACAGCAAGGCGTTATAGAAAATCAGGTACATGCAGTTAAGAAACAGATCGAACTTTATTCTTCGCAAAAAGAATTGTTCCGATGGTCTGTAATATTGTTGATATTGATGTTTTGCCTGGTTGCCTATTCTATTTACCTTATTTATGCGATCAAGATAAAAAATAAGCAACTTACGCTTACCAATGAGAGAATTACCATTCAAAGAAACCAGATTGAAACCATTGCTAATGAGTTGAAAGACAGTAATGAAGCAAGAGTTAATTTTTTCACGGGATTATCTCACGAATTTAAAACACCCATTACTCTTATTCTCAGTTCATTGGAATCTTTGATGGATTCCGGCAAAACCAAAGGGATAAAACCATCCTACGAGTTGGAGCTTATTAATAAAAATTCCAACCGATTATTGCGATTAGTGGATAATTTATTAGATTTTAGAAAAATAGAAAGTCAAACTTTTAACCTAAGAGTTTCCAAGACGAATATTTACGATTTTACTTATGCAATTTTTCGTGATTTTGAAAATGAAGCTAAGAAAAGAAATATCAAATTCGAAATTCATTCACAGAACAAAAACCTTGAGCTCTATATCGACAGAAACCTGATGGATAAAGTGTATTTCAACCTTTTATCGAATGCTTTCAAATTTACGCCGGACAATGGAAAGATTGAAATCACGATTCAGGAAAAAGGAAATCAGGCGGTCATCAGTTTCAAAGATAATGGAATCGGAATCCCCGAAAAAGAAATCAGCAATGTCTTTGAAGCTTATTTCAAAGGCTCCAACAATAGAAAAAATAGTTCAGGAATCGGGCTTCATCTTAGCAGACAGTTTATTGAGCTTCATCTTGGGAAGATAGAAGTGAGCTCTTTTCAGGGAACAGAGTTTGTCATCAGTCTTTACAAGGGAAACAAGCATTTCAACGAAGACCAAATGGTGAAAGAGACCAGTCTCGCAGGTGCTGAAAGTCTTGTAACAGAAGCCGTTTTTGCGGGATTGGAAGATGAGACGATTACCCAAAATCAGGAATCTCAGGGCGAACGTTATTCACTTCTTTTGGTGGAGGATAATTCAGATTTGTCCTTCTTTTTAAGCAAAAAGCTACAGAATGAGTTTGAGGTGACGGTTTCTGACGGTACGGATGCGATTGATAGGGCATTGAGGGAAATTCCGGACGTTATCGTTTGCGATGTCAATCTTCCGGATAAAAATGGTTTTGAAATCTGTGAAATCCTAAAAAACGATCTTCGCACATCACATATTCCGGTCATTCTCCTGACAGCTCTTGACAATAAAGAATCTTATCTTCAAGGCTTGAAATCCGGCGTTGATCTTTATCTCACAAAACCTTTCAGTTACCCGATTCTGATACAGTCACTGCGTGCGTTGCTTTACAACCGCGAAAAACTACGTTATTATTATACAAACAATATCGGCAGAATTGTGGACAGCAAATCGTTCGGAAGCATAGAACAGACCTTTGTGAACAATCTGAACCAGTTGATCAAAACCAATATTGACAATCCTGATTTTTCAGTGGAAAATCTTGCAGACCTGCTCAATATTTCCAGAATTCAGCTTTATAGAAAGATAAAAGCAATGTTCGATGTTAATGTGAGCGATTATATCAACAATTTCCGTCTGGAACAAGCTAAATCAATGCTGCAAAATCCTGAACTGACGATTTCAGAGATTGCTTACAAAACCGGTTTTTCTTCCCCGAATTATTTCTCCACTGTTTTCAAGAATAAGTTTGGGATATCTCCGAATGCTTTTAGAAAGTCGGAAGGAAAGGAGTGATAAAGAAGTACGAAATTAAATGATCATATATTTACAATAGTAGAGTGACAAAATATGAGGCTCTAATTTATATTTAAAATCAATTTTCACATCTAATATTTTTACAATATTTAGCAGCAGTAATCAAACTGCTGCTTTTTTATTACGCTTTCTAAACAACGCACCTTCATCCGTACGAACAAACAGCTTTCTGAATGATTTATAATTCCTAAAAGTTCCTGACCTAAAAACTATACACCTTGACCCTTTTTTCGGTTAAAATTTTCATAACATTAATTGTTCTTAAACCATAAAAACACCAAAACACACGTAACATTTTTATAAAACAATGTTACAATTTTGTAACCTGATTAAACTTTAATAAAATTATTTAAATTTAAATAATTGATTTTCAATTAATTGTAATTAATTAACAAATAATTAACCTTGCCGAAATATTTAGTTACATAATTAAACCCTCGGATTGCCGCCTCGGGATATATTAGCCACAAACAAATAAATATTTTTAACAGATGAATAAAATTCTTATGTGGTCTATTACGGCAGCTTTGGCAGGATTTCTTTTCGGGTTTGATGTGGTAGTGATTTCCGGCGCAGACAAAAAATTGCAGACGCTCTGGAACAGCTCAGATGCATTTCACGGAGCAGTCGTAATGGGAATGGCATTGTGGGGTACAGTGATAGGCGCCATTTTCGGTGGAATACCAACTAATAAATTAGGACGTAAAAAAACGCTCTTGATCATTGGTGTCTTATATGCGTTTTCTGCTATAGGAACGGCACTTTCCAATGATCCTTATCTGTTTGCATTTTTCAGATTTATGGGTGGTTTGGGTGTTGGTGCTTCTACAATTGCTGCACCGGCTTATATTTCAGAGATTGCGCCTGCAAAAGACCGTGGCAGAATGGTTTCACTGTATCAATTTAATATTGTTCTGGGGATTCTGATTGCATTTTTATCAAATTATTTATTAAGCGGTATTGGCGACAACGACTGGAGATGGATGCTTGGTGTACAGGCAATTCCAGCTGCTATTTATACATTATGTGTATTCACCATTCCGGAAAGTCCAAGATGGCTGGTTTCCCAATCCAGAATTGAAGAAGCGAAAAAAGTGATGAAAATTCTGAGTCCGGATCAGGATTCTGAAACTTTGATCACCCAGATGGAAGATGACCACGCAGAATCACCAAAGGAAAATATCTTTATGAAAAAATACCGTTTTCCGCTGATGTTGGCTTTTCTCGTAGCCTTTTTTAATCAGATGTCGGGGATTAACGCATTCCTGTATTATGCACCAAGAATTTTTGGTGAAGCAGGTTTGGGTGAGAAAACAGCACTTCTCAGCAGTATAGGAATTGGTGTTGTGAATATGGTTTTCACTTTGGTTGGGGTCAACCTCATTGATAAAGTAGGGAGAAGAACACTGATGTATTTGGGTTCCGTAGGTTATATCATTTCTTTAGGATTGGTTTCTATGGCGTTTTATTTTCATTGGTCGGGATTGGCGATTCCAATTTTTCTGTTCCTCTTTATTGCTTCTCACGCTATTGGTCAGGGAACAGTGATTTGGGTATTCATTTCGGAGATTTTCCCAAATCATCTCCGGGCATCAGGACAGGCTTTCGGAAGTTCCACACACTGGCTTTTGGCAGCAATCATTCCATCCTTAATTCCTACATTATTTTCCACGATAGGAGCCGGGACCGTCTTTTTGGTCTTTACCGTTGCAATGGTATTCCAATTATTATTCGTGATGTTTATGATGCCGGAAACAAAAGGTATATCTCTTGAAAAATTAAGCAAGACACTGACGAAATAGATGTAAAAATCAATACAATCATCAGCAAGAACACCTATATAAATTGAATTGAATAATGTGTTTTAAATAACTCAAAAAATTCCTATTAAATAATCATAATGAAGAAAATCATATCAACTTTAATCATCGCTGCAACGTTTTATTCCGGGCTCAATGCACAGTCGGATGCGAAAACGTCTGAAGAGAAGCTTTACAGGCCCAACTATCACTTTACACCGAAAACAAATTGGATGAACGATCCAAACGGATTGTATTATTTAGATGGTCTTTATCATTTGTTTTTTCAGTATTATCCTGGTGGAAACAAATGGGGACCAATGCATTGGGGACACGCAACCAGCAAAGATTTGGTAAAATGGGAAGAACAGGAAGTTGCTTTATTCCCGGATCAATTGGGTTATATTTTTTCTGGAAGTGCTGTCGTAGATAAAAATAACACTTCTGGTTTTGGAGATGGAAAAAACATTCCAGTTGTAGCATTTTACACCTATCACGATCCGGTAAAGGAAAAAGAAAATAAATTGGATGTTGAAAGTCAGGCTTTAGCGTATTCTTTGGACAACGGTAAAACGTGGACGAAATATAAAAATAATCCTATAATTCAAAATCCAGGTGTGCAAGATTTCAGAGATCCGAAAGTGATCCGAGATGAGGTTCATCAGCAATGGATAATGAGTATTGCTGTGCACGACAAAACACAGTTTTATGCTTCTAAAAATTTAAAAGATTGGCAACTCTTGTCAGATTTTGGAAAAGATTTAGGTGCACACGGCGGTGTTTGGGAATGTCCGGATTTTTTTCCTATAAAAATTGAGGGAACACAGGAAACCAAATGGGTTTTAATTCAAAATCTTAATCCGGGTGGACCAAACGGAGGTTCTGGTGTCCAGTTTTTTGTGGGCGATTTTGATGGAAAAACATTTAAAACAGACGCTCTTTTTGCGAAGCAACTTGCAAAAGAAAAAGCAGTGTGGTTAGATTGGGGAATGGATAATTATGCAAGTGTATCTTTTGATAACGTCCCTGAAAATAAAAGAATAATCATCGGCTGGATGTCGAATTGGCTGTACGCACAGGAAGTTCCCACAGAAAAGTGGAGAAGCAGCAACACCATTGCAAGAGAAGTGAACCTTGTAAAAACGAAAGAAGGTTATATTCTTAAAAATGTACCCGTTTCTCAACTGGAAAAATACCAGGGAAAGAAAATTTCAAAAAATATTAATCTGAAATCATCCCAATCTATTTTTAAAAATAATGAAATCGACCTTACAAAAGCAGTAATTGATTTTGATTTTAAGAAAATGACGAGCGGTGTTTATACTTTTACTTTGAGTAATTCTTTAGGTGAAAAACTCACTTTTGGAATCGATAATAAAGAGAAATCACTTTTCATAGACCGTAGAAAATCGGGCAAAACCAATTTCAGTGATAAATTCGCAGAAAAGATTACTATAGCGCCGCTTTCAAAAACTTTAACACAAGGGAAATTTAAAATTTTAATAGATAAAACCTCTATTGAAATTTTCTTCAATAACGGTGAAAAGGTAATGACCGAGATCTTCTTCCCTAATGAAAACTTTTCGGAACTGAGCTTATCCACAGATACCAAAGGAAGTACTCTGAACATCACTGCTCATCAGATTAATATCAAATAAAAAAACTATATTATGAAGAAATACAAAATAGCCATCGCCTTTTGTCTTCTGCCTTTTTCGTATGTATTTGCGCAGGAAGTCATTAAAGGTAAGGTGGTTTCCTCAAATCAGAAACCGTTGAGCGGGGTTATTGTAACCGTTTCGGAAACAGGAGCCAATACTACAACAGACAGCAGCGGTGCATTTCAGATCAACGACCTGCAAAAAGGAAATACTTTAATTTTCACGTATCCGGATTATTCCACCCGCGAAGTTGTGGTGGATGAGAAGACGGTTCTTAACATCGTTTTAGCTGCGGAGAAAATAAAAAGCATAGACGAGGTTGTAGTAACAGGATATACGAAGCAGAGAAAAGCAGATATTACAGGTGCAGTTTCCGTGGTGGATATGAAAGACCTGAACAAGCAGACCGAACCCAATCCGATCAAATCATTGCAGGGAAGAGTAGCTGGTGTTAACATCACAGCCGACGGATCTCCTTCGGGCAGTAATACAAAAGTCCTGATTCGTGGGGTTGGAACTTTAAATAATACAGATCCACTTTATGTAATAGATGGTGTTCCCACAAAAGCAGGTATGCACGAGCTTAACCCAAGTGACATTGAATCAATGCAGGTGCTGAAAGATGCATCTTCAGCAAGTATCTACGGTTCCAGAGCTGCAAACGGTGTTATCATTATCACCACCAAAAAAGGAAAAAAAGGGAAGATGAGAATCGACCTCAATTATTATACGGCGTATTCACAATATGCAAAGAAAACAGAGGTTCTGAATGCAAAACAATTCGGACAGGTGCTTTGGCAGGCGAACATCAATGACGGACTGAACCCAAATAGCAACAATTTGAGCTACAGTTTTGACTGGGGTGTTCAGAATGGCATTCCTACATTGTACAATAGTTTCGTACCTGAATATCTGGATGCTGGAAAAACCATTAAGTCGGCAAACACCAATTGGTACGATGAGGTTTCGCAGACCGGTGTTGCCAATTCGCTGGATGTTTCTGCTTCGAGTGCTTCGGACAAGGGTTCTTACTTTTTCTCTCTAGGATATTATGACAATGATGGAATCGTGAAACTTACCAATTTCAAAAGACTGTCTGCCCGTGTCAATACCTCTTATAACTTTTTCGACGGAAAGCTGAAAATCGGTGAAAATTTCACCTTCAATAAGACCAATGAACTGATGGATCCGGGCGTTCTTGACCCTGCTTTACGTGCTTTGCCCATCATTCCGGTTCGTACTGTAGACGGAATCGGGTGGGGCGGTCCGGTTGGTGGAATGAATGACAGACAGAATCCAGTCAGACTTTTGGAATATAATAAAGACAACGGCTATCAGTACCAAAGATTCTTCGGAAACGTTTATGCAGAATTGCAGCCTGTTAAAAATTTGACTTTAAAATCCAGCTTCGGAATCGATCTTTCCAATTATTACAAAAGAATGCTGCAAAGAAGCTATGTTTCGGGTTATCTGCAAAACAAAACCAATGCAGTGAATATTGATCAGTCAGACACAGAGAAATGGACCTGGTCAAATACCGCACAATACACTGCAAAAGCAGGAAAACACCATTTTGATCTTTTGGGCGGAATGGAAATGTACAAGGATACATTTAAAAATACCTGGCTGAGAAAAGAAGGATTCCTGATAGAAACACCGGATTATATGTATCCCGATGCAGGAACCGGAGATGCTTTCAATGGCGGCAGCTCCACGTATTACAGCCTGTTGTCCTACTTTGGAAAATTCTCTTACGACTATGACAACCGTTATCTTTTCTCTGCAACAATGCGTTATGACGGCTCTTCAAGGTTCGGTAAAAATAACCGTTTCGGAACTTTCCCAGCATTCTCGGCAGGATGGAGAATCAATAAAGAACATTTTGCAGAAAATCTGATTCCGTTTTTCTCAGATTTGCGATTAAGAGCAGGTTGGGGACAGACCGGGAACCAGGAGATAAGTAATTCAGCGGTGTATTCGCTTTATATAGCAAATTATGCAGGAGGAAATCCAACGTGGGCGACATCTTACGGAACGGCTTATGATATTTCCGGTGTCGGAAGCGGATTATTACCATCTGGATTTATTGCAACTCAGACAAAAAATGACGACCTGAGATGGGAAACGACCACGCAGACGAATCTTGGTTTAGATTTCGGATTCTTTAATCAAAAACTGACGGGTAGTGTTGATGTTTATAAAAAAGCAACAAAAGACATCCTGGTATTACCGCCTTATCTGGGGGTGATCGGAGAAGGAGGAGATCGATGGATCAATGGTGCATCTATGGAGAATAAAGGGATTGAAGTTGCATTGTCTTATCAGAATGAAACCGCAGGTGGTTTCCGTTACGAAGTTTCAGGGAATATCTCAATGAACCGTAACAAAATTACTGCACTTCCTCAATCCGTTATCAATAATTACGGTGGAAACGGAACAACAGATAATATTCTGGGACGTCCAGTCAACTCAATGTACGGTTATGTTGCTGATGGGCTTTTCAGAACTCAGGCAGAGGTGGATAATTCTGCAAGCCAGTCAGGCAAAGGTTTGGGAAGAATTCGCTATGCAGATTTAAATGGTGATGGAATGATTGACGACAAAGACAGAACGTGGATTGGCAATCCGAATCCGGGATTTATGTATGGCATCAATCTCAACTTTTCATATAAAAACTTTGATCTTTCAACATTCTGGCAAGGCATCGGTGATGTGGATGTCATTAATTCAAAAAAATACCAGACTGATTTCTGGAGTGTGGATGATGTTGGTTCCAATAAAGGGACAAGGCTTCTGAATGCTTGGTCGCCGCAGAATCAAAATTCGGATATTCCTGCACTTACGACAGTGGACAGTAATGCAGAATCAAGATTCTCATCATATTATGTAGAAAGCGGAAGTTATCTGAAGCTGAGAGTTTTACAATTGGGTTACACGTTCCCGAAATCTTTAATGGAGCAATATCACATTGTTAATTTCAGGATGTATGCAAGTGTCCAGAATCTTTGGACGATAAAATCAAAAAGCTTTACAGGAATAGATCCTGAAACACCGGCATTCGGTTATCCGTTGCCACTCACATTCAATTTTGGAGTTAATTTTTCCCTATAATTTTTAAATAATAAAAAAATGAAAAAGAATATACTTTTAACAATAGCTTTTGCCTTTTTGCTGGGAACTACTTCCTGCAACGATTTCCTGGACAATGAACCGAGAGGTGTCCTGTCGGAAGCCGATGTGGTAACGCCTCAGAATGTGGATGGTTTTGTGGTTGCAGCCTATGCATCTCTCGGAAATGACCATTATGATACTCCTTTCAGTCTTTGGCCGTATGGAAACGTCCGTTCTGATGATGCGTACAAAGGAGGAAGCGGAACCAATGATATCCAGACCTTTCACTTTTTTGAAATTTCAAATAATATCCGTTCAGATTTCGGTGAATTAGACAGATTATGGTATCTCAATTATGTAGGAATTTCCAGATGTAACAAAGCGATTGCCGCGCTTAAGCAACTTTCAGATTCCGAATATCCGAACAAGCAAAAGCGAATTGCTGAGATGAATTTCGTAAGAGGACATTACTATTTTTTGCTGAAAACGTTATTTAAATATGTGCCTTATGTGGATGAAAATACACCCATTGATGATTATCCGAAAATCTCAAACAAGGCAAAGAGCGACCAGCAACTATGGGAAGCTATTGCGTCTAATTTTGAATTTGCAGCCGCTAATCTTCCTGCAACACAGTCGGAAGTCGGAAGACCAAAGAAAAGCGCGGCCTATGCCTATCTTGCTAAAGTAAGGCTGTATCAGGCGTATGAGCAGGATGATAACTATACTGTAACGCAGGTAAATCCGGTAACGCTTCAGAAGTCTGTTGATGCTGCCAATCAGGTAATCGGAAATTATACACTTGAGCCTGATTTTGGATATAATTTCATGCCCGGTACATACGAAAATGGCCCTGAAGCGGTATTTTCCATTCAGTATTCGGATAATGACGGAACTCTCTTTGGAAGGCTAAATTACGGAGATGTGCTTTCTCTGCCTCAAGGTCTGGGATGTTGTGATTTTCATAAGCCGAGCCAGAATCTGGTGAATGCATTTAAAACGACAACGCAGGGATTACCGATGTTTGATACTTACAATGATACTGATCTCAACTACAATCAGCTAAATAATTACAAAGTGGATCCCAGATTATATCACACGGTTGCCCTGCCCGGACTGCCTTGGAAATATGAAGAAAACAAAATCTTTCAGGAAAGCTGGAGCAGAAGCCCGGCAACTTATGGTTTTTATGCTTCTTTAAAGGAAAATGTGCCTGTAGGATGCGGTTGTACCGTAAATGTTGATCCGTTTTACGGCAATTCAAAAAATAGGATTATCATCCGTTATTCTGATGTTTTGCTGATGAAAGCCGAAGCCTTAATTGAACTCGGACAGATCAACGAAGCATTGCCATTAATCAATCAAGTAAGACAGCGTGCGGCGAACAGTACGGTTTTGACAGGAAGTTACACCTCCAACAATTTGATCAGCAAATATGAACCAGGCGTAAACTGTACTTGGAACCAGGATTTTGCAAGAAAAGCATTACGATGGGAGAGAAGAATGGAGTTTGCCATGGAAGGAAGCCGTTTCTTTGACCTTGTGAGATGGGGAACTACGGCAGGAACGATGAACAGTTATTATTCTGTCGAGAAAACTAAAAGATCTTTCTATTCTCAGGCAGGGTTTGACCACGGAATTGAAGAATACTGCCCGATTCCATTGGCTCAAATCAATTTCAGCCAGGGACTGTACAAACAAAATAATGGTTATTAAACTTAGTAATTATGAAAACAATATTTAATAAATTCCAGATATTCGTTCTGTTGCTCGTTTCAGTGATATTTGTATGGTCTTGCGACAGCCACATGGAAGATGGGCTTGTTACGGATGTTTCAGTCAATATTTCTTCTTTCAGGGTGAATGGTGTTTCAGGGGAAATTGATCATAAAAATGATAAAATCAACGTCACGCTTCCTTATGGAACAAGTGTTAAGACATTGGCTCCGGTTATTGAAATTCCGCAGGGAGCAGTAGTTTCGCCGGCATCAGGAGCAACGATTGATTTTTCACAGCCGGTTAAATTCAAAGTAAAAAATGGCAACATTTACAAAGATTATCAGGTAACTGTAAAAGCTCAGGATCCGATTATCAGCTTTAAAATCAATGGATTATCGGCTACCATCAATAATTCGGGCAAAACCATTTCTCTTACAATGCCGGAAGGGACAAATCTTACCGCATTGCAGCCGATTATTGAAACCGCAAATGGTGTCAGTATCAGTCCTACATCGGGAACAACGATTAATTTTACCAGTCCGGTTTCGTTTACTGTTTCTAATGGCAGTCTTACGGAAGTTTATACAGCTAAGGTAACAACACCTGTTTCCGGACCGTCCGTTGCATTCCTTGGAACCGCTGCTACAAGAACAGGATTGATAAATCCGGATGAGATTGCAGCTTCTGATTGGCTTTTCGGAAAATATTCAGGAGCTGTTTATGTTTCGATGGTAGATGTCGCAAGTGGTGCAGCCAATCTTACGGGCATTGATGTGATCTGGTGGCATTTTGACTCGGCTACCGCTCTGCCGGGCGATGCGCTGAATACAAATGTAACTTCCAAAATCAAAACCTATTTGAATGGCGGAGGAAATATTTTGCTAACAAGCTTTGCTGCACAATATGTTGACGCGTTGGGAATAGTTCCTGCAGGAAAAGGACCGAATAATGTTTTCGGAGATTTTCTTCCAAACGGATTTGTAGATACAGGAAGTGATTGGGGAATCTCTTTCAAAGGATATGAGAATCATCCGGTTTTCGATGGTCTTCAGACGTACGAATCCGGCAAAGCGAATCTGCTTGAGAAAGGGACATTTCGTCTGAATCATACGGCCTGGTGGTTCCTTCCGGATTGGGGTGGATATGTAAATGGTGCCGGCTGGAGAAATCAGACAGGTGGTAATAATCTTGCCAGTGAAGCCTGGGATAATACTTTGGACGGACGTGTTGCAGTCGCTGAATTTCCCGGCGGAACTGCCAATAAAAAATGTATGGTCATCTGTATGGGTGCCTACGACTGGTACAATGAAACAGTGAACGGAAGCCCGAGTCAGCCCAACTCGTTTCAGGATAATATCAAAAAGATGACGGAGAACAGCCTCAATTATCTTGTAACCCATTAATATCAGAACCAATGTCAATAAAAAAAATATATGTAGCAGCCGTACTTTCACTGGCAACATTTTCCTGTCAGAATCACGATTCGGATACGGAGGTTAATCCGGAAGATATTTACAGCAAAACCAATATCTTTCCGCAGCCGCCCAATCAGTGGATGGGAGAGAACAATCCTTATTATACAGAAGGTTATGCAGGAGATGTAATGCCTTATTATGAAAACGGGAAGTTCCACCTTTTCTTTCTCCACGATGCAAAAACAAAACCCGCAGGAGAAGGATTTCACGATATTCATAGCTTCGAGACCAGTAATTTTACAGATTTTACTTATCAGGGAAGACATATTTCTTACGGAACGTCATCAGAAGCCGATTTCGGAGTGGGAACGGGAAGCCTTGTAAAGGTAGGAAATACCTATTATTACTATTATACCGGTCATAACGCCGTTGCTTCGTTCCTTTCAGGCAATCCACGGGAGAGCGTTCTCTTGGCAACAAGTACGGATATGAAAAACTGGACGAAGGTCAAGAATTTTAAAATCACTGCTCCGGCAGGATATTATGATTATGAATTTCGTGATCCGCACGTTTTCTTTAATTCCGAAGACGGAAAATACTGGATGCTGGTTTCTGCTCAGACTTCTGACAAGAAAGCAGTTGTACTTAAATTTACTACTACCAATCCGTCAACAGGAAACTGGACCGTAGAAAATCCGATTTATACAACCAGCTCTTCCGAAAATTATATTATGATGGAATGTCCGGACCTTTTCAAAATGGGTAATTATTGGTATCTTGTTTTTTCTGAAAACTGGAGCAGCAATGCCGGAACGCATTACCGCATTTCGACTTCGCCGAACGGACCTTGGACTACACCTCAAAATGACCGTCTTGACGGCTCTTATCTGTATGCAGCTAAAACGGTTTCGGATAATACAAACCGTTATCTGGTAGGATGGACCGCAAGAAAAACTCCTGAAAATAATACTGGTGGAAAAGACTGGGCAGGAAATATTGTCGCTCACAGACTGGTTCAGAATTCAGACGGAACACTGGCTGTGAAACCTGTTTCAGGATTACCATCTGTGTTTGGTCAGAATGCTGTGCTGTCAGTTGATAAAATCACTGGAAATGCTTCTCAGAATGGAAGTAGCTTTAATTTATCTGCCAATTCTCAGGTCACTTTTTCGAAACTTCAAAAAGCTAATCAGATTAACTTTACATTGAATGTATCTGCCGGAAAAGCAGGAATTATTCTGGCACACGATACCGACGCCGGAAGCGGAGTTAAGATTACGTTTGAACCTGCAAATAACAGAATCGCAGCTTATGTAATGAATTCCGGTTCGGAGGATCTTATGAATTCTTATTCGTTAAGTTCGGTTTCAGGGACATCATATACTGTAACGGCTTCTATAAGCAACGACGTTTGTGTTATCTATATCAATGATAAAATAGCGTTCACCAACAGAATTTATAATATTGTTAATAAAAAATGGAGTATTTTTAGTTCTTCAGAGAGTTCATTCAGTAATATCAATATCAAAAATCCCAATTAATGTTTATCAATAAGAAAATTAATGTAATAAGTTTTGGAGAAGTACTTTTCGATGTTTTTGGAGAAGAGAAAAAAATTGGCGGTGCTCCTCTCAATCTGGCTCTCAGAACGGCTTCGTATGGCTTTCCCGTTGCAATGATCAGTGCAGTAGGAAATGATGAAGACGGAAAAGTAATCCTGGATTACACCAAAGAAAATGCTCTTGAAACCACCGGAATCATTGTTTCTCCGGAATACGAGACAGGAATTGTTCAGGTTTCTTTAAATGAGCGTGGCTCCGCAACTTACGAGATCAAATTTCCTTCTGCGTGGGATTTTATCAGTGTTGATGAGAAAATAAAGGATGTTGTAAAAGAGGCTGATGTTTTTTTCTATGGAAGCCTTGCCTGCAGAAATGATGTTTCCCAAAAGACGCTTTTCTCCCTATTAGATTTCAATGATAAAATGTTTAAAGTTTTTGATGTGAATCTAAGAAAACCGTTTTATAATATTCAGCTTCTGGAAAAACTTATGAACAGAGCAGATTTTATCAAATTCAATGATGAGGAAATACTGGAAATTGCTGCCGGGATGGGATTTGAATCTGAGGATCTGGAATCAAACATCAAGTTTATATCAGAAAAAACAAACACGAAGGCAATCTGTGTAACTTTAGGAAAACACGGGTCTATCTTGTTATGGAATGATCAATTGTACAGACACGAAGGTTATCCTGTGAAAGTAGCAGATACAGTAGGGGCAGGAGATTCTTTTTTAGCCAGCCTGATTGTAAAACTGCTTTCAGATCAAAATCCCGATGAAGCCCTTAATTTTGCCAGTGCCGTCGGTGCTTTGGTAGCGAGCTATTCCGGTGCAAATCCTAAAATAGAAAGTTCTGAAATTGATACGTTTTTGAAGCAGAATGCTTTTTGACCTGTTCATTTCTTACACATATTGTAATAATAAAAGAAAACTCCTGTATTTATGGGAGTTTTTGTTTAGATTAATTAAAGGTTTAAATTTGATTTTAATTGCAAATATAAGATAAAGCTTTGGCTAAGAAATTTTGCCTGCCTCGCTCCCGATGATTGAAAGAGCACATTGATACAAACAATTAGGTTTCTATATAATAAATTGATGAAGAGTAATTTGGTAAAATTTGCAAACCAAATTGCTATTGAATTTAATAGGCAAATTGTCGATCAGGTCGGTTGCCGACTCACAATTTTGCAGAATAATTTCTCGAAATTCTTCTTTCCCCTGAATTCAGTAATGGTTAAATACAAAATAATTTTCAATGTGTAAGCAAACTCGCTTCCAACAAATTATTCAACAGGTAGATGAATAATTAATCGGTTTTTTTTACAATGAGCTAAATATTCTGTAAGAACCTTTAATAATCCTCCTTTGGTTTTGTGATAATTTATCAATTGTTACATGAAAATTGGTCTTTTCCAAAAATCTACATTAAAAAATAATTCACTTTTTAATTGATAAAATAGAGTTGTATATTCCCCGTTTCTGTAATACTTTATCAATTTTTTTTCCAGAAATTATCATAATGAAATTCTTTGAGATATTTTTATTTCTGTGTAATAATTTATAAATAATTCCCAATTGTTTTATATATTAATTGGTTATATGTGCTTAAAATAAGTAAATTGCATGGTGTAATAATTCACATTGTGTATGATTAATTATGTAAAAAATTCAGAATAGTGTTTCTGTTAGTGATTTAACAATAGACCATAGAATAGGACTTAGATCATAAATATATTAACATAAAATTTAAATCATTATAACAATCAAATCTTATTTTACTATGAAAAAACTATTTTTTACAGTTATTGTATCAATAACTTTATTATCCTGTACGAACGAGAGTGCTGCAGTTAACACAGTAGAATCTATGAAAACTACAGAAATGCAAAAGTTTGACAGAGCAATGAAAAGTCTTGGAGATCCGGCAAACAGATCTACAGAAGAAGAAAAACGTTCTGGTTCAGCGGAACTGAGCGATAGAAGAAAGAAAATACTTTTGCCTTCTGCAACGGAACTAATACAGTCAACGGGTGTCACCAAAGATGAAATTCAGAAAAAAACAAACGGTGACATTTCAGCAATATTGGTTTGGGCAATTCAGATCAACGAGGAAAAATCTGCACAGATAAGAAATAATGTAAAACTATAATTGATTGCTATGAAAAGAATAATTTTAGCTTTAATTATTGGCTGTTCAGGATCGCTAAGCTCCCAGGAAAGCAAGTTGACTGTAAGCAACTATTCGACGTATGATTTTCACGGAATTTTAATAGCTACTCCTTTAGGCTCATGTTATCCTATGGTAAGCATTTCCGGACCTGCGGTACCGAATGAGCTGGTTGTTCCTGCAGGAACTGTTTATGGGTTGTCGTCTTATCCATCAGCGACAGGTATAACATCCTTCCTTGTGCAAACAAGTGCAACCAGTCCTGCAATTCCCAGAGCACCCTCTCACCCTTCACTATCACCACCAAGCGGTATTGCGACAATGACTGACTGGAGACACACTAAATTCCAAATGTACTTCGCTGGAACAAGTGTACCTGTTTCATCCGGAGGAACGAGTGTACCTGAAACCTATTTTAATGGAAACTTAGGGGATGGAACAAACAGTTGTTGGCTAGGGGACAGTTATATCTCAACCACCTATGGAGATGCGGAATTTTTTAAAATTTCATCAGGAGGAATAACGTACAGCTATATTAACATCTATTAAATAAGTCATATGAAAAAAATATTTCCAATCTTTTGTTTATTCTTAAGTGTATCTGCTTTTGCGCAGCAAAGTACATTGGTGATTAATAATTACACGATTTATAAATTGACAGGAAGACTTAGAGCTAATCATGTTACCAACTGTGTACCCGAACTGTATATGGGGAATACTATGGCAAGTGGCAATTTTACGATTCCACCGACTACAACTGCTACCTATGAGAAATATTATACAGCCAATGTTGCACCGATCCCGGTTAATGATTTTCTTGTGCGAATGTCTTCTACTTCTCCTGCTACCGTTTTACCTTATAACCATCCGAATGTAATAAGTATTTCCCCCACCACAGACTGGAGATTCTATGCATTTGATGTCAGAGATAATTCCAGTCCCAATACTGTTTATGATAGTTTCCAGATAGGCATTTCAAGTTGTGGAGCCACTTATCCTACGTATCAGCTTGGGTCTGTTTCTGAAACTGAATGGTTTACAATCAGTTCAGGAGGAACTGCTTTTACTTACATCAATATTTATTAATCAAGATACTTAATACTATCTGTAAATAAAGGGTGCATCATGCATCCTTTATTTTATTATTAAATATACCAACTATTAAAAAACACCAAATATTACCGCATATAATTAAGTTTGACATTTAAAGTTTAGTATATTCAGATATATTATCACCTAAATTTTATCTGATAAATAGTTGTAAGCATGATTTTATAAAAGGTCTAATAAGAAAACTATTCCTTCATAGATATTGAAAGTTTAACTCATATTCGCCATAATTTCCAGCCAAATTAATGCTGAAATAAGCTTTTTGGAAGATTTATATTTAGGACTTAATTGTTTGCGTATTTCGGTGATACTTTTGCTCAGATTGTTACTTACCGTTTTATTACTTAATCCCAAAGCTTCTGCCGTTTCATTTACAGACATATTTTTTCGGATGCGCAGATCATATACTTTCTGCTCAGTTGAGGAGAGTTGAGATACGATTTGATTAATCATTTCAAATAGCTCTCCTATATCATTTTCTTCCAATATTTCAAAATATTCAGAATCAGTAAGCTCAAATGTTTCATCGTCCAGATTTTCTACATTCACTAATGTTTGCTCTTTGCTTTTGTATTGGTCAACAATCCGAAAATGCAGAAAACGTAAAAGATAATTTTTTGCATTTTGCTGTTCATCTGTCTGAACAAAATCAGCATCTTCAAGTATTCTTACCCATAACTTTTGCAGAATTTCCTCTGTGATATCCTTGCTTTTGGTTCGCGCAAAAATAAAACTGTAAAAAGTATTCCAATGCCGGTCATAGAATGTCATAAATGCAGGGCGATTTCCTGATTTGATCTCTTTTAATAGTTTATAGTCAGTTGGATTCATAATGGGTACTGCAAAATTACCCAAATCAATATTAACAATTTATAAATTTTCCTATGCTATGGGTTAATTATTTATGAAGAAAATAAACTGAATAATATGGAATAGCTGATTTTATTGGAATGGAATAATTTATATACTGATAAAACAAGCTTCCATGTTAAGAGAATGTTAATTGTTGCTTGGGAAGTTTTAGATTCTCAGGAGTATTATAGATGAGAGTGTAAATCATTTATCAATAATAAATAAGTTCAATAATCAAGTGAAAAATTTTAAATACAGTAAGATTGAAGCCTTTGTCTTCAAACTATGGTTAAGAGAAGTTTCCGTAAATAAACTGGAAGACAAAGAAAAGGAAATCTTACACAAATGGCGGATTGATGCCGATCAGGATTTAGATCCTGCTCATATAAGAGAATCAAAAGAAAGAGTATTATCTGTTTTACAGCCCTATTTTGCTCCCGCATTAGACAAACAAAGAAAACATTTTTTCAGAAAGCATATATATCAGGCTGCGGCTGTTTTGGTTTTGTTGTTTTCATTGGGAGGGAGTGTTATATATAAGAATTTTTTTATGCCGGATGTTTATACGGCAGAATCCACTATCAGGAAGGTTATGCTGAAAGACGGTTCATTAGTTACGCTGTTACCGGGTGCTGAACTTACAGTAGACAAATCCTTTCCTTCAGATACCCGTATTGTTGATCTGAGAGGAGATGCTGTTTTTTCCGTCGCAAAATCCAAATTTCATCCATTTATCGTTCGTGCTGAAAATTTCAGCACCAAGGTTTTGGGTACGGTTTTTAAAATCTCACAATCCGGCAAGAACAAAGCTGTAGATCTTTATGAAGGGAAGGTTGCAGTTTCTTATGCAGGTGTTCCGGTATCTTATCTGAAACCCAATCAGGTGTGGA
This sequence comes from Chryseobacterium sp., assembly GCF_029240215.1. Classification (GTDB taxonomy): domain Bacteria; phylum Bacteroidota; class Bacteroidia; order Flavobacteriales; family Weeksellaceae; genus Chryseobacterium. The sequence continues at coordinate 205,468 of NZ_JARBTK010000007.1, forward strand.
CTAATTTCGGGATAGCCCGTACAGCAGCAGTATATACAAAAAATACGGATACACAATCTGGCAGAAAGAGTACTAAAATAGAATCTTTAAATTTTAATGAGGTACCGTTTAGTGAAATTATAGAAGTCGTAAAAAAGCATTACGGTATCAATATTCTTTATCCTGCAGAAATAGGGACTAAAAAGATCTCAGCGGAACTTAAAGGAAATATAGATGAAAATATTGAAGTCTTGGCTTTTGCTGTAGGAATGGAAGTTCAGAAAGATAATAACATATATACCCTAAAAAAGTAGTAGACAATTCTATAAAATATTCTTCTAATAAAAGGAAATAAATAATAATGAAAAAAATGAAATGTGGGCTAACGGTAGCGGCTGTATTTTTTGCAGTATCGTTGCAAGCACAGGAATTGACACAAAAAGTATCTTTTGCCGTTCCTGCAGGCAGCCCTTTAGTTAAAACCCTGGAGGAGTTTGCGGCAAGAACGGGTTTGGGACTTACCTATTCTAAAGAAGATTTTAAAGGACTTAAAATAAAAAATGTTAAATGCGAAAGCATTCCGGTGAACGATTGCTTACAGGAAATTACCACAGGGCTTCCGGTAGCCTTCAGAATGAGAGGGAATTTAATATCTCTGAAATATAATGGCTCAAATGCTGTAGTATCGGGAAACGGACATCTTTCGGGAAAAATTGTAAATGAAGTTGGAGACCCTGTTACAGGAGCAGTAGTAAGTGTTGCAGGAAAGACTGCAGCTACCGATAACAATGGAGATTTTTCTCTGGATATTCGTTCCGGAGAATACACACTTACCGTAAAAGCTGAAAAATACAGCTCTTTGCGAGTAGAAAAGCTTACAATAAAAGGCAATGAAACTAATACTGTTTCTTTTGCGATGAGACGTGCATCTGAAAATGAAACTTCTATCAAAGAAGTAGTGATTACCGGTACCCGAAAGGCAGATACACAAGCTGGTTTGCTGACACAGCAGAAAAAGGCAGCCCAGATGAGCGACGGTATTTCTGCAGAGCAAATCTCCAAAACACCAGACAGCGATGTGGGAGCTACACTCAAAAGAGTAACCGGCGTTACTACGGTGGACAATAAATATGTGGTAGTGCGTTCTATGGGTGAACGTTGGAATACGGCGGCGATGGATGGTATCAATCTTCCAAGCACAGAAGCGTATAACAATAATTTTTCATTCGATATTATCCCTACTGCAATGGTAGAGAGTGTGGTAGTGAGTAAAACCGCTACTCCGGATATGAACGCCAGCTTTGCAGGAGGTTACGTAGAAGTACATACAAAAGACATCCCGAATAAAGATTTCTTAACGCTTAGTATGGGTTCTTCTTATAACGATATTTCTACGTTTAAGAAGTTTCTTACAAGACAGCGAGGAAAGAACGATTACTGGGGATATGATGACGGTACAAGGGATTTCCCGAAAGGGCTGGAGCCAATGGACTGGAATAATCCTCAGTTTTTTGAGCAGTCTAAACAGTTTAAAGACAACTTTTCTACTTTTAAAACAACAGCAGACCTAAACTCAAATTATCAGTTGGCTTTCGGAAAAAGCTTTAAGATGAAAAACAACAACAAATGGGGATTTGCAGGAGCTGTAACTGTAAGAAATGAACAAAATAAATTAGATATAGACCACACCGGCAGAGGAAACTGGCTGGATACTGCTGGACCCATAGGAAAAGAACAGCAGCAAGGCTTAGCACCTGTAAAATTTTACAACTTTAAAAACAAAGGAGCTTCTTATACTTACAATTCTACAGTGGCAGGAATGTTGAATTTCGGATTACAGTTAGGAAAAAACAGACTTTCGTTCCGCAATTCATATACCCATATTTATGATAATACCCTCACAATGGTAACCGGATGGAATGAATATACCGGAGGAAGCGGAATGCCGGAAAATGCGGAGGCATCATACAACTATTTTTATAATGGAGTAATTCCGAATAATGATCCTTCTCAGCTTCAGTCGATGGATAGACCTTATACGGATAATACGGTTTATCCTGTTTATCAGACTTTGCTGCAAAATAAACTGGAAGGAAGCCATAAAATAGGAAACGCCGAGCTGAGCTGGTTTGCAGCAAGAACAGGTGTTGAATCAGACACAAAAGACTATACACAACATCAAACCTATTATCAATTTATCGGGAACGAAATTTTAACCTACAATCAAATTTATAATTCCGGTAATAATTTTTCCAGAGGATATATAGAAAGTAAAGAGACCGATTACAATTTTGGGACATCGTTCAAATGGAGTATGGATACGGGGAACTTCAAAAATGATATTAAAGTAGGTTATGCCGGAGCATTGAAAAACAATACCAACCAGCAGGAAAAATTCTTCTTGAGAGTAGACGAAAACAGGGATGTTCCCAATACCGAAAAAAATTACCTGATGATGTATGGGGCTTTAGCAGATTGGTTTGATGGTTCCCACTACACAACAGGCGGTATTGGTTGGCAGACCAAACCATTGTATAAAAACAGCAAATACGAGGGCGAGGTTACCCAACATGCTCCTTATTTGATGCTGGATAACCGTTTGGGGAGTAAGCTACGTTTGGTATGGGGTGTTCGGGCAGAGTATTTTAAATATGAGCAAATTTCACAACAATTAGATCCTGATGATTCACGAAATCTTAACAAAGAACCAATTGAAGACAAGGCTTGGCAATGGATGCCTTCTGCCAACTTTACGTATAGTCCGACCAATAAAATGAATCTTAGGTTAGCCTATGGTCGTTCTGTATTGCGTCCGCAGTTTAACGAAAGAACAGGTCTTCCTTACTTTGATCCGGTAGCTAATGCGTTGATTTATAATACAGAATTAACTTCATCTGTAATTGATAATTACGATTTTAAGTTTGAGTGGTTTCCGGGATTAGGAGAAATTATCTCTGCAGGATTGTATTACAAAGATATTGATCGCCCTATTGAAAGAGAAGGATATATTTCCAATGAAGGAAATTTATATCTCTATAACGGAAATTCAGCCAACGCAAAGCTTAAAGGTTTTGAAGTAGAGGTAAGAAAAAACCTTGGCTTTATAGCAGATAATACATTGCTGAAAAACCTATTTATAAGTGGAAATTTCACTTATAATGATACGAAAGTTGTTGCATTTAAAAACCGCTTCAATACTGAAAACGATGCTGAAACCTACGAGGTAGAGCGCCCACTCTATGGGCAGACTCCTTGGGCATATAATCTGGGATTGTCGTATGACGGAGAGCGGTTGGGACTAAACTTCCTCTATAATGCTAAAGGTGAGCAGTATATTACCGTTGGATATGACTATAACGGAGAAGAAATCCAGAGACCTTATGCAGTGGCAGATGCACAGGTTTCATATAAACTGCTTAAAGATAAAAATCTTGAAATAAAATTCAATGCTAAAAACATTTTTAACAGAGTAATAGAATATTATAACAATTATAATTCTTATTCGGTGCAAACAGCAGATGGTAATACTATCGCCGCAACACGGGAGGGTTTGGGGTTGATGCCCGGAGCGACGGATAAGTATGATAAGGATATAGACAAAATCCTGTTCCGTGCATACAGGGGCAGAACTTTAGGATTGAGTATAAATTATACATTTTAAAATGTTCATTGTCATTCTGAGTAATCTTAAACCTGTTGACGAGTTTATAAAATATCTCGACAGACTTGATACGACAGAGAAACAAAAATAAAACATCAGCCCGTAAGCTGAAAAAGCGCAGCGTTCATTCAACCGTAAACATTACCTGAGGAAAACCCGCCTTTCGGAGTGAGAAATCTTAGAAGGTATAGCATACCGACCGTGCTCGTCAAGTGCCGGTTTTACAAAGGTTTTTAGTGTTTCGGTAAGACCTTCACGATGTTGTGCCTTTCGGCATCGTGGGGATAATCAAAAAAAAAGGGAGACAAAAAGGCATTGTCTCCCGGCTAATTAACCAGTTTCGGGCAATAAAATGCGAAGCCCGAGACAAAACTACTAAATTACTAAATATTATGAAAAATTTCTTTCTGGTAGCAATGGCAGCCCTATCATTTACGGCTTGCCGCCAAAATGATTCTTTAGCAGAATCAGATTCGAACTTTAATATGCAGTCTGCATCCGCAGAGTATTCATCAGTTTGTAGTCGTCCTGTTCAGACGGTTTCAGGGGATGTGGGATCTTCTACAGCTCCAATTCATTGGACTGCAGATAAGATTTGGGAGATCGACGGTATTTTAAATGTGCCAAGTGGTGTTACACTTACTATTGATGCTGGAACTTACATCAAATCTAAGCCAAAAGCGAATAATACTGCAAGTGGTGTTTTGGTAGTGCAAAAAGGTGGTACATTAAATGCCAACGGTACGGTTGAGGCTCCAGTTGTATTTACTAGCTATAATTTGTTAGATTGTGATGCAGAAACAACGGGAGCTCCCGGAGATTTCGGTGGAATAGTTATTTTGGGAGATGCTCCTACAAATAACGGAAATACTACTACAACAATTGAAGGGCTTAACGGTTCTGAATATCAGTACGGAGGAACTAATTCTACCCATAACGGAGGATCTTTAACTTACGTACGAATAGAGTTTGCCGGTTTTGACCTTTTAGCTCCTAACTCAGGTAATGAGATCAACGGTTTGACATTAGGAGGTGTTGGTTCAGGAACTACCTTAAACCACATTCAGGTGTCGTATGGTAAAGACGATTCTTTCGAGTTCTTCGGTGGAACAGTAAATGCTTCTAATTTGGTATCATTTGCTGCAGATGATGATAACTTCGATTTTGATCAGGGTTATACAGGTACTATTACCAATGCATTGGCTTTAGCTAATTATAATTCTACTCATAGTCTAAGTGGTGGTAACCCAGATTCAAACGGAATTGAGTTGGATAACAATTCAACAGGTACTTCTACAACCTTGCTTACGCACCCAATCATCAATAACATTACAATTATAGGTGCTAAAAATTTTGTAGACCCTACAACTCAACAGCCACAGGGATCTTTATATGAAAACGGAATTCATGTAAGAAGATACGGACAGCTTACCCTGAACGACGCATTGGTTTCAGGATATCCTACAGGTATTAGAGTAGAAGGTACAGGTTCTGCATTAGCAGCACTTAATCTTTCTACTATTTATGCACACGGATTTACAACTGCTGTTACTGGAGCGGGTACATCGGGTATCACTAACACAGCAACAGGTACTCCTGCAGCAACGTTCTTCTTAACAGGAAATCCATTCTTTAACGAAGGTAGCTGGAGCATTTCTCCAAGAAGCTGGAGTTATAATGGAACTTGGACCAATTATTCATTTTAATTCTCAAAATTATTTAACCTGAAAGCAGGCGGCGGGAAGCTGCCGCCTGTTTTCTTTTTTTTACCTTAATTATGAAAAATATAAACCAGTTTTTAGTTTTATTTAGTCTAATATTATCTGGTGTTGCTAATGCACAGGTACTTGTTTGGGAAAATACCTTTGATACTCCACAGGAAAGAGCCGGGTGGGTATTCTATGACGGAAACAATAATAATAACACATGGAATATAGGAAAACACGTGGTACGTAATGCGGCAACTCCCAATATGTACGAGGAAGTATCACCCGATTACGTTTTGAGACACAGTGCATATAAACCAAATGTTGTTGGTGGCCCGGCAAATTTTCAGGATGGTTATCTCAACGATTTTGAAGACTGGGTAATTTCGCCTGAGATAGATTTAACGACAGCTTCGGGAACCATTACTCTGGCGGCTATGATCGGGAGAGTAATTACTTATAATACCACTTCTGCAAGTAATAATACCAACAGACACGTTTTTGTTTATGTAAGCACACCGACAAAACCAGTTCCTACTGTAGCCGATTTCCAGGCCCTCCGTACTGATATTACAACAGCTAATAATAACGGCAGTAATCCTAGTGTAATTCCTAAATTGTTAAGCATTACCAACGCAGATTATATTGCTGATAGCAATGCTTTATTCGCCCAGGCAACTGCTGACCTTTCCCAGTATGCAGGGCAGAAAATCTATATTGGATTTTGGAATAATGTTAACTTTGCAAGCAATTCATCAGCAATCAGTACATTACCATTTAAAGATACCAATTCATCAAATACCTTTCAAATAGACGAGATGCAGGTTTATGCAGACTCAAATGTTTTAGGTACATCGGAAGCAAAAGCCAAATCTATGATAACGGTATATCCTAACCCTGTAACAGATGTGCTGTACCTGAAAAGCATAACCAAAGCTACTGTAAAAGTATATAGTGCGGCAGGACAGCAGTTGCTTTCCACGGTGATAAGCAATGGACAGGTCAACGTAAGTGAATTACCAAAAGGCGTTTATACTCTAACGGTAGAAACAAACAGTAACCTAAGCACAACAAAGTTTATCAAGAAATAATTTTTTTACCTCATCAAAAAACAATGACTGATATTCTTTTTAAACCCTATTGAATGCTGCCTATGGCTACGGTATAGAGAGAACGAATATACAAGAGCTTGTTCTGCAAAATATTTAAAAATATAGCCCTTTGTTTTAACAGGTGAAGGGCTTTATTTCAATATCAAATAAAAATAAAAAATTTTATTAGTTGGAGTTCTCTTTGGATTCACTGTTTGCAAATGCCTAAAATAAAGTATATACAGTAAGATGAAACAGAAAATTGAAATTATAAATTAATCTATATATGAAAAAGATAATTGCACTCACTGCATTGATGAGCTTATTTTCCTGCACAGATGAATCGTTGCAGACCTATGATGTAGCTCAAAAACCGGCAGAGGTCAATATTAAAGGATACTCCAAACCAGATATCTTACAGCTTCGATTGAACGGAGAACCTGTGTCTATCAACGGGAATACGTCTTACACCAATAACATTACTACCAAACTCAGTTTTGTGCTGGATAAAGGAGAAACCGATATACTTGGGATTTTTAACAAAGATACCGGAGCAGAAATCAAAACATTCAATATTAACTACGATAATGTTGACCAATATAAAACATTGAATTTCTTCAACCTGCCGGGAATTTTCCTTCAGACTTCTGCGGTGAAACCAACAGTGAATCTCGGAAAAGTAGGTTATGTTTTCATTTTCCCAAATATTGGTGAATTCTCAGGTTCCGCTTTAGAAGGGGTAAAGGGAGTATTGAAAAGAGATAACGGGACTGTGCTGGCGACCTTTGATGAAATCGGGAAAAAATCGTTTACTACTGTTCAGGTCTACAACAATTTTAACATCAATACACCGGTCTATCTGGAGCTCTACAAACCGGGAACTACCGCCCCTTATATCGGTACAACTCCTGTAATGGTAACATTGAAGCAGGTATACATCAATAACGACCGAGTGAATATGATCGTTTTACAGGAAAAACAGGAAAACGGAAATTTAGTTATAAAAGGCGATATTGATGTAGCAGATTATCTGTAAATAATGAACAAAAGAGATTATAAGAATCTGAAAAAGACCCTATTTAAATTATAACTGACTGTTTTCAACCAAATCACAATGAATATAACATTAATTAAAAATCTTTACGGAAATCAGTTTAAATTTCTGCTTTTGTCATTTTTCGCCTTTATCTCGATTGTTTCCTGCCGGCAGGATGATGAGGGAATTCCTGATTTTCCTGAAGGCAGCACAGAATCTGTCAATTTGTGGGTACAAGACAGTATGAGACGGTATTATTATTGGGCGGAGCACATGCCTTCAAAGCCTAATTATAGTCTTCCAACGCAAGATTTTTTCAAAAGTCTTTTATCTCCACAGGATAGGTTTTCATTTATTTTGGATACGAAAGATGCATCTACTTATCCGAAATCAGTTCGCAGTAGGTATGGTTTTGATTATACTATACTTCAACAGCCGGATGGAAAAATTGTAACGGTTATTAAACTGGTCTTGCAGAATTCACCGGCTCAAAATGCAGGTCTGAAACGTGGAATGGTGATTACCAAAATTAATGGGGTGGTGATTACTTCTGCAAATATGGGAACAATATCGTCTTCTATTATCAATTCCACGGTTCTTCATCTTTCTGTCGGAGATTGGAATAACGGGAATATTACTAACGAAAAAGACATTACGGTATATTACGGGTTCACCCTTGATCAGTCTTTAGTTTCAAAGATTTTTGAGCACAATGGTAAGAAAACCGCCTATTTGTATATTTATGATTTTCCGGACGGAATGGCTCAGCTTCTTTTACAGAAATTCTCTGAGTTTAAAGCATTAGGAGTTCAGGCTTTGATTTTGGATTTAAGATATAATTACGGAGGTTCGGTAGCTTCTGCGGCTGCGCTCTGTGCGATGATTCCGGCAGGGATTTCTTCCAATTCCCCTTTCATTATTTATAGAGGGAATAAAAACGGAGGTGAAGTAAAAATGAATTTTTCACAACAAATCGCTTATGATAAAAGTGCACCGGGTTTTAATATTTTACAAGCTAATACTTTAGGGCTTAGCAAAGTCTATATTTTAACTTCAGAAAGCACAGCTTCGGCTTCAGAAATTGTGATTAATAATCTTAAACCTTATCTGGAAGTAATTCAGGTAGGTGGAACTACTCTAGGAAAAGATATGGCAGGTTTTGCTATTGAAGATAAGCATAATCCTCCTAAAATTTCCTGGCAAATTCATCCGGTAATTTATAAAGTATATAATGCCAACAGTGAAGGAGAATACAGCAACGGAATTTCACCTCAGATTTCTGTTAATGAATTTTCTTTTTTGCCATTATTACCTTTAGGAGACCCAAATGAAACCATACTTTCTTCTGCATTGAACAAGATTTACTCAAAAATTTCAGGGAATGAAATGCCGGATCATTCGTTGAAAATATTGTGGGAAAGCGATTGGCAACATGGAATTAATATGAAGAAATAATTTAGCAATATCATTAAAGTATAATGAAAAGAATTGATACTAAAGAGCATCAGGATCTGATAAATGTTTTTGAACGTTACAAACAATTTTACGACCTGTATGGAAATATTACAGTTACAGAAGATGATGATAAAATTTTAAGACAAAGAATTACTGAACTTCAGGGAACTTATGATTATTACCAGGTTTTGCTATTTGAGCTTAGTAAATGTCTGCGAGATTATCAGTCTACCATTTCTTTTCTCAAAACAAAAATGTATTCACCAGTCAGAAAGATGAAGACAATAGATAAAAAGAATAGATAGTTTTTTATCCACCTCATCTTCCAAATGACAGTTATCTGATTCCTCAGAAAGAATTTCAGACTATATAGTTTTCGGATAATTTTTAGAAATTAAAAAGATTGACTTTCAGTTTAGTATAAAGGAAGAAGATTCCAATGTTTCCAAATGCTATTAACAGAGTCTACTCAAATTCTCAATTGAATCGGCTTCAATTATCTAAATTTAATATAGCATTAATCTATAATCATGCACGTTTAAGTAGCTTTGCAAAAATGAGTTTAAAGCTCGTCAAGAAGTAATTCAAATGGACAGTTTCAAAAAAATATATTCTGAATATAAGCATAAGGTATATTTTTTCGTGGCTAAATATGTTTCTGACGAAGAAGATATCGAAGAGCTGGTTCAGGATATTTTTATGCACGTCTGGAAATACTGTTCCGAAACCGATTCCCTATCTCAAACCGAGGCGATTATCTTTAAATCTGCCAAACAGGAAATCTCCAATTTTTATCGTAAAAAGAAAATGATCTATGTTTCTTTGGAAAATTCTCAACAAATAAGTCCCGAAGAAAACTCTGATATCGAAAAGAAACTCCTTCAGGAAGATCAGTTGCAAAAAATTGAAAAACTGCTCGAGCAGGTTCCCGAAAGAAGCCGTGAGTTTTTCATCAAAAATAAACTCCAGAATCTCAGCCTTTTTACCATCGCTAAGGAAAACCATATATCCAAAACAGCAGTTGAAAAGCATGTGAATAAGGTTTTGAAGTTTTTGAGGACGAATTTGAATTTTTTTGTCTAAAAGATAATTTCAATATTTACCCAACTCTCCTACGAAAATGTTATTACACTGTAGTTTTTAATCTTTATCAAAATTTAGATAAAGTTATTTTATAACAAATTTTAGTGTTGTTGACAATCCGCAATGTTTTTTGCATTTTAATTTTCAATAGTCTTATTGGTAGTTAGCAAAGAATATGAGTCTCTTTCTTAGTTCACCGTTTACATATCGATTTCCTTCATTGTAAATATTTCCCCATGAATCCAATATGAACAAATCATTAAATAAAGAAAATAAAGGTTGACGATTTTATCTTTCTGACGTATTCACTAATAAAGAACAAAGAATACCTATGGATTTTGAAAATCAGTGGAAATCGGTATCGGAAGAAAACCGCAAAATAAAAGATGCTTCGGATCAAAGAATTTGGAACGGACTTGAAAGGAAAATACAATTTAGAAGAAACAGTAGAAAATTCTTAGCCATTGCAGCGGTGCTTTTGCCACTTTTTACCTTGATGGGTTTGTATTTTATGGAGAATGGAAAATCGTCTTCAGCTCAGAAAGAATTAGTATATAAAACTTCAGAAGTGAAAAAAGAATTCGTTTTATCAGACGGAAGTAAAATTATCTTGGAACCTCAAAGTGAGTTGACGCTTGCCAAAGATTTCGGATCAAAAACCAGAACTGTTTCTTTTACAGGAAAAGCATTTTTTAATGTTGCTAAAAATAAAAATTTACCATTTATAGTAAATGCCAAGGGATTTAAAGTTCAGGTTTTGGGAACCCAGTTTACTTTAGATCAAAAACAAAGCAATAAAGTTTATTTGAAGGAAGGAAAAGTAAAAGTAGATTACAGAGGCCATTCAACATTTCTTTTGCCTAAAGAAACATGGTTCGCAGACAAAAACGGAATTGAAAAGCATTTTTACGATCACGAGGTTGAAAGAAAGTTTGACTTCAATGACATGAAATTCAATGCTGCCGTTTCAAAACTGGAAGAAACCTATAATATTTCAATCGAATATCCGAAAGAATATAAAAACAATATCATTGATGGGGATATCACAGGAAATCTTGAAAAAGTACTGCAGACCATCAGCTTTCCTTTTAATCTCAATGTTGACAAAAAATCACAGGATCATATTATTCTAAAAAAATAATGCAGCGGTAATGGGGGTTACCGATGCATTGAATATAAATCAGTCAAATAACAACTAATTTCAGCAAAGCTATGAAAAAAACAACAATTAGCATGATGTTGTTAGGGCTTTTGTGTGCATCACAATTTTCCTATGCAACTGCTAACAAGTGTTTTCAACAATCCGTCAATCAGCGGAAAATTCCATTAAACAAAGTTTTTGAGAAACTGTCAAAAGCTCATGGAGTCAAATTCTTTTATTCTGTTTCAGATTTAAAAAACATCGAGGTTGATGAATTTCGGATTAATTATCAATCTTTATCAGAATCTTTAGATTATCTGAAGAAAAATGTAGGTCTTGATTTTAATGTAGATCAAAACACAGTGACCGTGCGTCTCAATACCAGGGCGATAGCCAAACAGCAAAAAGTCAATGCAGTTCAAACTGATGATTTTGTCAATTTCGTTAGAGACACTGCAAAATCTAGAGAAAAAACAATCGATGAAGTTGTTTTGGTGGGGTACGGAAAGCAGAGCAAGAAAAACAATTCGGGTTCTATTTCTTCAATCGATGAGAAACAGATGAAAGGTATTGCTTCCAGTAACTTTGGAGATATCATCGCAGGAAAAGCAACAGGAGTGCAGATTACACAGGCCAACGCCAATCCGGGAGGGTCACCATCCATCAGAGTAAGAGGAATCGGAACTTTAACAGCGGGCTCAAATCCTTTGATCGTTGTAGACGGACTTCCTTTAACGGAAGGCTCAAATTTAAATGCCATCGATCCTAATTCTATTGCTAAAATTGACATTCTTAAAGATGCCGCTTCTGCCGCAATCTATGGTTCGAGAGGTGCAAACGGAGTCATCATTATCGAAACCAAGCAGGGGAAGAAAGGAAAAATGAACGTCTCTTTTGACACCTATTACGGAATGCAGATGCGGAGTGATAACGTAAAGCTGGTGAATGCTTATGATATGGCAATTTTCCTGAAAGAAGCAAGAGACAATAATTATCTGTCTAAAGGCAGTAACAGAAGTATTTTTGATGACAATGCAATAAGAATAAGCAAAGGAGCTTCTTTAAGAGAATTAATTCCTGATTATCTTAAACCTTATTTAGCTAAACAACCGGGCCTGACCGATACCGACTGGCTCAATACCGTTATGAAACCTGCACCCATAAGTCAGACTTCACTGAATATTACGGGAGGAAGCGATAAAAGTAAATATGCCTTCACGACAAGTTATTTTAATCAGAAAGGTTTGGTGGTCGGAACTGATTATGGAAAATTTTCAACAAGCATCAATTTGTCAACTGATCTTACAGACCGTTGGAAAGTCGGCGTAACCATGACCCCTTCTTATGCAACAGGTACAATCAATGCGTCAGAAAACTCCCGAAGCTATAATCCGCTGCAAATGGCAACAGCCATGTATCCATTCTTCAAAGTATATAATGATGACGGAAGTTTAGCTGTTTCTCAACAAATCTTAGGCAATACTGCAACAGACGGAGCTTTGGTAGAAAACCCGGTTGCGGTGCAGGAAATGACAAACAGAAAATATACTTTGTTCAAAACATTCGGTAATATTTTTACAGAATTAGAATTATTGAAAGGTCTTAAATACAGATTGTCTGTAGGTGGAGATTATTCCAATTACGAATACAACTTTTTTGATCCTTCTACAGTTGGAGCCTACAGAGCTGCGGCACCGGATGTAACTTTTGCCAACAGAACAGAATATATCAGGAAAAATTATTTGATAGAAAACGTAATTTCGTTTGATAGAAAATGGGGTTCTCACAGAGTCGATGCAATTGGAGGACAGTCTTTCCAGCAGGAAGACAACACTCAGCTTTTAACCGAAGCAACTTCTTTTCCGGATAACAGTATCCGAAATATTGCAGGCGGAACAGCTTTTAAAAATACATTAACGCAGTACAAGTGGAGATTGCTTTCTTATTTTACGAGAATCAATTATACGTTTGACGATAAGTATAATCTAATGGCTTCCTACCGTAGAGACGGTTCTTCACGTTTCGGTAAAAACTCTAAATGGGGAGATTTTTATGCATTTTCTGCCGGTTGGACAGTAAGTAATGAAAACTTTTTCCCTGAAAACAATATCATTACCGACTTAAAACTAAGATACAGTTTAGGAAGCAACGGAAACAATCAGATCCCAAATTTCGGTGCTCTTTCGCTGATGAATCCCGATAATTATACTTTTGGAAATACTTTAGCACCAGGTTATACGACGGCGACGGCTCCAAACCCGAATATTTCCTGGGAGAAATCAAAATCCAATAACTTCGGGATTGATTTTTCATTATTTAAAAATGTCTTAAATATTTCTGCAGATTATTATATTTTAAACCGGGACGGTTTACTACTGGATGTTCCCGTTCCGCAGCAATCGGGTTTCAGTACTTCTCTTCAGAATATCGGAAAGATCAAAAATTCAGGTTTTGAATTACAGATTGCATCAAAAACTTTTAACATCGCACAAGATTTTACGTATTCAGGAAGTTTAAATTTTTCGACCAATAAAAATGAAGTCTTGGCTTTGGCGAATGGTCAGAATCAGATTATCACCGGGGAAAACAATTTTTCTGTCACAAAAGTGGGCGGTTCTATCGGAGAAATGTATGGCTACAACATTATCGGGATTTACAAAAATCAGGCAGAGATTAATAATTCAGCTCACATCACCGGAACAATGGTGGGAGACTACATCATGGAAGATCTGAATAATGACGGAAAAATTGATGTGAATGATAAAAGAAGTTTCGGTAGTGGAGTTCCAAAATATATCATCGGGTTTAATAACAATTTCAGGTACGGGCTTTTTGAACTAAGTTTCACTTTGTACAGCGAAATTGGAAAGAAAATATATAATGCAGATGCCGTAACGACTCTAGAATCTGGTGAAGGATTCGGAATGGCATCACAATACTACTTTGACAACAGGTACAATGCGGTAAGCAATCCGGATGGTTTTTTCGGAATGCCCAATATGAATTTTTCAAACAACAGAAAAGAAGCCAGAACTTCTAATCTCTTTTTCAAAGACGCAGATTATATTAGATTAAGATCGCTTCGTCTGGCATTCAACCTACCTCAATCAATACTTAAAAATATCGGTATAGAAAACGCACAGATATATATGGTCGGAAACAATATTTTCACACTTTCAAAATATAAAGGGATGAATATAGACGCAACTTCTGACAATGTTCTTACCCAAGGTTTTGATCAGGCATATTATCCGGTAGCCAAAATTTATTCTATGGGTTTTAATCTTAAATTTTAAATCATGAAAAAAATATTCATCACAATATTCAGTCTTTCAATCATGACTTCATGCTCATCAGATCTTCTGGATGTGAATCCTGAAGCACAGAAAGTTTCATCTCAATTCTATACAACTTCTGCGGAAATCGAACAGGGTGTGGTTTCGGTCTATAGCTCGCTTCAATATACAGGACAATATCAGTTGGGAATGCCGGCATTAGGAGAATTACCTTCTGACAATACCTACGATGAGGTTCCTGCCAATGATGCCTTTACGTATGGCGAGCTTGATTTCTTTACCATCCAACCAAACAACAGCTTAATTGCCAGTGCCTGGAAAGACAACTATATCGGAATTCAGCAAGCGAATATTATTTTGGCAAGAATTGGTAAAATTCCGGATATGACGGATGCATTAAAATCTTCGAGAACTGGAGAAATGAAATTTCTGAGAGCATTAATGTATTTTAATTTAGTGAGAATTTTCGGTGATGTTCCGTTAGTTTTAAAAGAAACTACTAATGTGAATGATTATTTCGGTCAGCCAAGAACGCCTGTTGCTGAAGTATATGCTGCAGTTGAAGCTGACTTAAAAGCAGCCATCAATCTGTTGCCATCAACTGCCACACAGAAAGGAAGAGCAACCAAAGGTGCTGCACTTGGAATTTTAGGAAAAGTGCTGTTAACACAGAAAAAATATACAGAATCATTGAGTTATTTAAATCAAGTTGAATCTTTGGGTTATCAATTATTAACTGATGTTACCAAAATTTTTGATGTTGCCAATGAAAACAATTCCGAAATTATTTTTGATGTGCAGTTTGCCTCAGGATTAAACGGTAATTCGGAAGGAAGTACGGCATTCCAGATGTTCAGTCCATCAGGATCGGTTTCCGGAGCAAAAGGTCACAATCTTCCTACGAAGGAGGTTTACAATCTTTATTCTACCGGCGATACACGACGTTCTGCATATATCGGTCTCACTTCAAACGGAATTCCATTCAGTAAAAAATTGGTAAAAACCTCAAATACGATCGCCGATGGCGGAAGTAATTTTGTAGTGCTGAGATTGGCAGATGTTTTTCTGATGATGGCAGAATCGTATGCCGAACAGAATGATTTTGTCAATGCTAATATTTATTTAAATAAGATTAAAACCAGAGCCGGAATTTCTGCTGTAAATTTTTCAAATAAAGACCTCCTTTTGAATGAAATAGGTAAAGAAAGAAGACTTGAATTTGTTGGAGAAGGTCATCGTTGGTTTGATCTTATCAGAACAGGTATGGCTATTTCGGTGATGACAAGCTATTTCACCAATAATCCCGGATACAGTACTGCTCAGATCAATAATCATCATTTGCTGATGCCTGTTCCGCAAGGGCAAATCAATACAGATCCTGCGATTAAACAAAATCCGGGCTATTAAAAATATCATTTGAAAACATCTCATCCCGACCCCTTTCAGAATTAAATTTTTTTACACTTACTTTCTCGGGGTGAGACTTTCAAAATCAATCAATACTTTAAAATTTAAAAAATATGTTCAAATTAACGATCCTATTGTTCTTTGTGGCTTCATTGCTTCTGACAGCACAGAAAAATGAAGTGTCATTGTCTAAATTCCCTGATGATAAAGTAATGGTAGTTGCTCATCGTGGTGACTGGAGAGAGGCTCCTGAAAATTCTGTCTGGGCAGTTAAAAAAGCTATTGAAAAAGGAGTAGATATGGCAGAAATAGATCTTGCTATGACCAAAGACAGTATCTTGATTTTAATGCACGACAATACTATTGACAGAACGACTACCGGAAGAGGAAAACCATCAGACTTTACTCTGGAAGAAATTAAAAAACTCAATCTAAGAGACGGTTTAGGAGTAGAAACACAAATGAAAGTTCCGACTTTGGAAGAAATTCTGGTTCTTAGTGACGGAAAAATCCTTCTGAATCTGGACAAAGGTTTTGACTATATCAAACAGGTTTATCCCCTGATAAAAAAGCGAAATATGCTTGATCAAATTTTGTTTAAAGGTCATGAATCCTATACTGAGTTCAACAGAAAATACGGAGACATTAAAAAAGATATTCATTATATGCCGATCATAAAATTGGGGGACGAAAAAGATCTTAAGAATATCTCAGAATATCTTAAAAATTATAAGGTTTACGGTTTTGAATTTACCATCGGATCTACAGAAAATAATTTGATTGATTTTAAAAAATTAAAAGAGAAGAAGGTCAAAATTTGGGTAAACTCACTGTGGCCTCATCACAATGCAGGAAATAATGATGACAAAGTTTTAGACAACCCGAATGTTTATGATTGGTATTTGCAGAAGGGTGTCAATATTATTCAGACAGATCGCCCCATGGAGTTGATTAAATATTTGAAATCAAAAAATCTATACTTATAAGTTTGGGAAATATGTGATGTCTTTAAATTGAGGTGATAATATATTTGAATGTACCAACTATAAAGAAAAACCGAAATTACGGGTATGTAATTAAGTTTAATCATTTAAATATATTGTCGCCATTTTTTAAATTTAAAAAAATTGACTTGCCAATAGAATCTGACAAGTCAAAATTAATCTGATTTATTTAAATCTTAAATTTAGCGAAATGATATCAGACTTCATACCCACAGATTTGGTGTAATGCCCGTATCGGATTTCCAGCATATTGAGACGTTCGACGCCAAATAATCCATTCTTCGGACTGATGCGGATTCCTGCTCCGTAAAAATGGCTGTCGAATTTCGATAGGTCGTAATTACTGGTGTAAAAATCATCAAAAGCAGTGTGTTGCTGGTAAGGCGCAAAATATTTAGCCGCAGTCTGAGAATAGTATCTGTAAAAAGGACTCACCGAAAGAAATGGAGAGATTTTGACAGGTGTTTCTAAACTGAACGTATTGGATTTTAAGCCCCAATCATCAGTATAATAGCGGTAATAAGCTCTTACAATAAATTTGTCCCCTAAAAAATAATTGGCGCGCACTCCCAAAGGAATTTTAAACCTTTTATCCGGTAAAGCTTCCTGATGAACAGAATTGTCGGTAAAATAAACACGATGGAAAGGTAAACTCAAATACCCTGTCTGTTGAATACCGTCTGCCAAAAACTCAACCTGAAAATTCTGATTGATAATTTGTGAATAGGAGAGAGATAAGGCAAAAGTATTTCTGCCGCTTGTTCCGTTATTGTCTCCGGTTCGCAGTTCTATTGGAGCAATCAGTTTTACCTGATCTAAATAAGCTTGGAATTTTGCTGTAAATTCTCCCATTTTGTCAGGCGTTTTTTTCGCAAAGCCAATATTGGCACCATAAGACTGGTAATCATATTCTGAAGAAAACGAAACACCGGCCATTAAAGTAGTTCCTTTATTTTCGTTTTCACGGCTCCAGTTCAATGTTGGATAAATCCTGTTATCTGAACGAGATGCTGATGAATTGGCTTTCAGATCGATCATATCGGAAGAGGCAGAAGTGTAGTGATCGATTCCTACACTAAAATCAAATTTGTTTTTTCTTAGTTTTTTATCGTATTTCACCATTGTTACATCTATGGTATTGGAAATGTCTGTTAATTTCTCAGTTCCAACTCCGCCTGTTACCGCCGAATTGTTCCCGTCCTGTTTGTAATAGCTTGATACAAGATTAATCTCATCCAGACTTAGCTTTTTAGAAGGCTCACTATTCGTATTTTCCTGTGCCTGAACATTGAAGAATCCAAAAAGAGTGATAATGCTAATAATTACTTTTTTCATTTTAATTTCAAGTTTTTAGTAATTATTAATCTAATTGCATCCGCAACCTCCGCCAACTTTTCCTGCATTGGCTCCCGAGGAACCTTCTCTATAAGACTGAAAGTTCAGCTCGGTTTTTTCTATAGTTCTGTTCCCAAGAACCATTTCAGCATCGTTTAATTTGTTTTTTTCGTATTCTTTTACGGTTGTACAGGATTGTACAGAAGCGATGGTTACTAAAAAGCAAATTGCTGTGGTTATTTTTATGAAATTTTTCATTTGAATTAAATTTGTTTTTAAAATTTAAAATCCAATCATGGATTCATTTTAAATTAATGTTTTGAGATGAATATATTTTGTTCTGATCATCGATGATGATGCATTCCAGATGATTGATCTGATTCACCATATTGAGCGCAGAATCGATTCCCATAATACTTACGGGAGTTGCCATGGCATCGGCAATTTCTGCATTGGGACAAAAAATCGTAACACTTTTTATACCCGAAACCGGCATTCCTGTTTTTGGGTTGATGGTATGAGAATATTTTTTACCGTTGATGACCACAAACTTTTCATAATTTCCTGAGGTAGCGATGGACATATCGGTGATGTTCATATATGAGAACGGCTGTTTTGCATTATCGGGATCGGCAATTCCGATCGTCCACGGTTTTCCGTTTGCCTGATTTCCCCAAGTCGTCAAATCGCCGGAAGCGTTTACAATTCCCGAAACGACGCCTCTTTTCTGGAGAAGTCTTTTTGCCATTTCCGCTGCATACCCTTTTCCGATTCCTCCGAAACCGATCCTCATTCCTTTTTCTTTCAGAAATACGGTCTGGCTTTCACGATTCAGCAGAATATTCTGATAATTGACCAACTTCAAATGTTCTTTGATTAATTCGGGATCAGGAAGCCGTTTCATTTCACGGTCGAAATTCCAGAAACTTTTATCGATTCCGCCATAAGAAATGTCAAAATATCCGTCTGTAATATTGCTGATTCTCAGACTTCTTTCAATTAAATCAAAAACTTCCAGGTCAACTTTTACAGGTTGTATTCCTGCATTTTGATTGATGAGGTTGGTCTGACTTTCTTCATTGAAAGTCGTCAGTAATTTTTCAATTCTCCGGATTTCGTCAACGGCTGCGTCGATATGATGTTGCGCAGTCTTTTCTTCATTGTTGACAACGGTAATTTCAAAAGCATTTCCCATTAATTTCTGGGGTCTTTTGAATTCTCTTAACATCATTCTCTTGCTATTTTTGATTTTCTTTGATTTCTCTGATCTCCCTGCTGAAAGCCAAAGCGTTTTCAGAAGGGAGACCTTCCCAGCTTTTCAGTACTTTTCCTTCAGAATTCAATAAAAGTGTGTAAGGAAACAGTCCTTTCGAATTATATTGATCTGCAAGTGAGGTATTTTCTTTTTTTAATTCGGGAGAAAGCTGATTCTTCTTATTTCGTGGAAAATCTGCGTTGATGTAGACAATTATATTTTCGGTTTCCAACTTTTTGAAATCTTCAGTTTCGATAATGTTTTTATGAAGCTTAATGCACGGAATGCACCAGTCTGAACCGGAAAAATTGAGCAAAATCAGTTCTTTGCTTTCTGTTGCCTGTTTTTTAGCATTCTCAAAACGGTTTTGAGCTTGTGCCATAATTGAAAGCATAGCCATTGTCAGGCTTAAAAGTAATGTTCTCATTATCTAAAATTTTATAATGATTTGTATTGATATAGGGAAAATGTATAAAGCTGGTCATCAACTTTATAAAGAAGTCATCGTTTAATCAGATCATGATCAAATGTAATGACATATAATTATGATTAAGAATATCTTGGTGGCTCCCAAACAGAATTTATAAAACCTTTATAGCAAAAGTTTTCGTCATAAGAAGGAATTTTGTGAGATCTGACCTGTCTGAAACTCTCATTTTTAATTTCAAAACGGAATCCCGGCTCAATAGTAAAAAACAATGCAAGAGGTGCTGAATGAATGATGAACGGTAATTTTTGGTCTTTGCCATAATCTCCGTCTTTAACCGGATGATCATAGTGCGTTTTCAGAAACGCAGTGAGAGACATTTCCGGATTCAAAGCTTTGTGCTCACAATAATGTTCTATCAAATCGGGGATTTTCAATAGCTGATATAACTCGGTTGTGGAAACCAAATATAAAGATAACAGCAATATTGAAATCAACTTTTTCACTTAATCAAAATTATGAAATGTTTTGGTTAGAATGGATTTAAATTAAGAACTAAATTGTAACCCCTGGTTTTTCCTTTTTTAAAGTATTTTGGAAAAGAACTTCGTGCAAAACTTCATATTGAAGATGTTTTTACAGAACATTTGTTTTCATTATCATAATTTATCAATCAAAATTCCAAAAACTTTATGAGATCTATCACGATGAAACATGATACTGGTCAGGCAGGGAAATGCCATTTGTATATAATTAATTGCTTATTTTTAGATAACCTATTTATTTGATATGTCTTACAACTTACCCGAAAATCTTACTGGTCTCACCAGCGATGAAGTGAAAGCTTCCAGACAACGATATGGATATAATCGGTTGGAAGCTATCCATAAAAACACTTGGTTTGATTTGCTCATTGGTATTTTAAAAGAACCGATGCTGATTTTACTGATCATTATTTCAATCATTTATGTGATTGTGGGAGATTATGGTGAGGCTGCTTTTATGTTTGTGGCAATTGTAGCGGTGACTGCAATATCCTTTTATCAGGATAACCGCAGTAAAAAAGCGTTGGAAGAACTTGAAAAACTCAACGAACCTTTAAGTACGGTTATCAGAAACTCAGAGGCAGTAGAAATTCCGACACATGAGATTGTGGTAGGTGATTTATGCATTACCGAGGAGGGTAGAATTATAAATGCTGATGGAAAGATTTTGCATAGCAATGATTTTTCCGTTAATGAATCCTCACTTACGGGAGAAAGCTTTTCGGTTTTCAAGGACAGCAACTCGGAGGATAATCTCGTATACAGCGGAACTGTGACGGTTTCGGGGTTGGCTGTTTTTAAGGTACAAAAAATAGGAAAAGAAACACGTGTCGGTAAAATTGGAGAATCAATACTGAATATAAAAGAAGAAATTTCGCCATTGCAGATCCAGATCCGGAAGTTTGTAAAATGGATGGCAGTTATTGGGATCGTTATTTTTCTAATGGTTTGTATCTTCAGTTATATCAAAACCGGAGATTTGGTAATGAGCCTTCTTAGTGGATTAACATTGGCAATGTCTGTACTTCCCGAAGAAATTCCTGTTGCATTTACAACTTTTATGGCTTTAGGTGCCTGGAAACTGATGCGTCAGGGAATTATTATTAAGCGGAGCAGCATTGTGGAAACGTTGGGAAGTACCACGGTTATCTGCACTGATAAAACAGGGACTATTACTGAAAATTCAATGAAGCTTCAACATTTATATAATTACCTTTCCGACAGGATTTATGAAGAAAAGGAATTTAAAAATGATGATTTAAGTGAACTGATTAATTATGCAATGTGGAGCAGTGAGCCAGTCCCTTTTGACCCGATGGAAATTACTCTACATAAAACATATTTGGAAACTCAAAAAAATGATGTAAGAAAAGAATATCAGATGTTTCACGAATATCCGCTTGAAGGGAAACCCCCAATGATGACCCACCTTTTTGAAAATAGAAATAAAGACAGAATCATTGCAGCGAAAGGTGCTCCCGAAGCTATTTTAAGTGTTTCCAAGCTTTCAGATCCTGAAAAAGAAAAAATAAGAGACGTTATAAAAACATTTGGACAGCGAGGTTATCGTGTATTGGGAGTTGCGAAGTCTCATTTTGAAGGAAACAGCTTTCCAAAAAAACAACAGGATTTTAATTTTGAATTTTTAGGGCTGACCGTTTTTTATGATCCTCCTAAAAAAGGAATAAAGGAGGTCTTTCAAAATATTTATGATGCAGGAATTAAGGTAAAAGTTATTACGGGTGATAATGCAGATACAACGAATGCGATTGCGCTTCAGGCAGGAATTAAAAATGATGCTCCTGCAATCAATGGAAGTGATATTATAGGACGTTCTGAAGAAGAATTGATGCAGATTTCAGAGGATACGGTTCTGTTTACCAGAATGTTTCCCGATGCGAAGCTTGCAGTTGTAAATACCCTGAAAAAGAAAGGTGAAGTGGTAGCGATGCTTGGAGATGGAGTTAATGACGGTCCAGCATTAAAAGCTGCCCACATTGGTGTCGCAATGGGAAATAAAGGGACCGAAATTGCCAAATCCGCTGCAGCACTGGTTATTACGAATGATGATTTAGAAAAACTGATTGTCGGAATTGCTGCAGGAAGAAGAATTTATACCAATATTAAAAAAGCGATTCAGTACATTATTTCCATTCATATTCCTATTATTCTGACGGTTTCTCTGCCTCTGTTTTTGGGATGGATATTTCCTCATATATTTACTCCTGTTCACGTCATTTTCCTCGAGTTAGTAATGGGACCGACTTGTTCTATTGTTTATGAAAATGAACCAATGGAAAAAAACACAATGAAACAGCCTCCAAGAGCTATGGGAGATACTTTTTTAAGTTTAAATGAACTGGGAATCAGTATTGTTCAGGGCGTGGTAATTACTCTCGGAGTTCTATTTTCGTATCAGTTTACAGTTCAAAACGGTGGAAGCGAAGAAAAGACAAGGGCAATGGTATTTAGTACGCTGATCTTTGCCAACATATCGCTGAGTTTTGTCAACCGATCATTCTTTTATAGTGTGCTGGAAAGTTTCAGAAACCGTAATCCTTTACTTATCGGCATTTCTGCCTCAGTATTGATAATGCTTTTAGTCATATTATATGTAAAGCCAATTTCTCTATTCTTTAAAGTAACGGCACTCAATATAAGCGAATTGGGGATGACTGTTTTAATCGCAGCGGTTTCTGTTTTATGGTTTGAGATCTATAAATATGTAAAAAGAATAGGAAAGTAAAAGGATAGTGACGACCATCATTTTTTAGGAATACTATATTCTTGAAATTTACAGGAATAAATTAATAACCACGAAAATAAAACAATTAATATTAAAACAATGATAGGAAATCAACACCCATGGCATGACGTTTCACCAGGAGAGAATCTGCCGCAAATAGTTACAGCAGTTATTGAAATACCCAGTGGCAGCCATACAAAATACGAAATTGACAAGCCCTCAGGATTAATAAGATTAGATAGAATTCTTTTATCTTCTATGTATTATCCTGCCAATTATGGGATAATTCCACAGACTTACTACAGTGACGGAGATCCACTAGATATTTTGGTTTTATGTTCGGAAAGTCTTGTTCCGCTTACTCTGGTTAATGCAAGGGTAATAGGAATACTGGAAATGACAGATGAGGATAAAAAAGACCACAAAATAATAGCCGTGGCGGAAAATGATTCCTCCTTACTGCATATCAATGATATTGAAAACCTGCCGGCTTACACCCTTAATGGGATTCAGAATTTTTTTGAAGAATATAAAAAATTGGAAGGAAAAGCCGTACAGGTATTTGGTTTCAAAAACAAGAAAGAAGCTTTCGCTTGTATTGAAGAAAGTTTGATAATGTATATCAAAGAAATTAAACCTAAAATAAAAGAGGATTAATTTTAATAAGATTTTTGGTTTTATAATTTCAGACCCGGCATCATGGGGATAAAGAACCAGCATACCACCGAAATGATGATGATACAAATGATGTTAAGTACAAATCCTGTTTTCATCATCGTCTGAATTTTGATGTTTCCTCTGGCAAAAATTATTGCATTTGGAGGAGTTCCCATAGGAAGCATAGATGAGCAGCTTGCACTTAATGTCATTGGAATTCCAAGTAGAAGGGGGTCAATATGCAAAGATAGGGCTAAAGTAGTCACAACGGGCGAAAGGATCATGACTAAAGCCAGATTGCTGATCACTTCGCTTAAAAAAATAGAAATGGCAGATATTGTCAGTATAACTAAAAGCAGATTACCTGTAGTAATGTAAGCCAGTCCGTTGGCAAACTCATTGGCTAATTGTGATACCTCAAGAGCATTGGCCAATGCAATTCCTCCTCCAAATAGCAGCAGTATGTCCCATGCCATCTTTTGAGTATCGCGCCAAACCAGTAATCTTTCAGGTTTCCTGTTTTTCTTATTACCGGATGGAATTAAGAATAAAAGAATGGCGCTCAATAGGGCAATAACCGTGTCATCCAGTATTACAAAATTTTGCCAATTATTCAACAGGTCCTTTGAAATCCATAATAAAACGGTAAAAATGAAAATCAGCAGGACCCGCAATTCGGGTCTGCTTATTGCTCCCAACTGAAGTTGGGATTTTTTTATCGTGTTTGAGGCTTCATTATTATGTTGAATATTATTAGGGTACATTATTTTGACAAGTACTCCGTAAAGCATTAATAATAAAACTAAAGTCAGCGGCAAAAACAGTATCATCCAGTCAGAGAAGCCAATGGTGTAATTGAACCTGTCTTTAATATATCCCACATAAGCAACATTTGGCGGGGTAGCAATGACGGTACCTAGAGCAAAGTTGGAGGCATACGCTATGGAAAGAAGGAGCGCTAAAGAAAAGTTTTGTGTATTTTTTTCATTTTTATTGTGATTCTTAACGACATGAATGACCGATATAGCCAAAGGATACATCATCATGGTCGTCGCGGTATTACTGAGCCATAAACTGAGGAAGCCCGTTGCCATAATAAAACCAAGGATGATACGGTTTCCATTGGTTCCTGTGATTCTTATAATTCCCAGAGCTATTCTTTTGTGAAGGTTCCATTTTTCGATGGCTATTGCAATGAAAAAACCTCCCATAAATAAAAAAACGATTGGATCTGCATAGCTTTCAGCGACTTTTTTTATGGAAGAAATACCAAAAGCAGGAAATAAAACAAGAGGTATTAAAGCGGTAACAGCCATAGGCACCGCTTCAAATATCCACCAGACAATCATAAGAACAGCGACAGAAAGGACCTGATTGGCGTGATGAGATAATGCAAAAGGATTAGTTATAAAGCACAACACACTGAGTACAAGCCCAATGACAAGGCCTATTTCTTTTCTGTGGATCTTGTAGTAGGTTGGCATGGCGGTCAGAATAAATGGATCATACTTTTGAATGATTAAGAGGAATTATCTTTTTTGTTTTTCGGTTTCTTTTTTCTTTTTATTAAAATAGCCTCTTAACAAAAAGTTATTCTTCGCGGCGGCTTCTATTTCCCTGAGTTCATCGACACCTTTCCCGATATTGATAATCGTGGAATCAACGGATCTGCCAAGTTTGGGATTATTAGTAAGCTTGGATAGCACATTCTCATCATTATTTATTTTCGAAGTAAATTGAATAAGATCATCAGAACTTTTTTCAAGATTGCGCAGTGTCTTTTCGATTGAAAGAGCTAAAGAATCGTTGGAAGATAATTGAGAAAATACATTGTTTTTATCATTTAGTTTTTTGGTGAATATACTGATTTCACGGGAGCTGTTCTGTAGATTAGAAATGCTGGTTTCAATATTATCGGACCATTTCTTATCAGTAAATATTTTTGCAACCGTTCCGTTTTTATTACTCAGTATGGGGGTGAATTTTGCCAGTTCCTGAGAGCTTATCTCTAGATTTTCTATAGTTCTGTCTATTCTCGCAGCAAAATCTTTATTAGTCATTATTTTTGTCAATAAACTATTCTTGTTATTCATTTTAGCACTGAACTCGACAAGTTCATCAGTAATTGCTTTGGCGTTGTCGGCACTTTGTTTTACACTTGAGAATAGATCATCTATTTCAATGGTTTTATAAGAAGCAATCATGTCATTATCCTTCACCATGGTTGTGGATGTGGTGCCCGGCGAAATAATAAGAATTTTATCACCCATTAATCCGTCTGATGCTATACTGGCAACGGCGTCAGTTTTAATATATTTTTGTACATCCTTTCTGATTAATAACCTGACCAGAACCAATGAATCTGAAATGAAATCTATTTTACTGACCGTTCCGATGTTGATACCGGAAAGACGCACGTTACTGCCCTGCTTTAATCCACTGACATTCTTAAATTCTGAACGCAAGACGAAATTAGAGCCAAACAAATTTCTGTTGACCCCAATAAAGTAGATGGCTGTTATGAAAAGAAGGATGCCTGCTGTGACAAAAATTCCCAATTTCCAGTTGTTTGATGACTCGTTGCTCATGGCTGTTTTTATTTATTTTTCAAAAAAAGATTTTACCCAGTCATCGGCATTATTTTCTATGTCTTTATAGCTGCCTTCTGCTTTTATTAGACCGTCCTTCAGGACGATGACTCTGTCACCCGTATATTTTGCACAGGTTAAATCGTGTGTTATGATAATGGATGAGGTATTATATTTTAGTCCGATATTTCGGATGAGCTCAATGATTTCACGGGCTGTGATGGTATCTAAACCTCCGGTCGGTTCATCATAAATGATAATTTCCGGTTTAATGATTAATGCTCTTGCCAGTCCTATTCTTTTTCTCATTCCTCCGGACAGCTCTGCCGGCAATTGATCAATAGCTTCTTCCAGTCCTACGTTTTGTAATGCTTCTTTAACAGCAGATTCCATTTCCTGTTCAGTAAGGTTCTTTTGGTTATGCTGTAATGTGAAAATTAAATTCTCCCGGACGGTCATCGAGTCATATAAAGCTCCGTTTTGAAACAGAAAACCAATCTTCATCCGGATCCGGTTGAGTTCTTCCTCATTGAGCTTTGTTATATCTTCTCCAGATATAAATATTTCTCCTTTATCCACTTTAGTAAGACCAACAAGGCATTTAACAGCAACCGATTTACCAGAGCCTGATTTTCCTAATATGACCAGGTTTTCTCCTTTTTTAACGGTAAAACTGATGCCGTTCAACACCTTATTACTGCCATAAGATTTGTAAACATTTTTAAATTCTATCAGTGATGCACCGGTTGCTGACTGGTCATGCCTGATAAGCAAATTTTTATTATTTTCCATTACAATTCAAAAAATAGATCAGTTACCTGCACTGCTATCAAATCAATGATAAAGATCATCAATGAAGCGATGACTACAGCTGAATTTGCAGCTTTTCCCACGCTTTTTGTTCCCCCGGAAGCATTAAAGCCTTCATAGCAGCCAATAATCCCGATAAAAAAACCGAAAAAAAAGGTTTTGATGATCGCCGGTAAAATATCTGTGTATTCCAGGGATTCAAATATGTTAGAAAAATAATGTTCTACATTACTTTCGCTGTGCATATTGATCCCGATAAAACCACCCATGATTCCAATCAGATCGGCATATAGTACTAAAATCGGAATCATTAGTGTTGTAGCGAGGGTTCTGGTCACGACCAGATACCGATACGGATTGATCGCTGAAACTTCCATGGCATCAATTTGTTCTGTTACTTTCATGGATCCTAATTCAGCTCCAATTCCTGATGAAACCCTTCCGGCACAAATCAAAGCTGTAATAACCGGAGCAATCTCTCTTATCAGTGATAGCGAAACCATACCGGGGATCATAGACTCGGCTCCGAACCTTGCCATAGCAGGACGCGACTGTATGGTGAGTACTAGTCCCATGATAAAACCCGTTATGGTCACTAATGCTAATGACTGATAACCAACAACAAAACACTGTCGTGTAAACTCTTTAAACTCAAAGCCTGGTTTGAAAATTTCTTTAAAAAAGCGGCTGGAGAATGAAGCTATGTTGCCTACAATACTGAGGTTTTTTTTAAAATAGGTTTCCACGATGTGATGTTTATAATGTTCATATAGCTAGGTTGTCCATTATTGATATTTGCAGAAATATTTTCAGCCGATAGACAAAATGTACAATCCGGAACGTTTAAGAATTAGTAATGAATTATAGATCGTACTCATAATCCACTGTTAACTCATTTTTTACATCTTGTATACCGGGAGTTTTCCAGACGATGCGACCTGCTTCTTCCTTTTGATACCAGGTGTGTACGTTTCCGGTTAATGTGACCGTTGTTCCGGATACTGATACGTTGATCTCACTGCTGTCAATTGAGCTTCTTTTAAGAGCCTGCTCTACATCTTTCTTTTCAACAGTGTTCCGGATTTCGGGGTTAATGGTAATATTATTGTAAATACCTTTGACGCCGGGAAGATATTTTACGGCATTTTCTGTAATATTCCTTATGTACTCCCAAGACACTTCACCATCCAGATCTACCCAACCGTTTTCTACTTTTACAGTTATTTTTTCTTGTGGAATAATTGAGTTTGCATTAAATGCAGCAATAATTTCACCGGCAATTTCGACATCAGTTTTTGACCGGGGATCTGGCAATTTTACTTCAATATCTTCTACCAGAATTTTTACTCCTGAGACATTTTTTGTGGCATGCTCTGCCTGTAATTTCTTTGCATAGCTATCTACAGTTCCTGTAAGGGTTACGATTCCATTTTTTACAATAACTCCGATTTCTGCTGAATTTAGTAGGGGTTCCCATTTAATGGCGTCTTGAACATCTTTTTGTAATTCTGCATTTGTTTTCATTTTGTTATAAATTTATATTTCAAAGGTCAGGAAACCTTATTGAAGATAAGATGATCAACATCACGATGAAATATGATGTTGATCAGATTAAATATTTGGCAGTGTATGGTTTATTGTTGAAATTTGAATAATAGAATCAATAATTTTTGAGCTGTCCGTTGTTACTAACATTTGGATGTGTCCAACGGATTTGTGGGCTATTAGACCTATTATAATTCTATAGTATTCTAAAAATTAAGAAATGAAAAAATCTGTTTTAACAATCACACTGAACCCGTCCGTAGACAAGAGCAGCAGTGTTTCAAATATAATTCCAGAAAAAAAATTACGTTGTAATCCTCCTAAGTATGAGGCTGGAGGTGGTGGAATTAATGTATCTCGAGCCCTAAAAAGATTAGGAGTAAATTCAGATGCCTTTTTTACTTCAGGAGGCAGAACCGGCAAGTTACTGGAAAGTTTGCTTCAAGACGAACAGGTGAATATAAGACCTTTCTATGTTACAGCAGAAACCAGGGAAAATTTCACTGTCCTAGATACTTCTAATAATAAGCAATATAGATTTGGGTTCCCTGGAGAACTCTTAACAAAAGAAGAGCAAAACGAAATTCTAAATAGAGTTGAGGAAGTGAATCCGTTTCCTGATTTTGTAGTAATTAGTGGCAGTTTACCAGCAGAAACTGATCCAAATTTTATGAAACAACTTGTTAATATGTGTAAGTCAAAGGGTAGTAAAGTGGTTATTGATACATCTGGAGAGGCTCTGAAAACAGCGGTAGAAGAAGGTGTATTCATATTAAAACCCAATATAGGGGAGCTTGCGATTTTAGTGGGAAAAGATAAGCTGGAAGAAGATGATGTAGATCAAGCTGCCCAGCTTATAATTTCGCAGGGTAAAGCTGAGGTTGTAGTAGTGTCATTGGGTTCTCAAGGAGCTGTTTTATTTTCAGCAAACGAAAAAATTAAGATTGAGGCACCGCCTGTAGAAGTGAAAAGCACTGTTGGTGCCGGAGACAGCATGGTTGCCGGAATGGTTTCTGTTTTGGTAAAAGGAGGAGATTATAAAAAAGTCCTTTCCATGGGAATCGCGTGTGGATCTGCCACTACAATGGCTGAAGGAACAGGGCTTTTTATAAAGGAAAATGTAGAGCGTTTATTCGATGAAATTTGGAAATTATAATTATTAATTTAAAAAACTAATAAACATTATATCATTTTTTTAAGTGACCGCAGTCATTATTTGAAACCGCTATAATTTGGAGATTTGCTACATAATTCAAGATTATGAAAGCTCTTTTAACCTTCACAATTATTCTTTGCTGTGCAATGATCACACGGGCTCAGGATTTGAAAATGACTAATGAGATTGCTTCTTCACTTAAAGACAACATTACTCTTTCGAAACTACATTATCCAAAATCGGTCATTCAGTTTTATGCCAAAAATAATTCTGAATATGCCTGGATAAATAGTAACAAAAAATCAGATCAGCCAGAAATAGCAATGTTGTTGCTGGAGTATTCTTATCGATTCGGATTGCCTTTATCTGATTATCATCCGGAAACTCTTTCGTTAGAGAATTTAAGAAAATTGAGAGATACTTCTGCTGAAATAAATCAGAAAGAACAAGCGGTGTTCGATATTCTGATGACCGATGCTCTTATTACTTTCATCAATAATCTGCATTTTGGAAAATACAATCCTTCGTACACCTCATCGTTTATTGATATCAACGATATTAATGGATTTCGCTCAGAGAATATATTGTTATATGCAAGACAGCAAAAAGATTTTCTTAAGGCAATCCTTGATGTTCAGCCTAAGATTAAAGCTTATACAGATTTTCAGGATTATTTGAATACAGTCTATGCAGAAAATGATTGTATGGATTCTCGTCCAGAAATGGAAAAAATAGTGATTAATATGGAGCGTTTACGATGGGTCGATACAGAAGATACGACATATATTCTGGTAAATATTCCTTCTTATACATTAGAATTTCATCAAAAGGGCACTGTGTCTGATTTTAAAGTAATTATTGGAAAGCCAACTACCAAAACACCGGTTTTGAAAAGCAGTATTAATTATTTTACAACAGCCCCTGACTGGAAAGTTCCCCAAAGTATTTTCGTAAAAGAAATGCTTCCAAAAATTTTAAAAAACAAAAGTTATTTAACAGATCATCATTATTCAGTTTACGATAAACAAGGTAATGAAGTCGAAATAACTTCGTCAAAATTAAAAGAGATCCGTCAAAATCCTTATAAATATAGTGTCAGACAATCATCAGGATGTGATAATGCATTAGGAGCAGTGGTTTTTAGATTTGAGAACTCTTATGGAGTATATCTCCATGATACTTCTCAGAAACAATTGTTTAATAAAGATGAAAGAGCTTTCAGTCATGGATGCATTCGTGTTGAAAATGCTAAAGAACTCGCATCTCTCCTTTTAAAAAATGATGGCTCCGAAAATAAGATTCCCATTTTAGAAAATGCAATGGCTGATTACCAAAGAAAAGATTTTGTATTAAAGCAGCCGGTTCCCATCATTATTACTTATCTGACTTGCTTAATAAAAGATGGAAAACCTGTACTGTATAAAGACATTTACCATTTTGATGATTCACTCGAAAATAAATTTAACCAAAATAAATAATAAAATTATGAGAACGATTGTAGTACCTACAGACTATTCAAAGCCGGCAAAAAATGCAGCATTGTATGCACTCCATCTGGCTAATGCTCTAAAATGTAATGTTGATTTGTGTCATGCATTTGCACTGCCGGTTGATAGCCCTATGCTTGGGCAGACCGCTTGGGCTTTATATGAATATCCGGCCTTACAGGATGAAAACAGTAAGGAGATGAAAAAACTGGTAAAAGTACTTGAAGATAAAGAGAAAACTTTATGGGGAGATGAAGCTTTTCCTTATCATCCGTCGATATACTATTCTTGCGAGGGAGGTGATGTTGTACAGTTAATAAATAATACAGCAGCCAATAATAAAACATTGCTCATTGTAATGGGGATGCAGGGAGCCGGAATGCTTGCCCGGTTTATTTTTGGAAGCAACAGTCTTAAAATGATTGAAAATACACAATATCCACTCCTGTTAATTCCTCAAAATCATAAATTTAAGGGAATAAAAAAGATCGCTTTTGCAACAGATCTGAACAAAAAAGATATAAAAATTGCTCAATCTTTGATTAAGTTTGCCCAATATTTTGATGCCGAACTTTTAATTACCCATATTATTCAGAGTAATAATGATGTGATTCAGGATACTTCTTATGAACATAAAAAAGAAGTGTTTTTAAAGGCTCTGGATGGTAAAGTTTGTTATAACTGTATTTACAGCGAAAATATAGATTACGGTTTAGATATTCTGAAAAATAAAGACATTGACATCTTGGCAATGGGACATGACCACAGAAGTTTTCTCGAAAGATTTACTAAAAGCAGTCATGCTGCAAGACAGGCTGCAGAGTTAGAAATTCCACTATTGATCATTCCGGAAACTGATCATTTGTTTTTTTAATCTAAAATAAAATTCCTCGGGGGCTCTATCTCGGGGAATTTTATTTTAGATTTCAATTTTTTTATTCTTGTTTTATTGAGAATAATTAATTATAATTTAACATTTTTTTATTGATTGTCCGTTTTAATACCTAAAATTAATTTTAACACAAAGTTCGCAAAGGTTTTTTAACTACTAACTGCTTTTAAGTTACACAAAGGCGTAAAACTTAACAAAGACCACAAAGTTTTTCGTTACTTAAAATAGTTTAGGTTGAAAAACGGATATTCAATTTTTTTTACATTCACATACTATTATTTGTATTAAAACTCATAACTTTATATGATGATTTAATATATGGAAGATACTAAACTTTTGCATGCTATTATAGAAACAGCAATTGATGGTATTATTACCATTGATAATAGAGGGAGAATAGAAAGTATGAATCCCTCTGCGCTAAAAATATTTGGGTATAAAAAAGAAGAATTAACAGGCAGAAATATTTCAGTACTGATGCCGGAACCGGATAAAAGCAGACATGATGGTTATTTGCTTAGTTATCAAAATACCGGCGAAAAAAAGATAATCGGAAAGGGCAGGGAAGTAAAAGGATTAAGAAAAGATGGATCCCGATTTCCCTTCAGGCTTGCCGTAAGTGAAGTGCAATATCAGGACAGGGTAATTTATACAGGTTTTATCCATGATCTTTCAAAAGAAAAAGAAGCAGAAGAATTTCTTAAAAAATATACGATCGAGCTTGAAGAATTAGTTGAAAACCGTACAAAATCGCTGAAAAAAATGCTTCACGAATTGGAGGTGGCAAAAGAAGAAGCGAATGTATCTCTGGAAAAAGAAAAAGCGCTGAACCGTATGAAAAGCCGTTTTGTATCAATGGCATCGCACGAGTTTCGTACCCCTTTAAGTTCTATGCAGCTTTCTGCTGTACTTATTGAAAAATATCTGCAAACTTCCGATAATCTTCAAATATTAAAACATCTCCATAAAATTAAAACGGCAATTGGGAGTCTGAATTCCATCCTCAATGATTTTCTTTCCTTAGAAAAATTGGATACCGGAATTGTAAAACCTCATTATGACTCATTTGATATTGTTAAGTTTTCAGAAGAACTTACAGAAGAAATGCAGCTCATCACCAAAGAAGATCAAATTATTATTTACCAGCATACCGGATCGGAAAATGATGTAAATCTGGATCAAAATCTATTAAGGAATTGTTTAATGAATTTAATAAGCAATGCTATTAAATATTCAGGAGAGCGTACGTTGATTGAATTCTCTACGGCAATAAGTGAAGATCAATATGTGTTTTCAGTAAAAGATAATGGAATAGGAATACCTGAAGAAGACCAATCTGGCCTTTTTCAGCCATTTTTCAGAGCCCATAATACAGGAAATATTCCCGGAACAGGATTAGGGCTCAATATTGTGCAGCGGTATGTAAATCTCATGCATGGTAAGATTCATTTTGAAAGTAAATCAGGTGAGGGCACCGAGTTTACCTTATCATTTCAGAAAAAATTAGTTTAATAATACTCCAATTTAGTTCCAATGGAAAAAACACGCATATTGATAATCGAAGATAATGACGATATCCGCGAAAGCACATCAGAAATTCTTGAACTTGCCAGTTATGAAGTATTTCAGGCTTCTAATGGTAAACAGGGAGTTGATCTGGCCATTAAACATATCCCGGATGTGATATTATGTGATATTATGATGCCGGAACTTGACGGGTATGGGGTTTTGCATCTTTTAAGCAAAAGAGAGGATACTGCGCTTATTCCTTTTATTTTTATAACGGCAAAAACGGAACGGGTAGAAGTCCGAAAAGGAATAGAAATGGGTGCAGATGATTACCTTACCAAGCCTTTTGATGATATAGAACTCCTCAGTGCTATTGAAAGCCGATTGAAAAAGAAAGAACGTCAGAAAAGTCTTTACAGCAATATTCTTACACAAATGACAAATTTATTTCATGGTTCACACGGACTTGATGAATTAAAGAAAGCTTTTGATGAACGAAAAGTGAAGTTCTTTAAAAAAAAGCAGATTATATACTACGAGGGTGACACTGCGAATGCGGTTTATCTTATTATATCAGGCTCAGTGAAAACAACAAAAATGACCGAAGATGGAAAAGAACTCATGACGGGAGTCTACAGCCCGGAAGAATATTTTGGAATCACCTCATTATTTGCAGGAAAAGAATATAAAGAGACAGCTGAAGTATTGGAGGATGCTACCTTATGCTCAGTTCCCAGAGAAGTAATAGACCAGTTACTATATAAATATCCCGATATAGCTGAAAAATTCATCAAAATTCTTGCCCAGAATGTTATTACTCACGAAGAACAGTTATTGCAGCTTGCTTATTTTTCTGTAAGAAAAAGAATGGCAGAGGTCCTACTTAAACTCCATGCAAAACATCCTCACACCGACAATTTTGAAATTTCAAGAGAAAACCTCGCTTCTATGGCTGGAATGGCTATCGAAACGGTAAGCAGAATTCTCAGTGATTTTAAAGAAGAAAAATTAATAGACAGAAGTGCCGGAAAGATTACCATACTTGATGTTCTAAGACTTCAAAAGCTTAAAAACTAATCTCTATCACTTTTTATAATGATTTCATGCATTTGTCAGTTCAATACAGTTCAATACATTTGGAGATTGAACAGATAGTATGAAAGTCATCGTTTATCATATCAGCCAGGAAGATAAAAAGCTTCTTGCTTTGGCTAATCGTAAAAAACATAAAATTACGATTATAGTAGATCCTTTAAGTGAAGCTACAGTCCATTTTGCAGAAGCAAAAGATACTGCCATAATCATTGATCAGGAAAACCCGGTTTCAAATAACCTTATTTTGAAACTTATATCCTATGGGATCAAATATTTTATATTCAGATTCCAGGAACATGTTCCCGTTGATGTATCAATAATTCAGGATTCCGGATTGAAATACATTACCGTTCCAGACTCAAAATTAGCCATTTCCTCAATAATT
Organism: Chryseobacterium sp.; assembly: GCF_029240215.1. Taxonomy (GTDB): domain Bacteria; phylum Bacteroidota; class Bacteroidia; order Flavobacteriales; family Weeksellaceae; genus Chryseobacterium. Next base: position 240,759 of record NZ_JARBTK010000007.1, read on the forward strand.
GAAATCCTCGATGCTTGGGAAAAAAGTGATTAGTATCATTTCAAAACGCAACGACAGTCATGATTTAAAAATTATTTCCATTATACCTTTGGAGTATAAACCTTAAAATAATTTTATTATGAAAACTTTAGAAAAAACCAATCCAACGAATCAATCTCAATTATTAGAATCTCTGGTAGAAGATTTCTGGAAGAATGATGATCTTGTTAATCAGTCGGTTAAAGTGGAGCCAACAGTTAATATTGTTGATAAAAATGGTGTCTATAAGATAAAAGTTTCAGCTCCGGGATTTAAGAAAAAAGATTTCCATGTAGCTGTGGAAGACGGATCACTGATCATCAGTGCTGAAACCAGTGCAGAGAAAAAAGAAGAAAAAGAAAATTATGTAAGAAAAGAATTTTCAGCTTCCTCATTTGTCCGCAGTTTCCGTTTACCAGAAAACATCACTTTGGGTCATATAAAAGCCAATTATAAAAACGGATTGTTAAATATTACGATCAGTAAAACTAATCTGGATAAAAAAGAAGTAAAAGAGATCAAAATACGCTAAAATTTTTTAGTATTAATTCATAAAACCTGTTGCGCATTTTAAGAGATTATTCAAGTATCAGAGCCTGAATAGATGAGGTGCGCAACAGATTTATAAAAATAAAAAAAATGGACACTATCATTCTAAAATCTCTCGGAGGAGCTGAAACAGTTACGGGATCTAAACATTTATTAAAAACCTCGGAGCTTACTATATTAGTAGATTGCGGATTGTTTCAGGGCATTAAATCTTTGCGTGAACAAAACTGGGAACCGTTAAATTTCGATGTAGCTGAAATAGATATTGTCATTCTTACCCATGCCCATCTTGATCATTGCGGATATATTCCTCTTCTTGTAAAAAACGGGTTTAAAGGTAAAATTTATATGACGGAACCTACCAAAGAATTAGCAAAATTGATTTTACTTGATAGTGCAAAACTGCAGGAAGAAGACGCTGAGAAAGCAAATTTTCATCATTATACCAAGCATAATCCCGCAAAACCGTTGTACACGATAAATGACGCTGAGAGATCTTTTAAACAATTTTTTACGGTTAATGAAAACACCACGATCAAACTTAGTGATCATATTCAATGCAGGTTTAAACCTTGCGGGCATATTATTGGAGCGTGTTCTGTGGAAATAGTATGTTTTGGAAAACCGATCATTTTTTCAGGAGATATCGGGCGGACTCAGAGCGCAATTTTACCTCCTCCTGATTTTTTCACCAAAGCAGATTTTATAATAATGGAATCTACTTACGGAGACAGACTTCATGACAATACCAATTTGTATGATAAATTGGAACACTGGATTAATCTCACGGTTAAAAACCAGGGTAACATAATTATTCCCAGTTTTGCTGTAGGCAGAGCACAGGAGCTCATTTATATTCTTTATCGGCTCAAGGAACAAAACAGAATACCCCGTAACCTTCCAATAATAATGGATAGTCCAATGGCTGCTTCTGCAACAGATATTATGGTTGAATATGCTGCATATACAACTGTTGATAAAGAAAAATGGTTGGAAATTATTGAACAGATGAATATCAACAGAGAATATACAAATACAACTGAAATTGTTCGTGATAAACGAAGTAAAATAATAATTGCAGGCAGTGGGATGATAACAGGAGGGCGTGTTCTTGAATATTTAAAACATGATGTCGGAAACAGCCGGAATACAGTATTAATTGTCGGATTTCAGGCAGAAGGTACTCGTGGAAGAGCATTACTTAACGAATCTCATGAGTTAAAAATTCACGGAAGATACTATCCTGTGAAAGCAAATGTTGTTGAATTGACGGGATTATCCGCACACGCCGACCAATCTGAACTGATGGAGTGGATAAAGAAATATAAAAATCCTCCTAAACAAATCATGCTGGTTCATGGTGAGCCCTCTGCATTGGAAGCATTAAGAGTGAAAATTCAAACGGAGTTACAAATACCGGTAAAAATTCTAATAAAAGGCGAGGAAGTCGTTTTTTGAAATGCCGATTATTACTCTTGAAAGTCGTTTTGGTGAAAGTTTATTTCCTCATTTTGTTTTCTATTCTGTTTAAGAAAAGTTTTCTATCGGTATTTGAAATTTCTTTGTCCAAATTCAATTTTTCTATTGTGATTTTATACGTTTCTATAGCTTGGTTTTTCGTTTGAGGTTTCTCAATGCATCAGCTTTCGGCTCATAGTGTCGCCAATAATCCTTTCATTTACGATGTTTTTACTGAATCACATCCTTCGTGCTAATTTTATTTAGAAATTATTTGATCCAATACTTTTTTGCCATTTCCATTTTCTGGATTTAATTCAATAGATCTTCTGTACATTTCAATGGCTTTGTTTTTATCTCCTAATTTTAATAAGATTTCTCCATAGCTGTCATAAGCATTCCAGCTTTCTGGGAACAGATAAACATTTAGTTTAAAGATTTCTAAAGCCTCACTTAATTTATTGTTGGCTGTCATTCGATATGCCCAATTATTAAGCTCAGATTCATCCGGGGCAAATGAAGGATTAATTTTTTTCTCCTTTTTTACAAAATCAATCGCTTTGTTAAATCCTATTTCATTTAAATTTTTTCTTAAATAGGTAAGTGGGTCCGCTTTCACTATATCCTGATTGTAACATCCTGCAATTTCTTCAATAAAGTCTTCCGGAGCACTTCCTGCTAAATTGGTTAATACAATTATTGCCAAATTATCGTTGGGATAAACTATTATTGCTGACCTGTTTCCACCGGACATTCCGATGGCTTTATGGTTTTTCCGAAGTTTTGCAATTCCCCATCCTCGTACCCAATTGGTTGGGGTTCCGTTGTTGAAATTACCAGGTGACCACATTAAATTAAGTGTTGATGATTTTTGAAATAGTTTACCATTTTGCAAAGCAATGACCCAATTTGCCATATCTTCGGCTGTACTGTTGAGACCAGCTCCTGTACGGGTGAAATCTGGAAATTCTGTGTAAGTATTTACCAGTTTTGTTTCACTTTTCTTCCCGTCAAAAAAACTATTGTAGCGATAGGATGGCGAATAATTAGGAATAATATCTCTCGAATCTCCAAATACGGTATTTTTAAGTTGGGCGATTTTAAATTGATTTTCATTAAAATTGGTTGCAAAAGGTTTTCTGGCGAGTTTTTCAATAATTTTCCCCAACAAATAATAATTCGTCTGGTTGTAACTGAATTGTTCTCCTGTTTTAAATTCTAAGGGAAGTGTTTTGAGTTTTCCCCAAATCGCTGCTTCATTTTTTAAAGGTCCAATATTCCCTGTCAGAGGATTAAGAAGTATTAGGATTTCAGGCAATCCTGAAATATGAGTTAACAATTGGTCAATAGTGATTTTCTGCCATTCATCAGGCAGGTCATCCAAATATCTGTTGATTGGGTCATTAAGTTTAATTTTATTCTGCTCTACTAATTGCATCACAGCAACCCCTGTGAAAATTTTTGTATTTGAGTTTATAGGGAAAACTGTAGTATTATTTACAGGAATGTTATACTGTAGATTTGCGATTCCGTAGGATTGGCTTAAAACGATTTTTCCATTCTGTACAACTGCCAGTTGCAATCCGGGGATTTTCCTTTCTTTCATTTCTCTGTGAATGATTTTATCAACATTGTTTTTAGTTTGTTGGGCGAAAAACTGTAATGAAATTAGCAATAGTAAAAAGTAGATTCTCATAATGATAAGACAACTGAAGCTGACTTTTATTACATTGAAAAGTATTAATGAGCAGGAGAAACGATCATATAAATAATTTAGTCTAATAAGATTTTTAGAGTTATTTTAAAGTCAAAGGAAAATACAAAACCATCTGATGAATTTTTGTCATCACAAAATTAAATCCAGATGGTCCGAATTCCATAAGATTTGAGGCACAAGTATATTCAGGTTTTACAGTTTCTATGTAATTTGATTTTTTTAAAATTACAATAATTACAATTTTTATTAATTTTTTTAATTTAATAATTAATTATATTTTTGTCAAAATTATAATAATATAATTTATTTATTTTTATTATTTTAATTTATCTATTGTAAATAAATTAAAATAATATTGTTTATGTTGTATTTAGTTGTATATTTGAAATTATAAATAATTGAATATTTATAAAAAATAATAATATTATGATAAAAATTTTACAATTCATATTCTCTATAGCAGTAATGATTACTGCAGGAGTATTTGCTCAAGCACCAGTGCTTGGTGCTACTTCCGATTTTGCGCTTTTTTCATCAAATGGTGCAGTAAGTAATACCGGTTTATCTCAATTGACGGGCAATGTGGGCACTAATAACGGCTCAAGTACAAATTTTGGTAACGTAGATGGTGTAATGCATGATGCAGACGGTGCTACAGCTACAGCCGCAGCAGCTTTAACGATTGCATACAATCAGCTGAATTCAGCTATTCCAAATTTCTTCCCTGCACCATTATTGGGTAACGGACAAACATTGACAGCGGGAACTTATTCTATCGGACAAAGTGCTACACTAAATAATACCTTGACCCTTGATGGTGGAGGAAGTGGGAATTCTGTCTTTATATTCAAAATTCAGGGTGCATTTTCTTCGGCGGCTGGTGCGCAAGTATTGCTTACAAATGGTGCTTTGGCATGTAATGTATTCTGGAAAGTGGAAGGATTGGTTGATTTGGCATCTAATACATCAATGAAAGGTACGATTATCGCAAATAATGCGGCTATCATACTTAATACAGGAACATCATTAGAAGGTCGTGCGCTTTCTACAACGGGAGCCGTTACAGTATCCGGTGTTACTGTGAGAAAGCCTATTGGCTGTGGAAGCTTGATTTTAACAGGACCGGCTCAACCGGTTTTAAATAGTGTTGCATGTTATACCATTTTTACAGGTAATGGTACCGTTACCAACACTGGTGTTTCTCTGGTGACGGGTGATATAGGTTCTAATCTTGGTCTTACCACAGGTTTTTCTGCAATTAATGTTACAGGTACTATACATGCAAACCCAGATACATCAACAGCAATATGTGCCTTAGATTTAGCTAATGTATATGCTTTTTTAAATACTCTTCCAACTGATATTGAATTGCTTTATCCGGCTGCATTTGGTCAAAACCTGGTACTTACACCTCATACTTATCAGCTAAATGCTGCAACAGTTCTTAACGGTACAGTATTTTTAAACGCTCAAAATAATCCCAATGCTGTTTTTGTGATAAAAATAAATGGCGCTCTTTCCACAAGTACTTATGCTTCTGTAGTTTTACAGAATGGAGCTCAGGCAAAAAATGTATTCTGGAAAATTGACGGTGCTGTGAGTCTTAACGATTATGCAAGTTTTAAAGGTACTGTAATTGGTAACAATGGTGCAATAAATATGAATATTGGTTCTACTATTGAAGGTCGTGTATTAAGCACAAGCGGTGCGATCAATACAGTTGGTATTAATGCGCAAATGACAGCTGGATGTAACCCTGGCTCTTTAGCAGTGAGTTCTGCTGTTAAAAATAAAGAAACAGCTTCTGTTTATCCTAATCCTTTTTCATCAGTTCTGAATGTGAAGCTGGATAATGAGAACAAAGAATCAAATCTTACAATTTATAATGCTGCAGGAACAAGAGTTTTAGGAAAAGTTTTGAATGAAACTTTAAGTTCAATTCAGTTAAATCTTCCTGCTGGAATTTATTTTTATCAGATACAAAGTAAAGATGGTAAGGTTCAAACAGGAAAAATTATTTCCAAACCATAGAATTTTATATATTTTCTGAATAAGGCAAAGTCTCACTTTTTAGTGAGACTTTTTTATTTACCGATTTACATATAAATACAGAAATGAACTTGCAGGATTTTCTGAAATGAAATTTATATATTTCTAGGCTAAATTTTAAGTCGATTATACATTTTAAATGCCCTAAAGCAGCAGCTTTTTCTTTGGAAATAAGATAAATTTAAATAATCATTAATGAAAAAAGCCCTCTCTTAGAGAAGGCCCGAAACACAATAATGAAAAAAAACAGCTTTGAACTGTGCGCGCTTGTCTGAGGGATTAATAATAATTGTGCTTTCAGTCAAGAATAAAATATGTACTTTATTTCCAATAATTCCAATTGGCTCCGTCATAGACTGCTAATGTAGATGATGTGGAATCATATACTATGGTTCCTGCTACGCATCCAACCATCGTTAGATGCGGGTTCTGAACAATTGGAAGTACTAAAGCTCTTGATGTAGATTCCAACACCAACGTTCCTGACTTTGATGAAGTTCCAGAACCTATGATAACACCGGCATTTGAACTATTATCTGAGCCGGCATTGGTAAATGTATGTGGTATTCCTGCGTTAAGTTCTGTCAGGTTCAGCCAGTCACCGCTTCCGTTGTTATTTCGCTGTTCCCATACCTGCACTGATTTTGTTGTGGTGTTGAATACGAATGTTCCGCCTGAATTATTTGCCGTAATAGATGGGACAGCAGGAAGAATTATTCCTTTGTTAGCGGATCCGAACTCCAATAGTACGCTGCTATTTGTTAGTGATGTCTTATCAATAGCTATCTGTGCATTCAGAAGATAAGACAAATTAAAAAGAGCAATGCATACACTTATCTTTGAAAATTTTTTCATAATTTATTAAATGATTTTGTGGTTTATTCGTTACATCCTTTTGTGATACAATTCCATCCTCTTCTTGCATTATCTACAGAAGGATTATTACCTCTGTAAAGTTGTACGCATCCAAGATCTGTGTTGTAGATCACCATTCCTTCTACAGCTACAAGTGCATCTCGCTGAGCAGTAGTCACATGCGTAATGACCAGTCCTTTTCCAGCAGAATCCAGAGCCATATAACCGTTTGGTACATTTTTGGGCCAGTTATTTACGTTTAGATTGGCTTTTGTAGTGATTCCCAAGTCGGTGTAGCCTAAGGGTGTTCCTGTTGCACCAGGCTTAATACAAGAGCATACAACTCGGTTAAGTCCATAGCCACGACCAGACATATTTGTTGCACCCACAACATTCTGTGTGGCGACAACAGTATTGGTTCCGGAAGTATTCCACGTTATGGTGTTGAATGTATTACCATTGACAAGTTTTAGAGGAAACAACGGACCTCCCGATGATTTGCTCCCGAACATAGTTACTGTTCCGGTAGGACTGATGTTCACCCTGATTATAGGATCGGTTTGTGTTCCTGTCATATTATAAATGAAAGGGGTATTGGTTTCGTAACTGCTGTTATCAACAAACTGAACGTTGATCCCGGAAGTTCCTGATGATTGAAATTCAATTTCTTGTGTTGCCAGAGGAGTTCCGTTGATAATCATATTAAATGAATTATCCAGTTTGGTAATGTCGAGTACAAAACCATAATTTGCAGCAGGTTGATTGAAGGATTGTGTTACCGGATTTGAGGGCGCATTGCTTCCGTTGTAATCCCAACTGAAGGTTGAGCCGTTTACAGCTTGTGTACAAATATCTTCCGCAGGAAGAATTCCGAACTTTATATTGTTCACCGAAGGATTTGTCGAATTGAAAAGCACTGGTATCCTGAGGTTCGGAACTCCGCTTTCTACACCGGTTCCCGCAAGATTGTTTAAGCCATAATCTTCGCCGACAATTTCCCATCCGCTGGGAAGTATAGGAGAAGAAAAGCTATAGGTTCCAGTGACATTACGGGTGTCAATTGCCACCGTATAGGTGTTACTTACTTCAAGTATTGTTGATGGAAATGAAAAACTCCCACTTGCATCGACTGCTACTTTTGAAATAATTGTGTTGTTTGATGCCAGAAGATATGCATATAAAGGTAAAGATGCTGCAGATCCTATGCCTGTACCGTTAATTGCAGTATTTCCGTCAATATCACGGTATACATTTCCGTTAACTGTTGCCGGAGCTACATCCGATGCCACAAAGAAGCCTCCGCCGCCCATAAAATCAAGTCCACCGACAGTACCGTCTGTATCGGAAGGTACATTTGATAAATTGATCAGGTCATGAGTTCCCTGAAGTACATCATTGGGAAAAACCGATATGCCATAGATCACCTGTCCGCCAGCTACGCCAAGCTCAGAAAACGTAACAAAGTCACCTGATATTGCCTGTGATGAAATATTTTCCGAAGGTCGTATCAAATTTTCTGCTGCCGAAGGATTTGCACTGTTAGCATTTTGAAAAACAGTACTGGTAAGCGTATAGCCGGTGCTGCTGAAGTTCGCCTGATTTCTGCTGATGAGATTTCCTAAGCCTGAAACTTTTCCTGTTGCGTCAAGAGAGGTTATAACGGCAACTTTATAATTATCATTTCCACCTCGATCTAGCAAGAGTGCTCCCAATTTGTTGAGGTTGATATTTGCCGGCATTACCACTCCTGCATCCAAGATCAGATCTACTCTTTCTACATTGTTAGTAGTTCCGGTTGTTGAATTGGAAAAGATATTGTCGACCCCACGGTTAATCACGTAGCTGTTAATCAGATCTTCAAGGGTTTCAATATATTCCGCTTTAAAATAAGTATCATTACCGGAAATCAGGTTATTTTCAAAAAATCCTGTGAATTTATTAGGATTTTGAGCGGTCATCCCTGCTGCAATTCTGCGATTCACTGCAATACGGTCATAAGGGATTGTTCCTGATTGCGTGAATGGTACATAGTTTTGACTGTTAAACTGAAAAGACTGCAGCTTTGGAACTGTGCCTGTCGTAGAGGAATTTGTACGTCCAAAGAAGAGATTGTAATTGGTTGATGACAGATAGCCAGATGAACCGGTGTTGTATCCTGGTCGTGTAACATTGGTTGTAATTGCGCTCTGATTTTGTACGACTGTAAAATTAGACGCTGTCTGTCCGGATAAGGAAACAGCTATACAGATGGCTGATAGTTGTAAATTTTTTTTTATTGACATTAATATAATTTTTTTGTGTTTATTTGGCTTTATTCGTTACAATGTAATCTTGGTATGGAAATGCTGTCATGTTTTTGGCTCCAATCAATTGAAGCATCTCCGACAGATTTGAATTTGACAGTTGCAAATCTATTGTGAGTCTATTAATAAAGAAAGAATGTGTATTATCATATTCCAGAAAGTGGTAATGGCAAAAAAGAATTACCTGGCAATTCAGTTTTCTAAAAGAACATTTTTCTAATCTCATAGTTCAAATTATAGTGAATACCATGTAATAAGTGGAAGAATATTTCAACTTTTATAAAATGCCAATAAATTGTCTTGATGAAATTTAAACGATGTTTCTTCATTTGAATTTGACCGAAATATGCTGAGTTTGCAAAATAATTCACGATAATGATAAAATATTGCTGATAATGATAATTAAGTTATGGTATTAAAAAAGAATTATTATATTTTATGCTTAGAAAATTTTACTTTTGTCACATCAATAATGACACTTAATGAAAAGGAACTTTGCGTTGCTGTTATTCTTTTTGTGTATGTATGTCCATTCACAAAGAAGGGAGGAATTTGACAAACTTTATGTGAAAACTTATCTTGAAACTTCGCAAAAGGATTTTAACAAGGCTATTAAAATTGCTGACTCTCTCTATCAATTTTCCTCTGATCCTATTTTAAAGGGCAGAAGCCTCATGTTGTCTGCAACATTATACCAGCAAAAAGGAAAATTTACCAAAGCAGTTGATTATGCACTCTCTGCAGAAAAAGTGATCGATAAAACTGATAATATTACTTGGAAGACAAGAATTTACGGTTTTCTGGCATCTCAGTACAGAATGCTGAAATTATATGATCTCTCAAAAAAATATGCAGATGAAGCCATAGAAAGCAGCAAAAAAATTACTGATACATTAGCATCAAGACAAATGGTGGGTCTTATGATGCAGGAAAAAGCATACTTTGAAATTGATCGTAAAAATTATAAGGCATCGATTCGATATGTCAAATCTTCTGAAAATCTTCTTAAGGCTGTCAACAAAAACCATGATTTTTTTACCGCAAATAACGAACAGCTGTTGGGGCTTAATTATTTTCATTTGCAACAATACCCACTCTCACTAAAGCATTATGAAGCTGCACTGTCGCAGGTAAAAGATCAGCCTGAAACATTTCTGACAGGATTGATTTATAATGGTATTTCCAACGTATATCTGAACACCGGAAGACTTAAAGAGGCTGAGTACGAATTAAATAAAGCTCGGAAAATTGCAGATGAGACCCAATTTCTACAATTAAAAAAAGAAATCTATGATACTGCTGAACGCCTTTACCTTGCGAAGAAGGAAATAAATAAGGTAGGGGAATTCAAAAAAAAACAAGACTCTGTAAAAGCTCAACTAGACATTGAGACCGGCAGCTTTTACAATTCATCTTTAAAAGCAGCAGAAACAAAAAATACTTCCGCAAAGAGGTCAGGGATCATTAAGAACATTTTAATTATTTCGGTTCTTGCACTATTATTAGGATTCTTCATCTACTTTTTATATTATCAAAGAGCAGAAAAAATGACCTATCGGAGATTTAAGGCAATTATTGCAGAATTGAACCGAAGAGCACATGATAGAGAAAAGCAAGAGCATAAAGGTGAGAATCATCTTTCAGGTATGATCAATGAAGACCAAACATCATTAATGACTTCTCTAACGGAAAATAAGTTAGTTAAAGATCTTGAAAAATTTGAACAGACCGATATTTATTTAAAAAATGACATTTCCTTATCCGTGCTAGCTTCCTACTGCAAAACAAATACTAAATATTTATCGTATGTAATCAAACACCATAAAGGGATGGATTTCAATAATTATATTAATTCCCTTAGAATCAACTATATCATAGAAAAGCTGACTCATGATCCTGAATACAGAAAATATAAAATTGCGACTTTAGCGGAAGAGTGCGGATTTTCTTCTCAGAACAAATTTGCGACTGTTTTCAAAAAAATAACCACCATATCACCATCAGTTTTTATCAAATATCTTCAGGATCAGCCGCAGAACACTTAGTAGATAAATGTAATGGTTAACTGTTTAATTTTGATGAAAGTAAGTGTGATTTGTTTTACTGTTTTCCTGAAAATGATAATAGAAGTTCTGGTAAATAAGTAAAAGCTTGTGTAGTTTTGTAGAGCCAACTCAAGCGCAGGTTATATTGAAATGCATAGCCGTAATAGCTGCAAACCACAAATATGAAAATCATTAACAATGAATACATAAAAAATTTTAGATACAGCGTTATCGTTGTGAGTATTATTTTTTTGGCAGGAATTATCTTTATTGACAGACCATTCTTAAAATTAGTTGTTTTTAGTTTAAGCATACTTGCGATCTCTTTGGCTGTATTTTTTAAATATAGAGAATTTGAAACTTGTGCTGAATATATTTCATTCAAAAAATACAGTTTTTTTAATACAGGAGATATTCGACCTTACATCGAAATACCCAAAATTCATATTTTAGATTATTCTGCTAAAAATATTTTTCACATTTATTATTTGTCAATAATGCTTGAACCAGATCATGTTAAACCGAAGATTCTTACAATATCAATGATAGGTTTTTCAGAGAAAGACATCATTGCGATCGTTAAAATTTTTGAAAACATTAAAAAGCAAAATAGGGATAATATAGAAAAACATTTTAGAAGTCTGTTGCTGGCTTACAATGAGTGGGAGGCTGAGCATGAAAAATGATGTAAAAAATTATCCGGTGCTTGACTGCAATTTTGATAATGCATTATAATTTTTTACATATTTATAGGTTAACTTTGTTAATCAATCTTCAAGAAGCAGGAATTTTTCCTGCTTTTTCTTTTATAATATATTGTCAGTGGGATTTCCGGGATCTTTTTAGATGATGTATTTGAGGCAATATCAAGATTATGTATTCAATTTTAAAAAATTGACAGTTAGTAATATCAAAAAATTAATACATCGTCAATGTGAAAAATTAGATAATTCTGTATAAAAAAACTTCAATTTTATGTAGGTTTTATCATAAATACCGGAAAAAACAAATTATTTTTTTTTTGACAAAAATATGTAGTTTCCTTATTAAAAGATCAATATATTTGTAATAATAGACGATAAATAATTTAATCTTCAATGAAAAGATATCCTGCCTTTTTGTTATTGCTGTTATTACCCATTACGATGTCGGCACAGCAAAATTCTACTGCTGATGAGCTGTATCTAAGAGCCCGTACTGCAGCTTTTGAGCAGAAGGATTATGTTGTATCTATTGCTCTCGCAAAAGAGGCATTGGAAAAAGCTCCCGATTATACTGATATTTCTATTTTTTTAGGAAGACTATATACATGGAACAAGGATGTTGTTTCTGCCAGGACTGTATTTGAAGATCTCGGAAAAAAAGGGGTGAAGGATGAGGATTATTTTGTAGCCTATGCTTCGTTGGAGTATTGGAATGATGAAAATACAAATGCCATTAAAGTGATTGATGAGGGATTATCAAATCACCCTTCTTCTGAAGCGTTGTGGTTATTAAAAGCAAAAGTTTATTTTGGAATTAATGACTATTCCGAAGCGGAAAAAGCCATTGCCAGTCTTTTATTGATCAATCCAAAAAATACGGAAGCAAGAGCTCTTGCTGTGAGAATAAATGAGTTTTCTACAAAAAACGCAATAGGTATTATTTACAATTATTCACACTTTGATAAGCAATTCGATGATGACTGGCATGTTATAGGGGTAAGTTATAAAAGAATAACCTCATTAGGATCAATAATCTTGAGAGGAAATTATGCAAATAAGTTTGCACAGAACGGCACGCAGATAGAGTTGGAGGCTTACCCAAGATTGTCTAAGATATTTTATCTGTATGTAGGCGGTGGGTATTCTGATGATGTAGGTCTTTTTCCAAAATACCGTACAGGAGTTTCCCTGAATGCCAATTTACCACACAGTTTTGAAGCAGAGATAGGGTACAGGCAACTTTATTTTACTAACAGTATCTGGATGTATACCGCTTCAGTAGGTAAATATTACAAGAATTTTTGGTTTAATTTGCGTACCTATATTACCCCAGATAACAAAAATATTTCACATTCTTATACAGGAACTGTACGTTATTATACAAAAAGTGCTCAAGACTATTTTGCCTTTCAGATAGGAACAGGAATTAGTCCGGAAGAAAACCGCAACAACCTTTTGGAAAATGAGAATTTTAAATTGAAGACTTTCAAAATAGGGGCTGAATATAACTTTTCTGTCCAGGCAAATTCATTTTCACTGGGAACGATGTACTATAATCAGGAATATCTCCCGAATGAAAAAGGCAATCAATTCGATATAACTTTAGGATATACCCGGAAATTTTAAAAACCGTATTTTATTCTTTCATTAAATTAAAAATTACAGAAGTCAATATTAATTTTTGAAAGTATAAAACATGGAGTTTATTGTTTTAAACTGATTGAAACGATTGCTGATTTTTTTTATTACCGTAGTATCATTGGCTACATATTCTTTCATTCAAAAAAGAAAATCCTCATTTAGTATTCCGGAATTGCTCTGAAGCTTCTAAGGATTGCCTAAAAATTCGCTAATTTCCGGATGCTCGTTAATAAAACTATCTTCATTAGATTTAAAAAAGTAGATCCACTTGCTTTTCGCTGCATTTTGATTAAATTCATTGGCACTCTTCAATACTTTGGTATCTAACAGAAACGAAGGAACAAAAAAAGCGAGTAAACCAATTCCCAATAATGTAATACCTGTATAGATTGATTTGAAAGAACTTTTCCCGGCCAGCCATAAAGGAATAAATGATGCCACAATCAAAATACCCATCAAAGCAAAATTTTTGAAATTAAGCATACCACTTGCCTGTAAAACCTGTTTTATTTCGTTTTTGCTGTAATAGAGAAGTTCAGATCCCAGAAGATTATGAGTTTCAGTAAAATAAAGAAACAAAATATACTGTGTAACAATTACCGTCAAAAATACTCCTGTGGTAAGTATTTTTGCCCAAGTTTCTTTGACGAGCGATAAGATGAGATAAATAATACCCGTCAATAATATCAGCTTAAAGGCAAACAAAATATTTTCAGATAAAAGGGGAGCAATGATTATTGATGTATCTAATGTTGGGAAAGAATACTGATACCATAGCAATTCTGCACCTATTCCAATTAAAAAAAGTATAAAGAATATTACCGCCAATATTCCAAAGCGCTTAAGCCCTTCCTGAAGAATAACTGAAATTCTTTCTTTTAACGGTAAATTTTGGGTACTTTGATTAAAGCCCTGTCTTGTCATTTCTCCCCAACCGTGAGATTTCCTGAAATAATCAATAAACCCACTGACACCAGCTTTTACCACAATAGGATGAAAATAAAAAGGTTCTGAAAAAGCAGTAGCAATAAGAGCAAAAAAGTCTTTTCTTTTTGTATATACCTGATAACTTACCAGGTCGACCAGTATCGCATAGATAGAATACAGAAACCCCATTGAAATTACTAATGCAAATAGGACACTGAAAAATGACCAGCTGATAATACCCAATAATAAAAAAATAATAAAAATAATATATCCTGAAAATTCTACCAGTGGTCCCAGAAATTCGAAAAAGAACCAATAAGGAAGGCTGATCATCCCCAGTTTTCCGTATTTGGGATTAAACATCATCTTTCTGTGCTTCCAAAGCGTTTCTATCGTTCCGCGCATCCATCTGTTCCTCTGTTTTTTAAGAATATCCTTTGTTTCCGGAACTTCAGTCCAGCACAAAGGATCAGGGATGGTAAGTACTTCATAAGGCTCATTTCTTTCTTCCATATACTTTCGCATACGGACTACCAGTTCCATATCTTCACCCACAGTATTCTTATCATACCCACCACAAGCCAACACAATTTTTCTGTCAAAAACTCCAAACGCTCCTGAAATTAAGATTAGCCCCGATGCGCGTGACCAAGCCATACGCCCCAGTACAAAGGCCCTGATATATTCCAATGCCTGAGTTCTTCCAAGCAGGGTTCTTGGCATATTCACACTTATCACTTTACCATTTTCAATGACACAGTTGTTCGCCAGACGAATCACTCCACCACATGCGATATACTTTTTATCGGTCTGTTCCAGAAAAGGCTTTGCCAATTTCAAAATAGCATCCTGCTCCAGAATACAGTCTACATCTATACAGACAAGATATTCGCCGGAAGAAATATTAACACCTACATTGAGAGCATCTGCTTTACCCCCATTTTCTTTATCTACAACAATGAGCTTTTTAAAAGCCGGATTTTTACTTTTATAAACGCCTCTCACTTTGTTTGTCTCTATTTTTCCCTGTATGAAATAAGCCATCGATTCAAGATCATAGGCTTCGATCAGTTTTTGTATAGAATCATCTTTACTACCGTCATTGACAATAATAATTTCCAGATTATGATAGTATAGAGATAACAAGGAACGCACATTTTCTACAATGGTCATTCCTTCGTTGTAGGCAGGAGCAATAATACTAAAGGTCGGAGCGTTGGGATTTGCTGCAATAATGCTGTAATCTGTAAATGTATTTTCTTTTTTATATTTTGATACAGCTCCTAATGCATAAATTCCTATCCATCCGTAAATAATTGCTACAGCTGAACCATACAGTAGAAACAGCCATATAACAACTTCATAAATGATGTGTGAGAATTCTAACATATTTTTTCCTGCAATGCGTATTTTATGATTTTAATTAATTCTTCGGAAGAACTTTCATTCTCAGCCATCTGTGCTAAATATTGCTTTTCTTCCAATGAAAATAAAGCTTGTGCGGCGCAGACTTTGATGCCTGTTTCAGTATTATCAAGCAGTTGTTTTTTCAGGAAATCTGTAGACCTTTTATCGCCGGAAGTTTTGATTGCTTTAAGAATTTCGAGTTGAACTTCAATGGGCTGATCGGGATATACATCAGTAAAGCAGGTAATCGTTGAGGGATTCTCCAAAGACAATAAGGTTTGTATTGTCTGCACTCTTACTTCTGTTGAAGGATGGGCCAACAGTTGAGTAACAATAGAGTAAACTGTAAGTACCTGAAATTTTCTTAACAGTTTAAGGGTGAAAATAACCACAGAATTGTTTGAACTCTCAAGCCAGCCTTTTATGATACCTTCAGAATTTTCGGGAATGTGATTTATTGAGCGAAGTAAACGCAGCTGTTGCCATTCTGATATTACTGTAGGAATAGTATTTAAATAATGTAATCCTTCAAATCCTTTAAAATTCACCAACGCATATTGAGCTTCCTGGTATACCTGTGGTGAAGGATGTGCCAGAAATCTGGAAATTTCCGGTAGGCTGCCTTCTGCATTCATGGCTGTAAGTTCCTGTATTCCTCCTGCCGTTAAGTAAAGCTTTTTTTGATTCAGCTTTTTTAGGGCGTCCTCCTGAAGATTATATTGTTCAAAAAGATACTTTATTTTATTTTGGGCAACTCCGGAAAATTTTTTCTCCGAATCAACCAGTTTTTGCAAAAAAAGATTTCTAAATGAAGGATTTCCGTTAGCTATAATAAAATCACGATCAGGTGACACTTCATCCTCTTCGTAAACAATGACTTTTGTGATTGTTTTATTGATTATTTCTGACCATCCCGAAAGACGAACTGACACTTTATACTGATAAAAGCTATAAATGATGACCACAATAATCAACACAAGTACCAGTGAGAGCATTCCCAGAAAGATAAGAAAAATAAAATGTACAGAATTTATCATCTTAGCTGTTTATTTTGAAAATCTTTTTATCCTTAAAATTAATTCGTTGGGACTGAAAGGCTTTACAATAAAATCGGATGCCCCTAAGTCAAAAGCATTCAGCACCACCTCTTCCTGTCCCATACTTGATAGCATGATTACAGGTATTTTCTTACCCATTGACTGTATGGCAGACAGAATTTCAATTCCGGAGGCAAAAGGCATCATAATATCGGTTATAGCGAGATCTATGCTTTCGTTTTTCAAGGTTTCAATAGCTTCTTTGCCGTTACGGCTCAAAATTACCTCATGCCCTTCTTTGAGCAATTTGTGCTCTATTGTCTTTAAAATAAGCTCGTCATCTTCAGCAATTAAAATCACCATCGTCTTGTTATTTATTATATTAAATCCTTAATTAATTGTACTCCTGTCTTTATTTCATGTATGATTTCATACTCCATAGAAGTATACTCCATATTGTCTTCAATACGGCTCTCCCAACTGGCAGTTTGTTCCGTAAGCTTTACTAATCCTGCGGTTCCGGCAGTTCCTCTGAGTTTGTGAAGAATCTGTTTTAGATATTCATTATCCTTTTCTTTTATCCCTGATTTTAAATTTTCTTCCGCTTGGGTAAGTTCTTGTACCACTAAGTTCAAAAATACTTTTCTGAAATCATCATCATCGCCCATTTGCTCCCTTAGAAGATTCATATCCAAATACATTTCAGGATGTGAATGGTCTTCAGATATTCCCTGAACGTCAATGCCTATATATTTTTTCAACATTTCCAAAAGATCGTTTTGTCTGAGAGGCTTGGGCAGAAAATCATTCATTCCCGAATCCAGACATTTTTCTTTTTCACCCAATACATTTCCTGCGGTCACCCCAATAATCGGAATTGTGGAGTACTCCGGTAACAGGCGGATCTGCTTCGTAGCTTCTATCCCGTCCATTACAGGCATCTGTACATCCATTAGCACCAGATCAAAAAGCTGATCCCGGCATTTTTCCAATGCTTGCAGACCATCGTATGCTTCTACTAACCGTACATCGGAAATCAATGATTTCATCATCCTGTTATTAAGAACCATATTCACAGGATTATCATCAACAAGCAAGACATAAGGAGAAGACATGAGCATAGAAGGTTCTGCTGTCTGCAATAGTTTGTGGGCAACTGTCTCTTTTTCTGAGCTTTTTATTGCCCGTCGTAACGTTTTGTACAATTCTTCAGATTTGATAGGTTTAAGCAGAAAATATGAGTTTTCTTCCCTCTTAAAAGAATTGATAACATCATGCTCTTCAGAAGATGTGTGAAGGATAACAAGAGGTGAGACTTCATTTCGCTGATTAAATAGTTGCTTTATTTTCTCGATTGTTTCCAACCCTGATATAACCGGCATATGGTAATCTACCAGGATGACATCAAACCGTTCTCCTGCTAACAACAGCTGAAGAGCTTCCATACCATTAGCAGCCAGTGTAGAATCTATATTTTTGTAAGCAAGCATATGCTGAAGAATAATTCTGTTTGCTTCATTATCATCAACGATAAGAACTCTGTTGATCTGCAGTGCTTCATCTTCGCTGTGATCAGAAACTTCATAAGAAATCTGAATGTCAAAATAAAAAACAGATCCTTTTTCAAGTTCGCTTACCAGGGAAAGTTTACTTCCCATATATTTCAAAATATTATTTGAAATTGTGAGTCCCAGACCAGTTCCTCCATATCGTTTACTGATAGAACTGTTTTCCTGAGTAAAAGCATTAAAGATATGCTGCTGTTTTTCTACAGGAATACCAATTCCTGTATCTCTCACAGAGAATCTTAATGTTATATTTTTATCGTCTATATTCAGCTTTTCTACTTTAAGCTCTATCTCACCCTGTGCTGTAAATTTTACGGCATTCCCGAGAAGATTGATGAGAATCTGCTTCAATCGTGTTTCATCAAGCCAGATTGTTTTAGGTAATCCCGGTTCAATATTTAAAAGAAGTTCGATATTTTTTTTCTGAGACTGATAAAGAATTACATTGATTACCTGACTCACCATATCATAAACATCGGCTTTTTCGACCAAAAGCTCCATTTTCCCCGATTCAATTTTAGAGAAGTCAAGAATATCATTAATAATATTCAGCAGGTTTTCACCAGACTCATTAATATAATTGAGATACTGCGTTTGTATTTCATTCAATGGGGTTTGAAGTAAAAGATCGGAAAACCCTATTACCCCGTTGAGCGGAGTTCTTATCTCATGGCTCATATTGGCTAAAAATTCAGACTTGGTTTTATTGGCAATATCTGCCATCTCCTTTGCATTCTTAAGCTCTTCATTGGTTCTTACCGACTCCGTAATATTTTGTGCAGAAACAATAACTCCACCCATAACTTCATCAGATAAATACCATGGGCTTATCACAATATTATAATGTTGTATTCCTTCTTTATGAGGAACTTCTAAAGCCATGTCCCTATTTATGTAAGTTTTACCTCTCAGTGCATCTCTATATATTTTCTTCCTGTCATCTGGCACATTGGGTGAAACGGTAAACATATTTTTTCCGATAAGGTCTGTATCATGCATCTGAAACTCATTTTTCCAACTGCTGCTTACTGACAGATAATTGAGGTCGTTATCAAACATTGCCACCGCAGTGGGAACATATGTTACAAATGACTGTAGCATGGCTTCTTTTGTAGCCAGTTCGATATATATATTTTTGAAGGTATCAATATCCTGAATAATTCCAAAAACTCTTGTACAGACACCATCTTCAAATTCAGGTATTCCCTTCACCCTTACCCATATCATCACTCCATCCTCACGTATAAGCTGTAACTCTTCATCATACGGTATCCCTTTTTGTACAGCTCTCTCAAATAATAATTCTACTTTTTTTCTACTTTCTTTACTATAAAATCCTAATGCATTTTCAAAATCAGGCTGAAATGTCTTGTCTATTTTATGTATTTCTTTAGTAGATTGAGACCAGAAAACAGTATTGGTTTTAAGATTGACTTCCCAGCCTCCGACTTGTGCCACCGCGCTCGTCTGTTCCAATATTTTCTTAGTGTACAACAAATCTTTTTCAAGAGTCATTCTTTCTGTAACATTCAAAGCTGTACTTACTACATATGGCATTCCCTCTTTGTCAGTTTCTACCAGATTATGATACATCCACACCATTTCTTCTCCGTCCTTAGATTTTAGGATCATGGTTCCGAGATCTTCCTGATTGACGTTGATTCTTTCAAGATATTGTGCTAGTAAAGGCCAGTTTTTTTCCGGAACAAGATCTTTTAAATTCAGTCCTCTAACTTCTTCTTCTGAATAATGAAGTGTTTTTCGTCCTTTTTCATTAACGGCGATGATATTTCCTTCCATATCATGCATACTCATTAATCCTATTGCATTTTCAAAAAAACTTCTAAAGCGACGCTCTGAACTTTCAAGTTTTTGTGTCTCTTCGATCTGCTGTGTAATATTGATACCAAAGCAGAAAATCTCAGAATGGTTCTGATTCTGTTTTAAATACCATTCTACGGTAATCGGTGAGGCATCATTGATGTCTGTAGAAGTAGAAAATGTAACTTCCTCATGAATATCAGGCAGCTTTTTTATTAGCAATTGCAATTCATTATTATGCTCACCTAAAATTTTTAAAAAATTCTGATCAGGATTTTCTGTTTTACTAAACCGGAAAACCTTTTCGAAGGTAGGATTAGCATCCTTAAGCATGAAATTATTATCAAGGACACAAATTAGATTATTGGAAATATTGAAGGTCTGCTGAAAATATTCTGCTTCAATATTTTTTCTTTTTCCTGTCAGGAGATTGGTAACAGCGCTTCCTATTTTTTGCAGAGCGATTATTTGCTTTTCTGTCAGTGTCTTGGGCTGATAATCAATAACGCATAGAGTTCCTAATGCAAATCCTTCATCATCTATAAGAGGGATTCCTGCATAAAAGCGAATTCCTCCAGCCAGTATCAGTGGATTTTCAGATGATCTTTCGTCTGATAATGTATCATTGATTATTACAACCTCACCACTTGCAATGGAATATTGGCATAAAGTGCTTTTTCTGTCTACAGAATCAAAGGCAAGTCCTATACAACTTTGAATGACCTGTGTTTCACTTTCCATCATAGCGATAAGAGAAGCCGGACAGTCGGCAATGAGGCATGCTGTTTCTGCAAAAATATCTAACTGCGGATCTTTTTCCAACTGCAAAAGGTCAAAAAACTTCAGCTTATTGATTCGTCCGTCTTCGTTAGCAGGAACAGGGTATTTATCCATGTAGTAGTTTCTTATTTTATAGTTTATTAAAATGATATTCGTTGATTTAAGGCTTAAAATTTTAACTATTATAACTAATAATCAAATTATGTAATCAAAATTCCAAATTACAAATTATTTTACACTTAACCGCTATAAATTAGAGTATGCAGAAATATGTAAGTGAATTATTTAAGAATAAAGATGATGTTTAAGCCTATACGCTCAAGAAAAATTTTAAAAAGGTACAACAAAATAAATTTATATATCTATAAAAAGTGATAAATTTACATTGATTTTAAACTGCGGATTTAGAGCTCTAAAATATTTAAACTGTTGATAATCTCTGTAGTAGGAGGGTGTTGGGAATTTTTAAAGTCCCGTTTTGATTTGCTATAATATTAAAATATCATCAAAACCCCTTAAAAATGAATGTTTTTAAGGGGTCTTGATGAGGAAATTTTTTAATTAATTACCAGCCGGCTTCAAAAACTTTGAGTAATTCGGTCTGCTGCATTACTTCATTTTTACTGTTGATAAGATTATAATTTGCTTGAAGCCAGTTGTTTCGCACTACAAAAAACGTGTAAGCATCCATCAATCCTTCTTTGTACTTCTCTTCGGATTTTTGGAAAGAGAGTCTTTGATTTTCGAAGTTTGCCATTAATAAAGTATATTTTTCTTCTGAATTCTGGAATTGTGCTTTGATAGAATTGATGCTTTGCGTGAGATTATTAATCACTATTTCTTTGTCATAATTGGAATTGATGACATTCAGTTTTGCGATTTCAACATTGTTTTTTACTTGTAATTTATTGAAAACAGGAATGTTGAGACTGAATCCGACCTGCTGATTCTTGTTTCTTTTGAACTGATCCGAAAATGCATCGGCCGATTGCCCTAAAGTTTTGCTGTAAAAGCTTGACCAGTTGTAGGAGCCATTCAGCGTTGGAAGATAAGCTGATCTTGCAATCCTGATATTTTTTTCGGCTGCTTCAATATCTGTTACAACAGTTTTGTAAGCCGGATTCTTTTCCAGAAGGTTTTTTACAAAATCAGGATCGTTGAAATTGGAATGAAGTAGATTTTCTTCATTCATTTTAAAATCTAAAGAATCACTTGTAATTGCCAAAGAATTAAGCAAATTAATTTTGGAAAGATCTCGGGAATTCTTCGCAGAAACCCATTGTTCCTGCAACGTTCCGAGGTTGGCTTTGATGTCGTAAACGTCGCTTTTCGGGCGGTTGCCGATCTCTACTTCTTTTTCGGTACGTTTGATTTGATCTTCGATACCGGAAATCTGCGTTTCCAGAACATCCAGCCAGCTTTTGTTGTTCTGATAATTGAAAAACATCTGGATAACATTCAATTTCACCTCGTTCTGAGCCTGCTTCATTTTGAACGTCGAACTTTCTTTATTGATTTTTGATAAAGAAATATTGAGGTAATTTCGCCAGTTCATCAGCTCCCAATTGGCTTGTGCATAAGCCTGATCGTACTGCATATTGAGAGATCCTCTTTGATTCGTGGTCTGATCGATCGTAGATCCGAAGCTGTAATTATGATTAACTCCTGCTTCAACAGACGGTAGCAACATTCCTTTGGCTGCAGAAATCTGACGGTCATTTTTCCGGATATTGACAACAGATTGCTTTACCAAAGGATGATTGGCAGATGCATAGTCCAAACATTGCTGAAGCGTCCAGACCTGCTGAGCCGGGAAAAGGTTGATGATAAGTATGAAGAATAGTTTTTTCATTTTGATTTATTTTTTATAAACTTTCAAGGTTAGAAAGCTTTTTACTCGTATTTCAGGTATTTTACAAGATTGATTTTTGTAGCTCGATAGGCTTTGAAACTTACTACCGAAAAAGTGAGAATCAATAATAAGATCATACTTAAAACATAAGGCCAAACAGGCATATCGATTCGGTAAGAAAAATCTTTGAGCCATTCATTCATCGCATAATAACTGATAGGAATGCTCAGTAAAACGGCAAATGAACATATTAAAAGAAATCTTTTCGTCAAATCCCATATAATAGTTTTCTCGTCTGCACCCAAGGTTTTTTTGATGGCAACATCTTTCAGTTTCTGTTCAATTAATAATGATGACAAGGCAAATAATCCTAGTAAAGCAATGACCAGAACCACAATATTGAGTATCGTGAAAAGCGTCTGCTGTTTCTGGAATTTCTCAAAGGTTTTTGCAAATTGTTTGTCTACAAATTCATAATCGAAAGGATATCCGGGTTCTGCTTTTGTGAGCCAGAACTCCTTGATTCTTTCTAATGTTCCATCGATATCATTTCCGGAAAGTTTGATCTGGAGGTTTTGCATATTATTTTTGACCCAGTTTCTGTCATAATTGAAGAAAACAACTGGAGAGATAGGTTTGTCTACGCCACCATAATAAAAATCTTTTACCACACCCAAAATCTTATATTTTTTCTTGCCATCCCAGCCGGTAAGGATTTCTTTTCCAATGGCATTTTGGTAATTGTAACCTAGTTTGCTTGCAAAAGTTTCGTTTACAACAGCTCCATTAATGGTGTCAGAAGTTATTTTCCAGTTTAAGTCTCTTCCCGATAAAAATTTGATCTTGTAAAAACGAAGATAATTTTCATCGATTGCTCCAAGACTTGTACTTTCCACCATTTTGGTTGTATCAGTAGCATTTTTGGCTACAGAACTATTGTTAATGCCTCTTCCTATAGATTGTATCGACCCTGTAATATCGGCAACACCAGATATTTTAGAAATTTCATTTTTCAGAAGTTTGTATTTATTGAAGTTGTAATTATTCTCCCAATTGGTTTTCTTGAAATCGATTTGAATTACCTGATCGCCTTTGAAACCGAGATCTTTATTCATCATATAACTTACCTGAGTATGAATGATTAATGAGCAAATAATGAAAAATGATGAGATAATTAATTGTAAAGTCAAGATAGAATTCCGTAGCCAAACGCCTTGTCTGCTTCTTGCAAAATTACCTTTCAGTGTATTTATCGGTTTGAAGTTCGAAAGGTAAAGTGCGGGAATCAATCCTGAAATCAACGAAAAAATCACAAGTAAAAATCCTGTGTAAATGAATAAGCCTGGATCATTCAGTTTAATTTCTTTGTTTAGAAATTTGTTATAAGAAGGAAGCAAAAGCTCAACCAACGCAAAAGCGATAACATAAGCCGCAACACATATCATAAAAGTCTCCATCAAAAACTGCAAGATCAATTGTGATTTTGAGCTTCCGATTGCTTTTCTTACCCCAACTTCTTTTGCTCTTTGAGAAGCCTGCGCGGTTTTAAGATTAATTAAATTAATGCCAGACAAAAGCAAAATTAATGCAGATAAGCCCAATAGAATCATAATCGATTTTTTGTCGCCTTTATTGATTCCATCATTACTTTTCGCATCCAATTTTATGTTGGCAATCGATGACAGATACATTCTTAAAGGATTCTTTTTATCAATTTCGTATCCCCATTTTTTGGCTGAAATCTCGTCTTCCTGCTGCATTTTTTTTGAAATTTTATCTTCCAAAGCTTTTACATCAGAACCCGGTTTCAATTTAAAAAAACCAAAATAACTGTAACTCGTCCATTGGGTTTTGCTCTCTTCCAAATATGGATTCATAAACAGGAAATCTGGTTTGAAGACTGTATTTTCTTTCGACTTTTTATAAATAGCCGTTACTACATAATTCTTATCATCGCCTTCATTTGTAACAGATTTTCCTATTGAGTTCAGATATTCGTCACCAAAAAGCAGTTTGGCAGTTTCTTCTGACAAAGCTACTTTTCCAGCATCTGACAAAGCATTTTTAAAATCTCCCGCCACTTTCTCAAAAGGGAAAAAATCAAAAAAAGAATCTACTGTTGCACCAGCCGAAACATAAGCAGAATTGCTTCCCGAAGTCAATTTCTTTTTCCCCCAATCGTTGAATATCGTAGCCGCCTCAATCTCGGAAAACATTTCTTTCGAGCTAAATATCTCTGGATAGCTGGAAACAGGCATCATGCCAAATGAGGGATTGCTGTTCTCAACCAAGTAAATATTCTCCTTGTTCGGAATCCATTGCTCATAAGACCTTTCGTCCTGCCAATGGATAAATATCAATAAGAAAACACACAAGCCAACACTCAGTCCCAATACATTGATAATGGTAGAAAGCCAGTTCTTCCTGTAATTGATAAACGCTATTTTGAGCCAGTTCTTTAACATAATGATGAATTATAAGTGATGATTAAAGTCTTCCGACTTTTACTCGTATTTTAAATATTTCACAAGATTCACTTTTGTGGCTTGGTAGGCTTTAACACTTACAACCGCAAAAGTCAATAAGAGTAAAACCACAAGGCTCAAAACGAACGGTAAGACAGGCATATCAATCCGGTAAGCAAAATCTTTCAGCCACTCATTCATCAGATAATAACTGATCGGAATGCTGATCATAACGGCAATTAAAGTGATCCAGAGGAATTGTTTCGTAAGTCCCATTATCAAAGTTCCGTCAGATGCACCAAATGTTTTTCTGATCGCAACATCTTTCAGTTTCTGCTCGATCATTAATGATGACAAAGCGAATAATCCTAATAAAGCAACCATCAAAACCATTGCATTCAGAATGGTGAAAAGCGTCTGCTGTTTCTGGTAAGTTTCAAAGGTTTTTGCAAACTGTTTGTCAATAAAATAGTAATCGAAAGGATAACCTCTTTCCACATTATTCTGCCAATAAGTTTTGATTCTTTTCACAGTTCCGTCGATATCATCCGATTTTATTTTTAACTGAATATTATAGACCTGGAATCTCTTCCAATCTGTTTCCCGGTAATGGAAAAACGCAATGGGCTCTACTTCTGACTTTAAACTTTTGACATTAAAATCTTTTACAATTCCAACAATATGATAAGGTTTATTGTCAAAGCCGGGACGGAATTCGATCTTTAAAGCCTGATCATCATTCCATCCGAATTTTTTAACAAATGCCTCGTTGACCAAAAGATTATCAATGGTATCTGATGCAAGATCGGGATTCAGCCAGCGCCCTTTTTTCAATGTAACATCCATAAACTGAAGGTAATTATAGTCCATAGAACCTAGCTGGGCGAGTATACTTTTATCCATATAATCCATAGTTGCATTGCTGTACCTAAAGGTTCCGGGAGCGGCTTCGCCAAAAGAAACATCGGCAACACCATTTATTTTCCTGATTTCATTTTTCACCCTCTCGTATTTCAGCCAGGGTTTCGGATCATTTTCAATAAAGTTGATCAGCATAATCTGTTTGCCATTGTAACCAAGATCTTTGTTCATCATATATTTCACCTGTTGATTCACAATCAATCCGCCTATGATGAAGAATGAAGAAATAATGATCTGTAAGTTCAGAATCCCGTTTCTGAGCCAAACGCCGTGTCTGCTTCTGGCGAAATTCCCCTTCAACGTTTCTATCGCTTTGAAATTTGAGAGGTACATTGCCGGGATTAATCCTGAAATCAATGTAACCAGCAATACCATTACAAATGAGTAAAAGAAAATATGCCAATCGTTCATCTTCATTTCTTTGTCATAGAACTTGTTGAAGCTTGGCAGAAGCAATTCTGTCAGAGCCAACGAAAGCAGGTAAGAAATAATACAGATGATAAAAGTTTCCAGCAAAAACTGCAGAACAAGACCGGATCTTGTACTGCCAATCGCTTTTCTCACACCAATTTCCTTTGCACGTTGGGAAGCCTGAGCCGTTTTCAGATTTATGAAATTGATGGCTGATAAAATGACAATCAGGACAGAAAGTGTAAACAGAATCATCATTGTTTTAAAATCTCCTGCTCCAAACCAATAAGCTTTTGCGTGAAGTTTCATTTCATCCAATGGGGTCAGCAGACTATCTGAAGGTCCGTATAATTCCAAATATTTTTCCTGTGTTATACCAAGTTCTCCGGAACTGATTTTAGCCCTGTATTTATAAACTTCTTCAACTATTTTTTCCTGAACAGCCTTAATATCTGCATTTTTACTCAACATAAACAAGGATCCGTAATTAAAATTTGACCATCCATCTTTATCATTTTTCATCTGTTCAAAAGGCAGAACGACAAACTCCGGTTTTATAAGGCTGTTTTCTTCCGGCAATTCATAAACTGCCGTTACGACGTAATTTTTATTATCAAATTTGATACTTTCTCCGGCAGCATTCGTTTTACCAAAAAGGTTTTTGGCGGCAGTTGTGGAGATGGCGATTGAGGTTTCACCTTTAAGCGCATTTTTGTAACTTCCTGAAATCAATTTAAACGGAAAAAAATTGAAAAAATTTTCAGAAACCAACATTCCATCTTTCTGATAGGCTGTTTTATTTTTCGTGCTCATTTTATAACCTACTCCGGCTGCGTGAAACAACACATAATCCTTAACTTCGGGAATGACTTTTACAGCACGGTCCACCATTGGAATAGAAATTCCGGTTCCGTAATTATTATCCTTTTTATAATAGCTTTGTAATCCATAGATCTGGTCTTTCTTCGGATTCCATTTTTCGAAAGATTCTTCGTCATTCCAATGCATAAGGATAAGCATAAATCCTGTCAAACCGATCGTCAACCCAAACAAATTGATAATGGTAGAAAGCCAGTTTTTTTTATAATTGATGAAGGCGATTTTGAGCCAGTTTTTTAGCATAGTTGATGGTTTTTGGTTGTCAGTTGATGGTTTTTGGTTGATGGTTTTTGAGAATAATCTCCATCAACTATCAACCGACAACTATTAACAAATTTTACTCGTATTTCAGGTATTTTACAAGATTCACTTTTGTTGCTTTATAAGCTTTGATGCTTACAACTGAAAAGGTCAACAGAAGCAAAACGACAAGACTCAATACGAATGGTAAAACAGGCATGTCAATTCTGTAAGCAAAATCCTTCAGCCATTCGTTCATCAGGTAGTAACTGATCGGAATGCTTATAATAACGGCGATTAACGTGATCCAAAGGAATTGTTTTGTCAGTCCGAAAATCAAAGTTTTATCTGATGCGCCAAGTGTTTTTCTGATGGCAACGTCTTTCAGTTTTTGTTCAATCATTAATGATGACAAAGCGAATAATCCTAACAAAGCCACCATCAAAACCATTGCGTTCAGAATTGTAAATAATGTTTGCTGTTTCTGATATTTTTCGAATGTTTTAGCAAATTTCTGATCCAGAAAATAGTAATCAAAAGGATAACCTTGCTCCACATTATTCTGCCAGTAAGTTTTCAGTCTTTTTACAGTTCCATCGATGTCATTCGAGTCGATTTTCAACTGGATATTATAGACATCAAATCTCTTCCAATCGGTTTCTCTGTAATGAAAAAATACGATGGGTTCTATGGTGGTTTTTAGATTTCTGATATTAAAATCTTTTACAATTCCTACAATATGATAATCCTTTTGATAATCAAAACCTGGATGGAATGAATTATTCAAGGCTTCTTCATCAGTCCATCCAAATTTTCTTACAAAAGCTTCATTAACCAAAACATTACTCATTGTGTCGGAAGCTAATTTTGAATCCAACCAACGGCCTTTTTTTAATTTTACATTAATGAATTTCAGATAATTATAATCCATCGATCCGTGCTGGGCTTGTATGCTTTTATCCATATAATCCATATTGGAATCGCTTGATCTGCCATTTCCAGGCACAGCTTCTCCGTAGGATATATCGGTTACGCCTTGAATCTTCCTCATTTCATTCTTAAGCCGTTCGTATTTAAGCCAGGGTTTAGGATTTTCTTCGCTGAAGTTGATCATCATAATCTGTTTTCCACTGTAGCCAAGATCTTTGTTCATCATATATTTCACCTGTTGATTCACAATCAATCCGCCAATGATGAAGAATGAAGAGATGATCAATTGCAATGTCAGAATTCCGTTTCTGAGCCAAACACCGTGTTTGCTTCTTGCGAAATTACCTTTTAGTGTTTCTATCGCTTTGAAGTTGGAAAGATAAGTGGCTGGAATCAATCCGGAGATCAACGTTACCATAAGAACCATTGCAAATGAGTAAAAGTAAATATGCCAATCGTTCATTACCATTTCCTTGTCATAGAACTTATTGAAGCTTGGCAAAAGCAGTTCTGTTAAAGCCAAAGCCAATAGATAAGAAGCCATACAGATTAGAAATGTTTCAATCAGAAACTGAAGAACCAGATTGGTTTTTGTACTTCCAATGGCTTTTCTCACGCCAATTTCCTTCGCTCTTTGAGAAGCTTGCGCCGTTTTCAGATTAATAAAATTAATGGCAGATAAAATGACAATCAGGACAGAAAGCGTAAACAAAATCATCAAAGTTTTGAAATCAACCGGACCAAACCAAGATGCTTTTGCGTGGAGTTTGATTTCATCCAATGGTGTAAGAAGACTATCCGTAGGGCCGTACAAATCAAGATATTGTTGCGGCGTCATTCCTGAAGAGTCTTTATCCAAACTTGCACGATATAGAAAAATATCTTTTATAAATTTTTGTCTTATCTGCTCGAGATCTGCATCTTTTTTAAGCATAAAAAAGCAGCCATAGCTGAAGTTTCCCCATTGGTTTTCATCGTTTTTCATTGGTTCTACTGGCTTTAGAAGAAACTCTGGTTTTATCTGGCTGTTTTCTTTTGGTAATTCATAAACTGCTGTTACAACAAAATTTTTATTATTGAACTTGAGACTTTCGCCAGCAACATTAGTTTTACCAAATAGATTTTTGGCGGCAGTTGTCGAGAGTGCAATATCGCCACCACCTTTCAAAGCATTTTTAAAACTCCCGTCAACCAGTTTGAAAGGAAAAAATTCGAAAAAATTATCGGACACATTCATTCCCCCTTCTTGATAGAATGTTCTATTTTTAGTGGTTATTTTAAAACCCATTCCAGAACTTTTGAACAAGACATAATCCTCAACACCTGGAATAACTACTTTGGCACGATTTGCTATCGGAATGGAAATATTGTTACCATAAGAATTCTCTTTTTTATTATAAGTTTGAAAATAATAAATATCGTCTTTCTTCGGATTCCATTTTTCGAAAGATTCTTCGTCATTCCAATGCATTAGAATGAGCATAAAGCCTGTCAATCCGATCGTCAATCCAAATAAATTGATGATGGTGGAGAGCCAGTTCTTTTTATAGTTGATGAAGGCAATTTTGAGCCAATTGTTTAACATAAGTGATATTTTATGATTGATAAACGATTTTAAAAACCTCAGAGAAACAGAGTTTGTCCGAATCTCCGAGATCAGTTATAAAATGGTTGAATGAATGTTTTTTTTATAGAATCTGATTACTCAAAATTCTTTGCATCTGCTTTTTCGAAGACATCTTTTCTTTGAGTAGAATGTTCTTCGCTGAAGATTTCGCCGTCTTTCATATTCACAATTCTGGAAGCGTAACCGGCGTCATAAGATGAGTGCGTTACCATTGCGATTGTAGAACCTTCTCTGTGAAGTTCTGCAAGAAGATTCATTACCTCGTTTCCGTTGGAGCTATCTAGGTTTCCGGTTGGCTCATCGGCAAGAATTAATTTCGGTTTTGTAACCAATGCTCTTGCAACCGCCGCTCTTTGCTGCTGACCGCCAGAAAGTTGTTGCGGATAATGTTTTGCTCTGTGTGCGATGTTGATTTTCTCCATAATTTCCTCAACACGTTTTTTTCTTTCTGAGGACGAAACGCCGTTGTAGATTAATGGTAATTCTATATTTTCGTAAACTGTGAGTTCATCAATCAAATTAAAATTCTGAAAAATAAAACCTATATTTTTCTTTCTAATGTCTGATTTTTTCTTCTCAGAAGTTCCGATTGTTTCTATTGATTCAAATTGATAAGAACCGGAAGAAGCGCTGTCCAAAAGTCCAAGAACATTAAGGAAAGTCGATTTTCCACAACCTGAAGGTCCCATTATCGCTACGAATTCGCCTTCTTTGATGCTAAGACTTACATTGTTTAAAGCATTGGTTTGAACATCTTCGGTTTTATAGACTTTTGAAAGGTTTTGAATATTTATCATTTTATTAATTTTTTAAAGTGTTATTTTTCTGATTTCTCCTGTTTGGTTGATGTAATATTTTGATTTTAAATCCCGTGTCAAAGTGATATTTTTCCATTCTACGCCCTTGATTCCTTCTAAGGTAATTTCGTTTCCGTTTTTAGAATATTGAACCAGGAAAGTGGAGTTTTGTTCGTCTGGATTTTTCTTCAGATTAGCCATTGCATTTTCATTAAGGACAACTTTTCGATAAGAGTCAAAACTTAAATATGAATAATTGCAACCTTTGGAACATTCAAAAATGACGTGATTCTTTTTGAAAGAAATTGCCCATTCTAATTCTGTCGGTTTCTGAGAATATGCCATTCCTGAAAATGAGCACATTAGAAATATTAATATAGTTTTCATAATTATTTATTTTTAATATCTAAGATTTCATATTTCTTAAGTTCGGTATAATCTGATGTAATGACAGTTTCGCCTTGCTTCAGTCCGGAAACCACTTCGTAATACATTTGATTTTCTCTTCCAAGACTGATGTTTCGTTTTTCGGCTTTATTATTTTTCATTACGAAAATCCATTTCCCGTTGGTGTCTTTGTAGAAATTTCCCTTCGGAATCATCAAACTTTGCGTATCAGCAGAAAGTTTCAGCTTCACTCCGAACGTCATTCCGATTTTCAGGTTTTCCGGTTTTACATTAACAAAATTAAGTTCCACAGAAAACTGTCCGTCTTTCACTTCCGGAAGAATTTTTGTTATGATCACTTCAAATTGTTTCGCATTGCTTTCCAGACTTCCTTTGATTCCGTTGGTTAGTTTATTAATATAATATTCGTCAACTTTTGCAATTAATTTGTAACCGCCCATCAAATCTACCTTTCCGATGCTTTCGCCACTTGTTAAATTCTGTCCTAATGAAATATTAAATGATGATAATCTTCCTGAAACAGGCGACATAATCAGGAAATTATTCTTATTGGAACGAAGAATATTCAAACTCTTTTCCATTTGACTGATGGAATTATTGATGGCAGAAAACTGAGAATTTCTGGAAGCTTTTTCGCTGGAAGCACCTTTTTCTACAATTACTTTTCTCTGTTTCTGATAATTCAGATTTTGCAGAGCTACATCATAATCTGTTTTCTTTCCGATTTCCGCATCGTACAGTCTTTTCTGAAGATTGAAAGACTGCAAAGCTGTATTATAATCATTTTGTGACTGAAGTAACTCTTTGTCCTGATTGAATTCCTGATTTTTAAGTTCCAAAAGTGAACTTCTCATCTGACTGATCTGCTGCATAATTCCCGTTTCCTGATTCAGATAATTGAATTCCGTATTTGGATTATAAACCCTTGCGATGGGTTGGCCTTTCGTTAACATTTGTCCGTCTTCCGCAAAAATTTCTTTTACCGCTCCACCTTCCAGAACATTTACTAATGAAGAATTCAGAGATTGCGTCTGCGCCGTCACCATCAACATATCTTCGAATTTCCCATTCGTCACTTCATCTGTTTGGATATCTTCTAACTTTACATTGTAAGTTTTTTTCTGATTAAGGAAATACCATCCGAAAACTGAAACTGCCAAAGCAGAAACAACGATAATCGAGATTAATTTTAGTTTAGACTTCTTTTTTACTATTTTCGTATCCATATTAACGATAACTTATTTATCTACAGACTATTACGCAATGCAGATGCCAAAAATTTATAACTTTATAACTATCTGAAAATGTGATTAAATATAATTTTGTTAATTTTAAAACTGTTCATTATCGGACATTTTTTGTGCGAAAACGAACAGCTTTTGTTGAGAGAATTATGTTTTAGTTGATTGCTTCATTAATATTTGTCAGGCTGAGCGGAGTCGAAGCCTATTGATTAAGTTATTTTAGATTTCAAATTATAAAAATGCGAAAAAAAGAAGCACATATTTTAATTGTTGATGACGACGAGGATATTTTGTTTTCGGCGAGAGTCTGGCTCAAGAAATTTTTTACGGAAGTCAGCTGTCTCAGCCAGCCGAAAAATATTCTGAAGTTTTTAACGGAACAGCAAGTTGACACGGTTCTTCTGGATATGAATTTCCGAAAAGGCTTTGAAAGCGGACAGGACGGATTGTACTGGATGAATGAAATCAAAACGTTGGAACCTCAACTTCCAATCATTCTGATGACGGCTTACGGCGAAGTGGAATTGGCAGTTGAAGCTTTGAAAAACGGTGCTTCGGATTTCATTCTGAAACCTTGGAATAATGAAAAATTGTACGCTTCCGTAAATCTCGCAGTTGATATTTCCAGAAAAAATAAAAAACTGAATCAATGGGAAAATGTAAGTATAAAAACCAATCAATATCAGCTGGAAACGCAGTCTTTTGCGATGCAGGAAGTGATGGAACAAATTACGAAAGTGGCACCGACTGATGCTAATATTTTACTTTTAGGAGAAAACGGAACCGGAAAATATGTCCTCGCAGAACACATCCACGAGTTATCGGAAAGGAAAAACCAACCATTTGTTCACATCGATTTGGGAAGTCTTTCCGAGAATCTTTTTGAAGCAGAATTATTCGGTTACAAAAAAGGGGCTTTTACCGATGCAAATCAGGATTATTCCGGGAAAATTGAAAATGCTCAAAACGGAACAGTTTTCCTAGATGAAATCGGGAATCTTCCACTTCATCTTCAAACTAAATTATTGAGTTTGATTCAAAACCGAAAATTAACGAGAATAGGAGAAAATAAAGAACGGAATCTGGATGTACGGTTTATTTTTGCGACCAATGAAAATCTCAAAAAAGCAGTTTCAGAAAATCGTTTCCGAAAAGATTTATATTACAGAATCAATACAGTAGAACTTCAAATTCCGTGTCTGAGAGAGCGTTTAGAAGATATTCCGACTTTAGCCGATTATTTCCTTGAGAAATACAAACAGAAATATCACAAAACTGATTTGGCTTTGAACGAATCTTTGACTAATGAACTCACAACGTATTCCTGGCCGGGAAATATCCGCGAACTGGATCATTGCATCGAGAGAAGTGTGATCCTTTCCAACGAGAAAAATTTGAAATTATTAATGCCTCAGGATGAAGAATCTGACAAACCGATCGTCAACCTCAATATTGAAGAAATGGAAGAAATTCTCATCAAAAAAGCATTGAAAAAACACCGAGGAAATATTTCGCTTGCTGCAGAAGATCTCGGATTATCAAGGGCAGCATTGTATAGAAGAATGGAAAAATTTGAATTATGAATTTAAATCGCTATATATGGCTAATTTGTATTCTCCTGGCGGTTATCAGTGGAATCTTTGCCTTTGATTTTTATTCCCAGGATAAGTGGATCAACTTCGGCTTGTTTACCATAATTACTGTTGGATGTGTCATTTTAGCTCAGAATTTTGCATCATCTTACATTCAGAAAACCGAAAAATTATTGCTTGCCATCCAGAAAAAAGACTTTTCTCTTTTCCCAAAAACTGAGGAGAATAATTTAGTTGACAATGCCGTAAAACTCTATTATCAAAGCAAAGAAGAACATTTATCATTATCTTCTTATAAACTTCTTTACGAAGAGATTTTAAATCAATTGGAAATTGGATTGATGATTCTTTCCGAAAAAAATAACGAATGGGGAGTTTTCTATGTGAATCCTGCCTTTCTGGAAATTTTGCAAATCCCAAAATACAATTCCTGGGAATTATATGAAGCCAAAGCACCCGATTTTTATCAAATCATTGAGCAAACTAATTACGAAAACTCGCAGGAATTCTTTGATATTTCGATCAATGAAAATGTGAAACAGTCATTTTCTCTTCGGACCAAAAAAGTTCAGAATGTCAAAAACCGTTTCTGCATCATCAGTCTGGAATCTGTTCAGAAAATCATCGAGCAAAAAGAAAAATTGGCGTGGAATAATCTGATGAAGGTAATTTCTCACGAGCTTCTAAACACTTTAACACCTGTGAACAGTCTGATTCAAAACCTGGAATATATTGCCAATCAGGAAGTTGTTGAAAAAGAAGACCAAGAGGAAATGAAGGAAAGCCTGATGATTATCAATTCGAAATCCAAACAATTACTAAATTTTGTAGACGATTACCGACAAGTTGCCGAACTGCCAAAACCCGTTTTCAAAACCATTTCTCTGACGAATATTGTAGAATCTGCAATCAATTTCCTGAAGCCTGAATTTGAAAAAAATAACATCACGATCGTTAATTCATTAGACAATCAGATGATTTTTGCTGACCAGAAAATGATTGAAAGATGTTTGATCAATTTATATTTAAACGCAATTTATGCTGTTGCTGACAATTCAGAAAAAATCATAAGAACAGAAATTAAAACTTTCAATAAACGTATTTTACTAAGTGTTGAAGACAACGGAATTGGCATTTCAAATGAGATCAAAGACAAAATTTTTCTTCCGTTTTTCACAACCAGACTTAGCGGTTCTGGAATTGGGCTCACACTCAGCAAAAGCATCATCGAAGCACATAAAGGTTATCTGAATTATAAACCTTTGGAAAAAGGAAGCCGTTTTGAGATTTGGTTTGTGGAGTAAATAATTTTCGGAGTTTTTATTTTAAAATTGATTTATTCGCAAAAGAAAACATATCTACATTTTTTCATTCTCTAAGATTTTCAAAACCAGTTTCTCCTCGTAGGTTAGGCTTGCTTTTCCATCATTTTCTTCGATAACTTCCAAAGCATCGAGATATTTTTTGATAGAATTATTTTCATAAAGATTGATGACTAAAGGATGAACGTAATATTTTCTGCATACCGTACTTGTATTCCCAAGATGTGAAGCAACGATTTCAAGAGCTTCTTTCACTTTCTTTTTATACTGCGTATTATTTTCTGCATATCCGATTTCTTTAAAAGCAATTAAAGCATTTACAGTTCCTGACCAGGTTCTGAAATCTTTTGCGGTAAAATCGTCACCACTGATTTCTTTAATATAATCGTTGACCATTCCGGAATCTATCGCATGTCTGTTTCCTTCATCATCATAATACTGAAAAAGCTCTTTTCCCGGAATCTCTTTGCATTTTGTAATCAGTTTTGAAAGTCTTTTGCTTTTCAGATCAACGTTATGCATAATTCCTTTTTTACCTTTAAAAGAAAAATTGATTTTTTGCCCCTGCACTTTTACATGCTTTCCTTTTAAGGTTGTTAATCCAAATGAGCCGTATAGCTTTTCGTAAATGCTGTTTCCGATTCTTATGTTTGTACGTTGCATAAGACTTACAACCAATGCGAGAATTTTTCGTTTTTCAAAATTCCTTAAGGCTAAATCTTTCTCAAGCTGAAGACGGATTTCCGGTAAGGCATAGCCAAACTGAAGCATTCTGTAAAATTTGGTGTGATTTCGCAAAGCACTCCAAAGCGAATGATATCTGTACTGTTTTCTTTTTAATGCATCAAATCCTGTTGCTTGAAGATGACCGTTGTCTAAAGCACAAATCCAGACATTTTCCCACGCTGGAGGAATCACTAAGCTATTGATGCGGGTGATTTCTGCTTTGTCTTTGATTTTCTCACCATCTTTATAATATGAATATTTTGCGCCTCTTTTTTTACGAATGATACCGGCTGTTTCTGCATCGGAAGTGTAAATAAGATTCACTGCCTTTGCAGAAGCTACCGGATCTTTCATAATTTTGACAATCTTCGATGGTTTAAGGTGAGAAATAATCTCTTGATCTGATTGATCCATAAAAAATAATTTGGTTAAGAGTTCTTACCCCTTGAAAACAGCCATAATAAAAGCGCTATTATGCCTACAACGACAATTATTCCCCACCACATTCCTGCTTTAAAGATTGTTTCTACTGCTT
Organism: Chryseobacterium sp.; assembly: GCF_029240215.1. Lineage (GTDB taxonomy): Bacteria > Bacteroidota > Bacteroidia > Flavobacteriales > Weeksellaceae > Chryseobacterium. The sequence continues at coordinate 277,587 of NZ_JARBTK010000007.1, forward strand.
CGCAACTTGTTAATAAAAGAATGCTAAACAGACTCATGCTGTATAAAGTTAATTTTCTCATAACAGTTTATTTTTAGTGATTATTTAATTAAATTCTGTCGTTGTCTGGTCGCCAGTTTTTGATTGACTTTTTGATCTCGTCGCCTGAAATATTTTCATTCAAAGCTTTGTACAAAAGCTCTTTGAACTCCTCATCATTAGCGAATCTCAGTGCAGCAATCTGGCTGAAACTAAGTTTTTCACAAACCTCATCAGATCTTTTATTGAATATCTCAAAATATCTTTGTCTGAATTCCAGCTTTACAATCCGGTTTTGATTTCCTAATGCATAATGTTGTCTTACCATTATCGCCAAATACAAAAGCAGAAATATAATAATTGAAAATAAAATCCATGTCAATTGATGATCTGCATCATTCCATATTTTATAAATTCCGTAACCTTCTAAAATGAGCAGGATAGGAAGATAAACAAAATGGTGTGGAGGATAAAATTTCCTGTGATTGTCGTAATTTTGAGTTTTCATTTTTAACATATAGCAATAACCTTTCCAAAATATTATGATATTAATAACGATAATGACTTTGTGGTATATAAATTATTATTCAGTGTGGTAACTGTAAGTTGTACAGCAACTTCCATCTTATCCCGGATAGAAGTGGTAACCTTGGAATGAATGATGGATTTCGTTGCAAATGAGAAAGCTTTGATGGAGAAGTACGAGCAGGTAATCGGAAACAGCTTCTAAAAAAGCTAACAATTGAACTCTGAAAAGCACTTGTAAATCTAGGTGGCGAACTTTATTTTTTTGTAACTTTCGGTTTTTAAAATTTAAAATAATGACTTCAAACGAAAAAGTAGCTGCACTTCGTGAAGAGATGCAAAAAAATAATGTTGATGCATTTATCGTATATTCTGCTGACCCGCATATGAGCGAATATTTACCCGCAGAATGGCAAGAAAGAGCATGGTTGTCAGGTTTTACGGGATCTGCCGGTTTTGTGGTCGTTACTAAAGATAAAGCCGGACTTTGGACGGACGGAAGATATTTTACACAAGCTCCGAAAGAACTGGAGGGTTCCGGAATTGATCTTTTCAAGGAGGGGATGGAAGGAACTCCACATTATATCGACTGGATCATCTCGGAAATTCCCACAAACGGAAAAGTAGCGGTGAATGCTTTGGCGACTTCTCATGCAAACTGGGAATTGCTGTTTGAAAAATTACATCCGAAAAACATTACATTGGTTGATCTTCCTTTGCTGAAACAAGTCTGGAAAGAAAGGGGAGAACCTTCAAAAAATCCTATTTACACACATCCGATAGAAAGAGCAGGAAAATCTGTGATTGATAAAATTGCTGCAATCCGTCAGAAAATGGAAGCACAGGAAGTAACCGTTCATATTATTTCGAGCCTTGATGATGTTGCATGGACTTTGAATCTTAGAGGAAGTGATGTAGAGAGTAATCCGGTATTTTTGGGATATATCATCATTACTAAAAATGATGCAATTTTATTCACAGATCTTGAAAAAATGGATGTTGAATCAAGAAAGCAGTTGGATGATTCTTTCGTTAAAATGATGCCTTATGAGGAATTTTTCAATCATCTGAACAATATCAGAAACGAAAAAGTTCTGATTTCACCAAACAGTAACCAGTCAATTTTTGAAGCATTGAAAATTGGAAACGAATTTGTGAAATCTGCAGTTCCGGGAAATCTGATGAAAGCTCAGAAAAACGATACCGAACTTGAAGGTTTCAGAAAAGTAATGGTAAGAGACGGTGTGGCAATGGTGAAATTTCTGCATTGGCTGACTCATAATGCCGAGAAAGAGGCAATGAATGAATATTCTATCGGACAAAAGCTGAAAGATTTTCGGGCTGAAGGAGAAAATTTTGTAGGCGAGAGTTTCGGAAGTATTGTAGGGTATAAAGATAATGGTGCAATCATGCATTACTCGGCGAAAAAAGAGGGCAGTAAAGATGTAACTAATGAAGCTACAATTTTAGTAGATTCAGGAGGTCAATATTTAGAAGGAACTACTGATATTACAAGAACTTTTGCGTTAGGTCTGGCTTCTGAAGAGTTTAAAATAAATTCCACTTTGGTTTTACAGGGATTGATCCGTCTTTCTATGGTGAAATTTCCTAAGGGAACAAAAGGTGTTCAGTTGGATGCGATTGCCAGACTGCCTCTGTGGATGAACGGTAAAGATTACAATCACGGAACAGGGCATGGAGTAGGGAGTTTCATGAATGTGCATGAAGGTCCGCAAAACATCAGGAAAGATTTGAATCCCCAGGAATTATTGCCTGGAATGGTTTGTTCAAATGAACCCGGATTTTATGTGGAAGGTGAATACGGAATCCGTCATGAGAATCTGATTGCGGTAAAAGAATCTGAAACTACGCATTTCGGAACGTTTTATGAGTTTGAAACTTTAACTTTCTGTCCGTTCTTCAAAGATACCATTGTAAAAGAAATTTTATCTGCAGATGAAATCAAGTGGCTGAATGATTATCACAGAACCTGTGAAGAAAAAATAGCTCCGTTTCTGGAGGGTGAAGTGAAAGACTGGTTCCTTGAATTGGTGAAGCCTCTTTAATTGATTTAAAATTTACGAAAAAGTCTTGTATCAAGTGATGCAGGACTTTTTTTATTGAATGATGTAATGATTTTCAGCAATCACTGTCTACCAATCTGTATTTTACTTGTGGACTTGATTGCATTTAATTTTGACGATAATTTAATATTCTTAACACCTTTTTTAGCCCTGATTGAACGGCATGTTTGAGCTCTTTTTGCACGAAAAGGAAAATGAAAAGGCGCAAAAAAGCGAGTAGTGAAAGCAGGTTCCCGGCTACTGAAAAAGCGGGAGAGTTAGAATATTTTTGAGTATAAATATTTTGAATTGGGGATTTTTTGAGTTTTGAATATTTCAGTAAAAAATGGATTTTTTAGCCTGCTAAATTTGCGTAATTTTGCAACATGAATCATGACACTATCTGCGCACTGGCAACTGCTAACGGAATTGGAGCTATCGGAATTATAAGAATTTCAGGAGATGATGCTATTTCTGTTTCTTCGAAAATTTTCGAAGGAAAAAATCTTGAAAAAGCCGATTCTCATACGGTTCATTACGGATTTATCAAAGATAATGATGAGGTAATTGATGAAGTAATGGTTTCTGTATTCAAAGCTCCGAAAACTTTTACTGCAGAAGATTCGGTAGAGATTTCTTTTCACGGTTCGCCGCATATTGCCAAAAGAATTCTTGAAGTTTTGATCAAAAATGGAGCAAGAATGGCCAAAGCAGGTGAATTTACGATGCGTGCTTTTATGAACGGCAGAATTGATCTGAGTCAGGCAGAATCGATAGCAGATTTGATTGCTTCGGAAAACGAATCTTCCCGAAAAGTAGCTCTAAACCAACTGAAAGGAGGAATTACCAATGAGATTTCTTTCCTTCGAACAGATCTTTTAAATTTTGTGTCACTTGTTGAGCTTGAGCTTGATTTTGCAGAAGAAGATGTGGAATTTGCTGACAGATCTGCATTGAATCAGCTGCTTGATAAAATTGAAACAAAACTAAATTCACTTATCGAGAGTTTCCAGTACGGAAATGCCATCAAAAACGGAACAGCTGTTGCAATTATCGGAAAACCAAATGCCGGAAAATCTACATTACTAAATGCTTTATTGAAAGAAGAACGTGCAATTGTAAGCAATATTGCGGGAACGACCAGAGATACGATCGAGGAGATTCTTCATATAAAAGGTCATGCTTTTAGACTGATTGACACAGCAGGATTACGCGATACAGTGGATGAAATTGAAGCAATCGGTGTAAAAAAAGCCAAAGAAAAAGTAGAAAATGCCAATATTCTTGTCTATTTGGCAGATGTTGCAACAGAAAATTTCTCTGAAGATATTGAAATGATCAAATCTTTAATGAGAGATGATCTGAAGCTGATTATCTGTGCAACAAAAATTGACGAAGTGATCCCGATTCAATATGAAAAGGTAGAAGATATTTTCAGGAATGCAATTTCTCAGGAGTTTGATTTTATTAAAATTTCGGCTGTTGAAAACCAAAATATTCAGGATCTAAAAAATGAATTGTCATCTTACGTCGAGCAATTAAAATCACAGGAAAATAATGTTGTCATCACCAATCAGCGTCACTTCGAAGCTTTAGGCAAATCTCTGGAAGCTGTAAATAAAGTGAAGGAAGCGATCGCTTTTCAAATTTCAACAGAGCTACTTGCTTATGAATTGAGAAATGCCCTTGAATATCTGGGCGAGATTTCAGGAGAGGTTACTAATGATGAGGTTTTAGGAAATATTTTTTCTAAGTTCTGTATCGGGAAATAAATTAGCTTTTCTTTGATTTCTTTTTCTTTCTTTTAGTTGACTATCAGATATTTATATATTTTTTATTTTCTCTTTTTGGAGTTTATTTATATATTTGTACACCTGGTGTACACCTTGAGCTACCAAAATTAGCCCCAAGGTGTACAAATGTACACCTCAAATAAAATGTATGAATATCACTTTAAAACAAAAAAATTTAGCTGATGGAAGGATTAGTCTTTTCATTGAGTATTACAAAGGTTCTTCCACTAATGTACAAGGAAAAAGAATTCATTTACGGGATTTCGAGTATTTGAAGCTTTATCTGCATCCCGAACCAAAAACGCCTAAGGAGAAAAAAGAAAATAAAGAAACTATGGTTCTTGCCGAAAGTATTTTGGCAATCAAAAAAGCTGAATATGTCCAAGGACGTTACGACTTAAAGGATACTGTGAAAAGTAAAAGAACTTTTTTAACATATTTTGAAGAGTTAACCGATGAAAAACGACTGCAGGATTCTTCAAATAATTACGGTAACTGGTTTTCTACTTTACAACATCTCAAAAAAATTGTTTCTAAAAACATGACATTCGAAGAAATTGATGAAAGGTTCGTCAAAAAAGTTCATCGATATTTTGAAAAGGAAGCTCTTACTAAAAGTGAAATTCCACTTTCTCAAAATTCCAAATATTCATATTTCAATAAATTTAAAGCTGCACTTCGTAATGCGTTTGACAATGGCTATCTGACAATAAATTATGCGGCCAAAATTAAATCATTTGAACAGGCAGAAAGTCAAAGAGAATATTTAATTTTTGATGAACTACAACGTTTAGCCAAAACAGAATGTAAATATCCAGTTTTGAAGAAAGCATTTCTTTTTTCATGTTTATCAGGATTACGTTGGTCAGATATTAATTCTTTAATTTGGAAAGAAGTTCGTGACGAAGGTGATATTTCTAGAGTCAATTTCCGACAAGAAAAAACAGAGGGTGTAGAATATCTCTATATTTCAAAACAAGCCAGAGAATTGTTAGGTGAAAGACAAGATCCGCAAGAAAGAGTTTTCAAAGGTCTGAAATATGGGATGACCTACAATACAGAAATTATCCGTTGGTGCAATCGAGCTGCTGTTCCGAAACATATTACTTTTCATTCAGCTCGACATACGAATGCTGTCTTACTTCTGGAAAATGGTGCAGATATTTACACAGTTTCCAAAAGATTGGGACATCGAGAATTGAGAACAACGCAGATTTATGCAAAAATCGTGGATAGTAAAATGAAAGAAGCTGCTGAGATTATCCCGGAACTAAATATCGAACTGTATGTAAATCGTCATCAAAAAGTGGACATTAGATATTAAAGATTTAAGGAGTGTTTTCATAAAAAGAGTAATTTTAATTATGGCAACACCAAAAAAGAAAC
>NZ_JARBTK010000013.1 GCF_029240215.1 Chryseobacterium sp.
AGACAAATGTACAACCAACAAAAATTAGTAAGTTTATAAACCGAAAATCCTCCTTAAGGATTTAAACCAAAATGTCTAAGTTGGTTTGAAGACGTACAGCAGATCAAATTTGTAATATTCTTTCCAATAAAATTCCACTTTACCATCTTTCCTAAAGAGTTCGTCAAGGCCTGAAAATCCATGATGAATATAGCCTGAATATTCATTACAATACATATATCCTTTATAAACTCTGTCATAAAACAGAAATAATAAAACAAATATTATTGTAATTTTAAATACTTTTTTTAAATTTTTCATAAAAATCTGAAATAGTTTTGAATCTATTTTGAGGAATATAGTTTAACCCTAATGTCAGCAATTCTTCAATGCTATCATTGTATTTTGAATATCTAAAAGATAAAATTTCACTTCGTGTCTCTAAAAAGGTTTTTCCTTTAAAAGGAAAATCTAAATAATATAAATAATAAAGAATTAATGACAACTGATAAACTTCACCCAATCTATCAGATGGTGTTGTAAATTTTTTGAATATATTATCTCCTATTCTTTCGGGAGGAGTGAAATAAATATTTGCAGCATTCTTTTTTAATGTATTTTCATCATTATAAAAACTTTCACCAAAATCAATGATCTTAATATTAAGATATTCATCAATAAGAATGTTTTTAAGATGTATGTCACCATGAAAAAAATTTATTTCTTCAAATTTTTGATAAATATTTAGAATTTCCCCAAATATTAATAATCTACTTTCAAGTGTAAGATTATCAATTTTTTTGTCTTTTAGATTTTCTGCATCAAAACACTCTAAATATAAACCATGATCTATATTTTCAAGATTTAAAAGCCTAGGAACAAATTCAAATTTCTGAAGAGATTTTAATATTTTGTATTCATAATCTATAGCCTCCTTGTCAATAGTCAAATCTCTTTTATACAAAAGTTTGTTTATACAGTAATCTCCTCTTAAGTCCTTCAATTTGACGACGATTGATTTTGACGATTGATATAATTTTTCATCAATTATATATAGTTTTTTATCAATATAATCAGCAATGTCAATTTTCGGGAACTTAATAAATTCTTTACCTTCATCGTAAGAAAAAATAAGATTAAAATTTATTATATCATCAATAAAACTGTTTAATAGTTCAGTTACTTTTTTATTTTTTTCAATATTAAATTTGGTTATAAATAAATCTATAACTAATTCTACCGGAGATGGATTAATAAATAATTCTAAAATATCAAATATAGTTTTATTTATTTTGAAAAATTTAGTGTTAATTCTATATAAGAAAAAATAACCATCTTCATTACTTATTAATTCTATATTATTATTTAGAATGTATTTCATATCGTAAAAAATGAAGAAGAAAGGATTAAAAATCCTTTCTTCTATAAAATTAGTTAATCGAAGAACTTATATCTTGCTGACCACCTTGGATTTGTTTGTTCCAAAGATTTGTTGTGTCAGTAGCTCCCCCTTCTCCAGACGTGTTGGGTCCTCCAAACATACCTGTGGTCCAAGAAAATCCACCAACAACCTCATCAATTTGTTTGATGTCAAGATCCTCTACTAGTTGTTCTAATGTAATCATAATAATTAATTTAGAAATTATACAATCCTTGTTCTTTATTTTTCAAAATCCGTACACAAGGCTCTATAAAAATTTTGATAGAGCAAAGATGTAGGATAAAAAAGTGAAAAGCATTAAGAAAACATAATGCTTTTGAAAGATTTGGTTAATTTTTAGTTAAAATATGGTTAACATATTAACAAGTAATTCTTCATTCAAAAAAAGCATAGAATTCAATATTAATTTAGTAAATTTCTTTTTTGCAGCAGAACAATGCTCTGGAGTAGTATGTATAAATGATGCTAATATTTTATTTGAGATACGACCTTGTAGATTAGGGAAATACAAATCTATTTTTTGCAACCGTTCTTGTAAGGAAAGATTACTTATAAATTCAAATCTTTTGACATGGTATACTTGGAACTTTTCTAAAATTTTTGTATAAATTTTATTTAATGATTGAGAAGAATTAACCAATTGATAAAAATCTTTTTGTTCAACAAAGACCACTTCGCTCAACTCTAAACTCTGAATAAATTCATTATTGCTGGATAAATTATGAAAACTTGCCCAATTACCACAGAATTCATTCTCTAGCGCGATAACTCTTGTTTTCTCTGTTCCTTTTTCATCAATGGAATATGCTCTTAGCATTCCTTTTGTTACAAAGAATACTTTATCACAAATTTCGTTATTTGATATTAAAATTTCTTTTTTCTTGCAAATTCTATGTTTAAAGACTTTTTTTACTTTTTGTAAGTCTTGCTCTTCTATATTCTCAATAGTTTTTATATAAGCAATAAATTTTTCGATGCTCATCATTGTCGGTTGTGTTTTTTTTATTAGATAGCATAAACGAAAAATCATTATTTTTATTTCTTAAAATATAAGATTTCAAGAAATAATCACGTTAAAAGGGTGTGAATTAACTAACATCTTTCGTTCAGGTTACTGGTGTAACCCATCTAAAAAATGAAACAAAATACATCCAAATGGGTGCATCTCACAGTTGTTATTCTTAGATATTTTAATATTACCAGTATTTAAACGAAGAAAAAACTGCTAAACGCAATATTTGTAATATAAAGTTCCCTTAACTTGTATCTATAATTTTTCGATTTTGTTATTAGTACAAATGTAGAGAAAAAAAATAGTTTCATAATTTTTGAACATTGGATGAAATTTTAATCTTGCATTTTAGAGAATTATCATAGTATTCTATATTTGCAAACCATTTTATTTAACACAATGAAGCAAATTATTGAAAGAATCAGCGCTTGATTTGAAGCTTCTCTAAAAAAACAAGCCAACAAGTAGAAAAAAAGAAACAAAGAGACTGCAACAAGAGCAAGAACAAGCTGTATAAAGAATTCAGAAAAGTTTCTGTTGAAGAAATTAAAAATGATTCTATCTTCCTGATAGATAGGTGTTTTTAATTTTATAAAGTTAAAGTAGAAAAATTTAGTTTAAAAATTTTCATTTTTTATTGTAGAATAGGAAAAAATCTATATACCTGCACCATAATTTTTAACACAAAAAGATACTTTAGATAATATTTAAAAAGGTGCTAAGATGGAACATAAAAAATAAGATGTTTCGAGCCAAGTGTGGGTTGTTAAATTTGGCTAACATTCTGGTTTATAGATGTAAATGGTTCGAGATTATGTCAGCCAGGACCACTTTTTAAATCAAGCACTTACAGAAATGTAGGTGCTTTTTTGTTGACAGGCTTAAATTTTAGAGAAGTAAGGGGTTATATTCAATTGGTACAAATTGCTACGTCTCATATAAAAAAGGAATAATGTGGAAACGCTCTAAAAAACAAAATCCCCAGTTTACAATAAAACTATGGGGATTTTTCAATGAATATAATGATGATTTGGGTGTCGGTTATTTATGAAATCTTTTGCAATTGTTATGCCCAAAATATATTTAAAGATTTCTAAATATCATTTTTTATATATGTTCAAAATTATTTTGAGATACGATAGATATTAATGATGATGATATTTTTTGTCTTTGAGCATACGTGAATCCGAAAAGTTTGATTTTTACCGCATACTTTTTGTTTCTTTTGGATCTTACCTTTAATATCAGAGATCCCAAAACAATGTGATTATTAACATTGTAATCATGAATGTAGTTTTGTGGAAATTCAACTGCGGGAGATGTGAATTTCCTGAAGCTGAAAGGATGAATTTTTCTGATAGTTACACATCCGCCTGAAAACTCATACGTGACGATTCTGATTTTTGTCAATATGATACTCAGTAAAATAATTACAGCAAAAAATAGACTGTTTAAAAGAGTTTGATTGACAACTACTACACACAGTAACATGACCGTCATGATAATCAGAAGACTATACGCTGTAATTTTTGCAATGGTACAATTAGAAACCTTCATTTTTCTATTATAGTATTTTGTAATTGGTTTATTTGTTTTTTCCGTGTTATTACGGATTGTTTAAATCCTAATGATTTGGTATTGTCAAAGATAAAAATGTTAATCGTAATTTGCAATAATATTTTGAGTAATATTTATTTATGATGTAAATATTCATAAATTTTTACAATTATTAATATGGTAATCGTACTGATAACTAGTTATGTGTGGTTATTTTAAAATCAATAATTTTTTTTTGTTAAATGTTTTTATGTAAAAGTTTATCGTGAGAGATTAGCTTCATGTCAGATAAATCTGAATATTGAGCGAAGGAATTTTATCATTCAATTGATTAAACAATTATTTTTAAATATAATAGTTAAGACATAAAAACTCTTAAAAAGGAGATGTTTTAATTTTTTTTAAACTTCAATCATAGCGGTAAACTTAAAACAAACATAAACTTACAGCAACATTCAGTTGATAATGAAAACATACCTTTCAGTACTAAAATTTCTGTTTTGATAAATTCTTATACATATTCTTTTCTTCTTTTCATTTTTTCTTTATTTAATATAAGTGCCCAACAAAAACCTGTACAGATTGCATTTTTGGCAGACATCCATTTTCAGGATTTGTACGGAGATTTTTCGGATAACGCTTTCAAAGGTGTCGAAAATCCAAAAATAAAAAAGAAAACACTGTTAAGAACAATGGATTCTCAGTTGCATTCCACCAGAATATTTAATGAAAACTATTTTGCATTGTTAGCAGCTTTGGACGATGTTGCAAAAAAAGGAATCAAAATAGTAGCACTTCCCGGAGATTATACAGATGACGGACAAGCCTATAATCTTCGTGGATTAAAAAGAATTCTGGATGAATATCAAAAAAAATATGCAATAAGGTTTTTCATGACGACAGGAAATCATGATCCTGTAAGTCCGTTTTTAAAACAAGGCGGAAAAGATGATTTTTTAGGCGAAAACGGAAGTCCTGTTAATATCTTCAGTGATCAGAAGTTGGTGAAAAATAAAAATCGGGAAACGATCATTACTAAAGATATCGCAATGTCGGGTTATCTCGAAATATTGGATGAACTGAGGACTTTTGGTTTTACCCCGTCTGAAAAAGACCTGTTTTGGCAGACTCCGTTTGACAATGTTGCTTATAAGAATTATACATTCAGAAATGCTTTAAAAAAATCTGAGTATGTGGAGAGAATCTATGAGGTAAGTCCGGGATTTAAAGTTCCTGACCTCAGTTACGTCGTAGAACCAATAGATGGAATCTGGCTTTTGGCTATTGACGGAAACACATACATACCTAAAGATGAAGGTGGGGATCCAATGGATCCGGACAATTTTCACGGAGCATCTGTTGGGTACAACAATGTCTTATCAGGTAAAAAACATCTTATCGATTGGGTAAAGAAAATTTCACAGGAAGCCGAGAAAAACAATAAAGTTCTTATCGCTTTTACCCATTATCCCATGCTCGATTTTAACGATAATGCTTCTGATGATATTAAAAATTTACTCGGAAAAAATAAATGGCAACTCGACAGAGTACCAACTGATGAAGTCGCTGAGGTTTTTGCGGATGCAGGTTTGAAATTGCATTTTGCTGGACACATGCACATCAACGACACCGGAATAAGAAAATTTGAAAATGGAAAGATATTGGTCAATATTCAGGTTCCTTCATTGGCAGCTTATCTTCCGGGATATAAAATTCTGACTGTCAATTCTCAGACTGATTTCGAAGTACAAACGGTTTCTGTAAATAAGGTTCCGCATTTTAATGAGCTCTTTCCATTGTATCAGAAAGAATATGAAGTCTTAAAAAGTAATGGTGGTAATGAAATCTGGAACGCAGATATTTTAAAAAGCAAAACATATCATGATTTTACTTTGTTTCATTTAAAAGAATTGGTGAGATTGAGGTTTATTCCATCAGATTGGCCTAAAGATTTTATCGAAAAAGCAAGAAAACTTTCCGGCGAAGATTTACTTTGTTTAAGTGTTGATAACAAAAATTCAATTAAAATAAATTCAGTAAAATTCAATAAGTGGAATTTTGAAGACGCTTTGTTGAATCTCTATCAATTGCAGTCTGCAGACGAACTGGCAAAAAAAGATATTCCAAAAGATAGACTTTCACAGTTTAAAATACTGAATGATAATTTCAAAAATTTAAATACAAAAGATGAGTTTCTCTTACAATTGAAATTATTTTTTAAAATTTTGAATAAACTGTCTTCAGGCGATCCTGCACATCATTTTAGGGTTGATTTTAAAAAAGGCGAAATTTTTAAATTAAAGTGATTATGAAAAATTCTGGCAAATTATAATTTATGCAGCTTTTCCTGCGTCAAAATTTTCGCAAACCAGACAGTATAAATCCCGTCTCCAAATTCGGTTGATCTTATAATTTAATACAGCATTGATTTCCTTAATGATATCAATATTTTGTATTGCAATAGATGTTTCTGTATCAGGACATTTTTTTGTAGCTCCAATCCCCTTTGTTTTGTTCGCCACCGAAGTAGAATCTAAAAGGCTCTTTTCTGAATGATAAAAACAAAGATTTGTCGAATCTTGTTTCAATTTCTGTTCAGATATATTTGCAGAGCCTTGAGCAAAAATAAATTGACAGCAGAACAGAGCAATAAATTGTATAAGTAATTTCATCGATGATTATTTGTGAAAACTAAGGTATGAAAAATTACTTTTATTGATCTATTTATTTGTGTAAACAATTCTCCCTTCATTCTCCACCAGCAGATTCTTTGTAACCAAATCATCAATACAATATTTTATCACCGTTTCAGTCTGCGCACCTACTTTTAAAAAACCAAATTGTTTTGCAGTTACTCTGATTAATTCATCTTTATTAATACTTAAATTTGATTGCATAATTTCCATCATCGCAATAGAAATTTCTTCTACAGCAATATCATCAATCGCTCTTTTTTCAACGGAATTATCTCTGTAATTGGATAGATTTTTAGGTTTGATTACTTCTGTCCAGTAAAATTTGTGATACGTTTCCGTGGTAGTTACATTAGGAATAGAATTCAGAATTTCATCCAGATAAATACTAAGTTTCGTACCCGCTCTCGAAATATTCCAGAGTTTCAGGATTTTTTTAAGCAACATATTCTGGCTAATCGGTGCTTCTGTTTCAATGATCTTCGTAATCTGATTTTTCAAAAGACTTCTGTTCTCCGGAAAATAAATAGACTCAGAATTCGCATCTTTTGAAGGAAAAACCTCTGCAGAAATATAAGGTTGGCAAGAGGATGTTTTGTTTTCATGCTCAATCTCGCTCAAAATATTTTTTATCGGAATTTCAATTGCCGAATTTTCCTCCTCTTTGATTTTTACATTGTTTTTAATCTGTTCAAGCTGCGTTTTGATCTCAATAATGATTTTCTCCTTGTTTTTAATCCAGTCCAGCGTCCAGATTCGGAAAACATTCCAGCCAAGACCTTTCAGAACATTCGGAGCAAGAAGTTCACGGTCGTTTGTGGTGCTGATTTTAAAATAATTTTCGCTGTCTACCAGAATTGCGAGAAGATATTCACTTTCATTTTCAGGATCGATAATCCCGATGTCGATTTTATAATCTGATGTTCCGATGTTGGTTTTCACTTTCAGATCATGAGTTTCCAAAAATTGGGCAATCGAGCTGACAATCGATGTTTCATTTTGATTCTGAACAACCAGATTTTGATTCACCAAACCTTTTTCAGAGAAATTCAGGAAGTTTTTCAGACCTTTTACGCCTTCAGCATTGGTACGGTTGAGGTCAATCTGATCAGCTTTCAAAGATGAAAATACTTTCATTTCATAACGGGCTCTCGTTACCGCAACATTCAGCCTTCTCCATCCGCCGTCACGGTTCAGCGGTCCGAAATTCATAGAAACTTTTCCTTCTTCATCCGGTCCGTAACCCACAGAAAATAAAATAATATCTCTTTCGTCACCCTGCACATTTTCAAGATTTTTAATGAAAATCGGTTCTTCACTATTGATCGAAAACTCTTCTAAATGAGGATTTTCCTGAAATAATTTTTGTAACAAATCTTCAATTAAATTCTGTTGAGTCTGGCTGAAAGTTACCACACCAATCGACTTTTTATGGTTGTTTTCAAAATGATTTTTAATGAAATTAATGATTACCTGCGCTTCATTGATATTGGTTCTCGTTTTTCCTTTGTCATAGAATCCGTCCACAAACTCAAAAGTAACTTTTCGGTTGAGATCATCAGGAGAAGGGAAGGTGAGCAATTTATTGTCGTAAAAATGAGCATTGCTGAACGAGATCAGACTTTCATGTTTGCTTCGGTAATGTCTCAGAAGATAATTTGACGGAATTGAAAGAGCTAAACAATCATCGAGAATGCTTTCAAGGTCTTCCAGTTCCATATTGTCTTCGTCAATTTTTGAGGAAGCAAAAAAGCTTGTCGGCGGCATTTGTTTCGGATCTCCCACAATGATCGCTTGTTTTGCTCTCGCCAAAGCACTGATCGCTTCTGAAGTTGGCAATTGAGATGCTTCATCAAAAATTACAATATCAAAATGTTCCTGATTCACATCAAAATACTGCGCCACAGAAATCGGACTCATCAACATACATGGTTTCAATCTCGGAATCAATGTGGGAATCTGGTCAAACAGTTTTCTGATCGACAAGCCTCGACCTTTGTTCCGGATGGCTTTCTGTAAAATTCCAATTTCTGAACTTTGAGCGGCTTCCTGTACAAAATTTGGGATTCTGTCGCTCAGTTTTACGATGAGTTGATTTTTTGTTAATTGCGTAAATTCTTTATGCAGATCTTTATATTGCTGAATCTGAGATTCATAAATGCCTGCGTCGAAACTGTTTAATGTCTGGAATTTATAAATGGTTTTAATGAATAAATTCAGATGAATAATTTTCTCAAATTCTTGTTCGATAAAATTTGTGTTGAGTACATCCTGTTCCAGAAATCGTATAAACCAACCGAGTTCCAGATCTTTAGCCTTTGCTTTTAATACATTATAGTTGACCCAATTGTCGAGTTGGTCAATATTTTGAATGATGTTTTGAAGTTCATGATTTTCCGGAATTTCAGAAACAAAATGTAAAAGATGTATTCTGCTTTCCTGAAAACTTTTAATATCATTAATATAATCAGTCAGTTTTTGCTGTATTTCGGGTTTGTTTAAATGTTCTTTCAGCCAGATCTGCAAATTCTGAATTCCTGTTTTCTGACCGAGATCTTTAGTTATCTGAATGATATTAAAATCTTTTTCTATGCTCAGAATATCATAAGAATTTCCATTAAAATATGCTGTTGCAGAAGAAGTGATCGCTGCAAAATTTGCGTTGTTGAGTTGATTTTTAATTTGCTTAAATTCTTCAAGCTTTGCAAAAAGATCATCAATCTGCACATCAGATTCGATTCCCGATTTGCTGTAGCCGTTCAATTGCTGTTTTACTTTTCTCTGCTTAAACCACTTCGGAATAAACCAGGTGTGTTTCGCCTGATTCCATAATATATTCAAGGGCTGGCTGTCAACATTGAAAATCCCTGAATTGAATTGTAGCAAAATCTGACTTTCAATTTTCTGAAGCAAATCTTGCTGAGTCAGCCAGTTTTTAAACAGATTCGATTGCGTTTCGTCAAAGCTGATATCGATAAGATTGGTTTTAACTGCATTGGTGTGTAAAAATTCCAGCAAATCAGTTACCGAATTATTATCAGATTGTTGCAACTGAAGGTTTTCTTTGATTTTTAATGCTACATTTTCCTTATCTAGATATTGATTGATCGCATTAATAATCAGATTCTTATTTTCGTACTGATGACTTTCGGTTTTTATTAATTGTAAAGAATGCGAAGAGGGTTTCCCGATTTTCTGAACAATCGATGCAAATGGAATCAGCCAATCTTTCCAATTATTCCAGGTTGTAACGTCAATGTTTTCTAACGGAATATCAATTACAAAACAATCATCCATTTTTATCTGACGCATTTCGAGATAGGAAATAGTATCAAAAAGACTCCATCCGATTTTAAATTTTTTATGAAGCTGATTGATGTATTTTCCTAATTCCAATTTGCGGTTATCAAGACGTCTTGCCTCTTCCGCAAAATTTGCATTGATTTGATATTTCGGAACCTCCAAAGTTCTCTCAAACTGTTTCAGAACATCAGATTTTTTTGATTTGTTGGAATGAAGTTCGAGGCAGAAAGCTCCCAGACCAATATTTTCCAGTCTGCTGTGAACAACATCTAAAGCGGCTTTTTTTGCAGCAACAAACAAGACTTTTTTATCATTCGCCAAAGCATCTGCAATGATATTGGTAATCGTCTGCGATTTTCCTGTTCCCGGCGGACCGTGGAGGATGAAAGTTTTATTCTGATGGGCATTTTTTACTGCATTCAGTTGAGAATTATCTGTGGAAATTGGAAGCATCAGTTCTGCAGCTGACATATTTTCCAGACTTTCAGCGTCCATTTCAATCTGTTCCAGAGTTTCGGAAAGCTTCCCGTCAATCAGACTTTTAACAATCGAGCTTTTCTGGATTTCTTCAGAATATTTTGAGATGTCCTGCCAAAGAATCAGTTTATTAAACGAAAAAGTTCCGAGAACCATTTGTTCCAAAATATCCCAACCTTCCAGATTTAGAATTGCATTTCTGATAATTGCCAAAACTTTAGGTACATCAACACCAAAATCATCGGTTGGTAAAGTTTCTAAACTGTTTAAATTTAATTTAAATTCCTGCTTCAGATACTCAAGAAGCGTAATGTTGATCATTGTTTCTTCCTCACGGCTTCGAAGCATGAATTTGGAGTTCACTGATTTTCTCGAAAGTTCAACCGGAATCAATAGAATCGGGGCAAACCTAGGAACATCTTTATTTTTAGGTTCGTACCATTTTAAAAGTCCGATTCCTAAGTACAAAGTGCTTTTTCCGTTTTCTTCTTCAGCTAATTTTGAACTTCTGAAAAGATGAGTCAGAATGGCATCCAAATCATCCTGATGATAATATGTAAGGATTTTATTGTATTTAAATTCATCATCTGCCAATTGGAAAAGCGGTTGCGATGGATGAAGTGGCTCGTGATACAGATTATATTTTCTCAGAACCGGCTGATTGTTATTCGGGTGAATGGTAAAAGCTTTTCCATCCGCCAAACTGTCTTCGAGCAAATTGACTTTATAATCTACCAGTTGCAGCATACTTTTGGTAAAGCGCAGATTGAGAAGATTATTTCGTAGTGACAGATCGAGCAGTTTTCTTTCCCAGATTTTCTGTTTGGTGAGGTTTGAAGTGTCTGTCAGTTCGAGGTCGGAATATAAAGTTCCCATTTCAAAATCATCATCCAGATCGACATTATCTGCATGAGAATTTATCTTTAAATCTTCATTAGATACATTTGCAGTTTTCAATAACGGAAGAGGAGAAATACCGTTGGATCTTGCATTTTTTATATCAATCGACAAGATAAAGTTGTGAGAATCCATGATCTGCATTTCGGCACTATTCATAGCTTGTTTAAATGAAAGATTGCTTCCTTTACATAAATGGGTAGATTCTACCAAAGCAATTTCTTTGATTCCGCTGGCAATTCTTTTCGAAATGGCGGTCTGATCAAAATTGACCATCGTATCAAATCTTTGATTATCAAGCCAAACGCCGACAAAGGCGTGACCTTTTGTAATCAGCAAGATAGTATTGAGATTAATTGCCTCCAGACAAGCGGCAAAAAGGAGCGAAATATCAATACAATTCCCGAATTTGGTTTCGACAACCTGATCAATCAATCGAATTCTCTGACCGGTTTCCTCAAAACTTGGCGGCATTGAGCTGTAAATCAATTCTAAATTCTGAATAGACTTGTAAATAGCCGAAACCATTTGTAAAACACGTTCTTTATCTTTAGTCTGATAAGCTTCAAAAGAGGGATTCAGATTGTTCTGCTCAAGAATTTTTATCGCATCAGATTTTATTTTATAAATCAGCGAATTGTTGGGAGTGACGTATGAGGCCAGCAATTGAGGATACATCTGCAAACCACCGAAATAATCCACCGGAAGAACTTCTACAGAAAAATTTTTTCTGTAAAGTGATTCGTTATTTTGAAGAACCTCAACGGTAATGGTGTCTAAATCTTTTTCCGAAAGACTTTTGAGCAAGGCATTATCAAAAACAAAATCAAAAATAGATATTTTATACAGCGAACCTTTTTTCAATTGGTCGATATAAATAGTATAGGTTTCAAATATTCCCAGCGAAGATGAGATTTGAAGATTTAAATTTTCCAGATCTTCTGTGATTTCTCTGAACGAAAGATTTTGAAGGAAATTGTATTTGTTTAAAACAAATGTATAGTTGATGTATGAATTATGCTGTATCAGCAGTTCAAATTTTGGATCTTGGGTCATGAATTTTTGCTATTTTTAGACATCATTTTCAGGGTTTACTTTATGAAGCAACCAAAAAGCAATTTACAAATATTTGCCGAAAGCAATTTTAATTTGCAATTTAACTTAACATCCGGATCAAAACTACATCCAACCTATAAATCATTTAACAAAATTTACGATTTCTATTTAAACTGATATTCGAATATTTTGTTATTTTTACTCAAACTATAAATATGTTTTTAAGCAAAAAATCTTTTCTCAGAATAATTTGCGCAATCGATTGCATTGTTGGCGCTGATTTCATGATGGCGCAGAATTCTATTCAGGTGAAAAATACTCAGGATTTTGAAAGAAATGAAATTGTTTCAATTCCTGTAAGCCGGTTGACATCTTTTTTGAAAGAAAATAGAGAATCAGATTTAAGAATAAAAAATACTCAAAATCAATATATTCCTATTCAATGGATTGATTATGAAGGCGATGGAAAGAATGATGAATTGCTTTTTCAGACAAATATTGCTGCAAAGAAAACAAATTCTTACACAATTGTTGCTGACGCAAAAACACCGCTTCCGGAAACCAAACTGACGACCTATTCAAGATTGGTACCTGAAAGAGCTGACGATTACACTTGGGAAAATGATAAGATTGCTTTCAGAGTGTACGGTCCGAAAGGTCAGGCGGAAGCTTTGGCAAAAGTGAAAGGAAGCACGCTTTCAAGCGGTGTCGATATTTGGTTGAAAAGAACAGATCAACCCGTTATCAATAAATGGTACAAAGGATATTTGACAGATCCTATGTTTTACCACAAAGACACGAGAGGAGAAGGTTACGATCCTTATCACGTAGGAGACAGTCGCGGAACAGGTGGAGTCGGAATCTGGAAAGACGAACAACTTCAGGTTTCCCGAAATTTTATTACCTCCAAAACAATTGCAGAAGGTCCGTTGAGAACAGTTTTCGAACTAACTTATGCTCCGTGGAGTGAATTTGGAGTAAAAGAAACAAAAAGAATTTCTCTTGATTTGGGTTCAAATTTTTCTAAGTTTGAATCAACTTTTGAATCCGAAAAATCTGTTCCGAATTATACTGTGGGAATTACCTTGCACAAAAACGAAGGTGAAAGCAAACTCAATGATAAAAACGGATATTATCTGCACTGGGAAAAAATAGATGATGCTTTTGTAGGTGAAGGAATCGTAATTGATCCGAAAATCGTTCAAAAATCTGTAGCTTTCAAATCTGAAACTCCGGATCAGAGTAATTTGCTGGTCGTAACGGAACCTAAAAATAAACTGACTTATTACGCAGGATTTGCATGGCAGAAAAGCGGACAGATACAAACTCAAAATGATTGGGAGAAAATGCTTCAAAAGCAGGTGCAAATTGTTGCCAATCCTTTAATAATTACTATTAAATAACAAAATTTTAATGATTAATTTAAAAATCACAATAGCATCATTTTGTTTAATAACATCAGCAATTTCGGCTCAGGTAAAAGATACTTTGGCGGAGAAAATGATGATTTACCAGCTTCCGAACGGCGGTTGGGGAAAACATAACAGCGACAAAAAAAATGTTGATTACACTTTAAAAATAGATCCGAAACTTTTAAAAATAATCAAAGCGAACGACAATGATCTTGCAACAATCGATAATAATGCAACATCAAAAGAAATCAACGGGTTGATAAAAGCTTACGGCACAACAAAAAATCCGGCTTATCTGAAATCTGCAGAAAAAGGAATTCAGTATCTTCTTTCGATGCAGTATGAAAATGGCGGTTTTCCACAGTACTATCCGAATTCATCAATCTACAGAAAACAGGTGACATATAACGATAATGCGATGATCAATGCGCTTACGGTTTTGTATAATATAGCAGAAGGTAAAGACGGTTTTGATGTCGTTGATCCTCAGTTAAAAGAAAAGTCAAAAATCGCTTTACAAAAAGGAATTGCCTGTATTTTGAAAACTCAGGTTCCACAAAACGGAAAGTTATCCATCTGGGCAGATCAATATAACGAAATTACTTTAAAACCTGAAAAAGCCAGAGCTTTTGAACCGATGTCTTTAGCAACAGGAGAGTCAGTAAATATTGTGAAATTTCTCATGATGCAACCCGTGACTCCGGAGATTGAAAGATCAATTAAATCAGCAGTACAGTGGTTTAAAGACAGTAAAATAGAAGGCTACACATATAATGTTTCTAAAGACAGTGAAAAAGCAATTCGTACTTTAAGCAAAAAAGAAGGCTCCTCAGTCTGGGCGAGATTTTATGATATTCCGACCAACAGACCAATCTTCGGCGATCGTGACGGAAGCGTAAAGTATAATTATGAAGATGTTTCTGAAGAACGAAGAATGGGTTACAGTTGGTATAACGAAGCCGGAACAAAGCTTATCGCAAGTGACTTTCAAAAATGGCTGAAGAAAAATAAAATTTCTGAATAAAACATAAAATCCTGATATTAAAAGTATCAGGATTTTTTTACTTTAATAAAGTTAATGGTTACTCGCAAAGGCGCAATTTTTTTTAAAAATTACACATTATCAATTACTTATTAATTACCGTTTTCAGCCAGTCCGAACATAATTTTTTCCAGTTGTCCGTCAGTTCGGTTTTATTCATGATCCCGATTTTATGTTCCCCTTCAGGAAAAATAAACATAGCGCCTTTTACCTTATTTTTTGTCATTGCCTGATAATACAAAATGCTGTTCATCACAGGAACTGCTTTATCATTTTGTGCATGAATCAAAAGAGTAGGCGGTGTTTTCTCTGTCACACGGTTTTGCATAGAATATTCGCTGATTTTTTCCTGAGAAGCGTTCTCACCAAGCAGGCTGTTGCGGCTTCCTACGTGTGCAAACTCTCCCAAATCAATAACAGGAGAAACCAGAATAGCAAAATTCGGAATGGTAGAAAAATTTCCCCAATCGCCTTTTAATTCTGTATAATCTGTAAAAATATTACTTGCCATTGCAGCTAAATGTCCGCCTGCAGAAGTTCCTATAACTCCGACCTGATCGGGTGAAATACCATATTGATCAGCATTTTTTCTAAGATATTTTATCGCTGCCTGAATATCCTGTAACGGAGCGAGTTCTCTCTGTTTAACGTCAGGAGAAATCGGTAATCGGTAATTTAAAACGAAAGCAGAAATCCCTAAAGTATTGAACCATTTTGCAATTTGGAAACCATTCAGATCGTAAGTAAGTTTGTAATAACCACCGCCGGGAATGATGATGACAGACATTTGTTTTCTATCTTCTTTGGGAGGTAAAAAAGCAAAAAGTTCAGTTTCTTTAATTTGTGTAATTCTTCCTTCTTTTTCTTCGGTTTTTAAATATAATCCTTTGGAATTTGGCATCTCACCTTTTGGCCACACATTAATTTTTTCTTGTGCAGATATTTGATTAAAAAGCATCATTAATATAATTAAAACAGATTTTTTCATTGCTTGTCAATTTTTTAATTGCAATAAAGCATATTTCTCTAAGTCTCAAAGGTTTCAAAAACCTGTGAGGTTTGAATTTGATCAATTAATCTTTAAGAAAATCTTCTCTAAACGGTGTAAAAGCATCGATCAGCTGCCCTTCTTCCAGACATTTTACGCCGTGAAAAATATTTGGCTGAGCAAAAAATCCGTCACCTTTCTGTAATATTTTAACCTCACCATCAACGGTTACTTCAAATTTCCCGGAAGCAACATAAGTGATTTGTGAATGAAAATGCTGATGCAATGCTCCGACCGCATCTTTTTCAAATTTTACAATCACCATCATGACCTGAGAATTGTATCCTACGAATTGTCTTGAAACTCCTCCGCCTAAATCTTCCCAGCCCGAATTGCCGTTGAAGAATGGTTCTTTTTTGAAATTCATTTTATACTTTTTTAAATTATAACTAAATTTTTACATTCACTTTGTCATGCTGGAAGCATCTTAACAATGAAAAAAGTAATTTAGATCCTTTCAGGATGACAAACAGAATGTTTAATTGGTGAGTGAAATGAAAAATAACAAGAATGAAAATCCTTACGTCTTTGCATTTAAAACTATTTAATATATTTCTCCAAACCGATTTTCAAGCTCTTCAAATTTTTCAAAGCCAGTTTTGCAACCGTTTCTGCACCCAATTTTGATAAATGTGTATCATCATCTTTTCCTTTAGGATAATAAGGATTCTCTCCTTCTTTGAAATGCAGGTGAAGCAGTTTTGATTTTTCCGGACCGTTAGAGATTTCCATTTGTTCGGTCAAAAGCTGTAAATCTACGAAAGCAACTTTCATATCATTGGCAACCATTCTCACAACCAAAGGATAATCGGTATGGGTATCAATTAAAACTCCGTTTTCATTAAAATTTCTTCTGACAATTGACGTCATCAAGATGGGTATGGCTCCTTTTGCTCTGGTTTCGTTTACATACCTCTCAAGATTGGCTCTATATTGCGTATGAGGATTGGTGAATTTTGTAGAATCTTTCAGTTTCTGATCGTTATGACCAAACTGGATAACGACAAAATCGCCTTTTTTAAGCTGTTTCTCAACTTTATCCCATCTTCCTTCCGTTCTGAAACTTTTTGAACTTCTTCCGTTCATCGCATGATTCTGTACTTCAATTCCGGTTGTTAAAAATTGAGGTAAAACCTGTCCCCATCCGTGTTCCGGATTTTTATCGGGATTTTCCTTATTTGCCATTGTAGAATCACCGATTAGAAATAAGGTTGGTTTTTTCTGTGCCAATATTAATGTTGAAATTACAGTGCTCAGAATTAAAAGTATGTTTTTCATTTTACAATTGATTTTTACAAGATGCTTCCGACAAGCTTAGCATCTTAATTATTATTTGGGTTCCAGCCTTCAAAAATATTTTTGATGGTGTAATTTTTCATTTCTTTTTTAGTCAACTGATACGACCAGGGAACTCTTTGAGCAATATTTCCACCTTCTCCTTTGCTGTTGTATTCTGCGTAATAAGCTGTTTTTTCTTTTTCGGGGAACATTTTGTCACCTTTCCAGGGATTCCAGCCTTCGGGAACGATGTGTTTTCCCATTTCGGTATTGATGAACACTGTTTTTGCATACGGTCTCCAAGGTCTTCCGAGGAAAGCTTTTGTAATCCCTTCTTTTGCAATCAGCTTACAATCAAAAAATACATAACCGTATTTCTTGCTTTGATCCGTCGATGCGGCGGTAATGTAGGAATTGGCTAAATTTTTAATTGTACAATTTTTAAAAACAACTGTTGCCGAGCCAAAAATAAAGTCAGTCGTTCCTTCGATATAACAGTTTTCGTAGTATTGTCTGCTGTGATTTCCGCCTGTATAAATTGTGTCCTGACAACCTAGAATTTTAGAATCTTTTATCACAAACCTGTCACCTTCCACATGAAGTGAAACCGCCTGACCTTCATTACAAGAGCTGTTTTGAATGGTAATATTAGAAATTTTAATATCATCCGCCATCACCAAAAGGGTGTAAGAATTGAAAGTGGTCATTTTTTCATTCAATGGATCAAGTTTGCCGGAAAAATCATTGTTGGTGATGATTGTATTGTCCTTGCTTTCGCCCTGCAAAGTGATTTTATGTTTTGAGGATGGAATAACAATTTTCTCATTATAAGTCCCTGTTTTTATTTTGATTAAAACTTCACCGGGACCTAAATCTCTGACGGAATTGATGGCTTTCTGAACCGCTGAAAATTCTCCGCTTCCGTCTTTTGCAACTATTATAGTACGGTAAGGAATATTTTGAGCCAAAAAAAATTGAGCTAAGCTAATAAAGAATATTAAAAGAAACTTTTTCATATAAAGTTATTTTAAATTTTTATCTAAAAACTGAACCGTTAAATTTAAAGTTTCTGTGAACCAAGGTTCTGCTGACCAAAATGAATGCGGTGTATCTTTAATTTCATGAAACTCTGTCGGAATATTAAAATTTTTCAGTTTTTTCATCATGTCGTCTCTTCCGGCGTGAAAACGTGGTTGTGAGCTGTTGATGAAAAGGGTAGGAGGTGTATTTTTATTTACATATTCTAAAGGAGAGGCTTCTGTCCAATTTTTGAGATTTACATTTTTGTCACCTCCCAACCAGTATGCAGCATAAGTGCTTTCTTCAGCTTCGGGATGAATAAATGAAACAATTCCATCAACATTGACGATTGCCTGAATTTTATTATTTTTTTTGACACCGACCAAAGTGGCTATTTGTGCTCCTGCAGACTCACCCAGAACGGCTATTTTCTTTTTATTCAGAGAATATTTTTTATGATTTTTTTTTAACCAATTAATAGCTGTTTCAATATCTTCTATTCCTGCAGGATATTTTGCAACATCAGCTAATCGATAACCGACAGCAATGACAACATAACCTTTTGCTGCCAATTCCTGAGCCATATATTTTTCGTTTTCCCTGCTTCCGGAAATCCAGCCGCCACCGTGAACCAAAGCAACTCCCGGATGTTTTTGAGATTTATCGAGAGGATAATAGATGTCTGCTTTTAAAGATAATCCGTTGATGTTGTCATATTCTACATCCTTATCAATTCCGATATTTACAGGAACTGGTCTGTTTAAAGGAGTAATAAACGGATGTTTTTTCTTTAGTTTTTCATATGTTGCCTCGTTTGTGTAAGGAGTAGCATTCGGCCTTGTCTGACCGAATGCTTTTGCTCCTACAAAAAAAACAAAAAGAAAATATAGTTTGTGAAAACTCATTTTTAGTTTTTAAAAAACATTTGCTTAATAATTTTAAACGCAAAGTGTGATTATTTCACTGCATTTTTTGCAATCTCTTTGGAAACCTGCAATTGTTCACCAGTTACATTTTTGGGTAATTTTACCGCAGAAGTTTTGCTTCCTAAAACTTTTATTGTTGGTTTTTGAGTTGATTCTAACTGAAGTGTCGAGAGGTCAACATTTTTACTGTTGTAAACCACTGCACCGGTTCCTTCACTGTATTTCAGTTTAACATTTTTCAATACAATTCCATCTGCATCTACGATGGTCAATGCTTTTCTGGTGTCAAACTGAGAATCTTCTATTACGATATTTTTAATATTCATTTCAGCCAAACCATTGATGCTTATTGCTTCATCAGAATTAACTGCATTGATGTTTTTAAAATAAATATTCCTGAAAACAGGAGTTTCTTCTGTAACAGGGAATGTTTTTTCAGAAGCCTTATTGCCTTCCGCTTTTTGTCCGTCTTCCAAAACAGGTGAAGCTCCTTCATAGAACATATTGAACCCGATTGTCTGTGTAGGAATGTTGATCATATCAATGTTTTTCACATAAATATTTTCAACAACACCACCTCTTCCGCGGGTTGTTTTGAAACGAAGACCAATATCGGTTCCGATGAAAGTACAGTCTGAAACGTGAATGTTTCTTGCACCTCCCGACATTTCACTTCCGATCACGAAACCTCCGTGACCATGATAAACCACGTTGTTTTTGATGATCACATTTTCAGTAGGCATTCCTCTTTTTCTACCGTCTTCATCTTTACCGGATTTGATGCAGATGGCATCGTCACCGACGTCAAAAGTATTGTCATAGATCAGAACATTTTTACAAGATTCTAAATCTAAACCATCACCGTTTTGAGAATACCACGGGTTTCTAACCGTAAGATTTTTAAGAATAATATTTGAAGACATCAAGGGGTGAAGATTCCACGCCGGAGAATTCTGAAAAGTCGGTCCGTCAAGAAGAACTTTATCGCAACCTACGATGCTCACCATTACCGGACGAAGGAAATCTTTCACAGATTCCAGTTCAGATTTTGAGATTTTATCGGGAACATTGAAGCTAGAGCTGCTTTCAAATCCTTTTTTATAACTTTCTGAAGGATACCAGGTTTTTCCGTCAGCAGAAACAATTCCGCCTGATGCAACAAATTTTTTCCATTCAGTTTCAGAAAGTTTTCCTTTTTTTACGGCTCTCCATGCATCACCATTTCCGTCGATCACCCCTTTTCCTGTAATCGCAATATTGGTAGCATTTCTAGCAGAAATTGGAGATTGACAGCGGATTGTATTTAAACCTTCAAAACTCACATCAACCAAAGGATAATCATTTTTATCTTTGCTAAACATAATGAAAGCACCATCTTCTATATGAAGATTGATATTGCTTTGCAACACGATTGGTCCTGTTAACCAGATTCCTCTCGGAACCACCAATTTACCACCACCTTTTTTTACCAAAGCATCCATTGCTTTTTTGAAAGCTTCTGTATTTTTTACTTTTCCGCCTGCAATACCTCCAAAATCTTTAATTGAAACGGTATTGGCTGGAAAAGAAGTTTCTGCCACCTGTGGCATTTTAAACTCAATATTTTTGTAAATGTCTAAATTTTGCGCATAAATCTGTCCCGAAAACATTATTGCCGAGACAAGGCCAATTATTTTGAATGACTTCTTCATTATTCTTTTACTATTTAGTTTTAATTATATTTTTAAATTCAGTAAATACCATTTGTGCCACCGCTTTTGCTCCATCCGGCTGAAAGTGGGTATTGTCTTTCTGACCTTTAGGATACGCTTCATAAACTCCCTCCGGAAGATTCATAAAGTAATGACTGCTCACATAATCCTGACCTTTTTTTGTGAAAACTTCCATGGATATTTTATTTAAATCAATATATGGAACGTTCATTTCTTTCGCAATATCAATAGGAGCCTGCCCATATTCTCCGTGTACATTTTCAAGTTTTCCGTCTTTCCACGGGTAATTTCTTGCAACCGGAGTTACGATGATTGGCTTCCCTCCTTTTTGTAGCGTCTGAGTGACAAATAATCTCAAAAATTCTTTGTAGCCTTCGATATTCACGTAACGTTCTGTATGTTTTTCTGAACCGTCGTTATGACCAAACTGCATGATAACATAATCGTTGGGTTTCAAGTTTTCATAAACATATCTCCATCTTCCTTCTTGAAAAAACGTTCTTGAACTTCTTCCACCATGAGCTCTGTCGATAATTTTTACTGAATCTTTTAATCTATTTAAACCTTTCAAACTGTCTTTCACAAAAAACGGCTGAAAAACCTGTCCCCATCCTGTAATTGGATAACGGACTTTCATGTAATCTTTTCCCGGCTCGTAATTTCCTGTGTAATCTGCCATTGTAGAATCTCCGATGAGGTAAATATGAGTGACCTTTTTATCTGTTTTATTTTTGGCCATGGTATTTTGCGACTGACATGAAGACAGAAGAAAAACTGCAACTAAAAATAAAATGATATGAAAGACTTTTTTGTTCATACTTATATATTGTGGGTAATCGAAAAGACAGAGTTTATGTAGACTCTTTCACAGTTTTTTTGTCATTCCGGAGGAATCTAATGAAACTACTCTGTAGATTGCTCTGAAATAACAAACTTTACGGTTTCTTTAATATTCCTATTAATTTTTTGTTATTCTAAAATATTCAAAATCGGCATATCCACCACGGTTAGCTTTCTGTGTGCTTACAGAATATAATCCCACTTTGGCACCAATCCATTTTCCGGGTTTTGCCTGAAATGGTTCACCTGCTTTAATGAAATTTTTCCCATTTTCACTGTAGCTGAACGTGCAAATTCCGTTGGGTTCGTT
This sequence comes from Chryseobacterium sp., assembly GCF_029240215.1. GTDB lineage: Bacteria > Bacteroidota > Bacteroidia > Flavobacteriales > Weeksellaceae > Chryseobacterium. The sequence continues at coordinate 22,004 of NZ_JARBTK010000013.1, forward strand.
GACGTTTACTTTAAAATAAGCTTCGTTTCCTTTTAATTTGGTTTCAAACAAAATTTTTTCCTCGCCGCCTTTTTCAGCCTTTTCTGCTTTTCTCAGCTGAATATAATATCCATCCGGTTTATTGGTAATCACAATTGATGCGTGATCCATGCCCATTACCAAAAGTCCTGCAGTTTTTCCTTCTTTGGCGTCTTCGGGAGTCAACTTAACTTTAGTGGAAGCCACAAAATTCGGAGCTGGGAATTTTTGAGTCAGAAGATTTGGAACGTTCCAAAGGTTTTTGTCATTTTCAGCCATTTTCATTGAAAATAATCTCAGGAATTTCTGTCCGGGAAGTTTTGATGACCAAACTATATTTTCGTTGGCGCTCCATTGCCATTGTAAACCTAATTTTTCACCATCAAACTCATCAGTCTCTGCTGGAGTAACAACAGGATAAGTTTTCCCTACATTTGGTTTTTTATAAGTAAGAACAGGTTCACCAATTCCATTTTTATCGTTGTCGATTCCCATTACCGGCCAGTCTTTTTCCCATTTCATTGGTTGCAAATGCACGATTCTTCCTCCTGCATCCACATCCTGAAAATGGTAGAACCAGTCTTCACCGGAAGGTGTATCTACCCAAGCTCCCTGGTGTGGACCGTTGATTTTTGTTTTTCCCTGTTCAAGAACTATTTTTTCTTCGTAAGGGCCGTAAATATTTTTTGACCTTAAAACCAATTGCCAACCTGTCGCCACACCTCCCGCAGGAGCAAAAACATAGTAATAGCCGTTTCTTTTGTACATTTTTGGACCTTCAACCGTTGGATGAGCATCATGACCATCAAAAATATGAACGCCTTTATCCAAAACTTTGGTTCCTTCAGGATTCATTTTATTTAATGACAACAAACTTTTCACTCCGGCACGGCTTCCTGCCCAACCGTGAACCAAATAGGCTTGTCCGTCTTCGTCCCAAAACGGACAAGAATCGATTAAACCTTTTCCTTCCATCACCAAGACCGGTTCGTCCCATGTTCCGAGTGGATCTGTGGTCTTTACCATGTAAATTCCGAAATCAGGATCACCCCAGTAAATGTAGAATTCACCATTGTGGAAACGGATACTTGGTGCCCAAACTGCATCTCCACGTCTTGGAACTGAAAAATGTTCTTTAGGCAAAACATTCTGAATAGCATAGTTTACCAATTTCCAGTTGATCATATCTTTTGAATGAAGAATAGGCAATCCCGGAGCTTCGTTAAAGCTTGATGCGGTCATATAATAATCATCGCCAAAGCGCGTAACGTCCGGATCTGAGTAATCTGCGTATAAAATCGGGTTCCTATAATTTTTTCCCTGATCGGCAGTCCAGACTTCTGAAACGTATGGTTTTTCCTGTGCGTTCAAATACGTTGAGGCAATGGAAAAAGCGGTGATTGAAAGTATATTTAAAATGTTTTTCGTCATAAAATCAGATTCATTGTAGGTTTTAAGAGATAGGCTGCAGACTTGAGGTTTTATTTTTCAAATTCTAAACTTGCCAAAATAAATGGTCCTGTTCCTTTTCCGTCATTCGAACGGATTTCTTCATTCACATAATATTCATAAGAACCGTCTCTGTAAGGTTTTCCTCCTAATCCAGCAACGGCACAACATTTATTTAAGTTTACAACACCGTTTTCATCCACTGTAATTAAATTTTTGATGATTCCTTCGTAGCCTTTTTTTGCTGCAGCTTTGTATGAATTTGGAAGATATCCTTTGTTTACCGATTTAATCATTGTATAGACGAACATTGCAGATGCAGTTGCTTCTTCGTAATTACCGTTTGCCAATGGCTTATCCAAAACCTGATACCAAAGACCGGATTTTTTATATCTTTAGGTAAATAATCCAAAACATCGACCATTGCCATTCCGTACCAACCCATGGCTCTTCCCCAGAAATTTGGTGAAAGTCCGGTTTCTTTGTTTGCCCAAGCTTCTTTTTTACTCTCGTCCCAAGCGTGATAAAGTAATCCTGTTTTTTTGTCTAAAAGATTTTTTTGAACCGAATCAAACTGCATAACAATATCATCATACGCTTTCGTTGCATCTGCACCTTTTATGAAATCTTTCGTGTAATGCGTATAAAAAGGCATTCCCATGTAAAGACCATCCAGCCAAACCTGATAAGGATAGATTTTTTTATGCCAGAAAGACCCTTCGTTGGTTCTTGGCTGTCCATCGATTTGTAAACGAAGCGTTTGAAGAGCTTTCAGATATTTTTCTTTTTTCTCTTTTTCGTAAAGATAAAGCAATACATTTCCACTGTTCAACATATCGATGTTATACTTGTCAAGATCGTAAGTAAGGATAGTTCCGTCTTCTTTGATCAGTTTTTCTCCGAAACCACTGATGTAATCGTAATATTCTTTTTTTCCTGTTTTGATGTAAAGTTGTTCAGCACCGTCTAAAACGATTGCTGAAGGATAGGTCCATTTTGGGCTTTTGCTGAAATCGAGCATCCACGCTTCCGGGAATCTTTGCATTTCTGAAAGCATCATTCTTTCAGACCATTTCAGGTTGGTAGGAACTACTTTTCCGGATTTTGAAGTTTGGGTTGTAGCTTTTGCAGCGGCTGCAGTTTTTGTCTGTGCACAAGCCAGAAACATTCCTGATCCTAAAACGGCAACAGCATATATTTTTAATTTTTGATTAATAAAACTCATTGTAAGTCAATTTTAAAGTTGATTGTTATTATCTAAAATTTCTAATTTTTTATCTAAATCTTTATAAAATTCTGCTTCGGTTTTAATTCCGTTGGGTTCCTGAGACCAAGCTCCCATAAAATAATACGAAACATTTTTGGTCTTTTTGAAAACTACGGTATGTGTAGATTTTGTCTGTACATATTTTTCAAAACTTTCGATAGGGTAGAAGACCACCATTCCCAGATTATCTTCTTTTTTGGCTAAAGTTTGTGTTCCGTACGTTGCAATGTAGCCCCATTTTTTGTTTTTACTGACCGCCTCTTTCATGGGAATATTTTTGAAAGCAACAATTCCGGTACATAAACCTGAAAGTGTTTCATTTAAATTTAAATCAACCCTTACAAAACGGTCTTTGTTAAAAATCGTCAGCTTCGATTGGAGGTCAACTGCTTTTCCCCATGTTTTCCAGCCTTTGTAATTGATGGTTGCGAAAGATTTATCACTTTCGTTCATGACTTTTGCGGTTGTGCTTTTTACGGTTTTAAAAGTTTCCACAAAATCATTCTGATCATCATATCTTCCGTAAGAACCAATTCCAATGGTACGACCTGATTTCAAAATATCCTGTCCCCAAGGTGAATCGTGATGATAAGATTCAAAACCGTCTTGTCCCACTTCCGGCAACACTAAAGTATTGACTTTTTTACCGAAAATATCTGTGGCATTTCTCCAGTCAAGATATAATCTGTATCCAATCTGATTGTTTTCCAAACCGATCCCTTCGTATCTGATGTAGTAAGAATGGTCGGTGTGTTCAGCAGGAAGTATTAACTCGTTGACGTTTTTAAAAGTTCCGCCGATGTATTCATTTCCCTGCCATTTTCCCCCTTCTTTTACGGACAATTCGGCGTAAGAAAACGGAGCTTTTGAGTTTTTACGGATTTTTTCGATCACATTATTTTGCGCGAAAGATGAACCGCCAGCGAAAACTGCCGCCACTAGAAATATTTTGAATACGTTTGATTTTATCTGTACTGACATTATTTTTAATTTAGATAACCGATGGGTCTGAAAGTTCAGTGACTATCGTTGATTTTCAGTTATTTTTTTAACGAGGCTATTCATGTACACCTCAATATTATCATAATTTTTATCTAAATCTTTTCCGTTGGCGTTTGCTGTTTTCGGATCAAGATTATTTTTGATTTCCCATTCATCGGGCATTCCGTCGTTGTCTGAATCAAGCAGAGCTTTTCTGGGTTTTAAATCAGGAAATCCTCCTACATCTTCCTGGGAATCGATGATTCCGTTATCACTTCCACGCGAACCTTTATAGGTAAATGTTCCGGTTTTAACTTCATTTAGTACCCGTAAATCTACAGCATCTCTTACTAAACTCGCCCCTCCGATTTTCAATAATTTTTCGTAAGCTTCTTTTGCAGAATGCGTCGTTACATTATGTTGAATATTGTGAGGTTGATTAATTTTAATTGAATTTTTATCAGCATCGGTTAAATTGTAAGATGGTTTCATTTGATTGAAAACCCCTAAATTCCAGTTGTCAGCGGTAACTTCCGGACTTCCTTCTACAACATTTCCGTTGATGTAATATTTCCCCCAGATGTTGTAAACTTCGGTTTCCGGTTTTTCGTTTTTGTCTATTGCAACAATTCTTTTATTGTTCATCGATGCAGGTCCCGGCTTGTAATAATTGTTGACCATATTTACATTCATTCCTTCACCACCGTAAACATTGTTGTGTCCCCAGTTGTAAATTACATTATTTCTAAAATCTGTCAAGTCAGTCAAAGCAAATTTACTTCCCGCATATTCTCCTAATCTAGGATTTCTGCTGTCGTGATTCGCATAAATATTATGATGAAAAGAAGCGAATTTTCCACCGGCAATTCCGCCATATCCGTGAGCACCTTTTTGGTGGGCAGAATTTCTCAAACTTTCTGCGATCAAACACCATTGAAGCGTAGTGTTTTCATTGACATAAATAGAAACCGTCTCGTCGGTAGACCAGCTCATCGAACAATGATCGACCATTAAATTTTTAATAAATCTTGCGCCTAAAGCATCACCTTCATACTTTTTCTTATCACCCATTCTGAATCTCATGTAACGGATGATAACGTTGTCTGCTGCTACAAAAGTTTCGTAGTTGGCAACAGTAATTCCGTCTCCGGGAGCGGTTTGTCCGGCAATGGTGACGTGGCCTTCTTTTATTCTTAATGGTGATTCAAGAAAAATAGTTCCGGCAGTTTTAAAAATAATATATCTTGAACCTTTTTGTTCTAAAGCGTGTCTTAAAGTTCCTTCAGAACCGTCATCTGTTAATTTAGTTACCAATAAAACTTTTCCGCCACGTCCGCCAGTAGTAAATCTTCCAAAACCTTCTGCGCCGGGAAAACTGATCAACTTTCCTGAAACCATCGTTTCAGAATCGGCTGAAGTTTTTATCTGGCTTGTACAGTTTTGTGAAGATAAAAGCCCCAAAAGTAAGAGTGAAGAAAAAGAAATTTTCATGATAATAAATTTGGAATGATTTACTGATTAGCTTTTTTGAAATTCCAATTGTCTTTTCCTGACAGAATATTTTTTGCTGTATATTTTTTACTTTGCTCTTTCGTTAGTTGATGTGACCATGAAACTCTTTTTTCAGCAGATGCTCCAGCACCTTTAGAATTGTATTCTCCGTAAAAAGTTGTTTGCTCTGCATCCACTTTTCCCCAATTGTGCCAACCTTCAGCTTTAATTGTGGAATCGATTGCGCAGTTGATGTAAACAGTCTTCGCAAAAGGTCTCCAAGGTCTTCCCAAATATACAGAATTTGCCAAAGCATCTCCCGTTAAATTACAGTTAATAAACACATATCCAAACTCACTTCCTTCCGGAGTAGAGGCAGCAGTAACATAAGATGCATTTTTTTTAGAATAAATCGTACAGTCTTCAAAAACGGCAGTTCCCGCTCCGAAAATGTAGTCGGTTGTACCTTCTATATAGCAATTTTTAAAGTAATTCCTTGAAAGTTTAGTTTTATCGGGATTGTCCTGAGTTCCTTTTGTATAAAGTGTATCTTGGAATCCTAGAAATCTGCAGTTTTCAAAGGCTATTTTATCTCCTGCTGTCAAAACTGCAACAGCTTGTCCGACTGGTCCAGCGTCGTTTTGAAAGGTGATGTTTTTTGCTGAGAAATCATCAGAAAAAATAAAGATTGTGGATGACCCTGTAGTCCCTATATTTTTTCCTTCTGTATTCTGCTTTGAAGCATAATCGCTATAAACTAAAATGGTGTTTTCTGCATTTTCTCCAATCAAACTGATCGGGCTTTTTGCAGCAGATACGGTGATTTTTTCTCTGTAAGTTCCGGGTTTTACAATGATTTTTGTTCTTCCTGTTTTTCCTTCTTCAACAGAATTGATGGCCTGCTGAATGGTAGTGTAATTACCTTTTCCGTCTTTCGAAACGATGATTATTTTCTCTTTTACTTCATTAATTCTGAAAGAAAGAAAACTGATGATGACTACTGAAAAAATTGATAAGAATTTTATTTTTCTGTAAAAACTTGAAATCCTCATAGATTTTAATTTTTCATTAGGAAAATACAGACTTTACTCCGGTGAAGAAGAAAGTCTGTATTGAAATTAATATGAATGTATCTTGATTCTAATAACCGTAATCTTGGGTAAGATTGTAGTTAGAATTTACAACGTCTAAAGCCAGTGGAAGCAATTCTTTCCTGTTTGGCTGGAAATAATGCGCATAACTCTTTACGGGATCTCCACTGATGTAGGGCTGCGTCATCGCAAGTCTCCAGTTTATTTTTGTATATCCGGAAGGTGTTGCCACACTTTGATTAGGACTGTAGAAAATATCTGTTTTTGCTACTCCTGTCATTGTATAGAAATCTATATCTGTAACGTTTTGCTGAGCGGTTTTGTCTTTACCATAAGCTACTTTTTTATAGAAAATATATTCAGGAACATTGGCGTAAATACCTGTACCATTCATGAATTGGGTAAGTTTAGCTTTCGTTTCATTAATTTTAGTTTCTAATAAATTCCAACGAATCAGGTCGTATTTTCTAAGTCCTTCTCCACCAAACTCCAATTGTCTTTCTTTTACAATATAATTAAAGAACCCTGTTTTGTCTGTAGGAATAGTTCCTACCTGTCCTAAATTTCCTGCATAAGCTCTTTGTCTTACAGACATCACTGCATTGATCGCTTCTGGAGAAGGTCCGCTGTGAAGTTCGTTATCTGCTTCGGCAAACATCAACAGAATGTCAGAATATCTTAATAATGGCCAGTCAATTCCAAGGTTCTGAGAAGTTCCTGTAATGGATGTCCATGATTTTCTGAATTTACCGTCATTCCAGTTGATTGATGTCTGAAGTTCTTGCTGTTTTGTGGTGCTTACTCTGAAGATGGCAATATTTACGTCTCTTCTTAGGTCGTATTTAGTAAACTCATAAAAATATACAGGAATTGCATTGATCCCTCCTGAAGATTTCCAGTCTGTATCATCATGTCTCAAGCCGTTGTAGTAACCAATTTTACTGTCTGTTCTTGAGTTTCCACCGAAGGCTCCGATAGCATAGATCACTTCGTTTGTTGCATCCGGAATATTGGTATGTAATGATCTGAATAATCCTTCATAACTTGGGTTCAGCTGATGTTGTCCGGAATTCATGATGTCTTTGCATTCATCGTATGCAATTTGATAATATTTCTGCGGATTAGAACCCTGTAACATTTGCTGCGGACTTCTTCTTAAAGAATATCCTGCTCTTGATAAAGCGATTCTTGCTCTTAAACCTTTTACTGCACCTTTTGAAATTCTCTGTGCTGTGGTTCCGCCTTCTGACCTCCAAGGCACAAGGTTTTCTGCTTTTAATAAATCTTCAAGAATTTTATCATAAATAACATCTCTGTCTGTTTTTGCAAGGTACAAGTCAGGAAGGTCTGCAGATGGAACCTCCTGAAACGGAACATCACCCCAGTTTTTAATCAGATCATAATAAAAATGGGCTCTTAATGTTAAAGCTTCACCTAGATATCTGTCCATTAATTTTTTGTCTGCTGCAGAACCTGTTTGGTAAACCGGAGAAATCGGAATGTTTTTAATCACAAGATTCGCTCTTTCAATCCCTGCATAAGTATCTAAGAAAGGTCTTAAAAGTTCTGTATTGGTAGGTATTGCACCAAAGCAACTAATTCCTCTTCTGTCATTGGCATTATAATCCCCGGAAGTTCTAAAATCGTCTCCGGATTGCGTAAGGATAAGATTCATTCTCTGACCATAGGTATTGTCACCCATAGTAGCGTTATAAACTCCCACCAATGCTGAAAAGGTATCAGAAGCGGAGTCAAATTGCTGTTCTTCAGCTGTATTAGATAAGCTTTCTACATCCAGATAGTCTTCACATGAATTTAAAGATATGAGTCCTACAATTGAAAATATAATAGCTAAAAATTTATTTTTCTTCATAATATTAGGTTTAAAAAGTTATATCTACTCCTGATAAGATAAATCTGCTACGTGGGTAAGCTGCGTAATCTACACCAGGTGTTAAAGGATTTCTTCTCGTGTTAGCCTCCGGATCATATCCGGAATATCCTGTTAAAGTAAACACATTATTCATTGTAAAGTATAATCTGAAATTTGAAAGACCTAACTGTTTAATAAATTCTTTACCCAAAGAATATCCTAACGTAACGTTATTTAATCTTAAGAAAGATCCATCTTCAATAGCATACGAATGTAAGAAATATGCACCAGCCGGCGGAGTCCACATGGTTGTATTGGCATTTAAAGCTGCCAATGCAGTTGGATCATTTACTTTTTCTCCGGCATCATTAAACCATCTCCATCTGTCGGCTACTTCAGCCAGCATATTATTGTCTCTGTATTGATATTGCGTTGAATACTCAACTTTATTGGCATTATATACTTTATTCCCGACAGAGAAATTGAACATTAGACTCATATCCCAGTTTTTGTAACGGAATGTTTGGCTAAAACCACCATAGAACTTAGGCTGTGCATTTCCCAGATCTGTCATGTCCTTATTATCAATGATGCCATCACCATTCAGATCCTGAAGCTTAAGATCTCCGGGTTGTATAGGTTTTGATCCGTTGGCTGCTGCGGAAGCATTCGGTATACCAGCTTTCAGAGTATATACTTGTGTAGCGGCATTATAATCAAAATCACTGATTTCGTATCTTCCTGCTGTTACATATCCCCAATAAGTACCTACCGGCTTACCAACCTGTACAAGAAAGTCATTTAAGTTATTTTGCCAACCTGAAGGATATGTATAAGAATAAGCACTTGCTGCGGCACTGCTTCCTAAACTTTTAATCGTGTTTTTATTTGATGAAATATTGGCGTCCATCTTCCAGGTAAAGTTATCTTTATTGATAATGGTACTTCCTACAGAGAATTCAATACCTTTATTGGTGGTACTTCCTGAATTCTGATATTGATATTCATATCCTCTGTCTTTAGGAATTTGTGCCAAAAGCAATAAGTCTTTAGTATCTGTCTGATAGAGGTCTAAGCTACCATATACTTTTCCTTTGAATAACCCAAAATCTAAACCGATATTTTTAGATGTTGCTGTTTCCCATTTTACATTTTTATTTGCCATGATATTTCCTGTTGTAGCACCAGGTGTTACATTGGTTCCAAAGGCATATCCATAGTCGGATGATGTTGTAAAAAAGGTATCATATAAAAATGCCCCGATTCTATTGTTTCCGGACAAACCGTATCCTGCACGAAGCTTTAATTCACTGATGGTTTTGCTGTCTTTCAGGAAATTTTCTTCCGCAATTTTCCATGCAACAGATCCTGAAGGGAAATATCCCCATCTGTTTCCCGGTCCGAAAACACTCGAGCCATCTGCTCTCATGGAAGCTGTAAGGATATATTTGTTTTTGAAAATATAATTGGCTCTTCCAAAAAATGAAGCTAATCTATCAGGTGCTCTTCCTGCTCTTGGTGCATCCTGTACCAATCCGGATGGTGGAGAAGCTAACTGGATATTGGCAAATGCTTCTTCAGAATTTATTGATTTTGGGAACCATTTTATTGTCATAGCTAATGATTCTCCATCTGTTTTCACAATTTCTTGTCCTGCCAATAAATCAAGCTTATGATTTCCAAATGTTTTTCTGAAATTTAATGTATTGGTATTGGTAATTCTTCTCGTCTGGGCCTGGCTTAAAAATACTACAGGTTGATCATTATTCTGTCTTGCAAGGCTGGTGATAGTGCCTGAAAACTGATTGATCTTTTCATCTCTCTGTACATATCCGATAACACTTCTGAATGTAAAATTTTTATTAATTTTATATTCCAAAACTCCGTTAAGAAGTAAATCATTCCTGCCATTCTCCTTAATTTCATTATTCGCTAAAAGAACAGGATTTACAAGATTGGTCTCATTGGCAAATAAAGGATCAAAATCATCAACATTTACTGTAGATCCTCCTTCAAATGGCTGATATCTTACGGCATTTCTTAATCGGTTGGTGCTTTGGGAGCCTGTAGAGGATGTTCCTGCTCCGAAAATGGTCTGTCGGCTGTATCTGGCATTCAATGTCATGCTTACTTTCTTGGAAAGATCATAATCATATTTGAAATTGACCATATTTCTTTTAAATCCGGAACCAATCATAATTCCGTCTTCCTGTACATTATTTAAAGATAATGAGAAAGATGAATTGTCGGATCCGCCTGTAACCGCAAGATTATGAGTGAAGTTGAAGGCTTCTCTTCCGAAAACTTCATCCTGCCAGTCTCTTTTCTTGATGTCTTTGTATTTAGTTGCAATTTGATCGTACGTTCCGTATCTTGCCTTAAAAGCATCAATATCAGTCTGTACACCACCTTTGTTGTAAACTTCGTACTGATACAGCACAAATTGATAAGGATCTAAGACATCAATCGTATTCTGGATTTTTCTTACTCCTAAAAATCCGTTATAATTAATGGATGTTTTAGCTCTTTTACGACCTCCTTTTGTGGTAATCAAAACCACACCGTTGGCGCCTCTTGCTCCATAAATGTTGGTAGAAGAAGCATCTTTCAGTACCTCGATAGATTCGATTTCTTTAGGTGATAAAATAGACAACGCATTGTCCATCTGAACTCCGTCTACGATGTAGAGGGGTGCATTGCTCCCTGTAATAGAGTTACCTCCTCGGATGACAATGTCTACATCAGCACCCGGAGCACCTTCACTTAATGCTACTTTTACTCCGGCCATTCTTCCTTGAATAGCTTCGGCCGCATTGGTCGATGGCATATCCTTGATTGCTTCTGCTTTTACAGATGATACGGCGTTGGTAACATCTTTTTTAGAGACTTTGGTATAACCTACCAAAACCACTTCGTCAATATTGGTTTCCTTTTCTTTGCCTTTCTCCTGCGCCATACCAAGTACCGGAAGCAGAAAGACAGATAGATATAACCACTTAATTGATTGTACTTTTTTATTCATTATTATATCCTTATAGTTTTAAAGTATGGTCAGAAGGCATTTACATACCTTCTGCTTAGTTTTTTTGTGGATTTAAGTACTCTGTATAGTTTCAAATGTCATTACGCATTTTATAGTGCAATCGATTGCGTAATTTTCACAAAACATATTATCGTGGCTTCTAAACTAATATTATTTTTCAATACGCAAAGAAAAAAATATTATTTTTTTATTAATTTGATTGTTTGATTTGTTTAAAAATACAAAATATATGAGCTTAAAATTAATTTAAGTAATTGATAATTAATATATTGTTATCGTTTCATGAAGTGTGAACGATTGTTAAAAAAAACTTTATTTTTTAACATGTTTGAGATTAAAATTTAATAAAATTACCCTTAAAAACATATAATTTTCTTGTTAAAAAACTCCCAAAACAGATACTCAATGATCGTATTTTAAAATTTTTCGTGATTTTTATCATTTTTTTTACATCAGAATAAATCTTTATTTTATAAATAACACCGAATTACAAAAATTTAACATCTTTTGATTATAAAAACCAAAATATCATTATGTATATAGCATTTAGGCTTTGAATATCTGTTTTTGTGGCATGATTTTTATTTTTCTAAACGTTTGATCACAATTTCGTTAAAAATCTTTTGAAATATTTTCTTAAATTTTCTTAAATTATTTACTTTATTTGGTTTTATTTATTTGATTTTCAATATTTTGAAAAAATAAAAGAATTTTTTGTTAACGGAATACTTATTATATATATATTTAACAACAAGTATTTCTGTACAGTTTTAGTGTAATTTAATGCAATCGATTACGCAATGTTTAACAGGTTTTTTAGAAACCGTAATTTAAGTTTAAAATCTAGAGTATGACAAAATCAGAATTTCGATACGCCCATCATCCCGAAGATGTAAAAAAATATACAACTGAAGATTTGAGAAGGGAGTTTCTAATCAATGATTTATTTAATGAAGATCAAATCAATGTAGTGTATTCTATGTACGACAGAATGATCGTAGGTGGCGCAATGCCTTTAAATAGTGCACTAAAGCTTGAGCCTACCGATGATCTGAAGGCTGGAAACTTCCTTGATAGAAGAGAATTAGGAATCATCAACGTTGGCGCTGCCGGAAAGGTAACCGTTGACGGAGAAGTTTTCGAACTTGGAAATAAGGAAGCTCTATACATCGGAAAAGGAGCAAAAGATGTTGTTTTTGAAAACGGAAATGAAGGTCAGACTTTATTCTATTTCAATTCTGCACCAGCTCATCATACTTTCCCTACAAAGAAAATCACTAAAAATGAAGCCGAAATTGTAGAATTAGGTGAAGCAAAATACGCAAACAGACGTACAATTAATAAACTGATTGTTAACAGCGTATTGGAAACCTGCCAGCTGCAAATGGGAATGACCGAGTTGCACGAAGGAAGTGTTTGGAACACAATGCCTTCTCACACGCATACCCGAAGAATGGAAGCTTATTTTTATTTTGATCTTGAAGAAGGGCAGGCGGTAAGTCATTTCCTTGGCCAGCCGAATGAGACCCGTCATATCTTTATGAAAAACAATGAGGCAGTCTTGTCTCCGGAATGGTCTATTCACTCAGGAGTTGGTACTTCCAACTACACTTTTATCTGGGGAATGGCAGGAGAAAATATGGATTATGGCGACATGGACGCTGTTAAAACTAACGAACTAAAGTAATTTTTTCTACATGAATTTATTCGATTTATCCGGAAAAGTAGCTGTTGTAACAGGCGGTACTCACGGATTAGGAATGGCAATGGCCGAAGGTCTTGCCTCTGCAGGTGCTGAACTGGCAATTACAAGTACAACTCCCTCAAAATTAGATGAAGCTTTAGACTATTATCATAGCAAAGGATATAGTGCTACAGGTTATCTTTTTGATGTGACAGACGAACGTGAAGCCGCTCAGAAAGTAGCATTAATGCTTGCAACCCATGGGAAAATAGACATCCTGGTCAACAACGCGGGGATCATCAAACGTGTTCCGGCTTTAGAGATGGATGTGGCAGACTTTAGAAAAGTAATCGATGTAGATCTTACCGGTCCTTTTATCATGTCTCAACTGGTTGGGAAACACATGATCAAAAGACAGTCCGGTAAAATCATCAATATTTGCTCGATGATGAGTGAGCTTGGCCGTGACAACGTAGTAGCGTACGCTTCTGCAAAAGGCGGTTTAAAAATGCTTACCAAAAATTTAGCAACAGAATGGGCAAAACACAATATTCAGGTGAACGGTATCGGTCCCGGATATTTTGCGACAACCCAGACAGAACCAATCAGAGTAGACGGTCATCCGTTTAACGAATTTATCATCAGCAGAACTCCGGAAGGAAGATGGGGGAACCCTGAAGATCTTGCAGGAACCGCTATTTTCTTAGCTTCAGATGCTAGTAAATTTATCAACGGACACATTATTTATGTAGACGGAGGTATTTTGGCGACCATCGGGAAACCTGCTAATGAATAACATAAGAATTTTACAGAAATGAAATCTTTTATTACAGATAACTTTTTATTACAAAATAAATACGCGGAAGAATTATACTTCAATTTCGCGGAAAAACAGCCGATCATCGATTATCACAATCATTTGATTCCTAAAGATATTGCTGAAGATACAGTTTTCGAAAATATTTCTAAAGTTTGGATTGCGGGTGATCATTACAAATGGCGTGCAATGCGTACAATGGGCGTGAACGAAAGATTCATCACTGGCGACGCATCAGACAAAGAAAAATTCGAGGCTTGGGCAAAAACGGTTCCATATACATTAAGAAATCCTTTGTATCACTGGACGCATTTAGAATTAAAGCGTTATTTCGGTATTGATGAATTATTAAACGAAAAAAACGCATCAGATATTTACGATAACATCACTGCACAACTTCAGACTCCTGAAAAGTCTACAAGAGGTTTGCTGAAAATGATGAACGTAGAATCTTTGTGTACTACAGAAGATCCGATTGATGTTTTAAATTACCATCAGGATTTGGCGAAAAGCGATTTCAGCATTAAAGTAAGTACCGCTTTCCGTCCGGATAAAGCGATTTTGATTGAAAACCACAACTTCGCAGATTATATTTCTAAGTTAGGCGAATCGGCAGGAATTGAAATCAATTCTTACCAGACTTTGTGCGATGCTTTATTAAAAAGAGTAGAATATTTCCACGAAAACGGATGCAGACTCTGCGACCATGGATTGAACAATATTTCTTTCGAGGAAGCTTCAGAAGCTGAAGTAAGTGCAATTTTCAATGATAAAATTTCAGGAAAAGTAATCGCTGAAAAGCAGGTGAATCAGTTCAAAACTGCTATTTTACTGTTCTTAGGCGAAATGTATCATAAGTTCGGATGGGTTCAGCAGTTCCACTTGGGAGCGTTGAGAAACAACAACGAAAGAATGCACAGAATTTTAGGTCCTGATACAGGATGGGATTCTATCGGTGACTTCGTACAGGCTGAAACTTTGTCTAAATTATTAAACGCTTTAGACGGAAAAGACAAACTGACCAAAACAATTCTATATAACTTAAATCCTGCCGACAACGAAATTTTCGCGACAATGATCGGGAATTTTAATGACGGCAGTATCAAAGGAAAAGTACAGTTCGGTTCGGGCTGGTGGTTTTTGGATCAGAAAGACGGAATGATCAAGCAGATGAACGCCCTTTCAAATATGGGATTAATCAGCTGTTTCGTAGGAATGTTGACAGATTCAAGAAGTTTCTTATCTTACCCGAGACACGAATATTTCAGAAGAGTTTTGTGTAATCTTTTCGGAGAAGAAATGAAAAACGGCGAATTGCCGGATGATATGGAACTGATCGGCAAAACCATTTCCGATATCTGTTATCATAATGCTAAAAATTATTTCGATTTTTAAATTTCGAATTAAATAATTTTAAACCATTAAGGATAATTAAGAAGTTAAGATTTTTAAGCTTAAAATCATAGATTTTATAAAGCAGATCGCTCAAAGCAAAGCTCAACTTAATTATTCTCAATTCCTTAATAAATCTTAATGGTTTAAATAATAACAATAATTTAGATATCTTCAATTTTTCTAAACTTGAAAAATCTTTGTGAGCTTGGCTGAGTAGAACGCCTTTGCGAACTTAAAAATATACATCAAGTTTTAAAAGAAAATCTTAGCGCACTTTGCGTTAAAATAACAACAGATATTAAAGAGTATTTAAAATATGGCTAGCAAAATACTTACTTTCGGTGAAGTAATCATGAGGCTTTCACCTCCCGGAAACAAAACAATGAAACAGAGCCACGAAATGGAATTCTTTTTCGGCGGAACTGAGCTTAATGTAGCTTCTTCATTGGCAACAATGGATTGCGACGTGACACACATCAGCAATGTTTCTGATGATTTTGTGGGAGAATCTGCATTGTCTTTCATCAAAAGTTTTGGAATTAATACGACTTTCATCAATAAAAATGAGCATCCTCTAGGTTTATATTTCCTTGAAGTAGGAGCATCGGTTCGTGCGAGCAGAATTGCTTACAACAGACTAAACGGTTCTTTTGCCAACATCAAACCCGAACAGGTAGACTGGAAAAAAGCTCTCGCAGGTTGCGACTATTTCCACTGGACAGGCATCAGCCCGGGAATTTCAGAAGGTGCTTACGAAACTTTGAAAGAAGGTTTGTTGACAGCCCGTGAAATGGGAATCGAAGTAACCACCGATCCGGCTTACCGTTCAAATCTTTGGAAATACGGTAAAAACGGAAACGAAGTTTTAAAGGAATTAGTTTCTTACTCAACGATTTTCATCGGTGGTGTAAATGAAATCAATGAAATTCTGGGAACTCAGTTTACTTCAGATCAGCAAGGTTTCATGGAAGCTTGTGAAGAATTGAAAGAACAATGCCCATCCATTCATAAAATTTTCGACAAAATAAGAATAGGGATTACGGCAAGTTCTCAGCAGACGCAGGGAAGAGCTTTAATTAACGGGAATTATTTTGAAACTAAATTTTTAGAAATAGACAACGTTGTCGACAGAATCGGAACGGGAGATGCCTTTGCCGCAGGTCTGATTTACGGCTTATTAAATTTCGATGACGAAAAAGCTTTAAATTTTGCCAACGCAGCCTGCGCCATCAAACACACCATTTTAGGCGACATCAATTACTGCAGCGCAGAAGATATTCTCGAAGTAATGGCGGGAAATTCCGGAGGAAGAATCAAAAGGTAATTCTCGCTTTTGGCTGTTAGCTTTTAGCAATTGGCTTAAGAAGTTTTTCAAAATAAAAAGATTATCAATAAAATTATAATGGTCTTTTATAAGCGAAGCGGCTCTGTGAAACTAAAAAACAGTTAGCAATTAAAAACCTTTGTGACCTCTGTGTTCAAAAAAATCAAGCTAATAAAGTCCTCAAGGGGACAGCATACTAAAGGATGGACAAACCCCCATCAAAGATTATTTTAACAAAATAATTAAAACAAAATGACAAAAATTCAATTAGTTACAAACACCATCATCAATCAGGGAGCTTTGCCTCTGTATTATAATGCTGATGAAACGGTAACTTTAGAGATATTGAGATCGCTTTACAAAGCAGGAATCCGTGCGGTAGAATACACCAGCCGTGGAGAAGCTGCTTTGAGCAATTTTACAAAAATGGTAGAAGTTCGTAATGCCGAAATGCCGGAAATGCTTTTGGGAATCGGAACCATTAAAAATGTAAAGCAAGCCGAAGAATATTACAATGCAGGTGCTGATTTCTTTATCAGTCCGGGTTTTGTGGCGGAAGTTGCAGAATTTTTAATTCCGAAAGACCTATTGTACAGTCCGGGTTGTATGACTCCAACTGAAATTATTGAGGCTGAAACAGCTGGCGTTACTTTCATTAAATTATTCCCTGGTAACGCTTTGGGACCAGGATTTATGAGTGCCATCAAAGATGTTTTCCCGAATCTGAAATTTATGCCGACAGGAGGTGTTGATACCACGAAAGAGAGCATTGAAAGCTGGTTCAAAGCAGGAGTTTCTGCAGTAGGAATGGGAAGCAAGCTTGTTAGCAAAGAATTGATGCTTGCGAAAGACTACACGACAATAGAAAATGAAACCAAAAAAGTGTTGGATATTATTCAGACTTTAAAATAAATACATTGACTATGAGTTCAGTTAAATCTATTAAGCCGACACAATACAGGTGGACGATTTGTCTCCTGTTATTTCTCGCTACCACGATCAATTATCTCGATCGTCAGGTTTTATCTTTGACGTGGAAAGATTTTATCGCACCGGAATTTCACTGGAATAACAACGATTACGGAAACATCACCGCATTATTCTCCATATTTTATGCGGTGGGAATGCTTTTCGCAGGAAAATTTGTGGATTTCATGGACACCAAAAAAGGTTTCCTTTGGGCAATCGGAGTCTGGTCGATCGGTGCTGTTTTACACGCATTTTGTGGAATCGCCACTTCAGGAATCCTTACCGGAACTTGGACGGCTGGTTTTCATGGTTCTAAAGAATTGATCGGAACAGTTTCAAATACATCAGCAATCATCAGTACAAGTGTAACCTTATTCATTTTTGCACGTTTTGTATTGGCGATTGGTGAGGCAGGAAATTTCCCGGCAGCGATCAAAACTACAGCAGAATATTTCCCAAAAAAAGATAGAGCATTTTCTACAAGTATCTGGAACGCAGGAGCAACTGTTGGAGCTTTGGCAGCACCGCTTACGATTCCGTTTATTGCAAAATCAATGGGTTGGGAATGGGCGTTTATCATCATTGGTGCGCTAGGATTTGTATGGATGGGACTTTGGGTATTCGTTTACAAAAAACCTCATTTACACAAGAGAGTTAACGAGCACGAACTGACTTATATCAATCAGGATCAGGACGATCTTCCGAATGAAGACACGTCAGTTCCTGAAAAAGTATTTACATTCAAAGAATGTTTCAGCTACAGACAGACATGGGCTTTTGCCTTTGGAAAGTTCATGACAGACGGTGTTTGGTGGTTCTTTTTATTCTGGACTCCGGCTTATCTAAGTTCGGTTTACGGAATGGATTCCACAGAAAGTGCATTGCCGCTATTCGTACTGTACATGATTACTTTGCTGTCGATCATCGGTGGATGGCTTCCAAAATATTTTGTTGAAAAATTAGGAATGAATGCTTACACAGGAAGAATGAAAGCGATGTTAATTTTCGCATTTTTCCCTTTGTTGGCATTGTTAGCACAACCATTAGGAACAATTACGTATTGGCTTCCGGTTTTAATCATCGGTGTAGCAGGAGCAGCACACCAGGCTTGGTCTGCAAATATCTTCTCAACAGTTGGAGATATGTTCCCGAAAAAGGCAATTGCAACCATCACGGGAATTGGCGGAATGGCAGGAGGAATCGGTTCGTTTATCATTAATAAATCTTCGGGTGTTCTATTTGATCACGCTCACAAAGCATGGTCAACCGTAGATGGAGTTCCCTTGTTGGAAAAATATCCACAGTACGTCAACGACCGTTTGCCGGATGGTTTTTTTGAGCAGTTAGAAAAATCAGGTGCAGTTGTTTCAGACGGAATAGACAAAGGATACATGATCATTTTCTCCATCTGTGCAGTCGCTTACCTGATCGCATGGGTTGTAATGAAATCATTGGTTCCAAAATATAAAGTGATTAGTAAATAAAATTTGAACCATTAAGGGAAATTAAAAAGATAAGAAATATTAAGAATTTGCAGGCAAATTTAAGTGCAGGCTTAAGAAATTTATTTCTCTTAATTAACCTAAACTTCTTAATAGATCTTAATGATTCTAAAAAAATCTTTGCGGACTTTGCGTTTAAAAAAAATCCTGCATCAAGATTTAATAGAATTAAAAAACACAATTTAATTCAAATTAGAAAAATGGAAAATCAGACAAAACAACAGTTAAACCGTCAAAACAGCGGTATAGATACAAAATTACCAATCAAAATCGTACAGTTCGGTGGAGGAAACTTCATGCGCGGATTTACAGATTATGTGATTGATAAATTAAACAAAGAAGTAGATTTTGACGCAGGAATTGTCAACATTCAGCCTACACCCAACGGTTCAGTTCACAAGCTTGAAGAACAGGGGAATCTGTACACATTGTTTTCAAGAGGCATTAAAAAAGGAGAAATCATCGATGAGAAATGCGTGATTTCAGCGATTCAGAAGTCGATCAATCCTTATACAGATTACAATAGTTTTTTAGATTTAGCAAAAGAAGAAGAGCTTGAGTTTGTATTTTCAAATACAACAGAAACAGGAATTGCTTACAACGAAATAGAAAATACCTACGAAGGTCCGCACAAAAATTTCCCTGCGAAAGTAGCGGTTTTACTTCACGAAAGATATAAGCATTTCAATGGTGCGGCAGATAAAGGTTTAAGAATTATTCCTTGCGAGCTGATTGAAGAAAATGCAATTGTTTTAAAAGGTATTATTTTAAAATATGCCCAACTTTGGAATTTAGAACAGGGGTTTGCAGAATGGGTTGAAAACAGCAATCACTTCCACAATACTTTGGTCGACAGAATCGTTCCGGGATGTCCCAAAGACGATCTTTCGACTTACGAAGATCAGTTGGATTATGAAGATCCGATGATGGTTGTTTCTGAAACATTCCTTTTATGGGTAATTCAGGGAGGTGAAGATTTAAAACAGAGAATTCCTTTCGATCAGATCAACGAACAGATTTTGGTGGTGGATGATATTCAGCCGTACCGTTTGAGAAAAGTTAGAATTCTCAATGGCGGACATACGTTGATGTTGGCTCCAGCAATTTTAGCAGGAAAAGAAATCGTAAAAGAAGCAATCGATGACCAGTTTATCGGAACTTTTTTAAGCGAATCAATATTTAATGAAGTGAATCAGACTTTAGGTTTAGATGAAACTGAACTGAAAGAATTTGCAGAAGAAGTGTTCGACAGATTCAGAAATCCTTTTATTAAACATCATTTGGCAAGCATTGCTTTATATTTTGTTTCTAAATTTAAAGTAAGAGTCGTTCCGAGTTTGTTGACGTATGTTGAAAGAAATAACAAACTGCCGTTGAACTTAACGTTCTCTCTGGCAAGTTTAATCAGATTCTATCAGGGAAGTTTTGGTGAAAAATCTCTTCCTCTTAATGACGAAGAAGCGATAGTAAACAGATTCAAGGAAATCTGGAAAAACGAAGATTACGAAATAGTTTCAGAACAGGCATTAAGCGAAAAACTGTTTTGGGATACCGACCTTACACAGGTGGAAGGCCTGAAAGCTGCAGTAGCAAAAGCATTGTACGAAATCGACCACAATGACATGGAAACTGCCTACAAAAATTTTATTCAATTTTATTCTTAAACAATCATGCAAAAGAAAGTACTGAAAGTAAATCCTAAAGACAACGTCATTGTAGCGCTGTTGGATTTACCTGCCGGAGAATCGGTGCATCTAGACGGTACAGATTATACGATTCTTAAAGATATTAAAGCAAAACATAAATTCGCTGCCGTAGATTTTGAGGATGGCGACCATATCATCATGTATGGCGTAATCGTTGGGAAAGCCAACCAATCCATCAAGCAAGGCGAAGTGATTACCACCGAAAACGTAAAGCACCAAAGTGCAAAAGTGGTCGGGAAAACCGCTACTTTGGGTTGGACTCCACCCAATGTAGACAAGTGGAAAGACCGTACTTTCATGGGCTACCACCGTGAAGACGGACAGGTAGGAACAGAAAACATCTGGCTGTTTTTCCCGTTGGTATTCTGCGAAAACAAGAATATCGAAACACTGAAAGATATTTTTGAAAAAGAACTGCTTCACGACAAAGCCAGCAAACATCAGTTATTGCTGCGTTCATTATTAAACGGCGGTGCAGCTGTTGAAGTTGAAGAAGAACAAACGGATACAAGAGTATTTAAAAATATCGATGCAAGATTCATCACGCACCAAGGCGGTTGTGGCGGAATCCGTCAGGATGCTGAAGCGTTGGGAAGACTGTTTGCAGGATATGTCAACAACCCGAATGTTGCCGGAGCTACGGTTCTCAGCTTAGGGTGTCAGAATCTTCAGGTGCAGATTTTCATGGATTCATTGCATGCATTGGCTCCAAATAACAAAAAGCCGATTGTCGTTTACGAACAGCAAAAATCGGGTACCATCGATGAAATGCTGACCGGTGTTATTAAAGATTCTTATGAAGGCATTAAAAAAGCCAACGAAATAGAAAGAAAACCTGCCTCAATCACCAAGCTGAACATTGGTTTGGAATGTGGTGGCTCAGACGGTTTCTCAGGAATTTCTGCAAACCCTGTTTTGGGTGAAGTTTCCGATATTATGGCGGCAGTTGGCGGTACAACCATGCTTGCCGAATTCCCTGAATTGTGTGGAGTAGAGCAGGAGTTGGTCAACCGTTGCATCAACGATGAAGACGGTGTAAAATTCCTGAAACTGATGAAAGATTTTGAAGCCTCTGTGGTTGCGGCAGGTTCAGGATTTGATATGAATCCGTCTCCCGGAAACATCAAAGACGGTTTAATTACCGATGCCATGAAATCTGCAGGAGCTGCCAAAAAAGGCGGCGCTGCCCCAATCGTGGAAGTTCTCGATTTTACAGAATACGCCACAAAACCAGGTCTGAATCTTCTGTGTACTCCCGGAAATGATGCCGAATGTACAACCGCTTTAGTCGGTTCAGGTGCAACAGTCGTATTGTTCACTACGGGTCTTGGAACTCCTATGGGAAATCCTATTGCGCCGGTTGTGAAGATTTCTTCCAACACTATTTTGGCAGAAAAAATGTCAGACATTATCGATTTCAATGCAGGTACCGTAATCAGCGGAGAAAAAACAATTCCCGAAGCCGCAGACGAACTTCTGGAACTCATCATCAACGTAGCCAGCGGTGAAGTAAAAACCAAAGCAGACGTTCTTAATCAGAATGATTTCATTCCATGGAGACGAGGAGTCTCTCTGTAATGGGTTAATTATATTAAATATTAGGGTTGAAAATGCTTCTTGCTTCGGTAGGGAGCATTTTCTTTTTGGGTTTGTTTGGAATTTCTTTAAAACACAAATAACACGTGTTTTTCACTGATGTATACAAAGTTGGTATCAATAGGAACGGTCTTTAGCCCTTTTTTCTATGAAGTGTTAGGATTGGCTTTAGCCGAAATTTGATTAAATAGTTTGTATATTTGAGTTATTGGTAATTTAATTAAAGATTATGTCAAAAGAGATAACAACCAAAGAACAAATTATTGAATATATACTTGCAGAATTAGAAAAGAAAATTGCGCCGGTGGACTTTGGTGATTTCTTTATGCAAATAGGTCCTAGTTTTGGGATAGATAATTTTAGAAATTTATTAGATGAACTTTATCAACAAGGATATTTGACAAAGTTGGAACAACCAGGGAGAATAGTTCCTTCATTAGGAATTAGAACCTTAGACCTTAGATATGGTATAAGTTTAAAAGGAATAGAATATTTAAAACAAATAAATAATAATATGGATTCAAACCCACCAAAAGATATGATAGATGTATTTGTGACCTATAGTTGGGAATCAGAAGAACACAATGAAAAAATCATTGCATTTACCAATTTTTTAAGGGATAATGGATTTAATGCCAAAATGGATAAGATGATAATTCAAGAAGAGACAGCAAAAGACTTTAAAGTAATGATGCATAAAGCAATGACTGATTACCGAAAAGTTGTTGTAGTTTTATCTTCAGGATATAAAGAAAAAGCGGAGCAATTTAAAGGTGGTGTTGGTAATGAATACACTCTCATTTTAAAGGATATTGAAGAGAATCCTAATAAATATATTTTAGTTTCTTTTGAAGGGCATAAAAAAGAAATAGTTCCATTATTTTTTAAGGATAGAGAAATTATAAATTTAAGTGA
This sequence comes from Chryseobacterium sp., assembly GCF_029240215.1. Lineage (GTDB taxonomy): Bacteria > Bacteroidota > Bacteroidia > Flavobacteriales > Weeksellaceae > Chryseobacterium. The sequence continues at coordinate 45,125 of NZ_JARBTK010000013.1, forward strand.
AAATAGTGAAGAGGAAAAAAGAAAACTTTTCGCAAAACTTTTAGACAAAAAACTATATCAATTTGTGGAAGTTGCCGATAAATTACCTGAGATAACTCCAAAAGTAACACCATCTTTATTTTCGGAAAAAGAAGACGTTCTAGATGAAATAAAGCTGAATATTAGTAGTGGGAGTGCTTCTTATTTTGCGAAAAGGCTTAAAAACATAGATATAGATTTAAGTTTATCATTTAAAAATATTAGTCAGAATACTTTAACTGAATATAGTATCGAAGTTTATTATCCTAAAAATACTCTTTCCTTTGAAGTTGATGGTAGAATTGAAGATGAATATAAAATTGTCACAATTGATGAGACAACAAGACTTTTTTCTCAACAGACAAAATCAATTAATCTTGAAAAATTGATTCTTAGAAGTTATAATATTACGCAATTAATTGATAAAGAGATAATAATCAAAATTTATACGGATTTTGGAGTTTACCAAAAGCATTTCCCTTTAAATGAGTTTAATATAAATGACTTTGATGGTAGAGAAACAAAATTAAGTGTTGATTTATTTAACTTGAGTGATTATTAAAAATTATAACCTAGCATTAATGTACATTTTTCTTGTGCCTATTTGAAAAGACACGAGCTAGACAAACCACCCCGTCAAAAATTCATTCGAATTTTCGCCACCCCTCCAGAGGAGGGGAATTTTTCACGTGTAGGTTTTTATTGAATATTTGTCTTACATTTTCTAAATTTGAATTAAAGTCTTATTTTTCTTACGCAGACTATAATTCCCCTCCCTCGGAGGGGTGGATTCTTTCAAAGAAAGAAGACGGGGTGGTTTAAACAGCACAAAAGAAAAAACACACAAAATGAAAGAAATTTTAACCCATATCAACGGAATCCCAATCCGTATAAACTTCGTAGAACATCTCCCTTACAATCCCCAATTAAAATCATTATTACACGGAAAGCGAAAAGCCGGAATTTTAAGTGAAGTGATTTTTTGGAATCAGGTTCGAGCAAAAAGTTTTCACAACATAGATTTTGACAGGCAGAGAATTATTGGAAATTACATCGTTGATTTTTATGTCAAAAAGTTAGGGTTGGTTATTGAAATTGACGGCTGGAGCCATGATGTAAAAAAAGATTATGATGAAGTAAGGCAGAAGTATTTGGAATCTTTAGGACTGAAAATTTTTAGAATAACTGATTTTGATGTGAAGAATAATTTAGGTAGGTTGATGAAAGATTTGGAGGATTTTATTGTTGAAAATTATGGCTGCTAAAACCACCCCGTCTCAATTTTCAGAGAAAATTGATCCACCCCTCCAAAGGAGGGGAATTTATCATGTATCGTCTATTGTCGAAAATTTTCATGTATTTTCTTAATTTGGTTACAATTTCAGATTGATTCCCCACAGTAATTCGGCTCCACCGGATTGCTTGTTTCGGACTGGAAATACCCACAGTTGACATTGGTGAAATGTTTAGTAAGATTAAACAAAAAAGGGATGAAGTGAAAATTTCAGCCCTTTAATAAAAATATATGGATTTTTATGGACAGATTTTTTATCCTGTTACTTTTAGATTCTGAATTTTTCCGTCAGCAATTTTAAAATGAAATTTCAAAATCAGAGGACTGCCCGGAAATGATCCTGTAATTTTTGCTGATAATATATCTTCTTTTTCATCATAATCTACCGGCTCCATTGTGGCTTTATAGTCTTTGTTGGATTTGTCGATCCACTTTTCAATTTCTGCCTTTCCATTATGCGTTTTGCCTTCATCAAATACCTGGGCATTTTCTGCGAAACAGTCTGCATAAGCTGCACTGTCAAATTCATTTTGGCTCTTTACTAATTCTGCAATTACTTTAGGTAAGTTCATAATATTATATTTTTTTGAGGTATTAAATAGTTGGTACGGTTCCTCCGTCGATTACATATTCTGTTCCTGTTAAATAGCTGGCTCTTGGAGATACAAGAAAACCTACAAATTCAGCGACCTCTTCCGGTTCGGCAGGTCTGCCAAAAGGAATTCCGCCCAGTGCATCCATCACGCCCTGTTGCGCTTCTTCTATAGTGCTGTTTGCGTTTCTTGCAATTTCGCCCAGCCAGTCTTTCGATGCTGTCGTATTGATCCATCCCGGTGAAACAGCCAAAACACGAACGCCTTTTGGAGTCACTTCATTCGACAGACTTTTACTGTAATTTCTCAATGCTGCTTTTGAAGCGGCATAAGGCAAAGTAGAATCATATAAAGGAAGCTTACCCTGAATGGAAGCAATGTGGATAATAACGCCACTTTTTCGCTCAATCATTTGGGGCAAAAATCCTCTATCCAATCGCACGGGAGCAAGTAAATTAGCCTTTAACGTAGATTCCCAGTCTTCATCAGATAATGCGTTAAAACCACCGGCAGGTGTTGTTGAAGAGCCGAGATTGTTGATCAGAATATCCAGTTGGCCGTATGTAGATATTATTTCACTGATTACTTTCTGTGTTCCTTCTACAGTACTCAAATCGGCAGCTATGAAATGCAGATTGCTGTTTTCTTCTTCCGGTGCATTTCTTGCGGAAATGATCACTGTTGCGTCGGCTTGCAATAGTCTTTCTGCAATAGCTTTTCCGGCTCCTTTTGTACCTCCGGTTACCAAAGCAATTTTGCCTGATAACTCATTATTGAAATTAAACTGTTCCATTTTTATAACTTATTTATAGGACAAAATTGGGGTATAAAAACAGTTTGTACAAGTACGGAATTACGATTCAGATAGGGATAAATTATTCCCCTATTGTACAAATCGGAACATACGTTTAATTTTGCAATATGTATGAGAGAAAAATAATACCGAACCTAAATTGCGGTCTTGATCTGATCGGTGAAGTGCTTTACGGCAAATGGAAAATTCGTCTGCTCTGGTTTATTGATCAGGGACATCAACGACCGAGTGAATTGCAGCGCAAAATCCCCGATGCCACAAGGAGGGTTTTGAATATTCAGTTAAAAGAACTGGAAGATCATGAATTGATTACCAAGAAAATTTATCCTATAGTGCCGCCCAAAGTAGAGTATAGTCTTACTGAATTGGGTAAAAGCGTTATTCCGGTAATTTTGCAGTTGGGAATTTGGGGCGATCAAAACGAAACGCATTTACGTACCGTTATTTTAAAGCGTTTGAACGCAGAAAGTGAGTCACTTCGCTTGGAAGAATGAGGATTGAAAGTTGAGCCGCTACGGTAAGATAGTGGTATCATTGCAAAATGTAAAATTCCCCTCCCTTGGAGGGGTGGCGAAAATTCGACAGAATTTTTGACGGGGTGGTTAAGAAGTATTAAGGTATAGAAGTCCCTAAAACAAATATTTACTTCCTCTTCGAAGACTTTCTTACACAAATCTTCGGTGCAAGCACAACTTTCTTCTCAATAGAAACTCCGGAAGAATTATCTTTAATATTATCCAAAAAAACCTGTCCGGCCATATTCCCCATAATCAGAGGAGTCTGATCCATTGAGCTCATCGGAAGTTCCATAAATTGGGTAAAAGGCTCATTCGAAAACCCGATCACTGCTACTTCCTGTGGAATTTTGATCTTACGCTTTTTCAATTCCTGACAGGCTCCTAACGCAGCAAAATCACTGGCGGAAAATATTGCATCTGGAATAGATTTTCTGTTCCACAATGTTTTGATAGCTTCAATTCCTGCATCAATCGAACTTCCGGTGGAGATGATGTTTTCTTCTTTTACTTGAAAGTTGTGGTCGATTAAGGCTTGTTTATAACCATTCAGACGGTTTTGATAAATCTCAAGATTCAGATCTCCGGAAAAATGACATATGTTTTTATATCCTTCATCAATCAAATGTTCGGTTGCCATATAGCCGGCTCTGTAATCATCAATCGTCACGGTGCTGATTCCTGGAATGTCTTTTTTTCTGTCAAAAAATATGATGGGCGTGTTGGTCGTATTTAAAATATGCTCAATATGTGCTGTATCAACAGTAGTTCGGGAAACCGACATAAAAATTCCGTCAACCTGAGCATTCAGTAATGTGTTGAGGTGTTTTTTTTCGATCAAAACATCTTCATGGCTTTGGCAGATAATCACATGATAGCCGTGAGGAGAAAGTTCTTCTTCAATTCCACGGATCACAGACGAGAAAAAGTTGGTATTGATATACGGAACGATGATGCCAATGTTTTTTGTTTCACCACTTTTTAATGCTTTGGCAAGATTATTCTGCTTATAGTTCATTTCCTTAGCGGTTTTCACTACAAGCTCTTTTGTTGCCTGACTTATTCTCGGATTATCGTTCAGAGCTCTGGAAACAGTTGCCACACTTACGTTCAGCTTCTTTGAAATGTCATAAATCGTGGCATTTTTCTTTGTCATAGGTATTCTGGACTAACGTTAATTCTCCTTCAGTATATACTCGTAAATTTAATCAAATTATATATACCAAAAGACCAGGAGGCTTTAATTTTAAGAGTTTTCATATAATATCTGTATAAATAAATTGTTTTGTGTGAATTTTTCAGCGTTAATCGTAGAATTACTACACCAAATCGTAGAACTACTACAAAATATGAATTAAAGCTGTGAAAACTTTTGTTGGAAGATCTTTGGCTCTATCTTCGCTATAGAAATAACATCACCCACAAAATATTAACAGATTAAAATTTACGCATCATGGCAGCAAATTCAAGAGGAATCTTAAAATTCAACGGCAGTGAAGGTCAGAAATTGTTAAAGCTGAACTACAGCGTATCTCGATCCACCGACGTTTCGGGACGTGTAGCTTCAGATCCTTCAAACGCACTGATCAAACTTACAATCGAGGCAACAGAAAAATCTGAAATCCTTGAATCTTTACTAAATGGTAAGTATAAGCCTACAACCGGCGAGATTACTTTTAACAAATCTCACGAAGAAGGCACGCTGATCACCTTAAACTGGGAAAACGGATACGTGATTCAGCATGAGGTAGACTTCGATGCGGTAGACGAAAATTCTATGTTGATCAGCTTTGTCGTAAGTGCAGAAACAATCAACTACGGAAACTCAGCGTATAAAGGTCTTTGGCCATCAAGCTAAATATGATCTTATCTTTTCAGTATTAATGATATACAAAATAATGACTGTCTTTATAGGCAGTCTTTTTTGACAGAATCATTGAAAATTTACAAAAAAACACTTGTAGTATTAGCTTTTGCATAATAATTAAGTTGAATATTTCATACGGGTTTGAATAAATTTTGTATATTTATCCTACCACACAATCACAAAACTATGTCAAATACCTCATCACCTTTTGGAGGCTCTGTGTTTCGTCCTTCACAGAATGCCTCTGGAGTTTCGGACCATCATCA
>NZ_JARBTK010000008.1 GCF_029240215.1 Chryseobacterium sp.
TGCATATTCTTATCAATAAAATGCTAAAGAATTGCAGAAAGAAACCGGATGGAACGATTACGGCGCAAGAATGTATATGCCCGAAATCGGAAGATGGGGTGTCATAGATCCTTTGGCAGAAGCTCTAAGAAGACATACACCATACAATTACGGCGTTAATAATCCTGTAATGTTTATCGATCCCGATGGAAGATTGTCACAATCTTTTATTGACGGAATGATGAGTTCGGGAAGTGGTACGCATTACAATACAGGAAGTGGTTTCAGCAATGGGTTAGCTTATGATGAAAGACTGGGAGGAAATAATAAAGCCAGTGGGGTTAATAATTCTTTTGGGGATAATGAGAATACTAATTTTAATGCTTTCAATACAGCGCAGTTTGGTGGTGATGATGAGAAGACAGCGCTTGCATACAAAAAACAGTATGAACTTAATCGAAACATTCAAATGGCTGAAACTATATTATCCGAAGCTTTATTAGAAAGTACTTATGATGGTAAAATTCTTCGATATGGTCAAGCTCTTGAATATTCAAGAAAAGCATTAGTTAAAGTGTATGGAAATGATGATATAAAATCTATAAACAAAGTTTATTCTATATTGGTAAATAAACTTAATTTTTATAAAAAAAGCTTAGTGGGTTCAGATGGTGTAGCTTATTCTATAGTCGTTTCAGGTATTATAGTGGCACTTGGAGCAAATACTCTAAAATTAGAAATGAAAAACGAATATATTCTACATCAAATAAAAAAAACAGATATTAACGTATATAAATCGATTTTCCCCACATATGAAACAAGTCGTTTTGGTGGTGGTGGATCAAAAGGAAAATGGTAATTAAATAATAACAATATATGAACAGAACTACAAAAGGTTGCTTAATATCTTTCATTATAATAATTTTCAGCATATTTGGTATTATGTTTTTGATAATTCAAAGAATTGATAAATCCTTTGTTTCAGATAAACAAGAAGTTGATATATCTTGGGAAAACTACATAAAAAAAATACGCTATAGAGATAGTGTTTTATTAAATAATTACAATATAGAAAATATTAATGCTCAAATTAATAAGACAGAAAATTACTTGAAAGATTATCAGTTAAAAAAAGATTTGCTTAATAATGAATACACTTTGAATGATAGTTTAATAAAATATGTAAATATTCCTCATATCAATGATAAATTAAATAGATCATTGTCAATTTATAATTCTAATGTAAAAGAGTTTAATGCAAAATACTCCTCTTTCCCTTATAATTATTTACGTATTAAAAAGTCTGTTGATTTATATGATTATTTTGAAATTCAATATGGCTTGAATAATGATGAAATTATAAAAAAGGATCAAAAAATTAATGATTGGATAAAGAACGGCGGAGAGTTAAAATAAAAAGTGGTAATGTATCAGAAGTGTTGTTTTCTTTTATTAATGAATATTTAAGAAAATATTACTCATAAAATGAATAAAAAGAGTAACTATTTGGTTGCTCTTTTTAAACTAATATGACCATTTGGGAAATATCAGGTTAAGTTATTATAACAGCGCAGGTGTCCCTGCTATTTTAGAAGAAAACAACTATTATCCTTTTGGGATGAAGCATGACGGGTATAATGCTTTGGCTGGAAATCCTGCATATTCTTATCAATAAAATGCTAAAGAATTGCATACTCCTTACAATTATGGCGTTAATAATCCTGTGATGTTTATCGATCCTGACGGAAGATTGTCACAGTCTTTCATAGACGGGATGATGAGTTCGGGAAGTGGTACGCATTACAATACAGTGGTTTCAGCAATGGGTTAGCTTATGATGAGAAACTTCCGGGTGGTAATAAAGCGAGTTTTGCAAGCTCCTCAACAGATCCTGGTCCTTCAACGTGGCAGTCTATTAAAAGCTTCTTCAGTAATATTTTTAGTGGAAATAAGAAAGGCGCAGGTATTTCAACTTTTGCACCAGGTGCTATTGTAACGCGTATACCTCCTGTTCAAGTAGGCCCTTTAATTTCTGAAGGAGTAGCTACGGAAGCAATCGCCAGTATTGAAGCTACAGTTGCAGCTATTACATCTGCTGGAGCATTGACACTTGGAGCAATTTTAATACCTACAATGGGGCATTGCCCAACAACAGATTGGACGAAAACCGCTTATGGGGATGTACCAATAACAACAACGGATAAACCAAATACGGAAAATTTATATTTATATAGAAATATGTTGGCAATTGGAAATTTTCCAGTGTTAGGTCAAAACAGATTTACTTTAGGAATTAGACCACTTGACATCGGTGGTAAAATAGGAACAGAATACGTATATCCTTCTTCTTTAGATGGGTTGTCAACAACATTAGGAATAGGAAATGTAATACCTCCAAATGTACCAAATGCGACTAATAAAACGACTTTATTTAGAATAAATGCAGCTACTCTACCTGCTCAAGGATTAGTTCCTGCACCAATTGAAGGAAATTACTATAGAGTAATTCCTGCATATAGAATGACTGCTCAAGAGTTTAACTTAAGAATACAAGCAACAGCACCATTATGGACACCGGTAAGATAAAAATTGAAGAATTAAAAGATATCATTAGCGAAAAACTAAATTATAATATTATAAGTAAATTATCTGTCGATGAATATCGTAAATTTATTTATGATTTTTTTAATATTCTATCCTTGTATAAGCAACAAGGAGTTAAAAGAGAAGATATTGAGGGCTTTATTAATAAACTTTATACCAATCAGTCTTCCCATTTTAGCGGAGATATAATTAAAGAAGATATGTTTAGTTTTATTACTGAAGAAATATTAAATTTTTGTCCATCACCTTTTTTTTGGAATATATCATTGGAAGAATATATGCAAAAATGGGAAAAAATTTATTTTTCTAGCTTAAATTAAAGCATAACTATGGAAACCAATAAGATGATAAACCAATTGAATTATCTATTTGAATTATTAGATTTTGAAACTATTTCGTCGTTAAGCAATGAGAATTATAAAATATTAATATTAGATTTTTTTATAAAAGTTAAAAAACTTAAATATGAAGGTTTAAATTTAAATGAAGATTTAAAAAGTTTTATAAATAATAAACACATTCAGTACTATGATTATTATGAAAAAAATCATATTTATGAAGAAAGGATGCAAATGATACTTTCAGAATTAATGGGATTTTGTTCACCACCAAAATTTTGGAACGTTTCTTTTGAAGAATATATGAAATTAAAATGGGGAATAGACATTAATTAGCAAAGCCCCGATCTCGCAGATTTCTAATTTTTGATTATCTATTCCGAAAACTTTAAATTCTAAATAATGGACAGATTCAATCTGCAATTTCCATTACCACAGGGATATTTATAACATTAATTCAAAGTACTTCCCCAACTTGGCAACCTGTAAAATAATTAGATATGGAAGAAAGAGAAATAATTATACAACAAATTAAAGAAAAATTAAAAACAGATTTAATTCCAGAAAATATTTGTTCATTGACTTTAGATGAATATAGAAACTTCGTTATATCATTATTTGAGCACATAAATTTATACAAAGATAAATATGTTTTAACATACTATGATTTTAGGGAGTATGCGGATACTATTTATAGAGAAAATGAATTCGAAGATAATTGTTCAGAAAGATTAGCATTTATAGTTGATGAATTGGGCGTTTTCTATACTCAATCTCCTCATTTTTGGGATTCTAATTTTGATGATTTCAAATATAAAATGAAAAGACATATCTCGGAAGGTAGTGGTTTATAAAAATTCTCAAAAGATTATATGGAAGAAAGAGAAGTTATTATAAGAAAAATTTTAGAAAAATTATATATTGAATTTAATCCGAAAAATCTATATCAGTTGACTCTGGACCAATACGGAGATTTCTTGATTTCAATATTTGAATATATAAATTTGTACAAAGACAAGTACCATTTGAGTGAAAAGGATTTTGTAGAATTTAGTGAGGTTATTCATCATAAATATGATTATGATGAATATGAAGATAATTGTTGGGAAAGAGTAGCATTTTTTATGGATGAATTAATATTCTGTTTTTCTACACCTGCTCCATATTTTTTTGATTCCAACTTTGAAGATTTTAAAAATAAAATTAAAAAAGATATGAGGCAAGGTAATGGTTTATGAAAATTTTTGAGCGATTATTATGAAAAAAAGAGACGTAATCATAAAGCAAATTCAAGAAAAATTAGAAATTGAACTAAGACCAGAAAATATTTCCAAGATGACCTTGGATGAATATAGAGATTTTATTATTTCTATGTTTGAGTATATAAATTTATACAAGGATAAATATCTTTTAACATCCTTAGATTTTAGGGAATTTGCAAATGATTTTATTTATAATTATGACGATGATGATTATGACGATAATTGTGGCGAAAGAGTAAGATTTTTTATGGATGAATTAGCTATTTTGTATACTTATCATCCCCCATTTTTTTGGGATTCTAACTTTGAAGATTTCAAATATAAAATGAAAAGACATGTCTCAAAAGGTAATGGTTTATAAAACTGGAGTTTCTATCTTTTTTAGGACAAAAAGTATATACTTCTTATACTCCTAAATTGAGGTAATATTTAAAGATTAGGGTATTGAAATCTCAATATCCTAATTTCATCATAAAAACAGCGCAGAAGTTCTAACGGTAAAGAAGTACAGAAAGAAACAGGCTGGAACGATTACGGGGCAAGAATTTATATGCCGGAAATCGGTAGATGGGGTGTTATAGATCCTTTGGCTGAACAATACAGAAAATGGACACCCTATAATTATGTAATGAATAATCCTATTAAGTTTACTGATCCCGATGGAATGAGAGCAGGTACTGACTTTTATAGTATGATAAATGGTTGGGCAGAAAGTGTGAATAATGCAAATGGTAATAATCCTGATGGAAGTAAACCTCCAGATTGGTATCAAAAAAATGGAACAAATAACGTAGAATGGAAAGATACTAATAAAGCAGTAGAGGGTTACACAAGTTTAGGTAGAAGCAATACAATTGGAGCTTCTGCTGATGGTTACGCTAGAATGTATTATCTACATGCAAATGGTTCTGCTACAGCAACAACAGGAGATGGTGAAACCACTCTTTTATATGCGGAGGGTGGTGAAACTTTAAGTATAATTTCAGGTGGCACAATCACTACATCTGCAACAAGTGCGAGTGGTTTAGCTGCTCAAATTTCATATAATAGACAATTTTTGGGACCCATTGGGCTTACAGGAAGCGTTGGTTATGTAGCAGATTCCTATAAAGGAACTTTTGGAGGGAAGTTCTATTTTTCTTATGGCTTTTCCTTATCGAATAGCAGTGGTTTTTCGGCTGAATTTAATACTATAAAAGCTGCAAACCCCGATACTTTGTTTAAAGTTAGTGACTTTAAAGGTTTTGGAAATAGTTTTACTTCTGGATTTGGAGGGGGATATTCATGGGGAGGATCTTCTCAAGTTCAAGCACATGATGGCGTAAATATGGCAACTAAGGAAGAATGGGGAAGATATCCAGGAGGATATTCTACCTTTGGAGTTTCATACGGATTATCAAAACCTGCATTTGGAATTTCATTATCAAGAACAGAAACTAGATTTTTTAAAGATTAATGATGAGTAGAAATAAAAATACTTTAATTATATTGATTTTCATTGCGATATTATTTTTATATAATATCATTTCTCCCTCAAAAAATAGTGAAAGTTTTTTAGATAAAATGAGAGAAAGGGAAATAAAATCAATAATTAGTAAAAAATATATTAATTATGCGAATCACAATATACCATTTTTAGTTTATGGTAATCAAGACAGTATAGTGATTTACAGAGACTGGTATGATGAGGTCTCTGTCGGAGATTCAATAATAAAACCAAATGGTTCCTTAGAGATAGTTATCAAAAGTTCTAATGAAATTAAAAGATTTAATTATAAAGATAAATTTGGTTTAGAATAGTTAGGATAGGACGAGTAATATTTAAACGGATTATTTTTCACTTATGCTAATTATGTTCATGATTTTAGTTGAAACGGAGAATTTCAGTTTCTTATGGAAAGGCTAACGGATAAATGTTAGGAATAGGAGGTGATTTTATTCCTATTAAACTACAAATCCGGATCAAGTGTTTCATGTTAATAATTTTGCAGGGTATGGCAATTTATACTCCGCGGGTTTTGGAGCAACTATTAGCTATGGAGGAACTACAGATAAGAAAACCTCCTTTTCTGAAAATATTGATCCAAACCAATGGGGAAAAACGATAGAGGATATACAATAAAAGGAGGGGCAAATGGATGGGGATTAGAAGCCGGTGCTACGTGGATGAGAACTAATACTAAATTCTTTAAAAAAAGAGAAATAATGAACATTAATAGAAGGAGTAGTTCTGTTTTTATATTATTATCTGCCCTTGCGGTAGTTTGTATATTTTTATTAATTAATTTTTATTTTTACTTATTTCCAACCAATGATGAAAATAAAGAGTTATTTGAAAAAATCAAAAGTAGAAATATAAGATCATTGGTAGTGCGTAAAAGCATTGATTACAGTAATCATGGAGCTACATATGTTATATATGAAAAAGATAGTTTGCCAATTCATTCCGATTGGGAAGAAAAGATAGAGATAGGAGATTCAATAATTAAACCTTTAGAATCTTTAAAGTTAGTTATAAAAAGTCCTCTTAAAATAGATACATTAGATTATGAAAAACAAAAAGAAGTAAGATTAACAACTAATTTTTAAATATTGATCAAAAAACAGCATTTAACTTTTTGCCGAAATGCAGAATGGAACTGTTGATGTTCCTGATAGTGTTGCAGGTTCAATTAATGAAGTTATAAATGATTCTAAAGTTAATAGTGGCGATTATAATGATAAAGGTTTTAATTGTTTTTTATGCGCCATAAATGTGGGTAATGTATCAAAGTTAGTGATGAACATTTTCGAAAGATTAACTCACTGAATTTCAGAACTTATTTAATTTTAAGTAATCAAAACAAGAGTAGGCATTCCCTGCTCTTGTTTATTTTTGTTGATAAAAACATATCTAAATGACTGAAGATCATTCCTCGTGTATCAGAGTTAGTGATACAGGAATTTGTAAAAACTGTTATTCAAAAAATATTATCAAAAACGGAACTACAAAAACTAAAAAACAGCAGTATATCTGTAAGAACTGTAATAAACGATTTTTAGAATCTTACAGTTATAAAGCTTATCATAAGAATATCAATTCAAAAATAATTCAACTGACAAAAGAAGGTTTAGGAATCAGAAGTATAGCCAGAGTATTAGAGATTTCCGCAACAACTTTACTTAGAAGAATTATTAAAATTGCAGCGGATATTACTCAACCTAAAATCTGCTATTATCAATCTTACGAACTTGATGAAATGAGACTTTTCATCAGAAAGAAATCAAATATGCAATGGTTGGTTTATGCTATTGATAAAAAAAGTAAAAGAGTTGCTAGCTTCTACATAGATAAACGAACAAATAAAACCTTAAACACTGTAATAAAAACTCTTCTCAATTCTAATCCGGAAAAGATTTATACCGATAATCTCAGGAATTACAAGTATTTAATTCCAAAAGAAATTCATGAAACCAAAAGATTTGGGACAAATTCCATTGAGCGGAAAAATTTAAGTATAAGAACGCATCTGAAAAGATTTAACAGAGGAAAACAATCTGTTTTAGTAGAAGTGTTCTCGTATTAACGTCTATTCTGAAACTCTATTTTTGGTCATAATTTAAGTCTCCCACGATCACATGTAAAATTGATCATTATTATTAATCAATGACAATTCGCATTATGCGGATGTGTGCTGTGGTCTCCCGGCAAATGACATTCACCATTGTTGTCTTTAGAAATCGTCATCGCTTCAGCTCTCGGAGAAATGTAAGGAATACCCAATTCTAAACCTCTTACGATGAACAGACCTCCAAGAATAATCATAATGACCGGAACTGCTTTTAAAATCTTAAGTCTGAACGCCTGATTCATCAGGTTTCCGACCAAAACTACGGTAAACATGAATGGAAGTGTTCCCAAACCGAATAAAGCCATATATGAAGCTCCCTGCCAAATTCCACCGGATGCTAAACTTGCAGTTAAAGCCATGTAAACCATTCCGCAGGGAAGAAATCCGTTGAGAATTCCTGTAGTGAATCTTGAGCGGTAATCTGCCTTCTGTAAAAGTTTTCCTAAATTGGATTTTACTTTAAACAAAAATTTAGAAAAGAAAGGAATTTTTGAAGCAAAATCTTTCCCTCCAAATGAAAATAAAGCCATTACAATCAACAGAATTCCTACTGCAATTGTCAAATACTGTTGAAAACCCGCCATTTCAAAACCTTCGCCGATAATTCCTAAAATTCCGCCTAATAAAGCATAGGTGAAAATTCTTCCGAACTGATAGGTTAAATTCTGAAGATAAAAATTAGTAGACTGTTTTTTCGTTAATCCCATCGATAATGCAATAGGACCACACATTCCGATACAGTGAAAACCGGAAGCAAAACCTAAAGCGATTGCCGATATTACAAGTGCTATTTCCATATCACATCATAGTCGAGTCGATAGTCTGTCTTGTCGATAGTCCACATCAATCGTAACGTATAATTTCCTTTTGTTAAAACTTTTGCAGGAATGGTAAATGATTGATTGGCATCAAGCTGCTCAGATCTTTTGATGTCTAAATTCTGATCATCAGATCTGTTTAGTACAAATTTAATCTTAGAATTTGCGTTGTTGATATTTTTAGGAAAAGTCAAAGTAATTCCTGATGCATTCTGAGAAAATGCAGGTTTTTCTTTCAAAGTATCTGCTCTTCTCTTTGCATCGATTACGGTTTGATATTCCAGCTCTTCTTCGTAATACTTATCGGTTACCATTTCGGAATTTTTTTGTCCGTTAGGAAATAAGAAAAGCATGGATAAAATAAATATAATAAAAGAACCAAGTGCTATCAATACACCGTGTCCCCAAGTGAAATTTTTCATTTTTAAAAAAAATTAAAATTGTAATTTAAATGGTCCTTCGAAATACGTTTCATAAGAATCTATAAGCTCACCTTTCATGTCATAAACACCGATGGTGATATTTTGTTTAGACAATTTCATGGCATCTTCCGGGAAACTTATATTAATCGTTCCTTTTGTGATCTTATCTCTGTTTACTGTAATTTTGCTTGATGCACTGGAGCTGATTTCGCCTCTTGCAGGTTCTATCACTTTGATGGTAACGATTTTTTTATCGTTGGTCTTATTCAGGAAAGTATAGTTGTACGTATTGGTGATTTTTCCTTCTCTTACAAAGAATGTACTTCCTGCAGGTTTAATGAATTTAGCTTCCATCTCGCCGCGACTTGATAAAAGATACCCTAAGAACCCTACCAATACAACAAGAACAATGGCAAAGCCTTTCATTCTTCCGGTAAATTTATATGGAGCTCCGGTTTCTATTTCTTTTTCTGATGCATAACGTACCAAACCTTTTGGTAAGCCTACTTTTTCCATGACTTCATCACATGCATCGATACAAGCGGTACAGTTAATACATTCTAATTGCTGTCCGTCTCTGATGTCGATTCCTGTAGGACAAACGACCACGCATTGATAACAATCAATACAATCGCCTTTTCCGGCGGCTTTCCGGTCTTCACCTTTTCTCCATTTCGAACGGTTTTCACCTCTGTTGAAATCGTAAAAAACATTGATTGTTTCTTTATCGATCAAAACTCCCTGCAATCTTCCATATGGACAAACCAATGTACAAACCTGCTCTCTGAACCATGCAAACACAAAATAAAATGCTGCGGTAAAAAGAATCATCACGATAAAATTGGTAGGATGTGCAAAAGGACCATCAGAAACAATATTGAGTACCTGTTCGTAACCCACAATATACATAAACATAAAGTGCGTAATGATCAATGAAATGACAACGTAGATTGACCATTTCAGGCTTCTCTTCCAGATTTTTTCACTGTCCCATTCTTGTCTGTCAAGCTTCATCTGCTTATTTCGGTCTCCTTCAATCAGATATTCAATTTTACGAAAAATAGATTCCATAAAAATTGTCTGAGGGCATATCCACCCGCAGAAAATTCTTCCGAATGCAATCGTAAAAATGATTATAAATAGGAGAGACGCAATAGCTCCTAAAGTAAGGATGAAAAAGTCCTGAGGATAAAAAGGCTGTCCAACAATGAAAAACTCTCTATCAATTACATTAAATAAAAAGAAAGGATTCCCGTTGATTTTTATAAACGGTACAATGAAATAAACTGCCAGTAATAAATAACTGACGATGTTTCGGTAATTGGTGTATTTACCTTTTGGTTTTTTAGGAAAAACCCATTTTCTTTTTCCGGATTGTTCCATTGTTCCTATAGAGTCTCTATAGGTTTCAGGATCTAAAACCTGTCCCTGTCCGCCGCGTAGAATTTCTACTTCTTTTTCTGACATTTTTAGTGTGGTTTTATTATTAAAAAAGAAAAAACATAATTCGTTACTATTTTTAATTTAATAACAAATTATGTTTAATCATATATTTTTAAGTTTTAATTTACTGTTTCTCCCACTTTGCTTCATCACCGTAAGCTGGTGCACCGCCTTGAGCAGGAGTAATTGGTGGCTGTTCCTGGTTGATGTGATATACATACGCTGCAACATTCTGAATGTCTCTTCCTGTAAGTACACCATTTTTACCCCAAGCCTGCATTGCAGTTCCTGTAACACCATTTTCAACAACGTGGAAAACGTTTTTGAATAATGTTTTTTCAGGTTGGTTGTGCCAGAAGTTATCTGTAAGGTTAGGACCGATACCTCCTTTACCACCGTCTGAGTGACAAGAGACACAGTTGGTTTTGAAAACTTCCTCACCTGCTGCGATATTGTCTTCAGAGAATTCTGCAGTCTCTATCGTCACCTGTGGCTGGGTTTCTTCATACTTTGCAATACTTGCAATCTGCTCTTTGTATTCAGTTTCATATTCATTTAATGGATGTGCAAAATCTGTGAATGAATAAGCGCAGATATACACTGCACAAAATACCGTTCCGAACCAGAATAAACCTACCCACCATTTTGGTAATTGATTATCCAATTCCATGATCCCGTCAAAACCATGATCAATAAGGATATCTTTTTCTTCAGTTTCAGACTGCTTTTTGAAAGCCGCATCATACTGTCTTTTTAAGAAAGGAATTTTCTTTTCGTTAAGGTATGCTGCTTTTTCTTCTGCAGTTAGTTTTTTGAATTTATTGTTTTCAATCAAATCTCCGATTGCACTGTGGATGTATGCCAAGATTGCACTGATCACCACAGTTCCCCAGAAATATGGCGAAGCTAAAAACGAATAGCTTTGTACAAATAGATAATAAAAAACTATCAGAAGTCCTATTATTATCAAGATGTTTACAAAAACTGGTGTTCTTTGTTTCATAATAAATAGTTTAATTTTTTAAATTAAAATCATCTTCATCATCCTCAAGAGGGGCATGCTCTTCTTCTTTGTAATATTTTTTAGGCCTGCTAAAAACATAGATCACCAAAGCAATGAAGAACATCATAAAGAAAATCAGAGCCAAAGTTTGATACAAACCTGCATTTTCCGTATTGGATAATATATCTTTAAAGTTCTGAGGAATCATATGAGCTTTTAATGTTTAGTTATTACTAGCTGTTTTTATTTCTGTAGTTTTAATATCTGTACCCAATCTTTGTAGATAAGAGATCAATGCTACGATTTCTTTTTTCTCAAGCTTTACATCTGGTCTCTTAGCATACTCAGTTTTCAAGTCAGCTGCTTCAAAGAAGATATCTTTTACAATTTTAGCTGCCTGATTGTCTGCCCATTTATCTGCTGAATCAATCTGAGCTTTTGTATAAGGTACATCAAAAGATTTTTTCATCAGCGTCATTTTGTCGATCATCTTTGATCTGTCTAAGTTAGTTGCAATCAACCAAGGATAACGAGGCATGATAGAACCTGCAGATGTAGATCTTGGGTTGTACATATGCTTGTAATGCCATGAACTCGGGTTTTTACCACCTTCTCTATGCAAATCCGGTCCTGTTCTTTTAGAACCCCAAAGAAATGGTCTGTCATAAATGAATTCTCCTGCCTTTGAATATTGTCCGTTTTTACCGTTAAATCTTACAATCTCGTCTCTGAAAGGTCTGATCATCTGAGAGTGACAAGCATTACAACCTTCACGGATGTAAATATCTCTACCTTCCAATTCTAACGGAGAGTAAGGTTTTACCGCAGAAATTGTAGGTACACTCTTATCCAGTGAAAGCGTAGGAACAATTTCGATTAAACTACCTATAGATATTGTGATGAAAGATAAAATACCTAATAAAACCGGCATTCTTTCTAACCAAAGGTGGGTACCTTCTCCTTCTTTTCTTTTCTTGCTGATAATTGCTAAAGCCGGAGCTTCTGCAGGAACTTCTTTTTGGAATGAGCCTTTTCTAACTGTAGCAAAAACATTGACTACCATCAACAAACCTCCTGAAAGATATAGGAAACCTCCTAAAAATCTTAATTTATAATAAGGAATAATTGCAGTTACTGTATCTAACCAGTTTTTCCACAATAATGTTCCGTCCGGATTAAATTGTTTCCACATCAAACCTTGAGTGAATCCTGCAATATACATTGGTACTGCGTAGAAAATGATTCCTAAAGTACCTAACCAGAAATGCCAGTTAGCTAATTTTACAGACCAGATTTTTGTTCTCCACATAATCGGTACTAAATAATAGATCACACCGAATGCCATGAAACCATTCCATCCTAATGCACCTAAATGTACGTGACCGATAACCCAGTCAGTAAAGTGGCCGATTTTGTTGATGTTTTTTGTTGCTAAAAGCGGTCCTTCAAAAGTTGCCATACCATAACAGGTAACTGCAACCACGAAGAATTTCAATATTGGGTTTTCTCTTACTTTATCCCAAGCTCCTCTCAAAGTAAGAAGACCATTTAGCATACCTCCCCAAGATGGAGCAATAAGCATAATAGAGAAACCTGTAGATACTGCCTGTACCCAAGCCGGAAGAGCTGTGTACTGAAGGTGGTGAGGTCCTGCCCAGATATAAACGAAAATTAATGACCAGAAGTGAATAATTGATAATTTGTAAGAAAATACAGGTCTGTCAGCTGCTTTTGGTAAGAAGTAATACATCAAACCTAAAACCGGTGTTGTCAATACGAATGCAACTGCATTGTGACCATACCACCACTGAACGATAGCATCTTTTACCCCTGCATAAACTGAATAAGATTTCCATCCTGAGAATGATAACGGAACTTCAAGGTTATTGAAGATGTGCAGCATTGCTACCGCGATCCATGTACCGATATAAAACCAGATTGCTACATACAGGTGTCTTACTCTTCTTTTTGCGATAGTAAGGAACATATTTGCTCCGAATATAATCCAAGAGAATGCAATCAATATATCGATTGGCCACTCGTGTTCAGCATATTCTTTTGAGGTGTTGATCCCCATAAAGAATGTGATAAACGTAGCAACAATCATCAACTGCCAAGTCCAGAAATGTAACCAAGACAATGTATCGCTGTACATTCTTGATTTTAATAATCTTTGTAATGAGTAATAAATACCGGTATAAACGATATTACATACAAATGCCCAAATAACAGTGTTGGTGTGCAACATTCTTATTCTTCCGAAACCAAACGCACCATGGGTGTTGATCAAACCTTGAATATCACCTGATGACAGACTTTTTATTGTCGTATCATCGGTCCCGAATAAAAATTCAGGAAGTTCAGGGTAGAAAAGCATTAATGCTGCCGTAAGCCCAAACACGAATCCTATAATTCCAAAAACTATGGTCGCGTATAGGAATGCCCGAACAATACTGTTGTCATAACTAAACTTTTGTGTCTCCATACTAACTATTCACTTTTTTCTTCAATTTTATTATTTTCTCCTTTTTCCTCTTTATCGTTTTTGTTGCCAGAATCTACCTTTTTATCTTCTTTTACTTCATCTTCAAAAAGTATGCGAACAGCGGGAGATTCATCATCCTCAAACTGTCCTTTTCTCGCATTTACTATAAAAACGATCAGGAAAACTGCAGCCAAAGAAGCACTACATAAGATCATTAAATATAGAATATCCATCAGACAACAAAATTAACCTATTTTCGGGGTTCAAAATTAGTGAAAAATAATGACATTAATCACGAAATAGCGCTTCTTGCTAATTTAAAACCAGTCTAAATAAGAGCGTTTAAGCGGTTTTTCTGAAATATTTGCGGCCAAGAATCCAGGTCGAAAGTGTAGTAAAAGAAATCACCGTGATCGAACTTAGCGGCATTAAGATGGCGGCAAATAACGGTGACATATGTCCGGTGACTGCAAAACTCAGCCCTACAATATTGTAAAGAAAACTGATTACGAATGTCAATTTAACAATAGTGATCGATCCCTTGCAAACGTTCAGATAGTTATCTAGTTGTGATACTTTTTCACCGTTCATAATAACGTCTGAAGATGGCGTAAAGCTGTTGGTGTCATCAGAAATAGCGATTCCAACGTTGCTTTGTTTTAATGCTCCGGCGTCATTCAATCCGTCTCCAAGCATGGCTACTTTCATTCCTCCGTTTTGTAAGTCTTGAATGTAATTCAGCTTGTCTTCCGGGCTTTGGTTAAATGCCATTGAATTGACATTAGGAATAATTGCTTTAAGCTGATTTTCCTCCGAAGAATTGTCTCCGCTTAAGATAAATATCTTGTAAAGATTTAGTTTACTGAAAAGATTTTTCAAGTTTTCGCGGTATTCATTTTTAAAAATAAATTTCCCTAAAAACTCATTGTTTTTACTGATGTAAACTGCGGTTTCAAGATTTTTAGATTCCTGATCGTTGTATTTTGCAGAACCTATTTTATATAAATTTCCACGAATGTTGGCTTGGTAACCCTTTCCTGAAATTTCCACGAAGTTTTCCACAGGGAAATATTCATCATCGATTTCTATAAATTCATAAAGAGATTTTGAAAGCGGATGATTAGAATTTTTAAGTAAAGTTTTGATATTCAATAAATCAAAGTCAGAAATTTCAGAACCTTCAAATTTGATATTGGTTTTTTTTCTTTCAGTAATCGTCCCGGTCTTGTCAAAAACGATGGCGTTGATTTTTGAAATTTTTTCGATCGTCAAAGTATCTTTTACATAGAATTTATTTCGGCCTAAAATTCTCATAATGTGCCCGAAAGTGAACGGAGAAGAAAGTGCCAATGCACACGGACAAGCGATAATCAGAATTGCAGAAATTACCTGAAACATTTTTTCTAAATCTATAAACAACCAGTAAATCCCTGAGATTAAAGCAATACCTAAAATAATGAATGTGAAATATTTACTGATGTTATTGATTAGTGTATCCAGTCCTGTTTCATGTTTTTTAAAAGCTTCTTTGTTCCAAAGCTGGGTAAGGTAGCTTTGATCTACATTTTTGATCACTTCAAGCTCGAGAGATGAACCAATCTGTTTTCCGCCAGCAAAAATTTTATCCCCGGGCTGTTTGCTGATACTTTCACTTTCTCCTGTGATAAAACTGTTGTCGATGTTTCCTTCACCATTAATTAAAATAGCATCTACAGGAATGATTTCCTGATTTCGAACCAAAATTCTATCTCCGATTTTAATTTCAGAAAGCAAAATATTTTCCTGTTTTCCGCCAAAATCAACTTTGGTAACGGCGATTGGGTAGAACGATTTGTAATCTCTGTCGTAAGAAAGCGAACTGTACGTTCTTTTCTGAAACATTTTCCCCAGAAGCATAAAGAATAAAAGTCCGCACAAAGTATCAAAATATCCTGGTCCGTAATCAGTTACCACTTCATAAACACTTCGTCCGAACAGAACGAATATTCCCAAAACAATCGGAACATCAATATTGACGATTTTATTTTTTAAACCATACCAAGCTGATTTGTAATAATCTGAAGCGGAATAAAGTACCACAGGAATCGCCAGCAAAAACATCAGAAATCTGAATAAACCCTTATAGTGTTCCATCCAGACATCTTCACCGCCAATGTACTCCGGAAATGCAAGGAACATTCCGTTACCGAAAGCAAATCCGGCAATTGCCAGTTTTACCAACAAAGATTTGTCTAGATGATCTTCGTTTTTTTCGGCAGTTTCTAAACTGATGGCAGGTTTGTAGCCTAAATTGGTTAGAAACTTAGCTAATTCGCTTAATTTTAAATCGTTATGGTTGAATGAGATCTGTAAGGTCTTTCTCGTAAAGTTAACCTGAGAATATTTGATGTCTTTATGTAAAGTGTGAAGACTTTCTAAAAGCCAGATGCAAGATGAGCAGTGAATGACAGGAATTTTAAAAGTAACAAGACTCGTGTTTCCTTCGGAGAAATCTGTGATTTTTTCAAAAATTTCAGGAGTATCGAGATAATCAAACTGAGAAGAATTTTCATCGCTTGGCCGTATTCCCGCTCTCTTATTTAATTCATAGAAATTACTTAGATTGTTGATATTCAGGATTTCATAGACAGATTTGCAACCGTTGCAACAGAAAATTTTGTCATCAAAAGGAATTCTTTCCTTTTCTATGTCTTGCCCGCAATGAAAACAGTTCTCGCTCACCTTCATAAATTATTGACTGACAAAATTATAACATTTTTTTTTGTTTATCGAGTTAAAATGTTCTATTTTTGTGATAAATGTCATATTAAAATGTCGCAGGAAAAACAGATTGCTATTGAAGAAAGATTTGCCAGGGTTTTTAACGATAAATCCTTCAAAGAGAGGCTTTCTAATACTGATTTTGAAAGATACTTGAATGCCAAAAAAAAGATGAGTTTTCAGAAACATGATATCATTTTTGATGATGGTGAAATTCCGAAAGGGGTTTATGTTTTAGAAAAAGGAGCAGCAAAATTGTCAAAATCAGGTTCTTTTGGTAAAGATCAGATCTTAAGGTTTATAAAAGAAGGCGATATCATCGGTTATCGTGCATTGCTTTGTGGAGAAAATTTTCAGGCAAAAGCTGAAGCAATGACAGATATAGAATGTACTTTTCTTCCGGCGGATGTTTTTATGGATCTTCTTGAGGTAGATCCTCAACTTTCATTCATTATGCTTCAGAAGATTTCTTATGAGTTGGGAGAATCTTCGAATACAATCACATTCTTAGCACAGAAAACGGTAAGAGAACGTTTGGCGGAGATTTTAATTCTTCTGGAACAAAAATTAGGTACAGATCCTGAAGGTTTTATTAAAATTTCATTAACCAGAGAAGAAATTGCGAATATAATCGGTACGGCAACAGAAAGTGCTATTAGGTTAATTTCTGAATTCAAAGGAGACAGCCTCATTGAAGTGGACGGAAGAAATATCAAGATCCTAAATCACGATAAACTCATGAAACTCGGTCACGTAGTTTTATAATCATACACAATACAAGTCGGCGAAAGCCGACTTTTTAACTTTTAAACAATACATATATTATGTCTGTTCATTCTGAAATTAAAAGAGTTACTACTGAAACCTTACGAAAAATGAAATTCGATAAGGAGAAAATAACCATGCTTACTGCGTATGATTTTACAACTGCAAAAATGGTAGATGCAGGCGGAATTGATGCCGTTCTGATCGGAGACTCTGCAGCCAATGTGATGGCAGGTTTTGAAACTACTTTGCCGATTACTTTAGATCAGATGATTTATCATACTCAAAGTGTGGTGAGAGGAATAGACCGAGCTTTGATCGTTGCTGATTTACCTTTCGGAACTTACCAGAGTAATCCTGACAAAGCATTAGAATCATCTGTAAGAATGATGAAAGAAGGTGGTGCACACGCTATAAAAATTGAAGGAGGAAAAGAAATTTCAAAATCCATAAAGAAAATCATCAATGCCGGAATTCCTGTGATGGGACATTTGGGTTTGACACCACAGTCTATTTATCAATTCGGAACTTATAAAGTAAGAGCTAAAGACGAAGAAGAGGCTGAAAAATTGATCAGTGATGCAAAGCTTTTGGAAGAATTAGGCTGTTTTTCTATCGTTTTAGAAAAAATTCCTGCAGATTTAGCTAAAAAAGTTTCAGAAAGCATCAGTATTCCAACGATTGGAATTGGAGCAGGTCCTGATTGTGACGGGCAGGTTTTGGTTTATCATGATATGGTGGGAATGAACAAAGGTTTTTCTCCAAAATTTTTAAGAAGATATCTCGATTTATATACTGAAATCACAGGAGCTGTGGCGCAGTACGTGAAAGATGTGAAAAGTGCTGATTTTCCTAAC
This sequence comes from Chryseobacterium sp., assembly GCF_029240215.1. Lineage (GTDB taxonomy): Bacteria > Bacteroidota > Bacteroidia > Flavobacteriales > Weeksellaceae > Chryseobacterium. The sequence goes on from NZ_JARBTK010000008.1 coordinate 18,348, forward strand.
CAAAATGAAAGTTACTAATGAGAAATAATTTACAAATGGCTCAAGGAGTGATTTCTATTTTAGCCATATTATGTTTAGTTATTGGTTGGTTTCATTTGTTTTCACCGGAAATCAATGATATTCTTTCCAGAAAATTATTTTATCTTTTAATAGGTTTGAGTTTCATTTTGCAGGCACCTTTGCTTACCAATGAAAAATTTAAATATCCGATGTACGGAGCGGCAGCTTTATGTATCATCGGAGCGTTTTTGCCTATAGATTCCAGTTTATCATTTATCAAAACGATTGGTTTGCTTGGCGGAGTGATTATTTCGTTTACAAACAGATCTGCGACCCGTCAGTAAATATGGAAGAACAGATTCTCTATGAAGATAATCACCTTTTGGTTATCAATAAAAAAGTCGGGCAATTGGTGCAGGGAGACAAAACTGGTGATGAGCCACTTTTAGAATCCATTAAAAATTTTATAAAAAAAAGAGATGATAAACCGGGAAATGTTTTTCTTGGTTTGGTTCATCGTATTGATCGTCCGACTTCAGGTTTGGTGATTTATGCTAAAACTTCCAAGGCTCTCTCTCGTTTGACGCAAATGGTGAAAAACAGGGAAATCAAAAAAACATATTGGGCAGTCGTAGCTAAGGAAATGATTCCCCAAAGTCAAAGGCTGGTTCATTATTTAAAAAAGAACGAGAAAAATAACAAAGCAATTGTTTTTACTAAAGTTACGGAAGGTGCAAAAGAGTCTATTCTTACTTATCATGTGATCAGGACTTTAGATAATTATCTTCTTCTTGAGATTGATCTTGAAACGGGTAGACATCATCAGATTCGTGCTCAGCTATCTAAAATGGGAGTTCCTATCAAAGGTGATCTAAAATACGGTTCGCCGCGATCAAATCCTGATGGTGGAATAAATCTTCATGCCAGAAAATTGGAATTTCTACACCCGGTTACAAAAGAAAATATACAAATTGTTGCTCCCGTTCCGCAGAATGATGCGGTTTGGAGTGCGTGTGAACCGTAATTTATTTTTTCAAAAATGGTAGTATGTTTTTATAAAGCAATTGTGCGATTTTATGTGAATAACTCATTTTAATACTGTTTATATTGTGGTTTTTGTGTTTTATTTAAAATTTTATTAATTTATTTTGAAAAAGGAGTATATTTGTTTCGAAACTAATTTAAATTTTTTATGAAACATTTTTACAAACATTTTTCACCTCCAAAAAAGACAAGAAATTGTTTAAGGAGTGTTGCGGCTGGGCTAGTATGTTTATTTACGGGCTTTAGTAATGTTAATGCGCAGGTAAGTTCTTATTCATTTGCGCAGTCTTCAGGAACTTTCACACCAATTACGGGAACAGTTTTGGATACGGCTACAGGGAATGCATCGGCAACTAATTTGAATAGCGAAGTATATCCTGTTACTTTGCCTTTTGCATTCATTTTCGATGGTACATCTTATACTTCGCTGAATGTATCTTCTAATGGGTTTGTGACTTTTGGAGCAACTGCCCCCTCAACCACAAACACAACACCGATATCAAATTCGGCTGCATATGATGGCAGTATTGCGGCCTTCGGTAGAGATTTGAATAGTGTATTTAATGTAAACGGTGTTACAGGAAACATAAGTTGGGAAGTTGTAGGAACTGCACCCAACAGAGAAATTGTTATTCAATGGAAAGATTTCAGACCTACTAATGTTACGGTTACAACATCAGTCTACACTTTTTCTTTTCAGGTACGTTTGCAGGAAACTTCAAATGTAATTAAAACAGTTTATACTAATGGATCTTACGTCATAGGTAGTACTGCCTATAACTCTACTGCTCAAGTAGGTCTAAGAGGAGCTACTAATGCTGATTTTAACAACAGGCTCAATGCTACAACATTAGAATTTGTAAATTCCACAGCGGGAACAGCAAACAATAGTTCGCAAGCTTTTCATACGGTAAATGCTATTCCTGGAATGCCAAGTTCCGGATTGACTTATACTTGGACGCCACCGTCTTGTTTAAGACCAACGTCAATTACAAATCCTAGCAGTACATTAAACAGTGTAGATGTACAATGGGTAGCTCCTGCAATAGCACCGGCAACCGGATATGAAATTTATTATAGCACGACTAATACAGCTCCTACTTCAAGTACGAATGCTTTAATAACTGGAATCACTGGTACTTCTGCAACTATACCTAGTTTAGCATCAAGTACAACATATTATGTTTGGGTGAGATCAGTATGTACAGCACCAGATAAAAGTGAATGGTCACTATCGGGTATTGCAAAAACTTTATGCGGTCCTGCAACGTCAATGTTTGAAAATTTTGACAGCTATGCAACAGGAAATATTGTTCCTGACTGTTGGACGAGAATTGTAGGAGCAAGCAATACTGCACAAACTATCAGTTCAACAAGTCCTGCATCGGGAACAAGAAACTTATACCAAATCACTTCTACTCCTGCTAATGCTACTGTGGTTGTACTTCCAGAATTTAGCAACGTTAGTGCAGGAACGCATTGGTTGAGATTCAAGGCTAGAGTTGCTTCTGCAACAGGTTCTTTAGATGTTGGATACATTACTAATATTACAGATGCTTCTACGTTTGTAAATATTCAAACTGTAAATATTTTAAACACTTCTTACGCAGCACAAGATTCAGAATATACTGTAATTGTTCCAAATACAGTTCCGGCAAATGCAAGATTGGCTATTAGAAATAGTGGTACCTCAACTGTAGGTCATTTTTATGATGATGTATATTGGGAAGCGAAACCTTCTTGCATTTCACCTACAAATATTAATATATCTAATATCACTCCTACATCAGCAGAAGTACAGTGGACAGCTTCTGTATCTGCTCCATCAAACGGATATGATATTTATTACAGTACGAGCGATACACCACCCACACAGTCTACACCACCGTCAAATACTGTCGCTACCGGACTGTCTGGAGTAATTAGCCCATTAACACCTTCAACTAAATATTATGTTTGGGTGAGGTCAAGATGTTCTACAACTGATTTTAGTGCTTGGTCTACTCAGATTGTCACATTTACCACTTTATGTCAACCACCAACAATTACAGCAACAACAGGTGCAACAGTATGCCCAAATAACACTGCTACACTCACGGCAACATCAACAGGTTCTCTTACTTGGTATGATGCTCCAACAGCAGGTAATGTTGTAGGTACTGGAGCTTCATTTACAACTCCTTCTCTTACTGCAACAACTCCTTATTATGTTTCGGCAGCGACTTCTACCATTGCAAGTGCAGCACTCCCAAATGCAATTTCTGATAGTGGATATACATTAGAAGCGGGTTTATTCTTTGATGTTTATTCATCATTTACGATACATGGAGTATATGTTTATCCTATAGGTACGGGTGCGGGTACGGTTACTATTGCTTTACAAGATGGAAGCGTTACACCTGCAACAACACTTCAAAGTATAACGGTAAATTTAACTGGTACAGCTGCGCCATATGTAAAAACATATGTTCCACTAAACTTTACAATAGCACCAGGCAGCAATTACAAACTAATGATGCTCAGTAAAACAGGTGGAGTAACAAGTCTCGTTAGAGAGTCAGGAAGTACATGGGGGAATTATCCGCTTACAGTTCCGGGTCAATTTGCAATCACGAATGGTAATTGTTGTTCTGCTAATGCAACTTCAACTTCATACTATTATTTCTATGACTGGCAAGTAAGTTTAATTTGTGAATCTGCAAGAACAATGGTTACTGCAACGGTAGACAGTGGCTGTCTTTCAACTTCAGAAACTGATAAAAAAGAGATGATTAAGGTATATCCAAACCCGTTTTCAGAAATTGTTAATATTAGCAAGCCTGAATTGGTAAAATCTATCAGAGTTTCAGATGTTTCTGGTAAATTGATCAGAACATTCAATCAGGCAGAATCTGTTTTAAGATTAAATGATCTTTCTGCAGGAATGTATATCTTACAGCTTGATATGAAAGATGGTTCTAAGCAGACAATAAAAATCATAAAGAAATAATCTTCATTGATATTTAAATAAAGATCGGCTCTAAATTTCTAGAGCCGATTTGTTTTTATAAAACTGAATTTTATTGTCCCGGTTGCAATACTCCACCATTGGTATCACTTTGAGTGGTTTGCTTGATCATATTCGGATCTTCTTTCGCCAGTTTATTTTTAGTTGGGATTTTATAATTTACCGAAATTCCAAAACTTCTGCTGTCGTATTTATTGGAAGTATAAACATTTCCTCCAGGAGATACTGCCTTGATTACACTTTTGTTCTGATTAAATATATCTCGTGCATACAAAGAAACATTGAGACGTTCGCTCATGAATTTTCTGGATACAGTAAGATCAAAAGCATTGTTTAGAGGCTTTTCGATTTCAAAATAATAAAAATTTCCTCTTGGTGCGATGACGTTATAATTTGCCTGAAGTCTGATGTCTTTTGGAAGAATAAATTGCCCCATCAAACTGAACGACCAAAAACCTTTTGTTTTTATATCCGGCATCTGCTGAAGCTGATAACCTGTGTAGATGTAAAGCAAATTCATTTTATCAGGATTCACATTAAATTTCATCAGTTCGCTGAAAGATGTTGTGAAAAGCATGAACGGAATCGGCATTCCAAAATTAAAATTGTGAGTTCTCAAACTGCTTACCTGTACCTGTTCATTCGTAATGAGATTATTTTCTCTGGAAACTTTCTGTACAATCTGATTTTTTACCCAACTTGTGCTATAACTTATGTAAGCATAGTCAAAGGCACTGATTTTGAATTCTGCATTGTCATAAATAGTAGGCTGCAGATTTGGGTTTCCGCTCGAAGTAAGGGTGTTGTTACGGAGAGTTGTGTTGTTCGGATTTAATAATGAAACACTCGGCAAGCTGATCTTTTTGTTATAATTAAGGTTGACAAAAAGTTGTTTCATCAGATTATATTGCACACTCGCATTCGGGAAAATTTTGAATTTTTTGAAAGAATTCAAATCTTTCTGTTCCAAATCTCCGTTATTGTTAAACGCTCTTGTAATCCCTGTGATATCATAATTTTCGGCTCTTGCTCCTGCAATAAAGTCAAACTTTTTCAAGGTTGCCTGAAATTCCAGATACGCAGAAGTGGTCTGTCTTGTATAATCTAAATTGGTGACATCTCTGTCTTTGGTCTCAAAATTCTGCTGATCATACAATCCTCCGAAACTTACTTTGCCTTCATCTAAAATTTTCAAAGGCTGAGAATAATCTATTTTGAAATTGTACAGATTAAATTGAGACGAGTTATCAAGCCAGCTTATACTGTTTGTATTTTTTTGGTTGAATTCGGAATTGCTGTTGTTGTAAACGAATCTAAAATCCAACTTTTTATTTTTATCAGTAAATTTTTTCTGATAAGTTGCGGCTACTTCCTGTCGTAAACCTTCGGATTCGCTCATAAAATTAGAGGTTGTGATTCCGTTCAAAAATTCGTCTGAGGTAATTTCAGAACCACCATTGTTATGGTTGATGTCGTAATTTAGCAACAATCTGTCTTTTCCGAGCTCAAAAGTGAATGCAGAATTCATATAGTAAGTTCTCCCCACAGAACTTGAGTGGTTTCTGCTGAGAGCATCAAATTCAGAATCAGATAAGCTTTCTCTATAATATTGACCTAAATTTACCTGCCATCCGAACCATTTGTTTCTTGAGTTTAAAGCAATTGAATTATTAAACCTGCTTCTGTATTTGTCATAGCTTGAGAAACGATAACCTCCATTGTAGACTGCAGTCAGATAATTCTTGGCTGATTTACTCGTAATAATATTTAAAATTGCACCGCCTGATGTTGCCGGAAATTCTGCACCTGGCTGGGTGATTATTTCAATTCTATCTACAGAATTTGCAGGCATTCCTTCCAGAAATGCATTGAGTTCATTGCTTGAAATATTCAAAGGACGACCATCCATATAAACATCAAGCGGTTTTCCTTGGTACATCATCCCTACCATATCAGAAACAACCAGACCCGGAAGCTTTTTCACACCTTCCATCAAAGATCCCGAATTAAGACTCGGTTGCTCAGAAAAATCAAAAATGGTACGGTCTGCCTTTTGTTCTATGGCTTTTTTGGTTTTGGTCATTACCACCGCTTCAATCTCCTTTTCTTTTATTTTTGTGTCTTTATTATCTTTGGTTTCCTGTGCAAGACTAAATGTTGAGGCTGCAATAGAAAGAGCAAGTATAGTTTTTTTCATCGGATAGTTTATAATTACTCAGTTAGACGCTAAAAAAGCGGAAATGTTACATTATATTGATTCACAATTATGGGATGATGATGCGAGAATTTTTTCATTTTAAATATTTAAAGATATTTTCAAGCTTGTATTTCGGACTGCGTTTTAAAAATCCATGAAGAATGCTGTGTGAGTTCCGTCCATGAGAATTAACACGCGATCATTTCATTAAATTCAAATTTCTGTGCAGTTAATGAAGCGAAAAAGGTGGAAATAATGATGATCGTTATTTTTTTCATTTAGTTCTGATTACTTTAATGAATCAAATTCTATATAATCAAACTCCGGAGATGAAGTAAATAGCTGTCTTAAAATTGATGCATGACTGTTTCCGGCAATCACCAGTATTCTGTCTTCTGAGGTATGCGGAATATTCTGGATGTTTCTAAAAATTCTCAGATTTCTGTCGTACCAATATAAAGCCAGCATATCTGCACCGTCGTGATCTCTCAATTTAAAATCTCCGCTCAGATAAGCACCATATTCATATTTGTGATATTCTTTGCTGTTCATAAATTTAAAAAGATCCAACATCGAATTGAAATTTTTTCGTTCAGAACTTTTAAAGAAAACATTATACTGCTTTGAAATAACGTCATCACTCAAAAAGTCATAATCCGCACTTATATTTTTGAAATACATTGAGTCTGTCTTGCCAAATTTTTCTTCAAGATCACCCCAGATAGAATTTGCATCAATGCTGTATAATTCATTAAGGTGAAGTTCTTTTGCGATACGCATTGCGATCTGGTAACGTTCATCTCTTTGATCTGCGTATTTGCCTTCTTTGTATTCTTTTAATTTTTGATTGGCATTCCAGTTTGGGAATGCTTCGATGGCAATTTTTGTAGGCTTAAATTTCTTGAGATAATCAATAAGCTCTGTTACTTCTTTTGCTGTTTTTGGTGACAAAACATCTACCTGATCTCCTTTTTCGGTTTTATGGGCATCAAGATTGGGATAATCAAAATGAAATGATCCGACGATGAGAACTTTGGCTTTCGGATCTGGAAAATATTCTGACGGCTTTTTCTGGGCAGAAATTAGTGAAGACAGACAAATTAAAAAGGTATATAACAATGTTTTCATAAGATTTATTTTTGACAAAATTATAGTTCTGTGCTAGAGAATAAAACAGCATTTCGATCAACAGAACAAGAAATGGTATGAAATAATCTTCATCGGAAAAAACAAACTGTTTGTCGAAAAAACAGGGTGAAATTTCGCAAAAAATCTATTTTTGTTCTATGAAAATCACCAAGCTCCTTTATCTGCATGTTTTCTTCTGGTCAATTTATATAATTGGTTCGCTTATTATTCCGTATTTTGTTTTTGACTCTCCGAATACGATTTTTAATCTTACTTTCTTTATCACGAGCATCATTTGTTTTTATGTTAATTATTTTGTGGTCGTTCCTAAGTTTTTTGACGGAGATAAAATTTATAAATCCATCATTGTGTTTTTCCTGAGTACAAGTTGTTTTGTCGGTGTCCGCTATTTTATGGAAGAATGGTTTTTGCCAACTTTTTTCGGAATCAGGAATTATGCGGAAGGAACACAATTTATTTATTATTATTTTGATAATGTTTTCTACAGCAGTACAACGATTTTTATCAGTACTACATTCTGGTTTTTAAAATATTTTATCAATACTGAAGTTGAAAAAACAGAATTGGTAAGGGCAAGGAAAAATGCAGAATTACAGGCTTTGAAAACGCAAATCAATCCGCATTTTATTTTTAATTCGCTCAATAATATTTATTCACTGGTCTACCAAAATTCAGATAAAGCTTTACCTGCGATTGAAGAATTGGGAAAATTATTGAGGTACAGTACAAAAGATCTGGAAAAAGATTTCATCACTTTAGAAAAAGAAATCGGCTATCTCGACAGTCTGATTGCTTTAGAGAAGCTTAGAATTAAAAATCCCGAACTATTGATTATTAAAAAAAACATCAATTATCCTGATCTTAACATTTCACCTATGATTTTGGTTCCATTTGTTGAGAATGCTTTTAAACATGGTGATTTTAGAAATAAAGGTTTCGAAATGAAAATCTCAGACGAAAACAAAATTCTTCATTTTTATCTTTTGAATTATAAAAAAGAAAGAATGAGAGATGTGCTTTCAGGAATCGGTATTGAAAATGTGAAAAAACGGCTGTCAATTTTATATCCGAAAATGCATCAATTGGATATAAAAGATTCGGAAACGGAATTTATCGTAGATTTAAAAATTAATTTGCGAAATGAGAAAAATTAAATGTATCATCGTAGATGACGAGCCGCTTGCAGTTTCTCTGTTGGAAAATTATGTTGAAAAAATTCCGTTTCTTGAATTTGTTTTCTCTTCAGAAAATCCTATTGAAGCTTTAGAATACATTCAGAAAAATGAGGTGGATTTGGTTTTTCTTGATATCCAAATGCCTGAACTGAGCGGAATCAATTTCATGAAAATAGCTGGAGATAAGCAAAAATATATATTAACTACAGCTTATTCTGAATATGCTTTGGAAGGCTACGAGCACAATGTTGTGGATTATCTTTTAAAACCAGTTTCGTTTGAACGTTTTTATAAAAGTGCATTAAAAGCTCAGGAACGTTTTTCTGTTAATGAACGCCAAGGAGAATCTCATTTTTTTGTAAAATCTTCGGGACAGCAGCACCGCATTAATTTTGATGAAATTTTATATGTTGAAAGCCTGAAAGACTATGTCAATATAAAAACTGAAAACCAGGAATATATTATTCTTGATACTTTAAAATCTCTAGAGATACAACTTCCCGAATATTTTCTAAGAATTCACAAATCGTTTATCATCAATTTAAATAAAATCAAAAGTTTAAGTTCAAAAAAGGTAATTCTGATTTCCGACCATGAAGTTCCGGTAGGAGAGAGTTACAAATCTAGTTTTTTAGAAAAAATGAAGTAAATATTTACATCTACGTCAAGCATCTGAAATAAAAAAGCCAACTTCGATCGAAGCTGGCTTTATATATAATAAAAACTAAGATTAGTTTTCCTGTTGCTTAATTAAATTCAATGCAGAACCTGCTTTGAACCAGTCGATCTGCTGATCGTTATACGTGTGGTTTGCCATTACAATATCTTTAGTCCCATCAGTATGGATAAACTCTAAAGTCAATTGTTTTCCTGGAGCAAACTGATCTAAATCAAGGAAATTAACAACGTCATCTTCCTGAATTTTATCATAATCTGCCTCGTTAGCAAAAGTTAATCCCAGCATTCCTTGTTTTTTCAGGTTGGTCTCATGGATTCTTGCAAATGATTTTACCAAAACCGCTTTTACACCAAGATGTCTCGGCTCCATTGCAGCGTGTTCTCTTGAAGAACCTTCGCCATAGTTTTGATCTCCAACTACAATTGAAGGGATTCCTGCAGCTTTGTAAGCTCTCTGTACCGCAGGAACTTCACCGTAAGAACCGTCTAACTCGTTTTTTACACTATTGGTTTCCATGTTGTAGGCATTTACAGCCCCAATCAACATATTGTTTGAGATATTATCAAGGTGGCCTCTGTATTTCAACCATGGTCCTGCCATAGAAATATGGTCTGTTGTACATTTTCCGAAAGCTTTAATTAAAACTCTCGCTCCGGTAATATTTTTTCCGTCCCAAGCAGGGAATTCTTCCAACAGCTGAAGCCTGTCTGAAGTTGGGCTTACATTTACCTGAACCCCCGATCCGTCTTCCGAAGGAGCTTGGTATCCGTTGTCATCTACTGCAAATCCTTTTGATGGCAATTCAAAACCTTTAGGTTCATTTAATTTTATTTGTTCTCCGTTTTCTGCAGTTAAAGTATCTGTAATTGGGTTAAAATCTAATCTTCCTGAGATTGCAATGGCAGCTACCATTTCCGGAGAAGCTACGAAAGCATGAGTGTTTGGGTTTCCATCTGCTCTTTTTGCAAAATTTCTGTTGAATGAGTGAATGATTGAGTTTTTCTCACCTTTTTCAGCACCTTCTCTGTCCCACTGTCCGATACAAGGTCCACAAGCATTTGTAAAGATTCTTGCGTTTTCAAATTTCCTGAATGAATTTAAGAAACCGTCTCTTTCTGCGGTAAATTTCACTTGTTCAGAACCCGGGTTGATTCCTAAGATTGCTTTGGGCTTTACTCCTTTAGCAACAGCGTCTTCAACAATAGAAGCGGCTCTCGATAAATCTTCATAAGAAGAATTGGTGCAAGATCCTATCAGTGCCCATTCCACTTCAATTGGCCAACCGTTAGCTTCAGCTTTTTCTTTAAATTCAGAAACGGGAGTTGCCAGATCCGGAGTAAAGGGTCCGTTCAAATGTGGAGCTAATTCTGAAAGATTAATTTCAATAACCTGATCAAAATATTGTTCCGGGTTTGCATAAACCTCAGCATCACCTGTTAAATGCTCAGCAATTTTATCAGCAGCATCTACAACATCCTGTCTTCCTGTAGAAGAAAGATATCTTCTCATAGAATCATCATATCCGAAAGTGGAGGTGGTAGCACCAACTTCAGCACCCATGTTGCAAATTGTTCCTTTTCCTGTTGCCGAAAGCGACAGTGCTCCTTCTCCGAAATATTCTACGATGCAGCCGGTTCCACCTTTTACGGTCAAAATTCCTGCAACTTTTAAGATAACATCTTTTGCGGAAGTCCATCCGCTCATTTTTCCTGTTAATTTTACCCCGATTAATTTTGGCATTTTCAATTCCCAAGCCATTCCTGCCATTACATCTACTGCATCTGCACCACCAACTCCGATGGCAACCATTCCTAATCCACCTGCGTTTACGGTATGAGAATCAGTTCCGATCATCATACCTCCTGGAAATGCATAGTTTTCTAATACAACCTGATGAATAATTCCTGCTCCCGGTTTCCAAAAGCCGATGCCGTATTTATCACATACAGAACTTAAAAAATTGAAAACTTCTGAGTTTTTATTAATACCTTCCTGAAGATCTGATTCTGCACCTACTCGCGCCTGAATCAGGTGATCTGCATGAACTGTTGACGGAACTGCCACTTTAGCTTTTCCTGCCTGCATAAATTGTAAGAGTGCCATTTGTGCAGTTGCATCCTGCATGGCAACTCTGTCCGGAGCAAAATCCACGTAAGAATTTCCTCTTTCGTATTCCTGTGTTGAATTTCCTTCCCACAAATGTGTGTAAAGGATTTTTTCTGAAAGTGTCAAAGGTTTTCCTGTGATTTTTCTTGCTGCTGCAATACGTTCAGGATAGCGTTCGTACACTTTTTTGATCATGTCAATGTCGAAAGTCATATCTTAATTTAATTTTTCTTTTTTAATGAATTTTCCATTTTTAATTTAAAATGGATTATATTCTGATTCATCAAATTCTGTTCCTTCAATCCATTAAAAGGATATTAACGATGAATAATCAGGATATTTTATTTCTATCAAGGTAAGGAAAAATAAAATCGCAGTCATTGATTTAAGTTAAAATAAATGATTTAAAGGTTTAAATAGAAATGTTCTAAACAAAAAATGAAAGATTTTAAATCCAAATGGATCAAAATCTTTCATTTATATAATTTCTAAAACAGTCTTAAGGATGAATTTATCTCTGAGTATTAGTGCCCCACTGCTACTAATTCTTTAATCGGAGGAGCAAATTTAGTTAAGTCAATACCTTCAACTGCTGCTTTATATTCTTCAATATTAGGAATTCTTCCGATGATTGCAGAAAGGACAACAACCGGAGTGGAAGCCAATAAAGATTCTCCTTTTTTACGCTCAGAATCTTCAACCACTCTTCCCTGGAAAAGACGGGTAGAAGTTGCTAAAACAGTATCACCTTTTTCAGCTTTCTCCTGATTACCCATGCAAAGGTTACATCCGGGACGCTCAAGGTACATCATGTTTTTGTACTCTACACGAGCTGTACCTTTAGGAGCATTATCATCAAATTCAAAACCTGAATATTTCTCTAATAATTCCCAGTCTCCTTCAGCTTTTAACTCATCAATAATATTATAAGTTGGAGCCGCAACAACAAGTGGCGCTAAGAATTCAACTTTACCATTTTTTCTTTCAATATTTCTCAACATCTGAGAAACGATTTTCAAATCGCCTTTGTGAACCATACAAGATCCTACGAAACCAAGGTCAACTTTTTTGTCACCTCCGTAATAGGTAAGGTCTCTGATAGTATCGTGCGTATATCTTTTAGAAACATCTTCGTTGTTTACATCCGGATCAGCAATCATTGGCTCGATAATGATGTCAAGATCAACAACTACTTCTGCATAATAACTGGCATTTGAATCCGGCGTTAAAGCTGGTTTTTCACCTGACTTAATCTCTGTGATTCTCTTATTTGCTTTATTGATCAATCCCTGAAGAACCTGATTATGGTTATCCATTCCTTTGTCGATCATGATCTGGATTCTGCTTTTTGCAATTTCCAATGATTCGATCAAAGTATCATCTTCAGAAATACAGATTGAAGCTTTTGCTTTCATTTCTGCAGTCCAGTCTGTAAATGTAAATGCCTGATCAGCAGGAAGAGTTCCGATATGAACCTCAATAATTCTACCCTGGAATACATTTTCGCCTCCAAACTGTTGTAACATTTGCAGTTGAGTAGCATGTACCACATCACGGAAATCCATATGATGCTTCATGTCACCTTTGAAAGTTACTTTTACAGATTCTGGAATTGGCATAGATGCTTCACCAGTCGCCAAAGCAAGTGCAACAGTTCCAGAGTCAGCTCCAAAAGCAACACCTTTTGACATTCTTGTGTGAGAGTCACCACCAATGATGATTGCCCATTCGTCGATGGTAATATCGTTAAGAACCTTATGAATAACGTCTGTCATTGCATGATATTCACCTTTCGGGTCACGAGCTGTAATCAATCCGAAATCATTCATGAATTTCATTAATCTCGGAATATTTGCCTGAGCTTTTTTATCCCAAACCGAAGCCGTATGACACCCTGATTGGTACGCACCGTCAACGATTGGAGAAATCACTGTTGCAGCCATTGATTCTAATTCCTGAGCGGTCATCAAACCGGTTGTGTCCTGAGAACCAACAATGTTGACTTCAACACGAACGTCTGAACCAGCGTGTAAAACCTTCCCTGGAGCTAAACCAACAGCATTTTTATTAAATATTTTTTCAACGGCAGTAAGACCCACTCCTTCTTTAGTAATTTCTTTTGATGGCGCATAAACCGTAGGAATCTCTATTCCTAAGATATTTGAAGCCCAAGTCTGTAATTTTTTACCAAAAACGATAGCGTAAGATCCACCGGCTTTGATGAATTCCATCTTCTGTGGCGTAAATGACTTCGAAATGTCTTTCAATTCCTGATCGCCGTTGTATAATTTTTTGGTCTTGGTATTAATTGTAAGAACTGTTCCTGTTGCTACAGAATAAACTTCCTCAAGGATTGGTTCGTTGTTTTCATTACGAATCACATTACCATCTGCATCTAGTTTTTTTACCCAGTTCTGAAGATCGATTCCTATTCCGCCGGTAACATCAACCGTTGTAAGGAAAATCGGAGAAATGCCGTTTGTTCCGCCAACAATTGGTGCAAAATTCACAAATGGAATATAAGGACTCGCTTGTTTGCCTGTCCAAAGTGCAACGTTGTTTACACCAGACATTCTGGATGATCCCACACCCATTGTTCCTTTTTCAGCGATCAGCATTACGCTTTTGTCAGGATGCTGAGCTTGCAAAGCTTTGATTTCCTCTTGAGCTTCAGGTGTCATCATACACTTTCCATGAAGTTCCCGGTCAGATCTTGAGTGTGCCTGATTTCCAGGAGACAATAAATCTGTAGAAATGTCGCCTTCGCCGGCGATGTACGTTACCACTTTGATTTCTTCCGGAGCTTCCGGAAGTTTTGTGAAAAATTCAGCCTGAGCGTAGCTTTCAACAAGTTCTTTTGCGATTTCGTTACCTTTGTGGAAAGCTTCTTTCAAACGGTCTGTGTCAGCTTCGTAAAGAAAAACCTGTGTTTTAAGAACGTTTGCAGCTTCTTTAGCAATTTGAGCATTATTTCCTAATGCTAAATCCAGCAATACTTCAATTGAAGGGCCACCCTTCATGTGAGATAATAACTCAAATGCAAATGCCGGAGATATTTCTTCTAATACGGATTCACCTAAAATAATTTCTTTCAAAAATTTAGCTTTCACACCTGCAGCACTTGTAGTTCCCGGTAATGTATTGTAAATAAAAAATTTAAGAGAATCTGCTCTGTGTTCGTTATCCGAATCTTTAATTTGTGCAATGATTTCGCTAAGCAATTCTGCACTATCAATAGGTTTTGGATGAAGACCTTGGTTTTTTCTTTCTTCGATCTCTTGGATGTAATCCTGATAAATATTCATAAATAGAAGTTCTTTTCAAAGTTAATAGTAGATTGTAAAGAGTTGTTATTCAAACATTCACATTTAATGCAAATTGCTGCAACAAAACAAATATGACCTACTGCATTTTAGAACATGAGCTAATGTTCAGCCCCGAAAGTGAGAATAAAAGATTTTTTCTGAAAATGTAAATGACTTACAAGTGATCTGTCTTTTTGCAAAAACTCTCTTTTAGGTAACGTTCAGATATTATTTGATCATATTTATATCAAAAATCATCTTTCAAACGTTTTAAAAATTATCAGACATTTAAAAATGCTCCCAAAAATACGAATTTTTAATATTTTTTTGGGGTTAAATTATTTAGATTCTGTATAAATATGAATTTTATATTTTCTATTTTTGGCAGATATTTTGAACGCAAGTGATCATGAAGAAAATTTTTGATGTTATTTTTATTCTTTTATCTATAAGTCTGTTGTCGCAGTCTAAAAGTTTGAAAGATAATCAGTTATTAAATAAGAAAAATTCTGCAAAGAAGATTGTAAAAAAAACTCCTGAGAATAATTTGATTGTTCTCAATGAAAATGTTCCTTTGTTGATTCCGCAAAAAAAGAATGATAATTTTGGATATATTAATCAGAAAGGGAAATTCATCATCGCACCTGAATACCATATCGCAATGTTTTTTGCTGAAGATTGCAACCTTTTAAACTCTCCAAATCCTAAAGTCAAGAAATTTGGCACGGTCAAATTTGCCACTGTTGAGAAAAATAACATCTCATACAGAATTGATCAGACCGGAAAAAAAGTGTATCAATATAAAAATGCGGATCTGGGAAAATGCCAAAGTGAATTTAAAAAACAACTTTTCCATGCCTATATTTTAAACGGATTTTACGGAATTATCGAAGATTCAAAATTCAGTAATCCTGCAGATCGTTCTCATTTTAAGATTTATCCGAAATACCAGTATCTCCATATTCTTGAAGGTGATGATTTGTCAAATCCTATGATCGTAGCATCACATAAAGACAAATTTGGTGTCATCGATGTCAACAATAATATTATCATTCCTTTTGAATATGCTGATATTAAAAGAAATTACAGCTGGAAATTGGGCAAAATGTTTGAAGTTACAAAAGACGATATAAACTATTATTACATTGATTCTGATAACAAATCGTATTAAATTTGGAAGATCGGTAAATTTTTGTAATTTCGCGCTGAAATTAAAGGGGTGCTCCAATGGGGGCTGAGATTATACCCAATGAACCTGGAACAGATAATGCTGTTTAGGGATGTTGTATCATAATATCTTATCGATCCCCTTTTATTCCATTAAATTTTAAAAATTTATAAGAATGAAAGGATTATTTTTTTTAGGACTTACCGCAAGTTCGCTGAGTTTTGCACAAACTCAAAACACAGATTCTCTGAAAATCAGAGAAATTGAAGCCGTCAACTTTACCAGAAGGCTGCCTGTTGCCAAAGAGATCATCAACGTACAAAAAGATCTTGAGAGCAGAAATCTCGGACAGGATTTACCGATTCTCTTAAAAAACCAAACCTCAATTATCTCAACTTCCGATGCCGGAAACGGAGTAGGTTACACTGGTTTTAGAATTCGTGGAGTTGCCGGAAGGGGAATTAATGTGATGATGAACGGTGTTCCGTTCAACGATTCTGAAAGTCAGGGAACTTTCTTTGTGAACGTTCCGGATTTGACGAGTTCAGCATCACAGATTGTCATTCAAAGAGGTGTGGGAACTTCCAACAATGGAGTTTCTGCGTTTGGAGCCAGTATCAATGTAATTTCGAAAGACCCTGAAGAAAAGTTTTATTTTAAAACAGACGACAGTTACGGATCTTTTAATACTTACAAATATTCCGCTGAAGTTGGTTCCGGGAAATTTTGGAAAAACCGACTTTCTGTGATGGGAAGATATACCAATATTCATTCTGACGGATATATTGACCGTGCCTTTTCAGATTTAAACTCTTACAATTTTACTGCATTATTTGAAGAAGCAAAAACAAAAATCCGTTTGATGGCTTTTGGCGGAAAAGAAAAAACGTATCAGGCATGGAACGGAGTCGATAGAAAAACATGGGAAACCAATCCCAGATATAATGTTTCCGGTGCTATTTATGATGCAAACTGGGAAAATGTTGTTGGATTTTACGATAATGAAACTGATAATTACAGACAAAACCATTATCAATTACTTTGGGAGCAAGGATTAAATGAAAGATGGAATTTAGAAACCACTTTACACTACACTAAAGGAAGAGGATATTACGAAAACTATAAACAGGGAGATCCTTACGCAAGATACGCTCTGCCTGATTTCAACGGTGAAGAATATTCAGATTTTATCAGAAAAAAATGGCTGAATAATGACTTCTACGGAATTGTTTCAACGCTATACGGAAAATTTGACAATCTCGATTTGAATTTCGGAGTTGTAGGAAATCAATATTACGGAAGACATTATGGAAATGTAACCGATGTTTTTGTTCCGCAGATTCAGGAGCATGAGTATTACAGAAACCGTTCTGTGAAAAATGAGGTGGCGGGTTTTGCTAAAGCTTTGGTAAAAGTAAATAATTTCGAATTCTTCGGGGATCTTCAATTAAGAAACATCGATTATGATACGAAAATCTTAATGGAAGGCGATGGCGAAGGCGCAAATTTAGAAAAAAACTGGCTGTTTTTTAATCCAAAAGCCGGTGTCAATTACAAATTAGGCAACGGAAAAGTATTCGTTTCTTACGCTCATGCGCAGAGAGAACCGAATCGTGATGATTTGATCGCAAACAACGATGTGAAATCGGAAAAGCTACACGATTTTGAGGCGGGAATAGAAAAACAGTTTGGGAAAGTCGCTTTCACAGCCAATCTATATTATATGTATTACCTGAATCAGTTGGTTTTAAACGGACAGATCAGCAATATAGGTGAATTCATCAGAACCAATTCAGGGAAAAGTTACAGAAGAGGAATTGAAGTCGGCGCTTTGGCGAAATTTTCAAAACAATGGGAAATTTCAGGAAATGTAAGTTTGAGTCAAAACAGAAATTTAGATTTCAGGATTGAAAACGAAAGCGGCATCAATGCTTTAGGAAACACTGAAATATCTTTTTCACCAAATGTAATTGCCAATTTAAGTCTGAAATTTAATCCTACTAAAAATTTCCAGCTTGCTTTGATGAATCAGTATGTCGGGAAACAGTATTTAGACAATACGGAAACTCAGGATTTGCAGTTGAAAGATTATCTTCTGACAGATTTTAATGCTCAGTATCAGTTTAAAGTGGCAAGACATGACGTTGCTTTAAAACTTTTGGTCAATAATGTTTTTAATCAGAAATATGTCAACAACGGATATGTCTATGAAGGGCCAATCTATTTTTCTCAGGCAGGAACCAACTTTATGTTCGGGATCAGCTGGAAAATTCAGTAATGCTATTTAAACACCATTTCATATTATTATATTTCAGTAAAGTTCAGATTAAATTTTGAAGGCTGCTTCGGCAGTCTTTTTTTGTTTTATATTTAAAATTATTGATCCATTTTTAAATCTATTCAAGTTTTTGATCTAGGCAATATATTTTGTTTTTCTTTATTAAATGAAATGCCTTTGTTTCTCTTTATCTAAATGTTGCTTACTGAAAAAAAGCGTTGTCTTTCTTTGCGTTAAATAATCGCAAGGAAAGACAAAGAATTATATGATGAAGAAAATAAAATAAGTTAGACAAAGGCGTTTCACTTATTTTCGAAATACAAAGATTTGTAATGCAGGATAAGTTTATGATAAATTTATACAGATCTGTGTAATCTGTGGGAAGCTCATTTCATAATATATGATACAAACAAATCTCTGAAAAAGTCACGAAAAAGTTATAAATTTGCGACCAAATGAATATTTCAGCTTACATTTTAGACTATTTGAAACAATTTGGAACGGCTACCGTTCCGAAGTTTGGTGTATTTTCTCTGGAAAATTCTAAAGCGGTCATCAACTCAGAAAACGGAAGCATTCTTCCGCCTTCTACAAAAATTGCTTTTCATTCTGATTATCAGGTTTTATCTGATGATTTGGTTCAGTTTATCAGCAGTCAGAAAGCGGTTTCAAAAGAAGCTGCAGAAAACGAATTGCAGATTCAAACCGATTTTTGGAAAAAGAAATTGCAGGCAGAACAGGTTTTGGAGATTCAAGATCTTGGAACTATTTTCATCGAAGACGGACAGTTTCATTTTAAAGGAAACCGTTTAGAATCTGATCATCCCGATTTTTATGGTTTAGAAGAAATCCACTTTTCAGATATTAACAAAGGTGAGACTTTTGAAACGCCTAAAAATATAGAGAAAGATTACAAATTTAATAAATCAATCCTTTGGATTTTCTTGTTCATCGTTCCGGTTTTAGGAATGTTGTATTTAGCATACACTCAGCAGGAATTGATCTTTGGAAAAAAATCTTTTGATGATGTTTCGGTACAGACCAAAACGAAAAGGATTGAAAAGAAAATTCCGGTAAAAATTGATTCAGTTCAGATAAAAAAAGCAGATTCTGTAAAAGCTTTTAAGGCAGATTCTTTAAGAAAAGATTCAATCAAACAAGCTGCAAAAACTTGGAAACCAAGCTCCCAAAAAAGAAAATCAAGATGGCAAAAATAAAAAAAGCGTCAGAATCTCTGACGGTGATGACCAATATCGTACTTCCCAATGATACCAATCAGTTGAGAAATCTTTTCGGAGGCGAATTATTGGCAAGAATGGATCGTTGTGCGTCAATCTCTGCAACAAGACATTGTGAAAGAAGAGTAGTTACAGCTTCTGTTAATCACGTTTCATTTGATCACCCAATTCCTGAAGGCGGAATTGTTGTGATGGAATCTAAAGTTTCGCGCGCATTTTCTACTTCAATGGAGATTTATGTAGATGTTTGGTTAGATGATCCGATCAATCATAAAAAAATACAGACCAATAAAGGAATATACACTTTTGTTGCCGTAGACGAATTCAACAGACCAATTCCGATTCCTGCAATGGAGCCGGAAACTGAGCTTGAAGTAGAAAGATTCGATGCTGCTTTAAGAAGAAAAGAACTTTCTTTAATTCTGTCGGGAAGAATGAAGCCAACAGATTCGGTAGAGCTGAAAAAATTGTTTGCAGGAGAAATTGATGTATAAATAGTGACGGAAGATTTTTCTTCCGTTTATTTTTAAATGTAATCTGAGATCATGAGAATCTTACTTTTAGATAAAAATCACCCACTCATCACCGAACAACTTTTAGAAAAAAACTTTATTCTGGAAGAAGATTTTACGTCTTCTTACAATGAGGTTTGCCATAAAATTGAAAATTATGATGGGGTAATTATCAGAAGCAGAATTCCTTTAGACCAAAACTTTTTAGAGAAAGCGAAAAATCTGAAATTCATCGCAAGAGTAGGAGCCGGAATGGAAAATATCGACATTCTTGTTGCTGAAAAGTTGGGAATTCAGTTGATCAATTCTCCGGAAGGAAACAGAGATTCTGTTGCAGAGCATGTGGTTGGAATGCTTTTAATTTTAATGAACCGACTTTTCATCGCATCCAATGAAGTGAAAAACGGAATCTGGCTGCGTGAAGAAAATCGTGGTGACGAATTATTAGGAAAAACTGTAGGATTAATCGGTTACGGAAATATGGGAAAAGCTACGGGAAAAAGACTTTCGGGTTTTGGATGTAAGGTAATTTTTCATGATATTCTTCCCAATCTTTCTGATGAATTTGCATCGCAGGTTTCTTTAGAAGAATTAAAAAATCAAGCTGAGATTTTAAGCTTACATATTCCTTTAACGGCAGAGACAAATTATTTAATTGATGGTCGGTTTATTTCAGAAATGAAAAAAGATTTCTATTTTGTAAATACAGCAAGAGGAAAAAATGTTGAAACGAAAAGTTTAGTCAAAGCTTTGAAATCCGGAAAAGTAAAAGGAGCTTGTCTTGATGTTTTGGAATATGAGAAAGCTTCTTTTGAAAATCTAGAGACAAATAATGAAGATTTAAACTACCTTTTAAATTCTGAAAAAGTAATCGTAACACCTCATATTGCAGGCTGGACTCATCAAAGCAAAGAAAAACTGGCGCAGGTGATAGTTGATAAAATTCTTTTGTCCTATTCAAATTAATGTTTTTAGATTATGTTAAATAATTCATAATTTACATTCATGTTTACCTATTTATTTTGAGTTTTATTAAATTGCCATTCATTTTTGAAACTCATGAAGAAGCTTACTTTTGTACTCGCTGCAACCTTATTTTTATTTCTTTTTTCCTGTAAAAACAAATCCGAAAACAAAGAATCTTTAACAGAGAACAATACCAATCTTCCGAATTATGGAAATGTAGATCTGGGTAAAGTGTTTTCACCACAGGACGGGGTTCTTTCAAACAAAGATTTTGTCATCAATTATATCGACCAGTATTATAAAAAAGTTTGGGAAGGAAGCGATCTTAGTGGCGGAATTTTAGTTGCAAAAGGAAACGATATTTTATTTGAAAATTATAGAGGTTTTGGAAGAGAGGGTAATCAGATGCCAATTGACAAAAATACACCTTTACACGTTGCTTCGGTTTCAAAAACTTTGACTGCGATGGCAATGCTGAAATTGGTAGAAGCAGGAAAAATAAAATTATCTGATCGCCTGACACAATTTTTTCCGGGATTTCCTTATCCGAATGTTACGGTTCAGACGTTATTGGATCAAAGAAGCGGGCTTCCGAAGTACGAATATTTCATCACCAAAATTCAACCCGCTCCGGCAGAGCTTTCAAAGACTTACATTACCAATCAGGATGTTCTGAATATGATCATCAAATACAAACCTGAATTGGCAAGAGACACCGATACGGGTTTTATGTATTGCAATACCAACTTTGCTCTTTTGGCTTTGTTGATTGAAAAAGTGACTAAGACTTCTTTTCCGCAGGCAATGCAAGAAATGGTTTTTACTCCTTTAAAAATGACAAATACTTACATTTTTCAGGAAAAAGATATTCCTACAGCAGCTCAGTCATTTTATTATGGTGGAAACAGATTGTATCCTTTAGACCGTTTGGATTTGATTTATGGTGACAAAAATGTATATACAACGCCTAGAGATTTATATACTTTTTCAAAAGCAATGTTTTCGAAGGATTTCCTGAAACCGGAATTAAAAGATATGATTTTTGCTCCTTACAGCAATGAAAAAGCAGGACAAAATAATTATGGCTTAGGATTCAGAATGAAAATTTTTGATAACGGAGAAAAATTAACGTATCATAACGGTTGGTGGCACGGAACCAATTCTGTATTTGCTCATCTTTTAAAATCTAAAGTAACCATTGTCGCTATTGGGAATAAATATTCGGGGAAAGTCTACTCGGCTTTGGCGTTGTCGGGATTATTTGAAGATTTCCCGCCTCAAAAAGACAAGCTCAATCACATTATGAATGATAATAAAGACACATTAAAAACAGGAACTGAAGTTTTTGGAGAATAATGTTTATTTTTGCTCAAATATATTCATGAAAAGAATTCTTCTCTTACTGATCGTCAGTTTTCTTGTGCATTCCTGTGCAAGAGTAGGTTCTCCCATTGGCGGGCCAAAAGATACTTTGGCTCCGAAGTTTCTAAGTTCAAATATTGATACCACAAGAGTGAATGTAAGAAGAGACATCAAGGAACTCAGAATCGATTTTGATGAATATATTACACTGAAAGATATCAATAAAAACCTTAATATTTCTCCGCCAATAGAGAATATTACGAGAATTCTTCCGTCAAATATTGCTAATAAATATCTGATCATTCAATGGTCTGATACGCTTCAGGCAAATACTACATATAATTTTAATTTTGGAAATTCAATAGCAGATAACAGTGAATCAAACATTCTGAGATATTTTAATTTTGCTTTTTCTACAGGTGAAAAACTTGATGATCTCTACATAAGTGGTGAAGTGAAAGATGCTTTTGCCATTACAAAGCAGAACAGCAGCGAAAATAAAATGGTTGTAGGCTTGTATCAGCTGAAAGATACGATCAATTATAAAAAGAAACCTTATTACATCACCAAAGTTGATGACGATGGATATTATGAATTAAATTATCTCGCTCCCGGAAAATACAAGATCATTGCGTACGATGATGAAAACGGAAACTCAATCTATGATCCGGGTAAGGAAAAAATTGGCTTCAGAAAAGATACGGTAACTATAGAAAAATCGATTTCAGGTTTAAATTTAAAATTATATCCGTCTAAAAAAGCATTTAAAAAACCTGAATTAAAAGAAGTTCCGGGAGGTATTCTCATGACATTTGAAGGGAATCCTACTGATGCGAAAGTTATTTCACGAAACGAAAAGCTTCAGGATTTTAAAGTTACACATATACCAAAATCAGATTCTGTGCGTATTTGGTTTGATGCTGCGAAAAGTAATGTAGGACAAACGGTGACCGAAAATTTGAAATTCGGATACGAAGCGGATGGTAAAAAAGATTCTACTTCGGTTTTCTATAAGTATAACGCAAAAAATACGATGACTGTCGAAAATAATATCGGCGGTTCTCTTCTTCCTCCTAAAACTGATTTCAAACTGATTTCAAATTATGTTGTAGATAAGATCAATCCTGAAAAATGGACGCTGAAGACTGATAGTGTAAGCCAGAATTTTACAGCTAAAATATCTGCTTCCAATCCTTACGAAATTTTGGTTCAGTCTGATTTCGTGGCGGGTAAAAAATATCAGCTTACAATTCCCAAAACTACGGTCTCTTCTTTTTATGAAAAAAATGCAGAATCAAAAAGATTTGATTTTGAAGCTGATAAAGTTGAAAACTATGGAAGCCTCAACTTTACTCTTACTAATGCACCAAAAACAAAATTCTGGATTCAATTGTTAGATTCTTCTGAAAAAGCTGTTTATCAAAAATATACAAGTGGAACACAAGCCAATTTTGACATCGTAAAACCGGGTGATTATATTGTCAGGATTTTGGTAGATAACAATGAAAATAAACATTGGGATGAGGCGGATTTTGTCAATGATATTTTTGCTGAAGATTCTTATGTCTACTACAAAATGGTAGTAGCAAGACCATTATGGGAAACAAAAGAAGATTGGGACCTGAATGATAAAAGAGTATTTGAAGGTGTCAAAGCTCCAAAACCTAATCAAAAAGATGAAACCCAGACAAGTCCTGGTCTTTTGAATAACAATAATAACGGTACTAATTTAAATAACAGTACGAGGTTGAACAACACGAGACAATTAACCCGATAATGAAAACATTGAAAAAAATAGTTTTCTGGATTTTTGTTTCTTTTGCGATCATTCAGTTTATACCCATTGAAAAAACAAATCAACCGATCAATAAGTCTGTTAATTTTGTTGATGTTAAAAAGTCGCCACCAAAAGTTGTGACATTGCTAAAAAATGCTTGCTACGATTGTCATTCAAATGAAACGGTTTATCCGAAGTACGCCTATATTGCGCCGTTTTCCTGGTCTGTAAAAGATCATATCAATGAAGGTCGGGAACATCTCAATTTCTCGGTTTGGAACTCTTATAATAAAGACCTAAAGGAAAGTATGTTGAATAAGGCTGTTCAGACTTTAAAAGATAAGTCGATGCCTTTACCTGCTTATATTGTTTATCATAACGAAGCAAATTTATCTGATGCGGAACGAACAGTTTTGATCAAATATTTTGAGGAAATTCTGAAGACAAAATCTTATTAAATTAAAAATAAAAACTCCCACATATTTTGTAAATGCGGGAGTTTTTTAGCTTAAAAATTCTTTAAATATTCTCTGAAAAATATTTTCTGAGAATCAAATGCTAAATCGTCAAGATTGATTTCGTTTAAAGGAATCCAATGTGTTTCCGAAATTTCTGAAAGCGCTAAACTTACTTCAAATTTTTCTGAAACGCTGTATTCATAAAATAAGTCGATCGTATTGTAGTCAATTTCTTTATATTGATAAACATTGGGAAGACTTGTAAGATATTTCAGATTTTTAACATCTATATCGAGTTGCAGTTCTTCGGAAAGTTCACGTTTGCAGGTTTGCTCCGCACTTTCTCTTGGGTCAACAAATCCTCCTGCTAAATCAAGTTTTCCTTTTTTGGGTTCCTGATTTCTTCTGGTAAGATATACTTCATCTCCACATCTTATCACCACCGCAACGGCTCCTGCAACGTTATTATATAGAGTGAAATTGCAATTGGAACAGCTCCATTTTTTTTCGCTGTCCCAATTCAATGATTCTTTGCCGCAATTAGGGCAAAATTTCAATATTTTCATTCAACAATTTTAGTCTTATTTCTCGGATGGAAGGTTAAAATCACATCACGAAGCTCTTCAGTTTTAAGATGGGTATAAACCTGCGTTGTCGTAATGCTAGAATGTCCCAGCATTTCCTGGATGAAACGAAGATCTGCACCATTCTGCATCAGATGTGTCGCAAATGAATGTCTGAATGTGTGTGGAGATATTTTCTTGCTTACACCCGCTTTGTCTGTAAGTTCTTTAATGATAAGAAATACAATCACTCTGGACATTGAAGTTCCTCTGCTGTTTAAAAACAAAGTGTCTTCATGTTTTTTATTGATCTTAATTTTTGAACGTACCTCACGGATGTAAATCTGTAGCAAATCTGCGGTATAATGAGCTAAAGGAACAAAACGTACCTTATTTCCTTTTCCAATAACTTTAATGTAGTTCTCTTTAAAATTGATGTTTGAAATTTTTACATCAATTAATTCGGAAACACGCAGGCCGCAACCGTATAATACCTCGATAATGCATTGATTCCGCTTTCCAAGATCCGAACTGGTATCTATTGCATCAATAATTTTATTGATGTCGGCTAGGCTTAAAGTATCAGGAAGGTATAATCCCAATTTAGGTCCTTCAAGCAATGATGAAGGATTGTCTTCACGAATTTCGTCCTCCATCAGAAATCTGAAAAAAGCTTTGATAGACGAGATCCATCTCGCCTGTGATCTTTCACTGAATTTCTGTTTGGATAATGTGAAGATGTACTCTTGCAGGTTTTCATAAGAGATAACGTCAGGACCTGTGTTTTCCAGATCTTCTTCTGCGTATTCTTTTAGTTTTTTGATGTCTCTTACGTAAGCATCAAGTGTGTTTTCTGAGAAATTTCTTTCGAATCTTAGAAAAATTTCAAAATCTTTAATTTTTTCATCCCAATTCATTGTGTTGTGTTTTTTTTATTTATAATTCATTTTCTGTAACCTGTATTATTTCAATACCATGTTCTTGTAAAAATGATATTCCTTCATTATCAGAATAAGCATTTATGTATACGAGTCTTTCTATTCCTGCCTGTAATATCAGCTTGCTGCAGTCTTTGCAGGGTGAGAGCGTAAGATATAAAGTCGCTCCCCGGGCTGATTGTGTAGAACCGGCTAATTTAAGAATCGCATTTGCTTCCGCATGTAAGACGTACCAGTGAGTTTTACCGTTTTCGTCTTCACAGCAGTTTTCTGATCCAGAAGGGGTACCATTGTAACCGTCTGAAATAATCATCCTATCTTTTACGATAAGAGCTCCTACTTGTTTTCTTTCACAGTAGGAAAGTTTTGCCCATTCGAGAGCCATTTTTAGATAAGCTTTATCAAACTTACTATACGTCTGCATCATTTTCGAAATAATCTGTGATATGGTATATTTTAGAAGTTTGGTTTTCTTTTTTCAAGAAAAGCAGAAACTCCTTCTTTTTTATCTTTCATTTCAAAAAGTTCTCCGAAATACTTGATTTCAGCTTCAAAGCCTTTATCCGTATCAGATAGATTAGTTGCTTGTATTGCTTTAGAAATTGCCATTGGAGAATTGCTAGAAATTATCTTAGCCAATTCTTTTGTCTTACTTAATAATTCTTCAATAGGGTAAACCTCATTTACCAGACCAATTTCTTTTGCTTTTTGTGCAGGAACCATCTTAGCTGAGAAAATCATCTCGTTGGCTATTCCTTTTCCTACTAATTTTGGAAGTCTTTGTGTACCTCCGTATCCCGGAATTAATCCTAAAGTCACCTCGGGAAGACCTAGTTTAGCATTTTCGGATGCATATCTTATATGACATGCCATTGCTAATTCTAATCCTCCACCCAGAGCAAAACCATTTACAGCAGCAATTACCGGTTTAGATAGACTTTCAATTTTATTGAAAAGATTATTATGACCGTTTCTTGCAAGCTCTTCTGCTTTTTCCTGATTAAGATTGGTGAATTCTTTAATATCAGCTCCGGCTACAAACGATTTTTCTCCGCTTCCTGTTAATATGATAACTCTTACTTCATGATCAGATGCTAACTCATCTAACGCAGAACTGATTTCTTTTATTGTATTAGCATTTAATGCATTTAAGCTTTCAGGTCTGTTGATTGTGATGATTGCAGTCTTATCTTCTTTGCTTAAAATTATATTTTCGTAACTCATTCAGTTATCTATATCTTTAATAACCTGCAAATTAAAAATTATTTTGCAAAAAAAAGGGAAAAAATTTATTTTTTTCCCTTTTTTGTTTATTTATAATAGTTTATTTTGAATGATTCATCATGTTTGAATCAATATTGATGTGTAAACCTGAAGCTACTTTCATGCCAAGCTCAATATTTGCTCTGAAGAAGTGACACAATTGACGGTTGATAATTTCATCTCTTTTTGGCCCGTCAATCCCGCTCATATGATCAATAATATTTTTAACCAAATGATCTCTGTCTTCCTGATTCATTGCTTTTGTATATAGTAATCCGGGTTGAGTGTAATGGTCGTCATCATTTTCGTTACGATTGTAGTTTGCCACATGATTACTGTCTAATTCATATTCGAAATTCTTATATGAAGAATCCGGTTGTATGTCATCAAAACTATTGGGATGATAATTGGGCTTGTCTTGGTATTCGCTCGAATCTGCCATAAAACCGTCTCTTTGATAATTATTGACTGCAAAAGGACATCTGTTTACTTCTAATTGATGAGAATTTACACCCACTCTGTATCGATGGGCGTCAGGATAAGAAAATAATCTTCCCTGAAGCATTTTATCTGGTGAAAAACTGATTCCGTTGATTAAATTACTCGGTGAAAAAGTTGACTGTTCTACATGAGCAAAGAAGTTATTCGGAATTTCATTGAGTTCCATTTCTCCGACCTCAATAAGTGGGAAATCTCCTTGAAACCATACTTTGGTAATATCAAAAGGATTCCATCTAAACTCTTTTGCCTGCTCTTCCGTCATGGTTTGAATATACATCGTCCATTTTGGAAAATCACCGTTTTCGATAGCGTTACAAAGATCTTCCTGGGCAAAATCAGGATTTTCTCCTGCCATTTTAGTAGCATCTTCGTTGCTGAAGTTTTTAATTCCCTGTTTTGTTTTAAAATGGAATTTCACCCAGATTCTTTCATTCTTTTCATTAATCATCGAAAAAGTATGCGATCCAAAACCGTGCATGTGTCTGTAACCATGTGGAGTTCCTCTGTCTGACATTAAAATCAGAACCTGATGGAGTGATTCCGGATTTAAACTCCAGAAATCCCACATCATTGTTGCGCTTTTAAGATTAGTTTTAGGAACTCTTTTTTGAGTGTGAATAAAATCGGGGAATTTTTTAGCGTCCTTAATAAAGAAAACCGGGGTGTTGTTTCCTACTAAATCCCAGTTTCCGTCTTCGGTATAAAATTTTAAAGCAAAGCCTCGTGGGTCTCTTGCTGTGTCTGCACTTCCTTTTTCACCTCCGACAGTTGAAAAACGGGCAAACATTTTACAGGAATTTCCTACTTGAGAAAAAAGTTTTGCTTTTGTGTATTTTGAAATATCATGAGTTACCGTAAATTTTCCATAAGCACCGCTTCCTTTGGCGTGAACTATCCTTTCGGGAATTCTTTCTCTCACAAAATGAGCAAGATTTTCCTGTAAGATAAAGTCTTGCAGCAAAACCGGACCTCTTGAACCTACGGTTTGAGAATCCTGATGCTCATAATAAGGAGCACCGCTGCTTGAAGTTAATTTTTTAGAATCCATAGAATTATATTTGATTGATTTTTCAGTTTTCAGGAGCTGCAATCTGCTTAATAATTATCAAATTTACTCGAATTTTTAATTGGTTCTGACAAAAACATCATATCTTTGTCATAGATAATATTAATCAAATGAACATTCAGCAATTGGAATATCTTATCGCTGTCGATAAGTATAAACATTTTGGTAAAGCTGCTCAGGCTTGTTTTATTACCCAGCCGACATTAAGTGCAATGATACAGAAGTTTGAAGATGAGCTGGATGTAAAAGTCTTTGACAGAACGACTCATCCCATTCGTACAACAGATGTAGGGCTGCAAATCATAGATCAGGCTAAAGTGATTATCGAAGCCGTCAACGAGCTGAAGAATAAAGCTAATTTATTGAATAATATTTTAGGCGGAACGATTAATTTGGGAATTATCCCAACGGTATCGTCATTTATTTTGCCAACAGAAATTTTCCATTTTCTTGAAGATAACCCCAAGATTCTGATGAATGTGAAAGAAATGACTACGGATAATATCATCAAAGCTCTGAAAGCCGGAGAATTGGATGCCGGAATTATTTCTACACCATACGATAATGCTAACGAATTTTATCAGGATTTTCTATTCAATGAAGAATTGATGATTTACAGTTCGGATACCGAAGCCAACAAGAAGAATACGTTTATCGTTCCTGACGAATTAAACGTTGAAAAAGTTTGGCTTTTGGAAGAAGGAAACTGTCTTAGAAATCAGTTTGAAAATATTTGTCATTTAAAAGAAAACAGATTAAAACCTAAAAATTTAGATTTCTTAGCTTCAAATATTCAGACTTTAGTTCATATGGTTGATAAAGTAGGCGGAATCAGTATTTTACCTGAATTGGCTTTAAATCAATTGTCTGAAGAGCAAAAAAGTAAAGTTTTCAGATTCAAAAAGCCTTTTCCTTACAGAGAAATAAGCATTATTTATTATAAGCCGACTTTCAAGCAGAAAATTATTGACGAATTAGGTTCATTTATCAAAAACTCGCTCAGCAAAAAACTGAATTTTAACGAAAATCCTAAAGATTATGTGAGCATCAAGCCTCAATAATCACTCTCAATATTGATATAAATCATTAATTTCAAGAAAATTATAATTACCGTTCAAAAGTTTTGAGTATTAAGAAAATAGTACTTAAATTTGCCAGCGTTATTAACGAGGAAAAATTTGACCTGATTGCAACCTCTCTAAAAAAATGCTAAAACAGTATATTCTTTTTAGCTTTTTCTGGGCAATTATTCATTTTTTTCTTCTACATTTAATTTTAAAAATACAAGAATAATATGTCTTATTTATTTACGTCTGAATCAGTTTCAGAAGGGCATCCAGATAAAATTGCCGACCAGATTTCCGATGCATTAATCGATAACTTTTTAGCATATGACAAAACTTCAAAAGTAGCTTGCGAAACTTTGGTGACGACAGGACAGGTTGTTTTGGCTGGTGAGGTAAAATCTGATGCTTATCTTGATGTACAAACGATTGCCAGAGAAGTAATCAACGGAATTGGTTATACGAAGGGTGAATATATGTTCAACGGTGATTCTTGTGGTGTAATCTCTGCAATTCACGAACAATCTCCGGATATCAATCAAGGTGTTGACAGAGCTGTAAATGACGAGTCTTTCGAAGCTAAAGCAAATGCACAGGGAGCAGGAGATCAGGGAATGATGTTCGGATATGCAACCAACGAGACGGCAAACTATATGCCTTTGGCTTTAGATTTAGCCCATACGATTCTGAAAGAACTTTCTGCGATCAGAAGAGAAGATTCTGAAATCAAATATCTTCGTCCTGATGCAAAATCTCAGGTGACGATTGAATATTCTGATGATCACAAACCGGTAAGAATAGATTCTATCGTAGTTTCTACTCAGCACGATGATTTTGCTGCTGAAGAAGAAATGCTGAACAAGATCAGAGAAGATATCAAAAATATTTTGATTCCGAGAGTTGTTGCTTTGCAGACTGAGGAAATTAAAGCTTTATTCAATGATCAAATTAAATATCACATCAACCCAACTGGAAAATTCGTAATCGGAGGTCCTCACGGAGATACAGGTTTGACAGGAAGAAAAATCATCGTAGATACTTACGGTGGAAAAGGAGCTCACGGTGGTGGTGCATTTTCAGGGAAAGATCCTTCAAAAGTAGACAGAAGTGCTGCTTATGCTACGAGACACATCGCAAAAAACTTAGTTGCAGCAGGTGTTGCAGATGAGGTTTTGGTACAGGTTTCTTATGCAATTGGTGTTGCCGAACCATGTGGTTTATACATTAATACTTACGGAACTTCAAAAGTAGGTTTACATGATGGTGAAATTGCTAAAAAAGTGTCTACAGTATTTGATCTTAGACCTTACGCAATCGAGCAGAATCTTAAACTAAGAAATCCTATCTACCAAGAGACTGCATCTTACGGTCACATGGGAAGAGAGCATTTTGTTGCTGATAAGACTTTCAATAAAGGTCATAAAAACGAATTGACTTTAACAGGTTTGGAATTCTTTACCTGGGAAAAATTAGACAAAGTAGAAGAAATTAAATCCGCATTTGGAATTTAATCAATTCTTTTAAATATTTAAACTGCCTTATCTAACGAAAGATAAGGCAGTTTTTTTTAAATTTACGTTTTAAATAAAATAAGATGAAGAACTTTTGTTGGATAGTGGCAATTGTATTTGTATGTTTTCTAAGTGCTTTTTCAAAAGCTCAGGTTACGATACATAAAATGGTGAATGTAGGATATGTCTACCAGAATCAAAGCTTTGGTGAAGTAGGAGTAAAGTTACTTTTCTTGAAAACCGATGATGTCATCTACAGATTGGGTGCCTCTGCATTAATGGGTTCTGCAAATTCTGAATTTGCCATCATGCCAAAAGTGAATGCAGATGTTTTATTAAATTTTGAAAAAAATGTAGACTTCAAACATTCTTATTATTTTTTGGCAGGAGTTGAAGGAACAAATAAATATATAGCTCCAAAAATCGGAGTTTCTATATTCGGTCTTTTAGATTTGACAGGAGGTTATGCTTTTTCGATTGCAGACAGCAGATTAAATGGCAAAGAATTGAAAGGTTTAAATATTAATTTCACATTAAATATTCCTACAGCATTCTTACATGACATGTTTAAGTAGATTTTTTTATAGAATTCTTTGAAATATTTAATAATTAGTTAACAGTTATTAAAATTTTATTTATATTTACAACATAATTTGATGCTTATAGAATAGACTTTACTTTTTAAACAACTTTGTAGCTACGATAAACCAGTCAGAATGACGGGAGACAGCTTGGCTACAAGTATATACTGAGAAGAAAAGTCATGAAATCAACAGATAGCCTATTAATATCTCTTTACCAGAAAGGAGACGAAGAAGCATTATCAACCCTTATACATCGTCATCAGAAAGACCTTTTTTCATTTATTCTTTACAAAATAAATGATGAATATTTGGCAAACGACGTTTTCCAGGATACTTTTATTAAAATTATCGTCATGCTAAAGGAGGGACGTTATAATGAGGAAGGAAAGTTTATTCTTTGGGCAAAAAGAATTGCACAAAATCTTATTATTGACCATTTCAGAGCTAAATCTAAAAATGTAAAAGTTTCTGAAACTACTTTTGATAATGATGAGTTTTCTATTTTTGATTTGATCAGAGAGCCGTCTGAAAATATCGAGGATCAATTAGTAAGTATGCAGATTCAGGAAGATCTGCTGAAAATGCTTCAGTGTCTTCCCGAAAATCAGCAAGAGGTGATAAAACTCAGGTTTTTCGACGGATTGAGTTTTAAAGAGATCGCAGATCATACGGATATGAGTATTAATACGACTTTAGGCAGGGTTCGCTATGCACTGATCAACTTAAGAAAAATCATGGAAGAAAATAATATTATTTTAACGAGATAATAATTCACTCACTTTCACGTTTTAAAGAAAAAACATTTTTTGCCTATGAAAAATAACGATTCTTTAAAAATGAAAAGTTTGAAACCCAAAAAACAAACCATTGATTTTTTGCTTAGTTTCTCAAAAAGTCTTGACGTGGTAAAGATTAAAAACAATCATTATCACCTTTCAAAAAATTAATCATTAATTTGTGCTGTATGAAAATTCAGCACATTTTTTTTGATCTCGATAATACGCTTTGGGATCACCGTAAAAACGCTTATCTCACGATCAACAGTCTTTTCGAAAAAGAAGAAATTACTTTAAAATATAATATTGATTTTGAAGAATTTCATTCTGTATATCATGAGATCAACGAAAAACTTTGGGAGCAAATTCGAGACGGTGAAATTGATAAAGATTACCTCCGAAAACACCGATTTTATGATACATTTAAACGGTTTGGAATTGATGATTTAAAATTATCAATGTTTTTTGAAGAACATTTTTTAGATAAAATTCTTAATTACAACTATTTGGTAGAAGGTGCAGAATATATTCTGGATTATTTAAAATCCAAAAACTATACTTTACATATTATTTCCAACGGTTTTCAGGAAGTCACAGAAAGAAAATGTATTCTATCAGGAATTGATCATTACTTTAATACGATTACAAGTGCCGATTCTGTTGGTGTGAGAAAACCAAATCCTGAAATATTTGAATATTCTTTAGATCTTTCCAAAGCTAAGAAAGAAGAAAGTATTCTAATCGGTGACGATTGGATCGCAGATGTCGTAGGAGCCCAGAATTTCGGGATAGATGTGATTTTCTTTGATGTTTTTAATGAAAATCCAAAGCAGGAAAATTTGAAAGTTATTAAACATCTTTTACAGATTAAAGAATATTTGTAAGAAATGCTTTATCAATAAATTATTTTTAAAAAGTTTCGGCGACACCAAAGGTGCCGCCGAAACTTTATTCGGTTGAAAAAATTTAGATTAGATTCCCAAACTCTCTCTTACTCTTTTAATAGTCTCTGTAGCAATCGCTCTTGTTTTCACAGCGCCTTCCTGAAGTTTTGCTTCCAGTTCTTCAAGATTATTCATGTAGTAAGAAAATAACTCTCTTTCTTTTTCAAATCTTGTTAAAATTAAATCTAAGAGCTCTTTTTTTGCATGACCGTAACCAAAGTTTCCGGCTAGATATTTAGCTCTCAATTCTTCTGTTTGCTCTGGAGTTGCAATCAGCTCATAGATTGCAAAAGTCTTATCAGTGGAGGGATCTTTTGGTTCTTCCAAAGATTTAGAATCACTTTCGATGCTCATTACCTGTTTTTTCAATTGCTTTTCAGGTAAGAAAATATTGATGATATTTCCTCTTGATTTCGACATTTTGTGTCCGTCGATTCCGGGAACATATTTCGTGTTTTCCTGAAGCTCGGCTTGAGGTAAAACCAATACTTCACCCATTTGATTATTAAACCTTGAAGCTACATCACGGGCAATTTCCAAATGTTGAAGCTGATCTTTTCCAACAGGTACAATTTCGGCATCGTACAACAAAATATCTGCCGCCATCAAAATAGGATAGGTAAACAAACCTGCGTTTACGTCCTGCAAACGGTCAGCTTTATCTTTAAAAGAATGCGCTAAAGTTAGTCTCTGATAAGGAAAAAAACATGATAAATGCCAAGATAGTTCACAGGTTTCAGGGATGTCGCTCTGTCTGTAAAAGAATGTTTTTTCGGTATCAAGTCCGCAGGCAAGCCAAGCTGCAGCAATTTCGTACGTGTTGTTTTTAAGTTCTTTTGCATCTTTTATCTGTGTAAGCGAATGAAGATTCGCAATAAATAAAAATGATTCGTTTCCTGATTGCTTTGATAGTTCAATCGCAGGAATAATAGCACCTAAAAGGTTTCCAAGGTGCGGTGTTCCGGTGGCTTGTATGCCGGTAAGAATTCTTGACATTTGTTTTGAATTATTTATAAAAATTAATGAATTGCAAATTTAATGAAACTATTTAAAGTCTAATAATGTAATGCTTATTTCCTTTATTTGTCATCCTGAAAAGTATAACTGTTGAGATTCTTTCAGAATGACAAAGATTACGTTTATAGATGTTATTTATGAAGATAGCAATTATTCAGTCTGTTTGTTCATCCTGAAAAGATCTCAACTTTATTTATAATTGTTTTAAAATTACGCAGGAATTAAAATCTTATCCCCTCCATATTTCGTTCAACGCCAAAAATCAGATCCCAATAAACTTTTGCTTTTGCGAGATATTCTCGGCTGTTGGTCTTGAGTCCTGCATATTTATTCACATCCTTTGCATTGTAACCGTAAGCTTCAATTCCGTTTTTTCTTGCTAAAAATACTGCCCTTTCATTATGAAATTTTTGCGAAATGATAATCAGCTTTTTCTGTCCGAAAATTTCTTTTGCTCTTACAACAGAATCCAAAGTCCTGAAACCCGCAAAATCAAGAAAAATCTTATCTTCTGGGATTCCGTATTGCATTAAAGTAAGCTGCATGTCTTCAGGTTCATTATAATCTTTTCGGCTGTTGTCGCCACTCACAATGATGTATTCTATCCTACCACTTTTATAGAGATCAACAGTCGCTTTTATCCTGTTATAGAAATAAGCATTTGGTTGTCCGTTTGTTAAGTTTTTTGCTTGTTCCTAATAATAAAGCTGTTTTCGTTTTGGGAATTTCTTCAAGATAGTTGGAAACATAGGCATTGCTGTATTTCTTAATGCTGTAATTGGCAAAAGCAATAAAAATAATTCCTGCGACGAAAAGAAGCAGGAAAAATTTTAAAATATTTTTAAAAACTTTTTTCATTAAATATGAATTGTTTAAAATTCAAGACCATTCGGGAAAGCTTTCTTTCTGAAGATCAATAATAATGCAGCTCCCACAGTAATTGCAGAGTCAGCAACATTGAAGATATATTTAAAAAATTCGATGTGTTTTCCACCGATTATTGGCCAGCTTTCAGGAACCGTCCAATCAACTAAAGGAAAGTGAAGCATATCAACAACGCACCCTTTCATAAAATTAGAATAACCGTCACCGATAGATGTTATTTTTGAAACTCCACCATAATCAATCCATCTTCCAATACTTTCGTCATAAACTGTTCCGCTGTCGAAAATCAGTCCGTAGAACATTCCGTCAATAATATTTCCGATTGCTCCTGCAAAAATGATAGACATTGGTATAATTAAATAATTTGAAGCTCCCTGTTTCAGCCATTTTTTAAATAAATAGATCATTCCTCCGATTAAGAAAAGCCTTAAGACTACCAGAAGATATTTACCAATCAGTCCGCCAAAATGGAGTCCGTAAGCCATACCCGGATTTTCAACAAAAGTAAGTTTAAAAAAAGGTAAAACAGAAACGCTTTCTCCTAAACTAAAATGAGTTTTGATATAAATTTTTGAAGCCTGATCTATAAATAATATTAGAAAAGTGACAGCTAAGATCTTTTTCATTACAAATTAGTCTTTGGTTTGTCTTTAAAACTTTTCCCTGTATTTTCTTTTTTAACAGGAGTTTTTTTCTCGAAAGTTTGAGTTTTCATTCCTCTTGTATGAAATTTTTCGTAACGAATTCCCATATCTTTCATCACGCTTTTCAGTGCGTTCAGCTCCATTTGGTTTTTGGGGTGTACAATTAATGCTTCCATTTTTTTTATTTAATTCTTTTTTGTCAGTCTGAGCCATAGTCGAAGACTTATTTTTTAGACAGTTCGTCTAATCTTTTTCGGTCTTTTGCAGACAGATCATTGATTCCGTTTTTGCCCATTTTGCTCAGAAGTTTGTCGATTTCCTTTTCTCTTTCGCGTTTATCAGAATTAAACTGTTGATCTATCGTCAGATTTTTTGGCTTGTCGGGATAGAATCTGTTTTTGATTCTGTCTCTGTTGAAAAACCATAAAATGGCGATAAGAATAATTCCTAAAATCAAATATTCGCTCATAGATATAATTAAAAATTAGGTTTATAAAATGTCATACAACATTTCATAAACCCAATAATTTATTTACAAAAATAAGATAAAAATATTATCTCTGCATATTTTTAGCCTCGATGCTCAAAGTAGCGTGCGGAACTGCCAAAAGTCTTTCTTTCGGAATCAGTTTTCCGGTCACTCTACATACACCGTAAGTTTTATTTTCTATTCTGATCAAAGCATTTTTCAGATCTCTGACAAATTTTTCCTGTCTTCCTGCCAAAATAGAGTTTTGCTCTTTACTCAAAGTTTCTGCACCTTCTTCAAAGGCTTTGAATGTTGGTGAAGTATCATCAGTCCCGTTATTCTGGTCGTTGATGAAGCTTTCTCTGATTAGCTGCAGATCTTTCTCTGCTTTTTCTATTTTTTCTCTAATAACTTTTTTAAATTCCTGTAAATCAGAGTCATTATATCTTACCCTTTCGTCTTGCATGGTCTTTTTCTTTTTTAATAAAATTATGAAATGGAGTTTGAAAAAACAATAACTATACGTTAATTTTTTTCAACATTTACTTTAAAATTAATGTCATCAATGTCGATTTCGTTAAAATTTGAAAGTGAAGATACAATTTCTATTTTATTTGACAAGACTTCAGATGAAATATATTCTTCATTTTGCTTAATTTGATCCAAAAACGGGCTGTTTTCTTCCAAAATGATGCTTATTCTGTCTGTTAATTCAAAATCTTTGTCTTTTCTCAGATTTTGGATCCTGTTAATAAACTCTCTTGCGATACCTTCAGATTTTAACTCATCAGTCATCTTCAAATCTAATGCCACAGTTGTTTTTCCGTCAGAAGTTACTGTCCATCCCGGAATATCTTTTGTGGAAATCTCAACATCAGCAACTGTGATTTCATAACCTTGCAGCTCAATTTTTCCTTCTTTTTCTAAAGATGATATCTGCTCAGCTGAAAGATTAGTAATTTCATTACCAACAACTTTCATGTCTTTTCCAAGCCTGGAACCTAAAGTTTTGAAGTTAGGTTTGATTTGTTTTACAATTAAATGAGATGCTTCTTCGGCATTGATTAATTGTAATTCTTTAACGTTAACTTCCTGTTTAATTAATTCGGCAACTGCTAAAATTTGCTCCTCAGTCTTTTTATCCAAAACAGGAATCAATACTTTTTGCAAAGGCTGACGCACTTTTACATTTTCCTTTTTTCTCAAAGAGAAAACCATACTTGTAATATTTTGTGCTAAATGAGTTTTTTCAACCAAATCTTGGTCGATTAAACTTTCATCCGCAACCGGGAAGTCTGTTAAATGTACAGATTCTGAACTTTCTTTTCCTGTTACTTTGTTCAAATCCTGATACAATTGATCCATAAAGAATGGAGCGATTGGCGCAGATAATTTAGCAACGGTTTCAAGACAGGTATATAAAGTTTGGTAAGCAGAGATCTTGTCATCAGAGTAATCTCCTTTCCAGAAACGTCTTCTGCATAATCTTACGTACCAGTTACTTAAATTATCATTGACGAAATTGCTGATTGCTCTTGCAACTCTTGTCGGTTCGTAATCTTCATAGAATGCTTTTACTTCTTTGATTAAAAGATTTAATTCAGATAAAATCCAACGGTCAATTTCAGGACGGTTTTCTATTTCTTTTTCAGAATAATTAAATCCGTCAACATTTGCATACAAGGCAAAGAATGAATACGTGTTGTAAAGTGTTCCGAAAAATTTTCTTCTTACTTCATCAATTCCTTCAATGTCAAATTTCAAATTTTCCCAGGGATTTGCGTTTGAAATCATGTACCAACGCGTTGCATCGGGACCGTAAACGGCAAGCGTTTCAAACGGGTCAACAGCATTTCCTAAACGTTTTGACATTTTCTGACCGTTTTTATCCAAAACAAGTCCGTTACTCATTACATTTTTATAAGCAACTGAATCAAAAACCGCAGTTCCTATGGCGTGAAGCGTATAAAACCATCCACGAGTCTGATCAACTCCTTCAGCAATAAAATCTGCCGGGAAAGCTTTATGGTTGTCAATTAATTCTTTATTCTCAAAAGGATAATGCAACTGTGCATAAGGCATTGAACCTGAATCGAACCAAACGTCAATCAGGTCGCTTTCACGGTTCATTGCTTTTCCGGAATCTGAAACCAAAACAACTTTGTCAACAATGTTTTTGTGTAAGTCAACCAAAGAATAATTTTCTTCAGACATGTTTCCGATTTCAAAGCCTTTGAACGGATTTTCTTTCATCAATCCTGCGGCAACAGATTTTTCGATCTCATTGTACAACTCTTCTACAGAACCGATTATTTTTTCTTCTGCCTGTCCCGAACCTATCGAAGGGTCTGTTCTCCAGATCGGCAAAGGAATTCCCCAATATCTTGAGCGGGATAAATTCCAGTCGTTGACGTTTTCTAGCCAGTTGGCAAAACGACCTTCTCCGGTAGCTTTTGGCTTCCAGTTGATTTCTTTGTTTAAATCTACTAAACGGTCTTTTACAGCCGTCATTTTCACAAACCAAGAATCCAAAGGATAATATAAGACGGGTTTGTCGGTTCTCCAGCAATGAGGGTAGCTGTGAACATATTTTTCAACCTTGAAGGCTTTGTTTTCTGTTTTTAAAACAATTGCCAGTTCTACATCCCAAGATTTTTCAGGAGCAGTTCCGTCATCGTAATATTCATTTTTAATATATTTTCCTGAGAAAGTTTCCGGAACATCATTTCCTTTGATAAATTTCCCTTGAAGGTCAACCAACGGAACTAAATTATCGTTTTCGTCTTTTACCAACATTGGCGGAATTCCGTTTTCTTTGGCAACTCTCGCATCATCCGCGCCAAAAGTAGGAGCAATATGTACGATACCAGTACCGTCTTCCGTTGTTACAAAATCTCCGATGATCACTCTGAACGCTTTTTTTTCCCTTTGGTCAAGATACGCTCCGCTTGATTCAGGAGTTTCATCCGGCGTAAACCAAGGAATTAACTGTTCGTATTGAGTTTCAGCCAATTTTTCTCCGGTAAATTCTTTTAAAACTTTATATGGAATCGTTTTACTGTCTGAAGTATAGTTTGCCAAATCTTCATCAGTTCCTTCAATGAATTTTTTGCCGAAATTCTTTTCTAATAAAACTCTCGCCAAAACAACCGTTACGGGCTCAAAAGTATATTGGTTGAAAGTTTTAACGACAACATATTCAATATCTCTTCCTACCGCCAAAGCTGTGTTTGAAGGTAAAGTCCAAGGAGTTGTCGTCCAAGCTAAAATGTTTACATCTCCATCGATATCATTAAATAAGTCTGAAGAATCTTTTTTAACTTTAAACTGAGCAACAATGGTTGTATCGGTAACATCACGGTAAGTTCCAGGCTGATTCAACTCGTGAGAAGAAAGCCCTGTTCCTGCTTTCGGAGAATACGGCTGAATGGTGTAACCTTTATACAACAATTCTTTGCTGTACAATTGCTTCAACAACCACCAAACCGTCTCCATATATTTTGACTTGTACGTGATGTAAGGATCTTCAAGATCTACCCAATATCCGATCTTTTCGGTCAGGTGATTCCAAACATCAGTATAACGCATTACTGCTTCACGACAAGCTTTGTTGTAATCTTCAATCGAAATTTTTTTGCCAATATCTTCTTTTGTAATTCCGAGTTCTTTTTCAACTCCTAATTCTACGGGAAGTCCGTGCGTGTCCCAACCTGCTTTACGGAAAACCTGTTTCCCGTTCTGAGTCTGGTAACGGCAGAAAATATCTTTCAGCGCTCTTGCCATAACGTGGTGAATTCCAGGCATTCCGTTTGCTGAAGGCGGACCTTCGTAAAACACAAACTCAGGATTTCCCTGACGTGTTTCCACACTTTTTGCAAAAGTGTCGTTTGCTTTCCAGAACTCCGAAACATTCTCGGCTACGTCTATAAGATTGAGGTTTTTATATTCTTTAAATTGGCTCATTGTAATTTCTCAATTTCGTTGATTAATCAAGTTGGCAAATTTAGTGATTTTTGTCGGTTTATAATATATGTTTTATTTTGATTCGGTTTATTGAAAATTTTGAGAAGATCAAAGTGTTTTCAAAAGTGAATTGTTAATGCTGGAATGTGAATTTAAAAGTTTCTCAATAACAGAATCTGTAGTTTCTATCAATAGGAGTGGGCTTTAGCCCACTTTCAAATTCGACGAATGATATTGGCTTTTGCCAAAACCTATTTTCTCTCGCAGATTTTGCAGATAACACAGATTTATACAATTTAATTTTAAAAATAATCTGTGAAAATCTGTGCGATCCGTGGGAGAAAAAATGCTTCAAATTTTAATTTTAATTTAAATAAATTTGTCATCTAAATTTAAACTATTGGAACTCTTCCCACTCATCGAGAAATCAAGCATTCAGGACATCAAAAAATTTCAGGAAGAAAAACTTCATGAGCTTTTGAAATATTTGGAGGCACATTCACTTTTTTATCAAAAATTATTTAAAAAAAATAATATTAAGATTTCGGAGATCCAGACTTTAGAAGATTTGAAGAAAATCCCGACGACATCGAAGAACGACATTCAGCAGAACAACGATGGTTTTTTCTGTATCTCAAATGATAAAATTGTGGATTATAGCACTACTTCGGGTACGTTGGGAGATCCTGTTACGTTCGGTTTGTCAGATTCTGATTTGGAGAGATTAGCTTATAACGAAGCGATTTCTTTTGCCTGTGCAGGAATTCAGAAAGGTGATGTTGTGCAGATGATCACGACTATTGACAAGAGATTTATGGCGGGTTTGGCTTATTTTTTAGGTTTAAGAAAAATGGGTGCAAGTGTCGTAAGAATGGGACCTGGAATTCCCGAGCTTCAATGGGATTCTATTTTCAGATATAAACCGAAATATCTGATTACTGTTCCTTCATTTCTTCTAAAAATGATTGATTATGCCGAAAAGCATGGAATTGATTATAAAAATTCAAGCATTTACGGAGCAGTATGCATCGGCGAAAGCATCAAAAATCAGGATTTTACAGATAATATTCTTTCACAGAAAATAAAAGAAAAATGGGATATTAAATTATTCTCAACCTATGCTTCCACAGAAATGAGCACCGCTTTCACGGAATGCGAATTTCAGGTTGGAGGACATCAACACCCTGAATTGATTATCACAGAAATTCTTGATGATAATGAAAATCCGGTGAAGGAAGGAGAAAGCGGAGAACTGACGATTACGACTTTAGATGTTGAAGCACTTCCACTATTAAGATTTAAAACGGGAGATTTAGTTAAAGCACATTACGAACCTTGTCAATGTGGTAGAAACACGATGCGATTGGGTCCTGTTGTCGGAAGAAAACAGCAGATGATCAAATATAAAGGGACCACTTTGTATCCTCCAGCGATGAATGATATTCTGAATGATTTTGACGGTATTTTATGTTACCAGATTGTAATCCAGTCAAATGAAATTGGTTTAGATGAAATTATTATTAAAGTAAGCACAGAGAGCGAATCAGAAAGTTTTGTCAATGAAGTGAGAGATCATTTCAGAGCAAAATTAAGGGTGAGTCCGAAAATTGAGATTGTAACTTTTGATGTTTTGTCAAAAACCGTTCACAATCCAAACAGCAGAAAACCTATTAATTTTTTAGATTTAAGATAGTTTATTCAAATAAACAGGAAATATTATCATTTAATTAAATTAGAATTTCTCAAGGAATATTATATTTGCTGACTTTTAATTATTATATTAAACTATGAAAAAATTATTTCTAATGCTGTTCTTTGCTATTGCATCCACGGCTTTTTCACAAAACAAAATTAATGTCATTCAGGGAAATTATGATTTTCTTAAAGACCAAACCGAAGTAAATGTTCAATTGAAATTTGACAATGCGGCTTATCAGGAGAAGAATTTATCAGAAGCGCAATATATTGAAAGCAGAAAAGCCGATATTACAGCACGAAAAGGGGATAAGGTTTGGGATAACTGGACTTATCAATGGGAAAAATTTAAAACTTCAGAATATTTGGAATATTTCTATAAAGGGATAAATGCAAAATCAAAAAAGATAAAATTTAAGAATGATGTTAAAGCAAAATATACTTTAATCATAGATGCGAAATGGATCTACGCAGGTTGGTATGGTGGTATGATCGGTTCTCAGGAAGCCAAACTTACAGCAGATTTGCTATTTGTGGAAACAGACAATCCTTCAAATGTAATCATGAAATTACAGGCAGATAAAATTCAAGGCAAGAAAATGAACGACCAATTTTCTTGGGAATATGGAAGAATTGCTGCGGCGTATGAGATTACAGGAAAAAAACTTGGTACAGAAATCAAAAAGGTTTTAAAATAACAAAAGCGGTCTGAAATTTTCAGACCGCTTTTTTATGGTTGCTGTTTTTCTGTTTTAATGAAATTGGCGAGATTTACGATTGCAGTATCGTGTATTCTTACAAACGTATTTTTTTTGTCCCAGACATAACCTGCCAAAACTGCGCAGATTTTCCTTTTCACATCAGGGTTTTCTGGTTGATGGAAAAATAATTCCTGAAGATTTCCGGTGTACCATTCTTTCACATAGGTTGTAAAAACGTTGACTCCGTATAAAATATAGTCAGCAAATTCTGTCTGCCAATCAACTTTTTCGCCGTTTAATTGTCTTATTGCCAATTTTGCTGCCGTCATTCCGCCTTCTGTTGCGAATGCCATTCCAGATGAAAAAACGGGATCGAGAAATTCTGAGGCATTTCCCGTTAAAGCAAATCCGTCTCCAAATAAGCTTTTTACCGAACAGGAATAATCTTTCAAATGTCTCGGCTCAAACAAAAATTCAACATCACCAAAACGTTTTACATAATAATCTGAAAGTGAAATTGCTTTTCGTAAAGCTTCTGAAGTATCTCCGTTTTCAGACAATTTATCAATATATTCAGTCGGACCCACAATTCCCACACTTGTATTTCCATTTGAAAAAGGAATTACCCAAAGCCAAACCTCGGTTTCAATAATATCAAATGAAATCAAAGTTCCTTCTACGCCTTCTTCTCTGTTGACATCTTCAACATGAGCAAAAATCGCAGAGTGCGGAGAAAGTTTTGAAGGTTTTTCTAAATCTAAAAGTCTTGGCAAAACTCTTCCGTAACCACTAGAATCGATGACAAATTTTGCGTGGATTTCTTTTGTTTCGCCTTCTTTATTTTTTACAGTCGTAATAGAATCAGTTCCGTTAAATTCAATTCCGATTACTTCAGTTTCAAATTCTAAATCTACACCTTTATTGATGACTTCATTAGCTAGAGCCTGATCAAAATCAGCTCTCGGAACCTGCCAAGTCCAGTCCCATCCTTCTCCGAATTTATTACTAAAATCAAAAAGGCAAACTTCATCACCTCTCAAAAAACGTGCCCCCAATTTTTTCTCGAAGCCCATTTTATCCAAAGCAGGAAAAAGTCCGGCCTCCTCAAAATGATCCATTACTCTCGGGATCAGACTTTCGCCAACGACAAGTCTCGGAAATTTTGTTTTTTCAACAACTTTTACGTTGATATTATTCTTCTTTAGGTACGAAGAAGAGACGCATCCGGAAGGTCCAGCTCCGATTACGAGAACATCAACAAATTCTTTGATCATCTTTGATTTTTTATTTTAATAATAACTTATATCTTTGCCGCAAAATTAATGACAATTAATTATATTTTACAAAATTATATATTATTACTTTTAATTGATGAAAATAAATAACTTTTTAGAACTGAGGGATTTTCAGAAGATCATTATAGAAAATGAAATAATAGAACTCGATGAGGTACTTCTCAACCGTGTGAATGCAAGTTTTCAGTTTCTGAAAGAATTTTCAAAAAACAAAGTAATTTATGGAGTCAACACGGGCTTCGGACCAATGGCTCAGTTCAAGATCAGCGACGAAGATACCCATCAGCTTCAGTATAATCTGATCAGAAGTCATTCTTCAGGTATCGGAAATCCTTTGCCGGCAGATGAAGTGAAAGCATGTATGTTGGCGAGATTAAACACTTTATCATTAGGAAATTCAGGAGTTCATGAATCTGTTGTGAATTTACTTAAAGAATTAATTAACAGAGATGTTACACCGTTGATTTTCGAGCATGGCGGAGTGGGAGCGAGTGGAGATTTGGTGCAATTGGCACATTTGGCTTTAGTATTAATCGGTGAAGGCGAAGTTTTTTATAAAGGTGAAAAAAAATCGACCAAAGAAGTTTTTGACATCGAAGGTTTGGAGCCCATTAAAGTTGAAATCCGTGAAGGTCTTGCTTTGATGAACGGAACTTCTGTTATGTCTGGAATTGGAATTGTTAATG
The DNA here is from genome assembly GCF_029240215.1 of Chryseobacterium sp. Lineage (GTDB taxonomy): Bacteria > Bacteroidota > Bacteroidia > Flavobacteriales > Weeksellaceae > Chryseobacterium. The sequence goes on from NZ_JARBTK010000008.1 coordinate 63,334, forward strand.
CTTACAAAGCAAATCAGTTAACTGATATTTCGATTAAATTATCTTGTGCGATTAATGAAATCGTTCAGGCATATGACGATCATTTATCAGAAGCTTTAAACGGAACAAAACTTCACGCAGGTCAGCAAAAAATTGCAGCCAAAATGCGCGAGCATTTATCCGATAGTAAATTGATCAGAAAAAGAGCTGATCATTTATACACTCATTTCGAAGAACAGGAAAAGGTTTTTAAAGAAAAAGTTCAGGAATATTATTCTTTAAGATGTGTTCCGCAGATTTTGGGGCCAGTTTTAGATACTTTAGAATATACAGAAAAAGTTCTTGAAAATGAGATCAATTCAGCAAATGATAATCCAATTATAGACGTTGAAAATCAGCACGTTTACCACGGCGGAAATTTCCATGGAGATTATATTTCTTTGGAAATGGATAAGCTGAAAATTGTTGTTACTAAACTGACAATGTTGGCTGAAAGACAATTAAATTATCTTTTAAACTCAAAAATCAACGAAATTTTGCCTCCTTTTGTTAATTTAGGTAAATTAGGCTTCAATTTTGGAATGCAGGGAGTTCAGTTCACGGCAACTTCTACAACGGCCGAAAGCCAGATGTTGTCAAACTCAATGTATGTTCACAGTATCCCTAATAATAATGATAATCAGGATATTGTAAGCATGGGAACGAATGCTGCGGTAATTTGCAGAAAGGTAATCGAAAATGCTTTTGAAGTATTGGCAATTGAAGCAATCACGATCATTCAGGCAATTGAATATCTTGACTTTAAAGATAAAGTTTCATCATCAACAAGAGAATTGTATGATGAAATTAGAAAAATCATTCCGGCTTTTTCAAATGATATGGTAATGTATCCGTATTTAGAAGAAGTGAAGAAATATTTAAAGACAATGTAATTATTTAGTTTGATTAATTGTCAATAAAACTAATACGAAACAATATTAACATTAATACATGAAATGTGCTATCATAACAGGCGGTTCCAGAGGTATCGGAAGAGCGATCTGTATAAAACTTGCTGAAGATAAAAATTATCATATTCTGATCAACTACACTTCAAATGAAGCTGCTGCAAGGGAAACTTTGGCTAAAGTTGAAGAATTGGGCTCTACAGGTGAGATCCTTAAATTTGATGTAGGAAATGCAGAAGAAACTTTAAAAGTTTTAAATGAATGGCAGGAAAATAATTCAAAATCAATTGTTGAAGTGATTATAAACAATGCCGGAATTACAAGAGACGGATTATTCATGTGGATGCCAAGTGAAGACTGGAACTCTGTGATCAACACGAGTTTAAATGGTTTTTATAATGTTACTAATTTCTTCATTCAGAAATTATTACGCAATAAATACGGAAGAATTATTAACATGGTTTCGGTTTCCGGAGTAAAAGGTACTGCGGGACAAACCAATTATTCTGCGGCTAAAGGAGCTTTGGTTGGAGCTACAAAAGCTTTGGCTCAGGAAGTTGCAAAAAGAAATATTACTGTGAATGCAGTTGCACCGGGTTTCATCAAAACAGATATGACTCAGGATTTTAATGAAGATGAATTAAAAGCAATGATTCCTGTCAACAGATTTGGTGAAGCAGAAGAGGTGGCAGATTTGGTTGCGTTTTTAGCTTCGAAAAAATCTTCTTACATTACAGGTGAAGTAATCAATATTAACGGAGGAATTTATTCATAAAATCAGATGGCAGATAATAGGTAGCAGTAATTACTGGAAACCTAAAAAACTGCAACCTAAAACCTAGAATTTAAATGGAAAATAGGGTAGTCATTACCGGAATGGGAATTTATTCTTGCATCGGAACTTCTTTGGAAGAAGTGAAAGAATCCCTGTATCAAGGTAAATCCGGAATAGTTTTAATTGATGAGAGAAAAGAGTTTGGTTTCAGATCTGGTTTATCCGGAGTTGTCCCGAAACCGGATCTCAAAAATCTTCTCAGCAGAAGACAGCGTGTAAGTATGGGTGAAGAAAGCGAATATGCTTACCTGGCTACACTTGATGCGCTTAAAAATGCCAGTATAGACCAAGACTTTTTAGATCAGAATGAAGTCGGAATTTTATATGGAAATGACAGTGTTTCTAAAGCGGTTGTAGAATCAATCGACATTGCAAGAGAGAAAAAAGATACAGCTTTAATGGGTTCCGGAGCGATTTTTAAATCGATGAACTCTACTGTGACAATGAATCTTTCCACAATTTTTAAATTAAGAGGAATCAATTTAACCATCAGTGCAGCTTGTGCGAGCGGTTCTCATTCTTTGGGATTGGCTTACATGATGATCAAAAATGGTTTTCAGGACATGATCGTTTGTGGCGGAGCTCAGGAAACCAATAAATATTCAATGGCAAGTTTTGATGGTTTAGGCGTTTTTTCGGTAAGAGAAAACGAGCCTACTAAAGCTTCAAGACCTTTTGATTCAGAGAGAGACGGTTTAATTCCAAGCGGAGGAGCTGCATCTTTGATTGTTGAAAGTCTGGAATCTGCTCAAAAAAGAGGAGCCAATATTTTAGCAGAAATTATTGGTTATGGTTTTTCATCCAATGGCGGACATATTTCAACACCGAATGTTGACGGTCCGGCTTTGGCAATGAACAGAGCTTTAAAACAATCAGGTTTAAAAGCTGAAAATATAGATTATATCAACGCTCATGCAACCTCTACACCGATTGGTGATACAAATGAGGCAAAAGCAATTTACGAAATCTTTGGAAGTGAAGTTCCGGTGAGTTCCACAAAATCGATGACCGGTCACGAATGTTGGATGGCAGGAGCGAGTGAAGTGATTTATTCGATTCTGATGATGCAGAATGATTTTGTGGCACCAAATATCAATCTGGAAAATCCTGATGATGAGGCGAAAAAGATAAATCTTATCGCTGAGACAAAAAATCAAAAAATTGACGTATTTTTGTCGAATTCTTTTGGATTTGGGGGAACCAATTCCGCATTAATTGTAAAAAAGTTTGAGTAAAAACATGGAAAGGGAAAAAATTGTTGCGATCGTTAATGATTTTTTGATCAACGAGTTTGAAGTTGATGGCGATGAAATCAACAACGGGGCAAATTTTAAGAGCACTTTAGGCTTAGACAGCTTAGATTATATCGATATGGTGGTTGTGATCGAATCTAATTTCGGAGTGAAATTGGGTGAGGCAGACTTCAAAAAAATAGTCACTTTTGATGACTTTTATTCTACTATTGAAAATAAAATCGCTGAAAAAAACGCATAATTATTGATTAAACTTTATTTTCTTGTAAATTTTATTGTAAAATTAATTCAAAGCCTTTGTTGGATGAAAATCCTCTGCGAACTTAAAACATTATTTTGTTTTAAAAACTTTGCAGTCTTTGCGTTAAAAAATAAAGTCTGAAACGAGATATGAACAAGTGGAAAGGTAAATCTAAAGGGACGATATCAGGATATAGAATATTCGTCTGGTGTATTAGAAATATTGGGATCAGGAGTTCTTATTTTGTGCTTTATTTTGTTGCTGCTTACTACTTTTTGTTCGAAAAAAAGAGCAATCAATACATTTCATATTATTTCAAAAAGCGACTCAATTATAACTTCTGGAGAACGATAATTTCCAGATATAAAAGTTACTTTACATTCGGAACCGTTTTGATTGATAAAACTGCTATTTCTGCAGGATTGAGGGATAAATTTACCTATGAATTTGATGGAGTTGAAAATCTTAAAAATCTTTTAACCGAAAAAAAAGGCGGTGTTTTAATCAGTGCTCACATCGGAAACTTCGAAATTGCGGAACATTTTTTTGCTGATATTGATTTTGACTGTCAGATTAATTTAGTGACAACAGATCAAGAAGTTACAGTTATTAAAGAATATCTCGACAGCGTTACCGTTAAAAAAAGCAATATTAAATTCATTTATGTGAAAGATGATATGTCGCATATTTTTGACATCAATGAGGCATTGTCCAAAAACGAATTGATTTGTTTCACGGGTGACCGTTATTTTGAAGGTTCAAAATTTCTTGAGGCAGACCTACTCGGAAAAAGTGCGAAATTTCCTGCAGGTCCTTTTCTCATTGCATCCAGATTGGGAGTTCCGGTCGTTTATGTTTATGTAATGAAAGAGAAAAACCTTCATTATCATTTGTACGCAAGAGTCGCTCAACAAGTGAAAAAACGCGATGCACAAGGGCTTTTAAACTCTTACGTTCAAAATTTGGAGTCAATGATCAAAAAATATCCGCTCCAGTGGTTCAATTATTTTGATTTTTGGGATGATGTAGATTAAATTTTTCTACATTTACCCATTGAAAAACTAAGTAAAACTCAAATCATTAACATCAATTATCGTTAAGTATTCTTTGTTCCTAATTATTCACAAAGCTTGTCATTCCTAAGGAATCTAAGCGACGCTGAGATGCTTTCAGCATGACAAAAGAACTGCTTAACTTTAAAAGAATATCTTTCTCCTTTGAAAAAAGAATACGACATATTGGTCATCGGCAGCGGATTGGGAGGTCTTGTTTCAGCTCTTATTTTGGCGAAAGAAGGCTTAAAGGTCTGTGTTCTGGAGAAAAACAATCAATACGGCGGAAATTTACAGACATTTTCAAGAGATAAATTAATTTTTGACACCGGAGTTCATTATCTTGGTGGACTGTCACAAGGTCAGAACCTGCATCAGTTTTTCTCTTATCTTGAAATCATAGACGATCTGCAAATCCGGAAAATGGATGAAGACGGTTATGATAGAATTACTTTCGGAGATGATAAAATTGAATATCCTCATGCTCAAGGTTACGAAAATTTTGTTGAGCAATTATCTAAACAATTTCCTGAGGAAAGAGAAAATGTAGAAAATTACTGTGAAGAAATTCAGAGAGTTTGCAATCATTTTCCGAGATACAATATTGTTGGGAAAGATCATTACAACGAAGAAATTCTTCATTTAAACACAAAAAGATTTATCGAATCGATCACTTCAGATCAAAAATTACAGGCTGTTTTATTGGGTTCAAATTTTCTGTATGCGGGAGATTCTGAGAACATTCCTTTTTACGTTCATGCCTTAACGGTAAATTCTTACATTCAAAGTGCTTATAAATGTGTAAAAGGCGGAAGTCAGATTTCAAAACTTTTAATCAGAAAACTAAGAGAATACGGAGCAAATGTTTATAAACATTCCGAAGTTTCTGAAATGATTTTTAATGAAAATAATGTCTTAAGCTCAGTAAGAACAGCCGAAGGTAAAGAATATTCCGCAAAACAGTTTATTTCAAATATTGAAATCCGTTCAGCTTTAAAGCTGATTGGTGAAAAAAGACTGAAAAAATCTTTTCTGAACAGAATTCTGAGTTGGGAACCTGTTTCATCTTGTTTCAGTGTTTATTTGGTTTTAAAGCCCGATTCTATTGTTAATTTCAATCATAATATTTATCATTTTTCATCTGAAGAAATGGTGTGGAATGCTTTTAAATATAAAAAAGAAAACTGGCCTGAAACGTACATGCTGTCGTCAACTCCTGCAAAACAATATCCGGAATTTGCAGAAAGTCTGACTGCAATTTCCTATATGGACTTTGATGAGGTTAAAGAATGGCAAAATACATTTAACACTATTGCGGACGAGCATGAACGCGGAAAGCAATACGAAAAATTTAAGCTTGAAAAAGCAGAAAAAATGATTGATGCCTTGGAAAAGAAAATTCCTGACCTGAGAGAATCTATCAAAAGCATTTATACTTCTTCTCCGCTGTCTTACCGTGATTATATCGGAAGTTTCGGCGGAAATATGTATGGTTATGTCAAAACCTCGGAAAACCCTTTAAAAACAATGGTTTCTCCACGCACCAAAATTGATAATTTATTTCTGACCGGGCAATCTGTCAACATGCACGGGATTTTAGGCTGCACAATCGGTGCTTTTAATACCTGTGCGGAAATTTTGGGTAAAGAACTGATCGATGATCGATTGACACAAATGATTAATAAAAATAAAAGTGAAGAAAAATAGTATGTGGAATGCTGTCATTAAGAATGGAACAAAGTGGAGTGAAGAATCCAGATTGACAGGCATAGATTTCTCCTTTCGTCAAAATGACATTGGAAAAATCATTTTTTTTATTGTTTTAATACTCAATTTCACAGCTTGTGGTGTCAGAAAATCTATCAAACACGTTCCGGATGTACAGCAATATTCTTTAGAAATTCCGAAGGTCAATACTATCAATGACTCAACTTTTAGTTTTAATCAAAATTATTTAACCAAAAACAAACAACAGCTTTGGGAATTGTACGTCAAGGGAAATCCTTTACAATTAGGTTATAACAATGGAGCTTTAACGCAACCTTTAATGCAGAAACAGGAAGATATTTTCTTTTCTAAAGTGGAAGGCTTTGTGCCTTCAAAATTTAAGCAGAATCTTTTAAGAGGTTTCCTGAAATGGTACAATCGCAAAATGTATCTTAATATCAAAGAAGAAGACCAGGTAGAATTGTACGGATTATCTCAATATTCATCGAATAAGTTTGATTTTATTGCTCCGAAATTTCTAAGAAGTATGTATTTGCACGGTGCTCACGATATTGGTCACGCAATGCAGGATTTGGCGATGGTTGGTTGTACTTCTCTTGCAGTTTGGAATGAAAATACAGAAGACGGAGATTTACTGATCGGCAGAAACTTCGATTTCTATGTCGGTGATGATTTTGCTAAAAATAAATTGGTAGAATTCGTAGAACCGGAAAGCGGAATTCCATATCTATCGGTAAGCTGGCCAGGAATGATTGGTGTGGTTTCCGGAATGAATAAAGAAGGGATTACCGTAACGATCAATGCAGGTAAATCAAAAATTCCGTTGACGGCAAAGACTCCGATTTCTTTGGTGACGAGGGAGATTTTACAGTATGCAAAAAATATTGACGAAGCGATAGCGATTGCAAAAAAGAGAAAAGTTTTTGTTTCCGAATCTATTTTGGTGGGTAGCGCAAATGATAAAAATGCTGTAATCATCGAAGTTTCTCCGGACAATTTTGGAGTCTACAGAGTTGAGAATTCGGGTAAAGTTTTTTGCACCAATCATTTTCAGTCAGAAGCATATAAAGATGATAAACGAAATCAAAAACATATTATAGAAAGCCATTCCGAATATCGTTATGAAAAACTTCAGGAACTTTTGCAGGAAAATAAAAAGCTGAACCCTGAAAAAATGGCTTTGATCTTAAGAGATAAATCAGGATTGAAAGATAAAAAAATTGGTTATGGAAACGAAAAGGCGATCAATCAGCTTTTGGCTCATCACGCTGTTATTTTTTCGCCTCAGAAAAAATTAGTTTGGGTTTCTTCAAATCCTTATCAATTGGGCGAATTTGTATGTTATGATCTGAATGAAATTTTTTCGGATAAAAGATTGAAAAGTGGAGAGTTTGCAAAATCAGAATTGAATATTGCAAAAGATCCTTTTGTAGATTCTCAGGAATTTAAAAATTACGAAGAATACAAAAGGCTGAGTTCTCAGTTTGAAGAAGATAAAATCATTTCCGAAGAACTTATTGACCATTATAAATCATTGAATCCCGATTTGTGGCTGGTTTATTATCAGGCTGGAAAATATTATTTCAATCAAAAAGATTATCAGAAAGCGAAAATTGAATTTGAAAAAGCTTTGACCAAGGAGATTACCACGGTTCCGGATAAAGAAAATGTTGAGAAATATTTAAAGAAGACTTTAAAAAAGTTGAAGTAATTTAAAAAAATTAGTTATTCTCAGGACTTACTTTATTTAAAAAAAGAAAAGCTGCAATTCCCGAAATAAAAGACATTGTAGTTGCTAAAATCAAACTTCCGATCACATATTGCAGAAGATGATTTTTTACCAGATCAAAATTCAGTTCCTGACTCATAATATTACTGTCACCGCTCACAAAAGGTGCTCCCAAAAACAAAGAAGCAGCAATAATAAATGGAATAAATGGTGGTAAACTGACATTTGATGCTACAAAAGCCAGAACTTTATTGAGTTTAAAAAGTACAGACAGAGAAATGACCAGCAATGTATGAAATCCCCAAAAAGGAGAAAGACCGATGAAAACCCCAAGTGAAATTGAAAATGCTTTGATTCGGTTGCTTCCATCACTTTCCAGAACGTCTTCTTTGATGAATCTCTTAAAGCTTTTTTTTTTGAAATTATTGATAAAATTTCTCGGAATAATATAGACTAAAGTGATGAAAACCAGAATGGTATTCAGAATACTGATTCTCGTGAAATCTTTAAATGGTCTGAAATGTGAAACTCTTTCCGCCGGATCGTACAGAACTTTTATAGGAACGTTTTTCACAGGAATATGCCGCCACGCGGTTCTTACGATAATCTCGATTTCAAACTCAAATTTTGGCGTAAAATATTTCTTTGGGATTTTATGTAAAGGATATAATCTGTAGCCGGATTGCGTGTCTTCCAGCTTAATTCCGGTCTCAAACCAAAACCAGAAATTAGAAAAACGGTTTCCGAAGCTGCTTTTTTTAGGAATTCCGTCTTGTGACATATTTCGGTTTCCAATCAATAGAACGTCTTCGTTTTCATTCAATAAAGCCTCCACAAAAACAGGAATGTCGTCGGGATAATGTTGTCCGTCAGAATCAATCGTGATTGCGTGATGGTAATCCAACTCTTTTGCCTTTCTGAAACCGATTTTCAAACCATTTCCTTTTCCTTTGTTTTGAGGTAAATTGATGGTGGAAATCTGAGAATAGGTCTTCAAAATTTGTGAAGTAGAATCTGTAGATCCATCGTTGATGACAATGATGTTTTTGGTGTACTCCAAAACACCGTCAATCACTCTTCTCAGTGTTTTTTCGTTGTTGTACGTTGGGATGAGGATGCAGATTTTCCTTTCGGAAATTGCATTTTGTACTTCAGAAAGTGTCATTTATTTTAATGAATTTTTTTCTGTTGCGGTCATCGTTTTAGACTGCATTGCAAATTTCCTGATGTAGGTTTTCAGTGAGGCGTTTTGTTTGCTGTAATTGCTGAGTAGAAAGGTTTTGTCTTCTTTCAGATTCTTATTATACCCAACAATTTTCGGGATGTTTTCCTGAACGCTCATTCTTATCACACGCAGTTCTGCATTATTTGGATTGTTTTTGATAATGCTTTCCAGACTTGTAGCTCCGGATTTTACAAAAGATTTTCTCTTATTCTTTTCAGTGGTTACTTTGGCTTCAAGTATATTTGCAGCGGCTTTATATGCTGAAATTACAGGGTCTGAAGATGATTTTTTATCAGCAATTCCGATAAAGTTTTTTGCACCTTCAACAGATAGATTGGCTTTTGAATAAGAATTTCTCAAAGCTTCTAAATCACCACTTTGAAAAAATAAAAATAAACCGGCTAGTAAAGAAAATAGGAGTTTCATATTTTAGTATAATTGACTGACATTTTTAATGCAATAGTCTCGCCAAAAGAAGTTGTATTTTTTACTTTAATTTCAGTTTCACCTTCGTTAATATCCAATTGCATCGTTAAATCAGGCGTTTCAAAAGGATTGATGATCGCCATAAACTTCACGTTTGAAGCAGATTTCAGAAACAATTTTTTTCCAACAAACTCTTCTGTCAGCTCTTTTACGATCTGCATCATACAAACTCCCGGCGTCACAGGATTTCCCGGAAAATGACCTTTAAAAATATCGTGATCTTTATTCAAAGAAATTTTCGCAGTATAACTTCCGTTTTCTGCTTTTTCGTAGTTTTCTAAAGTATAAAAATCTGTAAGTATGGTTTGCATTTTTATTTGTTTTCAGTGATTTGAAATAGTTTGATATTGATTTTAAAATCTTTGTGCTGAAGATTGATAACCTCTGCAAAAGTAGTTTTTTTTGCCTCAAAAGTAAAATCGATTTTCTCTTTATTATTCTGTGTGTAAATGATTTGATTTAACAAACCATTTTCTTTATCGAAAAACAGATAATATTGTTTTTTATCAAATTTCGAAAGATAAATTTTGGAATCGTCATTCTCAAAACTTTCTTTTACAGGAAATTTTTGCCTTAATAATTCCTGAAAGTCATTTTTCAGGAAATTAATGACCATTTTTTTATCTAAATCTGCCAAAACATAATTAAGTTTAAAATCATTTTCAGATATTTCAAAATCGATCATTTTATTACCGAAATCCGAAGTCATCACAACCCGGTGCGTGGTTTCGGAGATTTTTTTAATGATTAAAATTCCGCTGATGTGATTTTTATAAACATCCATCTGGCATTTATAAACATAATCTTCTTTGGATGAAAAATAGAGATTTTCGACCGTTTTTTCTGTATTAGAAACTGGTTTTGCATCTTTTAACTGATACGATTTACAGGAAATCATCAGCAAAAGAATTGAACTATAAACTAAACTCAGAAGCAGGAATCGGCGCATTGATTTTTGTGTTTTTGAAAACAATATTCGTTGTATCGCCCGAAGCTTCGGTCATATTTACCTGTGAAACTGTTGACTGATTCTTAGGAAAATGAAGTTCGATCTGTTTAATATATTTCAAAAGCTGAGCAGACTTCGGGGTGAATTTCGCAATATTAGAACTTGAATTTTTCAAATAAACTACAGAAAATTCTGGATCGCTGAACATTTTTCCGTTTGAACTTCCAACGATTAATTTATTAATTTTCTCAAAAGTTTTGCTCTTTGCATCGACAGATGATTTTTTCCCCTGATCATTGATGAAAATTTTATTTTCCTTAAAAACGATGCTGTATTGATAAGGTTTTGTGTATTTCCAACTCAACATATTCGGAGATTTCAGAGACATTCTTCCGTAAGTAACGATGCTTTTATCCAAAAAATCCATCTTTTTGGTTTGAGCGAAATCGCTTTGCAGAGTTTTTATTTCTTTTGTTTCGGAAGAAATTTTTGTCACAAATGCTTTTGCTTCTGCTCCGGTCATTGCCGTATTCTGAGCAAAAACGAAACCTGAAATTAATAAAAATGCTCCGAAAGCTATATTTTTAATCATTTTCTAAATTTTTATAATGGAATCAACTGTACAAGTCGAATACTTTTTGTCCTTCAAAAATAACAATAATTCGACCAAAACATTGTACGTTTTCTCCGAAGTGTCGTGAAGAAGGATGATGCTTCCTTTTTTTAAATTTTTGGTTACTTTTTTTAGAATTTTCTTCTCGTCATCTGTGATCGTATCAAACGAACGAACATTCCATCCGATACTTTTTTTGTGAGTTTTTTTGATGGCCTTTGCAATATTTGGATTGGTAACCCCAAACGGAGGACGGTATAAATTGGTTTTTATATTTCCGACTTTAGAAATAATCTCATCACATTTTTCAATTTCTTCAACCATTTTTGAAGTGGACAAAAAACCTGTATTGTTTGAATGGGAAAGCGTATGATTTCCAATCGTATGACCTTCTGAGATAATTCTTTGAAAAATTTCAGGGTATTTTTCAATCTGTTTTCCGATACAGAAAAAAGTAGCTTTCACCTGATTTTCTTTTAAAATATCTAAAAATTTCGGAGTAAATTCAGTCGGACCATCATCAAAAGTCAAAGCAACTTCTTTGATTTTTGTCCTTTTATGAGTAATGCTGTTTACGAAATATCCTAACGTAATATCAAAAGACCCCCAAATTACAACTGCAGAAAACATCAAAAAACAAAACAAATAAACCCAAAAACTTCCCTGAAACATATAAATAAAAATGTTGCAGAAAATATAAAATATGATAAATGGATAGTGTTTCATTTTTTATTGTTTTTGTATTAAAACTTTAACAATCTATTTGTCATTCCGTAGGAATCTCGACAGTGTCTTAAATTTGCTTAGATTCCACGCTCCACTTCGTTTCGCTCTGAATGACAAAGACTCTGATTATTTTCATACAAAATAATCTAATAAATTAAGCTTTCTCCAACAAAACCAAACTATGGTCATTTCCACCAAGATTATTATACAAAAGGACATTTTTAATTCCTTCTTTTTTCACAGAATTAATCATCATCACTTCCGGAATCTCCTGGTTTTTAAGAATATGACAAGCCATAAATGTTGAAAAACCACTCGCTGTATTGAATTCTCCACTCAAATGTTTGCAATAAAGTAATGAAGAATTTGGAAATAATTCTGAAGCTTTTTGATAATAAATATCAGATTCTGAATCTCCGCTGAAACCTGAAATTACAGCATCAATATCATTATTCATCAAATTATTTTTCGCCAAAAAATCCTCAATAAACTGTTGAGTTTCGTCTAATTCTAATTTATTAATGATTTGAATAGCTGTAAGTTGAGCGTAAGAACTTTCCGTTTTCTCTTTTCCTAAAACAAAAAAACTTGAACCTTCACCCCAAATAACACCTTCGGTTTTTGAATTTAAATAATCAACCGGAAGATTTTCTTCTTTTTTGATGGAATTATTTAGCTTGTACAATTCCATTGTTCGTTCGGTTTGTTCGTCTGTTGAACCAACCAAAACGTTTTCAGCTTCACCATCGAGAATCTGGAGTTTAGCATCTAACAGCGAAAATTCTAGTGAAGAAGATGTGTTTACGTACGTAAAATTATAGCCGTGACACTGCAATCCCAAAGCAATTTGCCCCGAAACCGTATTATGGGTGGATTGAATGAAGTAAGTCGGAGTCAAAAACTCTTCATTATTATCAATCACATTTTTCAGAAATTTTTCGGAATCCTGTGAGCAGCCCATTCCGGTTCCTACGATGATGGCATCCGGTTTTTCAATTCCTGCTTCCTGTAATGCTTTTGTTGAAACTACGGAACTCATTTTTACGGTTTTAGACATTCTCCTGATCATTGCAGGTGGAATGAATTCTTTGTAAACAGGTTCAATAGCTTTTAAAACCTGAAATGAGTTTTCGGGTTTCAGATTTTGGAAAAAATTTTCATTTAAAGTGTCCTGAACCGAGATGCAGGCTGCACTGTTGATGTAAACTGCACTCATTATTTAGAAAAAATTAAAGTTGAACAGTTTCCTCCAAATCCAAAAGAATTGGAAAGTACGTGGTTGATATTTTTCTCTTTCAATTCTGTAACAGGTATCAAATCAAATTCTTCCATCTTGGTTTTGAAATTCAAATTTGGGAAAATAACGTTGTGTCGCATTGCCAAGATCGAATAAACAGCTTCAATTCCTGCCGCTGCAGCCAAAGTATGACCCGTAAATGCCTTCGTAGAACTGAATTCCGGAACTTTATTTTCACCAAAGATTCTGATCATCGCAATTCCTTCTGATAAATCATTATTCGGTGTTGCCGTTCCGTGAACGTTGATATAATCGATGTTTTCTTTGTCTAATCCGGAAACTTTCAAAGCTTTTTCCATTGCTAAATAAGCACCTTGTCCGTTTTCCGAAGAAGCGGTCTGATGATGTGCATCGTTTGCATTTCCGTAACCGGAAAGGTAAGCGAGGACTTTTTTATTTTCTTTTTTCACAACTTCATCAGATTCCAGAACAATAAAAGCAGCAGCTTCACCTAAGTTCAGACCTTTTCTGTCGTTGTCAAAAGGGGTGTTGTAGGAATCCGTGAGAATCATTAATGTATTAAATCCATTCAAAGTAAACTTCGAAAGTGAATCAGTTCCGCCAACAATTACGCGGTCGAGAACACCATTTTTAATGAGTTTTGCGCCCATCATAATGGCATTTGCAGCAGATGAACAGGCTGTACTGATGGTAGAAACCATACCTTTTAAATCCAAAAAATCTGCAATTGCCAAAGACGAATTTCCCGCATCGTGGGAGTCGATATATTTTTGCTTTTCAGGAAAATCTTCGTAAGTGTAGAAATATTTTTCGGTAATATCCATTCCGCCAACGCTTGTTGAGGAAATCAACCCGGTTTTATATTCGTTAATATCTGAAATTCCGGCACTTTTTACAGCTTCTTTTGCTGCAACCATTCCTAACAAAGTGGTTCTTGTTGCGTTGTTATCTTCATTCAACTGAAGTTTATGCACTAATTCTTCATTAGATAATTTTATTTCGCCGGTTTTAATATTTCCTTTGTGACGGGTTTCAAATAATTGAATGTCTGAAATTCCGTGTTTTCCGGTTGTCAACGAAATAAAATTTTCCTCAACATTGTTACCAATGGAGGAAATAATGCCCATTCCTGTAATGGCAATTTTTTGACCCATTTTTTAATAAATGTACAATGTATCAATTTAACCGTGTAACAATATTGGTAAACTGTTAGATTGATACATTGCTAGATTGAATTATTTCGTTCTGTTTTCTTCAATGAATTTCGCCATTGTATCAATCGACGCAAAAATTTCTTTTCCTTTTTTCGGGTCGGCTAATTTTATTCCGTATTCTTTATCAAGAAGAACGATTAATTCAAGAGCGTCGATAGAATCTAATCCAAGACCACCTCCAAATAAAGGATCTGTATCTTTGATTTCTTCTATTGCAACATCTTCAAGGTTAAGGACTTCAATGATTTTGTGCTTTAATTCTTCTCTTAAGTTTTCCATAAATAAATTTCATTTATAATGTAGCAATGTATCAGTTTAGCAATGTAACAATAGTTATTAGTATCATTTAAAAATTGGTAAACTGGTACATTTTTATATTGTTAGATTATGTAGTCAGCAAATATACAAAAGCATTATAACTTTCCTGATATAGTTCTACCCAGCCACATAATACCTTATCAGCCTTTCCTGACTGTAAAATCTGTTCTGAGTAATCATTTAAAAATTTTTCATCAAATTCATCTAAAACGAAAAAAGCATTCTCTGTCTGTATTTTGTGTTTGATACTTATTTCACCCACGCAAATGTTCGATAAGGTGTACACAAAAACCGCAGGACTCGGAAAATAATTTTCCTGAGAATTAATGCTTTCCTGATATTTAAAATCAGTGTCTAAACTTGATGATTTATTGGCGAAAACCAATGCTGTTTTACCGTGGTCTTCATCTTGTAAAATCATTTCAGAGGCTAGAAAAGCTAATTTACTTAAATTATCCATTTTATGAAATTTAGGATAATTCACTTCTAAACTTTTATAAGCTTCTTTTGCAAAATCTGAAAAGTTTTCAGTTGTAGTTTCAAAAATAATTTCGCTATTGAGAATGATTTTTGAGTTTTCTATGGTGCAAATGTTTATCTTCTTCATCGTTTTCATTTTAACATTTTTCTAAAACAATTGCAGCATTACACCCGCCAAAACCTGAAGCTGTTTTCAAAATATATTTGATTTCCGCAGGTTGGTTTTCTTTTATAATGTTCAAAAACTGGGAAGTTCCCATCTCTTTAAAGTTTTTAGATGGAATTAATATATTCTTCAATGCACTTTCCATTGAAATAATGCTTTCCAATAAACCTGATGCTCCTAAACAGTGTCCGTAATAACCTTTCATACTGTTCAAAGGAGCATTCTGTAATTCCATTCTGTTGAAAGCAATGGCTTCCATTTCGTCGTTGTATATTGTCGCCGTTCCGTGGGCAGAAATAAAATCGATTTCTTCTGCTGAAACATTGGCTTCTGTCATTGCGTTTTTTATGCTTGCAAATAATCCGTCACCAGTTCTCGATGGACCCGAAATGTGATTGGCATCGTTAATTGCAGAGTCGCCTAATATTTTAAAACTAAATCTTTCGTTTGAGATTGCTTCGTCACTTCTTCGTTCCTCACAATGACCTGTGATATAAACTGCTGCAGTTGCTTCCCCGATATTAATTCCGTTACGGGTTTTGTCGTAAGGTTTGCAAGGTTCTGAGCCGATTGCCTGGAAAGAATTAAATCCTGAAATTACAAATTCTGTAATTTCATCTCCGGCAATTACAAACGCATCTTTGTATTTTCCTGTCTGAATCATATTTTTGGCAACAGCAATCGCCATTACTCCTGAAACGCAGGCATTGGAAACGACAATCGGTTTTGTTTTAAATCCAAAAAAATCTGCAATTTTTTGAGCTAATTTTGAAAGGTAAATATCTTCCGGTAAAGTCGTTTGGTTTTTTAATAAGCTGATATTGCCTTTTGTTGTCGATAAAATAAAAGCGGTTTCTTCTGTGATGTTATGATTTTCAACCAAAGGTTTTAAGCTTAACAAAAACATTTTTTCGAGTCTTGTGAAATTTTTATTGTCACTCTGAGCGGAGTCGAAGAGTTTATTGAATTCATCTTCCAGTTTTTCAAAATCAATCATCGAAGCATAAAAAGCATCCTGATTTTCTATAATTTTATGTAAAGCTACACCTGATTTTCCTTCCAAAAGGGCATTCCAATTAGATTGTATATCAAATCCTAAAGGCGTTACACAATTATAATCTGTGATGTAAACTTCTTTTCTCATAATCCCATTTTGTCTTTCCAAGCCTGAAAAAAATCGGGATTGTATAAGCATAAATTGTTGTCAGAATCCAAAAAAACCTGAATGGTTTCCCCACTGCAGACCAACTTGTTTTCCTGATTGAAAATTTCATATTTATAAATCAGTTTTGCGGCAGTTGAATTCACAAAAGTGGTCACAATATTGAATGTTTCTCCATATTTTAAGGGAAGAAAATGCTCACACGTACTTTTTACGATCGGTGTTACAAATCCAGCCTTTTGAATATCAAGATAAGTCAAGCCGTGCAGCCTTCCGAAAGCTTCTCTTCCGTCCTCGAAATACACGATATAATGTCCGTGCCAGACAATCCCCAATGGGTCTGTCTCATTGAATCTTACGCGTACTTCCTCCGTACAGGTTAATATGTTTTCTTTAGACTGCATTTTGTTTTCTTTCGTAAAAAATGGAAATGGTTACCATCGCAATATAAAATAAAAATAAGAAAATCAATTCTTTTGCGATTCCGGTAAGTCCGCTGTTTCTTAAAATGATGTCGTAGTAAGCATTTAAACCCCAATTCATTGGTGAAAATTTAGCAACGGTCTGCATAAATTCAGGCATTAAGAAGACAGGAACCCAGATTCCTCCGACTGCTGCCAAAACAACAACCGAAGTCGCTCCAAAAGGAGCAGATTGTTCCTGAGTATCGGCTAAAGTTCCTAGCAAAACCCCGAAACCAATCGCTGCTAAACCTGCGAAAATCGTTACGACAATGAGATGAAACATTTTTCCTGTGACATCGAACTGCGGTAAATCCATATAAGGGAAAAGGTAAATTCCCACTGCAACCATCAGTAAAAACTGAATGATACAGATGATAAGATACGTAAATGTTTTTCCTAAAATATGGATGTAATAAGGCGTTGGACTTACACGAACTCTCACGCTCGTTCCCTGACTTTTTTCCTTAACTAAATTAATGGAAAGCGGTACGACGATAAAAAATATTGCAAACAATGCCCAAGCCGGAACGTTGTGCTGAACGGAATTTGGCATCACATCCATTTTTCCTTTTGTAGGCGTGATTTCTTTAAAGCTGATTAAATTTTTATTTTCATCAAGATTTTCCGTGGTTCCCAATTGATCCTGGAAAGCTTTGTAAATCTTTTTATTTTCGATCTCAAAGACCATTTTATTAACTGCATTCATCACATTGTTTTTGAAACCGATATTGGTTGCTGGATCAAAATAAAGATGAATGTCTTTGGCTTTTATCTCAGTGTTTTTCTTTGCAGAAGCAGAATCTGCTTCAATTCCGAATGAACTTACGATGGTCTGAACTTTAGAATCGATATTTGAATTTAAATCTTTCGTTAAATTTTCAGGAATGACAATCGCCATCTGATAATCTCCAGAAAAAACGGCATCTTGGGCAGATTTTTCATTGTAATTGGTCACTAACTCGAATGTTTTACCATTTTCGAGTTCGTGTTTTATATTTTTTGAAATTTCAGATTTGTCATTATCAATAAAAATAATTGGGATTTTTGATCCTTCCAGATTTTTGAAAGTAGAATCCTGAATCAATGTAATCGTTATGATCAGCAACAAAGGCATCACGAAAATGATCACAATTCCCCCGATATCTCTTTTCAACAAAAGAATTTCTTTAACGAAACTTCTCCACAATTTATACAACAACATCTCTTAATTCTTTTCCGGTTAATGAAATGAAAACATCTTCTAAATTTTCTGCACTCGCAACTCTGTTCACCAATTCTTCAGGTGTTCCGACAGCGTGGATTTTTCCGTGGTCGATAATAGCGATTTTTGTACAGAATTCTTCGGCTTCAGAAAGATGGTGCGACGTGTAAATAATACACGTTCCTTTTTTATTTAAATCCAAAAGATAATCAATGATTGCTTTCTTCGACTGAACGTCAACTCCGACAGTCGGCTCGTCCAGAAATAAAATCTTTGGATTGTGAAGCGTTCCTGCAATAAGGTTGCAGCGGCGTTTCATTCCGCCTGAAAATTGTTCGACTTTTTTATCTGCAAATTTTGACAAACCCATTAATTCTAAAGATTCATCAATGGCTTGTCTTAGTTTTTTATGACTTAAACCGTACAGGCTTCCGAAAAACATTAAGTTTTCTTTGGCTGTTAAAGTTGGGTAAAGCGCATATTCCTGTGGAACGATTCCAATGATCTGTCTTAATTTAAAACCATCTTTCTGAGGAGACAATCCGTTGATTTTAAATGTTCCCGAAGTTGGTTTTATCAATCCCGAAAGCATAGAAATTAATGTTGTTTTTCCTGCTCCATTTGGACCGAGAATTCCGTAGATTTCGTTTTTATCGATGTCTAAAGAAATATCATTAACCGAAAAGTCTTCCGAATTTTTGTATTTCTTGTAAAGGTTTTTTATTTCGATGATATTCTCCACGTTAAATCGCTTTTCTCAGTTTTTTATAAAAAGCCTCCTCCAAATCTGCAATATGCAACATCGATTTTGAAAGTTCGTTATAAATATTGCTTTTTGAATTTCGGTTTTTGTAAACTCTTGCAATATCTACGGCAAAATCTCTCCAAAGATCACCAATTGCGGTAATTTCTTTAGATAATTCTTTCAGTTCATCATTTTTAAGAATCACAGCAGCTTCCTGCAAAAATGCTCCGTAAATAAACCTGAATCCGCCACCGCCGGTTCCGATTTCCTCCTGCATTCTGATCAGTTGGCCTAAATAATGGTTGGTCACCTTTGTTCCTTTTTTCTCCGCCCATTTCGGAATATTTCTTGCCACCCATCTTATCGCTTTTACCCCAATAATCGGAACTGGAGCCAACATATTTTTGCAGGTATCTTTAATTCCTTTTTTGATCGCCTCTTCCAGATTTACATTTTCGGGAATGTAAGTCGGGTAGTACATATGACCTTTTGGAGGAAGTGCGCCTTTTGCATAACGTACTTTTTCTAATTCGGCTTCAGTAAGCGAAGTCGCGTAATCCATCACAGGATCACTGATCAGGAATTTGCCGTTTTCTTTTCCATACACAACCAAATTATGGGCGTTGAAATGGAATTTATATTCTTCAGGGAAATACGTAAGGTTAAATACTCCAACCTGTAAACCTGTAGGGATATTTTGTTCTAAATTTCTTTCTAAAGCTTTTTGAGCTTCTTGAGGATTAGAAAATTTTTCTCTTTTGATTTTAATTCCCAGCCTTTTTGCTGCTTTGCTGAAAATAGCTCCTGGCATTGGTCTGTAACTGAAACCTGGCGCAAAATTTACTTTTAAGAAAGGTAAATACACGAAAAACAATCCGGAACCGATTCCGAAAATCATAGGCTCACTGAGTTTTAGCCCTTTGTTGAGTAATAAATTGGATGCGACACCGTTTTCGCAATGTGCTGTCTGATGGTGTTCAAAATTAAGTTCCATTATTTTCCGTCGAAATTTTTTAATTCATCTACTGAAATTCCGAAGGTATCTGCGTATTTTTTCAAGGTAGAATCGCTTAGTTTTTTAAATATTTTTGGTTTTGCATGTCTTTTGACGGTCCATTGCCACATTCCGACATAGGCTGCGAGAACTTGCAAATCCATTTTATTGAGTTCCATAAAATAAATAACCGGACTTACGATATTATTGGCAACGTTTTGTTTTGCTTCTTCAATTCTTTCATTGATGAGTGCCATCGATTCGTCAAGGGCAGCTTTTTTGGCTTCCCAGCCGATGCTGTTTGCAGTGGTATAGTTATCGTTTTCGTCAGTTACATAGACCACTTCGGTCATATTCGCTGAGGTCAGACTGCTTTCGTCCTGTGGAATGTCTTGTTTTTTCACCCGAAAATATTGATATTTTGATAGATAGATGAAATTATTTGCATCCGTCTTCAGATTGTTTTTCAATCCGCTAAAGTAATAAAAATGCAGGACATAGGATAATGAAATGTATAGGAGATAAATGCTAAATTTAAAGCAAATTGTACCTTTAATCACATCATAAACAGATTAAATTTATGTCCGTCCGGATCTGAAAAAACAAAACCATAATATTCATCACCAAATTCTTCCGGATTAGAATTAAGCTTTCCACCTGCTGTTTTTACTTTTTCTGCCCAATTGTTAACTTCTTCTCTTGTTTCAGCGGATAATGTGAAGATGACTTCATTTGATTCCTGCTGGTTTGAAATGTTGACATTCGTGTTTTTGCTTAAAATATCTTTCAGGAAAAAATTGATCACAAAGCCATTGTCTCCAAAAGAAAAACTGGTCAGTCCCTGAGATCTTCCATTAGATTTGAATCCTAAATTTACATAAAACTCTGTAGTATGGTCAAGATCTTCCACGGCAAAATTTGCCCAAATCATATTTGATTTCATAATTGATTTTGTTAAAGGTTGATTGGTTACTGCTACAAAATTTGTTCCTTCAAAAGCGATCTGCGGATTTTATTTTTAAATGAAAGATGATGTAACAAACGCTTTCAGAATCCTACTTATTTAATATTAAATTAAAATTTCACTATGAAGAAAGTTTTTATTTCTCTTTCGCTCTTTTTCATGATCAATGCAATGGCGCAGAAATTTGATACGCAGACAATGACCGACGGTCAGGGTTATACGTACGAAACTGTAAAGAATGATCAGGCAGGAGTGAGAGTCTATACTTTAAAAAACGGATTGAAAGTCTATCTTGCCAAGAATGATGATGCTCCGAGAATTCAGACGTATGTACCTGTAAGAACGGGTTCAAACAACGATCCGAGTGATAACACCGGATTAGCGCACTATCTTGAGCATATGGTTTTCAAAGGCACTTCTCATTTGGGAACTCAGGACTGGGCAAAAGAAAAGGTTTTGTTGCAACAGATTTCTGATCTTTACGAACAGCATAAAGCAGAAAAAGATCCTGAAAAAAAGAAATCTTTGTACAAGAAGATCGATGAGGTTTCTCAGGAAGCTTCAAAATATGCAATTGCGAATGAATATGACAAAGCAATTTCATCTTTGGGTGCAACCGGAACTAATGCTCACACGTGGTTAGACGAAACGGTTTACAAAAACAATATTCCGTCGAATGAGCTTGAAAAATGGCTGAAAGTAGAAAAAGAACGTTTCTCAGAATTGGTTCTTCGTCTTTTCCATACAGAATTGGAGGCGGTATATGAAGAATACAACAGAGCTCAGGATAATGACAGCCGTTTAGTAAATTATGCTTTAATGGAAGCACTTTTTCCCAAACATCCAAACGGACAGCAGACTACAATCGGGACTTCAGAACATTTGAAAAGTCCTTCAATGGTAGCGATTCATAAGTATTTTGATACATATTATGTACCTAACAATATGGCAGTTGTATTGGTAGGAGATTTAGATTTCGACAAAACGATAAAGTTAGTTGATCAATATTTTGGAACGTTCAAATACAAAGAACTTCCAATGAAAAAAATGGTTTCTGAAGAACCGATGACGAAGGTGGTGACAAGAACTGTGAAAAGTCCGTCTGCGCCTAGAATGACGATAGCCTGGAGATCCGATTCTTATGGAACCAAAGATGCAAGATTGGCAAGCATGGTCGGTGAAATCTTAAGCAACAGTGGTGACGCAGGTTTAATTGATTTAAATATCAGCCAAAAGCAAAAAGTACTAAGCGCAGGAGCTTACGAATCTCCGTATAAAACTTATGGAGCATTCACATTATATGTCGTTCCAAAAGAAGGACAAAGCTTTGATGAAGCTAAAAAATTGTTGCTTGGACAGATTGATTTAGTTAAAAAAGGACAATTCCCGGACTGGATGCTGAAAGCGATCGTCAATGATATGAAAGTACAGCGTATGAAAGGTTGGGAAACTGCCGATGGTTTGGCAACAACGCTTTACAATGCTTATATTAACGAAAGAACTTGGCAACAGGAGCTTGACGAGATCAACGATTATGAAAAAATCACCAAAACAGATATTGTAAAATTCGCAAATGAGTTTTTCAAAGACAACTATGTGGTTATTTATAAAGAAAAAGGCGTGAATGATAAGTTGGTTCGTGTACAGAATCCTGCAATCACACCAATCAAATTAAACAGAGAAGCTCAATCTCCTTTCCTTAAAGATATTTTGGGAACAAAAGCAGGAGAAATCAAGCCTCAGTTTATTGATTACAAAACGGCTATCGCAACCTCTGAAATCAAAGACAAAAAAGTAAGCTTTGTACAGAATAAGTACAACAAAGTAGCTCAGGTAAATTATATTTTCCCTTTTGGAACAGATAACGATAAAGAATTGAGCCTCGGAGTAAGCGTTTTACAATATTTAGGAACCGATAAATATACACCAGAACAACTGAAAGAAGAATTCTATAAATTAGGAATTTCAAACAGCTTCAGAACTTCAAATGACCAGACAATCATCTCGTTGAGTGGGCTGGAAAGCAATATGAAGAAAGGTGTAGAGCTTTTAAACCATTGGATGACCAACGTAAAAGCTGATAAAGCAATCTACGACCAAACGGTAAAAACGATCCTGGAATCGAGAGAAGTTGCAAAAAAGGATAAAACAAGAATCATGGCAGCACTTTCCAACTATGCGAAATACGGGAAAGATTCAAGAATGACAGATATTATTCCTAAGCAGCGTCTGGAAAATATCAATGTAGATGAATTGATGTCTAAAATCAAAACCCTGAATCAATATCCTTACGAGATTTTCTTATACGGAGAAGATCAGAAAGGTCTTGAGAAAGCGGTGAAACCTTTCGTTGCCAACACAAAAATGCAGCCTGCAAAAGCTAAAGAATATGCAGAACCGGTTACCGAGGGTAAAGTATATTTCACACCTTACGATATGGTACAGATGGAAATGGCAAAAGTGGCAAAGGC
Source organism: Chryseobacterium sp. (assembly GCF_029240215.1). Lineage (GTDB taxonomy): Bacteria > Bacteroidota > Bacteroidia > Flavobacteriales > Weeksellaceae > Chryseobacterium. The sequence goes on from NZ_JARBTK010000008.1 coordinate 86,534, forward strand.
TAAAAATGTAGATTTGACCAACTTTGGAAAAGTAAATGTCTTCAACGAATATTTCGGACGCGGATTGTCTTCTATCGTCTTCCAGGAGATCAGAGAAAGTAAGTCTTTAGCATATTCTGCTTATGTTTCTTATGCTCCGGCTTCTGAAAAGAACCACCCGAACTACGTAACCAATTACATCGGAACTCAAGCGAACAAACTGCCTCTTGCGGTAAATGCAATGAACGATCTGATGGCAGATTTCCCGCAGATTCCTGCACAGTTTGAGAACTCTAAAGGTTCGGCATTGAAGCAGATTGCCTCAAACAGAATCAACAGAACGAGCGTTTTCTACAATCAACTTGCGTTGAAAAAACTGGGCATTGACTATGATTTCAGAAAAGATGTTTACGCAGAAATTCAGAGCCTGACATTACCTCAGCTGACCGGTTTCTACAATTCTGATATTAAACCATTAAAATACAACACTGCCATCATCGGGAAAAAAGAAAACCTGAATATGGAGTCTATCAATAAAATGGGAGAATTCAAAGAAGTGACTTTAGAAGAAATCTTCGGATATTAATTTTTCATTAATATAAATTGTTTGAAGTGAAGCAGAAATGCTTCACTTTTTTGTTTCTGTATGTAAACTGGTAAGACTGAAAAGTATGTATATTTGAGAGTTAGCCAATAATCATTAGAAGGAAATTGAAAACGAAATAAATATAATAATAAACTGAAAAAATAATAGCAGACTAAAATGAAAGAAATCTACTCAAACAAAATTTTCAATTGGATTTTGATAGTAATTTCAATAATTACCCTAATTGATACTTCTTATCTTTTAACAACAGATTTTGAATATTGTAATGTTTTAACTTTAAGAATAATTCTTTTTATCATTCCGGCTTTATCATTATTGTCATTCTTCGTCATTAAGCTAAATAAAGAATTTTACTCACGATTATTTATTTTAGCCAATTTAATTGCTCCAATCATTTCAATATATTATCGGTTTTTGGTAGATCTACTTTTTTACTCGGTCACGAGAACTGATGTTATCTCAAATCCTGCAATTCATGTAAAATTATTAATTGGCATTATACTTTTTCATTTTTCAATTAAATTTTCTAAAAATTCAGAGAAGCAAAGAGAAAATGAATATGGAATTATGACTATGATTTACGGCATCTTTTTGATCATTCTTTCCTGTAGTAAATTATTTCATACCGATTCATTCAATTTTTCAGTAATTGAATTTATAATAAAGGTTTTGCTGTGTTTTGGTGTTGTTTTAATTGGAAATAAATTGAGATTAGAGAAAATAACGTTTAAGAAATACCTAATTCTGACATTGATTTTAACTGTGGTTATCACATTTTTTTAAGACTAATATGAGATAAATAATAAATTTTACCCAATCTGTATACTTCTTGCTTGTAGCTATATTTTCCTGCAAAAAGAAAGGTAATATCAAGTTTATTTTTGAATATAAGAGCTTGACAGATAGTTATTCTTCACAAAACGAGATATTTACCACATAGCAATCATAAAGGTTTAATGGATGTTGAGTTTATTAATTCAAATTCAACTTCTTGATATTCAAGTTTAGGACTATCAATTTTTTTAAATTTAAGTCTTTCTAAAAGTTTTATGGCCGGATGATTGTCACGATTGGTTACAGCCCAAATACGTTTGAGCTTCATTTCCTTTAATCCGAAATCACTCGCCAATGATAAAGCCTGTGTCATATACCCTTTCCCCTGCGATTCTGGCAGCAAAACGCAACCCAATTCTCCGTCGTCATTTTCAAATCCTCTATAATAACCACAAGTTCCCAGGATCTTATTGGTAGCTTTATCTGCAATTCCCCAATGAACAGAATTTCCCTCAAAGTAATCTTTGTTGATTTTATTCTGCATTTCTGCGGCGATCTCTACCGTTGTTGCCTGTACAGTATCGTAAAAAGAAATTTCCATCAGATCAGGCATATCTGCAGCGGTAATGTTTCTCAATGAAATATTTCCGTTGGTAAGTGTTGGAAAAATAGAATAGGGAGGTCTTTTCATGGGGTTGATTTTAACACATATTGCAAGAATTAAACGTGAAATTTACTTTCTCTTCTTGTACTTCAGATGGATCAAAAGATATATTTCATTCTTTTCAAGATCATTGCACCAGGTACGCTCAGTCACTAATGCATTTTCATAGAGATAAAGATCTTCCATATTGTTGACGTATTCTAATCTTTCAGAAGTTTTATATTTAAAAAATGAAATAAGATTCACCTCATCACCAACTTCTGGTGCCATGGGAAATTCTACAGAGTTTTCAAACTCAAATTCTATATCGTAGGAATAAAACCTTACTTTAACGCTCATATTTTTATTTTCATCAAATATAAACTTAAATTGTCTAGTCGCTGCGTCAATTCGAGTGTTTTTCGAAGAAAAATGTATCGAGAATCAAGATTGTAAACCATTCTATTGAAAAACTTCTCGATACAGATTCTTTTAGAATTTTATTTGAAGTGACGATGTGAAAAACGTAATTAAATTTAGAAAAACAAAAAAAGCCAACTCAAAAAGTCAGCTTATATTATATTTAAAACAAAGTTGTTTACGATTTCAGTTCCTGAATAAACAGACTAATCTCTGTACGAATCAACAATTCTTCATGCAAAAAGGTTTCGCAGAAAATATTGCAGATGTTTTCGTATTGAGAAATCAATGAAGCTTTAGAAATGATTTTATCACCAACTTTCGGTAAGGCAAAAATTTCAATCTTCTTAATATTGGTAATGAAACCAATCACTTTTGTATTTGACTCAGGGTTTGCAAAAAAACTTTGTCCGAGAATCGAGGATGAGGTTTGTGCCGAATGTTCTATAAGACCAGCTTCTAAAAATTCGTTGTTGTGGACGAAGATATTATCTGAAGTAATTTTAAAAGAAGTCACCACCTTTTCAGGAGTTAGCTCAAGAATATAATCAGCCATCAGCATCGGTTTGCGATGAGGTAAGAAATGGTGGATGTTGATGAGGTTATCTTCTTTTGACTCCATTTAAATTGTTTTTTTGAAACTTTTAAATTATATCATTTCGCCACTTCGAATAGATTTTGAAGAACTCATATCGAGAGGTTTATGTACTAAAGTTTTCGATATAAATTCGTGCAGAATTTTAGTCGAACTGACGAATTGTTTTAAATCTATTTTACAACCGTTTTCATCTGCGATTTTGCAATTACGGTTTCATTTATTTTAGTGATGATTTCTACTAAAGTTACACCCAGCATTTCATTCAGAATAGTAGCTTCGGTAATCAGTTGATCTCCAACTTTTGGCAAGGTATCTGTTTCAAAAGATTTTATCGCACCAATATAACCTGTTGGAGCGTCTTTTCCTAGAAGAAAATATTTATATCCTGTGTGCAGAGCCACACTTTGAGCCTGATGTTCTATCAGTCCTGAAGCCTGAAAAATCCCGTCATGCACAAAAATATTGTCTTCTTTGATCGTAAAGCCGGAGATCACATGGTTTTCAGAATATTCTGAAACTTTGCCTACCATTACAAAAGGAAACTTTTGCGGAATAAGGCTTTCGACAAAACTCTGGTCAGAATTGGGTAAAGTAATTTCCATTATACAACAGTTAGTAACGAACAAGAATAGGCAAATCTTCCGCTTTCAGGTACACATAAAAGAATTTTTTCTCCTTTTTTCAGTCTCCCTGAATTCATCAGCTGTTCAACAGCAACGAAAATAGATCCTGCGCCAATATTTCCAATTTCTGAAAGATTATAGAACCATTTTTCCCAAGGGAAATCTAATCCTACGTTTGCAAATTCTTCTTTTAAACCTTCTTTGAAATAACCTGAAGAAATATGCGCCAAAACGTGGTCAACAGATTCTGGATCAAGCTGATGTTTGTCAAAAGATGCTCTTAAGCTTTCAGCACCTTTTACCAGAATATATTTATCTAAAATTTTAGTGTCTTGTTTTAAAGCAAAAATAGATTGTTTCAACCATTCGTCCGATGGGTAATCTGCCCAGGATTTCAGGCTTCCGTCTTCCTGCTTTTCACAACCTGAATACATACAAGCTTCAATTTCGTGAGCGTAAGAATAGAAATCAATCCAATCGATTTTTAAAGAAATTTGGTTTTCTCTAGGCTTATTTTCTAATAAAAATGCACCTGCGCCATCAGAAAGCATCCACCTAAGGAATTCTCTTTTGAAAGCAATGATTGGTCTTTCTTCCAAGAGTTTCAGGTTTTCTGCTTCATGATCAAATTTGTCGGCAGTCATCCAGGAAGACATTTTTTCAGAACCTGCACATACGGCAGCTTCCTGTACTCCTGCTTTTATGGAAAGAAAACCGTAGTTTAAAGCATTCATCCCAGAGTTACAAAGTCCTGTTGCGGTATTAATTTCGATAGACTTACCAATATTAAGCTCACCGTGTACCATAGATGCATGTGAAGGCTGGATCTGATCAGGAGAAGTAGTTCCTACAGATAATAGTTTCAGGTCTTCTTTTTTGAAATTCTCATCAAAAAGTCCTTCAACTGCCTTTGCAGTAATCTGAGCATTAGAATGGGTAGATTCTCCGTTTTTATCTAAAGCGTAATATCTCGTCTTAATTTTGTTGTTCCTTAGAATTAAAGCTCTCGCTTTAGAAGGTGTATTATTTACTAAGCCAAGATAGCTTTCCATTTCGTCATTCGAAACCGGCTCATTCGGCAAGTATGTTGAAGCTTTTGTTATAAATACGTCGTGCATTTCTATTTTAAATTAATTCCTTGTAAATATTCTTTTTGTTTTTGTCTTTTAGACCACAAAACGGGTGCTAATAATATATGGAAAATCAACACAATGGGTGAAATGATCCAAATTGCTGCCATCAAATATACCTTAAAGAATTTTATCAGCAATGGGCGTTTTTCTTTTTTCTTCATAATCAGATTACTCCATATGGTAAAGATTTTGTTGCCTACTTTCTCAACTCTTACTAAGAATGGTCTGATCTCGACCGCTCCGTTTTTTACCAAATCAGGTTGAAGATTCGCAAAGTCATTATTTTCAAAGTGATTTTCGATGATTTTTCCATATTTTCCGGCACCGTTTATTTCTTCGTCTGAAACTCCCGCCGCTGGAAGCATTCCTGACTTTTCTTTTTGTCCGGTTGTCAGCCAACGGAGAATCGTCAAAACACTGGTGTAATTATCATGTCTGTCTACCAAAGCAATGTTTCCCACTAATTTGGCGTTCATATTTTTTAAATAAACTTTCAGTTTTTCCTGAGAAAGCATCCACATATTTCGGGTTCCGGAAACGGTAACGACAGGAGTATTTTTTAATAAACCTTCTGCATAACCGCTTTTCAGAAAAGAAATGATAGGAATTGATGGGGTAAGATACCAAACCTGATATCCGAAAAGGATGAGGTCATACTTTTTGTTCAGTACGTTTTCCGGCGGAGGAACGATCTCGCTGGGAATCTGTAAATAAGATTCCGGGAAAGTATTGAAAAATACATCACTCTGCCATGGAAAAGGGAAATTTTCCTTTAGCTGAATGTTGTAATAAGTTACAATATATTCGTCTTTTTTATCCTCAAACGGCTGAGCAATATTTTTCATAATATCCTCCAGCTGACCCGTCTGTGTATAATAGAGAACAAGTACGTTTTTCTGCATTAATATTCTTTATGGATTACAAAAATATGCTTTTAAAATTTATTATTCGTGTCCGAATACTCTTATTGATTCAGAAGTGAACACTAAGTTAAATGCCGGATTTTCAAAAACGATATTTTCTGCATTCACAAAAATAATAGTTTTTGGAAGTTGAGTGATTTCATTTACATTAAATCTGGCATCCGAAACCAAAAGAACATCAATGTCTTTGGTGATTTCGGAAATATTTTTGATGTAATTAATTTTTCTTGTTTTAACGACATAATTGTTTTCTGCAATCTGTCTTTTTTCTTCATCTTTAATTAAACTGAAAACTCTTCTTCCGGCTTGCTGAAGCGTTAGCAAAATATCTTTTTGACCAAAATCATCGGCGATATGCAAAATGTTTGCATCTTTTGGGATGTGTTTGTTCAGTTCAAAATAAACGGATTTATTTTTCTCAAAATCCTGTTTGACTTCTTTTACGACTTCGGTTTCTTTGTAGAGATAGGTTAAGAATAATTTCTTTTTAAAATAATTTTCGTCCTCAATTTCATTTCTCAGTTTGGCAAATTCATTTCTGAAATAAGCATTGATGTTCTTGGCTCTTTCTTTGTAAACCATTCCGAATGAGAGATCATCTTTTTTGATTCTTTCTCCTACTTTTACGATAATATCACCGTCGTAGATGATGAAATCACCTTTTGGTAAAACTTCAGAATTTCCGTGAATGTAGAGCGGTAAAATATCCAAGCCAAATTCTTCAGCAAGATAAAAAGCACCTTTGTGAAAACGTTTCACATCATTCGTATAAGATCTTTCCGCTTCGGGGAAAACAACCAAAGAATAACCCTCATTGATTTTTTCCTTCAATTTTTCCTTCCCGTTTTCGATGCCTTGAGAAACAGGATAAAATCCTAAAGCTTTCACCAGTTTTCCAAATACAGGAGAATCATAAACCCAGTCATTGACAAGATAAACGATTTTATGAGTTGCCATTGCAATCGCCAAAGTGTCTAAAAACGAAGTGTGATTGGCAATGATGATCGCTGGGTTGCTGAAATCTTCATTCGGGTTTGTGATGACTTTTTTCTTCACAAAAGGCGTAAGATGTAAAACAGATTTTAAGAATAAAGCAATTGCTTTTTTAATAGTATTTAAGGTTTTTCCTTTGGCTTTTCTTATAAAGAAATGTCCGAAAAAGGAGAAGAAAATTCCACCCAGACCATAATAAATAAATGACAGAACGGAACGCGCAAACAATCTCAAAGTTATTGGTGAAAGTCCTTTTTTTGTTCTATTGATGATTAAAAACCTAAACCAGAACGGGTACAAAGTCGAAGTGATAATGATAACAGAAAGCATTCCGATCAAAGCAACCAAAGCTAATGAATGTAAAGCCGGATGTTTTGCAAAGATTAAAGAACCGATGGAAAGAATCGTGGTGAAAACTGCTAAAATTATTGAAATTCTATACGTTGGAAGTTCATTTTTCCCTGTTGTGTGTTCTTTCTGCATCGCTTTCGTCAGGAAAATACTGAAATCATCTCCAACCCCGAAAACCAAAGTGCAGACAACGGTGCTGAAAATATTTAATTCTAAACCTAAAAAGTAAAGAATTCCTGCTGTTACAACTCCCGTTAATACAATCGGAAACATTGTGAGAAGGGTGAGCTCAAAATTTCTGAAGAAAATAATGATCGTGAGAAGAATTGCCAATAACGAATAATTGATCAACGTATTAAAATCTCTTTTCAGCAAACCTAAAAAGTTCTCGTTCAGCTGCTGACGGTCGATAGCAATCGCATCGTGCTTCTTTTCTACATCTTTTATGAAGACATCTCTTTTCTTTTCGTCTACTTTCACAACATTCGAAACGGTATAAAAACCATTTTCCTGACTGAGAAATTCCGAGATCTGAAGAGCTTTTATTTTTTCGTAATCTTTTAAACTTAAAGTAGAGTAATTTTTATTTAAATTTTCACTGAACTGATCAAAAGCTGAAGAATTAAAGCCAAATTTATTTCCATTACTGACCAGTTCAGATATCGCTTGATTCTTTTTATTTTGATTCCAGAAATTTTTCCAGATTTCTACTTTTTTCTGCTGATCGTTTTTAGATAAAACTACATTTCCAAGTGAATTATAACTTAAAATTTTACCTTCTTTTTTTTCTTTCTCCAAAAATCGGCTCAGATTTGAATTTCTCGCCAAAGCTTCTTCCTCAGAATTCCCATAAGAAATAGTATAAATTGATTTTGAAGTAATGTCTGACAGCTTTTCCAGCTTAGCCTCGCTTATTTTTAAATCTTTCGGAATATAATTCAAATCGCCGATATCTTCATTGAAGCCAACGTGCCTGAAACCAAATAAGCACGCAATAATCACAATTGAACAACCGATAATCAAAGGTTTATTTTTCTCATAAGGATAATGGCCGATTTTATCAATGAAATTGGTGTTTACTTTACCCGATTTTTCTTTCGGATGATACAATTGCGGAACAATAATCAATGCTAAAACTGAGGAAAAAAGAACTGTAATAGAAGCAAAAAGTCCCAGATCTTTCAAAGCTTCAGAACGTACAAAAACCAAACATAAAAATGAAACAGCTGTTGTCGCACTGCTCAAAATAATTGGTTGGGTAATTTCCTTGTAAAGCTCTTCAATGTTGTTGTTATGCTTGTAATGCGTGAGAATGTGGAGCGCATAATCAATCGTGATTCCGATCAAAATGGCACCAACGCTTAGTGAAATGGCTGAAATTTTATCTTTAATAAAATACAAAACCAGCAACGCTAACAAAACTGAAAACACAGTCGGAAGAAAAACAATGATTGGCGTGAAAAAGTTTTTAAAATAATACATCAACAAGATCAAAAGAACTGTCATTGAAATAATAACCGTATTCTGAATATCTTTCTTGATTTGTTGTGCGTTGGCAACGGCAATTACAGGCGAGCCAAAATAGCTGAGTTCCGTTTTTCCTTTAAATTCTTTGTTGAGGTTGTCTTTGATTTCGTTCAATTGATTGACAAAAACCTCATTGTTTTTAGTGTCGTTGCTTTTATTTTTTGGTTCAATGAAAAGCAGAAGGTTTTTCCCGTCTTTGGTAACGATGTAATTGTCTTCGAGTTTAAAATCTTTGCTGATGTTTAAAGCGTTCAGTTTTTTGATGCCTAAAAAAGTGATTCCAAGAGGATCTTTTTTAATGAATTCTTTCGTTACCAAACTCGTTGGCGAAACCAAAGAAACATAATTATTCTCAACCTGTTTTGCAATGCTGTCTTTGGCGAGTTTTCTTTCAATTTCCTTATAATCGTTTTCATCTAAAAACAAAGGTAAATTCTGATTGACGAAATCAAACGTTTCGGAAATTTCATTATCATTCACTTTCCCCTGAATTGAACCGATGTATTTTTGTAAAGGTTTTGTTTTCTCTAAAAATTGGTCAGCGGTTTCTGATAACTGAAAATTGTCATCTTTTGATTTCTTTTCGATAATGATAATAATTTTATCTGAAAAGTTAAGTTGTTTCAGAACTTTCGCTGTAAGATCGGATTTTTCGTTTTTTGGAATGATCTGATTGATATCTTCTTCAAAATTAATTTTAGAAGCGAAGAATAGGCACAGCAGGGCAACTCCCAAAGCAGTTGCAATAGAAATGATTTTGTTTTTGGTGATCAGATAATATAAAAAGATGAAAAGACGATGCATGAGTTTCTCAAATCAGGTTTGCAAATTTAAATTTTTAAGCATTAGTTTTAAAACATTTCTGATAAGTTTTCGCTGAAAATCAATAAAATATTCCATTTAAAATGAAAAATTCTTTTACTTTTGCAAAAGTTTCCCTTAGCTGACCAATATATTTTTAAACACAAAATTATTCTTAATCGGGAAATAGCTTGGTATGTTGAGAACATTTGATGAAAAATTAAACGGATTCCTGTTTGTAGTAATATTTCCATTTCTGCTTTTCTTCATGTCTTATTATGGCTTCGAATCTTCGTATGTAGAATTGAAATCGATGGAGAAGGCTCCGGATTTTATGTTTTCTTCGGTTTATGCCTATCGGGTAATTCCTAATTTTCTGATGATTCATACTACTGAAGCTCTCGATTACTTTATTAATCATAATTTTTCATCGCTCAGGAAAATCCTTCTAAAAAACGGAACCTCTTTTTATCACAGTATTTTTCTTATCAACAGTTTCTTTTTTGTTCTTTCATCGGTAGTTTTAAATGCAATTTTAAAAATGAATCCGATTAAAATACTTCTAAATTCAAATGTCAAAAAGATTGTGCATCTTTTAGCGATATTTTTTATTGTAATTGTTCAGTATGTACCGACCAATTGTGATTTGATCGCAGTTTTCTTTTATTTGTTGGGGATTTGGTTTTCGTTACGATATTATCATCAAAGCAAAATTTCTGATTTTGTTTTTTTGTGTCTCACGGTTTTTGTGTCTACATTTGTTAGAGAAACAGCATGTCTCAATATTGCTTTTTTTGCAGCGATTTTCATAGATTTTGAAAGATTCAAAGCGGGAGTTTTTAAATCAGCAAAAGAAATTATTTTGCTGGTTTTGTCTTTTATTTTGCCATATATTGGTCTAAAGATGATTATTCCGCAAGATGCTTCGTTTTTTGAGGGTATTTATCTTGCCAAAAATTTCACCAGTCCATTTAATCTTGCGGGATTGCTTTTTGGTGTCGTTGGTTTTTATTTTATTTTTGGTCTTTGTGGTGATGCAGGAAAATTAATTCTTAAAAAATATCTTTTCTTCTCCATACCTTATCTTGGAATGATTACTTTAGTTGGTCTTTTTTGGGAGACCAGACTTTTTTTACCACTGCTTCTTTCGGGATTGATTGTGGCTTTTCATCGGTTTAAAAATATTCATACTGCTTAAATGAGTTTATTACATCCATATTATATAATTGCAATTATTTTCATGCTGCTCTTTAGCTTCCAAGAAGTATTTGGCAGAAAAGTTGATAAAAAATGGCTTTGGTTCTTGGGTGGTTATCTTGTTGTATTAGCAGGGTTGAGAGATCATGTAGGGCCAGATTACGGCAGTTATGTAGGGATTTATATTTACTCTGATACCAAAGATTATGTAAGTATAATTCTCAAAGCATTTTTTTTGGAAGGACCCCGACCCGTAGAGCTGGAGTGGCTTTTTGTTTTGATTAACAAAATTTTGATTAATGTATTTGAGGCGCCGTTCTATGTTTTGACATTGGTGATTGCTATTATTACGATTTTCCTTAAAATAGAGTATGTTGATGATAATACATTTTACCCTTTCACTTTTATTCTTTTTATGTTTATTCCGGGGTTTTTTATTGGTGAAAGCGGGCAGATTCGGCAATGTTTAGGTTCTTTTATTGTTTACTATGGCATCAGATTCATCAAACAAGAGAAATTGATTTTATATTTACTATGTGTTTATTTAGGTGCCGGTATTCATAACGTTTGTTATATTTTCTTACCCATGTACTGGGTAGCGCGTGTTCCGTTAAATAAAGTATGGATGCTTATCTTGATTATTGCATCTATATTTGCCTCACCGTTTGAGGTGTACAGGTTTTTTGGTGGTTTCTTAGATAATATTGCCGGAGATAATGTTCTGGTTGAGGGTTTTAACGGTTATATTGATGAAACTACACAGCGTCTGAACGGCGGTATTGGGATACCTGAAGGGATGATGGCTGTTCTTACGTTCTTTCTTTTCACTTTTGACACCCAGATGAAAAAAAAGTTTCCTTATTATGAGTATCATCGGAATTTTGCTGTGATTGGAATTTGTTTCTATTTCATATTCAGAAACAATCCTATCTTTTCTTCAAGATTGGCGGGCGCATTTATTGGTTTTTCTTATATTATCATTCCAAATACTATGTATGTTGTTTCGGACAATACAAAGAAATTGATCTATACAATTATCATTTCGCTTGTACTTTTTAACTTTATAGTTTTTGCGAGTTTTAAAAACATTATTGGTGGTAGATTTACAATTGATCTATATAAAAATCATATTTTACCTTAATATTTCCATCATTTTCTAACTTATTTTTACATACCACATTGTGGTGATTTGTTTTGCGCTAAATTTTCTTGATATTAAGAAAAATTCACTTAATATTATGTTAAATTCATTAATATTATTGTACTTTTATCGAGGATTGATAAAATGAATTTATTATCAATATGTTAATACATTTAATTATTTGATAATATAATTATTTTATATTTTGATAATATTTAAAACAAATTGATTATTGTTTGTTTTGGTTCAAAATTGGGACAATGTTTGATTAAGTACAATTTTAAGTATGAAAAGTAAAATGATTAAGAATCTAATAGCAATGTTTTGCTTAGTTTCTTTAAATGTGTATTCTAACAGTAAGTTAGAAAGAGAGAGAGATTTTATTACTGCTGAAAATGTAGTACGAGACTTCATAAAAAAGGATACTTTAGTCAGGATCTCCGGAGATGCAAATGATTCCAAACTCGACCAATCACGAGTTGCGCTTGCTCCCGACTGGACAAAAGCACCCAATAGTTATATTTTTGATCCTACGCAAAATGTTGAAGGATTATATATTCCTGTGAAGAAGGCATATGAAATGTGGCGAAGCTATAAATATTTGGCAAGTGCAGGAGCAATTAAAGGTAAAGTAACCGCAGATGTTCTTTGGGAAGATGTTCCCGGTCTTATCAAATCCGGCACCAATTACAGCCTGGAAGTTATTGATTCCGGCGAAAACGGAAAAATAAAAGTCATGATCAACAAAGCCAAAAAAGGCAATGCTGTTGTGGCTTTCAGGCTAAATGGTGAGATTTTCTGGTCATGGCATATTTGGGTGACAGATGATCCTACCAACGGATCGACGTATAAAAGTTTTACCGGTGTTAAAAGAGAAAGAAAAAACGGAATAATAGAAAATATTCCCGATGCAGATTGGAAATGGATGGATAGAAATTTAGGCGCCATTACCAATACCAATACAAGCGGAGAATGGAACAGAAGCGGCGGATTGCTTTATCAATGGGGAAGAAAAGATCCTATTCCGCCATTGGTTTTGAAGGGTAATGATTTTTATGAGGTTTCCGGCTCGATCGGAAGAGTGAGACACCGAGGTGCAAAAAATTTCACCAATGCAATCAATTTTGATGTACTCAGAAAATTTGTATTGCTTTCTAATGCGACTTTAGATAATAATCTTCAGCTTTCTGTAAAAAATCCTCTGAGTTTAATTTATGTGAATAAGGATGATAATTCAGGTCCGGCTTATTATAATAATAACACAAATCTTATGGTCAACTGGTTTGGAAGATCTGCAAGCTTAGTTGACAGTAAGTTACCAGAGCTGAATTTATGGTCAGATAATTCCAGAGGAAAGGTTATCAATGGATATAATAATGATGTAAATGCTGCACCGTATCGTGATAAATCTCCTTTTGATCCATGCCCGAACGGATGGAGAGTTCCATCAATGCTTGTTGCAAATCTGGCATCGGGTGCTTATGTAGATGATATAAGAATTGATTATTCGCCATTTGGTGTGAGAACTAATTTGGGTAAAAGTGCTTTTGAATCAAATGGCTATCACATTATAAAGCCTAATGATACTAATGTTCCTGCTTTTATGGCTGGTTTTAAACTGTATCCAAATGTTGGCTTTGATATGTCAAATGTTGGTGGAAATAATATGGGAGTTTTTCCGGGTACAGGACAATTAGCGATAAATGCTCAGGGAGGACAATATACTGATCAGCATCACGTAGGCTTATGGACGGCAACATTAACCCGTTTTTTTGATACAACTCCTGCAGTTAGCGCGAGAGCATTGTTTATGGTACCGGATAAATACCAAAACGACACTCCGGATGCTGCAAACCCTGCTGTAAAAGGGAGATATTGGTATATGCCTACATCAGGTGCTAAAACGTCGGATGCAAACGGATGCAGATGCATTAAAGATCCTTTGTATCTTGTTAACGGATATGATTTTCCGACACAATATTTAAATGCAAATAAAGAATATGTTGAAGGTTTAAATAATCCTAATACCTATCAAGTTGTAAAAGCTGCATCAGCATCTACTTTAGAGATTCCTGTGGCGAAAGCTTTCTCTGTTCAAAGTCAGCTTTTAAATAATCCGGAAATTCTAAACCCTGCAAATTTCAGTAATCTTAAAGCAAATGTTCTATGGACGACAAATACGGGCTTAATTAATACAGTTACAGTTACAAACCCTTCTCCGGGATCGGTTTCAGGTCTTATTAATTCTAAAATTGTAATTTCATTAAATCCAAATCAAAGCGGAAATGCAGTTGTGACTTTACATAATGGGAGTATTTCAAATCCTGTATATTGGTCATGGCATATCTGGGTTACGGATACAGCAGTTGGCTCTTATAATTATACAACAGAAACACCAAATGCAACTGCTGCAAATTATGTCAATTACGTACCACGGGGAGATGTTTTAAAAACAGAGTTTATGGACAGAAATCTAGGTGCTACCGATGCGTTTCCTGTGATTACAAATCCTCTTACGCCAACTGTTGCTGAGTACGAGAAAATCAGAGCTTCTACAGGTTTGCAATATCAGTGGGGAAGAAAAGATCCTATACCATCATTTCAGTTTGCTGATAATCGTTCGCCGTACAATGTATTTTTAGGAAATGCAAATGCAAATGGAGCGGTCGCATACACAACACTTACTCCTGCAGTGTATAATAATTTATCAGGATCTTACATTGTTCCTTATGATACCTATACGAATAGTTCTAATGCGAATATATTACCAACAGATAAAACTTCGGATAAAGTAGCTAAAGTATTGTCTTATTCAGTTAAAAATCCTTTAGTTTATATGATTCCGAGTACACTTGCTCCTTTCAACAGTGTGGTTCCTAATTATACGAACGGTACAGACTGGTTATTGAATGAACCGAACGTTGCCGCAGACAGGTGGGGAAGAGGTGGAGAAAAATCTCCGTTTGACCCTTGTCCGGAAGGTTGGAGGATTCCGGATCTTACGGGAGTGGCTATTATTGCCAATCTTGATTACGGAATTTCACCTTGGTATAAAAAAGATAAAAAAGCAGCAACAAGTTATAACGTTATTAATGATTATTTGGGAGTAAGGGTTCAAAATACCACAGCTTCTACAATAGGTTATACTTTTAATGATGCAGGCTATTTGGTAGGTAATTATCCTAATTCCGGTTCGCGTGGCTTTAGAAGTGTGATGGGCAATCAAACTGCACAGGGAACTTTTGATGTAAATAATTTTCAATATCCGGGTATTTGGACGGCTGCTTTAAATTCAAACTATATAGGCAGACCGATCAATCTACTTTTCAATGCGTCTTCAAACGGTATGATTGCCTTCCATGATAACAATGACCCGTATTTTGGAATGAATTGCCGTTGTGTGAAAGTTAAATATGACCAAAACGGAAACGAAGTCGGTCCTATTCCTGCAATTTCGGTAACGGCGGGCGCATCTGTAAAAGCCTCAAATATTTTCACAGAAAAAGAGATTTCGCAGATTGCAAAAGAAAACAAAATCACACTTTTCCCAAATCCGGTGAAAGATGTATTGTATATTAAAGCAACAGATGTGAAAGATTATTACTATCAAATCTATAATGCTTCCGGTCAGCTTGTGAAATCAGGGAAGTTTGAAAACACCCAGACAGATGTTTCTTCACTTGCTCAGGGAATTTATTTGGTAAGAATCAATAATTCTAATACGGTGGTAAAGATTTTGAAAAAATAAAACTACAAAAGAATTTTCTCGAATTCTTACATTAAAAAGAAACAAAATAGTGCTTAGCTCTTTGTAAATTCATATTTTTGATTCCTTAAAAACAATAGATTTGCAAAGTATTTTAAGAGCTGTTTTGCTTCTTTTTTTATGGAAAGTAAATCCGAAAACA
Organism: Chryseobacterium sp.; assembly: GCF_029240215.1. GTDB lineage: Bacteria > Bacteroidota > Bacteroidia > Flavobacteriales > Weeksellaceae > Chryseobacterium. The sequence goes on from NZ_JARBTK010000008.1 coordinate 102,152, forward strand.
TATGATGAAACGAGAGAAAATTTTATCCTTTTTTAATATTAAAATTTTTATTTATGTCATAATTGTCGCAACAGCCCTGTTTGCGCTGGTTTTTACTTATCTGCATAATGCAAAATCAGACGGATATATCTTGGGTGACTGGCTCATCAATTATCAGGACGGAGGTTTCAAAAGAAGAGGGCTTTCCGGAAGTTTTTTCTTCTTTTTACAGGATGTTTCAGGTATCAGACTGAATTTATTAGTCTATTTTTTTCAGGTCATTATTATTTCAGGTTTTTTTTATTTCTATTTCAAATTGATACAGTATAAAGAGGCAACTTTTCTTTATCTCTCACTTTTATTATCTTCCATAGGTTTTGTAGGGATTTTCAATTGTGTAGATTATGTAGGTAAGAAAGAGTTTATAGTTTTTTTTCTGTTCGCTTATTTTGCATATCATTTAAATAAAAATTCCCTTTCAAAATCGAAAGAATATCTTGTTTGTACAGGGCTTTTTATTGCCATGTTCTTTCATGAGATTACTTTGTTTTTCATTCCTTATTTTCTGATTGCATTATATTTAAAAGCCGGAAAATTTGAATTAAAAACGTATTTAAAATACCTCATAGCTGTTTTTGTCCCTGCTGCTTTCATTACACTTTTAGGTAATAATATCAATGAAGGGCAATCTTTACAAATTCTTCAGAACAGGGGAGTGGTTTTGACTAAAGGTATTTTCTTTTGGGATATCAATGAAAGGCAATACATGATAGAACATTTTAAAGAATACAGATTGTATTTCATAAGTTTTACACTATCAGTCATTCATCTAAGGTTTTATTTAAAATATCAAACTGACCGAAAGATGATATCTATTTTATTAATAAGTGCTTTTATCTTCTCTTTGCCATTGTTTTATCTGGCAATTGATTGGGGAAGATGGATGTATATTCACATGATATTCATTATAGTGCTTTTCGCAATGCATCTGAAGGATAGCGTTAATTCAACCAAATCAGAAATATTAAAAATAAATCGAAAATTCTACATTACATTATTTATCATTATTTTGTCCTTGATATATCGCGTTGAAATGTCAGGAAGAGGCTTTACTTTTGAAGGTTTTTTCTACAGAATCTTCATTGCACCCCTCGAATTATTGCATAAAATGATCTGATGAAAAATCTATATAATAAAAAAGCTTTACTTTTGCAAAAATTTAGAGAATGTCGAAAAATTTAGTAATCGTCGAGTCTCCGGCAAAAGCAAAAACTATTCAGAAATATTTAGGGAAGGATTTCGAAGTCAAATCAAGCTTCGGACACATCCGTGATCTTCCGAAAAAAGGAATGGGAATTGACCTTGCCACCTTCAGTCCGGATTACGAAGTTTCTGCCGACAAGAAGAAACTGGTAACAGAATTAAAATCTGCAGTAAAAAAAGCCGAAATGGTTTGGTTGGCTTCCGATGAAGACCGCGAAGGTGAAGCTATCGCTTGGCATTTGGCAGATGAATTAAAGCTGAAACCCGAAAACAGAAAAAGAATTGTTTTCCACGAGATTACCAAAAATGCTATTTTAAAGGCAATTGAAAATCCACGAGATATTGATCAGAACTTAGTCAACGCTCAACAGGCGAGAAGAGTTTTAGACAGAATCGTAGGTTTTGAAATGTCTCCTGTACTATGGAAGAAAGTAAAGCCAGGATTGTCTGCAGGAAGAGTGCAGTCGGTTGCAGTACGATTGGTTGTTGAAAGAGAAAAAGAAATACGACAGTTTACCCCAAAAGCAAGTTTTAAGCTTGACGGAATTTTCTTAAATAAATCTGAGCAGGAAATTGCTGCAAAACTTAAAAAAGATTTCGAAAAGGAAGAAGACGCAGAAAAATTCTTGGAATTAGCAAGAACGACAGAATTTAAAGTTCTGAATGTTGAGACCAAACCGGGAACACGTTCTGCTTCTGCACCTTTTACCACCTCTACACTTCAACAGGAAGCTTCATCAAGATTGGGCTACAACGTAACTAATACGATGCGTCTGGCTCAGAGATTATACGAAGAAGGTTTTATTACTTATATGAGAACTGACTCCGTAAATCTATCCCAGGAAGCCATTGACGGGGCTAAAAATCAAATTATATCAGAATATGGAGCGGAATATTCTGCACCAAGAAAATATACTACCAAATCATCTTCTGCACAGGAAGCTCACGAGGCGATACGTCCGACAGATTTTTCCGTAAAATCAATTGGTGATGTTCAGCTAAGTAAATTATATCAGTTGATTTACAGAAGAACGCTGGCTTCTCAGATGGCAAATGCTAAAATTGAGAAAACGGTTATTGAAATTGGGAATGCAACACTTCCGCAGCATTTTGAAGCGCAGGGTGAGGTCATCATCTTTGATGGTTTCCTAAAAGCATACGGAATTGTAAAAACCGAGGATGAAGACGAAGAAAGCAACGAAAAATTATTGCCGAAAGTTACAGTAGGTGAAGTTTTAGACTATAAAAAAATCACTGCTACAGAAAAATTCACAAGACCAAGCGCAAGATATACAGAAGCAGGTTTGGTAAGAAAGCTGGAAGAATTGGGTATTGGTCGTCCGTCAACGTATGCTCCGACTATTCAGACCATTCAGAATCGTGAATATGTAGACAAAAGAGAGCTCGAACCGCAGATTCGTGAAGTGGTGAAAATCTCTTTAGCAAAAGATAAAATCAAAAAAGAAGTTCTTGAAGATAAATTTGGGGGTGACAAAAATAAATTTGTTCCTACCGATATTGGTGAAGTGGTGAATGATTTCTTAACCAATAATTTCTCGGAAATTCTGGATTACGGTTTTACGGCAAGAGTCGAAGAAAGTTTTGACGAAATTGCCAATGGAGATCAAAAGTGGAAAGAAATGATGACCGATTTCTACTCAAAATTTCATCCAAGAATTGAAGATGTAGAAGAAAATGCAGACCGTGCCAACGGAGAACGTCTTTTAGGCGTAGATCCGAAAACCGGAAAAAATGTTTACGCAAGAATCGGAAGATTTGGCGCAATGATTCAGATTGGTGAACAGGACGACGAAGAAAAGCCAATTTTTGCATCGTTAATGGCGGGGCAGAACATTGCAACAATAGGTTTAGATGATGCTTTAGAATTGTTTAAACTACCATTTGAATTAAATGATTTTGAAGGTCAAAGTGTGACTATCGGAGTCGGAAGATTCGGACCTTATGTGAAATGGGGTGAAACATATATCAGCATTCCGAAAGGTGAAGATCCACTTTCTGTAGATCAAAAACGTGCAGAGGAAATCATTGCTGAAAAGAAGTTGGCAGATGCACCCATCGCAACTTTTAAAGGCGAACCTATTACCAAAGGAACCGGTAGATTCGGACCTTTCATCAAATATCAGAGCATCTTTATCAATGTTCCTAAGAGATATGATTTTGATAATCTTTCTCAAAGCGACATTAATGAATTGGTTGAAGCTAAATTAGAAAAAGAAGCCAACCGATACATCCAACAATGGGAGAAAGAGAAAATCTCCCTTGAAAACGGAAGATGGGGACCATTCATCAAATTTGGAAAAGCAATGTTCAAAATTCCAAAGAAAAAAGATGACACCAAGTATGAAGCCGACGACTTGAAAGAAGTTTCTCTTGATGAGGTTAAAAAATGGATTACCGCGCAGGATCCTAAGGCTTTCGCTGAGAAGAAAAAACCTGCAGCAAAAAAGCCGGCCGCAAAGAAAACGACAACATCTAAGAAAGCTCCGGCTAAGAAGCCAGCTGCTAAGAAATAATAGTTTTAAGCTTAAATATAAACCCCTTTTGATGATTTCAAAAGGGGTTTGTTACGTCTATGATTTTAATCACCGGTAACTAAATCGGGCTATTAATTCTTTTACCCGATCCATTATGAAATCACTTTTTTTATTAAAAAAATTAAAATCATTTTTCTTGTGGATTATGCAGGTTTGTTTTTTATAAAATCTGCATAATCTTCCAAATTTGCGAGATTAAAAAAACTATAAAATATCCCAAGAAAATTCTGAGATTAAATATTTGTCTCAAATTCTTTAAAATCTCACCCGAAAGCGCAGGATGCTCAACATTAACATTAGTATTAAATTAGCTTTAAATCAATATTATGAGTGCATCCAAGAATTTTACCCGCAAAGAATTTCTGCAAATTTCAGCTTTGGGAATCGCAACGGTATTCGTTGGTTCATCATTTACCCATGCATTTGATTTTTCAGATAAACCTTATTTCAATTTAAAACCCATCGGAAGATCACTGGAATTGGATGGGTATTACATTTGGTGCAGTTCGCCGATCTGGGGTGAGGATGGAAAAGTACATCTCTTTTATTCAAGATGGAAAAAAGAAAAAGGAATGGGAGGCTGGCTCAACGGTTCGGAAATCTGCCGTGCAGAAGCAAATTCTCCTTTTGACGAATTTCAGCACAAACAAGTTATTCTCACTCCGAGAGGGGGTGAATTTTGGGATGCAACAACCTGTCACAATCCTTTGATCAAGAAAGTGGAAGATCAGTATTATCTGTTCTTCATGGGAAATTCTAACGGAAAGACGAATACCAAAAGAATCGGACTGGCTACTTCTAAAAGCCTTGACGGAGATTGGGCAAGACCCGAAAAACCACTGCTTCTTCCGGGAGAAAAAGGCGATTGGGACGACCATTGTACCACAAATCCCGCTTTTGTAAAAGGAAACGATGGTAAATACTGGCTTTTTTATAAATCCTGGAATACCGAAGAGTATGAAACCCAGAAAGGAGCTGTCCGAGGAAACCGAAAATATGGCTTGGCAAAAGCAGATTCACCAATGGGACCTTATAAAAAGGTTTCTGAAAATCCGGTGATTGATTTTTCTTCTTTGCCCAACAATGCTCAGCTTGAAGATGCTTTCGTCTGGAAGCAAAACGGAAAATTCCATATGGTTGCTCGTGACATGGGATTTTATAATCACGAATACGGTCTGCATTTAACAACAAAAGACGGGTTGCATTGGACAAAACCTGAAATCGCTTATCTTGAAATGAAACATTACATTCAGGAACCTGAACCGCCAAAACATTTAAAAAGATTCGGAAGACTGGAACGCCCGATGATCCTGATGAGCAAAGACGGAAAAAGACCACAGTTCTTATTTGGAGCAACGCAGGGCGGAGCGTTTGAAACGTCTACGGCTTTTGTGTTTGAGATTTTAAAAGGTAAAGTTTAATTGTTAGAAATAATAGGATATTTTAAAATTAAATTAACTTTGAAAGAAATCCTATGAAAAAAAGCAATGAGAATCTTGATGAAGAAACAGAAAGATTATTAAAAGAGGTTGAACAATCACAGAAGGAATTAAATAATATTCTTGACGACTGCGATAAACAAATAATATCACTTGAGAAAAAAGCATATGATGGAGTAAGAGATGTTTTTAAATATTTTGATCGGATTAATGATAAACTGTTTAATTTCAATAACATTCTGATAGCTGGCTTCTTTGCATTAGGTAAGCTTAAAGATGATGTTCCTATGTGGATGATTATTTTTCCGATTATCAATCTTTGTATCTTTATTTTTATTGAATATATGATAATGGAAAAAAGCAGAATGGAAGCATATTTATTAGAAAATTTTAATGAAGATAGATATAGAAAAAATATTAGTAAAACTAATTTATACTCACTAGTTACAATTATTTCTACTCTACTTGTTACAATATTTTTCTTGTTTAACCTTCTGAAATAATATACTATAATATTTTGATTCCAATAAATATCTTAGAAACCTTGTCAAAGTTTTAAACTTTGACAAGGTTGACAGCAGAAAATTACTTTCAATTCTAAAATCTGATTTCTAAACTCTGCTTAATCATTTAATTTTAATATTTTTGGACATTATTAAGCATATTTGAGAACATGGATTTTGAAGATTTTATCATTTCCCCAAGAAATTTCAGGACAGAAAACTGGCAGATCGGCAATCAGATTACCAAAGAAATAAAAGAAGACAGCATTGTTTTGCTTTTCGTTTCAGATTACAGAGGCGCAAACGGCGATGCGGAAGTACAGGATTTTACAGCAATAAGAAGAGAATTTTACAAACTCTCAAAACTTGATTTTGAAATTCCGGTGGTTGATCTGGGAGATTTGGTTTCAGGAAAATCGGTGGAAGATTCTCATTATATTTTGCAGGAAGTCCTTTCAGCCTGTCATTATAAAAGAGCTATTCCGGTGATCATTGGTGGTTCTAATGATTTTGCTTTTTCTTTGTTTTCGGGATTAAATTTTCATCAGAAGAATATCAATTATACACAAATCAGTAATGTTATTTCACTCAAACAGGGGGAAGGAATTGATGAGCATACTTTTTTAAGCAAAATTTTAGGCTCAAAAAATTTCTCTATCAAAAATTATCATCACTTAGGTTATCAAAAGCATTTGAACGAATCTGATTCTGTGAAACTGATCAAGGAAGTTGAATTTGATATCGTCCGTTTGGCTGAGATGATGAATTCTACTGAACGTACCGAACCTTTTTTCAGAAAAGCCGATCTGGTAACTGTGAATTGTGATGCTATTGAAAGTTTCAGCGATGCATTCTCAATGAATCCACAAGTAAACGGTTTGAACCGAAGAGAAATTTGTGCCTATATGAAAGAGATCGGTTTGAGTGAAAATCTGAAATCTGTAGGAATTTTTAATTATAATATTTACTCTGAAAATCAGCTCAATCATCAGCTTTTGGCACAAATGATCTGGTATCTGATTGAAGGAATCAACATTCAGCATTCGCATCCGAAAGAAAGGCAATATGAAATGTTTTATGTTTTGATTGAAGATAGACAGTATGCCTTTAAACGGGATACATTCAGCAATCTTTGGTATTTCGGAGATGATGAAAATATAGAAAACTGTATTCCGTGCTCAAGAAAAGATTTTGATGAAGCTAAGAAAGGCTGGCTGAGTTCGAGATTTACCAAAAGCTAAATGATGAAAAACGTTCCCTCAAAAATTTCCATCATCGTTCCGGTTTATAATGTCGAAAATTATCTGGCAAAATGTCTTGATTCTTTGGTGAATCAAACTTATCAGAATATTGAAATTTTAGTAGTCAATGACGGGAGCAAAGATGATTCTGAAAACATCATTCAGGATTTTGCGAATAGATTTCCTGGCAAGATCAAAGCTTTTTTTAAAGAAAACGGCGGATTAAGCGATGCAAGAAATTTTGGAATTGATCATGCAACCGGAGATTATTTAGGTTTTGTAGATAGTGATGATTATGTTTCTCAAACAATGTTTGAAGAAATGATTGACCTTGCAGAAAAACATCATGCCGAAATGGTGATCTGCAACATACAGAAAGTGGATGAGAACGGTAATGTAACTCAAAAGCTGACGCAAATTCCCAATATGCCGGAGAAAATTGACCTTAATGAGAATTTTTCCGTATTTTCTGATTTAAGTTATTTTGCGTGTAATAAATTGTTTAAAAAAGAAATTTTTGCTGGAAAAAGATTTAAAAAAGGAGTGCATTTTGAAGATATTCAGCTGATTCCGCAGCTTTTACTGGAATGTAAAACCCTGGCGCAGACCCAGAATTATCATTATCAATATTTGGAACGTACAGATTCAATTTCAAAAAGTCATACAGAAAAAGGTCTGGATATTTTGAAAGCAGTGGAAGATGTTGAACTTTATTTTAAAACTTCACAGTATTCGATAAAGTTGAAAGAATTGAAAAATTTCCAGATTTTAGAGGGAGTTTATACGTTTTTGGCTTATCTGGCGTTCGTTAAAGATGAATCTGTTTTTTATAAAATGTCACACAGTCTGAAGGTTTTTATGAAGGAACGGAATATTAATTTTAAAGATATATTGATTTACAGTCGTTTTGATAAGAATTATCTTTTATCTTTGCCCCTGAAAAAAAAAGTCTTTTATTTGCTGTTCTTTACCGGGCAAAAAAAACTGATAAGAAAATTAATATAAACACAAATGGAAAGCAATTTGTCAGCTCACATTTAACTGATTGACAATGATTTCATTAAGACTTTAAAGGCAATAAAGCCCGAAAAGTACTTAAATAGAAAAAAAATGAAGAATTTTGAATTGTTCTTGGATCACTCTGGAATTTCTATTTTTTACGTAAAAATAGGTCTGGGTTTTCTGTTCTCCTTTTTTATTACCTTTTTTTCGATCCCAACGATTACTAAGATTTCCAGAAGAAAAAATCTGATGGATGAGCCTGGAGTGAGGAGCTCGCACATACGGAAAATTCCTAATCTTGGTGGTATTGCTATTTTTTATTCCATCGGAATCTGTGCATCAGTTTTTGCATACGAGCTTTTTGATTTATATAAATTTCTTTTTGCATCGTTAGTTATTCTGCTTTATGTTGGGGTAATGGATGATATTGTGGTAATGCGTGCTTATAAAAAATTGGTGGCCCAGATTATAGTGTCAGCTTTTATTGTTATTGGTTCGGATGTCAGGATCAGAAATCTGTTTGGCATCTGCGGAGTTTATCAGATCAATTATCTTGTAAGCGTGATTTTCACCATCATAACATTTATTATTCTCATCAATGCTTTTAATCTTATTGACGGAATTGACGGTTTGGCTGGTGGATATTCTTTGATCTGCAGTGCACTATTTGGAATCAGCTACTATCGTTTAGGCCCGTATAATTTTCCTCTTGTTATTCTATCGGTAATTATAATTGGATCTGTACTTGGATTTCTCTATTATAATCTCACCAACTACAGAGCCGCAAAAATTTTTATGGGAGATACAGGTTCTATGCTTTTAGGCTTCTTGTTAGCCTTTACCTGTATTTGTTTTATAGATATTTTTATAGACAGAAAGTTGCCATACGTTCCTAGATACCATTTGCAATCTGCTCCGGTGATTGCTGTTGCTATCTTGATTCTGCCTATTGTGGATACATTAAATGTGATTATTATAAGATTGTACAACAAGAAATCTCCTTTTTTGGCAGATAAAAATCATATTCACCATAAATTATTAAGACTTGATCTTACTCATAGAAGAGCAAGTTTCTATATTATATCTTATTATCTTTTTATTGTTACTATAGCTTATCTTTTTAGGCATACTGATGTAAATCTACTTTTGGTGATGATTTTATTGCTTGGTTTTCTCGGAGCATATCTTCCCGATTTTATATTTATGTTTAGAAATAATAAATTAAAATATAATAATTAAATTTCTATTTTTGCAAACTACATTAATTTATGATGAAATTTTATAAGTATCTACTAATTTTAATATTACCGTTCCTTTTGACGTCTTGCATTACAAGCAAAGATGTTAAATATATGCAGCCAAGTGAAAGTCTTGTCATTAACGAAGAAGGTTTAATTCCGTACAATATTCCAATCTACAGGATTACTAAAAATGATATGTTAACGCTGAATATTGTTACGACTCCAAAAGGAGATGCAGCACAGTTTTATTCTTCATTAAATTCTTCCGGAACAAATGGTGGCGGAAATATCACTATGTCAGGAGGAGGAACTTCCGGTGCAGGAACCGGGGGTAATGCGACCATCTATTTTAATGGACTAAAAGTTGATTCGAAAGGTGATATTAATGTTTTTGGAATAGGCTACGTGAAGGCTGAAGGAAGAACAATAGAAGAAATCAGTTCAGAGCTTCAGGAGAAAGTAAATGAAAATTTTCAGGAAGGCAAATCTGAAGTGAGACTTAATATCGACGGGATTACTTATTATATTTTGGGAGATATTGAGACCGTGGGAATTACAGGAGAGAAAAAAGCACACAAAAATACGCTGACACTCACAGAAGCAATCTCAATCAATGGAGGTTTAAACAGAACAATCGACAGGAAAAATATTGTTATCCACAGAAAACTTCCGGAAGGAATTAAAGTGGCTAAAATAGATCTTACCCGAGAAGATGTAATGAATTCTCCTTATTACTATGTACAGAATGGCGATGAGATTTTACTGACCACTCAGAGAAGAAGCTTAAACGGATTCGGAAAAGATCCTATTCAGACCCTTATAAGCGGAGTTACTGTGATTACTACTGCATTATCAATTTATCTGCTTCTTAAAAACCTTTAATTATGATTCCAGGAAAAGAAGCAACTGTAGATAAAAATGCAGCTCAGAAAGAAAAGTTCGGAACTTTTGCTTTATTTGATATTGAACATTTTTTAAGAAGACTCTTAAAAAATTGGTATTGGTTTGTCTTTATGTTCTTTATTGGCTATGGAACTTCTTGGTTTTATGGTAAATACTATGCTCAGAATGTATATTCATCAAATCTTTCGTTAAGTATTTCAAATAGTACTGCAAGTTATTTTACACCCAATCAATCTATTAATTTTATCTGGGGACAAGGTGGTAATCAGGATGGAGTGTATTTAAAAAAGATGCTTTTGTCAAGATCTCATAACGAGTTTTTGGTTAAAGAACTCAATCTATTTGTAAATTATCAGACAAAAGGTTTCATCAAATCAACTTATCTCGATAAGGATGATTCTCCGGTTTTCTTAGATATTGACAGAAAGCATTTGCAACAAGTCAATTATCCGATTACATTAATTCCAAAAGGAGGAGGTTCTTATGAAGTCGTTTTACCGGAAGAAGGTGAGTCTACAAATCTTTACTCTTACGAATTTGAAGGTTTTCAGGCTGTTGACGGTTTTGCTAGACCAGCGAATAAAATTATTAGAGTTAATGAATGGTATACCTCTCCAAATTTAAGATTCAGATTGGTTCCAAACCCTGCAGCAACTAAAATCAAACTCGAAAATATTATTGTAAATCTTACAACAGTAAATGATGCTGTAAACGGGATTATTGGTAGTGTTGGAGTAGATTTTGATAAAGAAATCAATACAATTATGATTATTTCCAAGACAGGATATAATCTAAACAGTACAGTAAATTTTCTCAATAAATCTGTTACTGAGCTTCAGAAAAAAAGGTTTATAGACAAAAATACTGTTGACAAAAACACGGCAGATTATCTGAAAGAAAACCTTGCAAGTATCAGAAAAAAATTAGACTCTAGTGGTTCTGTTCTTAATTTTCTGAAAATTTCAGAGAAACTATATGATATTGATAATCGTGATGAAAAATCATTAAAGGAAATAAAGGACTTAGAAGCTAAAAAAGCTGAAATTCTAAGTAAGATGTCTTCCCTTAATAATATAAGAAACAGCGTAGAAACGCAAAATTTTGATAAAATGATCAGCAGTTCTGCTGCAGGTTTTGAAGATGGTCTATTTTCTGCCTCTGTTTCAGAATTGAAAGCACTATATCTTAAAAGAAGAGAGCTTGCATCTATTTACACTCCGAATTCTGAACCAATGAAGGAGATCAACAGACTGATCAATGATGCCAAGCAAAATTCTACAGGATCATTACGAAATATTTATACGGTTTACACGGATCAGCTTAACAAGATAGATCAGCAAGTTATCTTAGCTAATTCAGAATTGTCTACCTATCCTGAAAAACAAAGAAAGTATCTTGATGCAGAGAGAGGGTATAATATGATTGAAGCTACTTACAACAGTCTCCTCAGCAGACAGAATGAAAGTAAAATGAGATTGGCAACCAATCAACCGGATATTACGGTAATCGACCCTGCTAAAAATTTAGGACAAGGACCGATCGGACCCAATGTGAAAGGAACGAAGATGGCTATCATCGCAGGTCTGCTTGCGTTGCCGTTTGCTTTTATTTTAATTGGCGGACTTTTAGACAGTAAAATCAGAAACATAAAAGAACTTTTAACGGTTACTAAAATACCATTACTCGGAGTTATTGGGAACAATACAAACGAAAACATGCTTACGGTTTTAGAACATCCTAAATCTTCGGTGTCAGAAGCTTTCCGTGGGATAAGAGCCAATATGAGATTTTTGGCAAGCGAAGACGGTAAAAGTAAAGTAATTTTGGTTACTTCTTCTGTCGGTGGTGAAGGTAAAACATATGTTTCCATCAACTTGGCATCTGTTTTAGGTTTAAGTGACAAAAAAACCATCTTACTTGGGATGGATCTTAGAAAGCCTAAAATTTTTGGAGATTTTAATATTGATAATAAGAATGGTATCTCTAATTATTTAACAGGTGAAGTAGGTATTGACCAGATTATTAATAAAACGAAGATTCCAAATCTTGATGTTGCCACATCGGGGCCTATTCCTCCAAATCCATCAGAGCTTTTGATGAGCGATAAAAATCTCAAGCTAATTGAGGAGCTGAAAACCTTATACGACTTTATTATTATTGACTCACCTCCTGTAGGATTAGTCGCAGATTCTTATGACTTGATGAAATATTCGGATGCTAATCTATATATTGTTCGTCATGAATATACAGAGAAGTACATGCTTAAAATGATTTCTGAAAAGTATCATAATGACGAGATCAAACATTTAGGAATTGTTTATAATGATTACGTCGTGAAACAGGGTTATGGCTACGGTTACGGATATGGTTACGGATACGGTTATGGCTATGGTTATTTTGATGAAGATAAAAACTATAAAGAACCTTTTCTGATAAAATTAAGAAATTTTATAAAAGCTTATTTAGACAAAAAAAGTTAATGATAAAAAACCCTCAGATGATGAGGGTTTGCTCTTATCAGATCCATGCATTCTGTTAAAAAAAGAATAATTTTGCCAGTTTGTCGTTTACTTTATAATAAATTATGTTTTTTTGTTTATTTTTAACGAAACATTAAGGTTATCATTAATACAAAAATGTTTTATATTTGCAAAAATTAATTTTTAAAATAACCATAAATCCATATTCTTCTATGAATAAAAAATTATTGTTTAGCTTTCTTACCCTCTTAGGTACAATGGTAAGTGTAAATGCACAAAGAAATGAATTGGGAATTCGTCTGGGCATGAGTAATTTGGTAGGCGATATAGGAAATACCAATTACATTTTGCAGCAGCCATTGGATTTAAACAGGGCTTCAGATTGGGGAGTTCCTTTTTATGGTGGTTTGTTATATAGATTTAATTTTAACCCTCATCAGACTGTAAGAGTAGATTTAGGGTATAATCAGGTTCAGTTCAGTGATAAAGCTGCAAAGGAAGAATATAGAAGAAACAGGAACTCATACGGGAAAAACAATGTATATGAAGCAAGTGTTGTTTTCGAGTACAATTTGTTTCCGGTGAATAACGAGCAACTAAGTATGATAAGTCCGTATATTTTTGCTGGGATTGGAGGCTTGATGTTTGACGCACCAAAAGCAACGTTAAATCATGACTTCAGAAGAAATGCAGATGGTGTGGCGCAAGCTCCAAATGATGAGCTTGATTTTGTGACTACCACAGAATATACAATGGGTAGAAAAACAGTGGCTCATATTCCTTTCGGTGTTGGTCTAAAGTATAAATTCAACCACGGTTGGGCAATTTTTGCGGAAGCTACATTCAGACTTGCATTAACAGATCAGTTAGATCACAGCAAAATACTTGCTAAAGATGTGGTGTCTAATTACAATGCAGATATTTTAAATCCTTCTACCGGCGGATCGCTTTTGCAGACAGGAGATTATTTTATTGTTTCTAAAGAAAGAGAAGCTGCTTTTATCGGCAGCAGAAATATAGGAGATCTAGAATCAAGAGATTGGATGAATACCTTTAGTTTAGGATTGACCTATTCTTTCGGAAGACCACCATGTTATTGTGATTAATTAATTATGTCGTTGATTAAAGAAAAAATAAATTCCGAGAATTTACCGCAGCATGTAGCCATCATTATGGATGGTAATGGAAGATGGGCTAAATCTCGTGGCGAAGAAAGAACGTTTGGTCATAAAAATGCCATTAATGCAGTAAGAAATGCCATTAACGCATGTAATGAAGTTAATATTCCATATCTCACACTGTATACATTTTCCTCAGAAAACTGGAAACGTCCTACGGATGAAGTAAATACACTCATGACTCTTCTTACCGAGACATTGCTTTTGGAAGCGGAAGAGATCTTCAGTAAAGGTTTGAGAATGCATGTTATCGGAAATTTAGAAAAATTACCAACATTAGTAAAAGAGCAGCTTTTAAAAGTTGTTGAGCTTACAAAAGAAAACACAAAAGGAAATTTAGTTCTGGCAATCAGTTATGGTTCGCAGAACGAAATTCTTAATGCAGTTAAAAACATCAGCACCGACGTAAAAGAAGGCAAGGTTGATGTAGAAAATATTGATGAAAAATTATTTGAGAATTATCTCTATACAAAAGATTTTCCACCTGTAGATTTGTTGATTAGAACCAGTGGTGAGACAAGGATAAGCAATTTCCTGCTTTGGCAGATTGCTTATGCAGAGCTACAGTTTCTCAATGTTTTGTGGCCAGATTTCACAAAAGATATCTTTTTTCAATGTGTTGTAGATTATCAAAACAAGGAAAGAAGGTATGGCCTTACAGGCGAACAGATACAAATCCAGTAATTTAAGAAAAGAAAGATTAAGATAAAATGAAGTTTAGACTATTACCCATCATTATGTTTGCTGCTTCTGCACATTTTTATGGACAGGTGACGCCACAAGACAGCACAGCGGTTAATACCACCTCTGTTCTTGCGGAAAATCAAACAGGAACTTACACTCTGAAAGACATTGTTGTTGATGGGGTAAAAAAATATACACCGGCTCAGATTCTAAGATTTACAGGTCTTACAAAAGGAGAAGAGGTAGATATTCCGGGACAGAAAATCAGTGGTGCCATCAAAAAACTTTGGGACACACAATCTTTCTCTGAAGTAGAAGTGTACATTCAAAGCATTGAAGGTAAAACAGTAGTTTTAAAATTTTATCTTGAAGATTTAAAAGACCTTGGCGAAGTAAAATTCACAGGAAAAGGGATTGGTAAATCTAAAAATGAAAAATTAGCTAAAGACAATAACCTGAAACCAGGTACAAAGATTACTCAGAATCTTATCTCGAGCCTTAAAACAAATATCCCGAAGGATTATGTGAAAAAAGGTTTTGCTGATGCTAAAATCAGTATTGAAGATAAAGTAAATGCAGGTGATCCTAATTTGGTTGACTGGACGATCAATGTTGACAAAGGCAGAAGAGTAAAGATCAGCCATATCGAGTTTGAAGGAAACCAAAGCGTTACTGATGCTAAATTAAGAAAGAAGGCATTCAAAGAAACCAAACAGAAGAGATTCGGAATTGGTGGTATTTTGAAGTCATCTAAATTTGTTGAAGAAAAATATCAGGAAGATAAGCAAAGCCTTATCAGCTATTATAACTCTTTAGGATACAGAGATGCACAGATTGTTTCTGATTCTGTTTGGAGAAATAAGAAAAATAATTATGAAATCAACGTAAAACTGAGTGAAGGAAAACAATATTACATCGGTGATATTACATTTACCGGAAATACAGTTTACTCAACAGAATATCTTCAGAGAATCTTAGGATACAAAAAAGGAGATATATATGATGCAGTAGGATTCAACAAAAAAGTTGGTGAAGACGGAGGTAAAGAAGATGATTCAGATATCAAGTCAATATACATGAACAACGGTTACCTTTTCTCAAACGTTACACCTGTTGAAAAATCTGTAAATGGTGATGCAATCAATCTTGAGATCAGAATCAACGAAGGAGAACAGGCTACATGGAACAGAGTAACCTGGGAAGGAAATACCACAACTCATGATCACGTTATTTTAAGAGCTTTAAGAACAAAGCCGGGAGAATTATTCAAGAAAACAGAAATCAAAAGAACATATTTTGATTTAGCTGGGATGTCTTTCTTCGATCCTCAACAGATCGGTCAGGATATTCAGCCGAATCAACAAGATAATACTGTTGATATCAACTGGAAATTGGTAGAAAAAGGATCTTCTCAGGTTCAGTTACAGGCAGGTTACGGTGGTAACAGCTTTATCGGAACTTTAGGATTGACGTTTAACAACTTTTCACTGAAGAACTTCCTTAAATTTAAAGATTTCAGACCGGTTCCTCAAGGTGATGGGCAAACATTATCTATAACTGCACAGGCAGGACAATATTTCCAGAATTATGGTGTCTCATTTGTTGAGCCATGGTTATTTGGAACAAAGCCAACTGCACTTTCTGTAAGTTTAAATAACTCAAGAGTTAATTACAGTCAGGTAAGCGGTCCGGATCAGAGATTGAATATTTTCTCCGCAACGGTCGGTTTAAACAGATTGTTGAAATGGCCGGATGATTATTTCTCATTATATACAGGAATTCAGTTCCAGAAATATAACTTCAGCAACTATCCGTTCGAATTTGGAGATACAACGGAATTATATGGAAATGCCAATAACTTAAGTTTAAATGTAGGTTTAAGCAGAAACTCTGCGGGTATTGATCCTATTTTCCCGACGATGGGTTCAAATATCGAATTATCAGGTAAATTTACTCCGCCATATTCATTGTTTAGTAATAAAGATTATTCTACAATGGCTCCTACAGACAAGTATAAGTGGATGGAATTCTACAAAATCAAATTCAAAGCTGACGTTTATAACGAAGTTGTAGGTAAATTGGTTTTAAGATCTTCTGCTGAAATGGGATTTATGGATGGTTACAACAAAGAATTGGGGGCACCGCCATTTGAAAGATTCTATGTAGGAGGTACAGGGCTTTTTGGTGGTAGATTTGATGGTAGAGAATTGATTCCGTTAAGAGGTTATGAAAACGCTTCTACTTACGGTGGAACTGTTGATGATATTACTCAAAAAGGTGGAGGTACTATTTATAACAGATTTACGTTAGAATTAAGATATCCGATTTCAATGAACCAGACTGCTAAAATTTATGCTCTTACTTTTGCTGAAGGAGGTAACGTTTGGAACTCTTGGGGCAAATACAACCCTTTCCAACTGAAAAGATCAATTGGTGTGGGTGTAAGAGTTTACATGGGAGCATTTGGTTTGATTGGGTTTGATTTCGCATACGGATTTGACAAAACTATTCTTGGAACAGAGCCGTCAGGAACGAAGACTCACTTCCTAATGAACCAATCTTTATAACAGCATGAAGAATTTTAAAATACTTTTCACTTTTATACTATTATTGCTTTTCGGTTTTGGCAACGCACAAAAAGTGGGCGTAGTTGATACAAATTATATTTTAAATATGATGCCGCAATACAAAGAGGCAGAAGCAAGATTAAATTCCCAGATTGATACTTGGGAGCAGGAACTTCAGAGTATGCAGGCTGAGTACGAGAAAAAAAGATCAGCTTTCGAAAACGAAAAAGTTCTTTTGGTAGGAGATCAGTTAAAGCTGAGAGAAAAGGAAGTATTGGATTTGGATAAAAACATCAAAACCACTACGAGTTTAAGATTCGGAAAAACAGGAGAGATCCATCAATTGAGAGCAAATCTGGTAGAGCCGTTTCAGGATCAGATTTATGCAGCAATCAGAACGATGGTTCAGAAAAATGGATTAGGTATAGTTCTTGATAAAAGCAACGATATCAATGTCATTTCTCTTGAAAAAAGATATGATTATACAGACAAAGTATTGGATATTTTACTAAAAGGAACAAAAGAAAAAGAAAAAAAAACTAATAAAAAATAATAAAAGTTATTTTTCAGAATTAACTTTTACTTAAATTTAAAATCTAAAAACAAATTAATTATTTATTACCCCGTTATGAAAAAATTAAGTGTATTATTTGCAGCAGCGATGATGGTTGTGTCTGTAGGTATGGCAAAAGCTCAGAAAATTGCTACTTTGGATGTCGCAGGTATTCTTAATGCTATGCCAGAAAAGAAAAAAGCTGATACAGAAATTACGACATTTGTAAACGCAAAGCAAGCTGAAATGAAGAAAAAAGCTGAAGCTGCACAAACAAAGTATGCTCTTTATACTAAAGAAGCTCCTACAAAAACAGAAGCTGAAAACAAAGCAAGAGGAGAAGAAATGCAGAAACTTCAGGAAGAGATGGCTCAGATGGAAGAAAAAATGAGAAAAGATGCTACTGCAAAGCAGGATCTACTTTTTGAACCTATCGAGAAAAAATTGATGGATGTTGTAACTAAAGTTGCTAAAGCAAACGGTTATGATTATATCATGGATGCAAACTCTACAGGTCTTGTTTACAAAGCAGGTCCGGATGCTACTGCAGCTGTAAAAAAAGAATTAGGTCTTCAATAATAAATATTATAAAGATTTATAAAAACTACCATCTCTATTAGAGGTGGTTTTTTTATTTTTGCGCTATGGAAAAAGAAGTTTCAACCACGGTAAAAGTTAGATTCAGTGATTGCGATCCGATAGGGCATTTAAATAATGTAAAATATTTAGATTATATGTTCAATGCAAGAGAAGACCATGTAGAAGAATTTTATGGTTTTACCTACGAAGAATACACAAAAAAAACGGGCTGCACATGGATTGCCATCCAAAATGAAATTGCTTACCTGAAAGAAGTGAGGTACAATACGCAGGTTGTCATCAGCAGCAAAACAATCGAGATACAGGACAGAACTGCAAAGGTTGAGATTTTAATGAAAAGTCTCGATGAGAAAACTGTTCATGCCGTTTTGTGGGTAAATGTGATTTATTTTAATGTCAAAACAAGAAAATCTGAAGTTCATCCTGAAGATATAAAAGATATTTTCCATAAATTCTATGTAGATTTAGAACAGAAAGACTTTCAGCCAAGAGTTAAGTTTTTAAGGTCACAAAATGCAAAAAATTCATAAAAATGCAAAAAATAGCAGTAATAGGAAGCAACGGTCAGTTAGGAAACTGCATTAGAAAATTAGCTCCCGATTTTGAATTGGATTATGAATTTATTTTCACAGATTCGCAGACTTTAGACATCACCAATGAAGATCAGATTAAAGAATTCTTTTCTGAGCACAAACCGGAGTTTTGCATCAATGCTTCTGCATATACCGCAGTAGATCTTGCTGAGCAGGAAAAAGAAAAGGCATTTGCGGTAAATGCTTATGGTGTAGAAAACCTTGCAGTTGCCTGTTCAGAATATAAAACCATTTTCATTCATGTCTCTACAGACTATGTTTTTGATGGCGAAACCAACTTAGATTATTCCGAAGATGATTTCACAAGTCCGATTGGTATTTATGGTGAGTCAAAAAGAACAGGAGAAGAGTTGGCTTTGGAGGCAAATCCCCAGACGATTGTTCTCAGAACATCTTGGTTATATTCAGAATTCAATAAAAATTTTGTGAAAACAATGCTGAATTTATTCTCTCAAAAAGAAGAACTCGGAATTGTTGGTGATCAGTTTGGTCAACCCACCAACGCAAATGATCTTGCAGAAGCAATTATGGAAATCATTGAGAATCCCAAAAAGACTTTCGGAATTTTCCATTTCTCAAATTATCCTGAAACTACATGGTTTGAGTTTGCAAAAAAAATCGCAGAATTTTCAAAATCTTCTGTAAAATTAAATTCCTTAACAACCGAGCAATATCCAACCCCTGCAAAAAGACCGAAAAGAAGCACAATGTGCCTCGATAAAATTGAAGAAATTTATAAGATCGAACCAAAACATTGGGAAAACAGCCTGGAAGAATGTGTAAATATTCTTTCCAAATAATATGAAATATATGAAAGATCTGATTACCGTAATCTTAGTTTTATTTGTACAATTTACTTTCGCACAAAATGTTTATTTAATTAAAGTCGAAAAAACCAACGAAAACAAGGATAAATTTCTTTATCATATAAAAGAAGAAATCAACAACGCAGAATTTCTTGGTGAAATTGAAGTGCAAGGCTATTCGAAAGATGACGCAGCCGTCTTTTCTAAGATTTACAAAAAAGCGAAAGAAGTTGGCGCAAATGCATTTTCACTAAACCCATTTGAAACTGTAGATGGTAGCCCGCAAAAATTTGATGCAGCTCATTATAAATTAAAACTTTATTACATAAAATCAGATACATTCTCAAACGAAGAAGGGAATTTATATTTGTTTGCTACCTCTCCCAAAGATCAGAAAATAAGCATCAATAGAAAAGACTACATCTTGTCGCCACGCACTTACCTGAAAATGCCTTTGGTTTCAGGAGAAATTTACACAGTTTCCACAAAAAAACTTTTAGGTTCGACGATTAAAATTCAGAAGAGTGCAAAGAACGCTGATCAGTATTATCAGATATCTTCAGCTCGTTTAGGTAACAGCAGCCAGAATGACGGAACCCTGCACTTAAAATCAGGTGACATTGTAGGTTTAGAAAAATCCTTCGCAGAATTTTTAACCATGATCTATCAGAAAACCAAATAATTTAATCAATTGAAAGCAAATGGGCAGCAAAACCTCTGGCAACTTCAGAGGTTTTTTTATGTACAGAATAAGTATCACTTTCTAACCTATAACCTTATTACTCTTAATTTTCATGGGAGCTTCATCCCGCTCTCCACT
>NZ_JARBTK010000009.1 GCF_029240215.1 Chryseobacterium sp.
TATTGTATGAGACTTTTTTTTGGTATCAACTTAATTGACAATATAATTTAATAGATTGAAGATGTAGGATAGACCTATAAATAAACTATCAGAAAAAAGTTACTGAAGAAAGATTATCACAGAAATGTAAAGCCTTTAAGAATTGAATATTTGTTAATAACTGGTAGTTAGAAGAAACTGAAAGAAGAAAGTGTAAAAGCGCCAATGAAATAAAATGTGTTTAATAAAAAAATAAGAACCAGAAAATATAGTATTTAAACCAGATCTCTGACTAACAAAGCGTATACAGTTTACCTTCCCATATTTTTTTAAACAGATTAAAAGATTCACAGCCGAAAAAGACAATCAAGAATGACAGTAATTCTATTAAAAAAATATATTTAACTAATATAAATTATGAAGCTGTGGAAACTCTTCTTTTCTCTTCAAGTAAATCAAAATGAAATTTTATGTTGGCAATATTTTTCCAAGTTGCATATTTAAATAAGAAGAAACCGATAAGCATTCCTAATGTATTCAAAAATATGTCATCAACATCAGCAACTCCTCTTCCTGTCATGTACTGTATTGATTCAATTATACTTATTGCGATTAGAAAAAATAGCGTGATTGGAATAAAGCCATTGAATTTCCTGATGCACAATCCCAACCAACCGAACGGACTAAATAAGAATATATTACCAAATATATTCACAACAAAAGCCTGATTATCTATATTCTGATCGTTAAAAAAATGCTGTATTGTAATAAATGGCTGATGTTGAATGTATGAGATTTCAGAAGGTTCTCTTCCAGAAGCGTAGAACATCATATATAATAAAACAACTGCATATAGGACAATAAATACTGCAAAATATCTTTTCATAGGTTTCCTTTTGGGATTAGTAATTAAAAAGAGGTTGAAGTGCTTATTAGTTTTTAGTATAATCTAATAACAAAAATCTTACCCTATTAGTATGGTGTTTAGAGACTTTATAATTCTTTAGGACTATTTAACATAATATAAAAGCCCCACTTAAAAAAGTGAGGCTTGTTTTTATAAATTTGTTTATTTATCACACCTGAATAACTCCAAGATTAAATTTTTCTGTAATTGGAGAGTGATCTGCAGCTTCAATTCCCATAGAAATCCATTTTCTGGTATCTATTGGGTTGATGATCGCATCGGTCCATAATCTTGATGCAGCATAAGTAGCTTCTGTCTGCTTTTGATATTTTTTTGAGATCGAGTCTAAAATTTCTTTATGGGCTTCCTCAGTAATTTCTTTTCCTTGTTTTTTTAGCGTTGATTCCTGAATCTGAGCTAAAACTTTAGCAGCCTGTGAGCCTCCCATTACCGCAAGGTCTGCCCACGGCCAAGCAACAATCAATCGTGGATCGTAAGCTTTTCCGCACATTGCATAATTTCCCGCACCGTAAGAATTTCCTGTGATAATAGTAAACTTAGGTACAACAGAATTTGCAACTGCATTAACCATTTTTGCTCCGTCTTTGATGATTCCTCCGTGTTCTGATTTTGAGCCAACCATAAAACCTGTTACGTCTTGTAAGAAGACCAGAGGAATTTTTCTCTGATTACAATTAGCAATAAATCTTGTTGCTTTATCTGCAGAGTCCGAATAAATTACGCCACCAAACTGCATTTCACCTTTACCGCTTTTCACAAGTTTTCGTTGATTGGCAACAATTCCTACAGACCAGCCGTCAACTCTCGCTGTGGCACAGATTATGCTTTTTCCGTAATCAGCTTTATATTCTTCAAATTCAGAATTATCGACGATACATTTTATAATTTCTAACGTATCATACTGATCAGCACGAGAAACCGGCATGATTCCGAAAATATTATCTATTTTTTCTTTCGGTGGGAAGCTTTCAATTCTGTCGAAGCCAGCTTTTTCGTAGCTTCCGATAGATTTCATGATGTTTTTTATTCTGTTCAAAGCATCCTGGTCATCTTTAGCTTTATAATCTGTTACTCCGGAAATCGAACAGTGAGTTGTTGCACCACCCAAAGTTTCATTATCAATACTTTCACCGATGGCAGCTTTCACCAGATAGCTTCCTGCAAGAAAGATAGAACCTGTTTTATCAACGATCATCGCTTCATCGCTCATGATTGGCAGGTAGGCTCCTCCTGCCACGCAACTCCCCATTACGGCAGAAATCTGGATGATTCCCATTGCACTCATTTTAGCATTATTTCTAAAAATTCTTCCAAAATGTTCTTTGTCCGGGAAAATTTCGTCCTGCATCGGAAGATAAACTCCTGCTGAGTCAACAAGATAAATAATTGGAAGTTTATTTTCCATTGCAATTTCCTGAGCTCTCAGGTTTTTCTTCCCTGTTATCGGAAACCACGCACCTGCTTTCACAGAAGCGTCATTGGCAACAACCAGACATTGTTTTCCTGAAACATAGCCCATTACTACTACAACTCCGCCACTTGGACATCCGCCGTGCTCTTCATACATTTCGTAACCTGCAAAAGCGCCAATTTCTATGGAATCTGAATCTTTGTCGAGAAGATAATCTATTCTTTCTCTCGCCGTCATTTTTCCTTCATCGCGAAGCTTTTGAAGTCTTTTTTCTCCACCGCCTTTTTTTATTTCAGAAAGTAAACGATTTATTTCAGATAATTTTAATTTGTTTTGATCTTCTCGTTTGTTGAATTCAATATCCATGAAATTTCTATTTTAATGTGCCTAAGATACTACTTTTATAAAAAATAATATATTACAAATTTTTATGATTCAACGCATTGAAAATCATAAAATTATGAAATATTTAACACAGTTAAGTTTTTTTATGTTTGTTTTTTTTATAATTTTACATAAGAGGAAAGGAGCTGATTACTCCGTTATAAATCCTCTGTTCCTAGTTTATTTTTTTAATAGTTTATTATTTGAAGGCCCTGAAAGTTGCATAGACTTTCAGGGTTTTTTGATTGCTGATTTGAAGCGGTTTAAAATTCAAAGTTTAGAATATAAAATAATGACATTTGTAAAAACGTATTTGTAAATTTGCAGGCCGGTAAAACCGTAAACTAAATTTAGTATGAAATATTATCTTCTCTTTATTTTTCTAATCATAGCAAATTTTTCATTTTCACAAAATGTTCTTAAAGTCACAAACACTTACGGAAGTGAAAACGAAGAGATTCAAAATTTGTTAGACTTTGAGAATATTTATATTGAACAACTCAATTTTGAAAGCGAAAAATTAAAGGGGAAATATTATGTTATAAACTTGGAAGAATTTAGCAATGGAAAACTTGTGAAAACTTCAACATTATTTGATGGTTCAGAATCCGATTATTTTAAAATAGACTCAGAAAAAGAAATAGTGAAATTTTTCTTCAAATTAAGTGATAGAAAATTGAAAACTTATATAAGAGGACAAAAGTTTGGGAGCAAAAAATCATATTTCAACTTAAGCAGTGATTCTGATCAATATGCGCTTAAAGATTTTTTTGGAAATAAGAAGGAACTTAAAATAGATTTAACCAAGGAAAATGCAATATTTGCGATTATTACGCCAACAATTCATAAAGATGGTTCAGGTTCTTACTGCGAGGTTGCTCAATCTGAGGTTATGCCTCAGAAACTTGGTGAGCATTTTAGAATTCCGCATTACTTTTTGATTACCATTAAATTTAAGTAAAAGCACAAATAATAAATTTTTAAAGTTTTAATTAATATTAAAATGCAAAAACTAGCACTTTTCAGATTGCACCTGATTGTTTTTTTGTGGGGATTTACTGCAATTTTGGGTAAACTTATTACCGCAAACGCACACATTTTGGTTTTTTACCGAATGTTGTTTGCTGCGATATTTCTTTTTGTGTTCATCAGAGTTTTTAAAAAGGAAAGTATTAAAGTTTCCAAAAAGCTTTTTTTACAGCTTTCTGCCATAGGATTTTTCATGGCGTTACATTGGTTATGCTTTTTTTATTCTATTAAAGTTTCGAATGTTTCAATTGCTTTGAGCTGCCTTTCTTTGTCTACATTGTTTGCAGCCATTTTAGAACCTCTCGTTTTTAAAAGGAAAGTAGATGTTTCAGAAGTGGTCATGGGAGTTGTGATTGTTGCATGTATTCTTCTTATTTTTAAAACAGAGTTTCAGTATAAAGAAGGTATTTTCTTTGGTATTCTTTGTGCAGTTTTTGGGACTATCTTTTCTGTTTTCAACGGAAAACTATTTGGTAAAACCAGTCCAGGAAATATTATTTTTTACGAAATCTTCAGTGGTTGGCTTATTTTGGCTGTATTTTATTTATTATCTGGTCAAATATTTTCAATGAATGAAATAAATTACCGAGATTTGGCGTTAATATGCTTGTTGGCAAGTGTTTTCACTGCGTTTCCAATGCTTGAATCGGTAAAGTTGATGAAATATATTTCGCCTTTTACACTAATTTTAACAGTAAATTTAGAACCAGTCTACGGAATTATACTAGCTTTTTTTATCTTTGGAGAATCAGAACATATGAGTCAGGTATTTTATGTGGCATCATTGGTTATGATTTTGGCAATTGTAGCAAATGCTCTGATAAAAACTAGGAAACAAAAAACAATTAACTAAGCATCAATTTGCATGATGAAAAAATATCTTTTATTATTATTTTCCCTCTTATTCGGGTTTTCTCAATCACAGATTATCAGAAAATATTCCAATGAATTTTTAAATATTGGAGCCGGGGCAAGAGGTTTGGCTATGGGTGGAGCTGTGATCTCCAATCAGGACGATGTTTACTCGCCAATGTGGAATCCGGCTGGTCTGAACGGAATTAAAAAAGACTGGCAAGGAGCAGCAATGCACGCAGAATATTTTGAATCTATTGCAAAGTACGATTATCTTGCCTACGCAAAAGTTTTGGAAGAAGGCGTTTTCGGAGTTTCAATTGTAAGACTGGGCGTTGATAATATTTTGAATACCACTCAGTTGATCGATACGGAAGGAAATATTGATTACGATAAAATTACAAAATTCTCACAGTCAGATTATGCGGGAATTATTTCTTACGCATTCAGTCCAGGGGGAAATCCAAAGCTGGATGTCGGTATTAACGCTAAAATTGTTTACAGAAATGTAGGGAAATTTGCAAGTGGTTATGGTTTTGGTTTTGATGTTGGTGCAATTTATAAAGCAGATAACGGCTGGAAATTCGGGGGAATACTCCGTGATGCAACAACTACAGTGAATTTCTGGAGTATTAATCAAAACGAATTGTCGGCAGTGGTCAACGGTGAAGAATTCAACCCTGCACCAACCGATAAAATGGAACTGACGATGCCGAAGTTGAATGCGGGTGCAAGTAAATTATTTGAAATCAACAGTAGTTTATATGTTTTACCCGAAGCGGGAATTAATGTGGATTTTGCTAAAACAGCAGCTCTTCTCTCCACAGATTTTGCCAGTATTACTCCATATGCAGGTGCTGAATTGGGTTATCAGAAAATGATTTTTGTGAGATTAGGAGTCAATAGATTCCAGTCGATTACTGATATTGAAGATTTAAGCAGAAAAGTTTCCTTCCAGCCGAGCGCAGGTTTAGGAATCAGATACAGAGGTCTGACTCTTGATTATGCAATCAGTAACTCAGGAATCGGCGGATCAAATTTCTTCTCAAATTTTTTCTCTCTGAAACTGGATATGGGTGAATTTAGGAATGATTAAAAAATTAAGATTATTTTAAAATTAATTACAATGAAGAAACTTTCAACAATAATAGCAGCTCTTTGCATTACGTTTTCGTATGCGCAAAAGGTTTCCGATTATCAATATATTGCACTTCCAGAGAAATTTAGCGGATTTAAAAACGATCAATACAAAATGGATGTATTGCTTTCTAAAACATTGAAACAAAAACAGTATGTAGTTGTTTCAGGAAACAGAAGTCAATGGACGGCGGAAGCCAATTCAAATCCATGCAGCGTTTTGAATGCAGATGTAATCAACGACAGTGGTTTTTTGAGAAATAAGGTTGTTTTGGAATTTAAAGATTGCAACGGTAAAGTAATTGCAAGCCAAAAAGCGAGCACTTCGATTAAAGAATTTGAGGAAGGTTTTCAGGATGCTTTAAGACAGGCGTTGGTAACGGTTCCGGTTTCAAGTCCGAAAGAAATTCAGATGCAAGTGGCTGGTCAGGAAGCACAATCTTCAGAACCTGTAAGAGAAGCTCCACGTCAAAATGTAGATAATTCTTCAAATCAATCGGGAAAATATACGAATGGAAAAGTAAGTTTGCAAAAAGTTCAGATTGACGATAGTCAGTTTATTTTGGTTGAAAGTAATAGTTCTGTACCATTTGCAACTTTTAAATCGACAAGTAAAAAAGATACCTTCAAAGTAAAATTAAATTCAGGAGAATCAACCATCGGATATTATGAAAACGGAAACATCGTGATTGAGATGCCAAAAGGCAATGATGATTATTCAAAAGAAGTTTTCATTTTAAAATAAATAAAAAAGCCTTATCTGTCATCCAGATAAGGCTTCCTTAAAATAAACCATAAAAAACTAAAACTATGGTAATAGAACAGTATCTATTACATGTATAACACCATTTGACTGATTGACATCAGCGATTGTCACTTTTGCTTTGCTACCTTTTGCGTCAGTTACATACAAATCGTTTCCTTTTGTCCAAAAAGTAAGCTGTTCTCCTTCTACTGTCTTCATCATTGCTTTTCCATTTCCTGCTTTTACTGCTGCCCAAACTTGCTTAGCACTGTATTTACCAGGAAGAACGTGATACGTTAAAATCTTTGTAAGCATTTCTTTATTTTCAGGCTTTACCAAATTTTCAACTGTTCCTGCAGGTAATTTTGCGAAAGCTGCATCCGTTGGAGCAAATACTGTAAAAGGTCCTTTGCTTTGTAAAGTTTCCACCAAACCTGCTGCTTTTACTGCTGCAACCAATGTTGTATGATCTTTAGAATTTACTGCATTTTCTACAATATTTTTAGAAGGATACATTGGTGCTCCACCAACCATTACCGTCTTTTCTTTCATTTTCTGAGCAGCTGCATTTCCACTTAATGCAAATGATAAAGCGACCATTCCTAAAACTGCAAATTTTGATCTTGTGTACATTTTTTTGATTTTTTAAATTATTATTATTTGATTTTTCTAAATTTTGTTCTTGCTTTTATTTACGACAGTAACATGATTTCAGTTTTACGTTTTTCAAATATTTATTTTATTTAATTGAAAATCAATGTATTAAATTTATTTCTTTTTCTTTTGATTAGGAACAAACTCTAAAGAAACCGAATTCATACAGAATCTTTTTCCTGTAGGTTTTGGTCCGTCATCAAAAATATGTCCCAAATGAGAATCACATCTTCCGCAAAGCACTTCGGTACGCTCCATATTGTGAGAGTTATCCTTTTTATATTTTACACCATCTTTTCTCAAGGGTTCATAAAAAGAAGGCCATCCACAAGTTGTAGCAAATTTTGATGTTGACAGAAATAACGCATTACCGCAAACTGCACAGTAATAAGTTCCCTTTATATCAAATTCATAATATTTCCCTGTAAAGGCCATTTCGGTGGCTCCTTCTCTTGCAACTTGATAGAGTTCTGGTTTCAGAATTTTCTTCCATTCTGCATTGCTTACTTTTAAGGGAGCTGTGTTTGTTTTGGAGTAATAAGGATTTTTCGCCTTAAAATTTTCTGACTGTGCTGAAATATTTCCGAAAATCAAAATCAGGAAAAACGCGGAAAATATTTTCGTAATCGTATTTTTCATTTTTAATTAAATTTTATAATGATTGTTTATGAATATATATACGAGATAAATTTTTTGAAAGATTTTTTCTGTTGTTCATTTTATTTTATTAGATTTGATATGTAAAATATTCAATATTAAAACAAACTATTCGGAAGACGAACTTATTGCTTTGCTCAGACAAAAGAGCGAATCAGGTTTCCACCACTTATATGACCATTATTCAGGGGCATTATATGGGGTGATTCTTCGGATCGTACAGTCAAAAGAATATACTGAAGAAATTATTCAGGATGTTTTTATGAAAATCTGGAATTCTATTCACCAGTATGATGCTGCAAAAGGAAGATTTTACACTTGGATGATCAATATTGCCAGAAACACAGCAATCGATTATTTAAAATCAAAAAGTTTTCAGAACGAATTAAAAAACCAATCATTACCTGATTTCGTATATAACAATGCGGAACTTTCAACCACCAATAATTCAGATTTTATTGGATTTAATAACGTGCTTGAAACTTTAGAATCTGATAAGCAGGAGCTCATAGATCTTGCTTATTATCAGGGCTATACGCAGAGTGAGATATCAGAAAAACTGAACATGCCTTTGGGTACTGTAAAAACGAAAATGCGAAATGCATTGATGAAATTAAAAGATTTATTAAAAGATTATCAATAAAATTGAATAGTAAAGAGTACATATCATCCGGAATTCTAGAATCATACATTCTAGGTCATGCTTCTCCCGAGGAAGCAGGTATTCTGGAGTGTGTAATGAAGAATAATGCTGAAGTAAGAGAAGCTTTTGAGGAAGCACAAAAAACTTTTGAGATGCTTGCTACTGCGCAGGCTGTGACCCCACCCAACGATTTGAAATCTAAAATCTGGGATAAAATTCAACAACAGGAAAAAGTTGAATCAGATATTGAAAAACCGGTTATACCTATACAAACCAGTGTTCAACAAAGCGAAATAACAACTACAGCTCAGGATATTAAAACTGAGAAAAACGGCAGTTGGAAAAACTTTGCAATTGCTGCTTCTTTACTGTTTTTAGTAAGTATAGGTGCTAATCTGTATTGGATGAACAGCCAGGCTGAGATCAATGAGAAAATGGTAAAACTGGAAAGTGAGGCTCAATCTAAAAATGTTGCAATGCAGAATATGCAGCAGAAATTAGATATTGTTGCTAATCCCGATATGAAAAAAATTGTCTTAGCCGGCGTTGACAAACATCCGCAATCTAAAGCAACGGTTCTATGGGATACCAGCTCTAAAGATGTTTATCTGAATGTAAACAGTCTTCCGAAGGCACCCGAAGGAATGCAGTATCAATTATGGGCAATTGCAGACGGAAAACCTGTAAGCGCAGGAATGTATTCTGAAGATAAGGACGGAAGAATTGCATTATCAAATATTCCAGATGCGCAGGCATTTGCTATCACACTTGAGAAAAAAGGAGGAAGTGAAGTTCCGACTATGGAAAATATGTACGTAATGGGAGGAGTTTAAAATTTTAATAAAATATATTGTATAAAAAATCAGCTTAATAAAATTGAGCTGATTTTTGTTTTTAGCGAACTTATATATTATTAAAAAAATCAAAGACTATCTTCCCCTTGCTTTTTCCTAAGATTTCCTCTAAAGTTTCCAGATTGGCTTCTTTTATTCTTTTTACTGATTTTAATTTAGATAAAAGCATTTCAATAGTTCTGTCGCCTACGCCGGGAATTTCCTCAAGCTCAGATTTTATGGTTGAATTGGTTCGTCTGGTTCTGTGATGTTTTACCCCAAAACGGTGCGCTTCGTCACGTACTCGCTGTAGAACTTTCAATGTTTCAGATTTTTTATCGAGATACAAAGGAATAGGGTCTTCCGGAAAGAAAATTTCCTCAAGTCGTTTGGCGATACCGACAATTGTAATTTTTCCATACAGTCCGAGCAATTTTAAACTTTTAATGGCTGATGAAAGCTGTCCTTTTCCACCATCAATTAAAATCAGTTGTGGCAGAGCTTCACCTTCATCGAGCATTCTTTTGTAGCGGCGGAAAATCACTTCCTCCATGGTTTTAAAATCATCAGGACCTGTAACGGTTTTTGGATGAAAAATTCTGTAATCTGCCTTGCTCGGTTTTCCGTCTTTAAATACAACACATGCCGAAACCGGATTGGTTCCCTGAATATTTGAGTTGTCAAATCCTTCAATATGACGCGGTTCAACAGGCATTCTCAAGAGTTTCTGCATTTCTGCCATGATTCTGTTTGAATGTCTTTCAGGATCTACAATTTGTACCTGTTTCAACTTTTCTATTCTGTATTCTTTGGCATTTTTCTCAGAAAGTTCTACAATTCGTTTTTTGTCACCCATTTTAGGAACAATCAGTTTCACATTCGGGATTTCCAAAGTTAAATGAAAAGGTATAAGTACTTCTTTGGAATTCGATTCAAACTTCTGACGAATTTCAATTAAAGCTTCTTCCAAAATATCTTCATCGCTTTCTTCAATGATTTTTTTTATTTCAGTAGTGAAACTTTGGATGATATTTCCGTTTCTGATTTTAAAATAATTAACGTAAGCTGCTGTTTCATCACTTGTCATTCCAAAAACATCGACATCATCAATGTTTGGATTGACAACAGTATGTTTTACCTGATAATCTTCCAATATATCGAGTCTTTCCTTGATAATCTGTGCATTTTCATACTGAAGATTTTCTGCATATTTCATCATTTGGTTGATCAGATATTTTTTTGCAGTCTGGAAATCCCCCTTGATGATTCCGCGTATTGCATCAATTTTCTCATCGTATTCTTCTTTGCTTTCCAAACCTTCACATGGTCCTTCGCAATTTTTTATGTGAAATTCAAGACAGACTTTATATTTCCCATCATTAATTTTATTCGGAGATAGATTGAGATTACAGGTTCTGAGCTTATAAATATGTTTGATCGTATCTAAAAGAATCTTTGCAGGGCGTACTTTCGCATAAGGTCCGTAATATTCTGATCCGTCTTTAATCTTCGTTCTCGTTAGAAAAATTCGTGGAAAATCTTCATTTTTAATGCAAATCCAGGGATAAGTTTTGTCATCTTTCAACATGACATTATAAAATGGCTGATGTTCTTTGATTAAATTATTTTCCAATAAAAGCGCATCATATTCGCTGTTGACAATGGTAGTTTCCAGTCGATGAATCTTTCCGACCATTATTTTTATTCTGGAACCTAAAAGATTTTTATTAAAGTAAGAGAGAACTCTTTTTTTCAAATGTTTAGCCTTTCCTACGTACAATAAATTTCCGTTTTTATCGTAATAACGATAAACTCCGGGCTCTGATGGTAAAGTTTTAAGCTGTAATTCTAAAGAAGGATTCATAAAACAAAATTACGGAATCCTGATGTGATTTAAAAGCATAAAAAAAGCTGCAGAAAATTCTGCAGCTTCAGATTTTAAAAATAATTTTATCCTTTTGTCATCTCGGTATATTCATTAACCAAAAAGCTGAAATAATCCCATTCTACAGACTTCTTAGGGTATTTTTTCATAAATTCTGCGTTATCGCCAAATAAGAAATCATAGTTGTCTTCAAAATCATCTTTGTGTAGCCACATTACTTTGTCACCTTTTTTCACATAGTAAGATTTGATAACTCCGCCACCCAATTGAGGTCCGCCAAATGAAACGCCACCGGTTTCTTTAGCTCTAGGATCATGATAAACTGAGATCAATTCGCTGAATTCTGGATTGATCAACTGCATCAAAAACTCTTTATCATCCTTTTTATTTTTAAGAGAAACAGTCTGGTTGACAAAATGAATATGCTCGTTAGTAGTATTTTTATTAAGTTTTTTTGTCCCGAAATTTCTGATATTGCCCATATACTTTCGAACTTTTAAAGCTTTTTCAAAATTGCTTGGGAAAATGTACATTTCACCAACATTTTCAGCGGCGAATTTCATTTGTTTTTTTGTTGCGCTGTCCTTAATTGCAATCTCGTAAATCTGTCCTTTTTTCGTTTCGATGTCACTGCAGAAACCTTTATGGGTAGTTCCGTCCTTTAAGATAATTGTAGAAATCTTTTTCGTAGAAGGGCCCGAGAAACCCTCATTGAAAAGATAAGTTTCCATTTTTTTGATGTTTTCTTTAGAGTACTTCACTTTGTCTTGAGCGAACGAGAATGCACTGGTAAGAGATAGTGCCAGTAATAAAGCTTTAATTTTCATACATTTAGTTTTAATGTTAGGGCGTAAAAATAATAAATAATTTGATTGGTTTTAAAAATAAATTACAACATTTGTTTTGCATTTTCATTTCGCCTCAAAATGTGTATTTTTAAGCAAATTTTTTGAAATGATATACGGAGTAGATGTTTTGAGTTTCCATGATGTTCTGGAAATCTGTAAAACCCCTGATAAAGCTAAATTAAATAAGACTGCGAAAGCGCAGATCCTAAAATCTCAGGATAATGTAAAGAAAATTGTAGAGTCTGATCGTTGTGTTTATGGGATCAATACAGGATTCGGACCACTTTGTGATACAAAAATTTCTGCTGACGAAACTGCGCAGCTTCAGTATAATTTAATTATTTCTCACGCAGTTGGCGTTGGAAAACCGATTGATAAAGAATTTTCGAAAATCATGATGATTACGAAGGTTCATGCGTTGTCAAAAGGTTTTTCGGGAGTTTCTCTTGAGGTAATTGAAAGATTAATTCTGATGCTTGAAAAAGACATCATTCCTGTAGTTCCGGAACAGGGCTCTGTGGGAGCTTCAGGAGATTTGGCACCTTTGTCACATTTGGTTTTGCCACTTTTAGGTTTAGGTCAGGTTTGGGTTGGAAACGAAATTTTTGAAACTGCAGAAATTCTTGAAAAGCATCAGCTTGAACCTTTGGTTTTAGGTCCAAAAGAAGGTTTGGGATTGATCAACGGAACACAATTTATTTTGGCTCATGCGATAAAAGGTCTTGAGAAATTTGAATATTTATTAGATTTGGCAGACATGACGGCAGCGATGAGTCTTGAAGCATATAGAGGTTCAGCAAGTCCGTTCAAAAAAGAGCTTCACGACATCAGACCTTTTGAAGGAAGCAAAAAAGTGGCGGCAAGAATGCTTAAATTTTTGAAAAATTCCGACAATTTAAAATCTCACGAATATTGCGACAGAGTACAGGATCCTTATTCGATGAGATGTGTTCCGCAGGTTCACGGTGCAAGTAGAAATGCTTTTGAGCATTTAAAATTAATGGCAGAAACGGAATTAAATTCTGTAACCGATAACCCGATTGTTTTGAGCGCTGAAGAATCTATTTCAGGAGGGAATTTCCACGGACAATTGATGGCAATGCCTTTAGATTATGCAACATTGGCGGCGGCTGAATTGGGAAATATTTCAGACAGAAGAAGTTATTTGTTATTGGAAGGAAAATACGGATTACCAAGATTGTTAACAGAAAGTTCAGGTTTGAATTCTGGATTTATGATTCCTCAATATACTTCTGCGGCTTTGGTGACAGAGAATAAAACACTTTGTTTCCCGGCTTCCGCAGATTCTATCCCAACGAGTTTGGGTCAAGAAGATCACGTTTCGATGGGGAGTATTTCAGGGAGAAAATTCAATCAGGTTTTAGGAAATTTAGTAAATATTTTGGCGGTTGAATTGATGTTTGCTGCTCAAGGTTTAGAATTCAGAAGACCTGCGAAATGTTCAAAAATTATTGAAGAAAACTTCGCAATTCTTCGTTCAAAAGTTGATAAACTGGAAGATGACAGATTGATCGGAAAAGATATTTTAGCGATTGCTGAATTAATTAATGAGAGACAATTTGTAGTGAATTAATCAGGTCAATTTTTATTTAAATTGTAGAGATCATAAGTAACTAAGGTCTTTGTCATTCTGTAGGAATCTCGATAAAGCTGTAATTTTAAAATATTTAGGAGAAATATATAGAAAGCTTCCAATTTGGAAGCTTTTTTTAATATAAAATAATGAGAATTCTATGTTCGTAATATTAAATTTCAAACATCAAATGTCTGTAATTCAGTAGAAAGTGTTAATTTGGTAAAACCAAACAAAAATATTCTACTATGAAAAAATGTGTATTCCTATTACTCACGGTTTTCGCTTTGAGTTCATGTAATAATGATGATCTCCAAACCTCATCAGTCGAAAATGAAATCGTACAGACCGATCCGCTTACTGCAAGACAAATCAATGAAAAAATCAACGAAATAACCAAAACCAAAGGCAGATTTTCCTGGAACGAATCTTCATCCCATTTTTTATGGAGTGGAATTGTTCAGGGAAACAAAGTTGCTTCCATTGGTTTCGGAAATTCTAAAGATGATTTCGACAGAAGCAAATCTGCTGATTCAGAATCAATGCAGAATGAAATTTTAGATGTCATTGCACAATATGAAGGAAAGAAAGACAGAATTTTACTCGCCTCAGATGAAAACCTGAATCAAATAGATGTGTATATTGAAAAGCAGGAAACCGTGATTGCTCTTCGTCGTTTAAAAACCATTCGTTATTTTGAACCTGCAGATTACCATTATTTTGAAAATGAAAATAAAATTAACGGTGTTGCAAAATCAAGCGGAAGTTCATCCGGGTGCGGATTTGAATCAACAGCTTTAAGCGCATCAGATTATACAACGGTAACACCAAACGCAAAAGCATCATGGTCTTTTTACAAACATAATATTACCAACGCATGGAGTTACAGTACAGGAGCAGGAATTACGATTGGTTTGATTGATTCCGGAGTTTCAGCAAATCAGAGTTTGTTGGGAAGTAGTTTTAATAACGGTTTATCTTCTGGAAGATCAATTAGTAAAAATGGAGTTTATGTAGATTCTGTTTGGCCGTGGAGCTCAGGTTTTGACGGTTCAGATGACAAATGCGGTCATGGAACAAGTATGGCTTCTGCGATGGCAGCTCCGAGAAATAATCAGGGACAACCTGTTGGAGTTGCTTATAATGCCAATTTAGTGACTTACAGAGCGGCTTCCAATGTTGTTTTAGATGGTTATCACGAACAGGAAGGGGTTAAACTGGCTTTTACAGCATTGGCAAATAATACTTCGGTAAAGATCATCTCCATGTCGATGGGACATATTTTTTCTGTAGGGAAGATTGAAGACGGGGTGAAATACGCGTATTCAAAAGGCAAATTGATTTTCTGTGCAGGAGGAACTTCCACAAGCTTTACCACTTTCGTCGGAGTGATTTTCCCGGCTTGGATGCCTGAAACACAGGCAATCACAGGTGTGAAAGAAAATACATCCAACCAAAAATGTGATGTCTGTCATTCTGGAGCTGAAATTGATTTTACGTATCAGATGGAACGTGCCTCAGGAAATAATATTCCGGTTTTAAGTTATTATAATGCACAAACTGATTATGTAGGTGGTTCTTCCGTTGCAACAGCTTCTACTGCGGGAATTGCAGCTTTGGTATGGTCAAAAAATCCTTCATGGACGAGAGAGCAGGTTTTAACCAAAATGAGACAGTCATCAACATATTATCCGACGCCAAATTCAGATTTTGGATATGGAAATATCAATGTTTTACAGGCTGTACAGTAAATAAATTATATTAATTTCAATGCTCCCGACTGATAATTAAAAGAATGTTTTGATTGTTAGTCGGGAGCATTTTTTGTTCAGTAAACCAATGTCTATGTACGAAATTTTATATTTTTATCTTAATTTGCTTTAAAAATAAAAAAATGATAGTCAAAAGAGTCGATTCCACAGATAAGGATTTCCAAAAACTGGTACAATTTTTAGATGCAGATTTAGCGATCCGTGACGGTGACGAACACGATTTTTACCATCAATTCAATAAAATTGATATGCTTAAACATTGTA
Source organism: Chryseobacterium sp. (assembly GCF_029240215.1). GTDB lineage: Bacteria > Bacteroidota > Bacteroidia > Flavobacteriales > Weeksellaceae > Chryseobacterium. The sequence continues at coordinate 15,616 of NZ_JARBTK010000009.1, forward strand.
TTGTTGCTTATCTGGATGATGTTCCTGTTACTTGTGGAGCTATAAAACCATTTAATGAAGAAAGTGTAGAAGTAAAAAGAATGTATACTGATCCTCAAAAGAGAAAAATGGGTTTAGCTTCAGAAACTTTAAATCAATTGGAGATTTGGGCAAAAGAACTCGGATATAAAAAATGTGTTTTAGAAACGGGAATAAAACAACCCGAAGCAATTGCATTGTATGAAAAATCTGGTTATCAGAGAATTCCAAATTATGGGCAATATATTGGGATAGAAAATAGTGTTTGCTTCGAAAAATAAATCAATTAATCTCCCAGTTTATAATCCAGCGGTAATAATTTCTCAATTTTATCTTTTGCAAACTCTCCCTGATTGGTCAGCTGACCGGGATTGGAAGTGTTTCCATCAGAATAAATTTCAAAAGTATCTTGTTCAGGATGAAGAAATGAAGTCTGCATAATTGGCATAATACCTTTCACAAACTGATCTTTTTTTAGTTCATAATACAATTTTTTAAAATTGATCTGCATCATGTGATCATAATCCAAAAACAATTTTCCATCAGTCTTTTTAGTGTAATCAGATTCCGGAATCTGAATTTTGGTAACAGCGATTTTGTAAGGTGACTCATTGCGTTTTCTGTTTCCGATATCTAAAATATCTTCAGGAACATTCAGCGTTTTTTTTGATTTTAATGTTTTTGCAAAATCTTTTAGTCGCTGCAATTCTTCTTCAGTAGGATATTTTGAATTGGGAAATTTGGTGATCTGATTCACAATGAAACCTTCATCTGCAACCTTATTTTCATAAACGCTCCTGAAAAAATGAACCTGACTTCCGTCGTAAGCATTCATTCTGTTGAGCTTTACTTTATTGGTACTTTTCGTTTCTCTAAAAAAGCTGGTTCCCATAAATCGGGTCGTGTTGTTTTCAAAATCAGCAATATATTCCACAAGATTATAATCGATGGTATAACCAAGATTTTTATTTTCAATAATCAATATTTGCGGAGCTTTCACCTTGAGAATTTTATTTTCTTTATCAAATGAAAACTTCAGAGAACGTTGATTTTTTATGCGCACATTTTCCTTATCATTTCCGATAAAAGAATCCAGAAAAAAATGAATGTAATTTTTGTAAGCCGCTTCTGTATAAGGAATAATTCTTACTTCCTCAATTTCTTTAGCTTTAATTAAAACAACTTTCAGCTTTTTATTTAAAACTTGCGAAACAGAGATTGTGAATGTCTCGTAATCGTCTTTCTGGAAAACCAGACTGTTGTTATTTGCTGAAGGAAGATTTAAGGTGAAACTTCCGTCTGCTGCGGAAACCGTTCCTGTTTTCGTTCCATCCAGATAGACATTCACATTGGAGATAGGTTTCTCAATGTCATTCACTACCGTTCCTTTGATGGTCTGAGCAATTACGAGATAAAACGGTAAAATTATAACTAAAAGTAATATCAATTTTTTCATGGTAAACAATATTACTAAATTTATAGTGATAAAAAAAGGCTATCACAAAAATTTTATTTTACCCAATCCTTACACTCGTCATGCTCAGACTTCCGCCAATTAATTCATCATTAAACAAAGCAAGATCCTCAGATTTATCTTTCAAAGCCAAACTATACACCAACGGTAGATAATGATCAGGACTCGGAACTGCATATTGCAGAAAAGCGCCTTGTTTATGATAATCAATAATATTCTGAAAATTTCCGTCCAAAAGCCAATTGTTTGTTTTTTCTCTTGCTTCGATTGCCCAATCCCAACCGGCTCCAACAGTATTGATGTTTCGCCAGTCGATTAATCTTAAATTATGAATGATGTTTCCGCTTCCGATAATCAGAATTCCTTTTTCACGAAGTTTATTGAGCCTTTTAGCTAAATCAAAATGATATTGCGGCGGTTTTGTATAATCGATACTCAACTGAATCACAGGAATGTCAGCTTCAGGATACATGTGCTTGATAACCGACCATGCACCGTGATCCAAACCCCAGTTGTGATTTTCCTCCACTAAAATTGGCTTCAAAAGTTCGGCAGTTTCTTTTGCCAGTTCAGGATTTCCGGGAGCAGGATATTGTACATCAAATAAAGCCTGTGGAAAACCTCCAAAATCATGAATGGTTTTTGGCATATCCATCGCAGTGACAAAAGTTCCTGCGGTAAACCAGTGCGCTGAAATACACAAAATGGCATTCGGTTTCGGGATTTCCTTCGCTACATTTCTGAAACCCTGTACAAACTGATTTTCTTCAATAGCATTCATCGGCGAACCATGTCCCAGAAAAAGAACAGGCATCTTCTGAGTGTTCTTAAAATTGTCGCTGATGTTTTGTAGATCGTTGAGATTCATAATATCCATCTTAAAATAAAAGATCCAGTGATTATAGTAAACCACCGGATCTTCAGAAAACTATATTTAATTTACTATGCTTGCTTTACAAACTGTAGTTCACCAGCAATTTTCACATCTTCGCTTACCATTACTCCTCCTGCTTCAAGAGCTGCATTCCAGTTTAACCCGAAGTCTTTTCTATTGATTTTTCCTTCAAAAGAAAAACCTGCTTTTGTATTTCCCCAAGGATCTACATTGATCCCTCCGAAATCTACATCTAAAGTTACCGGCTTAGTAATACCGTTTACTGTAAGATTTCCTGTAATAGAATCGTTCAAGGCATCAGATTCGAAAGTGATTGTAGGATTTGCTTCTGCGTTGAAGAATTCTGCTGATTTCAAGTGAGCATCTCTGTCTGCATTATGCGTAGAGATAGAAGATACCTGAATCGTTGCTGTAGTTTTTGCATTTTTAAAGGTATCGTCATCAGCATCGATTTCAGCAGTGAAATTGGTGAAATTTCCTTTGATGTTAGAAATCATCATGTGTTTTACTTTAAAAGTAATTTCACTGTGCGTTGGGTCTAAATTCCATTTTGTAGCCATTGTATTTATTTTTTATTGTTATTGTATGATGCAAATGTATAACAAGAACGATATCCGATTCATTGATTTAGGATAAGAAATGAGTTTTCTAGCATATTATTATGAAGCCGCAGAAAATGAAAATCAAAAGTTTTACCGGAAACCTTCTTGCATCCTTGTAGAATGTTTTCCCTGTTACCGGAAAGTCTGTAGCACCCTTGCAGTGAACTTTCCGGAAAGCAGGAAAGCTTGTCGCACCCCTGCAACAGGTTTTCCGGAAGCCCGGAAAGTATGTTGCACCAGTGAAAGGCTTTTCGATGATAATCAAATTTTCTCAAGAAATATAATAAGTTATGACTTGATAAACTCTCTCTAATTTACTCAATTCAAATAAATTCATCTTTTATTTAACATTTTTTAACGGACGGGTTTTATTTCTTACTTTTGACAGATTCAATTTTTATGCAATGAAATTATATAAATTTTCTTTATTGATGGTGGTTTTGGGCGGATCTGTATTTGCACAGACCCAAAAATTTACCATGGCAGAAGCTGTAAACGGACTGCGAAGTAATCTTGCAGTGAAAAACATCTCGCAGTTTTCGTGGTCAGACGACGGCAAATCTTATATTCAGGCTGTGAAAGGAGGGTATTTGGTGACAGATTTGAAAACCAACAAACAAGATACTTTGGTTTCTCTGACGCAGCTCAACAAAAATTTTGCAGACAAAAAGCTGAAAGCGGTTCCACCAATTAAATTTACCAATACTTCAAACGGTTATTTCAGTGCAAATAATCAGATGTATTGGGTAGAAAAATCAGGAAACGACTGGAAGGTAAAACGTTCATCTGCAATGGATGAGAATGTTTCAAACATGAAGATGTTTGCTGATAACCAAACTTTTGCTTACACTGTAAAGAACAATTTATTCATCGGCAAAAACGGAAAAGCAATTGCGGTAACCAATGATTCTGATGAAAATATTCTCAACGGAGCATCCAACGTTCACAGAAACGAATTTGGAATTGATACAGGAATTTTCCCTGCCCCGAATTCTGAAAGTGTAGCCTTCTACAGGATGGATCAGAAAATGGTTGCAGATTATCCTATCATCGACTGGTCTGTAACTCCGGCGGTGAATACCAACATCAAATATCCAATGGCAGGAAAAACTTCGCACGAAGTTACGTTGGGTGTTTATAATATTAAAAATGAATCAACTACTTTCTTAAAAGTTCAAGGCGAAAAGGATCAGTATTTAACGGCAATTACGTGGAGTCCGGATTCTAAATATATTTTTGTAGGTGTCTTAAACAGAGGTCAGAATCATTTAAAAATGAATCAATACGACGCTGCTACAGGAAATTTGGTGAAAACTTTATTTGAAGAAACCGACAGTAAATATGTTGAACCACAACATCCGTTATTATTTTTCCCGAATTCTAATACAGATTTTATCTGGCAAAGTCAGAGAACAGGATATAATCATTTGTTCCACTACAGTTTGGAGAAAGGATTGATTGCTCAGATCACAAAAGGAGATTGGTTGGTGACGGATATTTTAGGATTTAATGAAAAGAAAAAAGAAATTTACTACGTTTCTACTCAGGAAGGTCCGACAGAAAGACATTTATACAGAATTAACTGGACAACATTCAAAACTCAAAAATTGGATAATGCAGAAGGTATGCATTCGGGAGTTTTGAGCAAAGACGGAAATTACCTGTATGATATTTATACCAATTCAAATACACCGAGAATTGCCAATATCATCAATACCAATTCTCTGAAATCAACAAATCTTCTGACTGCAGAAAATCCACTGAAAAATTATCAGCGACCGGAAATTAAAAACATCAACTTAAAAGCAGACGACGGAACTTTACTGTACGGAAAGATCATTCTACCGACCAATTTTGATCCGAATAAAAAATATCCGGCAATTGTTTACCTATACAACGGACCGCACTTGCAATTGGTTACGAATAGCTTCCCTGCTTCCGGAAATCTTTGGTACGAATACATGGCACAAAACGGATACATCATTTTCACGATGGACGGAAGAGGTTCTTCTAATCGAGGAATGAAATTCGAACAGGCTGTTTTCAGAAACTTAGGAACTACCGAAATGAACGACCAGATTCAGGGAGTAAAGTATCTGCAATCTCTTCCATATGTAGATTCCGAAAGAATGGGAATCCATGGATGGAGCTTCGGAGGATTTATGACGACAAGTTTCATGCTTCGTCATCCTGAAGTTTTCAAAGTGGGAGTTGCAGGGGGACCTGTAATCGACTGGAGTATGTACGAGATCATGTATGGTGAAAGATATATGGATACTCCGCAGGAAAACCCTCAAGGATATGCAGCTTCAAATCTTTTGGATAAAGTTCAAAACCTGAAAGGAAAGCTATTAATGATTCACGGAGCGCAGGATGATGTTGTGGTTTGGCAACATTCGATGAAATTTATAAAATCTGCGGTTGACAACGGAGTACAGTTAGACTACTTTGTTTATCCGGGGCATCCGCACAACGTGATCGGAAAAGACAGAGTACATCTGATGCAGAAAGTGACTGATTATTTTGATCAGTATTTAAAGAGATAATATTTAAATCCAACCGATGAGGTTGGATTTTTTTGTTTTTAGAATCTCAATTTCCATAAGGTTTGTCAATCCGTAGGAATCTCAATAACGTATTTAAAACTAACATAGATTCTGTAGAGTAATAGACGAAACGGTTATTTTTTTAAGAATTAATTTCATATAATTATTTTTAATTTAACCATTAAAATTTAAAATGATTCGATAGTTCAACAAGTTCCTAATGTAGATTAGCATAATATGCTAGTACTAACTGTTTTGACGCTCGCTTCGCTCGCGCCATTTAATTATCTTTAAAAACTAGTTCTTAATATTCTAACCTTTTCATTAAAATCTTAATGGCTAAAATGATTTGTTAGTTCTTGCTTATTTTTTTATTTAAAACTCTAAAAATGTGATGCTTCTTTGTCTTATTTTAACATAAAATCCAATTTTGGATATTGAAAAGTTAATAAAACCGCCTTAAAAACGTTTTTAATTTAATATTTTTTCATTATATTTACTGAAAACAGGTTTTATGAAGAAAACGCTGGTAGTTTTTGCGCATCCTTATCTGGAACACTCAAACTCAAATGTAGAATTGATTAACTTCTACGTCAGGCATCAGCATTTTACTTTACGCGACCTTTACGAAGAATATCCGGATTTTCACATTGCTGCTTTTCGTGAACGAAAACGCTTAAAAAATTACGATCGTTTTATTTTTCAGTTTCCTATTATCTGGTTCGGAATGCCACCTTTGTTAAGGCTTTGGATTGACGAAGTTTTTGACAGAAGCTGGCTCGAAGAAGGAGTAGAAAATCCTCTGGAAGGAAAAGAAATTTACATCGTAGTAACGACCGGCGGAAAAGAAAGATCTTTCAGCAAAGAAGGAACTTATCAATACACGATTGACGAGTTAATCAGCGGACTGATTGTCTCGTTAAAAGTTTTTAAAGCCAATATCAAAGACATGATTATCGTTTATGAAGCCAACAAACTTTCAAAAAAAGAAATTATTTTACATAAACAAAAATTTGCAAAACTGTTAGATCAATAAATGGAATCAACTTTAGCCATGAATACTCTACTCTTTCTGGGCGTTGCCATCATCATGGTTCCGTTGGCGAGAAAATTGGGTTTAAGTTCAGTCATTGGTTATATTTTAGGAGGAATTATTATCGGTCCTTATGTTCTGAAACTGACAGGAAAAGATGTTGACGACATTATGCACGCCAGCGAATTCGGAGTCATTATGCTTCTGTTTTTGGTCGGTTTAGAATTGGAACCCAGAAAGTTCTGGGAAATGCGGAAGAAAATTCTTGGTCTCGGAATGACTCAAATGGTCTTAACGATTTCATTACTATTCTTAATATTCATTTCAGTTGGATGGAAAACTGATAAAGCATTTGCCATTGCGATGTGTTTTGCGCTTTCATCAACAGCGATTGTTCTTCAGACTTTACAGGAAAAAAATAGCTTTAAAACGATCTCTGGTGAAGCATCATTCTCCACTCTTTTGTTTCAGGATATTGCAGTGATTCCGATTTTGGCGGTCTTGCCATTGCTTGCCCATTCCAAAGCAAAGCACAATGAAAATGAAGTTCAGGTTTTAATTCAAAAACTTCCCGAATGGTTGCAAGCCGGAACCGTAATCATGGGTGTTGTGATATTAATTCTATTGGGAAGGTATGTTTTCGTTCCTTTTTTAAGATATGTTTCAAAAGCCGGTATGACTGAATTACTGACCGCTTCTTCGCTATTTCTGGTTATCGGAGTTTCAGAACTGATGGTTTCAATCGGGCTTTCTCCTGCATTGGGAGCCTTTCTGGCAGGTGTCATGTTGGCAAACAGTGAGTTTAGACATGAGTTGGAAGCACAAATCGATCCTTTCAAAGGATTACTTTTAGCGGTATTTTTTGTCAGTGTAGGTTCTACAATGAATTTTAATGTAATCGCAGAAGATCCTTTATTCATATTCTCAACTGTTTTTGCAGTTTTGATTGTGAAATTTACTGTTCTTTTTGCCATCGGTAAATTTTTCAAAATGGATAATCCTCAAAGCTTATTCTACGCATTTGCGCTTTCGCAGGTTGGGGAATTTGCTTTTGTGCTGATCAATTATGGTTCAGATCTTTATCTTTTTGGAGAAGAATTAAATGCGCAAATGATGGCTGTTACAGCGATTACTATGTGCATCACTCCATTTTTATTAATTATTAATGATAAACTGATCACCCCAAAATTTCTTCGTGGTATTCCCGAGGAACAAAGTGATTTTAATATTCTCGAAAACAATATCACTCAAAAGAAAATTATCATTGTGGGTTTTGGTCATTTTGGAAGCACCGTAGGACGTTTATTAAAAGCAAATAAAATTAAAGCTACTGTTCTTGACAGAGATTCTGACCGTGTTAAATTATTACGTGGTTATGGTTTTAAAGTCTATTACGGAGATGCTACAAGACTCCCTGTTTTGAGAGCGGCCGGAATTGAAGATGCTGAAATTCTGATACTATGTCTCGATAATTCCGGAGATAATAAATTTATTGCAGAATTGGTAAGCGAGCATTATCCTGATGTAAAAATATTCGTAAGAGCAAAAAACAGGATTGACGCTTATTCTTATTTAAACAACGGAATCGACAATATTTACCGTGAAACTTTGGGAACTGCAGTAGATATGGCAGTTGATGTTCTCCACGAAACCGGAATGCGCAAATATGCCGCAAGACGTCTCGGACAAAGATTTATGGCAATTGATAAGGCTTCCATCAGAAAATTGGCGAAAGCTGACAATGATGATGAAATCCGTCTGTTTACCACAAAAGAACTCCTCCAGAGAGAGGAGGAGTTATTGGCTTATGATAATCTCAATTTTGATGGTAAAAACTGGGAAGGTTCTTCATCATCTGCCGAGGAGGACGATGATGAGAATAAAGATTAATTTTATTGAATATTTACACTTCCGCCGCTGCTTTCTTCTTTTTTCACGGTAGTTACGTTTCCTTTTTTATATACATTCACACTCCCTCCTGAAGAAGCTTCTGCATCAATCGTAGAACTTGCGCTCACTTCTAAGCTTGCACCGCTGGATGCTTCCGCTCTAAGATTTTCTACAATGACATTTTTCCCACTCATACTGCTTCCTGACGATGAGCTTATCTCTGCATTTTTAGATTTACCGGAAATTGAAATACTTGCTGCCGAAGATGCGTCAACATCCAGATCTACAGCCCAGATTTTGCCGTCAAAACTACTGCTGCTGTCAGCAGAAATTTCAAGATCATTTGCTTCAAGATTGCCTGTGATGCTTGCAGCGCTTGAAGCCTCAACATCGGTTTTTTCTTGGGTAAATTTATCTTTTACATTGATACTTGCTGCAGAATTGGCAATCAGTTTCACAAAATCTTTAGCATAAATTTTCGCAGTCACATTATTCGTATTCATTACACGAAATCCTGTTTTGTAATGAATATGAATTTTTCCGTTTCTCCTTTCTACCAAAACCTCATCTATAATATTAGCCGGTGCAGAGATAACTACTTTTTCTACATCAGATTTGATAATTTCAGCTTCAATTGCCTGAGAAACTTCAATTTCGTCAAAATCTCCGCTGAATTCTTTTTGTTTTAAAGGTCCGTGATCTTTATTGGTGACATCAGGAAGCCATTTTGATTTTTCAGATTTTTCGTTGCATGCAGAAAGAACAATCAGTCCGGAAAAAAGTAAAATTGTAGGATATTTCATGGTTGGTTTTAATGAATTTTGTTTGTATTAATAATAACAACTAAAATATAAAAAATATTACATAGTTATTTACAGATTTTTTGATCTTTTTTGATTCCTAGATTTCAATTTAAATAAATCAGCAAAATCAGACTAATTTTAATAATTATAACGATCAATATTTGGGAATACAAGTCGCAATAAATTTATCAATTACTTTTAATATCTTTAGACTTTAATAATAATTCATCTATGAAAAACATTTCATCAGCATTATTAATTTCTGCTTTAGCATTCAATTACTCATGTACCACAATGAAAACAAACGACATAAGACAGGAAATTCCTGTTCCGGATTCTTCACTTTCGTCGAATCCTTTCATGAAAAAAAGTAAACTTCAGTACGAAGCTCCGGAATTTGATAAAATTAAAGACGAACATTTCAAACCTGCTTTTGAATTTGGCTTAAAACAGCACGATGCTGAAATCCTTAAAATTGCCAACAATTCCGAAGCAGCAACTTTTGAAAATACAATCGTGGCTTTAGAGAAAAGCGGTGAAATTTTGAAAAGAGCCGTAACGATATTCTCAAACCTGACAAGTGCAAATACAAACCCTACTTTACAGGCTTTAGATGAAGAATTTGCACCAATTTTTGCAGCACATTCTGACAAAATGTATTTGAATGAAAATTTATATAATAGAATAAAAGCGATTTCAGAAAACGGCTTAGATTCTGAAAGTAAAAGACTTCTTCAGTTTTATAAACAGAATTTTGAGATTGCCGGTTCCAATCTTTCTGCTGCTGATAAAGAAAAACTAAAGCAGTACAATCAGGAAATGGCCTCGCTTTCTACTCAATATTCAAATAAATTATTGGAGGCGAGAAAAGAAGGCGGAATAATCATCGACGATGTAAAAGAATTAGACGGACTTTCTGCTGACGAAATTGCGGCAGCTGCAGCCGACGCTAAAACTGCAGGAAAAGAAGGAAAATATCTTTTAGCTCTTCAGAATACTACACAACAACCCGTTTTACAAAACCTTACGAACAGAGCAACCCGCGAAAAAGTTTTCAAAGCTTCATGGATGAGAGCCGAAAAAGGCGGAAACAGTGACACCAGAGAAACGATTGAAAAACTGGCAAATTTAAGACTGAAAAAAGCTCAGATTTTAGGCAAAAAAAGCTTCGCAGAATGGAAACTGCAGGATCAGATGGCAAAAACCCCTGATGCAGCGGTAAAATTGATGAATCAATTGGCAACTCCTGCCGTAGAAACTGCAAAACGCGAAGCAAAAGACATTCAGGATTTGATCGATCAGCAAAAAGGTGGTTTTAAATTAGAACCGTGGGACTGGAATTTTTACGCAGAACAGGTAAGAAAAGCGAAATTTGATTTAGATGAAAACCAAATCAAGCCTTATTTTGAAATCACAACCGTTCTGGAAAAAGGAGTTTTCTTCGCAGCTGAAAAATTTTACGGACTGACCTTTAAAAAAAGAACCGATCTTCCTGTTTATCATCCCGATGTCGTAACCTACGAAGTTTTCGATCACGATGGAAAATCTTTAGCAATCTATTATCTTGATTTCTATACAAGAGATTCTAAAAACGGCGGCGCATGGATGAGCAATTTCGTAGAACAGTCTTATCTTTTAGGAACAAAACCTGTCATTGTGAACTGTTACAATTATCAAAAACCGGCTCCGGGGAAACCTTCATTGATCAGTTATGATGATGTGACTACGATTTTCCATGAGTTTGGTCACTCTATCCATGGAATGTTTGCCAGTCAGAAATATCCTTCCCTTTCAGGAACCAATGTTCCGAGAGATTTTGTAGAATTTCCTTCGCAAATTAATGAACATTGGGCTTTAGATCCTGTTGTTCTTAAAAATTATGCGATTCATTACGAAACAAAACAGCCAATTCCGCAGGCTTTGGTTGATAAGATTAAAAATGCTGCGACTTTTAATCAAGGTTATATGACTACTGAATTGGTTTCTGCGGCTGCTTTGGATATGGATTGGCATTCTGTGACGAACGAAGGACAATTGCTTCCGGTTTTAGATTTTGAAAAACAATCTTTAAATAATCATGGATTTACTTTATCAACCGTTCCGCCAAGATACCATACTCCATATTTCGCACACATTTGGGGCGGAGGTTATTCGGCGGGATATTACGCGTATTTATGGTCTGAAACTTTAGACAGCGATGCCTGGGAATGGATTTCAAAAAATGGCGGATTGACCAGAAAAAATGGTGACCGTTTCAGAAAATTCATTCTCTCTGTTGGTAATTCTGTTGATTTGAATCAGGCATTCAGAGATTTCACAGGACATGATCCTGATATTAAACCTTTATTGAGAAACAGAGGTTTTATTAAATAAATTTTAAAAGCATTCATTGATTTGGATGCTTTTTTATTTAAACACAAATGATAAAATGACACGATTTTAGGCTAATACAGATTTGGAGAATAAGCAGATATCCCTTTCCATTTAATCAGCGTTATCTGTAAAATCAGCGAGAGATCTAGCTTTGTGATATTCGTGCAAAAATATTCGTGTAAATTTGTGTTTAAATAAAATCTAAAGAAATGAACTGCCCCTGCTGCTCCGGAAAATCCTATGAAGAATGTTGCAAACCTTATCACACAGGAGAAAAATATGCTCCGAACGCAGAAGCTTTGATGCGATCCAGATTTTCTGCATTTGCTATTCCCAACGGAGAATATTTAATGGAAACCACGCTTCCCGGAAAAAGAAAGCTTCACCATAAAGAAGATTTGCAGGAATGGGGAGAAATTAATCAATGGACAAAACTGGAAATAGTAAAAACGCCTGCTTTAAATCAGGTAGAATTTAAAGCTTATTATACGGATGAAAACGGCAAATCACAGATTCATCATGAGTTTTCAATCTTCCAGAAAATGCACGAACGATGGTACTACGTTTCCGGAGAATTTTTAGATTAACTAAATACCTCATTCATTGACTTCAAAAAAAATGTCCGATTTTCATCGGACATTCATATAGTTTATAATGCTTAGTGAGCTTCGTCTCCGTCAACTCCATGAGCGTGACCGTGAGCCAACTCTTCTTCAGTCGCAGGACGTGTATTTAAAATTTCAACCTGAAAATCCAAAACTTTCCCAGCCATTGGATGGTTAAGGTCTGCTATTACAACTTCAGGGGTAACTTCTACCACAAATGCCTGGAAATTATTTCCCTGATCATCAGATAATGGTAAAATAGCTCCTACCGGTGGAATTCCAGCTTCACCAAACATATCGATTGGCAATTGGGCAATAGCATCTTCCTGCTTTTCACCGTACGCTTCTTCCGGCTGAATTACAAAAGCAGCTTTATCACCAGCTGTCAAACCTAAGATATTTTGTTCAAATTTAGGAATCATCATTCCAACTCCATATAAAAATGTAAGCGGATTTTCTGCAGTCGTTTCTTCAACAAGAACTTTACTTCCATCCTCTTCAATAGTGTGAAGTATGTAGCTCACCGCTACAACGTGATTGTGATCAATTGTCATAATTTTTCTTTTTTTCGTGAGATTTTTCACGATTAACGGCGCAAATATACTGCTTTTGAAATCATTGAATGCCGAAAACGTATTAAAAGAAGATTATTAAACATCCAATATACTATCCTTTTTTTGCTTCTTCTTTCTTTTTCTGTCTCAGAACGTAGAGATACAAACTCTCTACTTTTGCTCTTGCCCAATCAGTTTTTCGTAAAAACTTCAGTGAGGAATTGATACTAGGATTGTCTGTAAAACATTTGATATTGATCTGTTTTCCCAATTCCTCAAAGCCCTGATAATATTCTACCAGTTCCTCAAGAATGGCATCAAGTCTTTTTCCGTGGAGTGGGTCTTTTGATTTTTCTTCCATAACGCAGTAAAATTAAAATATTTTATCCGACTTAACGACTAAAATTGTTTAGACTCTTAATCTTTAGTATTTTTGATGAAGATATTCTTATCAATAAAAATCACTCATTACAAAAAGATATGAGCAAAAACAACGAAGCGAACAGAAAAAAGAATAAAAATAAAATCGATCAGAAAAAACGTAAAATTCAAACTGCGGAAGCAGAAAGAAAAGCACGTTTAAAGCAAATTCGGGAAGATTTTAAAGCAAAAGAAGCCAATGATAGTTAATCATATTCTTTGAAACAAAAAACTGCATTTAGTTACAAACAGCTTGCTTTACTTAAATGTCATTTGCATTTGATTACAAACAGGGTTGTTTTAAACAAGAGTAATTTGCAGTTGATTACAAACATTGTTGTTTGAAGAAATTAAAAATTCAGGAAAACTATTCTGACTTTTCCTTCAATTTTTCTGCCTTTCCTTTTTGAATGTTCTCTGCCATATTTTTAAAATTCTCACTTTTCATAATGATAAGATTATGATTAGGATTCCAAATACTAGTAAATTTTTTAGAGACCGTAATATAGCTTTCCCAATTTGTAAATTTCTGATAAAGCATCAAGGTACAAATATCTGTCGGCGTCATGGTCTGCCAATTTTCAATCACATGAGAATGCACTCCACTTACGGTTTTTCCAACTTTATCATCATTGATATTTTGGGCAATCATACTGTTATGAAGTCTTTCAACATTTTTTACTTCATTTTTATTATTAAAAGTAATCAAATAATCATTTCCAAAAATAATCACGTTATCTACAGAAGGTCCGGTCAAAACATAGACTTTCTTTACTTTGTTCCTGATAATGGGAACAATATTAAAATTAGTGTTCTTATATGATTTGAAGATCGTATCATTTTTTATCCTCGCTAAAGCATTTTGTCTGATTGTAAAATACTCAATTTCTAGAGATGTAAAATCTCTTTCCTTCATATCTAGTTTTGCATCTTTCGGATTATAGTTTGTGGGAAAAGCAATGGTTGCCAAAACTTTATTCTCCTTCGAAAAGAAGATACATTTGGGAACAGATTCATCAATGTAGGAGAAATATCCACTTACATTTTCCATTTTAGCATAATTTTCTCTGAAGATATCCGTACCGTACCAACTTGCCATCTCGCTTCGGTACAAGGCAATTCCTTCTTCATTAATTTCTTTTGAAATTTTTTCGAGATTTTGAGCATTAAAAAATGTAACAAACAAAACAAGAAACAGAGTGAAAATACATTTCATAAGATTAGTTTTTTTCAAAAGTAGGAAATAACATTTTCTTTCAGAAATTTCACATTAGGTTTTTAGTTTCTTAAATTTGAAATATGAAAATTCTGCACACCGCCGATTGGCATTTGGGTAAGCGACTTGACCGTTTTTCACGCTTGGAAGAACAAGTGTTGGTTTTAAACGAAATTGTTGAAATTGCCGATGAACAAAACGTTGATCTGGTTTTGATTGCCGGAGATTTATTTGACAATTTTAATCCGAGTGTTGAGGCGACAGAACTTTTTTACAAAACATTAAAACGTCTATCATTAAACGGAAAACGTCCTGTCATTGCCATTTCAGGAAATCACGATTCACCTAATCTGATCGATGCACCAGATCCGTTGGCTAGAGAATGCGGTATTATATTAATCGGTCATCCAAAAGCGAATATTGCTCCTTTTGCACTTGAACATTTTAAGATTTCAAATTCTATTCATGGTTTTGTTGAATTAGAATTAAAAAGTCAAAATTTCCCTATTAGAATTTTACACACACCTTATGCAAATGAAATTCGTTTAAAAGAATATTTCGGAGAGAACAAAGAAGAAGAACTCAACAAAGTTTTAGCAGAAAATTGGGCAGCAATCGCCAATGAATTCTGTGATGAAAACGGAGTCAATATTTTAATGGCACATTTATATATCAACAAAAAAGGAGCGCCGATTCTTGAAGAACCCGAAGGCGAAAAACCGATCAAAATTGGTAACGCAGACCTTATTTATTCTGATATTATTCCTTCGCAGATTCAATATACTGCTTTGGGACATTTACACGGTTTTCAGAATATCGGAACTCTGGAAAAACCTGTTGTTTATTCGTCTTCGCCACTTTGCTATAGTTTCAGCGAAGCCGGACAGACAAAATATGTTTCTATCATTGAAGCTAAACCCAATAAAGAAGTTTCATTTGAGAAATTGGCTTTAAAAAACGGAAAAAAACTGGTGAGAAAAACTTTTGATTCAGTGGAAAAAACTGTTGAATGGTTAACTGAAAATCCAAATACTTTGGTCGAGCTCACTTTAGAAAGCGAAACATTTTTAAAAGCCGAAGAAAGAAAACAGATTTACCAATCTCACGACGGAATTGTGCATCTGATTCCAAAGATTAAAAGTCAGGAATTTAATGAAAATCAATTGCAGGAGATTAATCTCAATCAGGATATTCAGTTTTTGTTTAAAGATTATTTTAAATCTAAAAACGGTGGTCAGGAAGCCAATGAAGAACTCATCAATTTGTTTAACGAATTTTTAAACCCTTAAATTAAAATGATTCCAATTCAATTAACCATCGAGGGTTTATATTCTTATCAGGAACGTCAGACGATCGATTTTAAAAATCTGACGGAAGCCGGATTATTTGGAATTTTCGGGTCTGTCGGTTCGGGAAAATCATCAATTTTGGAGGCGATTTCGTTCGCTCTTTACGGCGAAACAGAACGTTTGAATATGCGCGACAAAAGAGCATATAATATGATGAATCTGAAATCAAATTCTTCTTATATCCAGTTTGATTTCATCAATCATGAAAACAAAATCTTCCGTGCAACGCGTGATTTTAAAAGAAATTCTAAAAAATTTGATGATGTAAAGCCTTCTTCAGTTACTTTTTACGAAAAAATAAATGACAAATGGATTCCTTTGGATCATTCAGATTCAGAAAAAATCATTGGTCTCAGTTATGCGAATTTCAAGCGCACGATCATCATTCCACAAGGTCAGTTCAAAGAATTTCTTGAGCTTGGAGCGACTGAAAGAACGAATATGATGAAAGAAATTTTTAATCTTCAGCGATTTGATCTTCAGAATAATGTTTCGGTTTTAAATGCCAAAAACAGATCAGAACTTGATCAGTTGGAAGGTCAGCTGAAAGGTTTTGAAGAAGTGAACGAAGAACAGATTTCTGCCCAAAAAGGAACTTTACAGCTTGAAAATCAAAAACTGGAAATGATACAGATTCAGTTTAAACAAATTGGAGAAAAATATCAGCAACTCAAAAATTTAAAGGAAGATTTTGAACTTTTAAAGAAGAAAAAAGAAGATTTCGAAAAACTTTCCGTTGAAAAAACTGAAATTGACATTTTAGAAAGAAAAATTGAATTATTTGATCAGGTTTTCCGTACTTTTAATCCTTTAATTACTGAGAAAAATAAGCTCCAAACAGAAATTGAATCTCATCAAAAAGCCAGAGAAAATCAGACTAAAATTTTATTGGAAACGGAGACTCAATTTAAATCTTTAACGGAAAAACTTTCAGCAATTTTACCAAAATTTCAAGCTTTGGATCAATCAAAAGTTCAGCAAGATGATTTGAATTTGATATTACAAATGCTAAATTTTTCTGATGAAATTGAAATTCTGAAAGACAGAACCAAAAAAGGTTCGGAAAAAGTACAGGAAGTTGAAGCCAATAATAAGCTGATTGAAAAAAAGCTTACCGAGCTTGCAAAAGAAACAGAAGTTTTAAAGCCTAAAAAATTAGATGCAACTTTAATAATTAATGTCGGAAATTGGTTTTTAGAAAAGAAAAATCTGACGGAATCTTTTCAAAAACAAACCGAAAAAACGAATCAAAAGAAGACTGAAATTGAAAAAATTTCAACCGTATTAAAACCTTTTGAAATCAATACTGAAAGTTTTAAAAATGATTTTAAAACTCAAATCGATGCTTTAGAAATTCAGAAAAAAGAGCTTTCGGAAAAGCAAAAACATCTGGAAATCCAGCAAAAGTTGTCGCATTTTGCAAGTGAATTGCATGACGGAGAATCTTGTCCGCTTTGTGGATCGCTGGAACATCCGAATATTTTAGAATTTGATGATGTGAATTTTGAACTGAATGAATTGCAAAAACAAATTGAAAATCTTGAAAATCAAAAACAGGAAATTCAGAAAAAATCTTTAGAAATTGAGAAAATTTTCGAACGGAAAAACATTTTTGAAGAGCAATTGAAATCTGAAGAAGAAATTTTAAAGCAAATTCAGATCAACATTCAAAATCATGTACAAAATTTTATCTGGAAAGAATTTAATGCTGAAAACGAAGCCGAATTTGAACAAAAACGTCTGCAATCTTTTGAAATAGAAAAACAGATTGAGCAAATCAGTCAAAATATTTCCCAAGAACGAAAAAATCTTGAAAAAGAGCGTGAAACTCTTGATCATTACAACAAAGCTTTGGAAAAATTCAGATTAGATGAAGCGAAAAAAGCCGAACAAATCAAAACCAATGAATCAAATCTGAAAATTCTGGATTGGAAAGATTATCAGGAAAAGGCGATTATTGAAGTTGAAGAAAGCTTTCAAAAACTCGCACAGTCAAATCTTGAAACCGAGCAGAATTATCAGAATTTAATTAAAAAAGAAAAAGAACTTTCACCAAAACTTGCCGAACAAAAAACAATTGTCAGTCAACTCGAAAAAAGAATTTCAGAACTTGAAAAAGAAATTTCCGACAATGAAAATGTTATCAAACAATCTTTATCAGAACAAAATTTCACAGATTTGGTTGAGGTTCAAACTATTTTATCAGAAGAAATAAACGTTTATGAAGCGAGAAATAAAATCCAAAAATTCAGGATAGATTTTGAAACTCTGAAAAACGGAATTTCTGAACTTGAAACAAAACTCAAAGATTTTTCATTTGATGAAGAACATTTTTCAGCAGTTGAAAATCAGTTTAAAACAATAGAAAATGATGTGAAAATTGCAAACGATTCTGTCGTGAAAATCACTTCTGAAATTGAAAGACTGGAAAAAGAATTTAAGAAAAAAGAAAATCTTTTAATAAAATTATCCAAACTTCAGAAACGTGCAGACAATCTGAAAATAATGACCAATCTCTTTAAAGGGGCAGGCTTTGTACAGTATGTTTCGTCAATTTATCTTCGTCAATTGTGTGATCACGCAAACATCCGCTTCCACAGAATGACGAGAAATCAACTGAGTCTGCAGCTGAATGAAAACAATGATTTTGAAATCGTAGATTACCTCAACGAAGGACGAAGCCGAAGCGTAAAAACATTGTCCGGGGGACAGGCTTTTCAGGTTTCTCTGAGTCTGGCTTTGGCTTTAGCGGAAAGTGTTCAGGCGAATGCAAAATCTGAAAAAAACTTCTTTTTTATTGATGAAGGTTTCGGAACTCAGGATCTGGAATCAGTGAACGTCGTTTTTGAAACTTTAATGAGCCTTCAGAAAGAAAACAGAATTGTAGGAATTATTTCGCACGTTGAAGAACTGAAAGAGAAAATT
The DNA here is from genome assembly GCF_029240215.1 of Chryseobacterium sp. GTDB lineage: Bacteria > Bacteroidota > Bacteroidia > Flavobacteriales > Weeksellaceae > Chryseobacterium. The sequence continues at coordinate 34,319 of NZ_JARBTK010000009.1, forward strand.
CCTGTTTCCCTGAATATCATAAAAGAGGAAGAAAGAGGAAGTTTGATAGAGATCGTTTGATAAAAAATGCCCCTAAAAAGGGGCACAAATTTAAAAGATTATCTGTAAAAATACATCACCATTTTATCATTTACACCATCACCATTTTCGTCATTCTCATCAGCAACAATCTGAAGCTCATTTTGATTAAGCTGTAGAACGTCGGTTGTTGTACCATCAATCAAAATTTTCTTTGTTGCAGGATCATAATTGTAGCTTTCGGAAAAATTTCCGTCTTCTCCGCAGGTTCCGTCAGATTTTGTGTAAAATATTTTTGAATTTAAAATTCCGTTGGAGGTAAATTCGTAAGTGTTTTTTTTGTCGCAGTCATCGGGTAATTCTGTACTCAAAACAGCATTGTTTGTTCCACTGTAGATTACCGTTTTACTCTCTTTCCAGATTCCTACAATAGATATTTGATCTTCTGTTGCATCATCATTTGAGCAGGACATTAGTGCGAAAACGCCCAATGACATCATTAATAATTTTTTCATATTTGAATTTTTTAACGATGCAAATTTAATTTTTTTTTCTTTCTGTAGAAAAAAAATAGTATAATGTAGAAAAAAATCTACAAATTTAATTCAATAAGGTTTTTACTTGCTCTCCAAATAATTCGATAGACTTCATCATCACATCATGAGCCGGATCACCAACATCCATGTGACCGATAAATCTTGTAATCCCGAAAATTTCTTTCATGTAATTGATTTTATCGGCTACTTCATTTACATTTCCGATAAATAATGCGCCGTCTTTTCCTCTCCCTCCCTCATACTGCATTTTTGTGTACGGAGCCCATCCTCTTGATGATCCGATTCTGTCCATCTGAGATTTGTAATTATAAAAATATCCGTCAACAACTTCTTTTTCATCGCTTACAAAAGTATGAGAATGAATGGCAATCTGCATTTCAGATTCGTCATGCCCTGCTTTAAGGTATTCCTGCTTATAAAATTCAATTAAATTTTTAAACTGGATCGGCATTCCGCCGATGATCGCAACCACTAAAGGCATTCCCAATTTTGCAGCACTCAAAACCGACTGCGGAGTTCCGCCGACAGCTCTCCAAATAGGAAGTTTACCATTATTTTTTGCTCTCGGATAAACGGTTTGATTCTGCATCGGTGCACGCAGTTTCCCTGACCAAGAAACGTTTTCTTCGGAATTTATTTTTAATAATAATTCTAATTTTTCGTCAAATAGTTGTTCATAATCATTCAGAGAATAGCCATACAACGGAAATGATTCGATGAAACTGCCACGTCCAACGAAAACTTCAGCTCTTCCATCTGAGATAAGATCTAAAGTTGCAAAATCTTCATAGACTTTCACAGGCTCAGACGAACTTAGAACTGTTACTCCACTCGCCAGTTTTATATTTTTTGTGATACTTGCTGCTGCAGCCAAAACGATTTCGGGTGAAGAAACCGCATAATCGGGACGGTGATGTTCTCCCATTGCGAAGACATCAATTCCCACCTCATCCATCAGTTTTACCTGCTCAAGAATTTCACGGATTTTTATTCCAGCATCTTTATATTTTCCGGTTGTCTGGTCAAAAGCCAGATCGCCAAACATTCCTATTCCTAATTCCATATTGTTGATTTTTATAAGACAAAATTAGTATAATGATTGTTTAAAAACATTGATGAATGATAAGAAAGAAATGATGTTCTAATAAGAAAAAATTAACACATACTTTACCATTCCGTTAAATCTCAACAACGTATTAAAACTAAATTTAGATTCCTACGGAATGACAAGCGTTGTAGTAATTTATGCTGAATTAAAATAATGAAGATATGGGATTAAATAAAATTCTAATAACCAATACAATAAAAAATAAAGATAGAAACATTCCTAACAATTGGTTTGGTGATGATTATTGTTGTTTTTTTTCATTCATTATTTAATTAATTTTTACCATCCACCCGAAGCACCACCGCCGCCAAAACTTCCGCCACCGCCGAAGCCGCCAAAACCGCCACCGCTGCCTCCTGAACTTCCGCCTCCAAATCCGCCACCAAAACTTCCAGGGAAAGGGAAGAATCCACCGGGATAATTTCTGCGTCCTCTTCGGCTGAGAATCATGTCGCCATCATCGTCACCACCACCTCTGTTTCTAAAAAGAACAATAAGAATAAAAAAAATGACGAATCCGATGATGATTAATTTAGAAATACTGATATTTCCAGATTTTTTCTGATTGGCTAAAGGTTTAAATTTACCCTGAACCGCTTCCATGATTGCAGTTGTTCCACCGTTGATTCCTTCATACCATTTTCCCTGTTTGAATTTTGGAGTAACAATATAATCGAGAATCTGTCCGGCAACTGAGGCAGTTAAATATTGTTCGACAGCCCGCCCTTGCTGAATTGACATCGTTCTGTCTTCGGTTGCAATGAGAAAAACGACTCCGTTGTCAACATCTTTTTGTCCTATTCCCCATTTTTCACCAAACATTGTTGCAAGATAATTGATGTCTTCGCCTTTTGTGGAGGGAATAATGATGACTTCAATTTCCGTTGAGGTAGAATCTGCAAATTTGATGAGCTTGTTGTTGAGTTCATTTTTTTCCTGATTTGTAAGAAGGTTTCCTTCATCATATACAGGATATAAAACCGCTGGTTTTTCAGGAATAGTATATTGTGCTGATACGAAAGAGCATAAGCAGATAAGGAAAAATGAAAACAGTATTTTAAGAGAATGTAATCTCATTGGGAAGTTCGTTGTGGTTTTCTCCCGTTACAGGAAAATATTTTTTGAGTTCGAGGCCGGTTTCTAGAATAGCACTTTTTAAAGCTTTATAATGATTGCCTTTTGCGAATTCTGAAGTGATAAAATCGTGCAGGTGATCCCAATATGACTGATGCACTTTTGCATGAATCCCTGTGTCGCCGATAATGGTAAGATACTTCTGTTCAAAATTAACATGAAAAAGAACCGCATTTTTTTCGGCAGTTTTGTCCTTACAAAGTTTGTTGAATACTTTGAAAGCAGTCTCTGCATTATTACTATCAGTAGTAGAATCAATATGTACCCGGATCTCTCCGGTAGAATGATTTTCTGCCGACTGAATAGCTTCCACGAGGGAAGCTATTTGTTGATCTGTAAGAAACTTACTCATCTTATTCTGTGAAAACTTCCGGTGCTTTTTCTGCTCCTGCGGCTGCCTTGAAGTATGGTTTTTCTTTAAAGTTGGTGAAATTCGCCAAAATATTATTCGGGAATGTCTTGATTGAAGTATTATAATCTTGCGCAGCTCCGTTGTAATAAACAGTTTCTGTTCTGATGCTGTTTTCAATTGCGGTATATTCTCTCTGGAAATTGATATATTGCTGATCTGCTTTCAGATTAGGATAAGATTCTACAACTGCCATCAATCGGCTTAATGCTCCTGATAATTCTCCTTGTGCTGCCTGGAATTTAGCTAAATCAGCTTCGGTCATATTCGTAGGATCGATATTGATTGATGTGGCTTTTGAACGTGCTTCCACAACTTTGGTCAAAGTTTCCTGCTCAAATTTAGAATAAGATTTTACCGTTCTTTCGAGGTTAGGAATCAGGTTGGCTCGCTTTTGATAAACAGTTTCTACGTTTGACCATTTTGTATTTACATTCTGTTCTTTAGTGACAAAATTGTTGTAGCCACTTTTTCCCCAGAAGAATAATACCGCAACGATAATTAAAAGAGCAATACCGATAGTTCCGGCGCTCAGGCAACCTTTGTTTTTCATATGTGAGTTTTTAATTGTTTATTTTAATAGTTATTTGATTTATCTTTGAAAGAGTTTCGTTTGATTGTTTAATTTCTTTTTAAATTTTTTTGTGCTACCCAAATATACAAATTATGTGCTAATTTTGCAGAAAATTAATTGAATGACAACAATAGTGGTCGCGATGGGCGAGAAAAACGAAATTGGTGCTGATAACCAATTGCTTTGGCATCTTCCAAAAGATTTAAAACATTTTAAAGACCTTACATCGGGACATCCGATCATTATGGGAAGAAAAACTTATGAAAGTATAGGAAAACCTCTTCCAAACCGTACCAATATTGTGGTTTCAAGAAAAAAAGACTGGTTTGAAGAAGGTGTTTTGATTGTTGGAAGCATCAAAGAAGCCGTGAAGTTTGCAAAAAAAATTAACGAAAATATATTCATCATCGGCGGCGGAAATATCTATGAACAGACAATGGAAATCGCTGACAAACTTGAGGTTACCCTTGTGAAAGCTCAATTGGATGCCGATACATATTTTCCGAAAATCAGCACAAAGTTCTGGTCAAAAACAAGTGAGATATGTCATGAGAAGGACGAAAAAAACCAATATGATTTCTGTTTTCAGACCTATGAAAAAATAAAGACAGAATAGTTGTGATAATTCTGGCTTCTAACATCTAGCTTCTAACATCTAAATTCTTTATCTTTGCACTTCTAAATTTTAATAATGAATAAATACATAAAAATCGCAGTAGCAGCACTCCTTATTCTCGGAGGGCTTTATATGATGATTTTCACAAGAAACTTAGGGTGGGGAATTGTTATTTTTCTCTTATCTGCTTTACCCATTTTTCTGTTCTTTAAAAACGAAAATATCCTTTTGGCATTTTGGCAATTGAGAAAACAGGATATGGTAAAAGCTTCAAAATTTTTGAATAACATTACCGATTATAAATCTCAGCTTCATAAAAACCAATACGGTTATTATTATTATCTGCAAGGTTTGGTTTTGGCTCAGGATCATCCGACGAAAGTTGAGCCGTTAATGAAAAAAGCTTTGGAGTATGGTTTGAATATGAAGCACGACAGAGCAATGGCTACTTTAAATCTTGCTGCAGGAGCAATCTCAAAAGGAAGAAGGCAGGAAGGGCAAAGATTATTGGAAGAAGCTAAAAGATTAGACACTGCGGGAATGATGACCGATCAGATCAAAATGATGAAAGATCAGCTGAAAATGCCAACAATGCAGAAGCATATGCATAATCCTCATATGAGACAGAGAGGGAAATTTTAATCATATCAGATTTATATAAAAATAAAAATGCACCAAACAAATTGGTGCATTTTTTATTTTGAAAATTAAGGTTACATTTCAGAATTACTTTCATAACCATAAAATTTCGGGATCTGCCAATGATATTTTACCGCTAAAGTTCGTACACTTACAATCATTAAAATCGTAAAAATTTGTATAAAAGTATAAGAAAGATTGGTGAAATGAGTAAGTAATAAAAATGTTGAGCCGCCAATAATACAAGCACTTGCGTAAATTTCTTTCCTAAAAATCAACGGGATTCTGTTCAGTAAAATATCCCGGATAATTCCGCCAAAACATCCGGTTATGGTTCCTAATCCAATGCAGATTAAAGGATGAATGTCTAGATGTAAACCTTTCTGAACGCCAATAATGGTAAATAATCCTAATCCAAAGCTGTCAAAAATAAATAAGGTGACTTTAAAATTTTTCTCAATTGATTTAAAGACCATAGAAAAAATACTTGTCGCCAGGATCAAACCACACATCAAAAGATCATGCATCCAGAAAACCGGAATATCTAAAAGTAAATCTCTCACTGTACCGCCGCCAACTGAGGTAATGAAGGCAATAATCAAAACACCGAACGGATCAAGTCGCTTTTGCATCGCAGCAAAACTCCCTGACATCGAAAATGATATCGTTCCGAGAATTTCTATGATAAAATTGAACTGTTCGTGCATTACTTTGTAGAAAGTGAATTACTTTCAATATTTGTGGTGAATTAGTCGAAAAAATTAAAATATAGTGTTTAATTTGTCATTCCGTAGGAATCTCGGCAAATCTAATAAATTAGCTTAGATTCCTACGGAATGACAAACCAAGAATAATATATTCAATTATTATATTTACTTTTTTTCTACTCTTACTGCATCCGGAACCAATAATTCATATTCTCCGCCGTGGTTGATGATTTCTCTCACAATACTGCTGCTGATGAATGATTTTCCTGATGAGGTTAGTAAGAAAACAGTTTCCAGTTTTTTGTGGGCCAAAGTACGGTTGGTATGAGCAATTGCTTTTTCAAATTCAAAATCGGCGGGGTTTCTCAAGCCTCTAAGAATGAATTGAGCATTTTTTTCAAAGCAATAATCAACAGTCAGACCTTCAAAATAATCTACTTCAACATTTGGGAATTCTGCGACTGAATTTTGTATGAATTCCATTCTTTTTTCGAGCGGAAACATATATTTTTTCTGAGAATTCTGTCCGATCGCTATAATCACTTTGTCAAAAAGTGCCGCAGCTCTCTCAATAATATCGTAATGTCCTAATGTAATAGGATCAAAAGACCCCGGAAAAACGGCAATTTTCATGCGTAATTAATTATAAGTTATGAGTTAGAAATGATGAGTTATTTACTCTAATATCTAACTTCTAATATCTAGTTTTTCTTTTGTAAAGCTTTTTCAACTTCATTTCCGCAAAGATCTTTGATTGAAATTCCGTAGATTTTTGCCTGTTGAGGAAGAATACTTGCAGGTGAAAATCCGGGATTGGTATTCATTTCCAACATATACGGAACTCCATTCATCAAAATAAATTCACTTCTCGAAAAGCCGCTCATTCCTAAAGAATCATAGGCCCTTTTTGCTATTTCTTCCACTTTCTTTGTGGTTTCTGCGTCAATTCTTGCAGGAGTAATTTCTTCTGAAGCACCTTCATATTTGGCTTCATAATCGAAAAATTCATTTTTAGGAACAATCTCTGTAATTCCCAAAACAATGGTCTCACCTTTAAAATCTATGACACCTACAGAAACTTCCATCCCGTCGAGGAAGCTTTCAATTAAAATTTCATCATCTTCTTTAAAAGCAATTTCTGTTGCAGCAATCAGCTCAGACTGATTTTTTACTTTAGAAATTCCCAATGATGAACCAGATTGATTAGGCTTTACGAAAACAGGGAGACCTAAACTTTCGATGATTTCATCAACATTAATATCTTCACCTTTTCTTAAATAAACACTTTTCGCTGAAGGAATTCCATATTTTGACAAAACTGCTAAAGTGTCTTTTTTGTTAAACGTCAAAGCACTTTGATAAAAATCACATCCTGTATAAGCTTGTCCGATTGCATCCCAATAAGCCTGCAAAATACCGTTTTCGCCGGGAGTTCCGTGGATGATATTGAAGCAAACGTCAAATTTTAAAGTCTCATTTGTTTTGAAATTAACTGAAAAATCTCCTTTATTAATGGAAAGCTTGTTTTCATTTTCATCTAAAAAATACCATTCATTTTTTAGAATGACTACTTTATATACATTATATTGATCTCTGTCTAAAGAATCGTAGATCAACTGTCCGCTTTTCAGGGAAACTTTATATTCGTCAGAATAGCCTCCCATCACTACAGCAACGTGTTTTTTGCTCATATCCGTTTAATCATTTAAGGCAAATTTAATGAAATTATATCACGCACGAATTGAATTTTAGAAAATTTGGAGCCAAATGCTAATTCTGTTAAATAAAAAGTGCAATCAAAAATTATTAGTTATATTTGCCGTTATAATTCAAGTATTTTAAAGTATGCTTAAATCACTTTTCAATTGGAAAGTTTTAGTTAATTTACTAGTAGCGGTCGCTGTTTTCGTGGGATTGGTATGGCTTACATTTCGTTGGCTGGAATACCATACAAACCACGGACAAGAGATTCCTGTTCCTAATGTTGTTAATAAATCTGTACACGATGCTGTCAAAATATTAGAAGACACCGGTCTCGACTATGAAGTAGACAGTGCAACCTATAACCCTAAATACAGACCTTTTCAGGTTCTTCAGGTATATCCTGCACCGGGTTCGCGCGTGAAAGACGGCAGAGCCATTACTTTAAAAGTAAACCCAAGAAGCTGGGCTCCTGTTGCCGTACCAGATGTTATCAATAAATATTCGGGTCTTGCATTCCAGAGATTAGATCAGGTCGGTCTTAAAGTTGGAGACACTATTTTTGAGCCGAGCATTCAGAAAGATGCGGTTCTGAGGATTTTATTTAAAGGAAATTCTCTAAAACCCGGAACAAAAATCCCGAGATTTTCGGTTATTGATGTTGTGGTAGGTTCCGGACCGATGAGAAATATCTCAATACCTAATGTGGTAGGTTTAACAGTAAAAGAAGCGAAAGCACTTATTTCAAGAAATCTGTTTGAAGTAGGAATCGTGGATCATGAAGACGGTGGTAAAGATGAATCAGATATCGTTTATTATCAGGATCCGGCTGCTGGTGATGTAAGAGATCAGGGAATGCAGATTGATCTTTGGGCAAGTAAGAAAACTCCGGCTGAGCTTCGGGACAAGATAGATCAGTTAAATTCTACTTACAGAATGAAAATTGATACGACATTGCCTCCGATCAGGTATGAAGAAGTTCCTAATTTTCAGGATGAACCGGTAAATAATGTTCCGCCTCCTGCAGTAACTCCGAAACCAGTAAGTCCAAAACCTTCAACAACGACAACGTCTAAGCCTGTAAGTACAACAAAAACTACAGACACGAAGCCAAAAACTTCTGGTGGCAATCCAGACAACTCAGCTAAGCCGACAACGCCTGCTGCTGAAAAACCAAAAGGTAAGAAAGTTATCATTTAAAAGATGACTTCATAATAAAATTCAGGCTTCAACTTTAAAATGTTGAAGCCTTTTACGTAAAAAAGAATAGAATGACAGAAGATAACGAAGAGTTTTTAGACGAAGAATTGCTGGATCCGAATAATGTAGATATTGATGAGGAAAATAAGGGCCTGTATGAACATGTGAATATCACAGTTGATGGTAAACAGGAACCTTTAAGAATAGATAAGTTTCTTTTGAATTTCCGTCAGAATTCTTCAAGAAATAAAATTTCGCAAACCTGCAGAGCCGGAAACGTTGTTGTCAACGGAACTCCTGTAAAGCAAAACTATCGTGTGAAACCGGGAGATCAGATTTCTTTATTGCTTGCTCATCCGCCAAGACTGAATGTGATTATTCCGCAGGATATCCCTATCAATATTGTATATGAAGATGATGATTTGGTGGTTGTCGATAAAGAGCCGGGAATGGTTGTACATCCCGGATTCGGAAACTGGGACGGAACTTTAGTCAATGCTTTGGCTTTTCATTTTGATCAGAAAGGAGAAAAGTCAGATTTGGACAGAGTAGGACTTGTTCACCGAATTGACAAAGATACCTCGGGACTTTTAGTTATTGCTAAAAACGAATATGCTTTAAGCTTTCTTGCTAAACAGTTTTTTGAAAGAAAAACCAAAAGATTGTACTGGGCTTTTGTATGGGGGAATGTGAAAGAAGATACAGGCACGATTACAGGACACATAGGAAGACATCCTAAGAACAGGATGCAGATGTATACTTATGTTGACGGAAGCCAAGGGAAGCATGCCGTAACACATTATAAAGTTTTAGAAAGATTTAAATACATGACCTGGGTAGAATGTAAATTGGAAACGGGAAGAACGCACCAAATTAGAGCCCACTTCAAACATATTGGTCATACTTTATTTAATGATGAACGATATGAAGGAAATATCGCCCTTCGTGGAGTTAATCTACCTAAATATAAGCAATTTGTAAAAAATGTTTTCGATATTTTGCCAAGACATGCACTTCATGCCCATACTCTCGGATTTATACACCCCACAACCAAAAAGGAATTGTATTTTGAGAGCCCAATGCCCCAAGATATGACGGATGCCGTAAAAAAATGGAGAAATTATTTAGAAAACTAAAAATATATTGAGAATTTTTTTATATTTGTTGAATTGAAATCAAGATTTGTTATGAGAAAACTATATGCTATCGTATGTTTAGCTCTTTTGTCTAATGCGTACAAAGCACAAGAATCATTACCATACTATCAGCAATATCTATTAGATGGTGAGTTCCTGTTCAACCCTGCACAATATGGTAAAACGGACTATGTACAGCTTAATCTAAACTATCAACAACAATTTTCAAAATTTAGCGAATCTCCAAACGTACAGTCTGTGGGAATCAACGCTAATATTTTTGACAGAGTGGGAGCGGGTATTTCCGTTTTTAGAGATAGCAACGGTCCTATATCAGCAGGAGGTATTACAGCGGGAGCTTCTTACTTTATCCCATTAAGCAGTGAAGGGGATAGAAAAGATCAGTTTTCTTTTGGTACTAGTGTTAATTTTTATAATATGAATTTTGATTATTCTAAAATTAATACAGAAGACGGTTACGATCCATTATTACAAGGAAACGAAAGTAATATTTTTATGGCGTATGCAAACTTCGGTTTAGCTGCTACATATAAAGGGTTATTCGGAGGTGTTTCAGTGAATGACATTGCATTAAGCAACGACGAATCTATCGTAAACAATTACGAACCATCACCAATCAAATTCTTCTTAAACTTAGGATACGACTGGAAGATTGCAGACAATATTGCCATTACTCCTTCAGCTTTGATCAACTTAAATACCAATTCTACAAGAATGATGGATTTAAACTTGATGGCTACATTCTCAAACGACATCAACGCATTCTCTTTCGGAGTTAGCTACAGAGGTGTTCAAAACAGATTTGATAACCAACAGTTGAGTATTTCACCAATCGTAAAAGTAAGATTCAACAAATTTATGGTGGGTGCTACTTACAACCTTGGAATGTCTGACATTCAGGAGTATGGTGGAAACAGCTTCATGATCGGTTTAGGTTACAACTTTGATAACTTTATTAATCATAGAGGATTTAGATATTAATCTGATTTAATTTAAATAAATTTGAGCTCTGAATTTTTTCAGAGCTTTTTTTATGATCTACATTCACATTCCTTTTTGCAAGCAGAAGTGCAGCTATTGCAATTTTCATTTTTCAACGTCTTTGAATTTTAAGGATGAAATGATTGCTGCGATGAAAAAAGAGATTTTTCTCCGTAAGGATGAGCTTCAAAATAAGAGTTTGCAATCCCTTTACTTCGGTGGTGGAACACCTTCTATTCTTTCCGGAGACGAAATCAAGTCTTTGATTGATGAAGTTTTAAAATATTTTAGTTTTAATTCTGATATTGAAATTACTTTAGAAGCAAATCCGGATGATTTGGATAAGAATTTTTTAAAGCAACTATCAAATTCTCCTATTAATCGATTATCAATCGGGACGCAAAGTTTTTTTGATGAAGATTTGAGGTTGATGAATCGTGCACATAATGCTTCCGATGCGGAAGGTTCTATCAAAAGAGCGCAGGATTTTGGCTTTGAAAATTTAAGTATTGACTTAATTTACGGTTCGCCAACTTCCAATTTAGAAATATGGAAGCAAAATTTAAACAAAACTATCGCGCTTGAAGTTCCTCATATCTCGTCTTACGCATTGACGATTGAGCCAAAAACCGCTTTGGAAAAATGGATTGCCAACGGAAAAGTCTCAAACCCGAAAGAGGAAGAACAAAACAGAGAGTTTTATTACATGATTGATTTTCTGAAAGATCATAATTTTGAGCATTATGAAATCTCGAATTTTGCTAAAAAAGGCTTTCATTCAAGACATAATTCTGCATATTGGGAGTACAACGAATATCTGGGAATCGGTCCTTCCGCCCATTCTTATAACGGGTTTGATACAAGAAGCTGGAATGTTGCCAATAATCAGCAATATATTAAAAAATTAAATTCAAATATTTTAGCGAAAGAGACCGAAATTCTTTCACAAAAAGATCAGTTTAATGAAATGATCATGATCGGATTGAGGACAACTTGGGGTGTTGATCTTGAAAGTTTGAAAAATAAATTTAAAGAAGAAATTTTAGATCAATTTTACAAAGAAATTCAGCAAAAATTAGCTGAAGGAATTTTAATCAAAGAAAATAATCACCTCAAAATTCCTGAAAAACATTGGTTTATGGCAGATGGAATTGCTTCAGATTTGTTTCAGGTTTAAAGTCATTAATGTATATTTGAAATTAAATATAATAACCAATGAAGAAAAGTTTATTACTGTTTTTAGTATTTCTTGGAGTTTTACATTATTCTCAAAAACCCATATTTGTCAAGGCAAAAGTTAATGCTGTAAATGTTTACAGAAGTTCAGCGGAGCTTCAAAATTCTGCAAATTTTTCTATCCCTTCCGGAGCTTCGGAAGTTATTATTACAAATATTTCTGAGGAAATTTTCGAAAAGTCGTTGCAGGTAAGTGTTAACAATAAAAATGTAAGCATTCTATCAGTTCAATTTACGGATAATTATACGTCTGATTATGATATGGATAATACAAATCCACGTATCAAAAAAGTTAGTGACAGCATTACACTGCTGGAAGATATTGTTTATAAAGCAAGTATGGAGCTTGAAGCTAACAACAAAACGCTTGAGCTTTTAGATAAAAATCAGACTGTTCTAGTTGGAAGCAATACTTCTAGTGTGGCTCAACTGATGCAGCTCGCAGATTATTATAAGACCAAAAGATTAGAAATCAGTACAGCAATATCTCAAATCAACAAAAAGAACACTGACCTTCAAAAAAAATTAAACCGATTGAGAAGCAGCCTGAAAATTAATTCTGAAATGGAAGAAGCATCTTCTGACGGAGTTTTAATTTTAAAAGTAATGAGCTCTGCTGCTGCAAATGTGAAAGCAGATATTAGTTATTTAGCAGAAAATGCATCTTGGGAACCTTTTTATGAAGTAAGAGGAAATAAACTTTCTGAGCCTTTGGATGTTCTGTTTAAAGCAAAAGTCAGACAAGATACAGGTCTCGATTGGAAGGGGGTGAAACTTTCTTTAATCAATGGAAGATCGAGCAGAAATAGTACTGCACCGGTTTTAAATCCATGGTTTTTACAATCGTATAAGCAGCAAAACGAATCTGTCGTAAATTCAGGAAGATATATTTCCGATACAATAAGTAGAGAAAAAAATATTGAAGAAGTAGTTGTTGTGGGAGCGAGTTTCAGGTCTATTGAAAATCAGTTTAATATCAGCTTTGATGTTGATGTACCTTATGATATTCTCTCTAATGATCAGGAGAATTTTATTAATTTGAAACAGGAAAAAATCCCCGCAGTTTATAAGTATTTTGTTGCGCCAAAATATAATAAAGATGCCTTCTTAATTGCTAAAATTAAAGATTTTAATAAATATAATCTAATTTCGGCTTCGGCAAACATTGTTTTTGAAAATATGTATATTGGCGAAACAACAATTAAGCCCAATCAGACAACTGATGAATTAAGTATTACGCTTGGGGATGATAAGAAAATCAGTGTCAGAAAAGAGGTAATTGATGATAAATCTAGTGTGAAAATGTTTTCATCTTATCAGGAAAAGACAATTACATATGATATTGTCGTAAGGAATAATAAAAAAGAGGCTATTGAGATAGAAATAAAAGATCAGTTTCCACTTAGTAAAGACGAGTCGGTTAAAATAGAATTATTACAAACCTATAATGCAGAACAGGACAAAGAAAAAGGATATTTAACTTGGGATGTTAAAATTTCTCCATCAGAGACAAAAAAATTTAGAGTAAGTTATAAAGTAAGATATCCGAAAGATTTTTCAATTAGTAATCTTAATTAATTCTAAATTCTATTCACTATTTTTGCATAAAATTTCATTCGTTTGAAAACTAAAAAACAGGATTATTCGCATCTTTCACCAAAGCAGCCTATCGGAATTTTTGATAGCGGAGTGGGAGGTTTAACGGTTGCCAAAGAGATCAAGAGACTTCTTCCCAATGAAGATCTTATTTATTTTGGAGATACAAAACATCTTCCTTATGGTGAAAAATCTAAAGAAGCGATTATAGGATATTCTACGAAGATTACCAATTTTCTACTTGAGCAAAACTGCAAAGCGATTGTAATTGCATGTAATACGGCCACAGCAAATGCTTTGAATGAGGTGATGGAAGCTGTCTCAGGAAAAGTTCCGGTAATTGATGTGATCAATCCGGTTGCTGAAAAGGTTTCTTACGAGATTCATACCAATGTGGGAGTGATTGCTACGAAAGCAACGGTAAATTCAGGTTTATACAAAAAAAGCATTCGTAAGCATAACAAATTTATCAAAGTTGATGAATTGGCGACGCCATTGTTGGTTCCTGCAATTGAAGAGGGTTTTAAAAATCATCCGATCACGCATTCGATCATTTATAATTATCTGAGTAATGCTAAATTGAAAAATATCGAAACTTTGATTTTAGGATGTACTCATTATCCGCTTTTGATTGACGAAATCAAACAATATTACGGAAATCGTGTTCGTGTGATAGACTCGCCGAATATTGTTGCAAACCATCTCAATATTATTTTGGATAAATACAATTTATTAAATCAGAATAACCCGAAACCAACCTATCAGTTTTATCTTTCGGATATCACCAAAAACTTTGAAAAAATTTCAAAAAAGTTCTTCGGAAAAACTATCGACTTAGAATTGAAAGTATTATAAATAAAAAAAGACTCAGAAATGAGTCTTTTTGTTTCTTAAAGTTCTACAATTATTTTGTCTGAAACCAATCTTCTCTTGGGAGTAATTGCCGGCTGATTACTGTCAGTTTCAGATTTTTTGCCAATCGCTACAGCAAATATTGATTCATATACATCGTTTTGTATAATTTCATCATACTTGTCAGGCATTATTCCTTCCATCGGAGTACAATCGATTTCCATATCGGCACATGCAGAAAGTAAAACACCGAGAGAAAGATACACCTGATTTCTCATCCAGAATTTTATTTCTAAATCTCCTTTTGGTTTGACCATTGAATTGTAATATGCAATCGCGCCTTCTGGTAGATTTTCGTGCATTTGTTTTTCAAAATCTTCTACATTTTTTAATACCTGAAAGACAATCAAATCACTACATTCAATCACTTTTTCTTTGTTGTGATAAGAAATTTCAGAAAACTTCTCTTTTGTTTGCTGATCGTTTATAAAAACAAAATTCCAGGGCTGACTGTTGATCGAAGATGGACTTAAATTTAAGATTGCTTTAAGCTCATCTATCTTTTCCGGATCTACTTTTACCTGAGAATCATACTTTTTAACCGTATATCTCTTTTGCATTTTTTCTAAAAAACTCATACTATCAATTTTATAGTTACAAAACTAATTAAAGTTTAATATCTTTGCAATAACGGATAAAAATGATAGTACAAAATGTTTACAATTGATAATAAATCCTATCCCTGCAGTACGAGTGTAACGATGAAATTTATTGGCGGAAAATGGAAAGCCGTTATTTTGTTTCACTTAATCGACAGCGCTAAAAGATACAACGAATTGCGAAAACTGATTCCTACGATTACGGAACGAACTTTAAGCCTCCAACTCAAACAATTGGAAGAAGACGGAGTAATTGACAGAAAAGTTTTCACGGAAAAACCTCCGTTGATGGTAGAATACAGCTTAGCAGAATTTGGAGAAAGCCTGATTCCGGTCGTAAAAGAAATTGCAAAATGGGGTAGAGAAGCTTCATCTTACTCAAAAAAAATAATCAGGAATTAAATTTCCTGATTATCTGTTTCTTCTAAATCTGTTGTTTCTTCCTGATTCGGTTTAAAAAAACTGAAACTCACATTTCCGTATCTTCTGGTATCAACGAAATTTGGATGATCAAATTTCAACCTGCTTTGATGCTCAATCACCAAAATACCATTCGGTTTCAGGTATTTATTATTTAAAACCAACGAAATCAGTTCGTAATATTTTTTCTCTTCCATTTCGAAAGGAGCATCAGAAAATACGATTTCGTAGGATTTTTTATTTCTGAATTTTTTCAGCCAGTCAAAAACATCACCACGCTGCACACTTACATTTAAACTAAAACCCAGTTCTGAAGCTGTAGAATTTAAAAAAGAAGTGTGTTTCGGGTTCATTTCGACCGAAGTAAGATCTTTGCAGCCTCTTGAAGCAAACTCAAAAGTGATTGATCCGATACCCGCAAAAAGATCAAGAACAGATATCGACTGCATATCGTACGTGTTCTCAAGAATGCTGAATAATGCTTCTTTTGCAAAATCAGTGGTCGGTCTTACATCAAAATTTTTCGGAGCTGCTATTTTTTTGGCTTTCCACTTGCCGGCAATTATTCTGTACATTTTTTGTTAGTTTTAGATAGTAGGTAAAAGGTAGCAATAGAAACTAAATTCTAAAAACTGTATCCTGCAACCTAATTAAGGATGAAATTCTTATTCGGAATGTTATCAAAAACAATTTTTATGTTTTTCACAAACTTCTGAAGTTCTGAAATAAACGTTTCGTTTTCTGTTGTTTCGCCGTAAACAAAAAAGTTCGTATCGTTGATTCCAAAACCGATTTTGCTTAATGTAAACATCACGAAATAAAGAAAGTCTACTTCCGAATTGACATCCAGATTATTGTATAAAATTACTTTCTTGTTATCAATGGCAAAAAACTCACACTGATTATGATAAAGGTTGATATGAATTTCCTTTTTGTTCTTATTATAAATAGAATTTAAAAATTTTTCTCCCGAGAAATTGAATCTCACAGGAATCGAAAGGTCTTTAATTTTGCGATAAAAATCTTTTGGGAAAGTATAATAGAACTGTACATTGAATTTTTTATTTACCGAAAGCATCAATTCTTCATTCTCTTTATCAACAGGTGCATTGAAAGAAATGAGATCATATCCTGCATCATGTTCCGCAAAACCTTCAGGCATCAGCGTAAAATGGTTTAAAGCTGATATTACGGAAACTTCATCAAACCTTTGTTTCAATAAAACTTCTTCAAGTTTTTGAGCAATAAAATTCTTCGGAGATTCTTCATCAACCAGATAAGATTTCTCTTCCAAAACATTTTTGTTCTTGGTAATCTGATAGATGAGTCCGTCTTTCGTGAAAAGTAAATTGAGTACGTTCATATGACAATTGCTGCAAATTTAGTGAAATTCTACCATTATTGCACCCGATTGGTGATGAAGTATTTCTTTGTTGTAAAAATCCAGACCAGTTTGACTTTCAAGTACGTCCCAGACTAATTTCTGAAGTACACCATCGCCGATTCCGTGCACGATTTCCAGCCTTTTTAAATGATTTTTTCTGCAAAAATTAATGGTCTGAATCAGTTTTTCTTTCTGCATAAACAATCTCTCGAAACTATCGTAGTCATTCGGATTTTTGACCAAATTATGAAAATGAAGGTCAAGAACCAAGGGATTTTTATCGTGTTTTTTTGAAGTTACTTTTCTGGGTTCTGCCTTTCGTACTACTTTCATATTTTCGTAGATAGAAGCATTTTTCGGAACCAGTTTTTCTTTCGGATATTGATAGGTAAAACCATATTCGTCTTTGAAAACCACGATATTTCCATTTACCGAAGTGATTACTCCGCTTAAATCTTCATCCACTACCGAAACTTTATCGCCTATTTTCATAATTTTTTCTAAACAAAATATCTACTTAAAGTTTTTCTTCCGCATGAATCTCAATACTAAATTTTTTTAAAAATAAATTTAATTCCTCCGGAATGACAAATATGCCGGAAATTTATTAATTACAATTAAATCTTTGAACCCAATTCAATAATTTCTAAATCTTTAATTTCCGTACCATCAATTACAAATCGCATCATCGTTCTCATTTTGTGCCAACCTTGTTTTCCACAAGCTCCCGGATTTAAGTGTAAAAGATTGTTTTTCTGATCAAACATCGCTTTCAAAATATGAGAATGCCCTGAAATAAATAATTTCGGCGCTTTTTCAGAGATTTCTTTTTGTGCTAAAGGTGTATATTTTCCGGGATAACCACCGATATGAATCATTAAAACTTCTACATTTTCACAAAAAAAGCGTGTTACCTCGGGAAATTCTGAACGAATTTTTGCGCCGTCAATATTTCCGTAAACACCTTTTAAAGGTTTTATTTTTTCAAGTTTTTCTATAATATCAAAACTTCCAAAATCTCCGCAATGCCAAATTTCATCAGACTGTTGAGCGTAATCTAAAATTCGGTCATCTATGTAAGAATGAGAATCGGAGAGGAGGAGGATTTTAGTCATTGTTCAATGAAAATTTCTTTTGAAGTGCAAATTTACTCAATAATACCGAATTGATTAACTTTGGAAAAATTTAAAAAAATGAAGCAAAAACTATCCCTATTCTTTGTTCTTGTCTCTTTTATCGTATTCGCTCAGGTCGAAGAAAAGAAATTAAACGAATTGATCCAAAATGCCTTAAAAACTTTCGATGTTCCGGGAATGTCGGTTGGAGTAATCAAAGACGGCAAAATTATTTATTCAAAAGGTTTTGGAGTACGTTCTCTGTTGACAAAACAACCAATGGATGATACAACCTTAGTAGGCATTGCTTCCAATTCTAAAGCATTTACCTGTACAGCTTTAGCGATTTTAGCAGACGAAGGAAAACTGAATTGGGATGACAAAGTTTCAAAATATATTCCTGACTTTCAGATGTATGATCCTTATGTTTCTCAAAATGTTACGATAAAAGATTTGGTGACACACAGAGCCGGATTAGGTCTTGGACAGGGCGATTTGATGTTTTTTCCTGAAGGTGGGAATCTAACCGTCAATGATATTGTTCATAATGTAAGATATTTGAAACCTGAAAATCCTTTCAGAACGACTTTAGATTATAATAATATCATGTTTATCGTTGCAGGAGAAGTTATTCACAGAGTTTCGGGATTGAATTGGGCAGATTTTATCGAGCAACGAATTATGAAACCCATCGGAATGAATTCAAGTTTTGGAAGTTACAACAGAGCAAAAGCGGTTATCAACAAAATTGACGCTCACGCTCCGGTTGACGGAAAAGCAATTGCAGTTCCTCACGACTGGAATGAAACAGGAAATGCTGCAGGTGGAATCATGAGTAATATCAAAGATATGACGACTTGGGCAGAATTTCTTTTAAACGGCTTTACGACTAAAGACGGAAAGAAATTGGTTTCAGACAAACAGATTCAGCAACTTTGGAATTTACAAATTACAAGTCCGGTTGCGATGAAAAATCCTTATGATACAGGTTTTTACGGTTATGGTTTGGGTTGGTTTTTGAGCGATGTGAAAGGTCATAAACAAATTCAGCATACAGGAGGTTTAATTGGAACGGTAACTCAGTTTACTTTGATTCCTGATATGAAATTGGGAATTGTAGTTTTGACCAATCAACAGTCTGGAGCAGCTTTTAATACAATTACCAATACTGTAAAAGATTCTTACTTGGGAATTGCTGACAGAAACTGGTTAAAAACTTACAGCGACAGAATAAGGAAAGCCGATGCAGAATATGAGACGCAGAAAAAAGAAGCGTTTGCCAAATCTGATGCATTTAAAAAAGAGAAAAATCTACAGCCAAAGCCGGAACAGTTTGTTGGGAAATACAATGATATCTGGTTTGGTGATGTTGACATTATTCAGCGAGGAAATACATACAGAATTTCCTGTCAGAATTCTCCACGATTAAAAGGCGAATTGCTTCCCTATTCAAACAATTCTTTCATTATCAAATGGGACGACAGAAGCTACGATGCAGATGCTTATATTATTTTCAATTATGATGAAAACGGAAAAGCTCAATCTGCAAAAATAAAAGCAATTTCTGATATTACAGATTTTAGTTTTGATTTTGATGATCTGGATTTGAAGAGAAAATAAAAAAAATGAACCATTAAGATTTAAAATGAAATTAGAGATATTGATCAACTTAATAAATCTTAATGGTTTAATGATCAATAGGAACGGACTTCAGTCCGTTTTTTTTATTTTTTTCAGCAAAAACTTTGAAAATTATTAATCAGCAAAAAACATTGTTAAAAAGCAGACTAACTGTACACTCAAACTCAAAATATTTATTGATACAGATTTAAATTTATTTTTAATTAAAATATAAATATTAAAGAGGAAAAAGAAAACCATTCCAAGGATGATCGGAATTGTCAGAATTTCTGCAAATACATTTATTAAATTGATCTTTTCCATTTTTGAAGAATAATACACTAAAAATAGAATATATCCCAAACAAAAAATGCTTGCTGTCAAAATGAAAGTATTCAATCGGATTTTCATTAGAATAAAATTATAATTGGATCTTATTCGGCTCATAGAAAAATAAAAGTTTTTTATCAGCTCCGTCAAATTGCGACCAAGAATCACAACTGATCTCAAAACCAGCAACACCGCACGTAGGAAAATGAAAAATATCTTCCGAAATCGAATTGGCAAAATTTGAAATTCCATTATTGTGTGAGAAAAAAGCGACTGAATTGACATCATCATTCAAATCATAAATGACCGACTGAAAATTATTTTCAGATGGATTGTATAATTTCTCATTGGTAACATAATTCAGCCTGTAGGTCTGATTAAAAATTTTGCACGTATTTAAGGCTCTTACCGCCGGACTGGAAACTAAATAGTCAATCGCTACGCTGTTGTTTTTTAAAAATTTAGACATTTTCAAAGCATCCTGTAACCCCTTGTCTGCCAATGGTCTGTCAAAGTCTTCCGTTTCTTCCGGCCAGTCACTTTTTGCATGTCTTACTAAGATGAGTTTCTTCATAGTTCTGAGTTTGGAATATTAAAATTATAAAAAAAAATCGTTGAATGTCACATCATTTTATAAAAAAATCTGCGTTATGAATAAAATCATTAAAATTTCTTAAATTTGCAGACTTATGGGACAAATCCTTGCGATAGACTACGGAAAGGCTCGTTGTGGCATTGCCGTGACCGATGATATGAGGATTATTGCCAGCGCACTGCAAACTGTAGAAACAAAGTTTTTGATGGAATTTTTGACAAAATATTTCAGTGAAAACAAAGTAGAAGACATTGTAGTAGGTCTTCCGATTGATTTGCGGGGAAACCTTTCTGACGTGGAAACTGATATTTTAAAGTTTATAGAAAGTTTTAAAATTGAATTTCCGGATATTCAGGTTCATCGTTTGGATGAAAGATTTACGTCAAAAATGGCTTCGTTTTTTATTTCCCAAAGCGGGAAGAGCAAAAAACAGAGACAGGAGAAGGGATTAATAGATAAAGTAAGTGCAACCATCATATTGCAGAATTTTTTAGAACAAAGAACAAGATGATTTTACCAATTAGAGCCTTTGGAGATCCTGTTTTGAGAAAAGTGGGAAAAGATATAGATAAAGATTATCCCGGTTTGCAGGAGCTCATAGATAATATGTTTGAAACCATGTACAGCGCCAATGGCATTGGTTTGGCTGCACCACAGATTGGTTTAGACATCCGTCTGTTTATTGTAGATGTTTCGCCTTTGGCAGAAGATGAAGATTATGAAGATATTGCTGAAGAGCTGAAAGATTTCAAAAAAGTATTCATCAATGCTCAGATTCTTGAAGAATCGGGTGAAGAGTGGAAATTTAATGAAGGATGTCTTTCGATTCCTGATGTGAGGGAAGATGTGAAGAGAAAAAGTACGATCGTTATAGAATATTATGACGAAAATTTTGTGAAGCATACAGAAACTTTTTCCGATATTAGAGCCCGCGTAATTCAGCATGAGTATGACCATATTGAAGGCACGCTGTTTACCGATCATTTAAGTTCTTTAAAGAAAAAACTGGTAAAAGGTAAATTGGTGAAAATCTCTCAGGGTGATGTATCAATCAACTACAAAATGAGATTTCCGAAATAATAAAATAGAAATAAGTAAACAATAAACTGCAGTTTGTCTTGAGCAAATTGCTAAAAATTAAAAAAAATAAGATTATGCTGTTAGAAAAAATAATTTCGATTTCTGGTAAACCAGGTCTTTACAAATTAGTTTCGCAATTGAAAAACGGATTTATTATTGAAGACGTTACAACAAAAAAGAAAGTAAGCATCGGTAACTCAAGTCAGGTGAGTTTGTTGGATAATATTGCAATGTTCACATTCGACAAAGAAGTTCCTTTGTTTGAAGTTTTTGAAAATATTGCTAAAAATTACGAGTACAAAGAAACAATTTCTCATAAGTCTACTGACGAAGAATTGAGAGAATTTATGGGAGCATCTCTTCCAAATTATGATACAGAAAGGGTTTATTATTCTGATATTAAAAAATTGGCTCAATGGTATAATATTCTTCACAAAGCGGGATATATTACGCCAGAAAGCTTCGTAAAAGCAGAACCGGAAACTGTAGAGGGAGAAAGCACGGAAGCAGATATTACAGCTGACAAAGCAGCTCCGAAAAAAGCAGCTCCAAAAGCTGACAAACCTGCAACTCCAAAAGTAAAAGCAAGCTCAGGAGCAAAAGCAGCTACAAAAAGTACACACAGAAAAATGGGATAATTTATTTTATCTGAATTTATATAAAACCTTGTCAGCGATGATAAGGTTTTTTGTTTTTGGGCTAAAAATTTGACTTAGGAAAATGGAGCGTTAAGAAAATTAAAAGTTAATCCGTTAAGAAATTCCCACTGTTTGAAGCGCGACAATACTTTTGAACTAAAAAACAAATTTAGAACTCGCGCAAGTTTTGGGAATTTTAGGATTTACTTTTAATTTTTAGCGGAAGTTTCCAAGTCTTGAACTTTTGGTTCTTTTGTTTTAAGACAAAAGAACTAATAAAGATTTGCTTAAATTTGTACTACTTTTTAATTCTCAATTATGAACACCAGACAGGAAAAACTCGAAGCTTTTGGAAGACTTTTGGATATTATGGATGACCTTCGTGAAAAATGTCCATGGGATCAAAAACAAACACTTCAGACGTTGCGTCATTTAACGTTGGAAGAAACGTACGAACTTTCAGATGCTTTGTTGCGGGAAGATTTAACTGAAATTAAAAAAGAACTAGGAGACGTGCTTCTGCATCTGGTTTTTTATGCTAAAATTGGTTCAGAAAAAGAAACTTTTGATATTGCCGATGTTATCAATTCATTGAATGAAAAACTGATTTTCCGTCATCCACATATTTATGGAGATGTTGAAGTGAAGGATGAAGAAGAAGTAAAACAGAATTGGGAGAAATTGAAACTCAAAGAAGGCAATAAATCTATTTTGGGTGGCGTTCCGAAAGGTTTGCCAAGTATGGTGAAAGCTTACAGAATTCAGGATAAAGTAAAAGGAATTGGTTTTGAATTCCATGATGCTGAAGATGCATGGAAAAAAGTAGATGAAGAGATTCAGGAATTTCATGATGAAACTGAGTTAGATAAAAAAGAACAGGAATTGGGAGACGTATTTTTTTCGTTGATCAACTATGCCCGAATTTCAGGTTTAAATCCTGATTCAGCTTTGGAACGAACTAATCTGAAATTCATTTCAAGATTCCAAAAAATGGAAAATTTGGCTTTAGAAAGAAATTTAAAATTGGAAGATATGACTTTGGAAGAAATGGACGAACTTTGGGATGAAATAAAAATTTTAAATAAAAACTAATGAAATCGCCATGATTTGGAAATCTAATCCCAATGAAGACTCAGCGATAGCATATGACTTTTAACAACAATAAAATCTACATATGAAAATGCATATTCTTACTGCGATTTGTTCACTTATATTTATAGGATGCAATCCGAAAACTGAAAATACTCAAGTAAAAGAAGATTCTTTGAAAACAGAATTTTCTCTGCCCAAAAAGCTGAAAGAAGTTTCAGGAATTGCACTTTCGCAGGATCAGAAAACGATTTGGGCAATCGAAGATGCCGGAAATAAAAATGTAGTTTACGGATTAAACCGACAAGGAGAATTGACTACCGATGTTTTGGTGGAAAACTCCGAAAATAACGATTGGGAAGATATTACCAAAGACGCAGCCGGAAATATCTATATCGGAGATTTTGGAAATAATGAAAATGACAGACAGAATCTTTCTATCTTAAAATTAGATTTGAAAACTGATTCTCAGAAGTCAACAAAGGTTATTCAGACTACGAAATTTCATTACGAAGGGCAGACTGAATTTCCTCCAAAAAAATCAAATTTACTGTACGATTGCGAAGCATTTGTTGAAAAAGACGGTAACTTTTATTTGTTCACAAAAAACAGAAGCAAAGGTTTTGATGGAACTTTTTTAGTTTTCCAAATTCCAAATAAAGAAGGTAATTTTGAAGCGAAATTGGTAGGTAAATTGAAATTGGAAGGCGGTTACACTGATGCTGCAATTACTTCAGCTACCATCAATTCTAAAAATCAGATTGTGCTTCTAAATCATAAAAATATCAATGTACTTTCCGGATTTACAGCGAATGATTTTAGTTCAGCCAAAGTTCAGAAAATACCTTTAAATCATAATTCGCAAAAAGAAGCCATTGTTTTTATTGATGATAAAACGTTGTTGATTGCCGATGAAAAGGATAAGAAAACAGGTGGGAATGTTTATCAGTTTTCTTTAAAATAAATATCAAGTTTGTCATTCCGTAGGAGTCTCAATAGCTTATCTAATATGTTGTATAGATTCTTTCAGAATGACAAACTCTACAAAATTTATTTAAGAAGGTTAAATAAAGCAGTCAATGACTGTTAAAAACTCAATCCCACACCACCGGAAATCCTTCCGCCATCTTCACCGATAAAATAATCGACTCTCGCAGAGAACGTTTCCAGAATATTCATCCAGAAACCTGCACCAACTCCTTGATGCCATTTGTCAGACTGTTCACCATCTTTCCAGACTCTTCCCAAATCATAACCGACTAAAATTCCCATATTGGTCGGAACAATATTGTTTTTTACTCTTCCAAAATCCCATCGGATTTCAGAATTGTTGGCGAAATATGATTTCCCGGCAAATCTTTCATTTCTGTAGGCACGCATTCCGTTGTTTCCGCCGATGGCTGCAGCCTGATAAAATTCAAAATTGTTATTGTTGATGATCATTGCGTTGCTCGAGTTGGCAAACACAAATTTTCCTCTTTTATCGATTCTGTGGAAGACATTTAAGGTTCCATTGAAATTGGCGAAGTTTTGATTGAATTCCGAAATATTCGCCTTCCAACCTGCATTTAAAATCAGTTCTAAACCTAAAGTAGGGAAAGCTTTATTATCTAAATTTTTAAAACTAAACGTATAGTTCGCTCCCGCAAATTGTTGTCCGTTGAAAACTTCTGGGTTCACATCCGGAGAAACAGCTACAAAACGGTCATCATTAACCTCTACTTTAGCATGTTCAAAATTCAACTGAAACTGATGCTTCAGATTCAGCCAGCTTGTTTTTGAGATGGAAGGTGCAAATTTAAATTGAGAAATACGCACTCTGTTGTAGTCTCTGTTGTCTTCATCAGCATCATTCAAACTTTCATTACCTAAACCAAAGAACGTTCTTGCAAAAAACGGAGTGGTATAAGTTGCATCAATTCCCGCATCCCAACCAGCGATTGCTTTTTTGAAAATTCCTTTGTAACCAACATTAAATCCGCCGGTTGCGGTGTAAAAATTAGCGCTTAAACTATGCTTTTGGGTAAAAGGATCACGGATGAAATTATTGACAGTGTAATTAGCAACAATTCCTAAAATCACTCCGTCATCAGGATTGAAATTCGCCATTGGATATCCTGCGAAGAAATTGTATTTCGGATGCTTCCAGTTGTAGGTATTAACATCGTAATCGTCGGTGATATGTTTGGTTGCAGATTTCGCATTGTAGGTGTTTTTTGAAGATTTAAAATCGTAAATTTTCACCTTCCTTCCATTTTCTACATTATATATATCATGATTATAACCACCAATTAATCGGATGTTGATTTTTGATTTTCCTTCTCCTGAAACTTCGTAAATATCATCTTCTTCCAAACCGTAGATCCAAAGTTCCTTAGTTTTGTCATCTTCGTATTTCTTTTCAAAAACCAATTTTTCACCTTTGTTTTTGTCTAATTGATATTGTTTTACTTCGACAGAATTTCCTGTCTTAGTAATCACGAATTTATCTTTGTTAACGGTTCCAGTCAATGGAATTTTTTCCTGCAAAACATCAAAGTATTTGGTTGCATAATCTTCCAGTTTGCCTTTTCTCAGCTTCAGTTTTCTCTGAATGTCTGTAATCGTTTCATCCTGAACTTCTTTAGGTAAATTATCAAAGGCGCGGTCAATATCGTTATCTGATAAATGTTCCTGAATGTATTTTGCCTGATTCGTCCAGTCTTCCTGATTTGCGTTTTTTAAGAAGATTAAATCCATAGGATAAGGCTCCATATTCATCCAACGCACGCTTTTAATATCATCTTTAAATGTTTTCATGTGACGGATTGCAGGAATATTCATTAAAACTTTAAAAGCTGCACCATCGTAGTTGCTGAAAGCCTGATCTCTGTCACGAGGAATCGGTTTATAAATCACTTTGTCACCTATTTTATACTCAGCCCATTTCCATTGATCTTCGTGTCTGTCCCAATCGCCGATCAGCATGTCAAAAATTCTTGCTCTGATGTAAAGATCCTGATCTACTGAATATTTACCGTCTTTTCGCATATTTTTCAGAACATCTGAAGTTGAAACAATGTCTGAAGCATTATCCAATGACTGTAAAGTTTTAGGATCAGAAGAAAAGCGTTCTTCAATCATATACAGTTCGTCGCCGTAGTTTTGATTGTATCTTCCTAATGATTTTTGTTTCGGAATGTAATACAATTCAGGATTGCTGTGGAAAATCCCAAGTTTATCAATCATATTGTTGACAGCAAATCCTGTAAACGGATGATTGGTTGTATAGAAATCCAGTAAAAACCTTTCTGGAAAAGTATTGTTGAGTTCGCTTCCGAAACTGTTTTTCTTAAAAGCCTGTGCATTCAAGAAACGGACTGCACTTTTCTTGATTCCCCGCATCACAAATTCCTGTCCGTCATTGGTTCTCAAACGAAGACTGTTCGACTGGTTTCCGCCACCTTCTCTGACAGGAGAATATCCGGGATTCATGTCTGAAAGATTTTTTGTTTTGGCTTCTATCGGAAGTGCATAATATTTTCTGTAATGATTTCCCCAAAGCCAAGTATAGAATTTTCCTGCTTTAGTCTGTCTTTCGGAATAAATCGTAGATGTTACGGTTGCTGGTAAAGCATCGGGATAATTATTTTGAAACTCTTCTGGTTTTTTAAGGACTGCAATCTGTGTTAGTTTCTCAAGTTTATTATTTTTGGTCGAAAAATATTCAACATCTGAACTTAAATCTTTTCTGAGATTTAAAACAGCAAATCCACTCCCGCCTGAAGAGAAGTCCGTTTTTTTAACAATCGTTGCCGGATCTGTTTTAGAACCCGCACCGCTGATGATTTGCTTAATATTTTTGTTTTCGTGATATTGTAGATTGTGATCATGACCAGAAACCAAAATCACATTTTCTTTATCCTGAATAATACTTTTGATTCTATTGGCAAATTCTGCATAATGTGCATTGCTAATATCTTCCATACTCGCACCGGAAGAGCTTCTCAAAACATTGATCAGACTCGCAACTCCGGGAACAGGAAGTTTTCCCTGAAATGATGAAAGGTGAGATTTAGCCGAATTAAAACCTGCATGAACACCCGAGCTGATGACGGGATGATGCAAAGCAACAATGATTCTTTTGTCCTGATTTTTTGTAATTAAATCTTTAAACTCGGCATAAAAATCTGCTGTCGTCTTGATTTCGCAGCCTTTATTGATTCCTGGATATTTGTCCCAATTGATAAGAGCCCATTCAGAATCAAGAACAATCAGTTTGATGTCTTTGGTTAAATTAATATCGTCAATCGGACAAGAATTTTTAGGTAAAAAAGATTTTTTGTCGTTTAAATATGATTTTACAAATTCTTCCTGAGCTTTTAAGCCTTCCAAACCGTGATACCAATCGTGATTTCCGGGAATAACCAACGTTTTCCCCTTGAAATTTTTGGTTATGGCTAATTGGTTTTCCAGTTTTTGTTTGGCTAAAGGATAACCTTTGTCACTTTCTTTTGGCATTCCCAGCGGATAAATATTGTCTCCCAAAAACAGAAGCATGGAGTTTTTATCAGCAGAATCCAGTTTATTTTTAATGAAATCTAAAGTATGCTGTGCTTGCGGCTCATCTGCATTTCCGGCATCCCCAACAAGGAAAATTTTAAAATCATTTTCAGTTTTTGCATCAGAATTTTGTATTTCATGCAAGTTTTTTCCTTTTTGTACGTTATAGGTTGCACAAGAAAACAGAAATCCTGAAAGAAGGACAGTTCTCACAATTGCCGAGAATATTTTTCGATCAAATTTAAAGGATAAATTCATACATTTACATTAAGAAAAATTCAGAAATGAACGTTTTAAACAAAGCCAAAGATTATGTTGAAAACTTATTCAAAGATAAGTTATCTTCTGTATATTTTTACCATAATTTTATTCATACTACCTACGCTGTCAATAAGGCTGAAGAGATCATCAGTCATTCTGAAGTTTCTGAGGCAGACAGAGAAAAAGTCTTGCTGGCTCTTTGGTTTCATGATGTGGGTTTTACCGATTGTAATGCAGAAGGTCATGAGAAAAAAGGAGTGGAAATTGTTACAGAATTTCTCTTACATGAGAATGCTTCAAAAGAATATATTGATGAGGTTGCAAAATTGATCCTTTCGACAGAAAAATATCATCAGCCACAAAACTTTCTTGAGCAAATCATGAAAGATGCAGATTTCAGTCATTTTGCAAGTCCGTTTTACAATGATTCTGCGGAAGCTTTGCGAAAAGAGTGGGAACTGACTGGCGGAATGTGCTTTTCTAATGATGAATGGAACGTGATGAATGTAGATTTTCTGAAAAACAAGCATAAATATTTTACAGACTACGCTAAAGAAAATTGGGAGCCGCTAAAAATGAAGAATGTAAAAAAGCTTGAAAAAAAGCTTGACAAAGAAGAAAAACCAAAGAAAGAAAATTCAGATTCTAAAAAAGATAAAGAGCAAAAATCTGACAGAAGTGTAGATACCCTTTTCAGAGTTACCTTAAATAATCATACAAGATTGAGTGATATTGCTGACAGCAAAGCCAATATTTTGCTTTCGGTGAATGCGATTATCATTTCGGTTTGTCTTTCTGTTTTGGTTCCGAAATTAGATACTCCGAAAAATGCACATTTGATTATTCCTACATTTTTCCTGTTGATATCAAGTGTGATGACGATCATTTTTGCCATTCTTTCTACAAAACCGAATGTGACAAAAACTACATTTACCAATCAGGATATTGAAGACCGGAAAGTGAATCTTTTATTCTTTGGGAATTTTCATCAGATGAAGTTTGATCATTACTTGAGTTCGATGCACGATCTCATCAAAGACAGAGATTATATTTACGATTCTATGGTGAAAGATTTATATTTTTTAGGGAAAGTTCTAGACAGAAAATACAAGCTCCTTTCAGTAACATACCAGATTTTTATGGCAGGAATTATTATTTCTGTACTTTCTTTTGCGTATGCTTTTCTTAGTTTGTAGTTTCTAAATCTTTAAAAAAGTCACTTATAGATATTTCTAAAGCATCGGTAATTCTCATAAGGTTGAGAACAGAGGTATTGATGATGCCTCTTTCTATTCTTGTAATCTGAGAGATTTCTACATCTACTAAAAAAGCCAGTTCTTTTTGCGTGAGATTTTTTTGCAGACGCAATTCTTGGAGTCTTCTTCCAATGTTTTGCAATCTTATAAAATCCAAATCTCTCACAAAGTAAAATTTGGATTTTGCAATAAATTAAGAGTAAGCAAATTTGCCTACTTTTAATTTTGTTTTTCTTCTTATGTTTGTAAAAAAATTATATATTTAACTTTTTAAAACATAATGATAATGAAGAAAAATTTATTTCTCAGGCTTTGCCTGATGATGGCAGTAGTACTGTCCCTCTATTCCTGTATTCACGATGAAATCTATTCTTCATCTGACCCCTCTTCTACAGAATACACCAACAAAAGTCTCTGGAAACAGGATGAAAAGTACATCAAAAATGTAATGAAAGTCTATGCCGAAAACGAGGCAGACATCAAGAAAGTAAACGGAATCCCTTACTGGAACTATGCTACTACGGTAGACAGCTTCGATGAAAGCTTTGTAGCAATACCCGTAGTAGACAACGGAAAAGTAATATCTGTACTGAAAGTACCAAGACACGGCAACAAAATTTATTTCTATTATACCCATGACGAAAGCGATCTTCTTTTTTTTCAGGGATTGGTTTTTGCTAAACACAAAAAAGCAGGAATGACGGATGGTTCTACGGCTCAGACAGACGGAATGGCATGTACAAGACAATGGATGTCTATGTGGTTTCCAGACAGTGAAAGTAATCCTGATCCGGATTCAGGATCCGGACATTGGGAAAGTGTATCGATCATCAAGTGCAAAACAATAAAAGACGAATGCGTAGGTGTTATCAACGAATTCGGACAATGCGAAGGAAGCGGTGATGACGGTGGCTATACTTATCCCGGAGGTGGAGGTGGTGGAGGAACTGAGCCTGAAGAGGAAGAAGACCCTTGTGATAAAATAAAAGCTAAATTTGCAGATCAACGGGTTAAAAACCAGTTTAATGCACTAAATACACAGGCAAATTTTGATAAAGACCATGAAGAGGCATTTTATGAAAAAGCAGCTGATGCAAACGGCTCCATAATACAATCATTTACGCCTGTAAGCGGCCCGCCTTGTGCAGATTATGTTAAACTTCCAAGTGTAAAGACCGGGATAACGGGTTTCGGACACACCCATAACAATTATGACTGCAAAGGCAGGCAAAGTATATTGGTTCCTTCAGCAGATGATATTATGGTGTTTTTGTATACGATGGTAAAACAGGCAGGCAATGTGTACGGAGATTATTCGCAGGCATATTATTTGACGGTAACTTCCGGAGGAAGCTATATGTTTCAGTATACGGGAAGCACGTCTCCCAGTGGTTTAAGTTTTGACATTGTTGCATTACGAAAAGAATATGAAAAACTATTTTATTCTTTAAAAGAAGAACATTCCAATATTCCACAGGATAAAGCGGAAAAAGCTTTTATGAAATTTTTAAAAGAGAGTGTAAATATTGATGGTTTGGAATTATATAAAGTAACGCCCAATTCTTCAGAGAAAATGGAATATGATGCGAATACCCAATCCTTGATCAAAACCCCTTGTCCAACTATTTAAAAATATTGATTATGAAAAACATATTCTTCTTACTTTTTTTTGTGATTTCATGTAAATCGTATACACAGCAAACAATTGTTCCCTTAAGAACGTACACTGTTATTCCTGAGAATGCAGGATATTATAAAAAAGATACCAATAATGAGCTTCAGGCTTTTGAAGGCACCTGGAAAGGAACTTGGAATAATAAAACCATATTTATCACATTCCAAAAAATAGTTAATAAATATGACGGCACGTTTAAGTATAACAGAGATTATATAGCAGGAAAATTTAAAACCTTGGACGGTAACGGAAATATTCTTTTTGATAATACTTTTTTATCAGGTAATGAAGCTAAAATTGAAGGGATTGGGTTTCAAAATATAACAGATAAATATTTGATGATTTATGTGGACAATGATTTATGTGGGATGAGTGGAGGTATTGAGATGACATTCGCCAATACAGCAAAAACACAATTGAATATTTATTTCGATCAGCGTAATCAGATTTTGGATACCGATTGTTATTTTTATAACTACTCCCCAGATCAATACCCGGAGCCATTACCAAAGGATGAAATTGTATTGACAAAACAATAAGAATGAAAAATATACTCTTCTTACTTTTTTTTGTGATTTCATGTAAATCGTATACACAGCAAACAATTGTTCCCTTAAGAACATACACTGATATTCCTGAGAATGCAGGATATTATATAAAAGATACCAATAATGAGCTTCAGGCTTTTGAAGGAACTTGGAAAGGAACTTGGAATGGTAAAACGATATTTATTACATTCAAAAAAATGATTAATAAATATAATACCACCATGAAATATAATGAAGATATCATCATTGGAAAATTTAAAACATTAGATAGTAACGGAAACGTTTTGTTTGATAACTTAGCTTTACCTGATGATCAAGCTAAGATAAGAGGAGGAAACTTTCAAAATATAACAAATAAGTATTTGATGTCGTATAGAGACAATGACATATGTGGTATAGGGGGTAGTATTTATTTAACTTTTGCTAATCCTGCTAAGACCCAACTTAATTTTTCTTATGATCAGACAAGTATGGTTTTAACTTCAGACTGCTATTTTCATGGCTGGGCACAAGCAGACAGACCAGAGCCATTGCCTAAAGACAATATTGTGTTGACAAAACAGTAAGAATGAAAAATATACTCTTATTACTTTTTTTTGTGATTTCATGTAGATCATATACCCAACAAACAATTGTTCCGTTACGAACCTATACAGATATTCCGGAGGATGCAGGATATTACATGAAAGATACCAACGATGAGCTTTCTGCTTTTGAAGGAACTTGGAAAGGAACTTGGAATAACAAGACTCTATTTATTACTTTTAAGAAAATCATCTATAGATATAATACTACTCTTAAATATCATGCAGATATTATTATCGGGAAATTTAAAACAGTAGACAGTAATGGGAATATTCTGTTTAATAATTTACAATTAACAGATAATGATGCAAAGGTTCGAGGAGTGGGATTTCAAAATATAACCAACAAATATATTATGTCTTACACGGATAATGATATCTGTGGAATGAGTGGAACTATTTATATTTCCTTTGCCAATGCAGCAAAAACACAATTGAATATTTATTTCGATCAGCGTAATCAGATTTTGGATACCGATTGTTATTTTTATAACTACTCCCCAGATCAATATCCGGAACCATTACCAAAGGATAATATCATATTGACAAAACAATAGCAAAAAAGGTAAAAAACAGATATAATCTCAAGGAGTAGTTTTTCTACTCCTTTTTTCGCTAAAGTAAATATTGACGGTTTGGAAGTGTATAAAGTAACTCCCAATTCTCCGGACATTGGTCTACGGTCTCCATCATCAAATGCAACCAGTTGTCTGATGAATGCCTTGGTGTCATCAACGAGTTTGGGTAGTGTGATGGAAGTGGTAACGAAGCTGGCTACCCATATCCTGGTGATGGCGGTGAAGGAACTGAGCCGGAAGAAGAGAAAGAAGACCCATGTACAAGAACAAAGGCGACTACTACCGTATTGTTCAAAATAGAAGGAAACTCTACCAATCCTGAGAAAGTAAACTATGACGAATATGGAAACCCATCTGAAAATTAATGTCCTTAATTACTAAAATTACTATTATGAAAAATATACTATTTATATTAAGTTTTGATAAATCGGTACACTTTGATGTTAGTAAGCTTCCCGTGGAACTGATTAAATATAGATATCCTAAAGAATATTATAAAATAGAAAATGGGAAAGCATTTCCAATGATGGGTAGATATGTAGATGACTTAGTAAAGCTTTGGAAGGAAATTAAGAATAAGTCTAAAAGTTGATTTGGAAACTTTATAATTTATTTAAACAAAAGAAACTCTGATTGCCAACAACCCAGTAATTCCCTGAAGATCCTCAACTTTCAAAAATTCAACATCAGCTTTCAGAACATTTTGTTTTTGAAGTCGGTTGATGTATTGTAAGTATTCACGTTGATTTTCCATGCCGAAATAAACAATGGTGATTTTTCCCGGGCAGGTAATTCTTTCTGTTGAATCTTTGATGTGCGCTTTTTCAAGTCTTTTCTTGATGATCTCAAAATTTGAATTGAAAGCACCATCAACATCAAAACGTTTCTCATCCATTCGGAAACGGATGTCAATTTTTTCGTTATAAACAAAAATCAGCGAAGCAATATCCAAAGATATCGGAAGATCTTTTTTGAACAGATGAAACTCATGTTCCATGGTACAAATGGTTTCTAATTGCCAATATCTCAGTTCGTGAACGAATTTTGAAGAATAAGCTAATTCAGGAGCGATGTTGGGACCGATGTAAAGATTATGCTCTACGCCGTCTGATTTAAATCTTTCAAAATAATGAGGGAAAATTTCCTGAGCAATCACCTGTTTCTCATCTAAAATATCGGCCAGTTTTCGGTTGAGAAGCGTGATCGAATCATCAAGATTTTTCCTGTTGGCGTAAAAAAGATCGTTCTGGATGAAAACCTGACTGAAATAATTTTTAATCTTATCTTTAATATTTTCTTCGGTTTTGATCTCAAGCTTAGCCTGGAAAAAAGGGTGGATTTCCTCTCTCAGAAATCTCTGAAACCTCTGCTCGGTGTCGGCTTTGATCTCATTGTTGAGTTCGTTTTCAAAAATATCAAGAGCCAGCGTATATTTTTCTGCTTCTGAAGAATTCAAAAGAGCAATTACTTCACAAATGCCGTCAATCTGCTGATTGAGATCTGCAAGCATCAGATTATACCGCTTCTCAGAAGAAGCACGGATATCGGAAAAGCTAAATAACGGAGTAAGATTTTTAAACGAAATCTCTTTCAGGGTGTATATCTTTTTCGATAAATAAGCATTAAAATACCGTTCTGCTTCGTTTCTGAATTTCCAGATAACGCTGTCGTGAATTGTGGTGTATTCACGCTGAATAATCGCTTCAATTTGGTTATTTCTTTCGTAAGAAAATCTATTAAGAGAGAAAATAATCATATCTGCAACAAACTCCAGTTTTTTCAGCTTTAGACCATTGAGACTGTTTGCCAAAGGTGATGTAAACTCCATCATTGCAAGAAGCTCGTTATCTTTCATAATCGGAATGACCATGAAACTATTGATATTGTTATCTTTTAAAATGCTGAAAGAAGGCAGTTTCTTGATTTCGTCATCGAGTTTGTCAACATTAGAAACCACTACCGGTTTTGAGTTGTAACTGATGTTTTCAAAAGCCGTTTTTCTTGCTTCTTCGTCGAAAGTATTGATCCAAAAATCAAGAAGATAATTGGTGAAAACATTTTCGTAAATCGGAAGTTTTTCAAGCCTTTTATTTTTGGTGTTAAAAAGCATTAAGCCAAAATTGAGTTCTGCAACTTCAAAGTAAGATTTAAAGATTTCTTTCAGATTTTCATCCGGAGCAGGATTTTCAAGATCGATTTTGATCATACTTGATTTCAGATCAGATAAAGCAACTTCTGATGTACAGTCGATAAGTGAAATGATACTGAATCCATTTAAAACCCACGATTCTGGTGGGAAATATCTTTTCCAGAGTGGTAAATCGTCTAAATTTTCAAGAAGCATGTCTAAGATTTCATCAGGCGGTATTTTTGTTCCTTTCGCAGGATAAACATCACTGAAATCTGAATTGACTGTAATTTTATAATGTTTCATAATTCCCTGTTTGTCGGGAATGTCATAATAAAATGGAAGCGTTACCTTAACGTCTTTTTTTAAATAGGTCTGCAAAATCAGGCAACAACAGAAAACATAATACTCATCATCGGTGATATCTCTGAATTCTATTTCAAAATCTTTTCCGGCATCGTTTAATATGTTCTGAAATCTTTCAGTATAATTAAAAGTAAGATTGGTCAGAGGAATTCCTGCAGCTTTAATTTCATTTCTCGTCAAACCGGTAGGGAAGAGGTCTGCTAAAAGAAGTCTGATGAGATCTTTATGTTTTTCAAATACTGAGAGATCCTGAAAGCCATCCCGTAATTCTTTGAAATTTTTGGTTTTTTCTATTAACGATTCTGCATAACTGACACGATATTCTAACCGATCATTATACCGGATATGCTCCAACACATCCAAATATTTTTTGAACGATATAAAAACCTGAAACGGACTTTCTTTCTTGTAAAAATTCGACAAAATCTGAAAAAAATTGTGAGGATAAAGGTATGAAAAAAGGTCTTTTAAAAGGTAAATCGAATGAGATAATTATAGTGAAATATTTCTCCATGCATCTTTGAAATAAGTTTAGGTAATTGATATTTAGATCAAACTTATTCAGCATTTCTAATACCAGAATCAATTATAAATGTTAACCTAAGTCAGAAAATAGTTTATTTTTTTGGCTTCAAAGAAAAATTATCTACATAAACTGCCTGATGCACCCCATTCAGCAAAACTTTCAGGCCTAAGTTTGAATCTTTCTTCAAAGAAATGTCAAACGTTTTTTTTCCTCCCGTTATTTTTGAGGATTTAGCTATCGAAACATATGATTTTGTATCTGATGTTTTGTTGATCGAGAATAGTTCCAAAGCAGTTTCTCCACCGTTGTCTGAAATATCAAGAGCCAGTGTGTATTTTCCCGCTTTAATTTTTGGAGTTACCAAATACATATTTTCTCCGGGATTAGTCATTGAATAGAAAACGATTTTTTTGTCACTAGCATAAAGCATTGCTTTTCCCTGCTGAGCAGTCCAACACTTATTAATTTCTTTCCAGGTATCAAAATTTTCTGTAAGCGTAGTTACCGTTTTACACTGTGCATTTGCTGTTAGAAATCCCCCAAAGACTATTATTCCTGTCAATACGATTTTTCTCATATATATTATATTATTACGAGGTAAAATTAGTTTAAAAAAAGATTATATCAGAAAGTCATTGCTTATATATTAAAATATTTATAAATACTTTTTTGATTAAAAGAACATATCATCTTAAAATTAGATAAATAAAAAAGCACAACAATTGTTGTGCTTTTTCTATATTTTTAAGTGATTTCTACAAACCAAACTGTTTCGCAAACAAGTCTGGGAAGACTCCCAACACAACTAAAGATGCAATAATTACAACGGCAATGATATTGTAAGTAATAGTAACTTTTTCTGAAGTTTTGAATGTTGTTTCTTTAAAGAAGAACATCGCAATAATTAATCTCAGATAATAGGCTATTGAAATTGCTGAACCTAAAACAGCTACAATTACTAAGAAAGTATTATCATCTTTTGTCAACGCCTGAGCAAATAAAGAGAATTTACCCATAAACCCTGCTGTCAACGGAATTCCTGCCATTGAAAGTAGAGAAATAGTTGCAACAACAGCCAATAAAGGTTCTGTTTTTGCCAATCCTTTGAAAGCTCCGAAAGATGTTTCTCTTTTTATTTTTTCTACCCAAATCAGACACATAAAAACTCCAACAGTTGAAAGTGAATATGCGAATAAGTAAAATGCTAAAGTATACGTAGAAAGTGCATTCATCCCGAAGAATACCAAACCGATATATCCTGCGTGAGAAACTGAGGAATATGCCAACATTCTTTTCGCATTCGTTTGTGCAAGTCCCATTACGTTGGCAAGAACTAAAGTGATAATTAAGAAAACTCCAAGAATGTTGATCCATTCAGCAGTAACGCCAGAGAATCCAATCGTCATTAATCTGAACAAAGCAAAGAAACCTGAGATCTTCACCACGCTCGCCATGAAAGCCGTAATCAATGAAGGTGAACCTGCATAAACATCAGGACTCCACATATGGAAGGGTGCCAAAGCCACTTTGAATGACATTGCACAAAGCATTAAGATAACTCCTAAAATCAACATGATGTTTTTAGGATTCGTGATCGTGAATTCCTGTATTTTATATAAATCGAAGGTTCCTGTACTTCCATAAATAAATGCAATACCAAATAATAGGAAACCTGTTGCAAATGCTCCCATCAGGAAGTATTTAATAGAAGCTTCGTTTGATCTTAAATCTGTTTTGTTTGCTCCCGCCATTACGTACAACGGAATAGAAAGGATCTCAATTCCTAAGAATAAAGTCACTAAGTTCTGGAAACCGAAAAGGATAATTCCTCCACAAAGAGCAAAAAGCATCAATGCATATAATTCTGACTGATGGCTTCTGTGATTGCTGAATGCAAAACCTCCCAGAAAGAACAGTAGTAAAGTTGTTACAAGAGAAATTTTTGTGAATAAAGCCGTATTTGCGCTGTAATCATACATATGTCTGTACTGCTCGAAGAAAGACGCTTCAGGCAGAAAACTTACATACAGGGCAATGATTAATCCAAAAATCCCAATGTATCTTGCGAATTTTCCTTGCTCAAAAACTCCCGAAAATAACGCAGCAACTGCAGTTAGGAAAACAATAATTAAAACACTCATAATTTATATTTGAGATTGGAGATCGAAGGTTTAAAGTTCAAAGTTGTTTATTTAAGATTTAAAGTTGTGAAAATACAGTCTCTAAAATCTTTAATTTATTATCTTTTCTCTTTAATCTTTACGCTCTCTGAATATTCTTAATCTTTTACTATTTAAATTTTAGTTAATCATTGAAGTATAAATAAACTTCAGTGAACTACTTACCATATCAATGACTGGCTGAGGAAAAACTCCCAATACAATTACAAATACTGCAATACTTGCCAATACCGAAAATTCTACTGCTGATAAATCTTTTGCTGTGCTTAAAACTGCATCGTCTCCCTGTCCGAACATTGCTTTTCCGTAGAATCTCAATAGATACACTGCACAAAGAATAACAGTAAGACCTGCAATTACTGAAGCCAATACGTTAAAATCAAAGATCGATTTAATCAAAATAAATTCTCCGATGAAACCATTCGTCAACGGAACGCCCATTGAACCTAATATGATAATCAGAAACAAAACGGCAAACTTCGGAGCGACTTTCGCCAAACCTCCCATCTGTCTGATGTCTCTTGATTTAAATCTTTTATATAAAATATCGGCACAGAAAAATAAACCTGCCACGTTGATCCCGTGAGCAAATGTCTGTACCAAAGCTCCTTCAGCTCCTTCAATCGTAAATGTTCCTCTTAAAGTAAGAACTGCGGATGAGAAAATACCTGCCACCATCAATCCAACGTGAGAAAAAGAAGAATACGCAATGATTCTCTTCATATCAGTCTGGATGATTGCAATCAATGCTCCATGTACAACTCCCACAATCGCCAAGATGATTACAATCTGTCCGGAAATTCCGAAAATTGCCGTGGGCGTAATCGGAATCAGATAACGAAGTACACCATAGATCGCCATTTTAAGCATAATCCCTGATAACAACATCGATCCCTGAGTAGGAGAGTAAGTATAGGTATCCGGCTGCCAAGTATGGAATGGGAAAACCGGAAGTTTTACTGCAAATGCAAAGAAAATAAACCAGAAAACAACGATCTGTTGAGTTTCGCCAAGGTCTGCGTTATACAAATCTGTTAAGGCAAATGATGCTGAATGATTGTAAACGTAGATTAAACCAGCCAACATAAATAAAGATCCTACGAAAGTATACACGAAGAATTTTGTAGTGAACTCCAGTCTTTTGTTTTCCTGACCCCAAAGTGCGGCGATAAACCAGATCGGAATCAAAGTTACTTCCCAGAAAATGTAGAACAACAATCCGTCTAAAGCGGTGAAAACACCAACCAATCCGAACTGCATTAGCAAAATCAGACCGTAGAAAGAATTTTTATAGCTTACATTTTCATTAAAAGACGATAAAATAATGATCGGCATTAAAATATTGGTCAACAATAAAAGAAGCAAGCTCATTCCGTCAATTCCGAAATGAAGTGTACTTTTTATAAATTGTGACCAAGGATAGTTGATCTCGTACTGCAATACGCTGTCTACGGTTGGATTAAAATCAAAATCCGAAACAACGTAAAATGTAAGCAGCATTTGAATCAAAGCAATTCCTAATGCCAAGTATTTACTGGAAGTATTCTTCCACGCAAAGACCAATCCCGAACCTACTAGAGGTAAAAGTAATAATGTTAATAGTAAATAAGACATTATTGTAATATAAAGTTAACAATCAGTATAATTCCCACAGCTAAAGACATAATCAGAATGTAGTTTTCTACATTTCCGTTCTGTATACGCTTCATCGATCTTCCGCTGTCTTCAGCGCCTTCTCCCACGTAGTCTACAAAACGATCCAGAACGCCTTTGTCAAACATTTTTCCGCCACGTCCCAGTCCTTCAACGGTTTTTACAATCAATGCATTGTAAAGTTCGTCAACATAAAGTTTCTTAGCAGAAAGTTTTTCCCATCCTGTATAATCGTCTTCAGCGATAGCTCTTTTTTTCTTATTTACATAAGTATTTTTCACGATAAACCAAACTGCAAAAAACATAGCAACAGTAGCTCCTAAAAGAATAAATTCAGTGCTTTCTGCTACTCCTGTAAGTGTAGTTTCCATTTGCTTAAAGCTTTCTTCTGTCAAAACAGGTTTCAGCCATTCCATTAATTTAGCATAATGACCGTGACCGATGAAGTGAGGAAGGTTAATGAAACCTCCAAGCACTGAAAGGACAGCCAAAACAATTAATGGTAAAGTCATGTTTAATGGACTTTCGTGTAAATGATGTTTCTGTTCTTCTGTACCTCTGAAATCTCCGTGGAAAGTCAGGTAATACAGTCTGAACATATAAGTTGCAGTAACAGCAGCTAAGATAAATAGCATCACCCAATAGATCGGGTTTTTAGCATAGGCTGCTACTAAAATTTCGTCTTTTGAAATCATCCCTGA
The DNA here is from genome assembly GCF_029240215.1 of Chryseobacterium sp. Lineage (GTDB taxonomy): Bacteria > Bacteroidota > Bacteroidia > Flavobacteriales > Weeksellaceae > Chryseobacterium. Next base: position 74,732 of record NZ_JARBTK010000009.1, read on the forward strand.
TAATAAAGGGAATCCTGAGATCGCTAAAGTCCCGATCAGGAAAGTAGCGTGAGTGATAGGAATATATTTTTTCAAACCTCCCATGAAACGCATATCCTGTTCATTGCTCATTGCGTGAATGACAGAACCCGCACCCAAGAATAACAAAGCTTTAAAGAAAGCATGTGTCATTACATGGAACATTGCCGTTGTATAAGCTCCCAAACCTAAAGCGATGAACATGAAACCCAATTGTGAAACTGTAGAATATGCCAATACTTTTTTGATGTCGTTTTGACGAAGCGCATAGAAACCTGCCAATGCTGCGGTTAAGAATCCGATTAATAAAATTCCGTCCTGAACGGTTGGCGCTAAAGTAAATAAGAAGTTGGATCTTACCACCAAATAAATACCTGCGGTTACCATCGTCGCCGCGTGGATCAACGCAGAAACCGGAGTCGGACCTGCCATTGCGTCGGGTAACCATGTATATAAAGGAACCTGAGCAGATTTTCCCGTAGCACCGATAAATAAACTCGCTGTGATAAAGATGATGATCGTTCCGTCTAATTCAAATTTCCCTGCGTTTTGAGCGACTGTTAAATAATCAACTGCATTTGTTTGAGAAGCAATCATAAAGATTCCGATCAACAAAGCAAGGTCACCAATTCTGTTCATGATGAAAGCTTTTCTTGCTGCTTTCCCATATTCTTCGTTCGTGTACCAGAAACCGATCAGTAAGTAAGAACACAAACCTACACCTTCCCATCCAATGAATAAGATTAGGTAGTTGCTTCCCATTACCAAAAGTAACATCGAGAAGATAAACAGATTTAAGTAAGTGAAAAACTTATAGAAACCTTTATCATGACTCATATATCCGATAGAGTAGAGGTGAATCAAAGACCCGATTCCTGTGATAATCATTACCATCATCAATGACAGCTGATCAATCTGGAAACCAAAGTTAATCTGAATTCCGTTCACTCTGAACCATTCAAAAGCTTTTACGATCACGGGCTGGCTTTCAGAATCGAAATTCAGAAATAAGCTTACCGCAATACAGAAAGATCCGAAAACAGCAATGGTTGCCAAGCTTCCAACAACTATTTTTGGAAGATTTTTTCCGAATAAACCGTTAATAAGAAAACCTAAAAGTGGTAAAAGTATTATTGCATAGACTAAATTCTCCATTCTTTATCCTCTTAATTTATTAAATATACTTACATCCACAGAACGGGTATTTCTATATAGCATCGCAATAATTGCCAATCCTACAGCAACTTCTGCAGCAGCAACCACCATAATGAAGAAAACTAAAAGTTGTCCGTCACTGTTCCCGTTGTATGCCGAAAATGCAGCCAACAAAAGGTTCACAGAATTAAGCATAAGCTCCACACAACCCAAAATTACAATCGCGTTTTTTCTCAGCAATACTCCCAAAACCCCAAGACAGAACAATACTGACGAAAGGATGATGAAATATTCCAAAGGGACGCTTTGCATAAAAGTATTTACTTCTCCCATAATTTATAAATCTTTTTTACCGATTAATACCGCACCTACAATCCCTGCTAAAATCAGGATGGAAGCAAGCTCAAACGGCAAAACATATTCGTTGAATAAAAGTCTTCCCAGATTCTTTGTAAGACCAACGCCTTTATCTACATTTTCTACCACTACATGTTGTTCCTGAACCCCTCTGAAAACACCTAAAACCCCAATCAACAAAAGACCTGCTGTAAAAACTCCGACAAACTTTAAAGTATTGTTCTTCTTACTTTCGTCTTCTTTATTAAGGTTAAGCATCATTAAAATATAAAGGAATAGAACCATGATTGCACCTGCATAAACGATGATCTGTATGATGGCCAGGAACTGAGCATTCAGAAGAATGTACATTCCGGCGATTGAAAACATTGTAACAATTAATGACAGAATAGCGTAGAGAGGATTTCTCGCAAATACGAAATAAACCGCACTTGACACTGCTAAAAACGCCACCAAGAAAAATAAAAACTGATCCATTATTTTACCGCATTTTTTTGTTTCTCGGACTGTCTTTCTGTGATGTCAATCCTTTCATTAATTTTTTCAACCAATTTATCTTTTCCATAAATGAAAGAACCTCTGTTGGTTTCTACATCCACCAAACGGTCTGTAAGATAAATTGCAGATTTCGGGCAAGCTTCTTCACACATTCCGCAGAAAATACATCTCAACATGTTGATTTCATATACTGACGCATATTTTTCTTCTCTGTAAAGATCTTTTTCTTCTCTTGTTCTTTCTGAAGCCGTCATTGTAATTGCTTCGGCAGGACATGCCACTGCGCACAAACCACAAGCTGTACATCTTTCTCTGCCTTCTTCATCTCTTTTCAGAACGTGCTGACCTCTCCAGATATCTGCTCTCGGTTTTTGTACTTCCGGATAAGAATAAACATTCGGAGCACGTTTTACAACGGTTCTCACAGCATGCTTAAAAGTGATCCCCATTCCCTTGAAAATCGCCGGAAGGTAGATTTTCTCAGAAAAGGTCATCTCTTTATTTGAAACAACTTTTGATCTGTTTGTAAGTTTCATTTATTTATAGATATTAGATGTTAGACATTAGATTTTAGACTAATCTTGTCTTTTATCTTAATTTATATTCAATTTTTTAATTTCCAAAAGCTAAAATTACAGCTCCTGTAATCATCAGGTTAACCAATGCCAATGGAATTAATGTTTTCCATCCTAAGTGCATCAACTGGTCATATCTGAATCTCGGAAGTGTCCATCTGATCCACATAAAGATCAAAATTCCGACAACCGTTTTCGTTAAAAATGCTACGATGCTTAAAATTCCTGCTGCATTTTCTCCCCAGTTCTGAGTAACCCACTCAATTCCCGGATAGTTGTATCCTCCGAAGAAAAGAACAACGATAAATGCATTTGAAATAAACATGTTCACATATTCACCAAACATATACAATCCTAATTTCATTGAAGAATATTCTGTAGAATATCCTGTTACCAGTTCAGATTCACATTCAGGTAAATCGAAAGGGTGACGGTTGGTTTCTGCCAAAGCCGATACAAAGAAAATTAAAAATGCTAAAGGTTGGTAAAGTATATTCCAGTTTAATCCGTCTATCTCAAAAAGACCCCAGATTTTCCCTGAAGTCTGAGTTTCGGTAATTACTTTTAAATCTAAACTTCCTGTCATCATGATGATAGAAAGCAGAGCAAGACCCATCGCCAATTCGTAAGAAATCATTTGCGAAGAAGCACGAATTGCACCTAATAATGAATATTTGTTGTTGGAAGCCCAGCCTCCGATCATAATTCCGTAAACTCCAATAGAAGCCATACCGATAATGAACAGTACACCTACATCAATATTAGCTACCTGTAAATCGAAAGATTCACCACCAATGTTCAACGTTTTACCCCAAGGAATCACCGCTCCGGTAATCAATGAAATAAACATTACCAATGCAGGTCCCAATACAAAAAGGAATCTTTCTGCATTTTGCGGAGTAAAATCTTCTTTAAAGAAAAATTTCCCACCATCTGCAAGAGGCTGCAATAAACCGAATGGTCCAGATCTGTTTGGTCCGATTCTGTCCTGCATAATTGCCGCCACTTTTCTTTCTGCCCAAGTAGAATAGGCTGCTATCGTTAATGATAACAGGAAAAGCGCCAGTACAAGTATTAATTTAAATGTAAGTAAATCCATTCTAAATTTTAGATTTTAGATTTTAGATTATAAATTCATTTAAAATTTACAATCTAAAATTTATAATTTATTGTTATTTTTCGTCTTTTTCGCTGATTTCTTTTGCCATCGGATTGTCTAAAACTCTCAATTCGTCTTTAGGTTTCTCGTAGTGGTTTAATGAAATAACAGAATGTCTGTCGATATGTCTAGGACCTTCAATGTTCCAGTCTGATAAATTTTTTCTTTCGAAACGACAAGTGTCACAGATGAATTCTTCAACTTCTCCCCACTGATCTTTTCTTGCGGTAACTCTTACCACTTCATCACCTTTCAAATATACAGTAGTTTTACCGGAACATTTATCACATTTACAAGAAGCATTCATTGGTTTTGTAAACCAAACTCTGCTTGCGAAACGTGCAGTTCTGTCAGTCAATGCTCCAACCGGACAAACGTCAATTACGTTTCCGATAAAGTCATTATCCAAAGCTTTATTTAAATAAGTAGAAATTTCAGCATGATCTCCTCTGAATAAAATTCCGTGCTCACGCTCACCAGTCAATTGATTGGCCGCCAAAACGCATCTTGCACACAAGATACAACGGTTCATATTCAATTTGATGTGTGGACCTAAGTCGTCAGCTTCGTATGTATTTCGCTTAAATTCTGTTCTTGTTTCAAGATTTCCGTGTTCGTAGCCTAAATCCTGAAGATGACATTCACCTGCCTGATCACAAACCGGGCAATCTAATGGGTGATTTACCAACAAAAATTCAGTAACTGCTTTACGGCCTTCCTGTGCTTTATCAGAAGAAAGGTTTTTCACTTCCATTCCGTCCATCACATTTGTTCTGCAGCTTGCTACCAATTTCGGCATAGGACGCGGATCAGCTTCTGAACCTTTAGAAACCTCTACCAAACATGTTCTGCATCTTCCTCCACTGGTTTCCAATTTGCTGTAGTAGCACATTGCTGGGGGCACAGATTTTCCGCCTATTTGTCTTGCTGCTTCCAAAATGGAAGTTCCAGGCAAAACTTCAGCAGTCTGTCCGTCTATCGTTATCTTGAATTTCTTAACCTCTTCGCTCATATTCTTTCGCTTTATAATGCGTTAAGCAATAGTTCTTTTTTATTAATTAAATCAAATTACTTTGATCTTTTTGTCGTATTAAATGTATATCCTATTCCAAAATTCACCTGTGCATAGGTAAAATCCTGTGAAGCTTTATCAGGCTTGTTATTAAGAGTAGTTTTAATATCCGGCATATTGATATAACCCAGCTTTCCTTCCGCCTGCAATACAATATGTTTAATGATAACTAAACTTAAAGCAGCTCTCGCATCCAATCCAAATCCTGCCAAATGGAATCTGTCACTTCTTTCATTTCCCATCAACTGAACGTTAGATTTTGGTAGTAATGCGCCTAATCCACCTCCATAACTCGCAAAAATAACAATATGTTTTTTATTTAAAACATTATGATATTTCTGAGCTCCAATATTGATATAATTAAGACCATCTGTGTGTTCGAATGTTAAAAATTCTCCACTGTTCAGATCTACTTGTCCATTATTTACCATTCCTGCATATTTGGGATCATTGATGTATCCTTTTAAATTTACAGTCTGGTTTTGATCCATCACATATTTCATATGATCCATTCCCAAAGTAATTCCTAAATTATCTTTCGGAAAATAAGTAATTCTATAATTAACCTGAGGAATTGTTATACTTCCCGGATTAAAATAGGTTCCCCAATCAAATTTGGTCTGCCTGTCATTCGCCACTACATTATCCAATTGAAAATCATATCCGTCACCTTTAAAGTGAATATCTGATTTTGAATATTTGGCATTATTCCATCCCCAAAACACTAAGAAGCTTCCTTTTTTGAAAACTCTATTGTTTTCCTCCTGTTGTTGTCCTTTTAAATTAACTGAACTGAATCCGATCAATAATAAAAGAACGATTATATTTTTCAATTTTTTGAGACTCTATTAATTACTTGTTGCAACTGGGATAGGGTCTGCATAATTGGCCAATCCGTAGTTTTGAGTTTGACTTAATTCAGGATTTTTTACATGCCATTCAAATTCATCTCTAAAATGACGAATCGCTGCTGCAACAGGCCACGCTGCCGCATCGCCCAATGGACAAATGGTATTTCCTTCGATTTTTCTCTGGATATCCCAAAGTAAATCGATGTCTTCCATTTTTCCTTCTCCTTTCTCTATTTTCTTTAAAATCTTATGCATCCAACCCGTTCCTTCACGGCAAGGGGTACACTGTCCGCAACTTTCATGGTGATAAAATCTCGCCAAAGTCATAGTGTGTTCTACGATACACTGGTCTTCATCCAAAACGATAAAACCTCCTGAACCCATCATTGTTCCGGTAGCAAAACCTCCGTCAGCAAGAGATTCATAGTTCATATATCTTGGTTCACCGTTTACAGTTTTCAATAATAAATTTGCCGGAACAATAGGAACAGAACTTCCTCCGGGAATACAAGCTTTCAGCTTTTTACCGTTTGGAATTCCACCACAATATTCATCAGAGTAAATGAATTCTTCAACCGTAATGGTCATGTCGATTTCGTAAACTCCTGGCTTATTGATATTTCCGCAAGCAGAAATTAATTTTGTACCTGTGGATCTTCCAACACCGATTTTAGCATATTCTGCACCTGTAATATCTATAATAGGAACAATAGCTGCGATAGATTCAACGTTATTGACAACCGTTGGTCTTTCCCAAAGTCCTTTTACAGCTGGGAAAGGTGGTTTTAATCTTGGATTTCCTCTTTTACCTTCTAGAGATTCAAGCAAAGCAGTCTCTTCACCGCAGATATAAGCTCCACCACCTCTCTGAACGTAAATTTCGCAATCGAAACCAGTTCCCAAGATGTTTTTACCTAAAAATCCTGCTGCTTTAGCTTCTTCAATCGCCTCTTCCAAAATATCAGGAATCCATGAATATTCTCCACGGATGTAGATATAAGAAACATTGGAACCCAAAGTATAAGATGAAATCAGCATTCCCTCAATCAAAAGATGAGGAAGAAATTCCATCAGATATCTGTCTTTGAAAGTTCCCGGTTCAGATTCATCTGCATTCACTACCAAGTGTCTTGGAACGCCCTCCGGTTTTGCCAGAAAGCTCCACTTCATTCCTGTTGGGAAACCTGCACCACCACGTCCACGAAGACCTGAAACTTTTACTTCTTCAAGAATTTCTTCGGGGGTCATTTTCAAGGCTTTTTCTGCTGCAGTGTAACCTCCCTGTTTACGGTAAGTTTCAAAGTAGCGGATACCTTCTATATGTGCGTCTTTAAGTAAAAGTTTTTTACTCATTTTTATTTGCTTATTGCAATTGGCTTTTGCACTTCGATAAGCTCAATGTGACAGCTTTTTGCATTAATTATTATTAAAACTTTAATTCAATTTAAAATCTAAAATCTAGAATTTAAAATTTTGATTAGTCCAAAGCAAGTTGTCCTTCTCTGCAAAGATCAAGGATTTCGTCTACTTTTTCTATGGTTAAATTTTCGTGAAAGAATTTCCCAAGCTGCATCATCGGAGCATATCCGCATGCACCCAAACATTCCGCAGGTTTTAATGTAAACATACCGTCTGCAGTGGTTTCACCGTCTTTAATATTCAGCTTAGTTCTGATGTGATCTAATATTTTTTCGCTTCCACGAACCATGCAAGGTCCGGTTCTGCAAACTTCCAAAACATATTTACCAACAGGTTTCATATTGAACATCGTATAGAAAGTTGCAACTTCATATACTTCAATTGGCTTAATGCTCAATAATTCAGCAACATAATCCATCACAGGAACGTCTAACCAACCTCCGAATTCCTTCTGTGCCAAATGAAGCACAGGAAGAAGAGCAGATTTTTGTCTTCCTTCAGGATATCTTGCCATGATTTTATGGACCTGCTGTAAACTTTCCGGTTTAAAAGCTATTGTTTCGCTCATTTTATTAATATAGATTAAAGAACAAAGAATCAAGAGAAAAGACTATTTGATTCGTGATCTAAATTCAATTTTATTTATTTGAAGAAAGTCTTTATTCTTTCTTCTTTTATCTTTTTGTCTATTCTATTAGGCGTCTAATTCTCCCGCAATGATATTCATACTACACATCGTTACAATCGCATCAGAAATTACAGAACCTGTAATCATTTCAGGATAAGCCTGATAATAAATGAAACATGGTCTTCTGAAGTGCAATCTGTAAGGTGTTCTTCCACCATCGCTTACTAAATAGAATCCTAATTCTCCGTTTCCGCCTTCTACTGCATGGTAAACTTCTCCTTTCGGAACATCAGTTTCTCCCATTACAATTTTGAAATGGTAAATTAAAGCTTCCATCTTCTGATAAACATCTGCCTTTTCAGGAAGATAGAAATCAGGAACATCTGCGTGGAAAGGTCCTTCTGGAAGATTATCGTAAGCCTGGTTGATGATTTTTAATGATTCCCAGATTTCCTGTTGGCGAACCATAAATCTGTCATAAGTATCACCTGCAGTTCCTACAGGAATAATGAAGTCAAAATCTTCGTAAGAAGAATAAGGTTCTGCAACTCTTACATCATAATCTACACCTGCTGCACGTAAATTAGGACCTGTAAAACCATAGCTTAATGCACGCTCAGCTGAGATAGCCCCTGCACCAATGGTTCTATCCATAAAAATTCTGTTTCTTTCTAACAACTGACCGAATTCTGCAAATCTTGCCGGGAAAGTTTTTAAGAAATCTTTCAGTAATTCATGGAATTTTGGAGTGAAATCTCTTTCAAAACCTCCGATTCTTCCCATATTGGTTGTCATTCTCGCACCGCAAATCTGCTCGTACATATCATAAATACGCTCTCTTTCGATGAACATATAAGTCAATCCTGTAATTGCACCTGCATCCATCCCGGTTACCCCGTTACAGATCAAGTGGTCACCGATTCTTGCCAATTCCATTAAAATAACGCGCATATAGTCTACACGCTTCGGAACTTTGATACCGATCAGCTTTTCAACCGTCATGTGCCATCCTAAGTTATTGATAGGAGCAGAACAGTAGTTCATACGGTCTGTAAGGGTAGTGATCTGAGAATAGTTTCTTCTTTCAGAAATTTTCTCAAAAGCTCTGTGGATATAACCAACCGTCTGCTCAGCATGAAGGATTCTTTCTCCATCCATCGTCAACACATTCTGGAAAATACCATGTGTTGCAGGGTGAGTAGGTCCTAAATTGAGGGTGTATAACTGCCCGTCAATCTGTTCTTTACTGTCGTGTTGGTTAAGTATATTAGATAATGAGTTATCTTTCATAATATTTGCTTTTAGCTATTTGCTTCTGGCTATTGGCTAATTGCCATCCGCCATTGGCTATATTATCTTCCGAACATTGCATCGTCCTTGTCTGTTCTTGTGCCATCCTCCAGACGATATTCTTTCAACATAGGGTGGTATCCAAGATCTTCCATATTTAAAATAGGTCTCAGATCCGGATGTCCTTTAAATTTAATTCCGTAGAAATCAAAAGTTTCTCTTTCCATCCAGTTTGCACCTGCATACAATTCAGTCAGAGAATCTACCTCGATATTTTCTCTTGACATGAAAATCTTTAAACGCAATCTGAAATTAGTCATCATGTTTTGTAAATGATACACAACACCGATTTCTTTATCTGGAAATTCAGGATAATGAATTCCACAAACATCAGTAAGGAAATTGATTTCTAAAGATGAATCTTTCAGATAATGAATGACTTTTTTAATATCTTCTTTTTTAATTTCAATTGTCAGCATTCCGTAAGGTTCTGAACTTGAAATTACAGTTTCAGGAAATTCTCTCGTAATTGCTTCTAATACAAATTCGTTCGTCATTTCTCTTAGTTGCTAATGTTATAAGAGTCTAGTAAATGCTGATATTCTGGTGCGTCTCTTCTTCTTAGACTTTCGCTTTCTGCCAAAGCCTGAACCTGCATTACACCTTCAATAATCTGCTCCGGTCTTGGCGGGCATCCAGGAACATAAACGTCTACAGGAATGATTTTGTCAATCCCCTGTAAAACAGAATAACTATCGAAAATACCACCGCTTGAAGCACATGCTCCAACAGCTACAACCCATTTTGGCTCAGCCATTTGAGTATAAACTTCTTTCAATACAGGTCCTAATTTTTTAGAAATAGTTCCGCAAACCATCAGCATATCTGCCTGTCTTGGTGAGAAAGAGTTTCTTTCCATACCAAATCTCGAAGCATCATAAGTAGGGTTTAACGTTGCCATAAATTCGATACCACAACAAGAGGTTGCAAACGGTAAAGGCCAAAGTGAAAACTTTCTTGCCATCCCGATTACGCTACTTAGCTTCGTTGCGAAAAAACCTTCTCCTTCAAATCCTTCGGGAGCTGGTGCATCTGTTCTTATAATTGGTTTTTGATCTGACATTTTGTTGATTTTTAAGATTCTAATTTAGATTCTAAATTACGGTTAATGTTAACCTTAATTCAATTGTGTTTATCTAAATCTCTTATTTAAAATGATGATTGATTATTTATCCCAGTCTAATGCTCCACGTTTCCAAACATAGAAAAATGCAAGGAAGAAAATAGCTACGAACATTAGCACTGCAAAAAATCCTTCCATTCCGAATTCTCTGAAGTTAACTGCATATGGATAAAAGAATACGATTTCGATATCAAACAGCACAAAAAGTACTGCTGTTAAGAAATATTTGATAGAGAATGGAGTTCTTGCATTTCCTTCAACAGGAATACCACATTCCCAGCTTGAGTTCTTCACAGAATTCCCTTTTTTTTGCTGTGGACCCAAAAAATGAGCGCCTAATAAAGAAATGGCAACAAAACCAATGGCTACACCGGCTTGTATGAGTATCGGAATATAACTTTCAGGTAAATTCATTTTTACATTATTATCTCAAGTTGCAAATTTAGGCAATAAACAATAAAGCATGAAATTAATCAACTTAAAAGTCTGATGAAATTGAGGAAAACCGATAATTTAGAATCAATAAAAATAGTGCTTATTTCTTCATTTTTTTAAGTAAAGCAAACGCCATGAAAGCGATGTAACCAAAAAGCACGCTCGCATAAAGTATATTAATGATGGTATTAAGCCGGTCATCTTCCGCTTTGAAAAGCATATTATAAGAGATAAACCCTGCAATCAGGACGGCAAAAAATATGAGATGTACTTTCATGCTAAAACTTTAATGAATACGTTCTTCTTCTTTTGTGATTCACAGGATTGTAATCCTGCCAAAGAACCTGCACGCTTTTGTTTTCTTCCAGTTCCGGGTTTGTTTCTGCGAAATCGATACCCATATTATTGAAACGCACGAAAATTTCTTTAAAAATAATAGCGGTTACACCACGTCTCTGATATTCAGGATGAATTCCGATTAAATAAAAATTAGCACGGTCGTTTTTTTTCTGAGCCTGCATAAAATGCCACCATCCAAAAGGGAAAAGTTTGCCTTTTGCTTTTTGCAATGCTTTAGAATATGAAGGCATGGTCACGGCGAAAGAAACCAACTCGTCATGCTCGTCAACCACGCAGATAACGTAGTTCTTGGCAATCATCGGGAAAAATTTTTCTTTATAGGTTTTTATCTGTTCTTCGGAAATAGGCGTGTAAGTTGAAAGGTGCTTGTAAGTTTCGTCGAGCAACTTAAACATAGGTTTTACGTAAGGTAAAATCTCTTCTTTGTTTTTGAAATCTAAAACTCGCAGATTATATTTTTCAGCAATCAGCTTACTGAATTTTTCTACTTTTGGAGGAAGAACTTTTGGGAAATTCATTTCAAATTCTACCCATTCTTTTTCTTTTACAAGTCCGAGATTTTCAATGTGTTTTGGGTAATATTCATGATTGTAAATTCCGATCATTGTGGCAATCTTTTCAAAACCGAAAGTCAGCATTCCTGCCTTATCAAGATTGGTGAATCCCATCGGTCCTTCAATATTGTCGATCCTGTGTTCTTTGGCATAATTGATTACAGTGTCAATTAATGCTTTTGAAACTTCCTGATCATCAATAAAATCAATCCATCCGAAACGAACTTTTCTGATGCCAAGTTCTTTTTCTTCTTTATGATTAATCATTACCGCGATTCTCCCAACTAATTTATTGTTTTTCCATGCTAAAAACTGCTTTGCTTCAGAATATTGCAATGCGGGATTTTCCTGAGGATTCCACACATTTATTTCGTCTTTTATAAATGATGGAACGTAATAGGGATTGTTTTTATACAGATCCATCGGGAATCTCACAAATTGTTTTAATTCGTTAGGTGTTTTTACTTCAAGAATTGAAACTTCTGACATAGTATTTTAGGGTAATTTCTACCACAAATATAATTAATAATTGTTAATACTTTGGCACAATTATTACATCCCTTAATAGAATTATTATATATAAAATTTCAGAAAAAATGACAGGTTATTATCTTATTATAGGAATCTCGATGCTTGTAAGCTGGCTGGTTTCCTCAAGATTGAAATCTAAATTTGAGTATTACTCTAACGTACATCTTAGAAATGGACTTTCAGGAAAAGAAGTGGCAGAAAAAATGTTGAGAGATAACGGAATCAATGATGTACAAGTGATATCGGTTCCCGGACAATTGACAGATCATTATAATCCCGCAGATAAAACAGTAAACCTTTCGGAAGGTGTTTACATGCAGAGAAATGCCGCGGCGGCGGCGGTTGCGGCTCACGAATGTGGTCATGCGGTACAGCATGCAGTTGGTTATTCGATGTTGCAATTAAGATCAAAATTGGTTCCGGTTGTAAACATCAGCTCAAATTTGATGCAGTTTGTACTTATTGGAGGTATTGTTCTGATGGCTGCAAGCGGAAATAAAATACTTCTATTGATAGGAGTTATCATGTTTGCAATAACAACACTTTTTGCATTTATAACACTTCCGGTAGAATATGATGCAAGCAACAGAGCAATGAAGTGGTTGAAAGATACAGGAACAGTAACATCAGAAGAATTTGTTGGAGTGAAAGACAGTCTGACTTGGGCGGCAAGAACTTATCTTGTAGCTGCAATCGGTTCTCTGGCTCAACTTCTTTACTTTGCATCACTTTTAATGGGCGGTCGCAGAGATTAGAATTTAATCTTTAAAATCAAAAAATTATATTGCATCTCAGAAAGTTTTCTGGGATGTTTTTTGTTTAATTCAAAATTTTCTAATCAACTCAAATGAATTTGATATTTTTGTTAATATCAAAAAAAACTTGAATGTATCAGAAAAAAGTATTAATGTCAGAAAATCAACAGATTAAATATCTAATCAAAGTTATTGCTCTTGTCTGGTTTGTTACAAAAATATGGAGTTATAAGACATGGGTTGCAGAAAGAATTTATCCTGTAATACCTCCGTTTGATTTTTTAAAATACATTCCGGATTCTTTACATTTAATTATATTCGGGCTATCTCTTTTAAATTTATTGTTGATCGTATTTCTTAGAGTAAATAGATTGCTATTGATTTCTCTTTTTTTATTTGAATTTCTGAGTTGCTTATTAGATACAGTAAGATGGCAACCTTGGGAATATATGTACTTGTGTATGCTTGCGGTCATAATTATTAATTTTTCAAGACCTAAAAATATCATTTTTCTTTTTCACTTATTATTAGTGTCAATGTACTTGTTTAGTGGTCTTCACAAATTCAATCGAAGTTTTCTATCTACTTTCTGGATGGATGAGATTCTGAAAGATTTTTTTGGTCTGTCATTAGAAATTATTTTAAAATTCAAACTCTTTTTTGCAGGATTGCTGATTCCTGTAATTGAAGTGTTACTGGCAATTTCACTTCTTGTCTCAAAATCTAAAAGGAAAATAAGTTTACTTTTAATTATAATGCATATCTGCATTTTAATTCTAATCGGACCTTTTGGTTTAAACTATAATTCGGTAATTTGGTTTTGGAATTTTACTTTGATCTTTATTCTGTTTCTCCTGTATGCTTTACCGGTAGAGAAAACAGATAGTAAAATGATTTTGAATAATTCTTATTGGCTTATTTTATGGTTTATCATGCCGATATTCAGTTTTTTTGGAAATTGGTATCAGTATTTTTCATTTAATCTGTATTCGGGTAAAGGGTATCAAATGTATATCTGTGTCAACAATGACAATTATGAATTGAAACCTTATCTGGAGCCTGTAGATGGTAAGTTATGCAAAGACAAGCCTTATCTGAATTTGCAAAATTGGGCAATGTCTGAAATCAAATCAGCTCCATTTCCGGACATTGAGGTTTATCAAAAAATAGGGATAGGAATGAAGAAAAAATATGGTAATAAAAATGTTAAAATTTTTCTGCATAATACAGAGACAAGGAAGACTATAGAATTATAGAGATATATAGCTTCTTATTCTATAAATTTATATTTCACATTTTGCATTTCAGATAATTTTTCTGAGATATTTTCTTTTTGTGCAGTTTTCAGTAAAGCAGTCAGAATACAGTTTTCATGAGCATCAAAGTTCAGGACTTTTGCATCAAACTTTGATAGAAGCGTAAAAATGACATTTTGCTGATTAAAGTTAAACTGAATTTCAATTTCCATTTCCAGTTCTTTGGTGATGATTTCGGCTTCTTCCAGAGTAATTTTCGCTGATTCTTTATACGCTTTTACCAAACCGGAAACTCCCAGTTTTGTTCCTCCATAATATCTTACACTAATGACCAGAACATTGGTGATCTCATTGGCTAAAAGTTGATTGTAAATCGGCAATCCTGCACTTCCGGAAGGTTCTCCGTCATCGTTGGCACGGTAATTTTCTCCGTTGAGCCCCATTCTGAAAGCATAGCAATGATGTGTCGCTTTGGGGTGTTCTGATCTTACTTTCTCCAAAGCACTTTTCAGCTCACTTTCATTATTGACAGGGAAGGCAAATCCGATAAACTTACTTCCTTTTTCTTTGAGAAGTGTATTTTCAACGGGCTTTTCAATGGTCTTATATTCGTGCAGCATTGGGTTCAGATTCTAATCTAAATTTTTATGAAATTCCATTACATTATCTCTGAATTGTTTAATTTCAAATGGCGCATGTTGAAATCTTGGAGCTTTCGTTCCGTTTTCAATGATCAGGCGCTCATTTTTAATGACAATTGTTTCATCCCAGAGGTTCGCATCAATAAATTGTTGTAAAACCAAACTTCCACCTTCCACAATGATCGATTGAATCTGCAATTCGTATAGTTTTCTAATCAGTTTTTCAATGAAATTTTCTCGTTCGGTTTTAATAAATTTGATATTTCCTTCGTCAGAATTTTTTACGGAATTAAAAACAAGAGTTTCTGCTTCATTATTATAAATATTGTAATCTGCAGGAACTTTCAGATCGATGTCAATCAGGATTCTGATAGGATTTCTTCCGGTCATTTCTCTGGTGGTAAGACTCGGATTGTCACGAAGTGCAGTCATCGTTCCAATAAGAATCGCATGTTCGTTATTTCGTAATTCGTGCACAAATTGTTTCGTTAAAGAATTGCTGATCTGTGTTGGTTTGAAATCTTTATCCATAAATCCATCAGCTGATTGTGCCCACTTCAAAACAATAAAAGGTCGTTTTTTTTCGTGATAAGTAAAGAATCTTTTATTTAAATCAATACATTCTTTTTCCAGAATTCCGGATACGACTTCAATTCCTCCGTCCTGAATAATTTTTTTTCCTTTTCCGTTGACTTTGTCATGAGAATCCATCGCGCCGATGACAACTTTTTTAAATCCTAATTCTACGATTTTTAAAGCACAAGGCGGAGTTTTTCCAAAATGAGCACATGGTTCCAACGAAACATAGATTGTAGATTCAGGAATCAAGCTTTTATCTTCAACTGAATTGATTGCGTTGATTTCTGCATGATTTTCACCCGCTTTATGATGATAGCCTTCACCGATGATTTTCCCGTTGTGCACAATTACGCTTCCAACCAAAGGGTTTGGATAAGTGTTTCCCAAAGCTTTTTTAGCCAGCTCAATGCATCTTTTGATGTAAATTTCGTCCTGCATATCATTAAAAAAGCGAAGACAAATTTCTTTGCTTCGCCATTATAAATTGTATTAAATATTTATTCTCCGGATATAATATTGTGAAGATTTTGCTTCAAAGTTTCCAAATGAGCCTTCTTGTCATCAATAGTATTGTAAGTATCTCTTAGCATAAGATTTTCTCTCGACGGGTTTTTAAAGAACGCTAAGTTGTTTTCCAGTTTCACAATTTCGGCTTCCAGATCAGCAATCTGATTTTTGATCTTTCTTGCTTTATCGGTCAATTGGTTTTCAGACAACCCTTCTTCTTTCAGTTCGAGTTCGTTGATCTTATTAAGCTTTAATTTTTCTCTTAAAGTCTTATTAAACTCAGAATTAATCCCGATTTTATCTCTCGGAACTTTCCCGATATTATTCCATGAAGTTTTGATATTTTCAATTTTTTCAATGCTTCCTTCTTCGTCAGAAATTGTTTTAAGCTCTTCAAGAATTTCTTTTTTAAGCTTGTAATTTTCTTTCCAGTTGTCGGTAGAAGCATTGCTTTTTTCTCTGTAATTATTAAAGAATGTATTACAGGCTTCACGGAATTCGTCCCAGATCTTATTGGTCATGCTTTTCGGAACGTGACCGATTTTTTTCCAGTCTTCCTGAAGTTTTTTGAAAAGTGCAACTGCAATATCCCAGTCTTCAGAAAGCATATTGTCTTTTGCGGTCTGGATCAGTTTTAATTTTTCATCTAAATTCTCCTGTTGAGAGCCTTTCAATGATTTATAGTAATTGTTTTTTGTAGTATTAAAGCTTCTGAGCGTCGATTTAAAATCATTCCAATTGTTGTTGGATAATTTTCTTGGAACGCTTCCTGTTTTTAGGAATTCCGAACGAAGTTCTTCAACTCGTTTGATCGAGTTTTGCCAGTAGTTATGATTTGGAATATCTTTCGGCTCAGATAATTTTTTGATCTCAGCGATGATCTCATTTTTCTTTTCAAGATTGGCGTTTTGCTCTGTTTCAATTGCTGCAGAAAGCTCAGATTTTCTTTCGTGAATTTTATTAGAGATTTCTTTAAATTCATCCCATGTTTTCTCACGGAATTCTTCTGCAACCGGTTCAGCTTCTTCTTTCCAAAGTTTATGAAGATATTGTAATTCGTTTAAAGCTTTTTGTACAACAGGTTCATTTTCAAGTTCTTTTGCACGAGCAATGATATGTTGTCTCTTCTCAAGATTGTGGCTGTATTCCTGCTCAAGAAACTCTTTATTAAGATCCAACATCTGATAAAACTGATTCAAATGATGAAAGTAATTGTTATTAAGAATTTTAAATTCGGATTTTGCAACCTGTCCGGCTTTTGACCATTCTTCCTTGATTTCACGGATCGATTTGAAAAGATTCGTTCCCGGTTCAGAATTAGTGTATAGATTTTTAAGTCTGTCGATCAGTTCCTGACGTTGATCCAGGTTTTTTTTCTGCTCTTCTTCCTGACCTTTTTGGAAAGCATCATGCTTTTCTTTATAAATGTGAATCAGTGCAGAAAGTTTAGATTGTGCAGGATGCTCATAACTGAAATTTTCAGCTGCATTTCCGGCATCTGTATATTCGTGTTTTTTGTCTTCAATCTCGTCATGAATAGCGTGATTTGCTTTTTCTTTCAACGCATTGAATCTTCTAAAATTCTCTCCTGCGTTATTAGAATTGATGATTGTTTCCATTTCTTTGAGGGCGTCACTCAGAGAGATCTCTTCATCTGCATGGTCTTCGGTATGCTCTGTTTCCTCTTCTTGAGTACTCTGTTCTTCAGGAGCAGGGCTTTCCGGTGTTTCCTGTGGAGTTACCTCGGTAGAAATTTTGTTTTCTTCGTTTTCAGAAAGATTGTTTTCTGTAGTCATAGCAAATCTTTTATGTGAGTGGCGTTTATTCTTTAAATATAGGGAAAAGCCAAATAAAGTACTAATTTATGTTATTTTTTTTTAAAATTCCAAATTTCCCAGGCTTTTTCTGCCTGCTGCTCAAGCATGTAATATCCATTGACTGTTTTTGCTCCTTTTCCGACAGAATTAATGATAAATTGGGTGTAATTTGGGTTGTAAATCAGATCAATAACCAAATGTTCTTTTGAAAGTCCGTCAAAAGGAAATTCCAGACAATCTTCGGTGTTCGGAAATGTACCTAAAGGAGTACACTGAACGATGATGTGATAATTCTGAACGGTTTCTTTGTCCAAATTTCCGAAATTGAGTTCTGATTTTCTTGAAACAGTTTGAGTTGAAATTCCATTTTTATTTAAAACATATTGCACGGCTTTTGCAGCACCTCCGTTTCCTAAAATCAATGCAGAATTCTGGTGAGGTTTTCTGTGGATTTTTAAAGTTTTTTCGAAACCGAAAGCATCTGTATTGTATCCTGTTTTTTTACCATTTTCAATTAAAACACAGTTTACAGCACCGATTTCTTGAGCTTCATCGCTGAGTTCATCCAGATAATCAATGATTTTTTCTTTATACGGAATGGTTACATTAAAGCCTAAAAGATCGGGATCTTGGAATAGATTTTCTACCTCGTCAATTTCCTGAAGGTCAAAAATGTTATAAGAAAGCTGATCAAGCATCAGTTTCTGAAATTTTTCTTCAAAGAATTTCTTGGAAAAGGAATAGGAAATATTTCTCCCGACAAGGCCTAGTTTTTTTTTGGAATCCATAAGTCAAAAATAAAAAAAAGACCGAAAAAATCGGTCTTTAAGTTAAATTATATTTTGTTTAATTAATCAACAATAAATTTTGAAGAAGCATGATCTGTTTTCAGAATATAAATTCCTTTTGTAATTCCGTGAAGGTTGATTTTGTTGGAATTTTTGAAAGGATTGGCAATGCTTTGAATCAGTTTTCCGGATAGATCATAGATTTCAGCCTTTAGAATTTTGCTTAAGTTTTCACCTTTCACAAATAATTCATTGTTTTTTACCGGATTAGGGTAAATGCTGAATGATTTTTGTTTCGTAGTTTCAGATGTACTTAAAGCATTATAGCAAGTCCACGAAAGATCATCAAGTGCAACTCTGTTGGATGACACAGGGTTGATAAGTGAGATTATTATATTTCCTGAAATATTAAGATTGTTAATTGTTGTTGTAACGGTAGTATCACCATAAGGTATTGTTCCGACAGTCACTCCGTTGATTTGTAGATTCAGAGTAGTTGAACTGCCATTGAATTTACGTAATGTAGTTACAGTTAAGCTCTGAATACCTCCCGAAATTGATGAGCTTGTAAGACTTCCGTTTTGAATAGTGATTGCTTTTCCATTGATTTCCTGATCGGTTCTTGCATCAGTTGCTGTCCAGCTAATCCCGTTACTAGACCAGGTTCTTGTAGTATAATTTGATGCGCTTGCCGGAATGTTAGAAAAATCTTCAGTTCCGCAAGATCCACCTCCTGGTTGCCCTGCTAAAGTAGTTGCTGTAGCAGTATTGCTTTGTGCAGAAGAGTTTCCTGCAGCATCTTTTGCAATAATGTAGAAAGTATAGGTCGTTAATGGATTTAAGCCCTGAACTGTCGCTGTAGTTCCTGTTACCGTAGAATTCAGAACCCCGTTAACGTAAATTGTATATCCTGTAACTCCCACG
Organism: Chryseobacterium sp.; assembly: GCF_029240215.1. Classification (GTDB taxonomy): domain Bacteria; phylum Bacteroidota; class Bacteroidia; order Flavobacteriales; family Weeksellaceae; genus Chryseobacterium. Next base: position 94,084 of record NZ_JARBTK010000009.1, read on the forward strand.
TTGTCAGTAGCGGCTGTCCAGTTTAACGATATTGAGTTTGAGGTCGGATTGTTTGCAACTAAATTAGTTGGAGCGGTCGGAGCTTGAGTGTCAGGAGTTTGCGTCCCCCAGACTAAATTAACATATTGAGGATTGTCAATATAAGGATTTCTGTTTCCCTGATAATTGTAAGTTGCATTATTTCTTCCTATTTCTGCAGCTGAAACCGGATCCTGGGCGTTCCATGCAAGCAATTGATTCAGCTCCCACGTTTGCAGTCCCGGGAAAGCAGATCCGCCAAGCATATCGCCTGAAGAAAATCCCGAAAGTTGGGTTTCGTATCTGGTTACAAAATAAAAGATCATTCTTGCAACGTCACCTTTGAACTCATCGATCGGTTCAAATACAGTTCCTGAATATCCTGCAGATGCCGAAGTTCCTAATTTAGAGCCGTTTAAAGAGGTGAATGAAGTACTGGTGCCCACCACTCCAAAAGGATAGTTGGATCTCATGCCGTTTACTTTTCCATCAGTAGCTCTGATAAAATGAGCATCATTTTTCATGGGCGAAGCTTCATTAAATAAGCTTTGGGGAACTATGTGTTCTCTATTGTAACAATTTCCTTCTACAGAATAGCTTCCGCATTGGTCTGTTGTTACTGTAAAATTGTATGGATCTGCAGCAGTTGGTCTTTCAGAATAAATATCTAAAATTGTTCCGTCATTTTCGTAATAGTAATCACGGTCGGTTGTTTGGTATGCGATCCATAATCCTCCATATCCGTTATCAATATGACCATTGGTAATGATTGCTTTTAGCTGGGATTTTAGAGTTGCTCCTGTACCTGTAGCGGTATTATAATATCCTGCAGGAATTTGTGCAAAAGCGTTGATGAATACAATGCTTAATAATAAAGAATATAAAATTCGCTTCATTTTTTTAAATTGGAAGGCAAATTTACGAAAAAAATTAACTGGGGTATATTAACTTTTAATAATATAATCTTTACTGATTTTAGAGAAAAACCACGAAATGGAGATTCCGAAAAGCGATGCGGTTGCAGCCACAATTAGATAGTTTTCGGCAACAATTCTTACGGGAAATGGCACATTTTCCACAGCTTTGAAAAATTCGGTGTACTGTTGGAAAAGGCAGAGTACGCTTCCCAGTATCAAACCTGAAATAACGCCTGAAACTACAATCAAAAGTCCTGTATAAAAATAAGTTTTTCTGAGATGGCTTAATGGAAATCCTAATGAGATCAATGATTTTGCCTGCTCTTTTTTGTCAAGCTGCAAAATAATAATGGCACCTGCGAGATTAAAAGTGGTAATGAAAATAACCAGTGCAAAAATAAGATAGATAAAAAGCTTTTCTGTGTTGATCATCTTCCAGAATGCGGCATTCTCTTCCTGTTTTGTTTTTATTTCAACATTTTTTCCAAGAGATTTGAGCAAATCTTTTTTTACCTGATCTGCGTTTTCAGGGTTTTTAAGTTTGATAACGATTTGATAAGCTGAATTTCCGGGAAGCTGTAATAATTCTTCAGATAATTCAATCGGTGAAATGATAAAATTGTTCAGTTGGTCATTTCCCGGAAAAACACCAGTTACCATGATGTTTTTCTTGTTATAAATATCTTCTTCCTTATTGATGATACCGGTTCCTGATTTAGGCATGAAAACCGTAGCAAAATCTTGTATGGTATCGACGGGGATAGAAAGTCTGTTGTCCAGAGAATTTTCCATGATTACCTCGTTGGAATACTGAAAACTGGGATATTTTCCATAAAAAATGGTAGTGTCGATAGGATTTACCTTGGTGTAGGCAGAATCAACACCTCTTAAATAAGCGATATCACCTTTTCCGTTATAGTTTACATAAACTTTCTCCTCGATAACCCGTGAAAAGTGAAGAATTTCTTTATTGTTTTTTAAAATCCCTTTGATTTTTTTTAAATCGGAAATAGTTTTTCCGGATGTGCTTTTTAATGTTAAATCTGCATGGAGGTTAGAAATAAGATTCTGATTAAAAACCTCAAGACCGGAAAAAACAGAGATGATGACAAACATTGCAGCAACAGCAACGGTCATAGCACCAACCGCCAACCACGTAATAAATGTAACGGCTGTGCTTCCTTTTTTAGATAAAAGGTATCGTGATGCTATATAAAATGCAATGTTTTTCAAATCTTCTACAATACAGGATTGTCGCCTTCGCCTCTAAGTTCTTTTTCAATTTTTTCTACGTCATCAAGAGCCGTATCGAGATAGAAATTCAGATGAGGGATCACTCGTACCTGCTTCGCCATTTTCTGGCCAAGGAAATTTCTATACTGTGCCTTATTTTCCTCGATTTCTTTCATGATTGAAGCCCTGAATTCCTGTGGAAAAATACTAAGATACACTTTGGCAACCCCTAAATCTGGTGAAATTTTGACATCAGAAACAGATACTAAAAAACTCTGTTTGCTTTCTGCTGACTGCTTGCGGAAAAGTTCTGCGAAATCTTCCTGTATAATTTGTGCTACTTTTCTTTGTCTGTTGCTTTCCATAAGTTCTGCAAATTTACTATTTTTGTTTGAATTGCTCATTGAAATTTGGTTTCTGTATCAAAATTGCAATGTGGACTTTATTTAAGCATTGATAAATTGTCTTAAGTTGACTTGTAATATCAAAGGAAACTATAATTGTGATGCTATTTTGACTTTTAAATAATAAATCTACATATGAAATTAGAGCATATTGGTATTGCTGTAAAAAGTTTGGGAGTTTCTGATCAACTTTTTGAAAAGCTATTAGGTGGAAAATCATATAAAAATGAAACGGTCGAAAGGGAAGGGGTTACCACATCTTTTTATGGAACAGGCGAAAGCAAAATAGAATTGCTGGAAGCCAAAAATTCTGAAAGCCCGATTGCTAAATTCATAGAAAAAAAAGGTGAAGGAATTCATCATTTGGCTTTTGGGGTAGAAAATATTCTGCAGGAGGTTGAAAGATTAAAAAAAGAGGGCTTTCAATTTATTTCGGAAGAACCTAAAGAAGGGGCTGATAACAAATTAGTTGTCTTTCTCCATCCAAAATCTACCAATGGTGTCTTGGTCGAACTTTGTCAAGAAAAACAATAAAAAAGTTTTGTAGTGAAAGAAATTTTGCTATTTTTGCAATCACAAAATTTAACCAAATTTTGAGGTCCTATAGCTCAGTTGGTTAGAGCACCTGACTCATAATCAGGTGGTCCCTGGTTCGAGCCCAGGTGGGACCACCCAACTGACAAAGTCGCCAATTTGGCGACTTTGTTGTTTTCAACTATTTGATAAACAAATCTATACCCGCTTGCAAACGGGTTCGAGAAGTCCAAAATAAAATTATGGGATTTTTGAGGCAATTCTCGAACCGCTTCCCTGAATAAATCCTAATGATTTGTAAATCAAATGGTTGTGTATTTGATCCAAACCATCTATCTCTTCCCTATAATTCTTTTAAAACTTTATATTTTCTGATAAACTGATGCTTTTCCTGTTTTACGGAGAGAAAGTAAAAAAAGACAGCCTTTTGAGACTGTCTTTTCTAATTTATTTCCAAAATTTTTTGTAATATTCTTTTTCAATTTTAGAACATTCTTCTTCAGAAACATTAATTTTTTTATTGTTATTTTTTATCACATGTTTTACAAAATCAGAATCTAGCTTAATATGTGGATATTTTTTTATATATTCTATAATATATTGAGGCCATAACCAAATCCCATCTGTGTAACAAGCATAGTAGGCAATGAAATTATCATCATCATAATTGTCTGTTCCAAATAAAGGATCTTTAGCATCTCCAACACAGCCCATTTGTGGGACAGCCAAAATTCCCTTCTGTAAATATTCTAATGTTTCATTCCTCTTATCGTTTATAGAATTGCCATCTAAAATTAAATCATGTATACTTTTAGAAGCATTATGATTGTCATGCTCTTTTACAAATCCAAAATATTTCATAATTAATCTTTTTTAAAAGTTACAAATTTACCTTTTATCATGTATGAAATTTCCTAAATCATCAACAGAAATTCTTTCCGTAGGAGCTATTACTTCTACTTCTAATATTTCAGCTGATTTTTTGGCAAACCTATTTGGCTTTGAACCAGTATGACAGGATATTAAACGTATTGGATCTCCTTTTTCGTAGCCTTGTTTCAAAATCCAATCGGCTAATTCTGCAGAGGTTTTCAATTTATTATCCCATACTTCATCTTGTACTTTAAATTAGTTCATCATACTTCATTGTTTTAACAGCTTTGCTAACCGCTTATACCGTTTTGAAAGACAATTAAAAAGCCACTTTAAAGTGGCTTAAAACTATGCTTTAGAGTTATTTTTCATAAGGCATTTTTTTTGGAGGTCGATCATCAGTTAAAAGTTTATAATCCTGATTTTCCATAAAATTTTTAAAAGACATCAAATAATTATATATCTCTAAATTGGAAAAAGTTAATTCATGAGAAACAGGAGCATCCTCCATTATTCCTTTGAAATCAAAGTTAGGATTTTCTTTTGCCCATTTCAATGCACTATGTATACTTTTTCTTTGTTCAAGATCATATACATTTTTTAAGTATTCCGAGTCATCAATTTTTAACACTATATCACTAATGTTTTTAAAGTTATATAATGCCCAAATTGGGATCATTAAATCTATTTTTTTCATTTTTTTTAATTCATCATTACTTTCCTTTACTCTTCAAAAACCACTTTATAATTTCTTGAATTATAGCCCCACCTCGTTTAAGGATTTCCATTAGAGAAGTCAACGCTTTCTAAATATCATTAGCCGGCTCTTAGCTTTTTTATAAAAACTAAAAAAGCAGTCCGAAGACTGCAATAATTCCTAGGTTCCATAGTCAATAAAAGAATCTTTGTCTATAAACATATGAAATGTTGTAGGAGTAGTTTCTATTTTTAGAATAGGACTATTGTTTACTTCGAAAATGGTTTTTCCATTATTGGTAGATTCTGTAAATGACTTTCCTTGCAAGGCTGTTTTCACAGTATTTACCAAACCATTTACTGAAATGTCGAATTCTATAAATAAGCTATCAAGATATTCATCATCACCTCCAAAAACATTCTCCACTCCATCTTTAAAATCAAAAAATAATTTTTTAAAATCTGTACGCACAGGAGAGTCTAAATCTGTCTTTCCGTCATGATTTACCGTTTTTGTCCAAACACCCCATGCATTTGCATATTTGTTTTTGAAGATTTTGATTATAGCTTCTACAAACTCATTGTGGCTACATTTTATTAACTTTTCTCCTAAGGCTTCTTCCTTACTAAAATTATCCATTCTTTTAGGATCATATGTCTCCTGGTCTAATGCGGTTAATCTATATTTTTTAGGAGTAATGTAAAATAATACTTCATAATCTTTTTCTGTTATCATAATTTCTAAATTTTTAAGGTTGATACTTTACATATTTTATCTTTCCTGTTTTATTTAATTCTCGAATGTACATATCCGCTTTATACCTTTCTAATGCGTATTTTTCTACAGGTCCATCTTTTAAAAGCTCTTTAACAGCTATTTCAACTGCCTCTTTAACTTCTTTAATATTTTTGGAAGTTAAATTTCCTATTCTTTTAAGAGAGAAAACGACTCCATCTGTCATAGCAATAGCACGAAGTTCTTTGATACCATGATCCATAAACATCATAATATCACCTGGGCTTAAACTGCTTCCCATTGGGTGATTATGGGTAACGATCGCATTTTTTAATTTCTTAAAATATTTGGAAAGATCAACACTCTTTTTAGCCCCATCAGTAATCGCGCCAATTGTTTCCCCACTTTCTGTTATGATAGCTGCCATTTCTCTTTCCAGCAATGCTTCCATTTCAAGAAAAGCACGTTCATATTGCTTAATAAACTTTGGAGCATCATCTAAAGCCATAGCAACAGCTTTAGCTAACCTACTTCTAAAAATCCCGCCTTCATAAAGAGAAAGAGCTTTCTTGTTTTTAAGAAACCAATCTACAATTTCTTTAGAAATCTTTTCAAATAGTTCTTGTAGTTTCGCTCCTCCTCGTTTAAGGATTTCCATTAAAGAAGTCAGCGCTCTCCAAATATCACTTGCCAGTTCTTTCGCTTCTCGGGTAACTGCCTGTACTGCTTTGCCTAAAGCTTTTCCTGTTCCTTCTAAAACTTCAGCAATGATTACCCCCATTTTCCCAAATTTCCCAATACTTGCCAGCTTAGCAATATTGGCATATGGAATAAAGAAGGTTAATATAAACATTAAACCAAAGCCAGAGATATATGCTACCCGAATCCAATCTACATCGTCTGCATCTTTCTCACTCAAGTATTTCTTTATGTTAGCATACGCTTTCACCAACTCATCAGAAATATCAATATTGCTTAGTGAAGTAAACAGCTGGCTTATTCCATCTACAATTTTGTCAAAGTTATCAAAAATTTCGAACGGTGCTTCTAAAACCATTCCTACAAATTTGAAAATTGAAGAGACAAAATCTACCAGTCCGTTCCACATGCCTACCCAAAATGCTATGGATTCTTTAATGTTCAGAATATCTATAATAGGATCTGCCTGTTCCTGAAAATTATAAATAGCTTCTATCTGTTGTGTTATATGCGTATTATAGTTACCAATTACATTCTGCAGTTTACTAATATATATCTCAGCATTATCAGAAATGAAACTTGGTAGCAAATCATTCCATTCCAATTGTCGCGGATCGTTGACTATAGCCTTTTTCAGTTCTGCTAGTGGTGCGGTGTCAATTGTGAAAAAACTTGTGATATTCTTTTTTTCAAAAAAGTAATCATCTGATTGCGTATCCCAAATCGTATCCGATATTTTAAGGTAGTCTATTCCGTCACCTATTTTGTTTAAAATCCACCCTAATGCTTTAGATGGTAAAAAAAGTGTTTTTATGACATTCAATAAACTCCCGATTATATCTTCAACAGCAAGTTGTTTTCCTTCCAGTTTGCCATTTAAGATTAAAGCTATCCAGTCTTTATAATCAAGCTTTAGAATTCCTTGCATGTCATGAAAAGGCTTATAATCATTCAGCGTTCTTTGGCTTACTTGCTTAAAAACTTTTTTCACACCTTCATCTGCTTTCGCCAAAATGAGCTGACCATTATTATCTCCTGCATTATCTTCAATAAAAAGTATAATTTCGTTTTTACTTGGTTTCAGACATTGGTAAGCTTCTTTTATCTTATTTTCATCTTTTGTAATAAATATTATAAAGTTAACTTTAGTATCTCCACTTGTTTCCCCTTTTTTACCGTCATCATCTATAAAGTAGTTAAAAGTCTTCTTTGTGAAATTTTGCTTGAGATACTCTTCATTTACGTTACATCCCGGATCAATTACGATATCAAAATCATCATATTTGTCTTTAAAAGCATCAATAAAATATTTATCCTTGATGTCTCCTGATTTTTGATTCGTAAGTTTCATTGCTACCAACGGACTCACATTGCTCATCCCACGAATCGTTTCTCCGAGCTGCATGACACCTGCATCATTTTTCGTCTTCAGAAAACCCTCAAACCCACCATAACCCATTTGTTGCATCATCGCTGGATTATCCAAAGGAAGATGACTTTGAAAATCTGCTAAAAGCTCTTGTTTTGTAACATCATCAAAATCTTCTATTTCATTTATATATTCTTCGTAAGTCATAATTTCTTGTTTTTAACTTTTGGCTTATGGCGGCTGGTCATTTTCCAACCGCCACTTGCCTAAAGCCGGTTAATAATTATTAATCAACAATACCATTATGGAAGATTGTTTTTGATACTCTGCATAGAGATCTGTGCAACTACTTTTCTAGGATCACTATCCGTTGTAAGCTGTAGATTACCATCTTTGATGTCAATATTTTCTACAAAACGGTGTTTTCCTGCACTCAATTGTGCATCGGTAATCATGAATTCCGATTTGGTAACCACTTCTTCAGGGTTTTCAAACTCTTCCGGATTTTCATAACTGAATGGCAATGCGGTTTCCGTTTTCAAACCTGCCGAATCTTGCTGTAGAATCGTAAGCGTAGTAGGAAGTTTTGTAATCCAAGGTTTTCCTTGTTTTAGCCCCACAGGCTCTCTCATTTCGTCTACAATACTCATGTACATAGGATCTCCAATTACAGGAACTTCTTCTCCGTTCCAGATTTTACCTGTGCTTAAAAAGAATTGGATGGCATCTTCAAATCCCGGTCTTACTGTTACAATGACTCTTGCCATACCAGACTGTAAGAAACTTCTGAATAAAGGATCTACACTTTCGCTGATGTACATTTCCTGCCAGTGTTGTCTGTTTGCCCAATAATATGGATAAAAACTATAGCTCATAACGCTCCATTCGAAAGCCTGTTCCATGAATTTGGCTAGAGCGGTGTATTTATCGAGATTCTCGTTTAAGAATACCTGGAAGTTTTCCATCTTATCGCCATCAGTGAAGTTTTGCCCGACGGTATTGGGTGACAGGTAATCTTGTAACAAGTAGGCAATACAGTTATGTTTTAAGACATCGTTCTCCATATAACGGTAGAAATTCCCCATTTTATCTTTCGCTTCTGCTTCTTTTTCTTTCTGTTCTTCATCTATTCTTGCCTGCTCTTCTTTAAATTTCTCATAAGCTTCTTTATAAGCTTCGATAATAGCATTAAAGTTTTCTGTCTGCCACGCTAGAACATTAGCATCATTAGGAACACATGGGAATTTTAAAGCGATATTAAATCCGCCTATGTTTTTTCCGGATACTCTGTAATTGAATACTCCAGTAAGATTCAATCCACTTACTCCTTCAGTTCCGTTAAGGGTCTGATTTCGGGTTTCTTTATAAAAACTTCCTCCCTTCAGGTTACCGAAAGACAAATAGGAAGACAAAATATAATTCCCTTGAAAGAATCCTGATCTGTTTCTTTGCTTATTATAAGCCCATACAACAGATGCAGTAGTAGCTTTATATCCATCAGGAATCTCTAAATTGGCATCAAAGAATACTCCTTCACCTTCAGTTTGAGGGCTTGCGTTGGCATTAAGAATGACTTCCTTGCCCGGCATTTCATCGGTAAGTGTCACTCCGTAAACATCTGCCCAGTATTGCAGTAATGTTTTTGTGGCTGCCTTTGGGTTTGGCATCGTGTAAGGAGCCGGTGCTTTTCTAGGATCTATAGGTGCGGTCAATACATCTGCTTTTGCTACTGCCAAAGCCAATCTGTGTAATCTTGCCGGTTCAGGGATCATGAATTCAAACATTGTGCGTTTCCCGTAGTTGTAGATTTGGTTTTTGTATTTCATATCTACCCATCGGTAAACACCTACGACATGTTTATCGCCATTTCGATTATCAAAACCATGCGCATTATTTTCTTCATACTCTTCGATGATCTTTTCAATTCTTTCCTCAGAAATTTTGGTGAGGAGTTTATCGGTAGCTTTATTGGTAATTTCTTGTGACTGGGTTACTGCTTGTCGCACACTGTTTTCTTTGGCATTATGAGTGGCAAGACTTCCACCAACTTCAAATCTTCCGTAAACTTCAGTGTCTTTACTCCAGTTAGCGTATGCCTGTGCGCTGGTATCTTTCATGATCACATTGGCAACTTCAGACTGTATATCATGCCTTGTTGTCGTTGTCGTATCGGTAAGCGTTTCACGTTCCGTAGATTTTGTAGATGTATTTTGGAGTTCGGTTTTTCTAAGCCTTCTGGTTGATTTCTGCTTAAATTCCCTTGCCATAATGTTTTCAATATGCGTAACATCTCCAGGCACATAGGCGTGGGTACTCTGAACGACCTTCATGTATTCTGCAATACCCAGTCTCTTCAGTCCGAACAGTTTTCTTGCGGTTGACATTTCTTCTACCGGTTCTTCTTCTCTCGGACCTTCTTTACCCGGCTTTAATGTAAGTAATCCCACCTGCAATTCATTATTAGGAATTTTAAATAACTCTACATAAGCTTCTCTTCCATTATTAAAATAAACGTCTATCCTTACCTTGCTAATAGATGAAAATTTATTAACCATTAATGCAGGAAAACTTACGGTTCCGTTGAGCACATCAACGTTTCCTAGTGCCTCTTCATGATTTCCAGTGTTGGATTCTAATGCAATTCTGGCATTGGCAACGTTCCATGAATTATCCTGAACTTCAAAAGAGAAATTAATGAATCCATTATTTGGAATAAAAGCAGATCTATTCCAGTTAGCCAATAAACTGTAAGCTAAATGAGTTCTGGTTGATGATCCTCCAATAGGAATTAATGCACCTCCTATATTAGCATACTGCGTTTGTTCCAAAGTTGTATTTTCCAAAGCTGTCTGAATAGTCAGGGAAGCATGATTTTGTACCTGAGAAATTACATCATCATACGTCTGAAAACTATCATCAATCTGAAGCGTTTGTGTTCCTACTCTTAATTGAGTTTCTGAAATGGCTTCTGCTTTATCGGTAGACGATACTTTGGAATAGAATTCTTGATTGATTTCCTGAGAAGCAAACAAACTCATAAAAAGTTCAAATGATTCCGGAGATAATTTTTTCTGAAGCTCGTAAATATTAATCTCATTTTGCGAAGAAAACTCAAAAGGAGGAAATTCCAGCTCTTTTAATCGTTCATACAATTTTCTTATTTCCTCCTCAGATGCTTTTTGCTCAGTTAAATAGTTAATTTCTTCTAAAATCCTTGCAGATTCTTCTCTTTGATATTGATATTCAGCCATGTATCTATCATAAGCAGCCTGATAATCTTTAGAGTGGGTGTTGTGATATGATTTTTGAATCTTCTCTAACTCCTTGTTTAGTTTTTCAAGTTGTTCTTTTTTAAGAAGAGCCTGAGTGACTACTAAATCTCTTTGAGCATCAGTTTTTATTCTTTCCTGTGTTTTCTGTGAAAGTTCTGATGTCTCAGGTGATGCTATTCTACTGGCTGTAGACGAACCGGAAATCTCTTCTTCAACGAAAAGTTCTTTAGGCATTACTACCTTTGCATTTAATGCTTTAGCAACCAGATCGAATCCATTTATTTTTCTAAGATCATCCGTTAATGCAAGAGTCTGTACGTATCCTACATGCAAAGCTTTTAAAATATGCACAAGAGCTTCTTTGGCATAAAAATCTTTTTGGGTAACGACCTGATAAATTAGATTATCCCATAATTTTCCCAAGTCCATTTGTCCGGAAGAATAAGCACTTTTGGTTTTGCTAAGATCATCATTTGAAAGAACCTCCTTTTTTGTGATTTTCCTTCCTATTTTCAGAAGTGCAGCGTATTGGCTGTTTTCAAGATCTTTTTCCGTAAAAGGAGAAGAGAATGACCTGCATTGGTTTTCCAATGCTTGCAATTTAGAGATTCCTGCTCTGTTATTCACTGCCTGATCAAAAGCCGTGTTCAAACTTGATCTGTGAATAAATCCTAAATTTTCTTTTTTTGTCTCAGTAAGCTGAGGGTTTCTCATGCTTATGAATCGAAATAGTGTCTGCGATGTGTTGTTGGTTATAGACATTTGTGTAAATTTGTTTGATTTTATAAAGGTTAAGATTTGAAGGTTCTTTTTATTAGAATTACTTCAGGTTTTAGCCTTATTTTTTTAGGTGGTTTCCGGCAAGATGTCCACCAAAAGTTTTAATAGCAAGTTTCATTTCTGTTTTTCTCTTGATGCAAATATCAATGCTGAAAGCGACAGAACTTGACGTATTAAAATGAAAATTTTATTTTTTCACAAACTCCTGTAACACACTGTATACTAGTATTTAAAATTATGTTTTAAGAAGATTTGATGCTATGCTTCCTCTCACTAACAGATCAAGAAAAAAAACATTTGTAAATTGAGAAAGGCCTCCCTCGGCCCGAGTGAAAAGTTGCCAATTTGGTTATTTTTTTGTTTGTCAATGTTTGATAAACAAAGATTTGTATGCTTAAATGGGTTCTGTAATTCAATGGTAGAATTATAGAATTTTAGGAGCGATTCTCGAACTGCTTTCTGATTTTTTTTATATGTTAAGATTCTAATTTTGTTATGTTTCTTCAAGAAACAAGAATAATTTTATTCGCTATTTAATTACATCTTATTTGCAACCATTTAAAAATGAAATTCTGCCTAATTTTCAAATCACTCCATCTACTATTGCCAATCATTTAGTTGAAATCGAAAGGCATAAAGGATAGTAATACTAAAAATTACTTTCTCAATTACGTAATAAATTTTCGTCGCAGTAAATTCAGACTCAAAACGATATTAATGGCATCTTACCAATTACAAGAAAAGTAATTTTGTTTTAGCATTTGAATTAAGGATTGGAATTTTGAATATTCTAATTATCAATGATTTAAAATTTGTTAAAAATAAATATTTGAATTTATAAGTTTTTAAGGTGTTGATTTTCAGTATTTATTTTCAACTCATAATTAGCATTTGAGTACTAATTTTTCTTTTAGAACCAAAAATTTTTGTTATTTTGTAAGTTAATGTGAATTAAAGTAGATAGATGTCGCTAGATATACAGTTTTTAGATCTGATTTAAGATTTTTCTTAAAAAGTTAGTAAATCCTTGTTATCACTAGCAAGAATTTAATGTACAACAATTTCCTCCTCAACCTCCATTATATCTATTATTCTGAGTAGTCTCAACCTCCTCTCCCTAAAAGAATCAATTCAATAGTGACAATCACATTTAAACGCTACTTTAAACATTGAAAATAATGTGATTGAAATTGCTAATGCATAATCCAAAATTTCCCCAAACGGAATAAATATAAGGCTGGCTTTGGGTTTAATCTTGTATTCGAATTGTATGACAGAAACTGTAAATCGTCATCAAAAAGTGGACATTAGATATTAAAGATTTAAGGAGTGTTTTCATAAAAAGAGTAATTTTAATTATGGCAACACCAAAAAAGAA
>NZ_JARBTK010000014.1 GCF_029240215.1 Chryseobacterium sp.
AGATAATTCATTGTTTATTGTAGGTAACGGAGTCTCTGGTACTACAAAAAATGCCGTTGTAGTTTTAAACAATGGTAATGTGGGAATTGGGACTAATGCTCCACAGAGTGCTTTAGTAATAGAAAATAACTCTGCTGGTGATACTTATGATGATGTTAATTTGGTCACTTATTCAAATTCTGATTCTCCTTCATTTTTTATTAAAAGAGCTAGAGGAACTAAAAGTACAACGGCTAATTTGCAGAATAATGATTACATAGGTACCATTTGGGCTCAGCCTCAATTTAATGGTAATTTTGCAGGACAGGGAACAGGTTTTTTGTTTAGATACAAGGGTGATGGAACCAATAATTTATCACAGATCCGTTTTACAACTTCAGGTTCAGTAAAAATGGAATTATCGGAAAAAGGAAACTTAGGAATAGGCGGTATTGGTAACGGATTTGACCCTCAAGCGAAGTTACACGTAATACCAGGCTCTACCGAGCTCACTCCGGCAATTATAGAAGGGGTTCGTGATTATATAGATAATGCAGATGCTACAGCCGCTGGTCTTCCCGTTGGCAGTTTATATCGCACAGGTGATGTTTTGAAAATTGTTCATTAAATAATAAGCATTTATTCAGACTTGTCAAAGTTTTAAACCCTTGACAAGTTTTTTTTGGCTTTTAACAAGAGTGTTTGTCATTGACTTCGTCGAATCTTTGATTTCCGTAGGAATCTCTACAAAGACTGTTTAGATTCCTGCGGAATGACAAACATACTGCTGATAAGTGATTATTAAATGTAGCGTGATCCGTAACGAAAGGCTCAGTCATGAAAAAACCGGAACGTTCAAATTTTCCGGTTTTTTAATACAAATTTAAAAATGCTTTAAATTTAAGAGATTACTTATTTTAATTCCTTTAAAATAGCTTCGCCCACACTTTTTGCAGACTGAGGATTTTGTCCTGTGATCACTCTTTTGTCTGTCACAACATGATTTTGCCAAAGTCCTGATTTTTCAAATTTTGCGCCTCTTTCTTTTAATTGATCTTCCAAAAGGAAAGGAACAACATTTGTCAATTTTACTTCAGATTCTTCTTCATTGGTAAAAGCATTGATTTTTTTACCGTCTACTAAATACTTTCCGTTGTTCAGTTTAATATTCACCAAACCTGCAGGTCCGTGACAAACTGCTGCAACAATGCCTCCGTTTTCGTAAATTTTTGAAGCAATGGCAGATAATTCTGTGTTATCTGCAAAATCCCACATCGCACCGTGACCTCCTGCATAAAAAATGGTAGAATACTCATCCGGATTTACCTGCGAAGGCTTTAAAGAATGATCAATTTTATTTTTGTATTCTTTGTTTTCCCAAAATTCTTTATTTACCGGATCTTTCAAATCAAAACCATCAACCGGAGGAGTTCCGCCTTTCGGACTTACAAAATCAATTTCATAACCTGCTTTGTGCAGAACTTCCCAAGGATGCGAAACTTCTCCAAGATAATATCCTGTTTCTTCACCTGTATCACCTTTTTTGTCATGACTGGTAACGACAAATAAAATTTTCTTTTTCATATTCTTTGATTTTTTGGTTTGTGCCTGAAAAAATCCTATTGCGAAAATGGAGAGAATTAATAATGCTAATTTTTTCATATTAAATAATATTTGTTAAATAAATCTGTGGCTTTTCCTGCAACTTTTCATCAACCAAAGCTCCGAAAGCCTGAATGTAAGGCTGCTGATTGTGTTGCGCTAAACCTTCTTCGCTTTTCCAGATTTCGTAGAAAACAAACTGATTTTTATCTTCAATTCCCTGATGAAGCGTGTACAGCTCGTTGGCTTCCTCTTTTATTGTTTCTTTCACCATATTTTGAAGAACTTCCAACACTTCGGTTCTTTGCTCTTCTTTGGCTTTGATAATTGCGGTTAAATAAATTTTCATTAGACTAATTGTGGTTTTAATTCTTTTTCGAAAACGTTTTTTAAATGTTCTTTGTAGATTTTCATATCGCGCTCTACATGGGCATTTTTCTCTACATCGTGGAAGTGAAAACTTTCCATTTTTTCTAACGAAACAAAGGCGTTCATTCTATGAAATCCAAATAATGGTCCGTTATCGACACTTGTTTCATTGAAAAATTCTCCCGGAAGCGTAAAGGCTGTTTCCGGAGCATTCCAGCTTGTGGTAACCATATATTTTCTTCCGCCAAGCATTCCGCCAGTTCCGTAATTGATTTTTGGATTGTCGGAAGTTCTTCCGTCATTCATATAAATTCCTTTGGCGTGACCTGCCGTGAAAACTTCGTCAATATATTTTTTTAAACCGTTCGGTAGCTGGAACCACCAGATTGGAGTGTGGTAAATAATGTAATCTGCCCAAACGAATTTCTGAACCTCTTCATTTTTATCGTAACCTTCCCCAACATTTGTGATTTTTACGTCTATATTTTCAAAGTCTTTTAAAACTTCCAGAGTGCTGTCTGCAATGGTTTTATTATATTTTCCTCCTGAATGTCCGAAGTTTTGTCCACCGTTGATGATTAATACTTTTTTCATTGTTGTATGATTGTTTAAATTTTACTCTGCAAAGTTATGTTCGATTTTAACATAATAAAAATAATATAAATTATATAATTGTATCAGAATTATAATACATCAATTAGCTCTAATTAATTTGAAAAAATAAAAAGCTGCTCCACATTTAGTGAAACAGCCTTTGTTTATTGATTTTTTTAAGGAATTACTTAATTTCTTTTGAAGCTCTGATAATAACATCTGCAACCTCCTGAGGATGAGAAATAAATACAGCATGACTTCCTTTTATTTCTGTGATTTTCGCATTTCCTTTTTTATACATTTTTCTTTGGATAGAAGGCAGAATGGCTTCATCCTGAGTGGCTACAATTCCGTATGAAGGTTTTGTTTTCCAGGGAGCTTTGGTTACTTTGGCAGCTAATGCTGCAGCGGCAAAACGTCCTTGTGAAGCATACATAAAATCGGTTTGTGCTTTGGGAACATCTGCCGCAAATCCGTCATGGAATTTTTCTTTGTCATAATAAAGAATTCCTTTTTCGTCTGCAGGTAAAATACCATTCTTAGGAGATCCTGGTTCCGTTTTTGCCCAGTCAAGAGCCGACTCGCCTTCATCCAGCTGGAATGCTGCAAGATATACCAAGGCTGCTACTTTAGGATGGTCTCCGACTTCTGTTATAACGCTTCCGCCATAAGAATGACCCACAAGAATGGCAGGTCCGTCCTGTCTGTCGAGAGCTGCTTTGGTTGCTTCTACATCATCTTCCAGTGAGCTCAGCGGATTTTGTACAACAGTAACATTATAGCCTTTTTTGCTCAAAATGTCATAGACGCCTCTATATCCCGACCCGTCCACAAAAGCGCCATGTACCAGAACCACATTTTTAATCATTGGAGATTGAGCAGATACGGAGATTCCGCCTAACAACATAAAGAAAATGGATAAAATTGATCCGAACGATTTTAAAATTGATGTTTTTTTCATTGTATATAAATTTAAGATTAATAATTTCTAAATATGAATAAACAATTTCCATTTAATACATCGGCAGTTTTAATATAAAGATTTTACTGTCTCACTAATCCGGAAAGATAAACAGGCTCATTACCAAATTTACTTTACCATGCTTCCGTATCTGGAATTATTTACATGACAAAGGTAGGGTAGTGGTACTGCTGAAAAAAGAGTGAAAAGTTGATATTTATTGTACTTTTTTCTCTTGTTGGTTATTTTTCTTGAAAACGGCAGGAGTCAGTCCGGTTTTATTAGTAAATAATCTGTTGAAATAGGCAGGATCATCATATCCCAAATTGTAGGCAATTTCTTTAATTGTATACTTTGAATAACATAAGAGGCGCTTGGCTTCAAGCACAATCCGGTCTTTTATAATGTCGTTGGGAGAAGCTAAATTAAGCCGGTTGAATTTCGTTGAAAGTGTTTTAGGGGCCATATTTAAAAGATCAGCATAATCGGCGACACCATGTTTTTTACGGAAGTGGATCTCGACCAGACGGCTAAAATCTCTGAAAAACTCCATTTCTCTTGGAGGTTCGTCGTTAAGTTGTCCCAATTGTTGTTTTTTCCAGGCACGGGTAGCTCTTATAATAAGCTGTTTAAGGTAGGTTCGTATCATTTCTTCCTGGGAAGATTCTTTAGCTACAAGCTCATTTTTAATATGAAGGTATAAATTTTCCGTATAAAGACATTCTTCATCTGAAAGTTTCGTCTGAGGAAGATTGTAAATATTATTGAAAAGTATACCGTCACAAGCTACTTCCGCATCATGGATCTGAATGCAGTAAAAATCTCTGTTGTAATAAATGAAATGCACTTCCTGCAGTTTGGCATTATTAATTTTTACTTTTTGATGGTTACCTACAAAAAATAATGCCGGACCTTCAGTAATATATTCATCAAAATCTATGGTGATGTGGCAGGATTTCGGAAAGAAAAATATTCTTATATAATCATTGTATTCGTCAGTAGTGATCTCATCAATCGAGGTTTTGTCGATGATAAGATAGCCGAACATTTTATGATTGTACTCGTAATTACTGATGAATTTCATGGTTATCTGAATATAAGGTGCAGTTAATTAATTGTAAAACTGTTTAAAACGTTTAAAAAACTATAATCTCTTAAACAAATTTATACAAATAAAAATATATTGGTTGATTCATATAAATTATTTCAAGTATTAGAGCCCGTTTAAATTTACACAGGCACTAAATATTTTTAAAAATTTACTATATATTTAGATACCTAAAATTTATATATGTTAGAGAATTTCGAATTTTATCTTTTTTTGGTTCTCCTCATCACAATGCTCATTATGCTGGCGAAAAAAATTCAGGTTGCATATCCTGTTTTGCTTGTGTTGGCAGGGCTGTTAATAAGTTTTATTCCAGGTGTACCACCCATTAAAATAGAACCCGAATTAATATTTATCATTTTTTTACCACCATTGCTGTATGAAGCAGCCTGGTCAACGTCGTGGAAAGAGCTTTGGCGATGGCGTAGGATTATTTTCAGTTTTGCTTTCGTAGTCGTATTTTTCACCGCATTATCGGTTGCTGTTTTCGCTAATTATTTTATTCCCGGATTTTCTTTGGCCCTGGGTTTTTTATTGGGCGGAATTGTTTCTCCACCCGATGCAGTAAGCGCTGGAGCGATTTTGAAATTTGTAAGAGTTCCGAAAAGACTGGCCTCAATTCTCGAAGGCGAAAGTTTACTGAATGACGCTTCTTCTTTAATCATTTTCAGGTTCGCGATGATTGCTGCAGCAACCGGGCAATTTGTATGGCACGAAGCAGCGGGGAGTTTTGTGTGGATGTGTATTGGCGGTGTAGGAATCGGACTTGTAATCGCATATATTTTTATGAAAATGCACAAAATTTTGCCCACCGATTCAAATACAGATATTTTGCTGACTTTTATTGCGCCTTTCGCAATGTATCTGGCAGCAGAGCAACTTCATGCTTCCGGAATTCTGGCGGTGGTAAGTGGTGGGTTATTTCTTTCTTATCGCAGTCACGATTTTTTGAGCAGTGCATCCAGGATACGTACTGTAACGGTTTGGGAAAGTCTTTGTTTTTTGCTCAATGGGATTGTTTTCATGCTCATCGGTTTAGATTTGCCCGAAATTATTTCCGGCTTGGGTGATACTGATATTTATACTGCAATCGGTTATGGAATTGCGGTTACTGCAGTTCTGATTATTGTAAGAATTTTCGCAGGCTATGCAGCGGTGATCACGACTTTAATTATGAGAAATTTTATTACAGTTGCAGATGCACAATCTCCCGGTTGGCAGACTCCCATGATCATTGGTTGGACCGGAATGAGAGGCGTGGTTTCTTTGGCGGCAGCACTTTCAATTCCCTTGACTTTAGATGACGGAACTCCTTTCCCACAAAGAAATCTGATTCTTTTTATCACATTTGTTGTAATCCTTTCAACATTGCTTGTTCAGGGGCTTACACTTCCTTTTTTATTAAAGAAATTCCCACCGATCGACCGGGATTTTGTGAGAAGCGAAAAGGAAATAGATTACGAAATTCAGAACAGCCTTGCGCAAGTTGCGGTTGATAAAATTCGCAACGATTATGCTGAAAAAATAGAAAGTTTCCCGGCGTTGAAAGATCAATTACAAAAATATGAAAACCAATTGAGCAGTTCTGAAATCATTATTAATTACGCTGAATACCGAAATATTTATATCGATATTCTCGAAACCCAAAGAAGCTGGCTTATCCAGAAAAACCGCGAAGAACTTTTGTTAGATGAAGAAATCATTAGAAAACATCTTCGTTTACTTGATCTTCAGGAGGAAAGATTGAATATGAAAAGCTAAGAGCTTAAAAATCCGGAATTCGATCAAATAAAAATTGTCATAGTTTTTTAAATATTATTATTGTAATTAATTATTAATTTTGTATCAGAATATTGATAATTAATCATGGTGAATTTAGAATGGTACCGAACTTTTAAAGCAATTTATAAAACAGGAACCTTAACCGGGGCCGCAGAAACTTTATTTATTTCACAGCCCGGAGTGAGTCTGCATTTGGGTTCTTTGGAAGCATATGTCGGATACAAATTATTCGACAGAACGGGGCGGAAAATGGTTCCGACAGAACGTGGAAAAGTCTTATTCAATGCCATTTCGGAACCCCTCACAAAATTGGAAGATGTAGAGAAAAATTTTCAAAAATCTACAGAAAAACATACCCCGACCATCAGTGTGGGAATGTGTTTCGAAACTTTTCAGACGACTTTGGAGCAGTATGTTTCTACGTTACCGTTTAATCTGATTATCAGTTTTGGAGATTATCCCGAAATGCTGGATCAATTGGATAAGGGAATTTTAGATTTAATTATTACTCCCAAAAAAGGAGTTTCACCTAATATTCTACATGAAGCTTTTTCTTCCGAACAGATTATTTTGGTTGGTGGAAAAGATGTTGATACGGAAAGTTTTAATAAAGTTTTAAAAACAAAAGATGCTCAAAAAATTGAGGAATGGCTGAAACAGGAGAAATGGTATGGCACAACTGGCGACATGGAACATCTTTTTCAGTTCTGGATTTTAAATTTCGGGCATAAACCGAATTTCCGTCCGAATTATATTGTTCCAAATTTAAATTCAATCATCCGTTGTCTGAAAGGTGGAATTGGGTTGGCTGTTGTCCCTGATTTTTTATGTAAAAACGAAATTGAAAGCGGTGAGGTGAAATTAATTTGGGAAGGAAATCAAAAACTTGAAAATACCCTGTATTTCGGGTGCAGAAAGAAAACGAATTATCATGACGAAATTGCCCATATCAAAGGATTATTCAGAAAAATGATGAGCAAGAATGAGAAATTAGAAGCTAGAAATTAGTATTAAGATATTTCAATTGCCCTTCTTTGAAAGGGGTGATTTTGCAAAGCAAAAAGATGGGGTAGTTCATAATATAATAAGTCTAAATATATCTTAACTTTAAATTTGTGTAAAACTGGTAACCGAAAGTTTCACAATTTTATCGGAAATTTGTTTGACTAACTAAAAACAAAATATATGCAACAAAAAAAATATACAGGGCAACCTGTTATCACATTAAATAACGGAGTTGATATTCCGGCTTTAGGTTTCGGAGTTTGGCAGATGGAAAATATGCAGGAATGCGAAAATGCTGTTATCAAAGCGATCCAAACCGGTTACAGAATGATCGATACAGCTTCGATTTATCAAAATGAAACTGCAGTTGGAAATGCTGTGAAAAACAGTGGAATAGACAGAGAAGACTTGTTTGTAACTTCAAAATTATGGGTTCAGGATACTTCATATGACAAAGCCAAAAGTGCTTTTCAGAGAACTTTGGACAGATTACAGTTGGATTATCTGGATATGTATCTTATTCACTGGCCTTATGCAGATTTTTTGGGTGCCTGGAAAGCGATGGAAGAGCTTTATCATGAAGGAAAAATCAAGGCAATTGGCGTTTGTAATTTTACAGTTGAAAAACTGGAAGAATTAAAGGCAAATTCAAGCGTGCTTCCTGTGATTAATCAAATTGAACTACATCCTTTATTTCAACAAAAAGAGCTTCAGGTATATAACAGAGAAAATAATATTGTTACCCAACCTTGGAGCCCTCTTGGAAATGGAAACGCAGGTTTGTTGGATAATTCTGAATTAAAAAATATTGCATCAAAATATAACAAAACAGTGGCTCAGGTTATTTTAAGATGGCATTTGCAGGAAGGTTTCTGTGTGATTCCGAAATCGGTGACGCCTTCGAGGATTGAAGAAAATTTCAATGTTTTTGATTTTGAATTATCAGAGGATGAAATGAATGTGGTCCGTTCTTTAGATACCGGAAAAAGATTGTTTTTCGATCCGAAAAATCCGGAATGGGAACAGAAGATGTTGAATGCTGTGGCAGATATTTAATTTTAAAATTTCATAAATGATTAAAGAGCAGTAGTTTATTGCTCCTTTTTGTGATTTGATTTAAAAATATTTTTAACTTTACTTTCCAAACCATAAAAATTAATATCATGTCAAAAAAAGAAAAAAAATCGACGGAAAACGCTTTACCGGAATCTGTAAATGACCAGATTACAGACGCAGCACAACAATCTAATATTATAAATGTAGTTGAACATCCTGCATTCCCATACAGCCAGATTTATCTGAATGCAGGCCATTCTACGGGCATAATGTTTCAGAATTCTGTAAATAATCAAAATAATCAGAATATTTTGGATCAAGCCGCAAATAACCAAGGTATAATTCATATTTATAGCATCCCGACTATAGCTGCTGCTGGGGCACCTAAGTACAACTTCAGATTTCAGCCATCGTATGAAAAGGACAACAATCAATCCGATGATTAAAAAAATAAACAAATAAAAACTCCTTTCCAATCGAAAGGAGTTTTATTTTATAGAAAGTTAATTTATTTCGTTAAATCTAAACCGCCAAAATTACCCGAACTCATCATCAGAAAAACGCCATTAGTTTTATCTAAAGTTTCCCAATATGCATGAAGTTCTTGAGCATTGGTAAAGACTTTTAAATTTTCATTTTTAAACATTTCTTTGATCAGATCAGGAGAAATGGGTTTCATTCTTTTGATTTTTAAGGCATCTTCAGAATAAAAAATAATCGCTTCATGCAGGCCGTCCATTGCGTGATCGTATTGTTCCAAAAATACTGGATTTAAACTTGAATACGTGTGAAGCTCAAGAAAACCGTATTTTTTTTCGTTTTTAAATTGTTCGCAAAAAGCTTTTACAGCAGCTTTTACTTTGCTCGGAGCGTGTGCAAAATCTTTGTAAAGAATTCCTTTATCTTCTCTTTCTACTTTTTCAAGACGTTTTGAAGCTCCTTTGAAGCTCATGATGGCTTCATAGAAATCTTCATCCATAATTCCTAATGTATGGCAAATATGTCGTGCTCCTTCAAGATTTAACAAATTGTGCGCTCCAAAAACCGAAAGCGGAACATCGCCCATTTCTGTTTTTAAATGAACTTTTCCGTTAATGATTTCGTATTCAGGAGTTTTGTAAGGTATTTTTCTAAAATAATTTTCCGCTGCTTCCACTACTTTTACAACCTCTGCGTCTTCTTCGTTATAGACTAAAACGCCACCCGGAGTAATACTTGCCACGAATTTTCTGAACTGTTCGATATAATCATCAAATGTTTTGAAAACATTGATATGATCCCACGCAATTCCGCTCATCAAAGCGATATTCGGCTGATACAGTAAAAATTTTGAACGCAGATCGATAGGAGAGGATAGGTATTCGTCACCTTCCAACACCATAAAGTCATTGTCTTCTGTAAGCTTTACCATACAGTCGAAACCTTCAAGTTGTGCTCCAACCATGTAATCAACATCTTTTTGATGAAAATTCAAGACATGAAGAATCATCGAAGTAATTGTAGTTTTCCCGTGAGAACCTGCGATGACTACTCTGGTTTTATTTTTAGACTGTTCGTAAAGAAATTCAGGATAAGAATATATTTTTAAACCTAATTCCTTTGCTTTTGCCAGTTCAGGATTGTCCTGATGAGCATGCATTCCAAGGATTACGGCATCAATATCGGAACTGATTTTTTCAGGAAACCAACCCATTTCTTCGGGTAAAATTCCCTTCTTTTCCAGTCTTGATTTAGATGGCTCGAAAATAGCATCATCCGAACCTGTCACCTGATATCCTTTGTCTTTTAACGCAATTGCAAGATTATGCATGGCGCTTCCGCCGATTGCAATGAAATGGGTTTTCAAATTTATTGAGTATTTTTTACGTTTTTACTGATGATTTGTTGGAAAGCATCGACAACTTGATCCCAGTTTTTCTTATACTGAGGCATAATCATGCTTGCATCGGTTTTATTGGCACTGTTTTCACCATTTTTTACATTGATGGAAACTGCAATACGGTCGTATATTTTTTTATGATCTTCTGCAATGTGTCTGAAGTTATTCTGAGTAAGGATTTGGTTCAAATTCTTAATTTCGTCATCAGTAATTTTAAAACTTGTTTTGTTTTTCTTACCCTGTCCTTCATAAGAATAATGTGCATCATTTCCTTTGATCAAAAGGTTTTCGTAGATTGGCGCATAACCACCGCTTTTTGAATAGCTGATGTCAAAATCTGAGTACATTTTCTGACTGTTACATGAAATAGTAATCATGATGGCAAATAATATTGCTATTAAATTTTTCATAATGACTTTAAATTTTTTATGAATTGGGTTGTTCAGATTTTTTTGCTTTTATTTCTTCGTCATAAGTGTGCAAAACATTGAAGTCTTCAGTTTGTTCAATGGCAGTCATGATTTTTAGAAGAATCTGTTGCGCATTTTCATGATCGTAGTCGATGTCTAAAGGTTTTTTAAATTCCATTGTAGGTTTTACTCCGGTTACTTTTACACGAAGTCCTTTTTTATCAAACGCTCTTCTGAACCCGTTTATTTTAATAGGAATGACAATGGGGCGCTGATTTTTAATCAGTTTTGCCGTACCTTTTCTCCCTTGTGCAAAAGCAGCGGTTGTTCCCTGCGGAAAAGTAGCTACCCAGCCATTGTCTAAAGCTTTCATGATATTATCAATCTCACTTAGATCTACAAGTCGGTTCACATTTTTACCTTCGGCTCTCCATGTCCTTTTTACGGTTACCGCACCTGCAATTTTGAAGATTTTAGGAAGAATCCCTTTATTCATAGTTTCTTCTGCAGCAACATAGTAAAAATCAATTTTAGGATTGAGAAGATAAATTGGGTTTTTGATTGTATTTAAATAACCGTTGTTTACAGCGCAAAATGCGTGATACATGGCTGCAACATCGGCAAAATAAGTCTGATGATTGGATACAAAAAGTACATTAGAATCCGGAAGATCCACCAAATGTTCCGTTCCGGTAATTTTCAGCTTATTAAAACCATTGAATCTTCTGTAGGAAACGATCCCCAAAATGAAGATGATAAGCCTTTTTAAAAAATATGGAGTACCGAATGAATCGGTGAAAATGTTCTTTTTCGCCATTTTTTAATTAAACATAATATCTGCAAAGTTACATTTTTTTAATCAACTGACTGAATTCGCTGAGTATCATTGCTGTTGCTCCCCAAATGATATATCCGTTGAAATTGATGACAGGAACTTCTTTTCCTCCAGCACCAGGTAATGCCATTATTTCAGGTAAATCGGGAAGATTGAGAAATGATGTAATAGGAAATTCAATAACCTCTACAGCCTCACTTTCCTGCAAAATAAATTTAGGATTTCTTTTTGAATAAGAAATGTAAGGATAAACATAAAAATTACTCGGCGGAATGTAGATTGGAGACATCTCACGAATAATTCTCACGTAAGTTTTTTCTAGTCCTATTTCTTCAGAAGTTTCACGAATTGCGGTTTCGGCAAAATCTCTGTCAAATTCTTCGCGTTTTCCTCCGGGTAAAGATATTTGTCCACTGTGTCTGTCACGCTCGTTTTCTGTACGTTGAATGAGCGGGAAAAACCATTCGTTGTCTCTCAGGTATAAAACAATATTTACGGCTGCGAATTTTGGATTTTTTTCTAAAATCTGCTCGTGTGTGAAAACTGCACGGTAAGGCGGTGAGAAAACTCCATGAGCATTGGCACCCGCAAGCTGGGCTTTTTTGATTTTCTGTAATAGATCTTTTCCAAAACTTTCCATATCTCAAAATTACTAATATATCTTATAAAACGGAAGTGATGCTGATGTTAATTAAATATAATTTTTCTACATATTTTCTACCGTATTTATACGTATGATATAAGTAACTGATCCTGATGATACCGTAATACCAGAAACAGTTACGATTTAAACTGTATATGGTGATATTTGAAAATTACCCTTTTTTGATGGTTTTTAAGGTTAATGAGAGTTCTACATTTGTACCATTAATCAATAAAATTTTTACCATGAAAAAATTAGTAACAGGAGCATTCGTTGTTTTATCAGCAGGCTTCACTTATGCTCAAAACAGTGATAATAGTGTGACCCAAAGCGGAAATAATAATACTGCTGCAGTTACACAAGTAGGACTTCAGTCTTATGGTAACGAAAACGTTTCTACTCAGACAGGTACAGCAAATGCAGTAAATGTATATCAAAGAAGCAACAGTGCTCGTAATAAAGCAGAAACTACTCAAAGCGGAACTTTAAACGTGGCTAACGTATCACAAGGTCAAGGTTTTTCGGCAGGTGGAGTTGAGGTGGTTCAGGATCAGGACGGTTTGAGAAACCGTGCAACTGCGACACAGCAATTTTCGTATGGATCTAAGATCAACCAAACCCAGGACGGTAGTTTCAATACAGCTACTTCTACACAAGGTGGAGGAGATGTAAGATCTAATATTGTTCAAAATCAAGATGGTACCTTTAACACGGCTACAGCTTCTCAGAGTCAGGCAGGGTATACTCGTCCCGCTGGAGTATACAGTACAGCTAATGACATCAGTCAGATTCAGGATGGTAATTTGAATGTTGCTACAGCAACTCAGGTCGGATATCTAAGTGTTTTAGATCAAAATCAGGATGGAAACGCAAATAATGCTTCGTCAAGCCAAACAGGACCTAGACATACTGCTATTCAGAATCAGGAAGGAAATTTAAATACTGCTTCTAATACACAGACAGGAATCCACCAGACAGCAACCCAGAACCAAGATGGAAACCTAAACCGTGCAACTTCTGTACAATCAGGAAATGATCATACTTCAGGACAAACACAAAATGGTAATTTAAACCGTGCTACTTCATCGCAATCAGGAGGTTCTTCTTGGTTGGTGCAATCTCAGACAGGCAATGGCAACATAGGTTCTGTAAACCAATCCGGAGGAACATATAACGGTGCAATGCAGATGCAGAGTAGTAATAATAACAATGCATCAATCGATCAGGTAGGAAGCAGCAACGGAGCTGGTCAATATCAAACAGGATTGAGAAATATAGCAGAAACTGATCAAACAGGCGACAATAACTCATCAGATACAAACCAAAATGGTAATGATAACGAAGGTTATGTTGTACAAAATAATAATTACAACAAGGCAGAAATCGATCAGATAGGAAGTGATAACTATGCAAGCTCAACGCAAAGCGGAACTTCCAGCAGTACAGCCAACAGCAATAGTGTCAAAATGTATCAGGACGGAAGTGATAACAGATCTATCGGAGAGCAATCTATGGGAAGTAGCAACACTTTAGTTTCTAACCAATACGGAAGTTTCAATATTTCAGAAAGCGATCAAATCGGTAACAGCAACACTGCAAATATCAATCAAGGTTCAGCTGCTCTTGATGCAAGCAGTAATGAATCGGATGTTTTACAAAACGGTAATAGTAATGTTGTTACTGTAAATCAAATGACTAGCGGAAACTATCATACATCAAGCCAGATGGGTAGTGGAAATTCAATTGTAGTAAACCAATAATTGTAAGAACAGTCTCTTAATTATAATGTATAGGTGAGTGAAATTTCCAGTACATTATTAAAAGCTAACAGATAGCTAACGGAAATCTAGTGAAGCAGACTTCCAAAGCGATAATCTGTTAATAAGAAGAGTAGTAATTTCATCGTATTTTATACATTAAGAGAAACTTCGGTTTCTCTTTTTTGGCTAAAAGAATTTTCAGTAGAAACACGGTAGTGAATAACGGCAAACCGTGATTTTTATTTCGTCACCGTTTCACGTGTTTTGTAGAGCACGGTATTCCAGTACCTTTAAAAAAAATAAAAATGAAGAAAACCTTTGAGAAAATATTGATCACACTTGCGCTTCTCTCAACATTGTTGGTAAAATCGCAACAGATAGACTGGAATCGTATCAACAGCCAGACAGCCATTGATATGATCACGCAAAATACAGATCCATCATTATTTACTTCTTCAATTTCACAAGTTGTACAAATAGGAGATTTAAACAATGCAGATCTGCAGATTAATTCGAAAACCAATATTATAGTGCAGCAGCTTGGTGATCAAAACAGTATTTATTTTAACAATTCGTTTTCATCAAAAGAAGTCAAAACAGCAATTACCACACAAGGAAATAATAATATTGTAGACATTACAGGCAGCAACGGCATCTCAGAAAAAATGCATCTGAATGTCAATGGCGAAAACATGGCGGTTTTTATGCGAAATTATTAACTGACGACTATGCGAAATTTCAAATTCATATTGTATAACTTTCTTTTTGTTTTCTTATCTGTTTTCATTTACGGACAGGAAGACAAAAAAATTGTTGCAAAAATTGAGAAAGATGCTATAGAAAAACAGTTGAAAATTAAAGCACTGGTCACCAATAATACTTCTACTTACCAAGAGCTGAATTATCTTTTGATTTCTATTAAAAAAGGTGCCAGCGGAAATCTTTCCAATAATAAACAGAGCGGGAAATTTTCAATAAATCCCAATGAAAGTAAATCTTTATCAGAAATGAGTGTGAATTTAGAAAAAGGAGATGCTCTAAAAGCTTTCTTGTACATTCGGGACGAGCAGACTCAAAAACTCATTGCTAAAGACAGTTTAGAAATTAATCAGGATTTTTTTAGAAAAACAGTAAGTGTTGTAGAAAAAGAAGAAGCTTTCGAACTCAGCGGATTGACGATTGATGAGACGAAAAGCAAAGTTGGGAAAGATTTCTATGATTTATTTTATATTCAGTATAATCAGATTCCGGACAAAAGCAATTCTGCGATTACAATTATAGAACTTCCTGCCCGGGGAACGAGCGGTCAGATCAATATTCAGATTGATGATAAGGTTGTTTACAGCTTTATGACCAATCCCAGTGAAGATTATCTGAAAGAACAGTTGAGTTTCACTCTTAGATACATTAAAGATTTTAATTCCCGAAAAAATCTGATTAAAAACGAATTCATCTACTAAAAACGAATGACCATGAAGACCCTTTTAATATCAGCGATCCTTTTTTTAGGATTTTTTCAGGCAAAATCTCAGCAGCTTGTCTATAAACCTATTAATCCTGCGTTTGGTGGTGATACATTCAATTATCAATGGTTACTAAGCTCTGCAAGTGCCCAAAATCAGTTTGATAATAAGGAAGGAAGTAATCTTACAGGGAGTTCAGGTTCCTTAAGCAATTTCACAGATAGTTTGAACCGTCAGGTTTTGAGTGAGCTTTCGAGAAAATTATTTCAGGATCAGTTTGGAACAACAGGTGTACAGGCAGGCAACTATATGTTTGGTTCATTATATCTTCAGATTACCAATACAGCTCAGGGAATGATGATCAGTATTTTGGATACCAACACCGGTGAGCAATCCGAGATTGTGGTTCCGAAATAAAAAAACTAAAAACAAATAACTAAACATGAGATTTTTCACTACTATCAGAATTTTTTTCTGGATACTTCTCGCTTATATATTGCAGTCTTGCGGTACAGCAATGAGTTTTACTTCTAATAAAGAAGTATCTACGATGGGAGAAATCACTTCGTATACTACAGAATTGAGAAACTTGCCTTTACCCAAAGAAAAAGTGGTCGTAGGGGTTTATAAATTCCGTGATCAGACAGGGCAATATAAACCTTCCGAAAACGGAGCTAACTGGAGCACTGCAGTACCACAAGGTACAACCACCATTCTCATCAAAGCTTTGGAAGACAGCAGATGGTTTACACCGATTGAAAGAGAAAATATAGCCAATCTTCTCAACGAAAGACAAATCATAAGATCTACCCGACAAGAATATTTAAAAGATGTAGATAAGAACAGCCAGGCTTTACCACCGTTGTTATATGCGGGAATGCTTTTGGAAGGCGGAGTCATTTCCTATGACAGCAACGTAATGACTGGCGGAATTGGCGCAAGATATTTCGGAATTGGCGCATCGTCACAATACAGACAGGATAGAATCACAATTTATCTTCGTGCAGTTTCCACTTTAAATGGTGAAATTTTAAAAACCGTTTATGTTTCTAAAACCATTTTGTCTACAAGTATCAACGGAAGTTTCTTTAAATATATCGATACAGAAAGGTTAATGGAAGCTGAGGTTGGCTTTACACAAAACGAGCCCATTCAGCTTGCTGTGACTGATGCCATAGAAAAAGCTGTAAAATCACTGATTATTGAAGGTATTAAAGATAAAATTTGGGGAAAATCATTGGGTAATCTTGCAGATTACCAGAAACTTGTTGATGATTATGACCTTGAAACCCAAAAAAATACAGACAGGCAGATTGGAAATATCTATCCAACGGCTGAAAGATCAAAACTTTCGATATTTGGTCAGGTTGAAGGCAACCAGGTGAGAAATGATTATGTAAATCCCGTTCCTCAATTTGGTTTGAAAGGAGGAATTAAATATTTTTTTGATAAAAATTTCAATGTAGAACTTAGCGCATCCGCATACAGACTTGAAAATGAAAACATTTTAAGACGTACGTTCATTTCTCCGGAGCTCAATTTAGAATATTTTATATTACCGAAATACAAATTTTCCCCATTCATATATGCAGGTGTAGGTGCAATGTTTTCTACTGAACCTGTGAGATATAAATCTCAATTTGGAGGAGGCTTTGAATATCTGGCATTTAAAAAATTGGGAATAAGAATTTCTTCTCAATATGATTTGGGATTCAGTGATGATTGGGATCTTTTAGCTAATGGGAAAAGAACCGATCATGCTTTGAGATTCGGATTGGGTCTCAATTTATATTTAGGCAATAAAAAATAAAAACTATGAAAGCTTATATTAATATATTGATTCTTTTGATTTCTTTTTTTTCCTTTACATCTTGTAGCGAAGAATTAGTAGATCAGGCGCAAACAGGTATTTTGCGTGGAAGAGTAGTGAAAAAAGGAACAAACGAACCCATCGCAAACGCTAAAGTTTTTACCACGCCAAGTACACAAACTACTTTTAGTGATAAAGACGGAATGTTCGAAATTAAAGCTATTCCTGCAGGTAATTACTCTGCAAAGGCCGAATTATCGGGATATGTAGCCAATTTTCAGGCAGTTAATATTCAGGCTGAAAATCAGGTTGTGACTATTGTTTTTGAGATGGAGGATGATGAATCTTTAAATTCACCACCTACAGCACCACAGCTTTTAAGCCCGATTGACAATGCGGCAAACCAACCACTAAGTGTACAGTTGAGCTGGAATGCTACAGATCCTGATAAAACAGATAGTCTTACCTACAAACTCACCGTAAAAAATAATATAAATACAAATATTATTCAGGTAAATGATTTGAAAGTTAAAACCTATACTTTATCAAATTTACAGTTTGGAGTCAGCTATTTTTGGCAAATCGCTGTTTCAGACGGAATACATCCTGATGTTCTGAGTCCTGTATTTAAATTTACTACAAGTACAACTCCTGCCAATCGCTATCACTATGTGAGAAAACAAAACGGAAATTTTGTAATTATGTCAAGCGATAGTCAGGGAAACAGCTTTCAGTTGACCAATATATCAAACAGCAGTTGGCGACCAAGAAAAAATAACAATGCAGGATTGATTGCATTTTTGAGGAATGATTCAGGTGGAAGTCATATTTTTACTGCGAATCCTGATGGTTCCAATGTTTTTAAAGTTACTCAGATTCCTGTAGCGGGTTTCAATCAGAATGAGTTAGATTTTTCCTGGAATACTACCGGAAGCACATTTCTATATCCAAATTTTGATAAGCTTTATAAAATTAATAAAGATGGAACGGGTCAACAATTAATCTACACAACGCCGGACGGAAGTCTGATTTCGGAAGTGGATTGGAGTTATGATAACACTAAAATTGCCATTAAGACCAATGACTTTAGCGGTTACAATACTAAAATTTTAATTATTGATATGTTGGGGAATGTTCTCAAAAATGTTTTTTCGGCAGCAACAGGAGCAACAGGCGGGCTTAATTTTTCAGTCGATGGTCAAAAACTTCTTTACACACATGATATTTCAGGTTATCAGGATTCCAATTACCGACAGCTTGATTCCCATGTATTTATTTATAATCTTGTTAATAATACAATGATTGACGCTTCTTTGGAAAGTGATAAACCAATCGGAACCAATGATTTTGATCCCAGATTTTCGCCAAACAATTCGCAGATTATCATTATGAACACTAGTAATGATAATATTTCTCAGAAAAATATTCTGACGATAGACCTTAATAATACAGGAGTAGACTTTTCAAGAGCATTACTGTTTTCAGACGGGGAAATGCCGGATTTCGAATAGGATTATTAATGTTTATTGCAAAAAAAATCAAAACCTTTAAATAGATTTTGATTTTTTTTGTTTTAAGAAAAACTTTTTAGCTGAACATATTGTTTTCCATTGCATATTTTACAACGCCAACAGAATTTTTTACGTTGAGTTTCATAAGAATCCTCTTTCTATGTGTTTCTACAGTATTAATACTGATGAAGAGTTTTTCGCTGATATCTTTACTGCTGTAACCGTCGCAAATTAATCGAAGAATTTCTAATTCTCTTCTTGTAAGTGGTTCCTTGATGTTTGGGCTTTGCTTTTCCTGCTCGTTGCTGATGAAATTGAGCATCATCTTTTTTGCATGTTCACAGATATAAATCTCGTTTAAGCTCAGTGCATTTACTGATTTTATAAATTCATCATAGTTGCTGTTTTTATCAAGATAACTTTTGATGCCTTTATTAAATAATTTTCTTATTACAATCACATCATAAGAATTACCAATTACAATAATTTTCACTTTGCTGTCTTGCGAAACAATCGTTTCTAAACATTTGTAAAGATCGCTTAATAGTAAAATATTTGAACTGATCATTAAAAATTCTGGTGAGTTGTTTTTAACGTGGTTGTGTAAATTTTCATAAGTATTAAAAACGTCTACGGAACTAAAAATTTTATTTTGTATAAGTAATTTAGAAAGACCTTCTGTATAGAGAAGAGGCTCATCAAGAATTGCTAAATTCGGTTTCATCTGTTTATAGTTTTCAGTATATAAATATACGATAAAACAGGCGTAATCTTGGTGATAAATCATAAATTTTTACCGAAAAACGCAAATTAATGTTGTTTTATTACAGATTATAAATGTGTTAAACCTTTTATTAGTGAAGTTTTACGAGATTTTTATTTGATTAAATAATTCAGGTAGGGATTTATTATTTTTAAATGATTAAAAAATAAAATGTTAGATTTTTTATGAGAATTAAAAAAATGATTACTAAGATTTATTATAAAGAAAAAACCTCCAGAATATCTGAAGGTTTTAATGTGTTGTCTTAATTAGAATATCCGCTTAATTCTTCTTTTTTCGAATTATAGATTTTGTATTCTAAATATTTAAAAGAATCCCTTGGGATAATGGTCACCCACTTTTTGTATTTCAAAAACCATTTCATCTGTATGCTTTTGATTCCTTTGGTAAGGAAAGCTTCTACGAAAGGATGTACATGCAGATAAAGTTTTCCTTTGTCTTTTTGCATGATGGTTCTGATGGTATCTTCCATTTTCTCAACAATGACAATCGGTGCTACGATTTCTCCGTCTTTGTTGGGGTTTTCTTCTTTGGTGTCGATTTGTTTTTCCGGACGGTTTCTTTGTCGGGTGATCTGTATCAGTCCAAATTTACTTGGAGGCAGAATCTTGTGTCGCGCTTTGTCACGGCTCATTTCTGTTTTCAGATGTTCAAACAAATCTCTTCTGTGATCTGGGTTGGTCATGTCGATAAAATCTACAACGATGATACCACCCATATCTCTGAGACGAAGCTGTCTTGCTATTTCTGTTGCCGCCATTTTATTCACATGCAGGGCATGTTCTTTATTGGCAGAATTTCCGGCTGTAATATTGTTTCCGGAGTTGACGTCGATTACGTGCAGTGCCTCTGTGTGTTCTATCACAAGATAAGCACCCTTTGAACTTGGAATATTTACGTGTTTCCCGAAGCTTTGTTTAAGCTGCTTTTCAACGTTATAATATTCGAGGAGAGGAATATGAGAGTCATAAAACTGAACGATGTTTTTGCGTTCCGGAGCTATAACTTCCACATAATTTTTCATTTCTTCAACCATTTGTTCGTCGTCACAAAATACATTCACGAAATCCTGATTGAAGTTATCTCTTAAAATAGACGAAGCTTTATCGTCTTCACTCAATACTTTCGACGGGACTTTATTTTTCTGAATATTCTTAAAAGTATTTTCCCATTTTTGAATCAACTGATTCATATCATTGTGAAGATCTGCAACCTTTTTCCCTTCGGCAACCGTTCTGATGATGACACCAAAACCTTCAGGTTTTATACTGTCGATCAAAGTTCTTAGTCTCACTTTTTCCTCAGAACTTCCGATTTTTTTTGAGATAGAAACTTTGTTATCGAATGGTATTAAAACCAAAAAACGTCCCGTAAGAGAAATCTGTGTAGAGATTCTCGGTCCTTTTGTAGATATAGGTTCTTTGGTAATTTGTAAAAGGATTACGTCATCTTTTGCGATGATTTTATCTACCATTCCGTTTTTATCAATTTCGGATTGTATTTCGAAATTTTTTAAACTTGAGGTATTTTGTTTCTTAGAAACCGTGTCTTTTAAAAATTTTTTATAAGTAAGATACTGCGGTCCAAGATCCTGATAATGCAAAAATGCATCTTTATCGTACCCAATGTTTACAAATGCTGCATTCAGATTGGGAGCCAGTTTTTTTACTTTTCCTATGAACAAATCTCCGACTACAAAATCATTTTTGTCTTCTTCCTCATGAAGTTCACATAATCTTCCGTCTTCCAACAAAGCAATTTTTGTAAGCTCATCTTCGTGCGAAATTATAAGTTCTTTCTTCATTTTGATATAAGATAATTTTTTTGAGATTAAAGTTTATTCAGCTTTTTTAGGTCATTATGCTTTTGAAATTTAATAATCATAATGCTAAATTGTTAAAATTCTAATAAATTAAAAACTGAATTTTCTATAATCTTAAGGTAACAAACAAAAAATATAGTTGGTGAATATTAAAAAATATAAACACCAACTATATTATTATATTACAAAATCTCTAGTTGAGATTATTTTTTCTTATGTCTGTTCGCTCTTCTTCTTTTCTTTCTTTTGTGTGTTGCAACCTTGTGTCTTTTTCTTTTCTTTCCGCTTGGCATAATGTTAAATTTTTTGTGTAACTAGTTAATATTCAATTGTTATTCTTATTTTACTGCAACTTTAGTTTTTACTTTCTCCACAAAAGATTTTGATGGCTTAAAAGCAGGAATATTGTGTGCAGGGATTTCGATTGCAGTGTTCTTAGAAATGTTTCTTCCCGTTTTAGCTGCTCTAGTTTTAACGATGAAAGAACCAAAACCTCTTAAGTAAACATTGTCTCCATTATACATAGAAGTCCTGATCTCCTGCATAAAAGCTTCTACAACTTTCTGTGTTTCATTCTTTTCTGTTCCCAATTTATTTGAGATGGTGTTTACCAATTCTGCCTTTGTCATTTCCTTTTTTAATTTTAAATTTTAGGTGTGCAAATTTAGTTAAAAAAAATGAATAGAAGCAAATTAGTAGAGAAAATATTTTGCTTAAGAGGCTGACAATTTTATATTTAGTCTAGTATGATGACAAAAAAAGAGCATTTACATACTCGAATTGTAGTATCCGTTTTCTACACAGAAGCGGATGAGATGCAATTTTGTTTTTAAACCCAGCTTTTCTGTAAGTCTGTTGATATAGGTGTCGATTGTTCTTGTGCTGAGGTTGAGTTTTTCACCTATCTCTTTGTTACTGAAGCCTTCATAACAGAATTTCATCAGTTGGATCTCCGTTGGTGAGAGCTCTTCCTGGCTTTTTTTCTGCCTGTTCATGTATTCCTGAACGGCCAAAGGTTGCTGTTTCCAGCTTTCGGAATAGGCTTGGTAATCAAAATCTTGTGAAGTAATTTGCCCTTTGATAATATCTTTAATAATATTGCTGTTTTTTTGGCAATAATAAATATTTGGTATTTTTTCTAAAATTTCGGCCATATCTTCCTGATACGTCCCGGAATAGGTAATGATAGGGGTTTCCTGGTTGTTTTTCCGGATAAATTTGATGGCTTCCAAACCGCTCAGTACAGGCATAAAGAGTTCTACAATAAAAACATCTTCCTGTTTTCTGTAAATTCTGTTGATGAGCTCATGACCGTTGTTACAATCATTGAGAAGCATATTGAAAGGGTTTTCCAGCAGCATCTTTATCATTATTTTTTTAAAATAAAAATCGCTGTCTGCTATAGAAAACCGAACCGTATTGGTCAGTATTTTAGTCATTTTACTACTGTGATTTGGTATAAATAAAATAAAATTTGGTTCACTAAAGTATGAAAATCTTTCGGATTTCAAAATTAAACTTAACATTAAATAATTGTAAATATGTTGCAAACTCCATATTTAATTTTGAGAATAAATATTTTTTTTCTATTTTCACATTCCAAACCAAACCACAAATATGTCTATAAATAGAGATAAAAAATTGAACAAATCCGATGTTAGGATGGGTATTTGGAAATTTATCCTCTCGTTCATCGTTTTATCATCAATTTCTTTTTGCGCCGTTTTTTTCTTTTTTAAAAGTTACCATACCCAACGCAAGGGAATGGAGGCAGAAGCTGAAAAATATTCACAGCTTCGCGGTCGCAGCAATGCCATGAATATCAAAGTGGACAGCATTCATCATCTGATGACACTTTTAGATATCAATAAGGTGCAGAATGATATCCAACTAAGAAAACAGATTACAGAAGAACTCTATGATGCAAAAAGCATTATGGGGCAAGACAGCATAGATAATCTGAAGCATTATGCGGTTTTATTGAATCACATCGGTCCAATGCTTGATCTCAAAACAAAAATCATTAACGTTGCCAACCAGAAAGAATATTACAGAAGCCAATTGATGAGATGTCAAGGAAAAAATGCGGGTGTGGTAAGAGAGCTAAGGGTAGATCCTACAAGAAAATTTGCAGGGAGAAGAAGGTAATTTATTTTAAATTTTAAATTATGCAGGGACAAATTACATTATCAAAAAAGGAAAAACGCTTTCAGTTTTTATATCTTATTCTAATGCTTTTAGCAGCAATGCTTTTGTTGGGAATTATCTTTTTGAACAGATTTGAATCACCTTTTAATTCGTCAGATGTGATCACTTTAAAAAGGCTTGAGCAAAAATCAAAGTTTGATATTGAGCAACAGAATATTCAAAAGATTGTAGACAGTACTTTTGTGAAAATTTCACATCTGGATGCTGAGAATCCTGAAGCGATGACTATTCATGAAATTGAAAAGAACACCGATTTTATTTCATCTACCAAAAAGCGATTTATCACGCCCGATGAAAGGATAGAAGGATATCCGCTTATTGCAGATTTCTACGAAATGTACATGGAAGATAAAAATATGGTGAAAAATATGACAGACGATGTTAAAAGACTCGAAGTAACCGTTAAAAACTGCGAAATGGGATATAAAAATAACGAACAAAGACTTTTTGAAAGAGATATTGCTCTCAAAACCAGATAACCAAAACACACTTTATTAAACACATCACAAAATTTAAATATGAACTATTTTCAGAAGAACAGAAAAAACATCATCATTGGTGTCGTCGCTACTTTGCTGGTTGCTGCCCTCATTGCATTGTGGCTTCAAAAAAAGGTTATCCATTCCTCAGATGATATTGTAGGAGCAGTTTATCCTTTGTCATTAACAGTTGGAGATACGCTCCATTTCGAAGACAAAACACCTTTCGCAAAACAGAGAAAATGGAATTTTGCAGACGGTAACAGCTCAGATAAAAACAAAGGATATCATTTTTTTAATAAACCGGGTTATTATAGTGTAACGTTGATTATTGATGATAAATACACCAAAACTTATCCTATCGTAGTTTCATCAAAACGTGTGGAAGCTCAGGACAGTTTGAAAATGACCACAACAATCGACGCACCTACCCAGGCTATGCAGTTTGAAAATGTAAACTTCAGAGCTTTATCAGACGGTAAGCTTTTTACCTGGAAGTTTGGTGAAACATCAGGAATAGATTCCAAAGACAAACTGGCTACTTATTCTTACAAAAAACCGGGCGATTATGTCGTAACATTATACACAGATGTAGACAAAGAACCCATATTACACAGAATAAAAATTGTTGCCGAATACAATGAAGTTGAAGAAGAGGTTGCCGTGGATGATTTTTACGAGCAAAGAGACAACGATTTCAAGTATCATCTTCAGCAGATTGCCAACGGAAATAGTTTTAATATGCATTACAACTATTTGTTAAACAAGTATTTATGTAATAATGAAAATTCTATCGTTCAGGTAAGTGACAGCAAAGTCAATAACTTTTATCTCTATTGTACAGGTCTGCAGTTTGATAAAAATAATGTCATTCAGACGGTAAAACTCAATTATGACGATGCCCAAAACTGCGTTACCAAAGTAGACATCAACCAAAGCAAATAAATTATCATTCCGAATTTTTTTCGGATACCACACCAATTATAAAGAAAATTAAGATGAAAAATAAATTTCCTCTAGCAGCTTATTATATAGGTTTATCGGTACTTCTTACGAGTTGTCAGGTAAAATTACCATCAAAAAAAACTCCTGAACCAAAACAATACGGTCAGATTGATAACGCGCCCGTTATTGATGGTTTTTCTAAAAAATCTGTACCATGGATTGCCATTTCAGACAGGTCAAGAAATACAGCATATCTTGATAAAAATGACGAAAAATCTTATAAAGAAGTTAAATTTTTAGAGCCTTTAATGGTTTTGAAAAATAGAGACGGCATGGTAAAAGTAGCAGAATACATTCCTGATGCTTTAATGAAAAAAGTTTCCTCAAAATCTGTAAAAACCTACGGCTGGATTCCAGAATCTGATCTTCTTCTTTGGAGCAATTCATTAAAAAGCGAAAAAACAGGTTATCCGGTACGTGTAGCAGTTGTTCCCAACAGTCCGGAAGTCATTAAAAGCGCTGAAAGATATTATAAAAATGATTCTATCATGGTGTTTAATTCTCCAAGTCTGATAGAAGCAGCTGATGTGAAAATTCCGAACGGGCAGATGGTGTACGTTTACAAGCAGGAGGAAAATAACAAAAGATTTTTGGTCGGCAAAAAGCCATCAATCGATATGGATAGTATCAGTACAGGTCTTTACGGATGGGTGAGTTCTGATGTTATCTCAGCATGGGGAGAACGCTCGGCTGTAAAAATGAAGAATCCTACAGGAATCAAAGAGACCGCTTTGGGAATTCATGAAGGTTCGCCTGGAGGTACAGATGCAGAAAAAAGAATTGCAATTTTACTTACGGATGTTGATAAAAGAAAACCACTCGAAAACATTTTTCCTGTTAATTTAGCACTTAATGATACCGTTGTGACAGACACCAAAACAAAGTATTTTACAAACGTGTTAGATTACAGCAAAAATTACGCATCCAATGTCTTAGGAGATAAGATTTACTTCGATCGCTATAAGGAAATTATTGAAAAGAATAGAAAAGCCAATATTGTTTTTGTATTAGATATAAGTTCGGCTAATGCGCCATATACACCCATTGTAAAATCATTATTAGAAGATCTCCAGTTGAGATTTGAGAAGCCATCTTACTTTAATTCAATTAAATATGGTGTCGTACTTTACAAAAACAATCCTTGCGGAGAAAATGTAGCTCCGTCACCTTTAAGCAAAGATTACAGTAAAATTACAGCATTTATTGATGATAAGATTAACGAAATGAACTGCCAAAGTACAGGTGGCAATCAACCTTTAAACGAAGGTTTAATCGCTGCCGGAAATTTACTTTCTGAAGTTCCTGATGAAACTAATATTGTCATTACTATCGGTACTTCTGCAAATACTAGTGGAAATATGTATGGCGTTATCAATTCATTGACTCAGGCACAGGCAAAAGTGATTATGTTTCAGACGAACTCCCGTTCTTCAGATACGTATAACGATTTTGTTTTGATGTCAGAAAATATTGTTACAAACACAGCTAAAAATGTAGCCGAATTGAAAAAGCAGAAAATCATCGATCAAAGTGATGTTTTAATAAAAAATAATTTTAGCTTGATTGAAAGTGATGCCGGCTTTTATTCATTAGACTTTCCGAAACAAAGCATGGCTCCGGGATTTGTAATTTTTCCTAAAAAAGGTGATATTGCCCCTCCTGGATTTTTGAAAAAAGCTGTTGACAGTTTGATTGCTCAGGTTACTTTTGATAATACCAAAATAGATAGTTCTCTCAACGAGAGATTTCAAACATCAGTAGGAGCTGGGAGAACAGAGGTTGATTTTAAATATAAATATTTGTATCCTGGAGTTACAAATCCTGTTCCTGCAGGAATTGCAGCACAGCTAATCAATTACGGAAATCCGTTTTTAGTGAAAGGATACATTCCGAGGGAATTAAAAGAATTCAAACCCGGAATGGAAAAAGGGATCTTGATTTCTGAGTCAGAATATGATCAGCTTAAAGCTTTTTACTCTGAAGTTTATGAAAAAACAGGAGCTGCAAGAACTGATTTTAAACAAACAAGAGCGGTAAGAGAATATATAAAACTTCTGAAAAAATATAATCCTACCCTGAAATTTTTAGATAAAGGAGAATTATACGAGCAGCCAATGTCTTATGCGGTAGGAATCAGTACAGGTTTTGACAATTCCGAAGCTGAATTGATGTCAAAATATAAACTGAAAGGCTGGAAAAAATCAAATATCGTGACTAATGATCAGGCAAGAACTTATTTCAAATATTATAAAGAACTGGCTGAAAGAATGCTTACTCACAGAAAAAATCCTGCTGTAAAAATAAAACAGAACGGTCAGGAATTCTATTGGCTTAATGAATATTTTATGCCGACCACTTTGCCGGTAGAAGAGCCGGAGTATACTCAACATTAATTACTTATAAATAAAAAGACGGAAAATTTACTTTCCGTTTTTTTTATGTTAGCTTACTTTTTGTTATCTTTGATTACCAAACATCACAAAATATGTCAGAGCAATCATCATCTCATGACGGCAAACACTTTGTCGTACAGAAAGGAAAATGCGAGTGCAATCAGGGAGACCAGTTTCCACAGCATAAAGTGACCGTGCATCAGAAACATTATTGGAATGATGCAGCGGGAAGTACAGATTATCTTGCGGTTACAGAAGATGATCTGCAATTTACACCTTCAGGTCCGAGTTTTGGACGATGCAAACTAAAGCCTTCTTCAAGCGGATATTTACCTTGTGCCTATGCTCCTGCGGGAAAATGGCAAAAAACCTATGAAAAAGTAAAAGTCATGGGTAAGAAAGTTGTGACCGAAATTTCAGAACTTCAATGTGCAGTCGGTGGAAAAATCACAATTAAAGATCATGGTCAGCGAGGCGAAATGAGTAAGCAGAATGTAAAAAATGCTGATGAAAAAATCGTCAGACATATGAATCCTCTTGTGGATGTGAACGAGTTTAAAGAAACTGTTTTTGAAAGTGAATTAGATGCTTATTAATCTTTAAAACATTTCTGCAATGTCAAAAAAAGGAGTTTCAAAAATATCGGGGAATCCTACTCCAAAGATTGGAGAGGCGACAACTTATACAGTTACTGATTGGTATCCTGCCACACCACAAAATCAACGAAATGCCGGTGGTTTAACGTGGGAATTATTCAAAAAACGTTCAAACGGTAGATTTACCACTACAAATATTAAAAAAACAGGTTCAGGAACCTTCACATTTGGAGAGGTTGCTCAAAGAAATACGTATCGTCTCGAAGCCTATCTTTATGAATCTGAAGGAAGTGGCGCTTCAACCATTGACATTAATCCTCAACCTGCAGTAATTCCCCGAATCAATAAAGTTGAACTGCAATATGTTGATGATTCGCCAGGAACAGTTTTTAGCTATACCGAAAAAATGCGTGCGAGAGCGCAATGCGTAAATTTAACAGGTCAGAAATTGAAATTTTCTCTTTGGGAAGATGATGCTGTTGGTGACGGGCATAATTCCAATAATCTTTTAATTGAAACCAAAGAAGCGACAGTAGACAGAAGCGGAGTTGCAACTGCAGAATTTATGCTGACCAGAGCTCTGATGCAGAAAGCAATGCAGGGAGAAACGGATCCCAAACAATTGGAATTTTATGTTACGGTAGAATATTTTCAGGATAGAAAGCATGCAACAGATAACAAGAATGTAAACAATCCTTCTCACGTCCCCGCAACGAGTCCACAGTCAAGACCGGGACAAACTGCAAATAATCCTGCACCATCGCATCCGGCTCAAACAAATCAACCAGCTTCAAATGTTCCGCCAAGAGCTGCAAATTCTCCTGCAGCAGACAAACCTCAATCTCAAAAAGAAGAAAAAGGCATTGTGGATAAGGTAACTGATTGGTGGAATAATCTTGAACTTTGGGATTGGGCAGAATCACCGGGAACTATTGAACCTACACAACCTCCTACACAACAACCCACAGATGGAAGAGCAGTAAGCACTGTAGAAGATTCTGCTGTGGAAGATATTATTGATGCTTATTTTGCCAAAAAAGAATATACCAAGCAAACAGGTGAGGTAGCAGGAACTTTTGAATATAAAATTGGTAGCAATGGAAATAAAACGTCTACCGATGCTGAAAAAGAAAACATTGCAAAAATTATTCTTGCTAAACCTGGAGTGAAAGCTTTAGTCGATAAGAAAGAATATACAACTCTGGCAGCTATCAAACAGGGGCTTACAAAAGAAGTTTACAATAAAGATGAAAAAGTAACTTTCCAGACTTTTAAATTAGGTGCGGAATTGAAGAAAATAAATAGTGCTCCGCTCGATGCCAAAGTATATTTGGTTGCACGCACTTCAGGTTTAAATGGCAAACAGGCAACGCTCATTATTAAAGAAAAAGATGGTCTTATAAAAGGCTCTGCCGGAGCTGTTCTTCCGCTTTTGGAAATTACCGAAGCTCAAATGGATCAGACAACTGCATCTGGAACAGAGGTACAGGGAACTGAAAAAACACAGTTTACAGCCACCATAGAAAATGGTGTAGCAAAAGTTCCTGTTCATCTGAGACCAAAATCGGATGACGAACTGAAGCAATGGAAAGAAAAAATATCCAAAGGAAAAGAAGACGGAGAATACACCTATAAATTTGGTGGAGAAAACCAAATTACAGATGAAAATTCTAAAAAAAGTGTCGCAGAAACTATTCTAAGAAATGCAAAAAGCGGAAACGCAAACAATCAAAAAATTGCAGACGGCAAATCTGCTTATGTAGACGATATTATAAAAGCTCTTGAGATAAAAACGTATCAGAAAGACGAAACTGTTAAATTTAAATTATTCAAAAAAGAGCAGGAATTAGTTTTTATTCAGGCAAAAGCTCAAGGACAGAAACAGCATGATAAAGAATTTCTAAAAGCTGAAGGAGCTTATTTTGTTATTGGGAAAAACTGTTTCTGTAACCGAGATATTACATTAGCAGAATTTGAAACTATCCTTAAAAAACTTCGGGAATCGGAGGGAGTTGCTAATACAACAGGTTTATTTTATAAAGACAATTGTAATTTAGATGATAAAACGAATGCAAGTTTCTTAGCTAAAATCAATGAAAAATTTAAAGCACATGAAATAAATACCTGTATCAGAAAAATTCACTTCTTAACACAAGTATATCATGAAACAGATAAATTCCAGACGACATTAGAATACGCGAACGGAATTAAATATGATCCGGGACATCACGATGATGCCAACGGAA
The DNA here is from genome assembly GCF_029240215.1 of Chryseobacterium sp. Classification (GTDB taxonomy): domain Bacteria; phylum Bacteroidota; class Bacteroidia; order Flavobacteriales; family Weeksellaceae; genus Chryseobacterium. The sequence goes on from NZ_JARBTK010000014.1 coordinate 30,301, forward strand.
ACGGAAATACAGTTGCAGGTGATGGAGAAAGATATAAGGGGAAAGGATTGATGCAGCTTACCTGGAAAAATAATTATAAAAAATATAAAGCCTATTCAGGAGAGGATGTTGTAGGAAGTCCGCTCAGAGTTGCAGAAGAGCTGAATCTTGCGGTAGATTCTGCAGTTTGGTTCTGGACGCAGGGTAAAGTTTTGGGAGCAGGAGATACTTGGACGGTTCCTACTACAACATACAGTCAATATGATAATTCAAACGGGAAACAGTTTCCAAAAACCCAAATATCTAAGGTAACACCGGATGGTACGGTTTCGTATGCGACAATTAATATGAATTTACTTGCTGATAAAGATTATATTGATACAATAAGCTGGCTTGTGAATGGCGGTGGAAACGGAAGACTGGAAAGAAGAGATTATCTAAAAGAAATTAAAAAGATCTTTAATTATCCTCAGGACTGTGCCAATGCAGGAGCTTCTGGAGGAAATAGCGGTGTAACAATACATTTTGTAGGGGATACAGCACTTGAGAGCGGCATCTCACAGAGAACAAGAACAGTACTTGAAGAAGTAGGAGCTGCGTCAAAAAATAATGATATTTACATTACTAGTACAGCAAGAACGCCAGCTGATCAGGCAAGAATTATGTATGATAACATTGCCAGAACAGGAGCTGCAGAGCAAAAAGGAATTTATGCCAATGCAGGAGATCAGGTGATTGATGTTTATACAGCAGGAACAAATGCTCATAAAACAGAAGCGCAGATCATTCAGGATATGGAGGCAAAAATCAATGAATTAGGACCTTCATCAGTTTCTAAACACTTGGCAGATCCAAATGTGATGAACACTTTTGATGTTTCTATCCGCAGATTGACAAATCCGAATGACTTTAAAACAGAAATGCAGAAAAGATCAGAACTTCATCAATTATTAGATGAAAATGGTGCTTATCACGTTGAAATCAATCAATAATGAAACAAGTAAAACACGTTTTTGTAGGAATATTATCTTTATTTGTATTAAATATTTCATGTCAAAAGAATTCTGTAAGTGCTACTGCAACACTTCCCAAACAGGTGAAATCAGATAACGATACCATCATAGAAAAATCTGGAATTTATTTAATTTCACCGGATATAAAAGACATTGATTCTATAAAAAAAGTGATAGGAGAAGACCGATTTTATACTGTTGCGGATGATGCTAATTTTTATATCTCAAAAATATCTTCGGTTCTAAAAGATAAACTACCGACGTTAAAATACGGGAAAATTGATTTTAAAAATGAAAACTTTGTATTTGATAAAAGTAAATATCAAAATAACTGGTTGATCGTTGATTATAAGTCAGGAAACAAGCCGGAAATATATTCGTTGGTAGATTTTTACAGTCAGCAAAATAAATCTGAAAATAGTCAACTAAGTTCGAAAAAAGCATCAGATATAGAATCCTATCAAAACAATAAAGATTTTATTACAATAACATTTGACATCAATAATGACGGAAAAGAAGATAAGATTTTCAGCAATAAACCCAATACCGGAGATAGTTTGCGTGTTTATTTTTATGAAAATGAAGGATATGTATTGAAATTAAAATCAATAAATTTTTCTCAGGATGGCGGAAATCAGGTTTCTCAAATCAAAAAAAATGGTAAAGGATTTTCTGTTGTCACTAATTTTCCGAAAGGTACAGATCGCTATAACTATTTTATAAGCTTTGAAAATAATAACTTTACAGTAAATAAGGTAATTCACGAGATGAGTTCTTGGCAGGAAAATGACAATCAAACGAAAATTTGTGAATTTCATCCTAAAATAGATCTTCAGAAATCTTCAGATCAAATTTTTAATCAGTTAATTGCGGCAGAAAAAAATGCGGTTTGTACCACTAAAAAAATGCAATAAATAGAATTTCAAATTAGTATTTTTTAATTAAAATTTTAAGGAATTTATAAATTTATGATCCTCCATTTCATTCGTCACGGTGACACACTTCAAAGTATTGCCGATCAGATCAATCTCGAAAACCCTTTATACATAAAAGAATTTCACAATCAGAAATGTGCGGGAGAAGATTACATTTTTGAAGATCTTGTTGTTGGGAAGAAATTGTTTCTTCCTGACAATCTGACGATTCATAAATACAACTCAAAAAATGACGCACCATTCAAAAGCCCTGATAAAAACCCGAAAATAAATTTTGTACCCGAACATTCAGATATTCAGTATAAAGTAGTCGTTACAGAATCATCTTTCGATGATAGAAAAAAATCCGCAAACTCATTTGCCTACATTTTCTCTTTAAAATGGATCAAAAATGAATATACGACTCATACTTTTCATATCTCTAAAACTAATTTTTCAAATATAAAAGAAAAGATAGGCGATTTGGCGAGTACCTGTCTGCAATCGTTGAATCCCATTGAAATTCAGACCAATTTAAAAGGTGAAATTATAACCATTAGTCTTTTGAAGGAAACAATAGATAATTTCCCTAAAATAAAAGAAAAACTCTTAGATCAGTTTCCGGATAAATATGCGGAAATTTATATTGAAGAATTAGAATATGTAGTTTTAAATCAGGAATTATTTCAAAAAAAAATGAAACAGGACTGGTTGCTTAAAACCTTTTTTGCACCTCTGAGAAATGAATTTAAAAACGGAAAATCTAATTTTAAAATCTTTCTGGAGAACGAAAATTCCGTAGCTGATATTCAGCAAAGCGGAACAGTGAATAACGAAAGGGATGAGATTATTCTCAGTCAGACTTTAGTTTTTAATGAGAATAATCAAACCGATTTCATCGGAAACTACACACTTTCTGCACAAACCGGAATCATAAAATCGATGGAAATTCACAATTCTTATTCCCAATATAACGTATTGTATTCAACGGAATTAAAAGCTGATCAGATCTTATAATCTGTTGATAAGTAGAGTTTTGTTCCTCATGTCGTACTATTACGACATAGAATCGTAGAACTACTACAAAATTTCAAAAACATTTAATTTTTTTTGAAAATAATTTTGCGAGTAATTATCTTTGAAATACAAAACACACAAAAATATTAACAGATTAAAATTTACGCATCATGGCAGCAAATTCAAGAGGAATCTTAAAATTCAATGGCAGTGAAGGGCAAAAATTACTAAAGCTGAACTACAGCGTATCTCGATCCACCGACGTTTCGGGACGTGTAGCTTCAGACCCTTCGAATGCACTGATCAAACTTACAATCGAGGCAACCGAAAAATCCGACATCCTCGAGTCACTATTGAACGGAAAATACAAACCCACAACCGGCGAGATCACATTCAACAAATCTCACGAAGAAGGCACACTGATCACCTTAAGTTGGGAAAACGGCTACGTGATTCAGCACGAAGTAGAATTCGATGCGGTAGACGAAAATTCTATGCTGATCAGCTTTGTGGTGAGTGCAGAAACAATCAACTACGGAAACTCAGCGTATAAAGGGCTTTGGCCATCAAGCTAAAAACTGCATCGATTTAGATTACGAAGACCGTCCGCAAAAGGCGGTCTTTTTCGCCTGAAATTTATTTTTATTGAGCACTTGTCAATGTTTTTTAGACACCATTGATCTTCAAAAGCAGTTTTTTCAGGGCAGCAATTTCCGTCTGTAATTTATCCTGAGCTTGTCGAAGGGCTCCGTTCAATCCGGGCTGTAAGTGGTTATCATCAGAGCTGAAGTTTTAAAAACAACATTCAGTCAACCTCAATTCTATTTCAGCCATTTTCAAGTTGAACTTTTGTTGGAAACATTACTATTGCAACAAAAATAAACTCAATTATAAACTTTCTTGAAAAAATAACATTGTGTTCTTATTTAAGTGAAACGCCATTGCGAACTTAAAAATCTGCAGTTAGTTGTCAAAAAAAATTAGTGAACTTTGCTTTAAAAGAAACAGCAAGATATTACAAACTAGGCATTTTACAACAAAAATTTAAAAAATTAATACTTAAAATCTGCACGGGTAAATAAAATTTAATAACTTTAAACCACCACACAATCACAAAACTATGTCAAATACCTCATCACCTTTTGGAGGCTCTGTGTTTCGTCCTTCACAGAATGCCTCTGGAGTTTCGGACCATCATCA
>NZ_JARBTK010000010.1 GCF_029240215.1 Chryseobacterium sp.
TTGACTGCTTGGTTCTTCTTAGCCCATATCGCAGCGACATCCTTTTTTGTTATTCGGCAAAAGCACAGGCACAAAAAATATACAGTCAAGAGCTGGAAAGAACTCCTAATTATTAAAAATAAAGTAGAAGTTTACATATAAAAAAATAAAAAATCTCACACAGTAAGCATGAGATTTCCAAAATAATATCTATACATACCACATATAGCAAAAATCGTGCTAAAAGTTATTTTTATCAAAAAATATTTACTAAATTCGTGGAATACCATATGTTTAAATCACAGTCGATATGCTAAAACAACATTTACAACTTAAATTAGGACAAAAGCTTGCTCCTCAGCAAATCCAACTGATGAAGCTTATACAACTTCACACCTTAGAGTTTGAAGAGGAATTGGAAAGAGAATTAGAAGAAAATCCTGCTTTGGAAGTAGCAAAAGAAGAACCAAAAGAAGAAGAGTATTCTTCATTGGAAGATTCTTATGAAACGGAAGGTACAGAAAGCATTGAAACTGATTTTGATGTGAATGACTATATCTATGATGACGAGCCTAATTATAAAACAGCATCAAGTAATTATTCTGCAGATGATGAAGATTTTGATAACGAAAGTCTTTTAACTGAAGGTCAGTCTTTATATGATTATCTGATGGAACAGATTAACCTGATTAACATCAGCCAGGAAGATTTAAAGATTGCCGAATATATTATTGGTAATTTGGATACTGATGGCTATTTAAGACGTGAAGTCAAATCTATTGTGGATGATTTGGCGTTTTCACAAGGTATTTATACTTCAATAGATAAAGTTGAAGATATTTTGGAAAATTATATACAGAAACTTGATCCTTCCGGTGTTGGAGCAAGAGGTTTGCAGGAATGTTTATTGTTACAGATTGAAAAGAAAGTAAGTTCGAATAAAGCTGTTTCTTTAGCTGCGAATATTTTGAGATTCCAATTTGATGCTTTAACCAATAAACATTACAATAAGATTATTCAGAAATATGATATCGAAGAGGAAGATTTAAAAGATGCCTTGGAGGAAATCGCTAAGCTTTCTCCGAAGGTAGGAGGTAATTTTGATACTCAAACCATAACGATCAATCAGGAAATTATTCCGGATTTTGTCATTCAGGTGAAAGATGGAGTGGTGATTCCGATGCTGAACAGTAAAAATGCGCCGACTTTAAGGGTTTCTGAGGAATATAAAGATATTTTAACTACTTATTCTCACGATAAAAATTCTTCTGAGCACAAACAGGCCGCATTATTTATTAAACAAAAATTAGATGCCGCAAAATGGTATATTGATGCTATTAACCAACGTCAGAATACCTTATTACAAACCATTAATGCAATTGTAAAATTCCAGCATAATTATTTTATTACAGGTGATGAAAAATCTTTGAGACCGATGATTCTTAAAGACATTGCTGATATTACGGGTTTTGATATTTCTACCATTTCAAGAGTTGTAAAAAGCAAATATGCAGATACACCGAACGGAATTCTTTATCTTAAAGATTTATTTTCTGACAGTTTAACGAATGATGATGGAGAAGAAGTGTCTACCAAAGAAATTAAAATGCATCTGCAGGAAGTCATCAGTAAAGAAAATAAAAGAAAACCGCTTACGGATGATGCTTTAGTCGTAATCCTAAAGGAGCAGGGCTATAACATCGCAAGACGAACAATTGCCAAGTATAGAGAACAACTAAACATTCCTGTTGCAAGATTAAGGAAAGAATTATAAAACAAAAAGCATTTCAGAATTTTGAAATGCTTTTTTTATATATTAAACTTTACAGCTTTATTTTTCCTGAGAATCTATTTCTTTGAGTTGATGAAGATTTTTATCGAGTCTTTTGATAAGAATTCCGTAGACAAGTCTGTAATATGCCCAAATGAGAATAACACAAAGAACAGTACTTATTATAAAGCTAATTGTAAAAGCTACTACGGAAGAATTTGCGAGCTCAGTATTTTGATTTTGAATAGCATAAATTCCAAAAATTGTAAGAGCAGATGTAACGATAATTACGATTAAAATATTAGTCAAAATAAATGCATTGACTGTTTTTTTAAACCGTATAATTCGGGAGATAAATTCTTTTAGATCTTCTTCAACCTTTATTTTACGATAGTTTTGATAAAATTTTATAACAAAATAACCTGTGATGAATAAAGTGAATATCTTTATAACTAGATAAATAGTATCAAGGATGTTTTCTAATTGTTCATTTTTTTCAACCCCTAATTTTTGCAGCGAAGTCAGAAAAGTATTAGATGCTTTGTTCTGAAAAATATAAAATAATCCGAAAGCTGTAAAAACTATAAATTCGATAACGCTTATCCAAAAAATATATTTCACATAATTACGTGATTTTTTATTTAACATCTGAAGAATCTCATTGTTATCATATTTTGGCTGAACTGGCTGTTCCTGCCAGGTTTTCTTAAAGCTATCTAAATCAAATTCAGGCATGTTTTTCCATTTTTTCTTTAAGGACTTTCTTTAGTCTGTTCATCTTCACCCGTGCATTTACTTCGGTAATCCCGAGGTTTTCCGCAATATCTTTATACGGAAGATCATCCAGATACATCATTACAATCGCTCTTTCAACATTCGGAAGAGTTTTGATTACGGTATACAACAACGAAATTTGCTGTTGCTTATCGTCATCATCTTCAATGAAATCTCTGTGATTGATATCCAGTTCGTTGGTTGGTAAGCTTTTACTTTTCTTTCTGAAAAGTGTGATTGCAGTATTCAGAGCTACACGATACATCCAGGTCGATATTTTTGAATTTCCTTTAAATGAATCATAGCTTCTCCACAATTGCAAAACAATCTCCTGGAAAAGATCTTCTTCATCTTCGAGAGAATTGGTATATAGCCGCGAAACTTTTATAATCAGGCCTTGATTATCTTTTATAAGCTGGGCAAATTCTTTCTCTTTAGAAATCAAAATAATATATAATTGGCACGAAGATAATAATTCTTGGTCAATTGTCAATTTTACTTCGCAACTCAATTGTGCATTTTCTTTTTAAAATTTAATTCAATAGTTTTAAAAATTGGTAGCGAAGTTGAATTGACTATTCACCATTAACAAAATGTCAATTTTCCTCACATTTTATATATCTTTGCAGCCACGAGAAAGTCGGCTTGTTGATTCTTATTTCGGTAAGGGTAGGAAAGTCCGGACACCATAGAGCAGCAAAGCGGATAACATCCGTCATCCGTGAGGATAGGACAAGTGCAACAGAAAGCAGGTACAGTTCGGCTGTAGTGAAACCAGGTAAACTCTTTGCGGTGCAATGATAAGTATATCGGTTCTTTTCAGAAATGAAAATAGGGGCGGCTCGTCCTGAAAGCCGAGGGGTAATCAGCTCAAGTTTTGCAGCAATGTAAGACGTAGATAAATAACAGGCATCCCTAATTGCTCGGGATACAAAATCCGGCTTATAGATTTTCTCGTGATTTTTATTAGAATGCCACGAATGCACGAATCTTTTTAGAGATTTTTATTTTATATTCGTGCATTCGTGGCAATTTAATTTATATATTTTTAACTCTAATTGAGTATTCTACTCGCTTTCCAACTGTTTTTTAGCATTATCCAAACCAGCTTTATCTTCTTTTGACAGTTCAGGGAATTTCAAATCCATTTTCTCTAAAGTATCAATAATAATCTGTATTGCAGATAATCTCGCAAACCATTTATTATCAGCTGGTATGACGTACCAAGGCGCTTCATCTTTTGATGTTTCGTTGATGGCAGTTTCGTAGCAGTTCATGTATTCATCAAACAAAGCTCTTTCAGGTAAATCTGCTGCAGAGAATTTCCAGTTTTTTTCCTGTTCGTTGATCCGGTCGAGAAGTCTTTTCTTTTGTTCGTCCTTTGAAACATGAAGAAATATTTTAACAATGGTGGTTCCGTTTTGAGCAAGATGTTTTTCAAAATTTCTGATACTTTCGTAACGGTTTTCCCAGAATTTATCATCAAAATCTTTTACAGATTTCCATGTTTTTTCGCTTAAATTATATTCGGGATGAACTTTACAAACCAAAACACTTTCATAATGCGAACGGTTAAAAATTCCGATCATGCCTTTTTGAGGTAAAGCTAAATAATGTCTCCACAAAAAATCATGAGAATATTCTTTGGAGCTCGGAGTTTTAAAACTGGTCACATTACAGCCTTGTGGATTCACACCTCCGAAAACATGCTCAATGAGGCTGTCTTTTCCCGCAGCATCCATCGCCTGAAGTATGACCAAAAGAGATTTGCTCCCATCTGCGTACAATTTTTCCTGAAGTTCACGAAGTTTTTCTTTTTCCGCAGTAAGTATTTCAGTTCCTTCTTCTTTGGTAAGCTTTCCTACATATTCTGTTGAAGTTTTTTTTATTGAGAATTTTCCTTTCACAAGGAAATCATCTGAGAAATTATTTGCCATATAGAATGATTAGTGAGTTAATTTGATTTGAAATATTCAGATTTTTTATTTAAATAATTCAAACATTACATAAATATAACAAAAAAACCGCCTCTGTTGAGACGGTCGATATTATTTTAAGATAATATTAATTTTTTACAGCTACCTTTTTTGCAGCTTTAGCAGCTTTTTTGTCAGCTTTTGCTTTAGCTTTTAACTCTTCAGGAGTTAAAGGTTTTGGTTCAGGAGCATTTGCGTTTACATCACCTTTGATGTAGATTACGCTTCTGCTGTTTACAGGGTCGTTAGAAAATACTTCGATCATTTTGTTGAAAGCACCGGGATTAGCTGTAGCGTATCCAACTTTGATTTTAGCAGATTTTCCAGGAGCGATAGGATCTGTGCTGAATTCAGGAGTTGTACATCCGCAAGATGCTTTTACATTTGAAATAATCAAAGGCTTGTCACCTGTATTGGTTACATTGAAAAATCTGTGTCCATCTGAATTTGGTTTAATTGCACCATAATCAAAAGTAGTTTTGTCGAATGTAATTGTTTGTGCAGATGCTAAAGCAATCGTTCCGAATAATGCAATTCCTGCAAATAATGTTTTCATATTCTTGAATGTTAATATGTTTGTTAGATAAATTTTGAGAAACAAAGTTAAAAATTATTTTAATTAATGCTTACATTTTTTTACTTTAAACTATTTTTGCAGATTATAAGTTAAAGAAACCAGAATTTATGCAGATTTCAGAAAAATATAACCCACAGGATACAGAACAGAAATGGTACAATTACTGGCTGGAAAACAAATATTTCCACTCAGAACCTAATGAGAAGCCGCCTTATACGGTTGTAATTCCGCCGCCAAACGTTACAGGAATTTTACATATGGGTCATATGTTGAATAATACCATTCAGGATGTTTTGGTTCGTCGTGCAAGAATGCAGGGCTTCAATGCTTGCTGGGTTCCGGGAACAGATCATGCTTCGATTGCTACTGAAGCGAAAGTTGTTGCTAAATTAAAGTCTGAGGGAATCAATAAATCTGATATCACTCGTGAAGAATTCTTGAAACATGCTTGGGAATGGACTGACAAATATGGCGGAACTATTCTTGAACAACTAAAAAAGCTGGGTTGCTCTTGTGACTGGGACAGAACACGCTTTACTCTTGAAGATAAAATGTCTCAACAGGTAATCAAAAGCTTTGTTGATTTATACAATAAAGGTCTTATTTACAGAGGATACAGAATGGTAAACTGGGATCCAGAAGCAAAAACTAATATTTCTGATGAAGAAGTAATTTTTAAAGAACAAAACGGAAAATTATATTTCCTTAAATATAAAATAGAAGGGACAGAAGAATTTCTTTCGGTAGCTACAACACGTCCTGAAACTATTTTCGGTGATACTGCTGTTTGTATCAATCCAAATGACGAAAGATATGCTCATTTAAAGGGTAAAAATGTTATCGTTCCGATTGTCAACAGAGTCATTCCTATTATTGAAGATGAATATGTTGATATTGAGTTTGGAACGGGAGCTTTGAAAATTACTCCGGCTCACGACATCAATGACTACGAAATCGGACAAAAGCACAATCTTCAAATGATTGATTCGTTGGATGATGACGGAAATCTGAATGATCACGGTTTACATTACGCCGGTAAAAGCAGATTTGATGTAAGAAAGCAAATCGCAAAAGAATTAGAAGAAAATGATCTTTTGTTAAAAGCAGAAAATTACGTAAATAAAGTGGGAACTTCTGAAAGAACGGGCGCGGTTATTGAGCCTAAAGTTTCTGTTCAGTGGTTTTTGAAAATGTCTGAAATCGCAAAGCCTGCATTGGATGTTGTGATGAATGATGAAGTAAAATTCTATCCTGAAAAGTTTAAAAATACCTACAAACATTGGATGGACAACATCCGTGATTGGAATATTTCTCGCCAGCTTTGGTGGGGACAGCAAATTCCTGCGTTCTATTATGGTGATGGAGAAAATGATTTTGTAGTTGCAGAAGATAAAAACCAAGCTCTTGTAGTTTTAGAAGAGCAAAAAGGAATTATAGCTCAGCTTGAAGATTTAAGACAAGACGAAGACGCTCTTGATACTTGGTTCTCATCTTGGCTGTGGCCAATGTCGGTTTTCAATGGTTTGATTGAAGAAGATGATGAATTTTTTGATCCAAATAATAAAGATTTTGAGTATTATTACCCGACTTCAGATTTGGTAACAGGTCCGGATATTATTTTCTTCTGGGTTGCCAGAATGATTATGGCCGGATTGGAATTTAAAGGAGAAGTTCCGTTTAAAAATGTTTATTTTACAGGAATTGTAAGAGATAAGCAGCGAAGAAAAATGTCTAAGCAATTGGGCAATTCACCAGATCCTTTGGATTTGATTTCTCAATATGGTGCAGACGGAGTACGTGTTGGAAGTTTGTTGAGTTCAGCTGCCGGAAACGATTTGTTATTTGATGAAGATTTGATGGTTCAGGGAAGAAATTTCATGACAAAAATCTGGAATGCTTTCCGTCTAATTCAAAACTGGAACAAAGAAGACAAACCGCTCATTGCATCAGATAACGAAGCAATCGAATGGTTTGGGCATCAATTAAATAAAACAATTATCGAAATTGATCAGCAGTTTGAGAAATTCAGAATTTCTGATGCGTTACATTTGATTTATAAATTAATTTGGGACGATTTCTGCGGATGGTATCTTGAAGCCATCAAACCAAATTATGGAGAAGGTATTTCTAAAGAAGTTTATGATCAGACGATTATTTATTTTGAAGAATTAATGAAACTTTTGCATCCGTTTATGCCGTTCTTGTCAGAAGAATTGTGGCAGTTGATCTCAGAAAGAAAAGCTGAAGATGCTTTGGTAATTGCTCAGCAGAAAAAAGGAGAAGAATTTAACGAAGATAAAATCAAAAACTTTGAAATTGCTAAAGAACTGATTTCAGGTGTGAGAAATTATCGTCAAACTAAGGGGATTTCTCCAAGAGAAACTGCAGAAGTTTACACCAATGCAACTCAATTTGAAAATGAAGCAGTTGTAAGAAAATTAGCCAACATTTCTAAAATTCATTTTGGAGAGAAAACTGATAAACCAAGTTTCACTTTCTTGGTTGGTTCAACTGAGGTTTCAATTCCATTAAGTGAAAATTTAGATTTGGAGGAAGAAAAAAAGAAAACAGAAGAAGAAGTAAAATACCTGAAAGGATTTTTAATTTCTGTTGATAAAAAACTTTCTAACGAAAAATTCGTTGCCAATGCAAAACCTGAAGTGGTAGAAGTTGAGCGCAAGAAACAAAAAGATGCCCAGGATAAGATTACTATTTTAGAAGAAAAACTGAAAAGTTTGTAAAATTTAGAATATCCATAAAAGTATCGGTTAATTTTTTAAGATCAAAAAACTAAAAAAAGATAGTATTATATTTGTCAGGCTGAGCGGAGGCGAAGTCTTTTTTAAGCGAATGAAACAGTATTTCGTATATGTTAAGACAATTCCTATTATACAGGTGTTACCAATAATCTTGAAGTAAGACTTTCTCAACATCAAGCTGGTAAGTTTCCTGAGAGCTATACTCATAAAAGAAGACCGGTAGAACTTGTCTTCTTTTATGAATTTAACGATATACTTCAGGCAATTGCGTTTGAAAAACAAGTGAAAGGCTGGAGTAGGAAGAAAAAAGAAGCTATTATAAATGATAATTGGGGAAAATTAAAACAATTATCAATCTGTCAAAATAATACTCATTCAGATAATAAAGAAAAAAGCAAAGGCTTCGACTCCGCTCAGCCTGACATTGAAAACAATTTGTAAAACAATAATGACACATTTAGAAAACATACAAAAACTATTCTCAAAAAACTTCGTAGAAAGTCCGCTTCTCGAGAGTTTTGATGTGGGGAAAATATACCTTCCAACCGGGAAACTGGTTGCTTGCGATCCTTTGATTACGAATGATATGCAGGCTTTTACGGATGTTTTTCCCAAAGGAGATTTTTCTGTCTTGCTTCACAAAGAAAGAGAAAGCAATTGCGTTGCTTATGCTGAAATTGTTTTTAACGAAGCACAAATTACATCTTGGAAATTAGCGACGACTGAAAGTCAGAATATCAAAGATTTGGCTGAAGGTGAAGTTTTCGGTTATCCTGTAGAAAGCGGAATGGGCTGTTTTATGGATGTTGAAACACAGAAAAGTCTTAACGATTTAGAGCAAAAATTATTTCATAGAAAAGGAGATGATTTTATGGGGATTTACGAAGAGTTTTTCCATGAGCATTTTTTTGACGAAAACGGAGCAATCGATCAATATGCGTTTCTAAAACCTTCAGAAGAATTGCCGGGAACTATTTTCGGCTTTGAAACCGGTTATGGTGAAGGTTTCTACGCTAGTTATATTGCTTATGATAAAGCTGGTCAACCTGTAAAAATCATTACTGAATTTATAGAGATTTTAGTGAATTAAAAATATTTGGTTTTTATAAGATTAAGTTGTTTAAATTTACTGATAGCTAAAAATACAAAATATGAATTTTACCCCGGCACAACCCAAAATAGTCGTTGTTGGCAGCTGCTCATTAGACTTAGTTTTATATACTGAAAAGATACCTTCTTCTAATGAAACGGTCATGGCAAGTCACTGTGATAATTATTTTGGTGGTAAAGGTGCGAATCAGGCAGTTGGAACTGCGAGATTAGGCGCAAATGTTTATTTTATCGGTTGTGTGGGAGTTGATCCTCTGGGACAGCAAATCATGAGAAATCTCGTCGATGAAAACGTTAATGTAGGCTTTGTTACTGAAACTGATCAGGATTCTACGGGAACCGCATATGTTACAAGTTCAGATGGTGATGCTGCAATTGTAGTAGTTCCTGCTGCCAACAAATATCTTACAACTCAAAATGTTGAAGAGGCAGATCGATATATTCACGCAGCAGATATGATTCTTCTTCAGTTGGAAATCCCAATGAATGTCGTAGAATATACTGTTAGAAAAGCAAAAAGCTATGGGAAAATGGTGGGTTTGTACGCATCTCCGGGACGACTTTTGAGCAATGAAATTATTGAAAGTGCTGATTTTATTATCGCCAAAAGCAGTGAATTGGAAATTATTTTCGGAGAAGACCAAAAAGAAAAAGTTCTCAAGAAATATTTTAATAAAGTTTTTATTCGGGATGAAACCAATTCTACCGTTTTTTTTGACGGCACAGAAATGAAATACTTCAGAAATGAAAACGAAAGCATGGTTTACAAAATGGGAATGGGCGATGCATTTACTTCAGGCTTTGCCATTGCATTATGTCATCAGAATTCCATTGAAGACTGTGTCAAGTTCGGAAATGAAGTTTCATCAAAGGTTTCATTAGGAAAAGGCGCACAGACTGCACTTCCTAAACTTTCAGAATTTATCTGATTACCTTATTTAACGCATATCGAAAATTTAAAAATCATTCAAAACTGATGATAAAAATATCCACTTTTACAGTGGATATTTTATTGTAACCGCATGGAAAAACTAATCCTCCAGACTGAAGACGAAATTCAAATAACGGCATACATTTTCAAACCTGAAAAAAGCAATCATAAAGTTTTACTGATTAACTCTGCTACCGGAGTAAAGCAGCAGATTTATTTCTCTTTTGCTCAGTTTTTTGCTTCAAAGGGTTTTACCGTTATCACCTATGACTATAGAGGAATTGGTCTTTCAAAACCTCATAAAATGAGAAATTTTCAGAGTTCCATGAGAATTTGGGGAAGTCAGGATTATAAAGCTTTAACTCAATTTATCATAAAGAATTTCCCAGATCATCAGAAATTTTGCCTCGGGCATTCTGTAGGAGCTTTAATTCTCGGGATGAATAAAGATTCTGAAATATTTGATGAATTTATTTTTGTCGGAACTCAAAATGCTTTCATCGGACATTTAAAATGGCGTACAAAAATTGAAGCTTTATTAGGTTTTGGGATCGCTCAGCCTTTATTTACAGAACTATTCGGTTATTTTCCAGCACATTGGTTCGGTCTTGGAGAAAGTCTCCCAAAAAATTGCGCTTATGACTGGAGAATCTTAATTTTGAACCCAAAATCTACCAATAAATTATTGCTTAAAACGGATGATTTTTCGAAAGATTTAAAACAAAAAGTTTTCGTAATTCAGGCTGAAGATGATGTTTGGTTAACAGAAAAAGGAGTAAAATCATTATTAAATGACACTTATCCGAATCTGAAACCGACATACAGACTAATCAAAACTTCAGAATCTGAAAAAGGTAAGATAGGACATATCAATTTTTTCAGAAGTTATAATAAAAATCTTTGGGAAATTATTTTAAAAGAAATTCAATAATATTTGAATCAAGAATTCCACTCCTTTGGAGGGTTGGCAAAATTTGAAAAATTTTGACGGGGAGGTTTAAAAAGTAATCCTAAGAAAAAAATAAAATCAACAATGAGCAACATCATACAAAACACAGTACAATTCGTAAAAGAAAAACTTGAAGGTGCAGAAGCAGGACACGATTGGTTTCATATCGAAAGAGTCTGGAAACTTTCCAAAAAAATAGCAAAAACTGAAAACTGTAATCTTGAAGTTGTAGAGCTTTCTGCATTGCTTCATGATATTGCCGATCCTAAATTTCATGATGGAGACGAAACTTTAGCTTTAAAAATCTCAAGAGAATTTCTTGAAAGCCAAAATGCAGATGAAGAAATTATTCAACAGGTTTTGTTTGTTATCCAGAATATTTCATTCAAAAATAGGGGAGAAGCGCCTAAAGATTTACCGATTGAATTAAAAATTGTACAGGATGCAGATCGTATTGACGCAATTGGAGCAATCGGAATCGGAAGGACGTTCAATTTCGGAGGCTTTAAAAATAATCTGATGTATCATCCTGATCTCAAACCTCAGTTAAATATGTCAAAAGAAGAATATAAAAAATCAAACGGAACAACTATCAATCATTTTTACGAGAAACTTTTACTGTTAAAAGATTTAATGAATACCTCAGAAGGTAAAAAAATAGCCGAGGAAAGACATGATTTTATGCTAAATTTCCTCGACCAGTTTTATAAAGAGTGGAATGTTGATTAACATTCCTTCAAAACATCTCTAATGATTATCTTTGCACTATGGGATTTATCATTTCTATCATTTTTTTTTCACTGATTCTTTCGCTTTTCTTATTTAAAGTGAAGTCCGGACAGTTTGCTAAATGGGCAAAGATTTTTCGGATCTTTACTTTGGTGTTTTCCATTTCACTTTTTACGTATTGGTTTATCAAAAAAAGTTCGATTGGTATTGTGAGCAATGCTGTTTCATTACAGGTAATTAATAAACTTCCGCAGCCGCTTGATTTTTATGTGATTAATGTCAATAATCTCGATAAAAGCGGAACATTTGAAACGAAGCACATTGGTAAAGTACGTCCCGAATATTACAGAATCGAGCATCTTAAATTAACCAAATCTGATCAGTATTGGATCGCCGGTTATCTTGGAAAGAAAAACTTGGTTTATTTTTCCCAACACGCTGTTCCCAATAAAAATATGGATCAGATCGTAGAAGTTCAAAACTACATCATTCAGAGTGAAAAGCTCTCCGAACAGGCAAAAAAGCATGTAGAAGCCTACAATTTTGAAAATATGCAGACAGGAATTTGGGTGACACTCTGTTTTCTTCTGATATTTTTGAATGTTTCTCTGATGGTGAGAAAGAAATGATTATTTTTCTAAACATTTTTAGGTTCGGATAAGAAATAAAAATGACGTAGCATTAAAATAAACTCGGCATATTTTCCTGTCCCATTTTTGGAATAATAATATCAGTTTTCCATTCTTTATTCATATTCTCTATAAAATATGCTGAAAGCAATGGTGAAGCTTTTTCAAGGTTTTGATGTACAAAGAAATATAAGTTTTGTAAACCCTCTTTTTTCCATTTTGTAAGATGTTTCAACCAATCATCTAATCTTTCGTAATCACTTTCGGCATTAGCTCCAACATATCTGATGAATGCATTGGGTGTAGTAAGACGCATGTGAAGCATATCTCTTCTTCCGGCGGTGTCAACGATAATATTCGTAATATTATTGTTTTCAAAAAGGCTGCATGTTTTATCGAAAATCTCTTCATCAGTAAACCATTCTGTATTTCGAAGTTCAATCGCTAAAGGAACTTCTTTAGGCCATTTATTGACAAATTGCTCTAATCTTTCGTAATCTTTTGGTTTAAAATTATCGTGAAGCTGTAGAAAAACCATTCCTAATTTTTCGTCAAAATTTAAAACTGCCGTTGCAAACTGAGTGACAACATCGTCAATATTCAAAAGTCTTCTGAAATGGGAAACCGTATTTGTAATCTTAGGGAAAAACTTAAAATCTGCCGGGGTTTTTTCTTTCCATGTCAAAACCTGTTCAGCAGTGGGCATTCCGTAAAATGTTGCATTCAGTTCAATAGAATTGAATTGTGTGGCATAATAAGTCAGTTCGTCTTTTGTTCCTTTAGGATAAAAGCCTTTTAAGTCTGTTTTATTCCATTTTGCACATCCGATAGAGATGTTTTCAAGTCCTTTTTTATTCTGCTTTAAAATTTCTTTGGTTCTCGAATGATCTTTAGGTAATGTAAAATCTATTTTTGAAGGATCTTCTACTTGTCCGAATTTCATAACTGTTGATTAAGTTTTGGGATATTAAAAATAGTAAATCTAATTAGATTTAAAAAGTTTTTCTGCCGTTTTTAGATATTTAGTCTCAACTTTGTTTTTACCTATTCGAGTAAAGAATTTTTCAGGATAAAACGCATTAACAAGCCATTTATTTTTTATTTTCTCATTGATGGTAGTCTTTCCAATCGCTAGATTTTTCCTAATATTGAGGCGTTCATTATTTATGCTTTCATATCCCTTAATGTTCTTGTCTGAAATGTCAAAACCATACCATTCTCCATTTTTCTTTAAAATTATTGGTTTGTAATAAGTTCTTCTATGAACGAATTCACCGTTTTCATTTTTCACAAGATAAATGATTGCATAATCATAAACAGAGTATCTGATTTGATTCATGTGGGTAAATGAATTGAAGACGAGAGTGTCTGCTTTAATCTCGTCATCAAAAACCTGTTCCACTTTATAAACATTTCTATATTTTAGATTAAAACTGTCATCGGGTTTTACTCTTTCGACCGAAATTTTCTTGCCTACAAATGCATAAATTTTAGATTGGGAATAAAAAATATGTATAGCCAGAATTAGGAAAACGGTGGTTAGTTTTTTCATTGATTTTAATTAGAAATAATCAAATACAATTTACAATTAATCTCTCTCCTCCAACTCAAAAATATCTTCCACCTTTTTCTCAAAATATCTTGCAATTTTCAAGGCTAAAACCGTTGACGGAACATATTTTCCGGCTTCCATGGCATTGATGGTCTGTCGGGAAACTCCGATTTTTTTTGCGAGATCTTCCTGTGTGATATCTTTTATGGCTCTTTCGAGTTTAATTTTGTTTTTCATTTTTTAAGTAATAAATAGTTAAATCTGAAAGCATAAAGAACCAAAGGTAAAAACATAATCAGAATCATTGCTGTAAAGAAAAGACTTCCAAAGATGGTTAAAAATAAAAGTATAACGATAAAATAGGTCACAATCAAACTCCAAAAAACAGATTTTAACCTTAAACTTGATATGTATTCATCCTCAATTTTCTCTTTTGAAAAACTTACCATTATTCCACCAATAATAATTAACATTCCAAAAAGATTTGGAAGGAAATCTATTTCCGTATTTTTAAAAAATCCTGATTCTTCGTTACTCAAAGGAAATCCTGAGTTATAAAAAACAGGCAAAGTGACGTCGGGAAAATCAAAAACATCAGTTAATGATAATATTCCTAAAATTAATGATGGAATAAAAATAAACCAACCGATATTTTTAAAATGATTTGGGAAAAGTTGTAATGTATTCATGTTTGTAATTTTTTAATTATTCAAATGTAATAAATATTTTACAATATGTAAAGTTTGTTTTACTTTTTTATTGATAATTATTTGAAAATTTTACTTTTTCATATTTCCTTATGCTTAAAAAACATCTGTTAAATCACTTCCTTCTGTTAAGCAAAATAAAACCCTCTATGCAAAACTTAGAGGGTTATTATATTTCAGATTAAATAAATCATTAAACAACTTTTTTTCTTTTGGCGACAAAAACCATCAAGGCTAATGCTGTGGTAAGAAGTATCAGAACATACTGATCAATTGGTGCTGTATTCGGATCACCCGGATTTCCGGGAAATGTGTCTTCTTCCGAAAATGTGCTGGAAGATTCCTCATAAACGAACTGGTTTTCTGAACTTTCTTTCGCAAAACTAAATGTAGAAAGTACTATTGAGCAAGTTATTAATATTTTTTTCATTTGTTATTTTATTAATTTTTTAATGTATTCTTTACCTTCAGAAATAGCTTTTAAGATATACAATCCTTTATCGTCTAATTTTATACGAACCAATTTTGAATTTTCTTTTATCTCTTGGATTTTTCTTCCAGTTGCATCAAATACTTCTACGGTCTCAATATTTTTATTGTTTCTTACATAGAAATCTTCCCCATCTCTGTAAACCTCTAAAGTATTTTTTTGCACTTCTGAAGTAGAAAGTACATTCAGTTTATAGACAATTTCAAATCTGTTTCCAAATTCTCCCGCATTTGCAGCAAATGAATACGCCTGATTCTGAAGATTTGTATAAGTTCCCAACTCTTTATCATGAAGATAAATAGCTTGTCCGTTATTGAAAATGCCCTCTTTCTGAACTAATGAAATCGTAAAGTTTCCGTTTTCAAAATGTTTTGCGCCTACCGGAACAATATCATTGATATCGAAATCTGCTTTCCCCTGAATAATCAGTTTCTGAGTATCTGCAAACGTGTAAAAAGCATCTGAGCCTGTTGCCATTGCTTTAGAATCATAATTGTCAAATGAATCTGATGCGGCATTTATATAAGCCACCGCCATAGTATTGCTGGTGTTGTATGGGGAATTTAATCTTAACCAAAATTTGCCTTCCGTTGAAGAATTATTTTTATTGAAGAAAGTTCCCGCTGTTGCCACTCTCATCTCGTTGGTGAAACTTAGAGAAGTATCCACAGATGAAGATAATGTTTTCACAAAAAATGCCTGACCTACAGGAGCAGTATTTCCGGTAGGTACTGTCGAAATATTCGGAGCAGGAACCCAAACTTGCGTCAGCGGATTATAGGTAGCATACCCAATGTTTGTAGTCGTTGTTCCTCCCTGAGTCGTTACAGAATTACTTGTATTGTCCCAGAAATAGAATGTATTCAAAATTCTTGCTGAGTTGGCAGTGTAGAAAGTATCTAAATTTAGATTTGAAGGATAAGGATTTCCAACTAAGTTAAATCCGTTTGTAGCAGTGGAAAGCATATACGTCTGAGAACCGTTATTAGGAACTCCCGTGAATGTAACAGATGCATTGGCAACCGGAGTTTTAATAGAATATCCTTTACCGAACAATGAAATAGGTGAGGCTGCATTCACAAAATAATTAGTTGCCGTATTGTATTCTGTAATGAATGCCGGAGTAATTCCTGTACCATATATTGCATTAAGATTCTGAGAGACTACCGGAGAAGACCAGAAAGCGTACTTATCAAAGTCACTTGTTGAGTACTTTTTTACTTTGAAAGTGCCGGTATAATTTAATGTAGAACCATCTCTTTGGATTAGGTTACCACCATTTTTTATCGTTACATCAGCGGCGTTGATTGTGTTTCCTGATGTAATCTCTAAAGCTGCGCCGTTATTAACAATAATATTTTTTGCTGTGAAAGCAGGATTGGATGCTGTAGAATATGGTGCATTGATGATTGCATTTACTGAGGCTGTAGGAATGCCATTACTCCATATTGTTCCGTTCCAGATGGTAGTAATTAAATTGTTGCAATTATTTGAAAAATTAATATCCGGATAAGTACCTTGCACTTGTACCAAATCCGCATCATCAACACAAATGGAAAGATTGCTGTTGTAATTATAAAAATCATAAACTTGCTCCAAAGAATTGTTTCTTAGATTAGCAGAAATAAGATTAGTCATATCATATAATGAAATTATTTCTAAGTCTGATAGGGTGGAAAAATCTAATTGTGTAATTAGTGGGCAATTTAAAACCCCCACACTTTTCACGTTTATATTGTTGGTGGAAGTACTTAAATTAGCTAATAAAGGTAAATCTGCAATATGTAATGATTCCAAAGCTCCATTTTGAGATATATTTACTTCAGGAAGAAAGTCATTAGATTCTAATACCAAAGACTTCAAAGCAGTACAATTTCCTATATTTAACGAGTTTATTTTAGTGTCTTTGATATATAACTCCTCAAGACCTGAACATTGAAGGAGATTTAGTGTATTGAGATCGGGAAAAGAATTGTGCAAAAAATTGTTCCCTATAATAAGATATTGTAGGCTAGAACAGTTTTGTAAATTTAAACTTTTTAGATCATAGTTTCCCCAGATTTCTAAAGTCGTAAGAGCTGTACAATTTTGCGCATTAATTTGTTGCAGATTCTCAGGTAAGTCTATTGGATTTGCCACATTATGCACATCGAGTGTTTGTAAGTTAGTCAAATTACTTACATTGATACTCGTCATAAAAGAAGCAGAATTAACTATATTTATTTCTTCAAGTGATGGGCATACTATGAAATCAATATTACTGATTGGTTGGTTATAAGCTAAAAGTTTTTTTAAGTTTGGAAGGTCTGTAAGATTAATAGAGTTCACTTTTCCTAATATTACGCTACCAAAAGATGATGATGTATAGCCATAACGATTATAGAAGGCGCAATCCAATTCTTCAAGATTGACCAATCCGGCACCAGAAAAATCAATGTTGGGAGCATTAAGACCTTTTATTTTATTTAAAGAAGGACATCCGTTTACATTGATTGCAGATAGATAAACTGCACGACTGTCATAATAATCGCCATCTAAAATAATTTCATAAAGAGAAGTACAGTTATTTGCAATCAAATTAATTTCTTGATCATCTGTTTGTGAATCTTGTGTGTTGGTAATATTAATCGTCTGCAATGTTGCAATATTGGGAACCGATAATTTTACAAGACCTCTGCAATCATCAATATTAATTGATGTTAAATTGATATTTTCAAAGTACAGTTCAGAAACTAATTTGTCATTCAGAGCCAATGCACCGTTAAACTGCGGATTATTTTTAATTCTGAAAATAGCTTGCCCTAAAAAAGAAGGATGATAAAATGCACTAATATCATTCATTGTTAGAATCGACGGACAATTATCAATGGTAAAATCTACAGGAAAAAAATCAGATTCATAGAAATTTCCGTTGAAAGATCCCTCGTCGTAAAACCAACGATTCATACACATCAGTTTTTTAATTTTATTATTATTTACAAAACTGATATTTGCATTTTTAGTATCTGAAATATAGAGTTCTTCAACATTTGTAAAAAGCAAAGCATCAGAAATATTTTCTGGAAGATGATTAAAATAGTAAGGGAAATTAATTTCTCCAGTTGCTACATCGTACTTCTGAGTTGCATCCATTTTTACATCCAGAATCACCACCTGTTGCGCTTCAGAAACCTGAATTTCATCATCTCCATTAGCATCAATAGCAATAGAATTTCCGTTGATGTCTTTGGCAATTCCGTTACTTGCATTTGAACTTAAGATTAATGCTTTAAATTTAGAATCAGTAAAATTGAGATTTTTTGTGTAAGCAAAAGAGAAAAAGCTTACACAAAAAATAAGTAAATTTTTTTTCATTTTGTGTTTTTTTTAATGTTTTTATTAAACTTAAATAAATTAATTTGTAAATATATTGATTGATTTTTATTTAAATAATTGTATATTTTATATGATTGTGGATATATGGATATGATTATTATTAATATATAATTTTATGAATAGAATAAATGTTGACATACTTAGTTTATGTTTCTTATCAAAAAAAATTATGAAGTAAAAAAATAAATGAAAAAGATGATATACGATATAAAACGCTTAAAGTAATGACAATTGTCCACAAAAAAAGCACGTCAATTGACGTGCTTCAAATCTGTATGATTTTTTAGTTATGCTTCACAAGCTGAACAGCTCACAAAATTCACCATCATTTCTTTAGAAACAGACGAACTTCTTTGGTAATACAAAGTTTTCACCCCTTTCTTCCAGGCTTCAATGTAAAGATAGTTTACATCTTTTACAGGCATCGTAGACGGAATCTGTAAATTCAGAGATTGTGCCTGATCAATGTATTGCTGTCTTTGTGCAGCCTGCGAAATAATCTCCATCGGAGAAATTTCTTTGAATGTTTTGAATACTGCTTTTTCCTCGTCAGTCAGTTCATTCAGGTGCTGAACTGAACCGTGATTTAGCATAATAGTTCTCCACGTATCTTCATTGTCAAGACCTTTTTCTTCCAGCAATTTTGCCAAATATTTATTCTTACGCATGAAGTTTCCTTTTGCCAAACCAGCTTTGTAATAATTTGAAGCAAAAGGCTCGATTCCGGGAGAAGTCTGTCCCAAAATTGCCGAACTTGAAGTAGTGGGAGCAATCGCCATTGTTGTGGTATTTCTCAAACCATAACCTTTTAACAATTCTGGTTCTCCATAGATATTCGCCAACTCTTTTGAAGCTTGATCCGCTTGTTCTTTGATGTGTCTGAAAGCTCTTGCATTGAATTGCGTAGCCTCAAAACTCTCAAACGGAATCATATTTTTCTGTAAGTAAGAATGGTAACCCAAAACGCCCAAACCAAGTGCTCTGTGACGCATTGCGAAGTTTCTTGCACCTTGAAGGTAATAATTTCCTTCCGTTTTTTCGATAAATTCAGATAAAACAGCGTCAAGGAAATAAATTGCAAGCTTTACAGCATCCGTATCCTTCCACTCATCATATAATTCTAGATTCATAGACGAAAGACAGCAGATGAAAGATTCTTCTCTGGTAGATGGAAGCATGATTTCCGAACAAAGATTACTTGCATTCACCGTCAATCCAAGGTCTTTATAAACCTGAGGTTTGTTTCTGTTCACATTATCGGTAAAGAAAATGTATGGAAGACCTTTTTGCTGACGGCTTTCCAAAACTCTTGCCCAGATTTTACGTTTATCCATATCACCGTCAATCATGTCCTGCATCCAGTAATCTGGTACACAAATTCCGGTAAACAGATTCTGAATCGGACTTCCGATGTCTTTAATTGATAAAAATTCTTCAATATCTCCGTGGTCAATATCTAAGTAAGCTGCAAATGCGCCTCTTCTTACACCGCCCTGAGAAACAACATCCATCGCTGTATCAAACAGCTTCATGAACGAAACCGCTCCCGAAGATTTTCCGTTGTCGGTTACTGCTGTTCCTCTGTTTCGAAGTTCTCCGAAATATCCAGAAGTTCCGCCCCCGATTTTCGTCTGCATGATCACTTCACCCATTTTGTGGGTAATTCCTTCGATGCTATCCGGAATATGAACGTTGAAACAAGAGATTGGAAGACCTCTCTGCGTTCCCATATTCGCCCAGACAGGAGAAGAAAAACTGATCCATCCTTTCATGATCATTTCCTTGAAAGCCGGCTGAAGTTCAGGTTTGTATAATTTTTTTGCTGCTGCGGTAGTAATTCTGTCGATTGCACCGTCTACGGTTTCGCCCTTCAGAAGGTAACCTCTGTTCAGCATTTGCTCAGATTCTTCGTTGAGCCACCAGATATTGTTGTTTTGTTCTTCCATTTCTTATATTATAAAATGCAACCTGTGCATTGTTTTATTAATTTTTTTTAGGAGCAGAAAATTTTGTTTTTCTTTTCATTTGTGTACCTGCTTTCGCTACTCGCTTTTTTCTTTTGCAAAGAAAAAGAGCTCAAACATACCGCTCAATCAGGGCTAAGACGATGGTTTGTTATCTTTACTTCTGAATCACGTCATTGCGACTGCTTTGTCATTGCGAGGAACGAAGCAATCCCAACTTAAATGCTTCGACAAGCTCAGCATGACACCTCTAATGCTATCTGTTTCGACGCTCGCTTCGCTTGCGCCCTTATTTATTTCAAACAGGCTGTAAAAATTCTACTTTATGAGAATCATTAAGTCCGCTTTCATCTCTTAATTTCTGAAATTCTTTGAAAGACGTAATATTTAAAACTTCATTCTGTACTTCTTCGTTTTCATAATTTGAAAAATGCACAAACGTAACACCGTCTTCCTTTACAAAAACTTTATACTCAAATTTTGTCTGATCCAAATTTTTAAAATCATTCAAAAACTTTTGAATGTTGCTTTTGTTTTCTGAAACAAATTCAGGTTTTACGGTATAAGTTACGATTACATTGATCATATTTTGTCTTTCTTATTGTCAGAACGGAACATTCTCTTAATAATATTAATCTTTTAACTCTATCTTAATGTTTAATAACGATTAGGTCAATTTAAGTTTTACGAATATTAAGGTTGAGGTTCTTCACTTCACTGCGTTCTGAATGACAGATTTCTAATACTAACTGTTTTGCCGCTCGCTTCGCTCGCGCCCCGACTTGAACGGAGCTCTTTTTGTTATTGCGACTCACTATTAGTTCGATAAATTGCTTCACATTGTTCGCAATGACAAAAAAGCGGGAGTGGAAGGCGGAAAACGGCGCTCAAAAAACTACCCCATCAAAAATTTTCTAAATTTTTACCACCCCTTCAGAGAAGGGGAATTTTAAAATAAATCATTCGCTGTAATACTCTTATCATGCTTTGTATAATCCACCGGTCTTTTTGCAAAGAAATCATCCATAGAATTGGCGAAAACTTCCTCTTCGAACCAAACCATCGGGCGATATTGTTCTGGAGTGATGTTGTAACGGGTTTGCATGTTGATTTTCTTTAAACTGTCGTCAACACGGTATTTCATGAAGTTTAACAAATCTTCTTTGGTAAAAAAGCTGAATTCTCCCATTTCAAAGATCCAGTCGATGATTTCACCTTCCAGTTCGATAGATTGGTCAACTAAAGTATAAATATCTTCAATATCAGAATCAGTTAAAAGATCAGGTTGCTCTTCACGGATTTTATTAATTAAGTAAATTCCTGCATTGGCGTGAATCTGCTCATCAATAGAAGTCCATGCAATAATATTGGAAACATTTTTCATGTACCCTTTGAATCTCGTAAAAGAAAGGATGATCGCAAATTGTGAGAAAAGCGATACGTTCTCAATCAGAATACTGAATAATAAAAGAGAAGATACATACTCTTTCGGAGTGGTAGAATTGGCGTGTTTCAGGACATTTGATAAGAAATCTATTCTCTTTTTAAGAGCAGGAACTTCTACAACGTGTGTAAAAGCTTCATTATAACCCAAAACTTCCAGCAAACGGGAATATGCTTCCGAGTGACGGAATTCGCATTCTGCAAACGTAGCTCCAAGACCGTTTAGTTCGGGCTTCGGCATGTGGCTGTATAAATTTCCCCAGAAAGTCTTTACCGAAACTTCAATCTGGGCAATCGCTAAAAGCGCATTTTTTACGGCATTTTTTTCATGAGGTTCAAGTTGTGACTGAAAGTCCTGAACATCTGCTGTGAAATCAACTTCTGAGTGTACCCAGAATGATTTGTTGATGGCTTCTGTAAACTGAAGAACTTCAGGATACTCAAACGGCTTATAGCTTACTCTTTTATCAAAAATTCCCATATTAAATTGTCATGTCTTTAAAAAATTATAAAAAATAGATCACTGTGTATAAAATTCAGGAGACTAGTAAGTTTCTGATTTGTTGAAAGTTGTAGTTTTAACTTATCAACATAAAAAGCACCTCATCTCTCGTACCGTGCGAAGCACAAAGTTAGACAACGCAGACCTATTTTAAAAGGGGTAAAGACTAAATGGTTGAGTTTTAACCTTAAAAGTTTTCCACATTTACATAAAACTCCCTCTGATATTGGTTTATAGCTAGTTAAGTATTAAAAATAAATGTTTTGTGCTGTTTAATGTTAAACAATGTGCTGTAATTTTTTGAATATTAATAGCTTATATATTAAACATTAAATTATTTAAAGAAATTTTTATTCTTGTAACAAAACCAAAATATATTCTACTTATTGGAAATAAAAACAGCAATCACTCAATGTTAGTAATTCAGAATTTACATAAATCATACGATACAGGAAAGAGTAAACTGCACGTTCTCAAAGGTATTAATCTTAATATCAGCGAGGGTGAATTTGTCTCTATCATGGGAAGTTCGGGATCAGGAAAATCGACTTTATTGAATATTATCGGGATTCTTGACGAAAAAGACAGTGGTGTTTACGAGCTTGACGGAATTCCTATTGAACATCTGAACGAAGTAAAAGCAGCTGAATACCGTTCAAAATTTCTTGGTTTTGTCTTCCAGTCTTTTAATTTGATTGGCTATAAAACTGCTTTAGATAATGTTGCGCTTCCTTTATATTATCAAAATGTGCCAAGAAAAGAACGTAATCTTAAAGCAATGGAATATCTGGAAAAAGTTGGTTTGGCGCAATGGGCAACCCATCTTCCAAATGAGCTTTCGGGTGGACAAAAACAAAGAGTTGCGATTGCAAGAGCATTAATTACCAATCCAAAAGTAGTTTTGGCAGATGAGCCGACCGGAGCATTAGATTCTAAAACCACTCACGATATTATGAAATTGCTTCAGGATATTAATAACGAAGGAAAAACAATTATCGTAGTAACGCACGAACCGGATGTTGCTGCACAAACCAAAAGAAATGTAATCCTGCGTGACGGAATTATAGAAAGCGATGAGTTTATAAAGCAGATTGTGCTTTAATTTTTAAAATAAAAATCAACTGAAAATTTAAAGTCATTAATTTTTAATCTTTAAATTTTTTAATCATTTAATAAAGAAAAAATGTTTGACCTAGATCGTTGGGAAGAAATATTCAGTTCTATTCGCAGTAACGTATTGCGAACGGTACTTTCGGGCTTTACGGTAGCTTTGGGTCTGTTTATATTTATCGTTCTTTTCGGAATAGGAACCGGGCTGAAAAATGCTTTTACACAAGGTTTTGCGAGAGATGCTCAAAATCTGATCTCCATTTTTACAGGAAATACGACGGTTGCTTATAAAGGTTTGCAATCGAATAGAACCGTGACCATGAATAACGAAGACTATGATTTCTTAATCGATAGCGATAAAGAAAAAGTAGGGTATTCTACACCGAGATATACTGCCAATCTGATGGTGAAATACGGTAAAGAAAGTGGCAATTACCAGATCAACGGAGCAGATCCTGAAGAAAAATTTATTGAAAACAGGAAAATGCTCGAAGGGCGTTACCTTACACCCGGAGATTTGCAGAGAAAGCAAAATGTTGCGGTTGTAGGAAGGATGGTGCAGCGTGATTTAATAAAAAACGGAAGTCCTGTCGGGAAAGATTTAGACATCAACGGAACGATGTTCAAAATAGTCGGGGTTTTCTCAGATGACGGCGGCGACTGGGATGAGAGACATATTACAGTCCCGATTACGACTTTGCAGCAAATGAAAAAAGGTTCGGATACAGTGAGCGGAGTTTATATCGCTTATGACGAGAATATGACACCCGAACAGGCCATAAAATATGGTGATCAGCTTAAAGAAAGGTTGAAAGCCCGGAAAAATGTTTCTCCGGATGACGAAAATGCAGTCCGTGTGTGGAATAATGCTCAGAATATGAACGAAACTTTCATGTTTATGGCAGTTCTTACAGGAATTGTAACCTTCATCGGATTAGGAACTTTGCTTGCAGGAATCATCGGGATCAGCAACATCATGGTATATATCGTGAAAGAAAGAACCAAAGAAATCGGAGTACGAAAAGCCATTGGAGCAAAACCACGAAGCATTGTTGCTTTGATTGTTCAGGAGAGTGTGGTAATTACCGTAGTTTCAGGATTTGTTGGAGTAGGATTGGGAGTTTTGGCATTGCATTTAATTGGCGACAGTCTCGAAGAATATTTTATCAAAGAACCGAGTGTAGGATGGGGAACTATCTTTATGGCATTCATAGCATTGGTTTTTTCGGGTTTGATTGCCGGATTCGTTCCTGCATACAGAGCCTCAAAAATTAAACCTATAGAAGCTTTAAGAACAGAATAGTTTAATTGAAATATTAATGAGATAATTGAAAATGAAATTCAACTCATAACTGATAAAAATGAATATTTTATTTAAAAAAGATACTTGGCAGGAGATTTATTATTCGTTAAAAAATAATAAACTCCGCACATTTCTTACCATGATTGGCGTGGGTTGGGGTATGTTTTTGTATGTGGTTTTACTGGGTTCCGCAAAAGGGATGGAGAATGGTTTTGATAAATTGTTTTCGGGATTTGCAACCAATTCTATTTTCCTTTGGGCACAGAATACATCAATTCCGTATGAAGGTTTTCCCAAAGGAAGAGATGTGAATCTGAAATTATCTGATGTTGAGGTTTTAAAAAGAAAAATATCAGATATCGATTATATTTCGCCACAGAACTCAAGAGGAAGTTTCACAGGAACACCCGGCGAATCGATGTCAAGGAATGGTAAAAATGCTACCTATTCTCTAACCGGAGATTACCCAATCGGAAATAAAATTTCAGAAAAGAAATTGATATTCGGAAGATATATTAATGATGCGGATGTTTCCGGAAACAAAAGTGTAGCAGTGATTGGGGAAGAAGTGTACAACAACTTTTTCGATTCAAAAAAGAAAGAAAATCCGTTGGGAAAATCCATTAACGTAAAAGGGCTTTTCTTTAATGTGATCGGAGTTTTCAGAGTGAGAAAAGGGGGTGGTTTTGAAAATGACCGTACCGTTTTTATTCCGCTTTCTACTTATACGAAAATGTATAATGCAGGGGAACAGATTGATATGTTTGCGATTGTAAGCAAGCCCAATGTTGATGTGAATACTGTTGAAGAAAGAGTAAAGACAGAATTAAAAGCCAAAAATCAGGTTTCGCCTGAAGATACGAACGCTTTCGGAAGTTTTAATTTAGGAAAAGAATTTAAAAAACTCACAGGGTTTTTAACTGGGATGCAGCTTTTAACAATAATCGTAGGAACTCTGACGATTTTGGCAGGTGTCATTGCCATTTCAAATATCTTATTGATTACCGTAAAAGAAAGAACCAAAGAAATTGGTATTCGGAGAGCTTTAGGTGCAAAACCATCTGAAGTGAGAAATCAGATTTTGTTGGAAAGTGTTGTCATCACACTTAGTTCGGGAATATTAGGTTTCATTTTAGGGATTTTTGTCTTAATGATATTCAATTCAATGACTCAGAATCAGGATGAATTTCCGTTTTATAACCCGACCGTTAATTATACCAATGTATTTGCAGCAATGTCTGTGATGGTGATTTTAGGTTTAATTATAGGAATGATTCCGGCACAAAGAGCAGTTAAAATCAGACCGATTGAAGCCTTGAGAAGCGAATAAAATTTTCGGAGATCTTAAAATTATTAAATTAAAAAAATAAACTATATAACAATATGAAAAAGAAGTTTACCTGGAAAAAAGCAATTTATATAATCTTGGGGCTTTTATTAGCATGGGCATTATTTGCAGGAATCAGTTATCTTGTGAAGTCAAATTCTAAAGAAAGTGAGGCTTTTCTTACCAGAAAACCTACCGTTCAGAATATGGACGATAAGGTGATGGCAACAGGAAAAATCATCCCAAAAGAAGAAATTGAAATAAAACCGAATATCGCAGGAATTATCGATAAAATCTTGGTTGATGAAGGAGACAGAGTAGAAGCCGGACAGTTAATTGCAACAGTAAAAATTATCCCAAATATCGCTGAGGTAAATAATGCACAACAGGAAGTGATGAATTCTCAACTCCAAATCAGCAACGCAAAAATGAATGTTGACAATATGCAGAAGCAGTTTGCGATGCAGCAAAAATTGTTCAGTCAGGGTGTAATTTCAAAGCAGGAATATTTGAATTCTCAGCAGCAATTATATTCTCAACAACAAGGTCTGAAAAATGCCAATCAACAGCTTCAGACTGCACAAAAAAGATTACAAATCGTAAAAACAGGCGCAACTCCGGAATTACAAGGTTTGGCAACAACTCAAATTCGTTCAAAAGCTGCAGGAACTGTTCTTGAAGTTCCTGTAAAAGTTGGAAGTCAGGTAATTGAAGCCAACTCTTTCAACGCAGGGACGACCATTTGTTCGATTGCAGATTTGAATTCACTAATTTTTCAAGGTGAAATTGACGAAGCACAAGCCGGAAAACTAAAGCAGGGAATGGATATGAACATCGTTATCGGTGCTTTACAGAATAAATCGTTTCCCGGAAAACTTACTATGATTGCTCCAAAAGGAAAAGACAACAACGGAACGATAAAATTTCCCGTTGAAGGTGATGTTCTCAACCCAAATAACGAATACATCAGAGCAGGATTTTCAGCAAACGGTGAAATCGTCATGAGTTCTCAGAAAAATGCTTTGTTATTGGATGAATCTTTAGTTCAGTATGAAAAAAGCAATGGTAAAGACAAAGCTTTTGTTGAAGTAAAGCAGCCGGATGGAAAATTCAAGAAAGTGTTTGTAAAATTAGGTGCAAGTGATGGGATCAACGTTCAGATTCTTTCAGGAATTGACAAAAATGCTGAAGTAAAAGTCTGGAATCCGTCTGATAAAGATAAGGAAGAATTAAAAGAAAAAGCGAAGAAATAATTTCGTCTTTATATCAAGACTAAAGTCCCGGAACATCCGGGACTTTTTTGTTTTTTTTACACTTGATTTTAAAGAAATTTTCTTTTTAGCAGATTTCAATATTTTTAAGCTTTGAATTAGCTCAGAAATTTAATTTCTTTATCTTTAAATTTATTTTTCACAACCAGTTTATTCATGGTTTTTAGCATTTTTCTGCGAAGTTTGGCTAATTTTCTTACGTTTTTATCTTCGCTGTAATCAAAAATATTATCCTTGAAACTAAATGTGTCTCCATCTTTGAACGTGATATTGTTTTTCTTCAATTCCCTCTGTATCATAAGATTGGTCATACTTTTAAGGATTAAATATTCAGATTTACCAAGAGATTTTAAAGAAGTAAGCAATTGTTTTTTGTATTTTTTCTTTCCCATAATTTCAGACGCTTTTCGCTTTTAAGATTATGCAAATATATCTTTTTAATTAAAATAATTTTCTATTAAATTTTTTTATCGTAATATTGCGATATAATTATTCAGAATGGGAGCTACAAAAACAGATTTTTTTACGCAACAGCAAAATCAAATTGCTACGATTGCAAAAGCTTTGGGCCATCCTGCAAGAATTGCCATTATCGAATATTTGCTTAAAGTAAATGAATGTATCTGCGGAGACATCGTGAACGAACTGCCTTTGGCGCAGCCTACCGTTTCACAACATTTGAAGGAGTTGAAAAATGCAGGTATAATTAAAGGGAATATCGAAGGAAATACCATTTGCTATTGCATTGACGAAAAAGCTTTTGAATTGTTGAATACTTATTTTAAAAATATTATTTCCACCGTAAAAAAGCAGAATTGCTGCTAAGTTTTTTTTATCAAAGTATATCGTAATATTGCATTATAACAATTTAAAATTAATTACAATGAAATTATCAACCATCAAAGAAATTCTGCCAACATTGGAAAATGTAGAGTTTCAATTAGAAAACGGAACTTTTGTACCTGAACATTTCCACGTAACGGAAGTGGGACAGATTACCAAAAACTTCATCGATTGTGGTGGAGTAATTCGTTCAGAAAAAACAGTCAACTTCCAGCTTTGGAACGCCAACGATTTTGAACATCGCTTGAAACCTGGAAAATTATTGAACATCATCAAACTTTCAGAAGAAAAATTGGGTATTGAAGATTCAGAAATTGAAGTCGAATATCAAGACAAGACAATTGGAAAATATGATCTGGAATTCAATGGAAAAAACTTTATTTTGGTTAATAAAACGACAGCTTGTCTGGCTCAGGATGCCTGCGGAATTCCTTCTGAAAAACAAAAGAAAAATTTGTCGGAATTATCTGTAAATAACTCTAATTCTTGCACGCCGGGAAGCGGATGTTGCTAATCTTTTAGCCATGACACACGAATAATAAAATAAACATTCGTGCATTTGTGGCAATTTAAATTGTCTGTCGATAAATTTAATGAAAAATGGAGGCTAAAATCACTACAAAAGAAATCGCCAAACTCTTTCTAAAGCTGGGTTTCATCGGTTTTGGAGGTCCTGCTGCACATATTGCGATGATGCAACAGGAAGTGGTTTCCAAAAGAAATTGGATGAGCGAACAGCATTTTTTGGATTTGCTGGGTGCGACCAATCTTATTCCCGGACCCAACAGTACCGAGATGGCAATACACATCGGTTACGACAGAGGTGGTTGGAAAGGACTGATTGTAGCCGGATTGTGTTTCATTTTACCAGCAGTTTTCATTACCGGAATTTTTGCCTGGCTCTACAAAACTTACGGAACATTGCCCGAAATTCAACCTTGGATTTACGGCATCAAGCCAGCGATCATCGCCATTATTATTGGTGCGGTTTATCCTTTGGCTAAGAAATCGATCAAGTCAGTTTTATTAGTATTTATCGGGATTTTTGTGTTGGTTTTGTCTTTCTTCGGTATCAGCGAAATTTATCTGATGTTCGGGGCGGGTTTATTGGCATTGGCTTTTTTCTACTTTAAAAATAAAAATAAGAATACACTGCAAAGCTTTGTTCCGCTTGTGTTTTTACAAATCACCAATCAAAATTTTTTCTCCGAAACCAACATCCGATTGTTTTGGATTTTCCTGAAAATCGGATCTGTTTTATACGGAAGCGGTTATGTGCTGTTCGCATTTTTGGATACAGAATTGGTCACAACGGGACTTTTAACCCGACAACAATTGATGGATGCGATTGCGGTTGGACAATTCACTCCCGGACCAGTGTTTTCATCCGTCACCTTTATTGGTTATCAAATAAATGGCGTTTCGGGAGCTGTTTTATCTACGGTTGCCATTTTCCTGCCTTCGTTTATTTTGGTTGCATTAGTCAATCCTTTGATGAAAAAATTAAGAAATTCTAAAAGTTTATCTGTTTTTTTAGATGCCGTAAATGTTTCTTCAGTAGCTATTATTGCAGCTATTTGTATTACGATGGCAAAAGAAACAATCATTGATTGGCGAACTATTTTAATTGCCATTATAAGTGCAATTGTAGTTTTTCAATTTAAAAATATCAACAGTGCATTCATCGTTTTGGGTGGTGCATTGTTGGGTTATGTGTTATTTCAAATTTAATATCGTGGTTTTGTAGCCACAAATGCACGAGTAGAAAAGATTAGAGGTAAAAATATTTGTGTATTCGTGGCAATAAAAAACATTCCTTACAATTAAATAAATCATTCAAATATGAATCAAAACATCAAAAACCGTTGTGACATCATCAGCAAAAATTTTAAAGAAATCAATGCTGATCGTAAAATTTTATTGGAAAAATTAGCCAATCATATTCAGGAAAAATTAAATTCTGGCAAAGAAGTGAACTTGGTTTACGTGTGCACACACAATTCCCGCAGAAGTCATCTGGGACAAGTTTGGTCAAAAGTTGCAGCAGATTTTTACGGTTTCAGTATCAATACTTTTTCTGCCGGAACAGAAGCTACAGCTTTTAACCAAAATGCAATCAATGCTTTGATTTCCGCAGGTTTTGAAGTGAAAAAATTACACGAAACCGCTAATCCAAAATATGAAGTGATTTTTGGCGAAGGAAAATCTAATCTCTGTTTTTCTAAAACCATTGATGACGAAAGTTTACCCAAAGAAAACTTCGTTGCAGTAATGACTTGTGGTGATGCTGATGAAAACTGTCCGTTTATTCCGGGTTGCGATTTGCGAATCGGAACGACATATTTCGACCCAAAATCTTATGATAATTCCATTCTTCAGGATGAAAAATACACCGAAAGAAGCAACCAGATTGCAATGGAATGTCTGTATGTTTTTTCTTTAATTAAATAATAAACTGATGCAAACAAAATTAAAATTTCTCGACCGCTACCTTACTCTTTGGATTTTCCTTGCAATGGCAATTGGCGTAGGATTAGGTTATTTATTTCCGAATATTTCAAAAGTAACCAACTCACTTTCTGTAGGAAGCACCAATATTCCGTTGGCTATTGGTTTGATTTTAATGATGTATCCGCCGCTTGCGAAAGTGGATTATTCTTTGCTGCCAATGGCTTTTAAGGATAAAAAAGTAATGTCTTTATCATTATTACTCAATTGGATTGTTGGGCCGATTTTAATGTTCGTCCTCGCAATTATTTTCCTTAGAAACGAACCGGATTATATGGTAGGTTTAATTCTCATTGGCTTGGCAAGATGCATCGCAATGGTGATTGTCTGGAATGATTTAGCGAAAGGAAACCGAGAATATGCCGCACTTCTCGTGGCATTGAACAGTATTTTTCAAATCTTTTCTTACAGTTTTTTTGTTTGGCTTTTCATCAATGTGTTGCCACAAAAATTAGGTTTGGGAAATTTCAATGTTTCCGTACCGATGCGAGATGTGACGGAAAGTGTTTTGATTTATCTCGGAATACCTTTTTTAGCAGGATTTCTTACCCGATATTTTTTAGTAAAAACAAAAGGAATTGAATGGTACAACCGAAAATTTATTCCAAAAATTTCGCCGATTACCTTATACGCTTTATTATTTACAATTGTTTTGATGTTTAGTTTGAAAGGTGACAAAATTGTAGAACTTCCGATGGATGTGGTGAAAGTTGCTATTCCGTTGATTATTTATTTCGTACTGATGTTTTTCGTGAGTTTTTTCATTAATAAATCAATGAATGTTCCTTATGACAAAAACGCTTCTATCTCATTCACTGCTACAGGAAACAATTTTGAACTGGCGATTGCCGTTGCTATTTCTGTCTTCGGAATTCATTCTGCACAAGCATTTGTAGGGGTTATTGGTCCTTTGGTGGAAGTTCCGGTTTTAATTTTGTTGGTGAGAACGAGTTTGTGGCTAAAGAAAAAATATTATGATAAAAAATAATTAAGATTTAAACATTAATTTTATAAAAGCAAATCTTTGAAAATGAAAGAAAATTCTATCATAAAACATTTGGAAACTATTCACAGCAAAGACGTTTTAGAAATTTACAAATCAGGAATTGAAACAAAAAATGCGACTTTCAACACAATGGTTCCGACTTGGGAAGAATGGGATAAAGGTCATCTTTATCATTCCAGATTTGTGGTAGATACTGGTGAAAAGATTGCCGGTTGGATTGCACTAAGCCCTGTCTCATCAAGATGTAATTATTCCGGCGTTGCAGAAGTGAGCGTTTATATAGATCCTTATTACAATGGATTGGGCTTCGCTTCAAAACTGATGGAAAAACTTATTGCTGAAAGTGAAAAAAACGACATCTGGACTTTACAATCAAGCGTTTTTCCGGAAAATCTGGCAAGCGTAAAACTTCACGAAAAATTTGATTTCAGGAAAGTTGGTTTCCGGGAAAAAATCTCTAAGATGGATGGCATCTGGCGTGATACAATTCTCTTTGAAAGAAGAAACCCAAATATTTTATAAAAAAATGTCTGAAAATAATTTCAGACATTTCACATTTTTTATCAATGGAAGTCCCCCTGATAAAAGCTTTCATATCATCTAATGCCACCGGAAACAATTGTTGGAGTGATGATAAAGTTCCGGTTGAATTTAAAGGTATTTAAAATTCTAAATGCACAACAGATTTTATTAAATTTAGATAAAACACTTCAACCAAAATTTAAAAATCATCAGAATGAATAAGGTTATCTATACGAAATTCCGTATTTTTGGGGTTCAAAATCTAAAATCTAAAAATAAATGGACATTATTTTTGACCTTATCGAAAAAGAAAGAGAAAGACAATCCCACGGATTAGAACTTATTGCATCAGAAAACTTTGTTTCTGAAAATGTAATGAAAGCGATGGGAAGTGTACTTACAAACAAATATGCAGAAGGATATCCCGGAAAAAGATATTACGGAGGTTGTGAAGTGGTAGATGAGGTTGAAACTTTGGCGATCGAAAGAGCAAAGCAGCTTTTCGGCGTTGATTATGTAAATGTGCAGCCACATTCAGGTTCTCAGGCAAACGCGGCGATTTATTTAGCAGTTTTAAAGCCGGGAGACAAAATCATGGGAATGGATCTTTCGATGGGAGGTCACCTTACGCATGGTTCCGCAGTAAATTTCTCAGGAATTCAGTATGATGTAGTTTCTTACGGAGTGCAGCAGGAAACCGGTTTGATCGATTATGATCAGATGAGAGAAGTGGCATTGAGAGAAAAACCAAAAATGTTGATTGCAGGTTTCTCTGCTTATTCAAGAGATTTAGATTATGCAAAATTCAGAGAAGTGGCTGATGAGATCGGAGCGACACTTTGGGCAGATATTGCACATCCTGCAGGTTTGGTTGCAAAAGGTTTATTA
This sequence comes from Chryseobacterium sp., assembly GCF_029240215.1. Lineage (GTDB taxonomy): Bacteria > Bacteroidota > Bacteroidia > Flavobacteriales > Weeksellaceae > Chryseobacterium. The sequence goes on from NZ_JARBTK010000010.1 coordinate 32,996, forward strand.
AATAATCCATTTGAACATTGTCATGTTGTAACGACAACAACTCACAAGACTTTAAGAGGTCCGAGAGGTGGAATGATCATGATGGGAAAAGATTTTGAAAATACATATGGTCACAAAACTCCGAAAGGAGAAATCAAGCAGATGAGTCAGGTTTTGGACGGAGCTGTTTTCCCTGGAATTCAGGGAGGTCCTTTAGAGCATGTGATCGGAGCAAAAGCTGTAGCATTTGCTGAGGCAATTGATGATCAATTCTTAACATATGCAAAACAGGTGAGATCAAATGCTCAGGCTTTATCAAAAGCAATGATCAGCAACGGTTTTGACATCGTAAGTGGAGGTACAGACAATCATTTGATGTTGGTTGACCTTAGAAATAAAGGTGTAAATGGAAAAGAAACCGAAAAAGCTTTGGTAAAAGCTGATATTACCTGTAATAAAAATATGGTTCCTTTTGATGATAAATCTCCGTTCACAACTTCCGGAATCAGATTGGGAACTGCAGCGATTACCACAAGAGGTCTTAAAGAAAATGATATGGAAACGATTGCAGGATTAATTTCTGAAGTGGTTGACAATATCAAAAACGAAGAAACCATTGTTGAAGTTAAAAAGAAAGTAAACGGATTGATGGAAGGAAAAGCTTTATTCAATTACTAATATGCTTTCAGCAGATAGAAATTAGCTGTCTGCTTTAAAATAATAAATAAAAGAGGTGCAAAAATATTTTGTACCTCTTTTTAATAAGCGATAATTTAACAACTTATTACTCATACTCATCAAACTATGCAAACGGAAAAAAAACTTTTCACTTTTGACGAAATCAAGCAAAAACTGGTCAACTATTGTGTATATCAGGACCGCTGTCATGCAGAAGTTGAACAAAAAATGAGAGAATTTGTTTTAATTCCTGAAGCGAAGGAAGAAATTCTTTTGTATTTAATGAAAGAAAATTATCTGAACGAAGAAAGATTCACAAGAAGTTATATTCGCGGAAAATTTAACATTAAACAATGGGGAAAAAACAAAATTAAAATACATCTGAAGCAAAAAGGCATCACTGAAAAGTTAATAAATAAAAGTTTTGATGAAATTGATGATGAAGATTACCTAAAGATAATCAAAAAATTGTACGAAAATCATTTTTCAAAACAGAAAGGATTGCAGGTGTATCAAAAAAAATCAAAAACTATTAAATATCTTTTAAGCAGAGGCTTTGAATATGAGAATATTTTACAAGTGATTGATAATTAACATTTATGTAATTTTAAGTTCAGTTATTTTTTAGGAAAAATTTATAGTTTTGTCCTCGGAAATTAAAATTATATGAATTTAAAACTACAAAAATTATTGAAGATGTCTATGGCATTTTTGATGGTGCTTTTCTCGGTTTCGGGTTGGGCGCAACATTCAATCTCTGGTTTTGGTGCCGCCAACACTTATACTCAGAATTTTGATAATTTCAGAGGTACAGCAGCAACGTTGCCAACTGATTGGTCAATTTCTGGAACGTATAACAGTAATGCTGCATACCAGATTTTAACAGCAGGTGGGTCTACTCCTACAACAAATACGGCGAACGGGAATAACTGTTATGCTGGTCGTGCAGGTACATCGAGTTCAGATTATTCAATTATACAAAAGCAGGCAACATCAGGTTCTTCAAATTTTGTTTTTCGTGCGGTAAATAATACAAGCAGCACAATTAATGGTTTTGTAATTACATGGAATGTAGAGCAACTTGCATTAGGCGGAAGACCTACGCAGTTGGATCTCAGATACAGAATTAACGGCGGTACATATGTTCAGGCAGGGATTGCGGGAACGAGCCTTTATACTGCAGCAACAGGTACAGCTGCTACAAATTTTGCATATGTAAACACTACACCTACAGCTTATTCTGTAACAATTACGGGATTGTCATTGGCTGCAGCTCAAACAATAGATTTTCAGTTTCTTGTTACAAATGGAAGCGGAAGCGGAAGTAACGGTTATGTAGGAATTGATGATTTCACTTTATATGCTACTCAGCAGAATAGTAATTTGCCAACAATTACAACTGCTGGTAGTTTTAATGAGTTTTCTTATGTAGAAGGTAATGGTCCTTCCGCAAGTCAATCGGTTTCAGTTTCAGGGAGTAATTTAGATAATACAGCAGTTACTGTTACTGCACCTGCGAATTATGAAGTTTCGCTTACTGGAGGAAATGATTTTGCAGACACAAAGACTATTTCTTATTCAGCCGGTGCATTTACATCCCAAAATGTATACGCAAGATTAAAATCAGGATTGGCTTTAGGAGCTTATTCCGGAAATATTACAATTTCAGGTGGTGGTGTTGCCACTGCTGCAACTGTTGCGGTAGATGGAAATGTTGTGGCAACTCCAGTAGTAACGGCATCTTCCTTTACAGGAAACGTAGGAGTAGCTTTTTCAGAAAACATACAAGCTACTCAGACACCTGTTTCTTATGCTTTGGCAAATGGAACAACTTTGCCTGCAGGTCTGAATTTAAATACAATAACAGGCGCAATTACCGGCACACCAACAGTTGCAGGAACCTTTACTGCTGATGTGACGGCTACAAACACTGCCGGTACTTCAGCGGCGGCAACGATTACGCTGACGATTGCAAAAGGTAATCAGACTGTTGTTTTAAATAATGTTACGGCTGTTGTGAATGATCCGAATACAACGCTTCCTGCCACTACGGCGCAAGGTATCTTAATTAATTATTCAAGCAGCGATGCTTCAGTTGCTTCTGTTTCTGGAAATACGCTAAGTTTCCCAGGGATAGGTTCTGCAACAATTACGGCAGCGAATATAGGAGATTCAAATTACAATGCATACAGTGCAACTTTTACAGTAACGGTAACGGCTGTGCCGGTTACACCTTGGGAAGACTTCGAATTAGGGACAAAGACTGGCTATGCAGCAGGGAATGTAACATCTACGGCGGGTTCATGGAACTTGGATAATGCATTATTGGGTACTTCTGCAAGTGATAGAAAAAATGGTTCTCAATCCGTAAGAATTCAGAATACAGGTTTCTTACAAACCAATTTTGATATTACCTCAGGAGTGGGTAAAGTAACGGTAAGTCATGCAAAATATGGTACAGACGCCAATAATTCTTGGGTTTTAAAAGCATCAACGGATGGTGGAGCTACATGGACGGCTTTTACAAGTTCTACAATAAACACCACCTCTACTGCTTTGACAACAGAAGAAATTACTGTTAATTTAGGTGGAAATGTAAGACTGAGAATTGAGAAAACTACATCTGGAGGTAGATTGAATATTGATGATATTTATATTACTTCTTATTCTGCAAATACATGGAACGGTTCAGTATGGTCAGATGGCACTCCCGTTGCTACGCAGCCGGTTGTAATAAACGGTCCTTATACAGGAATAGGATTTACTGCACAGTCAATCACAGTAAATGCAAACAATACACTTACGGTAAACTCCGGAGAAACTTTCACTACGGGAAACACAACCAACAACGGTAATATTATCGTAAATGACGGAGGTAACTTCATTCAGACAGTTGGTAGTACTTACACAGCTGGAACTGGATCTTCATTTATAACAAATAGAAACAGTGCAAGTGCTGTAAATAAATATGTATTCTGGTCATCACCGGTTGTAGATCAAAACATCTTTACAGCTTACTCTTCAGGTTCTTCAGCATTGTCTCCAACGTATGTAATGACATATAACACAACATCAAATTTTTATGATCTTGTAACAAATACTGATAGCAACTTTGTCGCTAATTCAGGAAAAGGATATTCGGTAAAAGTTCCTCAGGCAAATGCAGGAGTGCTTTTTGGAGGAACAAATAAAACACCAAACAATGGAATCGTAAATGTTTCATTAGCGGGAACTCCAGGAGGTTTAAATAACTTTAATTTAATAGGAAATCCTTATCCGTCAAATTTAGATCTTACGGCTTTCTATAATGCAAATACTGCCGGAATAGAATCTACACTATGGTTCTGGGATAATACCACAGGAAATGTGACAACACAAACCGGAAGTACAGCAACCAATGTTGGATACGCAACCATCAATGCTGCATCAGGAACATGGGCTGAGGCTCCAGGCACACAGTCTTATAACTCAGCCACTCTTAATGGATTAGGAAGTATAGCAAAAATTGGCCAGGGCTTTATTGTAAGGGCTCTTGATGCAGGTCAGGTTTCGTTTACAAATGCAATGCGTGCTTCTACTGCTGGTGTTACATTAAACAAGAATGTAGATCCAAACGCAGGTAAATTCTGGATTAAACTGACAACTTCTTACGGAAATACAGTTACACAGGCTGTTACTTATAGTCAAAATGCTTCAAATGCTTATGATGTATATGATTCAAAAGCTATGGGTGTAGGTTCAGATGCATTCTACTCATTGGCAGGTGCTGAGAAAGTAATTATTCAGGGAAGAGCTCCGTTTAGCATCAATGATGTAGTTCCATTGGGTGCTAAACATTTTGAAAATGGAAATTTCACAGTTTCTTTATCTCATAAAGAAGGTTTATTTACAAACGGACAGGCAATTTATCTTCATGATAAATCAACAGGAACATATACAAATCTTCAAACACAAGTATATTCATTTACAGCTAATGCAGGAGAATTTACTAATAGATTCGAAATTGTTTATAAGCTAAATGTGTTGGCGACAGCAGAAGTAGAGAAGGATGCTTTTGAAGTATACAGAGACGGTGAATATTTCTTCGTAAGAAATAATAAAAATATTGAAAACATTGAAATATTCGATGCTGCAGGTAGAAAAGTACAGGATTTTGACAGCAACTCTAAATTGGTTCGTATTAAATTAGATTCAAGAGGGGTGTATATCATCAAGGCAAAATCAGCAGGAAAAGAATATTCTAAAAAAGTAGTAAAATAATAGATTTTAAATAATGAAAAAAATAATAATAATGTGCTCGCTGGTTATTTCGGGTCTTGCATTTGCAAATCAGTCAGACAATCCGTTTATTTACGATGAGCCATCAGCAGAAACAATGGCAGAAGGAGATGCTCCGGCAGGTCCCGGAGATCCAAATCCTGCGCCAATCGATCAGTATGTTCCTGTTCTTCTCATTATAGCTGCAACACTGGTGTGTTTTTATGCTGACAAAAAGAAAACGGCGTAAAAAGAAAGATCACAATATAGCTCCTGAGGTATTTTATCTCAGGAGTTTTTTTTGGTATTTATATATTTTATGAAAAATAATCTTTAAAATATTCACGGTCTAAGCTCGTTCTCAAATTTTCAGTTTGAGAAAATTTAAAAGATATGACGTTTTGGTTTATAAAGGGTGTGATAAAATAGTGGGCGGGGCTATTAACGTAACTTTAGTTATACTTTATTGGTATTTAATAAGTTATAATTATGCTGAAAATAAAAAATATTATAATTGCGTAAAGTTTTGACTTTTCTAAAAAACAGAGAATGTTTTTTCTAAGTCTGTATAGAAAAACTTCATTTAGTTTTTAATGATATTAAGCATTCGTTTTTATTTGAGAATATTTGTTCTAAGATGAAGTTGAAAGTATCGTTTAGAAAGGTAGAATCGAAAAAAATTTACTTATATAAATATTAATTTACATTCTATAATGTTAAAGTATTGATTTTTAAATAAGTATAAACAATATTTATTAGGAATAATATTGATGTTTTTTTAGATTAATATGATTATATTTGCCGAATAATTGAAACACCAAAAATGGAGAATGAAAAAGCTCAATAATGCTTTTGCTGCTTTGTACAAAGGGGATAATATTTTAAAACTCACGGAGTTGAGGTATATACCACGCTGGATTGTCATTATCATTGATGTTTCTATTATTTTGATGTCAATATTTCTGTCATATGTTTTTTTGAGAAAATTAGGTGTACAGGTAAATTTTCCTAACCATCGTCTGGAAAAAAGATTGCTTATTATTACGGTAAATCTATTGTTTATGTTTGTTTTTAAAACTTATGCAGGGATTATACGACATTCTACTTTCTTTGATTTTTTTAAAATTATTCTTGCCTCTGGAAGTTCTTTAGTTACACTGATTTCTATAAACTTTTTTATCGAGATAATATTAGGTAAACCACTGTATTTATACCCTACACTTTATCTTTATTTTTTCATCTCTGTATCACTGATGTTCTTTTTCAGAATGATCATTAAGCAGTTTTTTAATGTTTTGATTGATATTAAAGGATCATCATCAAAAACGAGAGTTGCAGTCGTTGGAGTGGGAGATGCTTCTGTCTCTTTGGCAAGAGCAATTTTGCATAATCCGAATTACCCGTATCGCTTGGCTGGTTTTCTTACCAAAAGATCAGATTCAAATAAAGCAGTTTTGTTAGGGCATAAAATTTATAATATAGATTATTTTTTTAAAAATAAAAATATTTTCAGTCAGTTTGATGCTGTTTTAATTATCAAAGAAATCATGACAAAGCGGGAACTTGAAGAATGGATGACGCTTGCTTTGGATAACGATCTTAAGGTCTTAAAAGCCCCTACAGTAAGTAAGATGCGTGACTCTGATCTGGTGGGGGGAATTCGTCAGCTTCAGATCGAAGATTTATTAAACCGCAGACCTATTAAGATTGAAAATGAAGGGGTGACAAGAAGGCATTTTGATAAAAATGTTTTGGTGACGGGAGGAGCGGGTTCTATTGGTAGTGAAATCGTCCGCCAGGTTGCTCAGTTTAAGCCTTCTCTTATTGTTGTGCTTGATCAGGCAGAATCTCCTTTGTATGAATTGGAACTCGAATTGCTTGAGAAATTTCCGGAGCAAAAATTTAAATTTGTTTTAGCTGATATTTCTAACTTTTACAGACTCGAAAAAATTTTTGAATCTTATCAGTTTTCTATGGTTTATCATGCTGCAGCATACAAGCATGTGCCACTTATCGAAGAAAATCCTCATGAAGCTATTTTTGTCAATGTATTGGGTACAAAGAATGTGGCATTGCTCTCAAAAAAATACAAGGTAAACCGTTTTGTGATGGTATCTACAGATAAAGCGGTAAATCCGACAAATGTAATGGGAGCTTCTAAGAGAACGGCTGAGCTTTTTGTACAATCCTTGCAGAATTCGGAGAGCAACACAACAAAATTCATTACAACTCGTTTTGGTAATGTGTTAGGTTCTAACGGTTCGGTAATTCCTCATTTTAAAAAACAGATTGAAAAAGGGGGTCCGGTTACAATCACGCATCCTGACATTATCAGATACTTTATGACAATTCCTGAAGCTTGCGAATTGGTTCTTCAGGCAGGAACAATGGGTGATGGAGGGGAAATCTACGTCTTTGACATGGGAGAGCCAGTGAAGATATTAGATTTAGCCAACAGAATGATCAAATTATCAGGATTTACTCCGGATGTAGATATTAAAATTAAATTCATTGGATTGCGTCCCGGTGAGAAGTTGTATGAGGAATTATTGAGCAATGATGCAACTACTGTTCCCACTCATCATGAAAAAATCATGATTTCCAAAGATCCGAATGTAGAATTTAACGAAATCGATTTTTTATGTAGACAAATTATAAAATCAGCAGTTAAGAAAGATAAGTTGCAGGTTGTCATGCTTTTAAAGACAATAGTGCCAGAATATATCAGCAATAATTCTGAATTTGAAGTTTTGGATAAAAAAGAAGTCGCTGATGACTTAGACTTTAATGTTATTCAATAACCAACTGTCTTAATGAGGAGTAACACAGTTTTTGATTTATAGTCAAAGACAATCTTTATTTTAAAAAAAAATAATCCTATTTTTGTGAAAAAATTATCAGAAATGACCTTAAAAAAATATTTTATTTACAGTTTTCTCAGTTTAGCAGTATTTTCTTGTGCACCAAGACAGGAAATCAATTACATGCAGGATATTGATAATATTGCATTGGAAAACTCTATTAAAAACAGCAGAAGCACATTACAGCCGGGTGATAAATTAATTATTAGTGTGACGGCGAAGGACATGGATGTGGTGCAGCCGTTTAATCAGAACTATTCGTCAAGTTCAACAATTACACAGTATTCTAATCCAAGTTCTAACAGTCTGCCTCAGCAGCTGCCGGTTTCCGGAGCTACTTATATTGTAGATACGGATAGTAATATCACGTTTCCGCAAATTGGCGTGGTAAGTGCAAAGAATGAGGATGTTGAGACCATGAGAGTGAAATTGACAAATCTTATCTCAGAGTACGTTAAAAATCCTGTGGTGGAAATCAAGTTGATCAATTTCAAAGTTTCTGTTTTGGGAGAAGTTGCGAGACCGGGTACGTATGTTATGCCGGATGGAGGTTCTACATTATTAGGAGCTTTGGGATTAGCAGGAGATCTTACCGTATTTGGCGTTAGAACCAACGTATTGGTGGTAAGAAATATTGATGGACAGATTACCAAAGAAAGAATAGATTTAACGAGCGCACAGTTTATCAATTCTCCTTATTATTATCTTAAACAGAATGATATGATTTATGTACAGCCTAATGCCAACAGAGAAAAAGCTTCAAGAATAGATCCTAATACAGGATTGTACATATCCGTTGCATCAGTTATTGCTTCTTTGGTCATTGGAGTTTTAGCCCTTACAAAAAATTAATCTCACGAATACTTCTTTATTTTGGATTATAATCAGACACAGATTCATAACGAGGCTCAGGAAGAGTCTTTGAACATCAGAGAAATTCTAAAGCCTTATATCAATCGTTGGTATTGGTTTGTAATAGGTGCAATTATTACACTTATTGCAGCATGGTTCTTTTTAAGATACAGTATTCCTGTATATAGTACAGAATCAACATTATTAATCAAAGAAGTTAAAAAATCTTCCGCAGGTCAGCCGGATATGTCTGTAATATCCGAACTGAGCGGTATCGGAGGAATGGGCACCAACTCTGTGGATAATGAAATAGAGATCTTAAAATCTAAAAAACTAATGCTTTCTGTCGTAAGAGAAAAAGCATTGGAAACCAATATTTATGCTAAAGGAAAAATAAAAGAAACAGAATTATACAAAGAAACTTCTCCGTTTCTTGTAAGAATAATCAGTGAGAACAAAAAAGCCAGATATCCGAATAAAGAAGTTATGGCTAAGATAAGTGGCAACAAAATTGTCATTGAATCTGAAGATTTTCGCAATAGCATACAGACTGAGTTTAATAAATCTGTGACGATGCCGTTTGGTGTGATTATGTTTCAGAAAAACGCTGCGTATAGAACCAAAAGTTCAGGTAAAGGAGACTTTAGATTGCAGTTTATGTCCGGGATGAACAGAGCCAGATATTATCTGACTAAACTCAATGTAAGCCTGGTACAGAAAGAAGCGACTGTACTCAAAATATCAATGAATGATCCCGTTCCTGAAAAAGCAGTAGATATTATTAACGGGTTAGCGGTAAATTATAACCGGGAAGCTATTTTGGATAAAAATTCAGAAGCTCAAAAAACGGCCAGTTTCATAGATGAAAGGATTAATCTCATCAGCAAGGAGCTTGGAACGGTGGAGTCGCAAAAGGAAGATTTTAAGCTTCGAAATAACATAGCGGATATTCAGACTGAAGCAGAATTATCTTTGGAAACTGCAATGAGCAGCCGCCAAAAGCAATTGGAAACCGAGTCACAACTTGAGCTGGTGAATGGTTTGCTGAGTTCTGTCAGCAAGCAGGGAGCGTATCAGGTTTTGCCGCTTAATGTGGGGCTTTCGGACCCTGGGATTGTTTCTAATATTGCCACGTATAATCAATTGGTGATCGATAGAAACAGATTGCTTGAGAATTCTTCCACGGTAAACCCTGTTGTTCAGAATATTAGCAATCAGATTAACAGCATGCGGAGTTCTGTCATTCAAAGTTTACAGAAAAGCAGATCAGCGTTACAAATTTCAAAAAATACAATTCTTGGTGAACAAAACAGATTGTCCGGAAGAATCTCAAAAATTCCTGTGCAGGAGAAAATGTTCAGAAGCATTGAAAGACAACAGAATATAAAGGAGCAGCTTTATTTGCTATTACTGCAAAAAAGGGAAGAAGCTGCAATTTCATTAGCTATAGCAGCTCCTAAAGCAAGAATTGTGGATGATGCATTGACAAACCCGGCTCCTGTTTCTCCGAAGAAAATGATTATTTATCTGGGAGCTTTAATTGTTGGTTTGTTAATTCCTTTTGCCATCATTTACCTTTTGGAGTTATTCAACAATAAAATTAAAACAAAGCAGGACCTTGAAAAACTTCTTGAGGGTGCTGCAGTTCTTGGAGAACTTCCCTCATTGGAAAAAGGCGATCCTGAAATCGTACAGCTGAATGATTTATCTCCTTTAGCGGAATCATTCAGAATTTTAATTACCAACATAAATTTTATGTTGCCTAAAAATAAGAAAGGCAACGTCATCTTTGTAACTTCTACAGTCAAGGGTGAAGGGAAAACTTTTACTTCTGTAAACCTGGCATTGACTCTGGCTACCCCGCGAAAAAAAGTAGTGATTATTGGCTCTGATATACGTAATCCTCAGTTACAAAGGTATAACGAAGGTAGAAGAGGTTTGGTGGGTCTGTCGGAATTCATGTATGATGACGAGATGGGTTTATCAGAAATCATTCATCCAACTTCGTTTAATCCACATTGCGATGTGATTTATTCGGGTGCGATTACACCAAATCCTACCGAATTATTATCGAATGGAAGGTATCAGGAATTGATTGAAAGTTTAAAGCCTTTATATGATTATATAATTTTAGATACGGCGCCATTAATGCTGGTGACAGATTCATTTCTTATTTCAGATGTTGCTGATGTTACGGTGTATGTTACAAGATCGGGTTATACAGAAAAGGAATTGATGAGTTTCATCAACAAGCAGATAAAAGATAAGAAAATTAATAATGTAGGTTTGGTGCTGAATGATGTAAGCAAAATGAACAGTGGATATGGTTATGGTTACAAATATGGCTATGGCTATGGAGCAGATCATCAAAAATCGTGGTGGGAAAAAATATTCAAATAGGAGTATTTTAAGAAAATAACTTTATATCATTCAAGGCATATACTGAGCCTAATGTAATTCAAATTATAATATGGATAAAAAACAGAAAATCGTGGTTATCGGATTAGGATACGTAGGTTTGCCATTAGCAAGGTTATTTGCCACAAAATACCCGGTAGTGGGGTTTGATATAAATAATAAAAGAATAGAAGAATTAAAACTAGGGGTAGATTCTACATTAGAAGTGGAAGACGATATCCTGCAACAAGTTATTGTAAATGAAAATCCGATAAAGAACAATGCTAATATTGGATTGTACTGTTCTGAAAATCTGGAAGATATAAAAGAAGCAAATATTTATATTGTAACCGTTCCTACACCGGTTGACAGAAATAACCGTCCGGATCTGACACCTTTGCATAAATCGAGTGAAACGGTAGGTAAGGTATTAAAGCAAAACGACATCGTAATCTATGAATCTACAGTTTATCCGGGAGTTACAGAGGAAGAATGTGTTCCGGTGCTGGAAAAAGTTTCCGGGTTAAAGTTTAATGTAGATTTTTTTGTAGGCTATTCTCCTGAACGTATAAATCCGGGAGATAAAGAACACACAGTTGATAAAATATTGAAAGTAACTTCAGGTTCTACACCCGAAATAGGTCAGGTTGTAGATGAGCTGTACCGTTCAATAATAACCGCAGGTACTCATTTAGCTCCCACAATTAAAGTAGCTGAGGCTTCAAAAGTCATTGAGAATTCACAACGCGACATTAATATTGCTTTTATTAATGAATTGGCAAAAATATTTTCATTGATGAATATTGACACACACGATGTTTTGGAAGCGGCAGGAACAAAATGGAATTTTCTTAAGTTTAAACCAGGTTTAGTAGGTGGTCATTGTATAGGAGTTGATCCGTTTTATCTTGCCCAAAAAGCTCAGGAAGTAGGTTACTATTCAGAACTTATTTTAGCAGCTCGCAGATTAAATGATTCTATGGGATCTTTTGTTGCCTCTCAGGTCGTTAAATTAATGATTAAAAACGAAATTAAGGTTAAGGGGGCAAAAGTTCTTAATCTAGGTATAACTTTTAAAGAAAACTGTCCAGATGTTCGTAATACAAAGGCTGTAGATGTTATAGAAGCACTTGAAGAATATGGAGTTGAAGTGCTTACTTATGATCCTTGGGCAAATTACGAGGAAGTTAAGCATGAATATAACATAAATTTTCTATCAGTTTTGGGAGATGAAGTTAAAAAGTCTCATTTTGATGCTATAATTTTAACGGTAGCACATCAAGAGTTTCTAGATATTGATTGGTCTCTGTATTTAAATGAGAATGGTGTTTTATATGATGTTAAAGGAGCTCTTTTAAAAGAAAATGTAAATAAAAGACTTTAAAAAATATTAATCTTGTATCAATTTAGTTAGTTTTTACAGGTAGATCTATAATTATATGAAGCCGAAAATAATTAATCTTCCCAAGATTTTAGACAAACGTGGTAATTTATCTTTTTTTGAATACCCAAATCAATTATCATTTGAAATTGTTCGTACATATTGGATCTATGATGTTCCTGGTGGTGAAATAAGAGGAGGACATGCATTTAAAGAACAGCAAGAGTTTATTATTGCATTATCAGGAAGTTTTGATGTTATTTTGCATGATGGGGAGAAAGAAGATAAATTCTCTTTAAATCGTTCTTATAATGGTTTATATATACCAAATATGTATTGGAGAAGTTTAGAAAACTTTTCAACTAACTCACTTGCGCTGATAGTTTCTGATAAATCTTATAATGAAACAGATTATATCAGAAATTTTGAAGAATTTAAAATTTTAAAAAATGGTATTTAATGTTGATGATTGCAAAATTGTAGAATTACCGATCGTACATAACGAAAGTGGCAACATTACTGTACTTGAAAATCAAATGAATATTCCATTTGATATCCGAAGAGTATATTATTTATATGATGTGCCAATGGATGCTGAACGTGGTGGTCATTCTCATTATGAGCTACAGCAATATGTTGTTGCAGCCAGTGGCTCTTTTACATTTGTATTAGACGATGGAACGAAAAAAAAAGAATTTTTTCTAAACCATCCTAATAAAGCATTGCATATTAAACCAGGAATATGGCGCGAAATGAAAGGTTTCTCCAGTGGAAGTATATGTTTGGTATTAGCATCTATGGAATATACAGAGATGGATTATATAAGAGATTATAATGAATTTTTAAATCATAGAAAGAATGGCTAAAATACATCCTTTATCTGATGTTCAAAGCGAAAATATTGGTGAAGATACAATGATATGGCAATATTGTGTTGTTTTAAAAAATGCCGTAATTGGTGATAACTGCAATATTAACTGCCAGGTTTTTATTGAAAATGATGTGAAAATTGGAAATAATGTAACAATAAAACCGGGTGTTCAAATTTGGGATGGGATTACTTTGGAAGATAATGTTTTTATAGGTCCAAATGTAACATTCACAAATGATTTAATGCCCCGATCAAAACAAAAGGATTGGGTGTGTCTCAAAACGATTGTAAAACGTGGAGCTTCTATAGGCGCAAATGCTACTATATTACCTGGGCTGATTATCGGTGAAAATGCAATGATTGGTGCTGGATCTGTAGTAATTAACAATGTGCCTGCAAATACTTTATGGGTTGGTAACCCTGCAAAACAAATAAAACAAATAAAATGAAAAACCTTCCGTTTTTATCTTTTGAAGAAACTAACAAAACCATTAAAGCAGAAATCCTTGAGTCTTTTGAATCATTTTTTGATAGTGGGTGGTATGTTCTTGGTGAAAAGGTAAAGAATTTTGAACAGGAATATGCAAGATTTAATCAAGTTGATCATGTAATAGGAGTAAGCAATGGCTTAGATGCATTGCATATTGCACTCAAAACTTTAGGTATTGGAAAAGGAGATGAAGTTATCATTCCTTCTAATACTTATATTGCAACTGCTTTAGCCGTTTCTTATGTAGGAGCTACGCCGGTTTTTGTAGAGCCTGATATTGATACTTATAATTTAGATTCTACAAAAATAGAAAATTCTATTACCTCTAAAACCAAAGCAATCATGCCTGTACACCTGTACGGTCAGGCTTGTGAGATGGAATCAATTATGAAAATTGCTGACAGGAACGGATTATTTGTAATTGAAGACAATGCACAATCTCAAGGAGCTTCCTACAATGGGAAGTTAACCGGAAGCTGGGGAGACATCAATGGAACGAGTTTTTATCCAGGGAAGAATTTGGGAGCTTTGGGAGATGCAGGAGCAATTACTACCAACAACAAAGAATTAGCCCAAAAAGCAGCAGTACTTAGAAATTACGGATCTGAAAAAAAATATTATAATGAAGTAATCGGATTCAATATGCGTCTAGATGAGTGTCAAGCTGGTTTTTTATCAATTAAACTTCGTTACTTGAATGAGTGGACAAAACAAAGACAAGAAATTGCTGGATGGTATAACGAAGCTATGAAAGATTTCTCAGATTTAATTCTTCCAAAAGTTGCTCAAAATGCAACCCATTCTTATCATTTATATGTAATTCGAACCAATAGAAGAGATGAATTACAAAAGCATTTGGCAGAAAATGGAGTGGGGTCTCTGATTCACTATCCAATTCCTCCACATTTGCAGAAAGCTTATCAGAATTTAGGGCTTAAAAAGGGTGATTTTCCGATTGCGGAAGAAATGGCTGACAGTTGTCTGAGTTTGCCTATATGGCCTGGGATGACATTTGAAATGATTGAGATAATCACGGATATTATTAAATCCTTTAAAGTATGAAACTTCAGCCTTTAAATATATTCTCAAAAACCTCTGATAGAACAAGTGTTATTAAAAAGAATATTATTGGTTCTTTTCTTATTAAAGGATTAGGGTTATTTGTTTCTTTGGCATTAGTTCCACTTACAATCAATCTGCTTAATCAGGAAAAATATGGTGTCTGGATGACAATTTTTTCAATAGTATCTTGGTTTAATCTAATGGATATTGGTATTGGAAATGGCTTTAGAAATAAATTTGCGGAAGCGGTTGCATTAAATGACAAAATTTTAGCAAAAGAGTATGTGCAAACTCTTTATTCATCTATGCTTATTGTCACAGCGATTTTTTTTTTAATTTTCTCTGTTACTAGTATATTTTTGAATTGGAAGGTAATTCTAAACTTACCCTCAGATTTTGATGAAAATATGAATCTGGTTGTCTGGGTAGTTTTTATGCTTTTTTGTCTTCAGCTTTACACAAAAAATATCTCAATTATATTTTTGTCATTGCAGAAAACAACCTTTAGTAACTTGCTTATTTTTTTAGGCAATTTATTAGCACTTATTTTTATTTATATTTTGAAAATAGCAAATCTTAATTCACTTCTTTCTATAGCTGTCGCATTTATGTTAGCTCCTATAGTGATTTTTGTTATTATATCAATCTATTCTTTTTCGGGAAACCTAAAAATCTACAAACCTAAATTATTCACCATTCCTCAAAAGGAGTTAGTTAAGAACTTAATGGGGCTTGGCTTAAAGTTTTTTGTAATCCAAGCAGGAGCCATTTTTATGTATGGGATGGGAAACATAATTGTAACACAGTTGTTTAGCCCTTCTGATGTTACTCCATATAGTGTTGCTTTTCGACTATTTTCTTCAGCACAGGTAGTTTTTTCAATAATTATCACTCCTTTTTGGTCCGCATTTACAGAAGCAAATACAAAAAAAGATATGACATGGATAAGAAAGTCAATCCGTAATTTAATTCTTATATGGCTTATTTTTTCCTTCGGAATTATCGTTTTATGGGTTTTATCACCATATATTTTTAAAGTTTGGACTCCTGATGTTGTTGTATCAACATCACTAGCATTACAGTTTTGTATATTTATAATTATAAATACAGGTTTATCAATATTTATTTATTATCTGTCAGGGACGGGAAAGATATCAATTCTATTTATGTGTACCATTGCTCAGTGTATTATTTATATACCATTATCAATTTTTTTAGCAAGAACACTTAATATAGGTTTAGATGGCGTAATATTATCCACGAACATTTTATTATTTGTAACCTTATTTTTTATTGCATTACAAACAAAAAAGATAGTTAGTGAAAAAGCTTATGGTATTTGGAATAAGTAATTAATGTAAGCAGTTATAATAGTATTAATTGATTAATAAATAATTAGTTAAAAATGAATAAGTATCTTAATGTGTTAGTTAAAGCCAGGATTTCTATTAAAAATAGAATAAATAGATTATATATTAAAGTTTACAAAATTCCTTTTAAACAATTCGGTAACAATAACTATATTGACTTTCCTGTTAAAATACATGGACAAGAAAATATCTCAATTGGTAATAATTGTTCAATTAACTCATTTGTACATATTTGGGGTAGTGGAGGTGTAAACATTGGAAATGATGTATTGATCGCTTCACATGTAAGTATTACAAGTTTAACGCATGAGTATACTGAAGATTCAATTCGTTATGCACCAATTGTGTCCAAACCAGTGATACTTGAAGATGATGTTTGGATTGGGACAGGTGCAATAATTCTACCTGGAATTAAAATTGGAAAAAGTGCAGTTGTTGGAGCAGGATCAGTAGTAACCAAAGATGTCCCGGACTATGCAATAGTTGTAGGTAATCCTGCTAAAATTCTAAAAATGAGAAAATAGTTTAGGTATTTTCTCAATAATTTAAAATAAAAATCAATTATGATAAAACATTCGGTTTTAATAGTAACATACAATCAAGAAGATTATATAGAAGAAACTATTTTGTCTATATTGAACCAAACTGAACTACCCTATGAAATCATAATTTTGGATGATTGTTCACCAGATTCCAACTGGGACATTATCAAAAAATACCAATTACAATATCCTGACCTAATAAAGGCTTACCGTAATGAGGTAAATCTTGGATTATTTCCCAACATGAAGAAAATCAGAACACTTTATACAGGAAATGTTGTATCATACTGTTCTGGTGATGATTTGTTGGAACCGGATACTATAAAGGCGGTTAATGAAAAGATAAAACAAGAAGGTTTAGATGGGGAAAATGATAGATTTATAATTGTCACAAATTCAGTTCATCTCTATCCTGATGGAAGCCGGACAGTGTGGAATAATTATGTAGAACGTCATATAAATCCAATTAAAACAAGACTTCGTTATGGATTGAGTTATAGAAGTGTTGGACTCAGTAAAGGATTATTAAATGCCACTATTTCCGAACAAGACTATTTGGACCAAAATGCTGAAGTAGGATATAGTGCGGATTTTTTTAAAGGTTTTGAAGAAGTTCTTAATTCTCAAAGTATTCATTATATAAATGTAAACGGAGGCGTTTATCGGCTAAATGTAGGTGTTACTTCGGCAAAAGCTGATACGAAGAAATGGAAGGGACATCAATCTACATACATTGCAGTCCGTGATCTTTATCAACAATATTTTGATAAAAAAGATATGCTATTTATCAAATTTATAATAGCTGCTGATGAATTTAAAATTCAACCTAATTTGAAAAACTGGATAAATGCTTTCTATTATTATTTAATGAACTTAGGTAATTTCAGTTATAATAATCCGGCAATTAGAAACTTACATTATTTGCTTCCAACTGCAGCTATTGGATGGCTAAAATTTAAAGTTTATCCTGCTTATTTAATTTTAAGAAATAAATTTTCATAAATATTTATTATGAATATAGTATTCGTATATACAAGTCCATTTCCAGCTAAAAGGGGATTTAGTGCTGCTGACCGAAGAGTCCGTGATATTGTAAGAGGCTTAAAAAATGCTGGAGCAAATGTTACATTGGTTATCCCACATTACCACTTAAAGGCTTCTGTTGATACTCATAAAGAAGATTTCACAATAAAATATTTAGGAAAAAGCAGTCTCAATAAATCAAAACTTATTAATAGATTTTTTTATTGGAAAGATTTACTTAATTACGTAAAAAAAAATAAGACAGAGGCAATAATCTTGTATAATACTCAAGCAGATAGTGTGTTTTTTAACTGGATCCTAAAAAATAAAAACATAAAAATTATCACCGAAGTCTGTGACTTACATAGCCATAGTGAGAAATTTACAATTAAGTCTTCCATATCGAAATGGACAGAGAAACACTTACCCAGTAGTTCCGATTTAGTAATCACAATATCTGATTATTTAAAAAGTATTCTTCTTAAAAATAATCCTAATCAGAAAGTTTTAAAGATACCTATATTAGTTGATAGTGATTATTTTCATGACAAAACAGATGTAAATAAAAACATTCCTCTGTTAGAAAAAATTAAAGGGTCTTTTTTAATAAGCTATGTGGGAGGTTTATGGACACATCAAGGGGTGAAATTCCTAATGCAAGCATTTAAAAAAATTATTGACGAGGGGCTAAATGCTAAGTTACTTATAGCAGGAAATTATGACGACATCACCCCCAACAAAGATGATGTATATGTGATCTCGAAAGAGCTGGGAATTGAAGAACATATAATTTTACCTGGCTGGGTTGATACCAAAACTGTCAAAAATATTTTATATGCTTCAGATTTATTAGTTATTTCACAAACAAACGATTTATTTGCGCAAGCTGGACTTCCGACTAAATTAGCCGAATATGCCGCTTGTGCAAAGCCTATTCTTATTACCAAGGTTGGTGATGTACAAGAATATTTTCAGGATAAGAAAAATTGTATATTGTGTGAGCCTTCCGATGTGGAGAGTATGTATCAGGGAATTTTGTTTGCCATAAGAAATCCTGAAATGACAAAAGAAATTTCAAAACAAGCATATGAAACATGTCATGAATTATTTGATTATAATTCAAATGGAGAAATTATTTATAACACAATCAAAAATCTATAGTGGGTAGTATAGTTACATTTATTGTTTTTATAATTATTGCCAATGCTCTTTTGAAGCAAAGACATAAGACATTAGTATTTATATGCGTACTTTCTATTTTTGCTGATAATTTTCGCGTTAATTTAGGACCAAGTCTTCTTTTGGCAAATTGTATAGGGTTTTTGATGCTTCCCATTGTGATAAAAAACAGCTATTTGTTCAGAAAAATTAATCATCTTTACAGACCATTGTGGTTAGAATTCTTTTACCTTATTTTATTAGGCTATATATTTGGTTTTCTCTTTCCATGGGAAACCTTTAATTCGGATTATAGAATGTGGACGCAACAAGCAAGCGGAAGAACAGTTGTAACGCTGTTTAGGTTGCTTAATGAACTTATATTTTCCTATTATATAGTTTGGTGTTTTATAACCAAAAAAATTGATTTGAAATTTATAGTTTATTCTATAGGTTATGCTTCTGTAATTAGTTCTGCAGTTGGTTTTGCAGACTACCTAATTGGTTATAGCTTCAAAGCAAGTTTTTTTTATATGGTACCTGAACTTTCAAACAGGTTCTTGGGACTGAATGGAGAACCAAAAATGTTTGGACGAAACTCAGCATTGGCATATGCTATTCTATTGTTATACTACCTTACTCGGGGAAAAGATAAGAAATTAGTTGTTTTTATGGTTGTAAATGTAATTGGAGTTTTGATAAGTCTATCTGCTTCTTCATTTATTCTATTTTTACTTCTAAACGCTGCAGTGTTTTTCAATAAGATAAAACCTGTATATGTAGCTTTTCTATTTCTTTT
Source organism: Chryseobacterium sp. (assembly GCF_029240215.1). Classification (GTDB taxonomy): domain Bacteria; phylum Bacteroidota; class Bacteroidia; order Flavobacteriales; family Weeksellaceae; genus Chryseobacterium. Next base: position 52,716 of record NZ_JARBTK010000010.1, read on the forward strand.
AGCACCTCTTTCCTATGTATTGGTTAGCAGTAATCCATTTTTTCAAGAAAATACACAGTATAAGATTGAAAAAGCGATTATGGGGGGCGATGCGAAAGTTGTCCCAAATGAGCCGCAATTTTTTAGTCGTTTCGATATATTTGATCGTTTAGGTTTGGTTTTTCTTTATGAAAATCCTATTTATGCAATTACAGGAACAGGTCCCAACCTCATAAGCATACCTGCAAGTACATATGTGGGTTCCTTGCCTGAATATAGTACTTTTGCAGAACGAGGAGGAATAGATAGTGTTCCCAATATTATGATAAACAATGTGATAGCAAGAAGTGGGTTATTAGGTGTAATTTTATTTTTATTTTTTTACATAAGATTATTTAGGTTTTCGAAATTTGATAAAACCGGATTTTCTAAAGCTCTTGTCATCATATCTTTTATTTTTAATATGGTTTATTTCAGTATAGTTTGTGCATTTTTAACAGCATTGATCATAGGTCTTCAATTTTCAGATAGAAGAACCTCCATTCGGAAAATATAATTAATTTTGTACACCAAAAACATCACCCATTTGAAAATATTTTTACCTATAGGAGCATACTATCCTTCACAAATTGGAGGACCTTGCAATACACTGTATTGGCATTCAAATGCGCTCAAAAACAAAGGTGTAAAAGTTGAAATAGTAACGACTTCATTAGGTATCCAGAAAGGTGCGGTAGCCGTAGATAAGGCAATAGTTGATGAATTAGGATCAGTTTATTATGGAAGCACAGTATCGATTTCTTTTACGTTAATAACGCAAATTATAAGAGGAATTAAATCTGCAGATATTATACACCTTAATAGCTTATTTAATATTCTTTCGATCATTAGCTTTTTTTACATTAAATTTTTTTTTCCAAAGAAAAAGATTATTTGGTCCGTAAGAGGAGAGTTAAGCCCAAACGCATTAAAATTTAGCCGTCTCAAAAAAAAACCGCTTCTTTTTTTATATAAAAAATGGTGTAAAAACATTCTCTTTCATAGTACATCTGAGAAAGAAACTGCAGAAATAAAATCTGTTTTTGGAAACGTGAAAACTGTAGAAATTCCTAACTTTATCGAGCCAAGTAAGCGAAGAGAAGATATTATAAAAAAACAATTTTTATATCTTGGTAGAATACATAGGATCAAAGCAATACATAAATTGATTGAGGGTTTATCTATAAGTGATAAGTTTAGAGATTCAGATTATAAGCTTATTATTGTAGGCAAGCACGAAGAAAGACATTTAGATTATTATCAGGAACTTCTAGAATTAATCAAATCTAAAAACTTGTACGATAAAGTAGAGTGGCAAGGGCATTTAATAGGTGAAGAAAAAGAAAAAATATATGCAGAATCATATGCCTTAGTATTGCCGTCGGAAACCGAAAATTTTGGAAATGTAGTTATCGAATCACTTAATCAGGGAACTCCGGTGATTGCATCAGAGGGAACTCCCTGGTCAATGTTAAAAAAATATGAATGTGGATTTCATATTAGCAATTCACCTCAGATAATTGCTGAAAATATTGATAAAATGATTGATATGCCAGAAGTTAAATATCGTGAAATGCGTAAGAACGCTACATTGTTATTAGATCAAGAATTTAATATCAAAACTCAAATAAATAAATGGATTAAAATTTATAATAATGAAAATTCAAAATAAAATACTATTAATCACCGGAGGTACCGGCTCATTCGGAACTGCTGTTCTCAACAGATTTTTACAAACTGATCATTTCAAAGAAATCCGTATTTTTTCTCGTGATGAGAAAAAACAGGATGACATGAGAAACCTGTACAAAAATGACAAAATAAAATATTATATCGGCGATGTAAGAGATTTCTCAAGTGTAGAACCGGCAACCAGAGGTGTTGATTATATCTTTCACGCAGCAGCATTGAAGCAGGTTCCTTCTTGCGAGTTTTTCCCGATGCAGGCGGTAAAGACCAATGTTGAAGGAACGCAGAATGTAATTCGTGCAGCAACTTCAAACAAAGTACAGAAAGTAATTTGTCTGTCAACCGATAAAGCAGCCTATCCAATCAACGCAATGGGAATTTCAAAAGCGATGATGGAAAAAGTGGCGGTTGCAGAATCTAGAAATACAACTGATACAGTAGTCTGTCTTACCCGTTATGGTAATGTTATGGCATCGAGAGGTTCTGTAATTCCTTTATTTTTAAATCAGATTCAGAAAGGAGAACCGATTACGATTACAGATCCTAATATGTCTCGATTTTTTATGTCCTTGGAAGATGCCGTTGATTTGGTATTGTTTGCCTTTGAACATGCAAATCCTGGAGATTTATTTGTAAACAAAGCTCCTGCAGGTAGCATCGGCGATTTGGCAAAAGCCTTAATCGAACTGACAGGAAAAGAAGTTCCCGTAAAAGTTATAGGAACCCGCCATGGGGAAAAGTTATATGAAACACTCTGTACCCGTGAAGAAATGGCAAAAGCCGAAGATATGGGAGATTTCTATCGTGTTCCTGCGGATAACCGCGATTTGAACTATGCTCAATATTTTTCTGAAGGTGAAGAAGAAGTAGCAGAGATTGAAGATTATCATTCACACAATACAGAACAACAGGGGGTAGAAGGTTTAAAAAAATTGATTTCAACTTTACCTTTGATCCGAAAAGAAGTTTTTGGAGAAGATGTGATGCAGTATCCTTATTAGAAGTAAAAAGTAAAAAGAACCAAGTTAAAAGTTAAAAGAAAATTGATGCTGTTAGAAGGGAAAAAACATCAGGATGAAAGAGGAACCATTACCTATAATAATGATTTTGATGCATCACAGATCAAAAGAATTTATACAATAGAAAACCATTCTACAGATTTCATTCGGGGTTGGCAAGGTCACAAAGTGGAACAAAGATGGTTTGCCTGTATGAAAGGAAGTTTTGAAGTTTCTGTAATTGCAGTAGATGATTTTGAAAATCCGTGTAAAGATTTAACAATTCAGAAATATCTTTTGACCAATGATGTTTTAACTTACCTCCATATTCCTTCGGGGTGTATCACTGCGATACAGGCAAAAGAAGAAGGCAGTAAACTGCTGGTTTTAGCTGATTATGATTTGGGAGAAATCAGTGATGAGTACAGATATAATTTAGATTATTTTAAATAAAATTTTTTAACAGTTGCAATGGCTATTTGCTAAAGACCAACTGCCAAACGCCAATATAGTATGAAAAAAATCGGAATTACCGGTCAGAATGGTTTTGTCGGAAGACATCTATACAATACTTTAGGTTTATTTCCTGAAGAATTTGAGAGAATTGATTTTAAAAAAGAATATTTTGAAGATCAGACTCAGCTTGATCAGTTTATTGCAGAATGTGATGTTGTTGTACATTTAGCAGCAATGAACCGTCATGAGAGTGAACAAGTTATTTATGAAACAAACATACATTTGGCTCAAAAACTGGTTGATTCATTAAAAAGAACAAGTTCCAAAGCGCATGTCATGATTTCTTCTTCTACACAGGAAGAGAGAGATAATCTGTATGGAAGATCAAAAAAAGAGGGCAGAGAAGCGTTAGCAGATTGGGCAGAAGAAAATGGAGGAAAAATTACCGGATTGATTATTCCAAACGTCTTTGGTGCTTTCGGAAAACCTTTTTACAATTCTTTTATTGCTACATTCTGTCATCAGTTGACTCATGGAGAAATCCCAACTATTGCCAATGACGGAGAGGTAAAGTTAATATACGTTCAGGAATTGGTTGATACGATCATTTCCGAAATCAGAGAAGGAAACAATAAACCCGAATTCTTTATTGAAGCTACTGCAACTAAAAAAGTTTCAGAAGTTTTAGCTTTATTAAATGATTATAAAACTAAATATTTTGATGGTGGAGAAATTCCTGTAATCAATGATTCATTTGAGCATAATCTATTCAATACGTATCGTTCTTATATCAATCACAAAACACATTATCCGGTAAAGTTTACTCAGCATACAGATCCTCGCGGAGCTTTTGTAGAAGTTATCAGATTGGGAATTGGCGGGCAGTGTTCATTTTCCACTACAGTTCCCGGAATTACCAGAGGAAACCATTATCACACCAGAAAGATTGAGCGTTTTGCTGTAATCAAAGGAAAAGCATTGATTCAATTAAGAAAAATAGATACCGATGAGGTTTTAGATTTTTACTTAGACGGAAACGAACCCGCTTATGTTGATATGCCAATTTGGTACGCACACAATATTAAAAATATAGGAGAAGAAGAATTATATACAATCTTTTGGATCAATGAAGCTTTCAATCCTGAAGATTCAGACACGTATTTTTTAGAGGTATAAATATCTTTTAATATAACTAGTAATTAAAAAAGGCTGATTTTTTAGCCAAAAACCATACAATGAAAAAACTAAAAGTAATGACGGTCGTTGGAACCCGTCCTGAAATTATCAGATTATCAAGAGTATTAGATGCATTAGATGCTTCTGAAGCAGTAGAGCACATCATCGTTCACACCGGACAAAACTATGATTACGAACTCAACCAGATCTTTTTTGAAGATTTAGGACTTCGTAAACCCGATTATTTTCTGGAAGCTGCAGGAAAAACTGCTACAGAAACAGTGGGGAATATTTTGATTAAAATTGATCCTTTATTGGAAGAATTAAAACCTGATGCATTTTTGGTGTTGGGAGATACAAACTCTTGTCTGTGTGCCATTCCTGCAAAGAAAAGACATATTCCTATTTTCCATATGGAAGCAGGAAACAGATGTTTTGATCAGAGAGTTCCGGAAGAAACCAACCGTAAAATTGTAGATCATACTTCAGATATTAATTTAACCTATTCGGATATTGCGAGAGAATATCTTTTAAGAGAAGGACTTCCTGCAGATAGAATCATCAAAACAGGTTCTCCGATGTTTGAAGTTTTAAATCATTATTTGCCCCAAATTGATGCTTCAAACGTACTTGAAAAGTTAAGCTTAGAAGAAGGTAAATTTTTTGTAGTATCTTCTCACAGGGAAGAAAATATCAATTCCGAGAAAAACTTCAGAGGTTTGATGGCTTCTTTAAATGCGATTGCAGAGAAGTATCAATATCCAATCATTGTTTCAACGCATCCGCGTACGCAAAATATGATCGACAAAATGCAGATTGAGATGCGTCCGGAAATTCAGTTTTTAAAACCATTGGGTTTTCATGATTACAATGCATTGCAAAAAAGAGCTTATGCGGTATTATCAGATTCAGGAACGATCTCAGAAGAATCATCAATTTTAAATTTCAGAGCATTAAACATACGTCAGGCTCACGAAAGACCTGAAGCAATGGAAGAAGCAAGTGTAATGATGGTAGGTTTGTCTCCTGAACGTATTTTACAGGGATTAACGCAGGTTTTACAACAAAAAGTAGGTAAAGAAAGGAATTTCAGACCTGTTTCCGATTACTCGATGCCAAATGTTTCTGAAAAAGTGGTGAGAATTATTATTTCTTATACAGATTATATTAAAAGGACTGTTTGGTCAGAAGAAATATAGAAAATTTAAATAGCCGGATGCGGCTGAATATTTCTTTAAAGCTCTATAGAGATATACCCATGAATATTATTTTTTTAACGTTAGTCCAAATTAACTCCATTGAAGAACGTGGGATTTATCAGGATTTGTTGCGGAAATTCCGTGATGAAGGTCATGATGTGACCATTGTGACGCCTGTGGAAAGAAGAAGAGGTATTCCTACTAATTTCAGTGAAAAAGAAAGGGTTTCTGTTCTTCAGGTAAAAACATTTAATATTCAGAAAACAAATATCATTGAAAAAGGTATAGGAACTCTTGCATTAGAGTTTCAGTACCTCTCTGCGGTTAAAAAATATTGTTCTCATAAAAAATTTGACCTTGTTTTATATTCAACGCCTCCTATTACCTTGGGAAAAGTGATTGAGTACATAAAGAAAAGGGATCATGCAAAATCGTATCTTCTGTTGAAAGATATTTTCCCTCAAAATGCCGTGGATATGAATATGCTTAAGAAAGACGGATTTTTACATAAGCAATTTGTAAAAAAAGAGAGAAAATTATATCAGCTTTCAGATACGATTGGATGTATGTCACAGGCAAATGTTGATTTTGTTTTAAAGCATAATCCTGAAGTCAGCAAGAGTAAAATTGAGGTCAATCCAAACACGATAGAACCTGTAGTTTTTAGCTATTCTAATGAGCAGAAAAAAAAGATAAGAGAAAAATATCAGATTCCCACAGATAAAAAAGTGCTTGTATATGGAGGGAATTTAGGTAAACCACAAGGATTGGATTTTTTACTGGAAACAATTAATGCTACAAAAATTGAACAGGCTTTTTTCTTGATTGTTGGAAATGGAACAGAATTTCCAAGGATTCAAAACTGGTTTATTCAGGAAAAACCGGCAAATGCAAAACTTTTGCAGCAGTTACCGAAAGAAGATTACGACCAACTGCTTGCTGCTTGTGATGTGGGCTTAATATTTTTGGATAAAAATTTCTTAATTCCTAATTTCCCGTCTCGGTTATTATCATATTTAGAAATGAAAATGCCTGTAATTGCTGCTACTGATCCTAATACTGATATCGGTGATATCATCGAAAATGCTTATTGTGGATATAAAGTAATTTCTGGTAATCAAATCGAAATGCAAACAAAGCTTAATAAATTGTTTACCAAAGATAACTTACATGAATTAGGAAATAATGCAGAAATTTTGTTAAAAAAGGAATATTTGGTTGGTAAATCTTTTAATTTAATTATAGAAAAAATATAAATGTATAAAAACTTCATTAAAAGATTGATAGATTTTACCATTGCATTTTTAGGATTATTATTTCTGAGTCCTGTTTTTGTGCTTGTAACGATCTGTTTATATTTTGCAAATGATGGTAAGCCTTTCTTTTTTCAGGCTCGTCCTGGTTTAAATGAAAAGATTTTTAGGATCATCAAGTTCAAAACGATGAATGACAAAAAAAATGAAAATGGGGATTTGTTGTCTGATGCTGAACGATTAACAGCGGTGGGTGCGATAGTTCGTAAAACTTCATTAGATGAATTGCCGCAATTGATCAATGTCTTAAAAGGAGATATGGCTTTAATAGGACCTCGTCCTTTATTACCAGAATATTTAAATTTATATTCTGAGAAACATAAAAAGAGACACAACGTGCGTCCTGGAATTACTGGCTTGGCACAAGTTAAAGGAAGAAATAACATGAAATTTTCGGAGAGATTTAACAATGATGTTTACTATGTTGAAAATTTATCTTTGAGTTTAGATATAAAGATTATTTTTATGACATTTAAATCATTATTTTTTAAATCATCTGATATTGTACATGGTCAAACTGTTGATGAAGTAGATGATTTGGGAATTAGTAAAAATTTAAGCAACAATCATTTCAAAAAAGATATATAATGAATATTACCGGTAAAAAAGTTGAGCTTAGGGCTATCGAAGAAGAAGATCTGCCTTTATTACATCAGTGGTCTAATGACCCGGAAATAAATTATATGTTAGGAGGATGGCACTTTCCGTCTAGCATGCAAGATCAGGAGAAATGGTTTAAATCTTTATCTTTAAATAGTAATAATCAAAAATTTGCTATTCATGTTAAAGATTTGGGATTAATCGGAATGGCCAATTTGGTGGATATCAATTGGAAGGACAGAAATGCATTTCACGGTATGTTGTTGGGCAGTGAAGATACAAGAGGAAAAGGATATGGGGTTGATACGGTAATGTCTATAAACAGATATGCTTTTGAAGAATTAGGTCTTATGAGAATGAATACAACAATCATAGCCAACAACGAACCTTCAATAGGAGTTTATACTAAAAAATGTGGCTGGGTTATTGAAGGATTAAAAAAGAAACAGTATTTCAGAAAAAATCAATGGATAGATGAAGCTATAGTAGGAATTACGAGAGATGATTACTTTGATTTAATAAAGGAAAATAATTATTGGAATGAGGAATAAGGAATTTGGTTCTGATTTTCATTACAGCAGTGATTATGAATTTAGATCTAAAGCTACTGATAAACGTCATGACCTTAATAATATGGATTATTTATATTTTTCTGGTCGTGTCGCTTTACGCAATATACTTATAAATGGTATTAACCAATTTAAGTGGAAAAAAATATATGTTCCTACTTATTATTGCCATGAAGTGTATGATTTTATTAAAGACTTACATATTGAATTAGAATTTTACCAATGTAATCCTCTTAACAATACATTGCCGGATCACATTGAAGACAGCAATTTGTATGTTATCCTGCTGGTAGATTATTTTGGAGTTTCATCACCAGATTTTGATCATTTAAAAGACATTATTACAATAAAGGATTTGACTCATAACTTAAGCTTGATTGGTAGTAGCAAAGCAGATTATATTTTTGGTTCTTTACGTAAAATTTTGCCAATTCCTGTAGGAGGATTCGTGAAATCCAAGATAAAATTACCGGAAATTCCATGCACATTATTTGCCGAAGATGTAGCAATGGAAAAATTTACAGGTATGTTTCTGAAGAAAAAATATTTAGAAGGTAATTTTTCAGAGAAGGAAATTTTTAGAGATCTATTAATTTCGGCAGAACATTCTTTTGAAAATATTGAAACTAATTCAGCACTACCTTTTATTGTTAAAGAATATCTTTTAGAATTAGATATTTCTAAAATAATTGAATGTAAGAAAAACAACATTTTTATTATGAAAAATACGATTAAAGAAACTCCAAAATTTGAATTGCTTACTGGTAACTCTGGTTTAGAATATTCTTTAATTTTAAAATTTACTGATACGGAGGAAAGAGAGAAGTTAAAGAAATATCTTATAACTCATAACATTTACCCAATGGTTTTATGGCCAAATCAATTCTCAGAAGATGATATTCGCCTACAGAATTCATTATTGTTTATACATATAGATTTTAGATACACTACTGCTGATATGAAATATATAGCTAATTTTATAAACCAATTTAGTAGCAATGCTTAAATATGAGATTATAGAAAATAATTCGCCGAGATGGAGTGAAATTGTAAAGCAGGCTGCAATATATGATTTTCATCACACCGCTTATTTCCACAAGATTGATACTGGTTTTGCTTCAAAACTTTTACTTTTTTCTGATGATAGAAATTTTATAGTTTTACCGGTTGTTATAAGACCAATTGAAAATACAGTTTTTTTTGATATCACTTCAGTATATGGATATGCAGGACCCATTTATAGATTTGAAGACAATTATAATCCTGCTAAATTATTGTCGTTTTTTAAATTGAATTTTGTTGCTTTCTGTAAGGAGCAAAATATAGTTTCGGTATTTTCCAGATTGCATCCGCTCATTGATCAGAAGCCAATTATTGCTGGTTTGGGAGAGATCGTAGATTTGAACAAAACAGTATCGATAGATTTAACAAAATCAGCCGACGAGCAACGTAAGGAATACCGGAAGTCTTTGAAATCGGAGCTCAATCAATTAAGCAGAAAGGAAATTTTTGTAAAAGAAGCAGGTGACAAACAAGAAATAGATCAATTTATAACTATCTATTATGAAACAATGGATAGGGTAAATGCAGCTTCTAACTATTATTTTTCTAAAGAATATTTCTATGAATTTTTAAATAATTCTGATTTTGAATCTAAATTATTGATAGCTGTCAAAAACGATAGAGTTATTGCAGGAGCAATTTTTACAATGACAGAAAAAATTATGCAGTATCATTTAGCGGGAACAACAGAAGAATTTATTCGGGAGACACCTATGAAATTAATTTTAAACGAAGCTCGTTTATTGGGAAATCAGGTAACTGCCGAAAATTTACATCTAGGCGGTGGTGTAGGTGGTCAGGATGATGATTCGCTATTCAGATTTAAATCTGCCTTTTCAAAAAATTTCAAACAATTTTCAATATGGAAATTTATAGTTGATCAAAAGATTTATGACGAATTGTCGAAAGATAAAACTCATACATCTTTTTTCCCCTTATATAGATCGTAAACTTTAATTTTGTAAAAAAATAATGAATTCAAAAATATGGCTCTCTTCTCCACACATGGGAGGAACCGAACTAAAATACATACACGAAGCATTTGATGCTAATTGGGTAGCCCCTTTAGGTCCCAATGTAGACGGCTTTGAAAAAGACTTAGAAAATTTCCTGAATACTGACGTGAAAGTTGCAGTTCTTTCTGCAGGAACAGCAGCTTTACATTTAGCTTTAATTGAATGTGGAGTAGAATATGGCGATGAGGTGATTTGCCAGTCGATGACATTTTCAGCATCCGCTAATCCAATTGCTTACTGTGGCGCAACTCCGGTCTTTATAGATTCGGAAAAAGAAACCTGGAATATGTGTCCGGTTGCTTTGGAAGAAGCTATCGAAGACAGAATTTCAAAAGGTAAAAAACCAAAAGCAATTATTGTTGTTCATTTGTACGGAATGCCCGCCAAAATGGATGAGATTACAGCAATCGCTGAAAAACATGAAATTCCTTTGATTGAAGATGCAGCAGAAGCTTTAGGTTCCATTTACAAAGGTAAAGCTTGCGGAACTTTTGGACGTTTCGGTATTCTGTCATTCAACGGTAATAAAATTATAACAACTTCCGGTGGCGGTGCTTTGGTGTGTCACAATCAGGGAGATAAAGATAAAGCCGTTTTTCTTTCAACACAAGCAAGAGACAATGCTCCTCATTATCAGCATTCTCATATTGGTTATAATTACAGGATGAGCAACATCGTTGCAGGAATTGGTCGTGGACAGATGGAAGTTTTAAATGACCGGGTAAAAGCACGCAGAAAAATGCACGATTTTTATGTTGAAATATTTAAAGATATTGATGGAGTTGAAGTGTTTTCTGAACCAAATGAAGATTATTATTCTAACCATTGGTTGTCTGCAATTGTTATTGATGAAAATAAAGCAGGTAAAAACCGTGAAGAATTAAGGTTGGCTTTGCTTGAAGATAATATAGAATCAAGACCACTTTGGAAACCGATGCATTTGCAACCAGTATTTGCAGATGCGCCTTACTATGGAACAAATATTTCTGAAAGATTGTTTGATAACGGTTTGTGTCTTCCGTCCGGATCAAATCTTTCAGATGATGACAGGGCAAGAATTAAAATAAAAATCAACCAGGTATTTTCAAAATAAAAACCTTGTTAAATAAAATTTAATATACATTACAACTGCTTGCTTTTCATTAAGTAAGCAGTTGTCATTTTAAACTGAAATGTTTTTAAATTAAAACTTCAAATTTACAGTCAGTATCTTTCCTTATCTTTGCCAATCAATAAAAGACAAGTGAAAAAATACCCATGGTGGAAAGCTCTGATGGACTACGGATTAAGTTTCGTGGCAATAATTGTTTTACTGCCCTTCTTTATTATTTTGATAATAATTACATCCTTCGATACCGGTTTTCCGGGCATTTTCAGACAAAAAAGAATCGGGAGAGATGGTAGAGCTTTTACTATTTATAAGTTGAGGACTTACCATCCGGCAAATGCCTCAAAGTCTCACATTGGAAGATGGCTCAGGAAAACGAAGCTAGATGAGCTTCCACAGCTTTTTAATGTTTTAAAAGGAGATATGTCGTTGGTAGGACCTCGTCCTGATATTCCCGGATATTATGATGTTCTTAAAGGCGAATACCGGTTGATATTGCAGCTGAAGCCGGGACTGACAAGCGAGGCGGGAATCAAATTCAGAAATGAAGAAGAACTTTTAAACAGACAGGAAAATCCGCTGAAATATAATGATGAAATTCTCTTTCCCGAAAAGGTAAAAATGAATCTGGATTATTATCATAAGCTTTCTTTTAAAAAAGATGCACGAATTTTGCTTAAGACATTTTCGGTTTTAAGAAAATAAGACCGTCCGAAATATATGAAGTATAGCATGAAGTTGTTTTCTAAAATGACGCTTTTTACAGTTACCTCTTTCTTCCTGAAAGTAAATGCTCAGACAGAGATAAAAGTAAACGCCCCTTTTTTGCCCTTAGGAATGATCAATCTCGGAGTTGAGAAGGCTTTAAATAAAAATTTTTCTCTGCAGGCGGAAGGGTTTATATCGCCCTGGAAATCCTTTGACGGAAAGAACCTTCAGATTTATATGGGAACATTGGAAGGAAGATATTATTTTAAAGAATTGATGAAAGGTTGGTACATAGGTGCATATGGAAGTATTGCAGCCTACAATCTTCAGAAGTGGAATTATTTTGAGGCAAAACCGGTCTTGAATGATGACGGGAATCCTCAGCTTTTAGCAGACGGTACTGTGCGTACCACCGAGAGATATCAAAAAGGTCTGGCTTTTATAATAGGAATAAGCGGTGGCTATCATTTTACAATTAATGAAAAGTTTGGTTTGGATGTGTATGCAGGTGTCGGAAGCAGTCAATCTATATATAAAGGATATCTTAAAGACAATAACGAACGGTATGACGTTGCGGAAAAATGGAATAAAAGCGGAGAGATTATCCCGACCAGAGGTGGGTTGATGTTGACGTATAAGTTGAATTGATGTGTTTTTTATTATAATGATTACTTATGTGATAACCTAAGAGTCATCATGATTATAGAATAACAATTAAAAATTAAGAATAACACCTGCCTTTTGTAAAATATAGATATATTTGCAAAGTTTAATTAAATATCAAAAATAAATCATAATTCTCAAAAATATAATCCAACAAATGGATCAAAAAAACAATAAAGAAACTAATTTTAAAGAACTCATCAATCCTTATCTGAAAAACTGGAAGTATTTTGCAGGAATGGTTTTTTTGATGCTTGTACTGGCTGTTTATTACATAAAATCTACTCCTCCTGTTTATAAAGCTCAAACGTCTGTACTCATTAAAGATGCGAAAAAAATGTCTGCAGCATCAGGAGATATGGGAGTTTTGCAGAGCATCGGCGGTCTGAGCGGAATGGGAACAAATAGTATTGAAAATGAGGTAGGCGTTTTTGAATCTAAGACAATTGTTTCAGATGTTGTGAAAGATCACAATTTTCAAACTCCTGTTTACGCTAAGCAGACATTTAATAATCTTGAATTGTACGGGGAGAATAGTCCGTACATAATCAATGTTATTCAGGAAAAAAAAGATCAGGAATTACCTAAAAAACCTATATCTGTAAAAACAAAAGGCAATACTGTCATCTTGTCTTCTGAAGAATGGGAAAATGTTATTACTACGACTTATGGTAAAACTACTGTCTTACCTTTTGCGGTGATTATGATTCGTAAAAATCCCGAATATAAACTACAGAAAAAGGTAGATTTATCAGATATATATTTTACTTACAATGATTTTGAAAATACAGTTAATGATTTTCAGGAAGCTTTAAATGTTGATCTGTTAGATAAAGAAGGTACAATTATAAGCCTCTCCGTTGATTTTGAGAATAAAGCTAAAGCTAAAGATTTTCTGGATGCCCTGGTGAGGCAATACAACATCTACGCTATTAATGATAAGAATATTGAATCTAAAAAAACCAAAGATTTTATTGATAGAAGAATTACACTTATATCAAAAGAATTAGGTGATGTGGAAACTCAGAAAGAGGGTTTTAAATCCGATAATAATATGGTTGATCTTCCTACAGAGGCAAGGATTAACCTTCAGTTGAGAGAGCAGAGTAAAGCTCAGATGTTGGAGATTGGTACACAGATGGAACTTACCAGGATGTTACAAAGTTCTCTGAACAGAAAAGGGACAGGTGATGTTTTACCACTTAATATCGGATTGGAAAGTGAAGCTGCCGGTCAGGCAATTCAGGAATATAATGCACTTGTTTTGCAGAGAAATAAATATCTGGAAGAAGCCACTCCGGATAACCCTTTGGTTAAAACTGCTACAAAGCAGATAGAAGAAATGAAATCTTCTTTAATGCAGTCTCTGCAAAGGAATGCAATTACATTGGAGTTAGCAAAAAGAAAAATAGAAACTCAGTTTGGTGGCTCAGAACAAACTATCAGTAAAATTCCAACACAGGAAAAATTGTTCAGAAGTATTGAGAGACAACAGCAGATAAAAGAAAACCTATATTTACTGCTTTTACAGAAAAGAGAAGAGGCAGCAATCAGTATGGAAATGACTGCCGAAAAGGCAAGGGTTATAGACAAAGCATTTGTATTTAAAAAGCCTGTCGCCCCAAGAAAAATGATTATCTTGGGTGTATTTATTTTATTAGGATTGCTAATACCGTTTTTAATTATTTTCTTAAAACAAATCATGCAAAGCACAATAATTAGACGGGGTGATATTAATAAACTTACAGACATTCCTGTAATTGCTGAAATTCCTAAAATTAAAAATAAAGAAGATGCTCTTGTTGCCTTTAATGGAATTTCTCCTGTAACAGAAGCTTTCAGAATCTTTGTGACAAATTTGAAATTTTTACTGCAAACAAAAAATTCAGTACAAATAATTATGGTAACTTCTTCTGTAAAGGGAGAAGGGAAAACACTTATTTCAACCAACCTATCTATAATATTGGCTTCTTCTCGTGATAAAGTATTGGTAATTGGAGGCGATGTAAGAAATCCACAATTGCAGCGTTATAATCCTTCGATGAAATCTGCAAAAGGTTTAACTGAATTTTTAAGTGGAAATGAAGTTAATCTTGAGAATATAATACATCCAAGCGGTTATAACGAAAATTGTGATTTTATATATTCTGGTTCTATTCCCCCTAATCCAACAGATCTTTTACAGAACGGGAAATTAGAAGAACTTTTACTCATCATTAAACAACAAGATAAATACAAGTATATTGTTGTAGATACTGCACCGCTTTTATTGGTTACAGATTCTTTCTTAATTGCAGATAAAAGTGATGTTATAGTATATGTTACAAGATCTGAAGTTACCGAAAATAGTTATATAGAGTTTTTAAACAATTCTGTTAAGGAGAATAAATTGAAAAATGTAGGAATTGTTTTGAATGGTGTAAAAGAGTCGAATTTCGGTTACGGAAATAAATATGGATATGGTTACCAAGCAGAGGAAAAAAGTTTTTTTGGAAAAATAAAAGCAAAAATCTTTAAATAATAGTAATCATTTGAAAAAGATAAAAAAATATCTTGTTAATTTTGGTGTAAATGAAGCGGTCTTTTATACTGTTTTGGGACGACTTTTACAAGGAATAGGGGGATTGGCAACAGTGGTATTGGTTTCCCAATTTCTGTCTAAAAATGAACAAGGATATTATTATACATTCAGCAGTATATTAGCCATTCAGATTTTTTTTGAACTTGGATTGTCAGGGATTATAGTTCAATTTGCAGCTCACGAAATGGCCCACCTGAAGTTCAGCGCAGATTCTATGTCATTTATTGGGAATGAAAAAAATCTTTCAAGATTATCATCATTATTTAAATTCACATTGAAATGGTTTTCATATATGTCCCTCATTTTAATTATTATTCTTTGTGTTTTTGGTTTTTTTTTCTTTAGTTATTTTGGAGGGGGCAATGATTACATCAATTGGAAATCACCATGGATTATAGTTTCTCTTGCAACGTCTTTCTCATTAATATTAAATGCAATTCTTTCTTTTTTTGAAGGTGTTGGCAAAATTAAAGACATAGCAAAACTAAGACTTTTTCAGATACTTACACAACTGATTATTCTTTCAGTTGGCTTTACTTTTGGATTGAAATTATTTGCATTTCCGGTAGCCAATCTTTTAGCACTATTGGTAGTATTTGTATGCATCATATGTTCATCAAAATTACAGTTTCTTAAAAGGTTGTGGAAAATTCCGAACACGTATAAGATCAATTACAAAAAAGAAATATTTCCGCTGCAATGGAAAATCTCTCTGAGTTGGATAAGTGGATATTTTATTTATCAGATATTTAATCCTTTAATATTTATTTTTGAAGGTCCGGTTTCAGCAGGCAGAATGGGAATGACTTTAGCTGTCATTAATGGTATCTTATTGATTTCATTGAGTTGGGTAAATACAAGAATTCCTGTTTTCTCCAATCTAATAGCAAAAAATGAATATGAGGAATTAGATCAGTTATTTAATAGAACACTTCTGCAATCCACAATAATTAGTATTGTCGGAATTTTTAGTTTTGTTGTTGCATTTTTTTGCCTTCAACATTTTGATATAGAGTATTACAGAAGGTTTCTACCCTTATCTTTGATAATTATTCTTTCTTTTGGATATGTTATCAACCAAATCATATCATCATTAGCAATATATTTAAGATCTCATAAGAAGGAACCGTTATTACAATATTCAATCGTTTCAGCAATTTTAATTTGCAGTTCTACCCTTTTTATGGGAAAATACTTTGGAGTAAATGGTATAGTATATGGTTTTACGATAATAATTGCTATTATTTGCTTGCCATGGTCTTTGTATATTTTTCTAAGTAAAAAGAAAGAATGGCATAGTAAGTAGATTTAGATATGGGAAAATCAGAGAATAAACTTGCTATTGCAATACCTACATATAATAGAGCATTTATTTTAGATGAAAATTTGAGATATATCATCAAAGAAATTAAAAAATATAAAATTCCAATTTATATTTCTGATGATAGCAATAATGATGATACAGAGAAAATTATCAATATTATAAAGTCTGAATATCCTTTTATCTATTATTTTAAAAATGATAAAAGTTTGGGACATGATAAAAATTGTCTGTATACAATGAGTTTGCCGAAAGAAGATTATATTTGGTATCTTGGTGATTCAATGATGATTGTGGAAGGGGCTTTGACCAAGATAATGGAAATAATAGATAACAGAAAGTATGATTTTTTGACTTTGAATGCTGTAGGAAGAAGTCTTTCTGTGAAATCAAAAGAATATCATAATCCTCATACCATAATGGACGAAATTGGATGGCATTTAACGCTTACAGGATCAACTATTTACAAAAAATCTTCATTGAATTTAAATAATTTAAATTTGGAAAAGTGTGAAAATTTTCCACAATTAGCACTTGTATTAAAAGATTTCCGGAATAAAGAATTATTTTGGTTAAATGATAAATTAATAGTTTCTAATGCGAAGAAGAAAAGTTACTGGCAAAATAACATACTTAAAGTTTTTATAGATGATTATCACAAAACATTAGAATATGTTTTTGGAAACAAACCTCAGAATCTAGAATGGGTTTTTCAGCATATGGACAAATCTCAGCTTTTCTCTTACTTTCAGTTATTAAAATTAAGAACTGTAGGATCTTTAGATAAAAATAATCGATTGAAATATCGTAATGTATTGGGCAAACTTACCTTTTCCAAAAGATTGTTTATTTTTTTTATATTTATGATTCCCGATTTTTTTTTAAAAAGATTAGAGAATTGCATCTTAATGAGTAAGAACAAAATGAAATTTTTGAAGAGAAAGCCATGACATATTATCTTCTTTTTTTTGTTACTTCATTTTTTGCTTTGCTAGGTAATTCTAAGTACAGGAATTTGTTTTTTGTTGTTCTCATTGTTATCCTTACGATATTTGCAGGAACACGTCTTAATATAGATAACGATTATACAATGTATTTCAAAAAATTCAGATACATAGAAAATAATGTTAAAGATTTTTTAAACAGCGAGAATAAGTTTGAGTGGTGTATGTACATATTTCCTCATTTTTTCATTTTGTTTTTCAGCAATAAAGTTCAGGTAGCAAGATTTAGTATATTACTGTTTGCTGTATTCGGAGTCAGTATAAAATTAATTGCGATAAGAAAATATGCACAGTTTTTCTTTCTCAGTGTTATTTTGTATACTAGCAATCTATTTCTGATGCACGAAATGACAACAATAAGAGCTGGAGTTGCAGCGGCTATTTTTTTATGGTCTATTGGTGATCTGGAAGATAAAAATTATAAAGTTTTTTTTACAAAACTTTTATTATGTTTCTTTTTTCATTCTTCAAGTATTGTGCTGATAGTGGCTTGGTTATTATTGCAAATAAAAATTAATATTAGATTTCTGTACGTTGCAATTGCTGTAAGTTTTTTGTCTGCCATACTTAAAATAAACTTTTTAACATTGCTGTTATTAGATAAGGTATTTCCACGTGTTGCGGTTTATCTTGAAATGATGGAGTGGATGAAAGAAAAAGAAACAAATATTTTCAGTTTTAGATTATTGTTTGCTTTGGCATTTGTCATATTATTTGCTTTTTTTTATCAAAAACTAAAAGAGATTAAATATTTTGATATATTGTTTAGACTGCATATAATATCTATTTGCCTTTTCTTTTTATTGAGCACTAGTGCACAGGTATTCTCCATAAGAACATTTGAGTTGCTTTCTGTTGTTCAAATTCTTTTATATCCTATGATTATTTTTATATTTGAGCCAAAATCAAAATTCATAGGTTGGTTGGTTATTATAGCTTTCTCCATATTGCAAATAGTATATTTAGTAGATTTTGCAGATATTTACAAACCATATAAATCATGGTTTTTAAATTAATTGTAATATGATAAATAAAAATAATTTTCACAGCAAATATTAACATCTTGAAAATATCTATATTATTTGGAATTGTTTGTTATAGAGAGAAGTTTTGGGAAACTCAGTCTTTCAAAGATATTGTGATGTCTCATAAAAAAAGTTCTTTGGATAATCAACTTCTGCTGTCCATATATGACAATACTGATTTTAAAGAATGGAATGTCTTACAAGATTGCCCGAGTTATGACAATGTTATCATTAACTATAAACATGACTCTTCAAATTCCGGTATTGCGATAGCATTCAATTATTTTGCGGAATTTTCTAAAAATAAGAATTTACAATGGATAGTATTTCTTGATCAGGACACCAGTTTGCCAAGTGACTTCTTTAATAAATATGTCAAAAAAACATTAAACACGGATAAAAATATTTTATTTCCAAAAATATATATTGGAAAACACCTTTTTTCACCGAGTCATTATAATTGGTTTAGAACATCTGAAATAAAAGAAATTCAATCAGATATCATGTTGCACAATATCACAGCAATAAATTCAGGAATGATGATAAAGACAGATTTTTATCTACAAAATGGGGGATACAATAAAAACCTGCGTATAGATTTTTGTGATCATGAATTTATTGAAAGAATTAATAATCGTCAAATATTTGCAGATATTATCGATGTTTGTTTACATCAGGAGTTTTCTTCAAAAACAAATAAGAAAAAAAAATCTTTAGAGAGATATAAGTTATATTGTAATGATTTAAAAGTTTACAGAAAAAACAAAAATAAATTGTTATTTTTTTTAGCAGTAGATTTGCCTCATTTATTGAAAGAAATCTATAGAAATAGAAGTTTGAAATTTTTTAAAATTAGATTTAAATAATAATACGTTGAGAGAACCTGTTTCTATATGTATGGCATCATATAATGGTGAACAATACATTAAAAACCAGATTAGTTCTATTTTAGAACAATTAACACAAGATGATGAACTGATTATAGTTGATGATTGTTCTTCAGATAGTACTGTGGAAATTATTAAGGCCTTTACGGCTCTATCAATAAAGCTGTATCACAACAATATAAATATAGGTTATGTAAAAACCTTTGAAAAAGCAGTCTCATTATCAAAAAATAATATTATCTGCTTAGCAGATCAAGATGATATTTGGATTAAAGGTAGGTTGGAGTTATTGTATCAGACACTCAAAAAAGAAAATGTTTTGGTCGTGGCGTCAAATTTTCAGGTTAAAAATGAATCCCAAAACAATGTTAAGTTTTTAAAGTTAAAACATGAGGATTCAAAAGATTTGTTGGGCAATATTAAAAGAATTTTTTTAGGAAGGTCTGCTTATTATGGATGTACTATGATGATAGATAGAAAGATTTTTAAATATATTTTACCATTTCCAATATATACTGAGGCACATGATCTTTGGATCGCAATGACTGCGAACTTATTAAAGTCAATATATCATCTTAATGACAATACACTTGTATATAGAGTACATCAAAATAATTCTAGTTTAAAAAAGAGAAAGCTTACACAAAAATTAATAGCGAGATATTATTTTTGTAAAAATATTTTAATTATATTAAAACGAATAAATAAATTTTTTTTATTATTTAATTCATCTTCAACACTATGAAAAAAATTGTAATATTAGGCGGTGGTGGCTTTATTGGCGGACACCTCGGAAAAAGGTTAAAGAAAGAAGGTCATCATATCAGAATTTGCGACATAAAAAAACACGAGTATTTTGATCACTCAGAAATTTGTGATGAATTTATTGTAGGTGATCTTACGGATCCATCTGTTGTAAAATTGGTTTTAGAAGATGATACAGACGAAGTTTATCAGCTTGCCGCAGATATGGGAGGAGCTTTATATATATTTACTGGGGAGCATGATGCAGATGTAATGCATAATTCTGCAATGATTAACCTTAACGTAGCAAGGGAATGTGTGGTTAAAAATGTAAAGAAGGTTTTTTATTCCTCATCTGCTTGTATGTACCCAGAGCATAATCAATTAGATTCTGATAATCCAAACTGTGAAGAAAGTTCTGCATATCCAGCAAACCCGGATTCAGAATATGGATGGGAAAAGCTTTTTTCAGAAAGATTATATTTAGCATACAATAGAAATTATAAATTAAATGTAAGAATTGCAAGATTTCACAATATTTTTGGACCTCAAGGTACCTGGATGGGAGGCAAAGAAAAATCTCCTGCTGCAATGTGCAGAAAAGTAGCAGAAGAAAATGATAATGGACAAATAGAAGTTTGGGGGAATGGTACACAAACACGATCGTTTCTCTATATAGACGAATGTGTAGAAGCTGTTATAAGATTGATGGATTCTGAGTTTTCAGGACCCGTAAATATAGGAAGTGAAGAAATGGTGTCAATCAACGAATTGGCACAGATGGCAATAGATATATCAAATAAAAAGATAAAGATTAATAATCTTGAAGGACAGGAGTTCTTTGATAAATATGGTTTTAAATGTCCCTTGGGTGTGAAAGGAAGGAATTCTCATAATAAACTTTATAAGGAGAAAATAGGATGGGAAGTTTCTCAACCCCTAAGAACCGGCATGGAAAAAACATACAAATGGATTGCAGAGCAGGTAGCAAACAATATTGCAAAATCCTCTGTCTAAATATAATTAGATAATGAAAGTAAGTATAATTACTGTTTGTTGGAATAGTGAAAAATATTTAAAAAGCGCTATTCAATCTATTTTGGATCAAACATATTCAAATATTGAATATATCATCGTAGATGGAGGATCTACAGATGATACATTAAATATTATTAAAGAATATGAGCCATTGTTCAATGGAAGAATGCGTTGGATTACCGAAAAAGACAAGGGAATTTATGACGCAATGAATAAGGGAATAGCTATGACATCAGGTGATGTTGTAGGATTATTAAATTCAGATGACATTTATATCTCTAAAAATGTTGTAGAAAATGTTGCAAATTGTTTTCTCGAAAATAATATTGATTCTTTATTTTCAGATTTGTATTATGTAAAAGAAGATGACACAAACAAAATTGTAAGAAAATGGAAAACGGGTAAAAGAAATCGATTTTCTGAAGGTTGGCATCCTGCACACCCAACATTTTTTGTAAGAAAGCAAGTGTATGATACCTATGGCGTTTTCGATTTGAAATATAGAATTGCAGCAGATTTTGAATTAATGCTAAGATTTTTAGAAAAGTATAACATATCCTCATACTATTTAAAAGAATACATATTAAAAATGAGATTAGGAGGAGAATCCAATAGAAGCTTTTCAAATATCAAAAAAGGAAACAGAGAAATAATAGATTCTTTTAAAAAACATCACATTGAAATCCCTTTTTATTATACTTACAAAAGATGGTTGTCGAAAGTTTTTCAATATTTTGGGTAAAGATTTATAAAATTTATATATTTGTAATAAGATTTATTTTTTGTGAAAGATAATAGATTTTTGAGAAACACAGCAGCATGAAGAAATATCTAAATCTTTCTAGCTATAACGAGAGATATATTTTTATTAACATTAGCAGTATCACATTGAAAATTTTAGAAGAAGAGAATTTTACAAAATCTCATAAATCTATTTTTTTTAATTCGGATAACAATCATAAAAGTATTTTTGATTATATTAAACAATTTAATGTGAAAACCATTGTTATAGAAACATCAGAATTAAATCATCTCCCGGAAAAAATAACTAATGAAATAATCGAAGCCAAACTTCAAGGGATAGAAGTTTTTGAAGTTCATGAATTTTATGAAAGAATAAATGGAAGAATTCCGCTTGTTAAGCTTAATTCTAACGAATATCTTGCTGATGATATTTTCTCAATAGGTTTGGAAAAGAGTGATTTTGTTTTGAAAAGATTCATTGATTTGATAGTATCCTTAATTTTATTGCCATTTGCTATACCAATAGTTGCTTTGGGAGCTTTATTGGTTTTTTTAAATTCTCCCGGTAGAGTTTTGTTTTATCAGGAACGAGTAGGGAAGAACTCTAAAAAGTTCAGAATTTACAAACTGAGAACAATGAAAATTAATCATAATGGTGATTATACTAAAGATAAAGATGACAGACTTCTTACTGTCGGCAAGTTTTTGAGAACCACAAAAATTGATGAATTACCACAGCTTTTTAATGTGTTAAATGGAAATATGAGTCTTATTGGTCCCAGACCGGAACAGCAGAAATATGTTGAAAAATCTGTTGCTGAAAATTCGTACTTTGATTTACGACATTTGGTAAAACCAGGTATTACAGGTTGGGCACAGGTTAATCTTCCAAAAGCTACACCCAAAGATAATCTTAAGAAATTGGAATATGATTTATATTATATAAAAAACTATTCTGCGTTACTTGATGTTAAAATATTATTACGAACCGTAAAAGTGCTACTAACTTTAAATAGTAATTAAATTGTAGGATTGTTTTTTAATTTTTACAATTATGTTCAAAAAATTTAGTGTATTTATTATATTGTTTCTTTGTAATATATTATTATCACAAAGTAAACACATTCCTATTTTTGCATTTCATGGCGTGCCACCAGGAAAATACTCCACAAAGGAGCAATTTGCGACAATGAAAAATGCTGGAATTGATATGTGTTATACGCTCTATAATACAGATAAAGAAGTTGTAAAAGCATTAGATGCAGCTTATGCGGCAAATGTAAAACTGGTTATAAAGACAGAAACACTTTTTAGTGATACTGAGAGAACAGTAAATCTCATTAAAAATCACCCTGCTTTGTATGGCTATGGTATTATGGATGAACCCTCACCCAAGAAATTTGAGTATATAACAAGACTGATTCAAGACATTAAAAAATATGACAAGAAAAATATTTTTTATGTCAATTTATTTCCAAACTATGTGGGATCAAAAGATATTGATCATTACGGTTATGAAGATTATCTACAGACTTTTATCAATAAAGTACCAGTAACATTTCTCTCTTTTGATAATTATCCTTTAGTGAATAACAGGATTAGAGATGATTGGTATGAGAATCTTGAGGTAGTGAGGAAGTTAAGAAAAAAAATAATATTCCCTTCTGGGCTTTTGCTTGCTCGACAATTCATTATAATTATTTGAAACCAACAGTAGCAGGGATAAAACTTCAACAATTTGGTAATTTATTATATGGGGCGCAGGTATTACAGTATTTTACTTATTGGACACTTACTTATGAAGACAATTGGGTAAAAGAAAAATATGGTTACTCTATAGTTGATGACAAAGGAAATCCAACACCAACCTATAATGTAGTAAAAAGTGTAAATGCACAAATCCAAAGAGTAGCTTGGGTATTTTCCGGAGTTATTTCTGATGCCATATTTCACACAGGTAGTGAAATTCCAAAAGGAACGACAAAGTTGATGTCTGTACCAAAAGGTTTTAAACATTTCTCAACAAACGGTAGAAATGCAATAGTTTCAATGATGTCAAATGGGAAAAACAAATTTATTATAATCCAGAATAAATCATTAACAGATAATTTTACTTTAGATTATATGTTAACAAAAACAATGAAAAAAGTTGATAATCTCTCTGGAAAAGCTAAAAATGTTTCGGCATTTAAAAAATATAAATCTATAATTCTGCCTGGAGATATATTGATTTTTACATATGATAAGTAAATAATTGTACTAATGAAAATAAAAGAAACTCCACTCAAAGACTGTTATATTATAGAACCTACAATTTTCGAAGATGAAAGAGGTTATTTCTTTGAAAAATTTAACGAAAAAAAATTTGAAGAACTCACAGGAATGAATGGACATTTTGTTCAGGACAATATTTCGAAATCTTCATATGGTGTTTTGAGAGGGTTACATTTACAAAAAGGTGAAAATGCTCAGGCAAAATTAGTTTCATGCCTAGAAGGTAAGGTTTGGGACGTTGCGGTAGATCTGCGTAAAGACTCTCCTACATTTGGAAAATGGTTTGGTGTCGAGCTTACTGCGGAAAATAAATTACAGTTATACGTTCCAAGAGGTTTCGGTCATGGTTTTTCAGTAATTAGCGAGACTGCTGTTTTTTCTTATAAATGCGATAATTTTTATAATAAACGATCTGAAGGAAGCGTGAAGTATAATGATGAAGACCTCAATATAGATTGGAAACTGAAAGAAGAGGATATGATTCTTTCCGATAAAGACCAAAATTCACCAACTTTTCAGGATGAAAATTATTAAAATAAAATCATAACCACTTATTTTTAAGTGGTTTTTATATGTTTATGATACAGAGTTATATTTTGTATCTTTGCAGACTCAAAATAGAAAGATGCGTACAAAATCTGTAGGAAAGAAAAGAATTAATATTGTAACGCTTGGTTGCTCCAAGAATGTTTATGATTCAGAAGTTTTGATGAGCCAGCTTAAAGCACCTGCGGATTTATTGATAATGCAAAAGAAGAATCAATCAATACTATTCTTGAATATGTTGAGGCAAAAAACAGAGGTGAAGTTGAGAAAGTTTTTGTTACAGGTTGTCTTTCTGAGAGATACAAGCCAGATTTAATTAAGGAAATTCCTGATGTTGATCAGTATTTCGGAACGAGAGATTTACCGATTTTATTAAAGCATTTAGGTGCAGATTACAAGCATGAGTTGGTAGGAGAGCGATTGACGACCACACCAAAACATTATGCATATCTTAAAATTTCTGAAGGTTGTGACAGACCTTGTTCTTTTTGTGCAATTCCTTTGATGAGAGGTGGTCATGTTTCTACGCCGATTGAAAAATTGGTGAAAGAATCTCAAAAATTAGCTAAAGTTGGGGTAAAAGAGTTAATCTTAATTGCTCAGGATTTGACCTATTACGGTTTAGATATATATAAGAAGAGAGCTTTGGGTGAACTTCTGAAAGAATTGGTGAAAGTAGAAGGAATCGAATGGATTCGTCTTCATTATGCTTTCCCAAGCGGTTTCCCGGAAGATGTTTTAGATATCATCAGAGAAGAATCGAAAGTTTGTAATTATATTGATATCCCGCTTCAGCATATCAATTCAGATTTGTTGAAATCCATGAAACGTGGGACAACTCACGAAAAAACAAATGCTTTATTAGATAAATTCAGAGAGAAAGTTCCGGATATGGCGATCAGGACAACTTTAATTGTCGGCTATCCGGGAGAAACTGAAGAAAGATTCCAGGAGCTTAAAGAATGGGTGAGAGATCAAAAATTCGACAGATTGGGATGTTTCACTTATTCTCATGAGGAAAATACTGGTGCTTACGTTTTAGAAGACGATATTCCGCAGGAAGTGAAAGAAGCCAGAGTAGAAGAGATCATGGAATTGCAGTCGCAGATTTCATGGGAGAAAAATCAGACTAAAATTGGTGAGGTTTACAAATGCGTTTTCGACAGAAAAGAAGGCAATTATTTTGTTGGACGAACAGAATACGATTCGCCTGACGTAGACAATACGGTTCTGGTAGCCGCAGACAATACTTATATTTCAATTGGCGAATTTGCCAACGTAAAAATCACTTCCGCAGAGGAGTTTGATTTGTATGGCGAACTTGTTTAAGATAAAATAAAATCAAAACCAATGATCAGTCATTGGTTTTTTGCTTTAATAATTGTAATCAACAAAATTTATTTCATTTAAACATTTGCTACTGAACATAGTATTTTAAATGACGAAGAAATGTAAATACTAATTAGCTTTTTTGCCATTTTTAATTCTTTTGATACTATTTCTAAAGAAAATATAAAAGATTTTAGAGAAAATAAAGTTCGATTTTAGCAAAATTTAGTATTTTTAATTTATTGAATATCAGTGTTTTAAAAATAGAATCCGTCTTTAAATGTGTTCAAAGCAGTTAAATCCGTTAACTTTTAAGTGTTTTTTTTAACGTTTTTTAACATAGTCGCTTAAAATCCCTGATAATAGGGAGTTACAGAGTTGTTTAAGATAATTTTAACTTTTATTTAAGTCTTGTTAACGTTTGAAATAGGTGAGTAAAAAGTTTCACTATACTTTTGCCCTGTCAAACAATAAAATAATTCAAAATGATGAAAAGATTCATTCTCGTAATCATAATGATGATTTCAACACTAGGTGTTTATTCTTTCAAGAACAATGCCGAAGATGCGAAGAAAACAAGTTATGCGTCGTACTACCACGACAAGTTTAATGGTAGAAAAACAGCAAGCGGAGAAGTTTTTAATAATTCAAAACTAACTGCAGCGCACAGAACGCTTCCTTTTGGTACCGAAATTAAGGTAACCAATCTGAACAATGGAGAAGAGGTAATTGTAACGATTAATGATAGAGGACCTTTCCATTCATCAAGAGCATTAGATATGTCTAAAGCTGCGTTCGACGAAATTGGGGGTATTAGTAAAGGTATTATCCCTGTAGAGTACGAAATTGTCGATTAAATTTAATACGATTCTTAAAAAATTAATAAAGCCAGCTAAATCAGCTGGCTTTAATGTTTTTAGATGTCTACTTCAATCAATGCAGGGCAATGATCAGAATGCACGGCTTCCTTTAATATTACAGCTCTTGAAAGCTTATCCTTCAAAGAATATGATGCAAAATTATAATCCAGTCTCCATCCTTTATTATTTGCTCTCGAATTTTGTCTGTAACTCCACCATGTATAGTTGTCGGGTTGCTGATTAAAAAACCTAAAGCTGTCT
Source organism: Chryseobacterium sp. (assembly GCF_029240215.1). GTDB lineage: Bacteria > Bacteroidota > Bacteroidia > Flavobacteriales > Weeksellaceae > Chryseobacterium. The sequence continues at coordinate 79,905 of NZ_JARBTK010000010.1, forward strand.
ATCAGTTCACATTCTTCGATAAAACTGGTCATCCATTCTCTCTCCATCGGTAAAAATCCTGAAGTGTTTTTTAAGCCGACCGGATTATAAATATCAATCGCTTCATGACAGATATTGAAGTCTCCGGAAATAATAAGATTCGGAATCTCTTTCTTTAAATTTTTAATGTATTCTAAAAAATCATGACAGAACTGCATTTTAAATTCCAATCTCTCAATATTGGAAGCTGACGGAACATAAACTGAAATCACAGAATAGCCGTCAAAATCTGCACGGATGATTCTTCCTTCATTGTCATAGCTTTCAATTCCGCAACCGTATTCTACATGATGAGGTTTTGTTTTTGACGCGATTCCGACACCGCTGTAGCCTTTTTTTATTGCTGAATGCCAATAACTGTGATAACCGGATTCTTCAAGACTTTCCATGTCTATCTGATCGTTTCCGGCTTTGCTCTCCTGAATGCAGATAATATCTGGATCGGCAGTTTTCAACCAACCTAAGAAATCTTTTGTAAAAGCGGCTCTGATTCCATTGACGTTATAAGTAATTAATTTCATGATCCAAAAATATAAAAAATCGGGCGGAAAAAATCGAAGATTTTTTCCGCCCGAGCCCAAATAATAAACTATGAAAAAAACTATTTTGGTTCTAAAATACTTATCGGGATAATACACTCTTCAAGAGAAATTCCACCGTGTTGGTAAGTCTCTTTATAATAATTGACAAAGTGATTATAATTTTTCGGATAGGCTAAAAATGTATTGTTTTTGGCAAAAATATACTTTGAACTTAAATTTCCTTTAGGTAAAAATATTTTCTCAGGATTAGTCACTGCCCAAACATCTTTTTCGTCATACGTCAAACTTTTTCCTGTCTTATAACGAATGTTGGTTGAGGTTTCTCGGTCTCCGACTACACGGCTTGGTTTTTTTACGTAAACTGTTCCGTGGTCAGTTGTAATCACTAGTTTATAGCCACTTTCAGCCGCTAATTTGATAATTTTAATTAAAGATGAATTCTCAAACCAGTTCGAAGTCAGTGAACGGAAAGTTTTATCATCTCTGATTAATTGGTCAACAATATGATTGTCGGTTTTTGCATGAGACAGAATATCAATAAAGTTGTAAACGATAACCAAAAGGTCATTATTTTTATGCTGATTAAAATCTTCATAGATCTTTTTCTCAAAATCGGCATTCAAAACCTTCAGATATTTCATTGATTTAGAATTTAAACCAATTCTTTTCATTTGGTCTTCCAGGAAATCACGCTCATACTCATTCTTGTTTCCGTCTTCATTATCATTAAACCATTTATCAGGGAAACGTTTTTCAATTTCTGAAGGAAGCATTCCCGCAAAAAATGAATTTCTTGCATATTGAGTAGCGGTCGGAAGAATACTGTAATAATAATCTTCAGAAACTTTGTTGTAATATTTAGTGAATAAAGGCTCAATTACTTTCCACTGATCGTATCTCAAATTATCAACCATCAGCAAAAGAACTTTGTCTTTTTCAACTTCAGGTTTTACCTTGTCTCTAAATAAAGTATGGCTCATAAGCGGTTTATCACTGCCATTCAACCAATCTTCATAATTATTTTCTATAAATTTTGCGAACTGAATATTAGCTTCTTCTTTTTGAGATTGCAGCAAATCTGCAAACTCATTATCTGCAACTTTGTCAAATTTCAATTCCCAGTTGACGATCTTTTTATAGTATTCTGCCCAATCCTGGTAGGTTCTCAAATAAGAAAGTTCCATTGAAAGGTTTCTGAATTCCTGTTGATATTGAAGTATCGTTTTCTGTTCTACAAGATTATCTTCCTGAAGGTTTTTCTTTAATGATAATAAAATTTGATTAGGATTTACAGGTTTCAGAATATAATCTGCAATCTGGGATCCGATTGCTTCTTCCATGATGTGTTCTTCTTCACTTTTCGTCACCATTACGATTTTTAGAGAGCTGTCTTTCTCTTTGATCATAGGAATAGCCTCAAGTCCCGAAATTCCGGGCATATTTTCGTCAATAAGCGTCAATGCAAATTTTTCTGAATCCATCAGTTCCAAAGCCTCATTCACATTGTTTACAGGAGTTACATGATAACCCTTTTTTTCTAAAAATACGATATGAGGTTTAAGTAAATCTATTTCATCATCGATCCATAATATTTTTTCTGACATAAAAGTTTAATTTTTTCTACGGTTATTGTATCAAAACTGCGACCAAAAGCCTTTAACAAAAGCCAAATTGGAGAGGTTAAAAGTTAAATCTTAGTTAAAGAAATCCTGTCGCATTCATTTGTAATATGTGGTATGAAGATAGGCTAAAATCTTCAGGTTTTAAAGCATTATTAATAAAAATTCATTCGATTAAATTTTGCAATTTTCTTTGAATTGAGTTTAATACCTTAATTTTGCATTTGTCACAGTATATTTCTATGCAAAACAAGCTTAAAATTATCAACGATCCTGTTCACGGTTTTATTAAAATTCCTCATGAGATTTTATTCGACATTATAGAACATCCTTATTTTCAAAGGTTAAGGAGGATTTCACAAACAGGGCTTTTAAATTTAATTTTTCCCGGTGCAACCCATACAAGATTTCATCATGCTTTAGGTGCGATGCACTTGATGTTTACCGCTTTAGAAACTTTAAAACAGAAAGGAATTCAGATTTCCGAGGAAGAGGAAAAAGGAGCGATGTTGGCAATTTTGATGCACGACATCGGTCACGGCCCGTTTTCTCATGCGTTGGAAAATATGTTGATGGATGATTGGCATCACGAAAATCTTTCTTTATTATTAATGAACAGATTAAATGATGAAGTCAACGGTCAGTTGTCAATTGCAATCGAAATGTTTCAGGGAAAATATCACAGAAAGTTTTTTAACCAGTTGATCAGCTCGCAATTGGATGTTGATCGTTTAGATTATTTGAAAAGAGATAGTTTTTTCACGGGAGTTTCTGAAGGGAATGTAAATACCCAAAGAATTATTTCGATGATGAATGTTTGCGAAGATGAGTTGGTTATCGATGCGAAAGGTGTTTATTCGATTGAAAACTTCCTTACGGCGAGAATGTTTATGTATTGGCAGGTGTATTATCACAAAACATCGGCTTTGGCAGAATTTATTTTGGTCAAAATTTTAGAACGAGCAAAATATCTTGCTTCGCAGGGAGTAGATTTACCCGCAACGGAAAATTTAAAATACTTTCTGCATCGTGAAAAAAGTGCTGCAACCGATGAAGATGTAGAAAGATTTACCCAAATGGATGATAATGATATTATTCATGCGATGAAATTGTGGCAAAAATCTGATGATTTTATTCTTTCTTATTGGTGTCAATGTGTCATTCAGCGAAATCTTCCGAAAACGATCATTTCTTCCCAGCCATTCGATCCCGAATTTGTAGAAGAAAAAGTAAAAGATACCAATGCGTTTTTCGGAATAAATAATGCTCACGAACTTGTACACGAGATTGAAAGAACGCTCTTACCTTACAATACGGATAAACAACCTATTTATTTATTACAGAAAAGCGGTAAAATTTTGAGACTTGACGAGTCGGAAGATCAGCTTTTATCTGGGCTGATTACCAACAAAACAACACGTTATATCCTCACTTTTCCAAGACAGTAAAAGCTTTGGAATTCTTAAAGAATATTAAAATCTATATTACTCAATCTAAAAAATGTTGGTGAATAATAGAATTTGTTATCTTTGCAGAATATGGAATTCACAGCTTCGCAAATTGCGAGTTTTATTGACGGAAAAATTATAGGTGACGAAAATGCACTTATAACAGGAGTTTCACCTATTGAAAATGGGGAAACAGGGCATCTTTCTTTTATTGCCCAGGAACGTTTTTCTCATTATTTAGATACTTCAAATTGTTCCGTTCTTATAGTTTCGGAAGATATTTTAACCAAAGAAAGTTACGCTCAGACGATCATTGCTGTGAAAGATGCCTATCTTTCTTTTCAGGTTCTGATGAATTTATATCAGGAAATGCAGGGAAGAAAAGAAGGTGTGGAAGATGGTTCTTCGATTCACCAAACAGCTTTGATTGGTGATAAAGCATATATCGGCGCGTTCACTTACGTTTCTGAAAAAGCCAAAATAGGAGAAGGATCACAGATTTATCCTCAGGTTTATATTGGAAAAGGTGTAAAAATCGGTAAAAACTGTAAAATTGACAGTGGTGCAAGAATATACGATTATTGCATTATAGGTGATAATTGTGTAATTCATTCCAATACGGTAATTGGCGGGGATGGTTTTGGTTTTCAGCCCACTGCTGAAGGTTTCAAAAAAATTCCTCAATTAGGAAATGTCATCATTGAAGATGATGTTGAAATCGGTTCAAATTGTAGTATTGACAGAGCAACGATCGGCTCTACAGTAATCGGTAAAGGAACGAAAATAGATAATTTGATTCAGATCGCACACAACGTGAAAATAGGTCAAAATAATGTGATCGCTTCGCAAACTGGTATCGCTGGTTCTACAATCGTTGGTGACTGGAATCAGATTGGCGGTCAGGTAGGAATCGTAGGACACATCAAAATCGGAAGTCAGGTGAAAATACAGGCACAAAGCGGTGTGAATTCTCACGTGAACGATAAAGAAACGGTATATGGTTCACCGGCAATCAGCTATAATGACTATCTAAGAAGTTACGTTCATTTCAGGAATCTTCCTGAGCTCGTAAAACGAATAAATAATCTTGAGACTAACTCAAAAGATCAGACTAATGAGTGATATGCAAAAAACACTTCAGGAAGAGGTTACTCTATCCGGAATTGGCCTTCATACAGGTAAAGAAGTAAAATTGACCATCAAACCTGCCAAAGAAAATACAGGTTTCATCTTCGTAAGAACAGATTTGGAGGGTCATCCTCAAGTTGAAGCTGATGTTAATTATGTTGTTGCTACAGAAAGAGGGACAACTCTTGAAAAGCTAGGCGTAAAAATCAATACTTGCGAGCATCTTTTAGCGGCTTTGGTTGGTTGTGATATCGATAATGCTTATCTGGAGATGGATGCTTCTGAACCACCAATTTTAGATGGTTCTTCAAAATTTTTCGTAGAGGCAATCGAAAGTGTGGGAATCGTAGAACAAAAAACTGCCAGAGAATATTTGGTGGTGAAAGAAGTTCTCAGCTATAGCGATCCTGCAACCGGTTCGGAAATTACAATTATCCCTTCAGATAATTACGAAATTACTACAATGGTAGATTTTGGAACCAAAGTTTTAGGTACTCAAAATGCTACTTTAAAAAATATTTCAGAGTTTAAAGAAGAAATTTCTTCTGCAAGAACTTTCAGCTTTTTACACGAGTTGGAAATGCTTCTTGATCACGGTTTGATCAAAGGGGGCGATATTTCTAATGCAATTGTGTACGTTGATAAAGATCTTACTGCTGAAACCACAGAAAAATTAAAGAAAGCTTTTGGAAAAGATCACGTTGCGATCAGACCAAACGGTATTCTTGATAATTTGACTTTAAACTATCCAAACGAAGCTGCAAGACACAAATTATTAGATGTAATCGGTGATTTGGCATTGTGCGGAGTTAAAATTAAAGGTAAAATTATTGCTAACAAGCCCGGACATTTTGTAAATACCCAGTTTGCTAAAAAGCTGAACCGTCAGTGGAAATTACAGAAAAAGAAAAACGTTCCTGATTTTGACTTAAATAAAGAACCTGTTTTTGATATCAACGGAATTATGAGACTAATGCCTCACAGACCACCGTTTTTATTAATTGACAAGATTTTAGAATTGTCAGATTCTCACGTCGTAGGCTTAAAGAACGTGACAATGAACGAGCCTTTCTTTGTTGGCCACTTTCCGAAAGAACCCGTAATGCCCGGAGTTTTGCAGGTCGAAGCTTTAGCGCAGACAGGAGGTATTTTGGTTTTGGCCAGTGTACCGGATCCTGAAAACTATTCTACATATTTTATCAAAATGGATAAAGTAAAATTCAAAAGAAAAGTCGTTCCCGGTGATACTATGATTTTCAAAATTGAATTGATAGAGCCTATCAGAAGAGGAATCGTGCATATGCAGGGTTACGGATATGTGGGTGATACAATAGCAGTAGAAGCTGAGCTTATGGCTCAGGTTGCAAAAAATAAAGTTGAGTAAATGATTCATCAATTAGCCGCCGTTGATAAACGTGCAAAAATCAGTAAAAATGTAATTGTAGAACCATTTACTACTATTGCAGGTGATGTGGAAATAGGTGAAGGTACCTGGATCGGTTCTAACGTTACCATTATGGATGGTGCAAGAATCGGAAAAAATTGCAGGATTTTCCCCGGAACTGTAATTTCTGCCATCCCGCAGGATCTGAAATTTGATGGTGAAGATACACAGACAATCATCGGTGATGATACAACGATCAGAGAATGTGTGACTGTAAACAGAGGAACAAAAGCTTTAGGTTATACTAAAATTGGTAATAATTGTTTAATCATGGCAACTTCTCACATCGCCCATGACTGTGTTATTGGTGATCATGTGATCATTGTTAACGGTTGTGGTATTGCCGGTCACGTAGAAATAGGTGATTTTACCGTAATGGGTGGCTTAAGTGCTGTTCATCAGTTTGGGAAAATAGGGAAACACGTGATGATTTCGGGTGGAACTTTGGTAAGAAAAGATATTCCTCCTTATGTAAAAGTTGCTCGGGAACCAATGGCATATGCAGGAATTAATTCTGTAGGTTTGAGAAGGAGAGGTTTTACCAACGATAAAATTTTTGAAATTCAGAAAATTTACAGAGCTATCTTTCAGATGAAAATGAATGTCTCTCAGGCAGTTTCTCACATCGAAAAAGAAATGCTTCCAACGGCTGAACGAGACGAAATTCTACAGTTTATTCAAAATTCTCCTAGAGGTATTGTAAAAGGATACGGAACTGGGAAGGAATAATTTAATTTAAAATGATGAAAAATTCAGTTTTATTTTTTACAGTATTATCTTCTTTTGTCTTTGCACAGCAGAAAAAAGATTTGTCTTTGAATATGAAAAATTCTTTGGCAGTTAAAAATGTAAACTCGATTCTGAATTACTCAAAAAAGTCATTTTCAAATCTGAGTTCAGACATGAAGAGTTCTTCAGAAGTCAATAAAAATCTTGATCAGCTTTTAATCAATGATATTAATTTTAATTCTGTTATTAATAATCGTTCTGTAACTTCAGTTGATGCAGGAACTTTTTACAGACCAAGAATTGATGCGATTGATTTAGTTGGAAGACAGCTGCTGAATGTTCAGATTTATAAATCAAAATAAAAAAAATAACATACTATAATTTAATGGCAACAAGTAACGATATAAAAAAAGGTCTTTGCATCGAGTACAGCAATGATATTTTTAAAGTAATCGAATTTATGCACGTAAAACCAGGGAAAGGTCCTGCTTTCGTGAGAACAAAATTAAAATCGGTAACCAACGGTAAAGTAATTGATAATACTTTTTCTGCAGGTCATAAAATTGACGAAGTGAAAGTAATTACAAGAAAATTCCAATATCTTTATGATGATGAGAATGGTTTCCACTTTATGAATAATGAAGATTTCTCTCAACTGTACTTAGACAAAGAAATGATTGAAAACTCAAATCTGATGAAAGCAGGTGAAGAGGTAACGATCATTTTGAAAGAAGCTGACGAAACTCCGCTTTCTGCAGAGCTTCCACAATCGGTTTATTTAGAAGTTGTTGAAGCTGATCCGGGTGTGAAAGGAAATACAGCGACAAACGCTCTGAAAAACGCAATCGTTGAGACAGGAGCAAGAGTAATGGTTCCTTTATTCATTGAAGCAGGAGACAAAATAAAAGTAAGCACTGAAGACGGTTCTTACTTAGAAAGAGTAAAAGAATAATTATTCAAAATAATATGAAGCTGGAAGTATAACAACTTTCAGCTTTCATTTTTAGGGCAGCTATTGTAGTTTATCCTGAGCTTGTCGAAGGACCTTCAAGTCGGGCTGCGAGCTCAAACCAAAAACAAAACTTGTCTGAGTTTAAAACCGTGACAAGATCGATAAACTAAAAAAACATCATTAAAATATGACGTTTCATCAGCCACAAAAACTGAAAACAGTTGCAGATCTTATCGGAGCTAAATTCGTAGGTTCCGAAGATTTTCAGGTTTTAGGAACAAACGAAATTCACCGAGTAAAATCTGGTGAAATTGTCTTCGTCAATCATCCAAAATATTACGATAAAGCTTTAAATTCTGCTGCTACCATCATTCTAATTGATAAAGAAGTAGATTGTCCGGAAGGAAAAGCACTGTTGATTTCTGACGATCCGTTTGGAGATTTCAATAAAATCAATACCCATTTCACCAAAATCTATAATTTCACGGAGACACTTCATGATGTGGAAATAGGAGAGGGTACAAAAATTCACCCGTCTGCAGTCCTCGGAAACAACATTACCATCGGAAACAACACCATTATTTTTCCAAATGTTGTAATAGGAGACCGCACCGTAATTGGTGATAATGTGATTATTCAATCCAATACTGTTTTGGGAGGCGACGCATTTTATTACAGAAAAGTCAATGGAAATTTTGACCGTTTAATCTCTGTAGGAAACGTGATCATCGAAAACAACGTAGAAATCGGAAACGGTTGTACAATTGACAGAGGAGTGACAGATTCCACCATTATTGGTGAAGGTTCCGTTTTGGATAATCAAATTCAGATCGGTCATGATACTGTAATTGGTAAAAAATGTCTCATTGCTTCTCAGGTCGGCATTGCAGGCTGTTGCATCATTGGTGATGAGGTTACTTTATGGGGACAGGTCGGCATAGCTTCAGGGAATAATATCGAATCAGGATCTGTACTTCTAGGCAAAACCGGAGTCAACAGAGATTTGAAAAAAGGAACTTATATCGGAATGTTTGCAGAAGATTATAAAACTTACCTGAAAAAAGAAGTGAAACTGAGAAATCTTGAGTAAACTGTACAAATCCTAAGTCCAAAAATAGAGTTTCAGAATAGAAGTTAATATCAAAATACTTTTGCTAAAACAGATTGTTCTCCGATTTAATCTTTTTAAATGAGTCCTGATATTCAGATTTTTTCTTTCGATGCAATTGGTTCCAAATTTTTTCGTATGATGGATATCCTTTGGAATTAAGTATTGATAGTGTCTGAGTTTATCTGTGTGTATTTTTTTCCGGATTAGAATTGAGAAGAGTTTTTATTACAGTGTTTAAGGTTTTATTTGTTCGTTTACCTATGTAGAAGCTAGCAACTCTTTTACTTTTTTTATCAATAGCATAAACCAACCATTGCATATTTGATTTCTTTTTGATGAAAAGTCTCATTTCATCAAGTTCGTAAGATTGATAATAGCAGATTTAGGTTGAGTAATATCCGCTGCAATTTTAATAATTCTTCTAAGTAAAGTTGTTGTGGAAATGTTTAATACTCTGGCTGTACTTCTGATTCCTAAACCTTCTTTTGTCAGTTGAATTATTTTTGAATTGATATTCTTATGACAAGCTTTATAACTGTAAAATTCTAAAAATCGTTTATTGCAGCTCTTACAGATATACTACTGTTTTCTGGTTTTTGTAGTTCCGTTTTTGATAATGTTTTTTGAATAACAGTTTTTACACATTCCTGTATCACTAACTCTGATACACGAGGAATGATCTTCAGTCATTTAGATATGTTTTTTTCTGCAAAAATAAACAAGAGCAGGGAATGCCTACTCTTGTTTTGATTTATTTATTTTTAAATGAGTTGTGAAATTCAGTGAGTTAATCTTTTTAAAATGCTCATCACTAACTTTGATACATTACCCGGATCAATAAACATAATCGGGTTGTCTAAAGCATACGTATAAGTAGAAAATCTCCTACTTGTCTCAGCTAAAGGATCCACAACACCCCATCTCCCAATATCCGGCATATAAAATCTCGCTCCGTAGTCATACATTCCAGACTCCTGTAGCTCCTTTCCCTTGTACTTATACTGATAACTAGGATTACCTACCAAAAGATTATATCCCTCATGTATCTGGATTTCGTGTTATTTTTTTGTCAGTTACAGTTAATAATTGATTAGGTAATCTTTCGAATATTACCTAATCAAACTTCATAGCATTTCGAGTTGACATTACTATATAATATTCTTTTCTATTTTTTTTATTTACCCCACCAAACCTTTTTTTATATAATTTACTGTCTTTATTAAATATATTTATAATAATATATTCTTGATTTAAAAAGATTTTTGGTATAGAAACTAAATACTTCTTTGCTGTTGAAAACTTTGGCAAAATTGTTTCAAAGCTAATTTGAAAGTCTAATGATTCATCATTAATAAATTTAGAATAGTTTTCTTCAGATAAATCAATAGTTCCAACGATATACTTTGCTTCAATTGATCCCATGGAAGGAGTATTAACTTGCATATTATATGTAAGTATACAAGGCTGATCATCTATCATAATCAGAAAATTACTCTTTCTGGTTTGAGAAAAATGATAAGCCGAAAATAATAGGCATAATAAAAAAAAGGACTGTTTAAAATATTTATTTCGCATTTCTGTTAAGTATATTATTTATAACTTTCATTGTTAATTTACGGATAGGTTGAGCTATATTACTTCCTGTATAAATTGCAGCACCAATATCTCTATAATCATCAAATTTTCCATTTGATCTCCGAATAATGTTTGTTCTATTTCCAACTTCTAATCTCCCTACAATAATATTTGTTCCTTTACCTTTAAACGTAACATCATCGACCCCTGGTGTTGGTGTCAAAGCATCAAAAGGATAAGGTGTGTCATTTAATACAAATAATCCGATTGGATGCAAATGTATTGAGGTGTGAGTTCTTGGGCTCGAATACATTTGTGCCGTTGCGCTCGCATTATTTTTTGCATCAACTGTTGGTAATGGTCCAGTAGGACCTCTTGATATGATATCATCTCCTTCAATAGAAGAAGATTCTTCTCTAAGCCCTCCATTTTTGTCACCTCTTTCTTTCACATTTATAAGTTCTCTTAAAACAACATCTGAAGGAATAATCATTCCAATATTAAATTCACTTAGTTGGTTCAAAGAAATATGTCGTCCATTTTTTTCTGCATTTTTTATTGCATCAAGATCAGTTTTATTAGAAACCATTACTACTCCTTCATCTTTCGTTCCATCGGTACCAATTTTTTTACCATTTTCATTAACATAGTCAATAGGAGGCATACTACTTCTAAAATCCCTGAACGCCTGTTGCGCAGCAGCTCCCGAAAGAGCAGCTTCTCTTCCATCCGGATCGATAAACATGATCGGGTTGTCTAAAGCATAGCTATACGTAGAAAATCTTCTGCTTGTTTCAGCGAGCGGGTCTACGACACCCCATCGTCCGATGTCACTCATATACATTCTTGCTCCGTAGTCACTCATTCCTGTTTCTTTTTGCAATTCTTTACCATTGTAACCATAGTTGTACGAAGGATTTCCCGCCTATTATCTCCCACACGAGACAAGCGTGCGAGAGCGAGGAGTTCTTGTTTACAAAGTTAAATTATCATTTTTTCTTCCCCATTTCTTATATAATTGAAACTCTCGTAATTCCTTTAATCTGTAATCCGGTGCATTAGAAATTATCTTACGAGATTTGATATTAACAATTTCAAATCCTTTTTTTAAAATTTGATCATCATTATTGAATTTTTTTCCAATTACTGATATACAAGGTAGCCCAAGCGAGTCATGGGGTGGTACGGAAATCGGCGTTAGCGCTTCAAAATTAATTTCAAATGTATCTTTTTTGTACACGTGTCTATAATTTTCTTGGACATCTTTAAGGGAAATTTTGATTGTATCATTTGTAGGATTTCCAAATAATAGAAAAGTCTCAACATTTTTAATATTTATACTATCTTTTGTATAATCACATATTAAATTTTGGAATGAACAAACTGCTTCTTCATTTTTAGAAATTGACTTTTTACAGGATATAAAAAAAACGGCTAACATCAATAGTAAAAAACCAAAATTATTTTTACTTGTATTTTTCATAATAAAATTTATCATTACCATAATTTTTTTTCATTAATTTTTGGAATTCAGGAGTTGTTTTCTTGAAAATAGGTGATGCTATTTGATGTTCATATATACGAACATGCTCTTTTGCTAAATCTAATGTTGTTTTAATTTTAGATTTTATTGATATATGACTTACCTGACCTCCTTCGTGACTTAATGCTGAAATCATATTATATTTGTCATTGTATAAATCCGAGACCTGTCCATTGCCAATCATTAAAGATACTGTATTGGTATCTGAATTTGCTTGCATTAAAGCATCGGGATTATATTCACCCCCATTAAAACTAGAAACTTTCCCTACCATTTTACCAGCCTCAAAATGAAAGTCTGCAATTCCCACAGAAGTACTATTTCTTTTAAGATTATTTAAGTCTACACCCGCTTCTTTAGCATAATGATTTGCAATATTTGCTAAAATAAAAGCATTGTCCTTATTAAAATTATAATCTTTTAGCTGCGTTGATAACCATGGTGCTGTATTCAAACTACCTGTAATCGGATTTTGAAAATCTATAACAATATTATTTGTTTTCTTATTGTCAGTGTAAAGATATTTCCCAAATTGATTAAAATGATCATCTGGAGGCATCTGACTTTGTAATTGTCTTACCATATCTTGCGCAGCTTGTCCTGTATAAATCGTAGCTTCTCTACCATCCGGATCAATAAACATAATTGGGTTATTCAAAGCATACGTATACGTAGAAAATCTTCTGCTTGTTTCCGACAGCGGATCTACCACACCCCATCGTCCGATGTCACTCATATACATTCTTGCTCCGTAGTCACTCATTCCTGTTTCTTTTTGTAATTCTTTACCATTGTAACCATAGTTGTACGAAGGATTTCCCGCCAAAACATTATATCCTTCATGTTTCAACCCAAACGGATAATAGTTGTTTTCTTCA
>NZ_JARBTK010000011.1 GCF_029240215.1 Chryseobacterium sp.
CGGTTTGTCAATTTTCTTTAAGAAGTTTTTATTCATGGCTCATAATTTTTAATCTTTAGTTTTTTTAAATCTTTAATATATACAAACGTGCCGCTCCTAAGGAGCTCTGTAATTATCATGTAGATGTTTTGCTACAAACATTCCGCTCCTACGGAGCGCAGATCTTTCTTTATGAATATTTTAGATTGTCCTTTAAGATGCATATTCTACCAAACGTGCCGCTCCTACGGAGCTTGAATATTACAGGATATTTGGATGAAAATATTACGACCCAATCGAGTGGGAAATTATTGTACCTGATTTTTTATAAAATATTGATCTTAAGAAGCAATAGAGAGGAGCTTGAAATCGGTTGGAAAAAGAAAAGAATTCACAATTTTATAAGCTAAAGAATTAAAAAAAGATAAGCATGTCTTATAAATACTTTTTTATAGTTATTGAACAGGAGAAAGTATATTGAAATAGTCTTGGTTTTGAAAAATCATATAAAACAAATCCCATAAACTGAATGGCTGATTTAAGATCTTTCTTGCAAACAAAGAGAAAGTGCAGAATGAGAAGAGGAAAATATGAAAAATGCTGAAAGAATTGATAGCAGATTATAGATAATTAAAACAAAAATACCTCAGGGAATTTTAGAGACATTATATATGCGTCTATTAGTTTTGAATGTTTTCAGATTCTCCTTAAATTTGTGTAAAATTAGAATAATGAATTACAAACTTGAGCTCAATACGCAAAAGCCTGGCTCTAAAATTGTTTTTAATACCATCGTATTTGACTGGTTCAAGATTAATATAGTCGAAAGATACATGGGAAGGATGGAAGCTAATCCGAAACTATGTGAAGTTCTGTTTAAAGTAAGAACTCTTGATGATGATATTATTAAAAGAAAAGATGGTCATTTAAGAATAAGAATTAAAGGGGAGGATTTTGAAGAATATCAGAAATTGAGCAAAGTATTGAATTCCTATGATTATCGGAACAAATTGCTCAACCGAAAGGATGCCGATCAGGAGTATGTTCATTTTATATTGAGGCTAGTGATCGCCAATTATGAACTTAACTGATTACTTTTGAAGAATCTAAGCAGCATTATACAACTTTCAATATTAAAAAATCATTGACAAATACAAAAGCATGTCTATAACAAATGAATCTGAGTTAATCGGAATGAAAAAAGTAAGTGATGTTGTTGCTTACACTCTGAAAGAAATGAAAAATCATGTCAAGCCCGGCATGACCACTAAAGAACTTGATAATTTTGGGGCGGCTATTTTAAAAAGTTTTGGTGCAAAATCTGCACCACTTCTGACTTATCAGTTTCCGGGTTGTGCCTGTATAAGCGTAAATAATGAATTTTGCCACGGTATTCCTTCTGAAAATACAGTTTTGAAAGAAGGTGATCTTATTAATATAGATGTCTCTGCTGAATTGGATGGATTCTGGTCTGATAACGGAAATTCATTTGTAATAGGAAAAGACATCCATCAACATCAGAAATTGGTTGACGCATCAAAAGAAATATTAAAAAAAGCAATCAATCATATAAAAGGCGGAGTAAAAATCGCAGATATAGGGTATCTTATGGAAAGCGAAGCTAAAAAGAAAGGTTATAAAGTGATAAAAAATCTTGGCGGTCATGGCATTGGGAAAAGTCTACACGAACAGCCTGAAGAACTTTTAAACTACAGAAACCGATTTGACCAAAGACGATTTAAAAAGAATGCTGTGGTTGCTATTGAAACTTTTATTACTACATCTTCATCATATGCTGTAGAACTGAATGACGGCTGGACAATGGTTGGTGATAAAGGAGGATTTATGGCTCAACATGAGCATACTATTCTTATTACAGACGCAAAACCGATCATTTTAACTGAAATGAATGGAGTCTGGAATTAGTAAAATTCCACACCAACTCAGACATCACAATATTGATTACATATTCCTAATTCTCCTGATAAGTTTAAACCTAAATTTTTCACTGTACTTTTCATATTAAATCAATACGATTTTAGTCTTTTTTTATTTATTCAAAATTCAGTTTAAAAGTGAATATTTTAAAGAAAATAAAAGAACTCTAACTGGCTTTACTCTTTATTTAGTTTGAAAATTTGGTTTCTCACAACAAGAAATCAAGAAACACCGATGAAGCCTTGCATAGCTCCAACTAAAAAAAGCAAAATGGTTTTCATCATATATTAAATGAATTATATCAATTCTTAAATAATTAAAATGAAAACTCTTGGTATCAGATTTGTAACTCACTGTGTCAGCAAATACATTGTATATGTACATTTTTCCTCTTTATTGGAAGTTAAATGAAACCAATGTAAATCACCACCACATCACAAAATTTAATGACTAATGAAAATATTCCTCACCGGAGCTACAGGTTATATCGGAAAAAGACTTCTCATCCAGCTTTTGAGCAACGGTCATGAAGTGATTTGCTCTGTACGTGATAAAAAACGTTTTGACCTTTCTCTTTATCAGAATTATGAGAACCAGCTTAATGTGATTGAACATGATTATAATGATGATTCTACACTCTCTCCTATTAATCAGGAAATTGATATTGCTTTTTACCTCATCCATTCGATGTCTGCTAATGCAGATTTCAGTAAGGCAGAAAAAATTTCGGCTAAAAACTTTGCTAAGGCTGTTGAAAAAACAAATTGCAGACAAGTAATTTACTTAACCGGGATTGTGAATGAAGACCAGCTTTCAAAACATTTGCAGTCAAGAAAAGATGTAGAAAAAGAACTTCAGTCAGACTCCTATGCATTAACGGTTTTGCGTGCCGGAATTATCATTGGCTCAGGATCGGCTTCGTTTGAAATCATCCGTGATCTTGTAGAAAAACTTCCTATAATGGTTGCTCCCAAATGGCTGAAAACGCTTTGCCAACCTATCGCCATCAGAAATGTAGTTGAGTTTCTCACAGGAGTAATAGGGAAATCTTTTACCTACAACAGACACTTTGACATTGCAGGTCCTGATATTCTTTCTTATAAAGAAATGTTGCTCATCTTTGCTGAAGAAAGAAAATTAAAGAGAACAATCATCTCTGTTCCCGTTCTCAGCCCAAAAATATCTTCTTACTGGCTTTATTTTATTACTTCTACATCCTATGTTTTGGCTAAGAATCTTGTTGACAGTATGAAAGTAAACGTCGTTGCAGAAAAGAATGATCTTGCAGAAAAATTAGGCATCAAACTGCTTTCTTACCGTGAAAGTTTACAATTAAGTTTCGATAAAATAGAACAGAATGATGTCTTATCTACATGGTATGACTCTTTCGGAAACTATAAATATTCTAAAAACGTCTGGAATTTTCTGGAAGTACCAACAATGGGAGTTTTTAAAGATAAAAAAGTAAGAAAAATAAAAAATGAAGAATTAACGCTTGATAAAATCTTTGGTATCGGAGGAAAAAACGGATGGTATCATGCAAATTATCTGTGGAGTCTGAGAGGAAGTATCGATAAACTTTTTGGAGGTGTAGGGCTGAAAAGAGGGCGGAAAAATTCAAAGTCAATCAATGCCGGAGACAGCATAGATTTTTGGAGAGTACTCTATGCAAGCAGAGAAGAAAAAAGACTCCTTCTTTTTGCCGAAATGAAAGTTCCGGGGGAAGCGTGGCTTGAATTTAAAATTACAGATGGAAAACTTATCCAGGAAGCTACATTCAGACCTGTCGGTATTTTTGGAAGGTTATACTGGTATGCGGTACTTCCCTTTCACGGATATATTTTTAACGGAATGATCAGTAGGCTTGCCGAGGATAAATAGAATTTATTAAATCATTTCTGAATATAAAATAGTAATAAATCTGGCATAAAAATTGAAATTAAAAAAATTAACTATTAAAAAATCTGTTCAAAGGAACTACAAATATTCTCAGCAAAAGTTGAGAATATTTTTTTGCTCTAAAATTTTAAATTTGATTCGTGTATCAACACTCAATGAATGATTAGATTTGTAAAAAATTACGCTTGCCAAACCAATCACATTTAAAAATGAAAAAGTTCCTTCTTATATTTTTAATCTTACTTCAGATCAATGCATTTTCACAGCAGAAAGAAATTGCAGATCATTTCACATTGCAGATACGTGAGGAAGAAGGAGATCTCAACAAAGATGGTTTGACAGACAAGGTGATTATTTCAATGGATACCATTGATGCCACACAACCATTGAGACTTCAAATCTATTTTAAGCAACCTGATAATAAATTTAAATTAATCATTTCTACGACCGATCTTCTCGATCCTCAATATCCAAATGGAAAATATGGTGGAAATCAAATTCCCGATATATTTATAGAAGATGGTTATTTAATTTTAAATTCTGAAATAAGAGATGAGCATATTGAGCATAAATTTCTCTTTAATAAAGGAATTTTTGAATTAATTCATCTTTCAAAAGTTATTTGGGATGGAAAAAATACAACTACCGAAACAGATTTTAATCTTATGACAGGAATAAAAACCGAAGTAGTGAAGTCCTTAGGTTCAGAAGAAATACTCTGGAAAAGTGAAAAGAAAATCAATATAAAGCCATTGCCTAACATTCTGAATATCAAAAATTTCATTTCCAAATTTGATTGAAAACATAAAAATCAGAAAAATCAATATTTTCAATATATTGATTTTAGGGCATAAAAAACCCCCGAACTCCTCCGGGGATAAAAACTAATAACCATGAAAACTCAATTAAACATGAGTACTATATTGTATTGAAAAATTGTGCCAAAATTTAGCATTTATAGGCTTTTAACATTATTTAATAGTTTCTTTTTTTTACAATTTTCGAAGCGTTCTGAAAATGAAATATTTATGATAAGTTCTTAATAAACTTAAGCTGATTTGTTTCTAAATATTGTTAAACTTCACTTATTATTTTTCAAATCTTAGAAATTATAGAATATTTTTATTTATAGGAATTCATATTCATTGAACCAAAAACTTTTGTGTTTTTATGCAAATCACGCTATTACTAAATAGTTTAAATCATACTGCAATTTATTCCAATTGTACTATCCATTTAATAATTCTTCCCACTCTTCAAAAGAAAGAGGGGGTAAACCTTGTTTCTCTCTCTGCTCATTTTTAATTTTTACTGAAATTGGGGTAATCTTCACTCTACTATTCTTCTTTGCTATTTCGATCTCTTGTTGAGAAGGAAGTTCAGGTAAAATTAATTGGTTTGTAAATTCTTCTATACTTTCAGCAACCTTGCTCGGCCATTTATCAACTCCCTCAAGTCCCCAATCATCAGTTTCATGAAACCAATAATAAACCTCGTCAGACTTCTTGTTCATGCACAATAAATCTCCGCCATCTACACTTCCTATAGGAAAAATTTCATCAGGCATTCTATTTACGTAGGTCTCATAATTCTCTGATAAACTTTGGTATTTATCTTCTGAAATTCCAAGAAAATAATTTAAATTAAATTCAAGGTTATTCTTTTTATAAAATGTTTTAACGGGCTTACAGACATTATAATCCAGTATGAGTTGTTTGAAGCTTATAGGAAGTTCCAAATAATATCTCAATTCAAAATCCTTAATTTTTTCAGCCAAGACATCTTTGTCTAATTCTACTAATGTTATTAATTTAGTCATATTATTTATTTTAAGGCAAAGTTCCATCTCTTAAACCAGAGGCTCCTCCGGTATGTGGAAAATTACCGTTGATTGATTTAGGAACTAATTGCATTGTTAATCCATCTTCGACATGATGCCAAACATATCCTGCTGGAGTTTCCGTGTAACCTGCAGCTGCATTAGCTAAAGCTTCATCATGTGAATACTTTCCATTCATACCTGTTACTGGACTAACTTCATCAATTGCATGTGGAGAAAAATCTGGATAACCTGCAGAATTATAAGTGACAGAATCTCCGTTAATATCTGTATAAGTTGTACTACCATCAGGATGATTGATTGTTTTGGAATGATCAATTTTTTTGTTTGTAGATGAAGGACTTCTTGGTTTACATCCATTATGAACCAAGACCCCATCTTCGGTCACATAATAATTCTCATTACCCTCAATATCAAAATTATAAACTTTTTCGTAATGAGGCAAGGTTTCGATGCTGATAATCGTAGTGTAATCTCCACCTTTTAGATGTAATAAATCTCCAGCTCTTAGGCTTCCAGCTTCAATCCATTCATCATTACAGTAAAATCTGTGTTCTGGAGTGACACGAACAAATTCTCCGGTTGGTAACTCTAATGAAAGCATTTGCTGGGTAAATCTTTCGTGCTTCTGAAGAATAGGTTTGTATTCCTGTTGCTTTGTTTCCTCATTATAAGTAAGTACAAAATCTCCTTCGAATAAATCTTCAATATTTGCCAATCCGTTTTGGGTATGAACCTTCGTTCCGGCAGGAAAACATACTAATGTTGCACCTTTAGCAGCAAAAATACCCAGTATAAGACTTACACCACTTTCCTGTAACTTCTCAAGGGCGCTTTTATCGCTGCTCCAAATGTTATACTGTTCATAATAAGCTCCACCAATTCCCAGTCCACGCATGGTTTTACAGAATAAGGAAGCATTTTTAAATCCTTTAAAAGTAAACTGTTCGATTAATTCTTTTCTTGCTGTATTTACAAACTGCTTACCAAATTCACGTCCGAAAGTAGCGGCTGTTTGTCGTATTCCGGTTGCTCCGGCGGCTGTAGTTGCTCCGGCTGCACCGCCTACCATTCCTACTGCGCCACGTCCTGCAAGAAAACCAAAAGCAAAATTGGCGACGTGACCAAGATTCGTTAATGCAGCACTTCCCCAAGCTTCCCATGCAGTTTCTTTTGGCGTAATGGTTCCTCCTTCTGCAGGGCAAACCATAATGGATGATAATGTAAGAGCTTTTTTGTTTTCTATTGAAAATTTCTGTGCAGTATTGGTCCATTTTCTAGTAGCCGCTGCTGCCTTACATTTTAAGGCTCCTATTGCAACCGCAGCCAAAATAGCTGCAGCAATAATAGCAGCAACAAGCCATCCCGGACCAGGAATCATGGCACATATTCCTACAGCAATTCCTGCTACGGCTCCTGCAATGAATGCTGTTTTTCCGAGGCAAATAAAGTTATTGCCTTTTAAAGTATCAAGTTCGGTTGCAGCTTTATCTCCGCTGAAGGTTACAAAATCCTGGCTTGTAACTTTCATCTTTTTGGGAGCTACGCCTTTATCACAAACGACATAGTGCTTTTCTGTAAGATATTGTTCATCAGCCATACTGTTAGAATTCTAAATGAGTATCCATATAACAATGATAATAGAAAAACTCACCAAGCTGCTCTGTGATTGTAAAGTCAGACTTCAGCAAGATTCTGTCATCATATAAGTACTTTCCTTTTACTTTGTAATCGGGGTGCATATAGTTGTCTTTTGCAAACTCCCGTAACCTTCGGATCATTTTATCATCTCTGATCATCATTCCTTCAACATTCCATTCGCTTAATTGCTGCTCGGTCAGTTTTTCCGTCACTGAAATATTAACAGGAATAACAACACCAGAACCAAATCTATCCATATCTTCTCTTTTCTGATAACTTTTGCTTCCTTCTGCCAAAGGTTCTTTACCAAAAATGTAGAAAAACTGATAGAGAAAGTGAATGTATCTGATGCTCTTGATTTCCATCTCTTCATTGGTAAGTTCATATTCTTTAGCTCTGATAATTTCATAAGCTTCGATGGGATGTGAGTTGGTTAACCAGCCTTTTACTTCTTTCCACTTATTCCGAATATCATCTTTATTATATATTTTAGCAATCTCTCCCTTTTTATTGACTCCAACTTCAAGTGTCCTGTAGATACTACAAACTTTATTGGTCATCTCAGTAATTTGTACAATGAGAGGATCTTCGTACATTTCTAAATTGTATTCGGTCTCAGTGATTTCAAAAATGTGAAAATCTTCATCGGGATCTTTCCCTTTATAAGTGACTGCTGTTTTAATATTTATTTTATAATTACTATCTAAACTGTGGACTTTTGTTTTGCCGATGATATCGGTATTATAAATATATTCTTTTCCTATTTCCATCAGAATTTACTTATTTATGTTGACCTTACTTCCGTTGATCTGCACTTCAGAGGTGCCGGTAACTTTTACATTTTTCCCACCGACGGTAGTTTCATTAGTAGCTGAAAGATTAATGGTTTGTGTAGCATCAACTTTTATCTCTTTACCGTTGATTGTAATTTTACCATCCTTATCAATGACAATGGTACTTGCTCCTACAACAATTTTAAATTCTGTCGTTGCAGTAAGAGAAACTTTCCCCGATTTGTCCATCTGAAGAATAGAAGCTTCACCGACATTGATCATG
Organism: Chryseobacterium sp.; assembly: GCF_029240215.1. Classification (GTDB taxonomy): domain Bacteria; phylum Bacteroidota; class Bacteroidia; order Flavobacteriales; family Weeksellaceae; genus Chryseobacterium. The sequence goes on from NZ_JARBTK010000011.1 coordinate 8,354, forward strand.
TTTGTGTTCCCTGCTTTTATGGTATTATCATTCGCCACATTAACTGAATTATTATTTCCTACTGTGACAGTTTTATCGTTATTGGTATTCGTCGTAGCATTTCCGGCTCCGTCAAATTTCATGTTTGCACCGCCTTGATCTGTTAGAAACACAGAACCAGCACCATCGTCCAGTTCAAGTTTATTTCCACTTCGGCTGCTTAAACTTTTAATATTATTTCCTGTTCCGCCGCCACTACCGACTTGTCCGTGGAACATTCCGCCCATAACAAAAGGTCTGTCCGGGTGTTGGTGTGCAAAATTGACAACCACTTGATCTCCTACTTCAGGAATTGCCATAAAACCACGGTTTTTGCTCACCTTATCGCTTCCTCCTGCATCGGGAGTCATTACTCTGATGAATTCAGAAGTGTCCTGACCGCTTTGCCAGTCAAATTGTACCTGCACTCGACCTTGATTTAAAGGATCTGTATTGGATATTACTTTTGCAAATTGTGCATCTGCTTTGGGATTTTCAAATTCAGGACGGGGAATATAACCGCAATCAGCGGCAATTGCCTCAAAATTCCCTGTATAATAACCTCTTGCATCTACAACATGGCTTACTTCGGTAATCATTAGTTTTGTGAAATAGGAAGTCTGGTTGGTATCGGTCTGCCGCATTTCGATATCTGCAGCACAACCCGGATACAGAAAAGGAACCGTCGTTGTTCCTGAAGTGATGAAAACTTCTGATGCTTTGCTCCCTGCTGTTCCTTTTTGGGATGCATCAACATCCATAAATGAAGATGCTTTTATTGGAGCAACCCTTAACGAAGGTGTTGTAAAAGTTTTTTCTGAAATTTCGTAAGCTCTTTTCGCAATGTCTGATGTATGGATAATTTTAGAGTTTCCTGTGGTCAGTTTTTCATTTTTACTGCTGTTATAACCATAGAATGTCGGGTTGACATGCTGAGCTTTCATTTTGATTTTAACATCATTTACGCTGCTTCCATATGTTAATTTTACAGGTTGCTCTGAAGGTGGAAGTTTCCCGAAATGGAGGACCTCGCCGTCATAAAAAAACTGCTCACCGTAAGCTTCAGCCATTCTTGCCAGATAATTATAATGTGTCTCTTCATATTGCGAGCTGTAAGAAACATTGCCGTGCTTTGCATCGACTCTGAAATCAAATTTACTTCCGCCCAAGCCTTCTTTGATCACCCGATCGGCAATACTATTTAAGCTGATTTCCTGTGCCCCACCAAAGCTCTGAATGTGCGGAGCTGCATCTAAAAGTACAGTCGGACTAAAACCTGTAAGAACAATATTTCCTAAACTGCCTTTTTCCTGACTGAAACCAACTTCTGTAATCACACCCACAAAATTTCTTTCGGGTCCATCGATCACATCTTTATATTTGAAAATAACAGTCAGTCTTTTGCCTAAAAAGTTTTGTGCTTCTTCTAAATTGTGATTTTCTGCATTTCCTAAACTATCATATGCTAATGTAAGACTAAACTGATGATGCTTGATTGCACTTTGATTCAATTCAAAATGTTTAAAATGCTTTATCACTTTTCCTTCAATGACGATCTCAAGTTTTACAACTCTGTTGATTCCCAAAACCTGACTTGAAGGTATGGCTTTGGCATTATGAATTTTGGAAGTCGGCTGTTTTGACCAAACTTTTTCTTGCGAAGTTATTGCATCATTGGAATGCAGATCCTGATTCATAAACATACCTGAAACGCCTTGAGCAGGTCCTGCAAATGATTGTATCTGAGAAACTTTATCTGCTGTTTTCTTTATATTTCCGTCAACTTTCTGCAGTTTAGTATTTGCTTTGGCTTTTACATTATTCACTGCAGATTCTTCCAAATTGTGAAAAGTTTCAGAAGATTTTACACTTTTAGGAGTCTCCGGTTTTGATGATTTATTATCCTGAAACATAGCTTAGTATTTTTGATTATACATCTGTCTTTTACTCTCAAAAGAGATCGTGATTTACATAACAGAATGCCTGTTCTGATAATCCTTGAAAAGTTTTATACAAATAAAAATATATAAAACGTAATCATACTCAAAGACAGAATAGCTTACTTTTTTAGAAGTATGCTATTCTGTAAAAACTCGATTTACCAAAGCTAATCTGCTGTTTTTATACTCCCGGCCAAAGACCTTTATACGCTGAGTTTCCGTAGTTGATTGTTTCTGCGCTCACAACAAAGCTGATCAGCATAGAATTTTCGTCAACTGCGTCGAAGTCTACTTCGTGCTGAATAACGTAACCGTTTTCCCAGTTTAAAGTGATCAGTGTGCCTTCTTCGTGAGATTTGTTAAAAGTAATCTCGCCGGTTGTAGGTTTGTACTTACCATTTAGTAAAGATTCAAGGATTTCAGATTTTTCTGTAGCCTCAATAGTAAGTTTAATAAGTGCATTCGAAGGATCTGAAGCTACTCGTCCCGAAACGTCTGTAGATCTTGATACGCTGTAATTCAGCTTTAATAATTTTTGTCCTTCGCTGCCATTGAATTTTAAGATTCCTCTTGAATTTGCTGCCATGATGTGTAAATTTTAATCTGTTAATATTTTTGTAAGTGATTGATTTGTATACTTCAAAGATAAACAGTGATTTGATATCAAGTAAAAATAAATCTGATTATTTTACATTTTGTAGTAGTTCTACGATTTGATGTAGTAATTCTACGATTCAGTTTTTTTGAACATATGGCGGCAACGAAAGTCACAAAGAATAATCTCTTAAAAAAAAAATTAAGAGAAGTATTATAAGTGTTATGTTTTCAGATAAAAGTGAAAGATTTTTGTGATCTTAAAAACACTCTTCTGAAGAGAATAAAAGTAATAACCCAAAGAGATCATCTATTATTTAGATAACATATAATGACTTATTGGGAATTAATAAGATTTGGTAAAATTAAACTCATGTGAAAATATTTAAAATTATAATGGCTAGCTCGTAGTTTCAAAAACCCTGTCAATATCAGAATTTGAAAGCAATCCTCTGATTTTAATAATCAGATCATCCATATCAAAAGGTTTCGGAACAAAATCTGTTGCTCCTGCCCCGTTTGCAATACTGCTTCCGTCTACACTAGCTGAAAGTACGATCACAGGAAGTTTTTCAAACTCATCGGTGGTTCTTAGTGCTTTTAAAACCTGGTCGCCGGACAAAACCGGCATCCAAAGATCAAGAAGTAAAAGATCCGGCAAATTGATTTTCATTTCCTTGATGAGGTTTGTACTGTTGATTTCGGTAATTACATCGAAGCCTTCAGATTCCAGCAGCATCTGTAATACATCAAGAATTCCCTGATCATCATCACAGACCATTATTTTTTTATTTTCCATTGTTATCAACTTTCATTATTGGTAAGGTGAAGCTAAAGGTTGATCCTTTACCTATTTCGCTCTCCACCCAAAGCGAACCTTTATGGTTGGCAATTATTTCGTGAGAAATATAAAGACCAATCCCCAGACCAGGGAATTTTTTCTGTATATCTCTCGCTCTGAAGAATCGTTCAAAGATCTTGGTTTTATCCTGCGGACTTATGCCCATTCCGTAATCCGTAACAGACACTTTTACAAAACTACCAACTCTACTCACATGCACATCTACTTTTTCTGCACCCGGAGAATATTTAATAGCATTTGATATTAAATTATTGATGACCTGCGAAACCTGCAATTCATCGCCCAAAATAACAGCATTGGCTTTTCCTGCCAATACAACTTTGTAATCAGGAGTTGCAATTGAAAGACTTTCAACAGTATCTTTTATGGTTTTATCGATGTTAAAAGGCTCATTGTGCAATTCTATATTACCCGACTGTATTTTTGAGGTGTCGAGAAGTTCTGTGATGAGGTTATTAAGTCTGTCTACATAATTTCCTACTTTGCTTAAAGTTGCCAAATATTTTTCTGAAGCTCCATCAGGTGGCATCCTCTGAAGCAACTGCACCAGACCTTTAATGGTCGTTAAAGGAGTTTTAAGCTCATGACTTGCGATCGAAAGAAAATCGTCTTTGCGACGGTCAATCTCAGTTTTATCAGTAATATCTTCTATGGCAATTAAAATTCTGTCTTTATACTGACCTTCAAATTCTACTCTGTAAGCATTCAGCAACATGACTTTTTTTCCGATGTGTGGGAAATCATGCTCTACTTCAAAGTCAATCACAGGATTATTGGTAGGAAGAATTTTGATCAAAAGTTCCTTTAAAGCTTCAATATCCCATTGGTGATTTCCTAATTCAAATAACAATGTACCGACTGTATCTTCTGCAGAAACTTTGAAAGTATTTAAAAAATGGGTATTTGCACTGATTACAACAAAATTGGCATCCAGTACCAAAAGACTTTCTCTTACGGTATGAATAATACTTGAAAGAAATGCCTGATTATCTATAAGCTCCTGAGTCCGCATCTGTATCTTTTTCTCAACAGACGCTTTCTCTTCTCTAAGCTCGTATTCCGATTTTTTGCGTTCGGTAATATCATTTTGAACACCTATAAAATGTGTTATTTCTCCGGCATCATTTTGTACGGGAGAAACATATAGCTCGTTCCAGAAAAGTTTACCGTTTTTCCTGTAATTTCTAATTTCTACTTTACACTCTTTTCCATTTTTTATGCAGTCTTTGAGAATACTTCTTTCTGGCTGTGACCGATCCTGAGATTGTAAAAAACGGCAGTTATGACCTATGATTTCGTTATGATGATATCCTGTAATCGTCTCAAACGCTTTGTTACAATAGATAATAGGATTATCAGGCTGAGTATTGTCAGTAATGATAATCCCTGAATTTGCGGAATTGAGCGCCTTAAGATAAATGTCGATATGATTTTCTAAGTTGCTGTATGACCCGTTTGAGGCCTCATTTGATGTTTCCAATTCTAAGCGGTTTAATTAACACAATCCTGCAATAATAGTAGAAATTTATAATTTATTCAACTATTTTTTGATGCAGATAACGTTACTATCCAAATATTATGCCCATAGTATATACAAAATCACAATTTTTTATTATTATTCATCAAATAAGATTATTATTCTTATTAAATCCAGTTATCTTAAATTTTATTTAAAACAATTTAATTTTAAAACTGACTTAAAGTTAAATATTACTTGTTTAGCAAGGAATTTGCTTTATCATCATCAATCGTCTACTTTTACAAAAACTGTTTAAAGACGGTCAATTATGATTGAAAATACCTTTGGCATAAACATCGTACCCGAAAATGACGCAGAGCGCATAGAAGCATTAAAGCGATACAGAATTACCGATACCCCCTCAGAAGAAAGTTTCGATGGAATAGCAAGACTTGCTACCCAAATATTCAATGTTCCTATTTCTCTTCTTTCACTTTTAGATGCCGAATCTGTATTTTTCAAAGCCAATATTGGTATGGGAACAGCAAAAGAAGCAAACCGAGGGAAAAGTATTTGTGCTTTGGCAATACTTAATCATAAAGCTACCGTTTTTGAAGATGCTTTGAAAGAACCCTGCCTTATATCTAATCCTAATGTAATGGGTGATTTTGGGTTAAGGTTTTACGCAGGTGCTCCTCTGATTACCCATGATGGCTTTTTAATTGGAACACTTTGTATTATTGATAAAAAAACGAGAGAATTTAGTCAGTCAGACAGAGAAATTCTTGAAGGTCTTGCATCAACTGCGATGGAACAGATAGAACTGAGAAGATCATCGCTGGACACGATTGACGAATTAAAGAAATCAAATCTTCAGTTAACAAATACAGAGCTTGATCTGAAATCTGCCATTGAAGAGCTCGCTACCATCAACGAAGAAATGGAAGCGACCAATGAAGAACTTCATACCGCTAATGAAAATGTAAGCAAATCCTACGACTTAACAGTAATTCTTAACAAAAACCTACAAAACAGCGAATTACGTTTAAAATCTTTTATCAGCAAAGCGCCAATCGCATTTGGAATCTTATCAGGCGAAAATCTTATAATAGAAGTTGCAAATGATATGATACTTAAAGTTTGGGGCAAAGACAAAAAGATTATTGGCACACCAATAGAAGAAGCCTTACCTGAGCTGAAAGGGCAACCCTATATTCCCATTTTAAAAAATGTTTTTAAAACCGGGACCACTTTTGTTGGTGATACTGCTCATGTAAAACTCGAATTTGAAGGAAATTTAAAAGATTCTTATTTTGATTTCATTTATGAACCTTTGAAAAATGACGAGGGAGAAACAATCTCAATCATCGTTATCGCCAATGAGGTTACAGACAGAATCTTAAAAAAACAGGAGCTGGAAAGTCTGAATCAGCAAATGGAGATTGCGCTGCATGCAGGTCAGTTGGGTTCTTATAATTTAAATTTATCAACGGGCGACATCAGTTCTTCTGATCAGTGCAAAGCAAATTATGGTTTAGCGAATGATTCTAAATTTGATTTTGATGATCTCATGGAAATTATTGTTCCTGAATACAGAGATGTTTTAAAAGAAAAAATAAACCTTTCTATTGAAAACGGAACACCACTACACGCAGAATATCTCGTCAAATGGCCTGATGAATCTCTTCATTGGATCAACGCAGCCGGACTTCCCAATTTTGACGAAAACGGAAATGCAACCCATATGATTGGTGTAACTGTGGATATTACCAAAAGAAAAAACTATGAAACTCAAAAGGATGATTTTTTAAGTATAGCAAGTCATGAGCTGAAAACTCCTATCACTAGTCTCAAAGCGAGTATACAGCTTCTCACGAGGTTAAAAGATAAGCCGACTCACGAGATGATCCCAAAACTGATCGATCAATCGGCAAAAAGCCTTGACAAACTGAGCACTCTTGTTGATGAGCTGCTAAATTTAAACCGATTAAGCGGAGGTAATCTTGAGCTTACCAAAGAAGTTTTTACAGTTTCGGAAATGCTGAATGCTTGTTGTGACGATGTAAGAATTACAGGAAAACACCATCTCATGCTTAAAGGTGATCTTGATGCGACCATCTTTGCAGATTTACAGCGCATTGATCAGGTAGTGGTCAACTTTGTAAACAATGCGGTAAAATATGCTCATTTATCGGAAGAAATTCATTTGATTGTAGAAAAATTAGACAACTGCGTGAAAGTGAGTGTTAAAGATTTCGGTGACGGAATTGATCCTAAAATTCAGCCATTTCTTTTTGACAGATATTTCAGAGCCAATCACAATGGTAAAAAATATTCAGGTTTGGGGCTTGGATTATATATTTCATCAGAGATTATTAAACGTCACGGAGGTGAAATTGGTGTTGAAAGCTCAGTTGGCAAAGGAAGCAGTTTCTGGTTTACCATTCCTTCAAATTAACATCTGAATTTATTAAATTTGTGTTCCTTAAATTTTTATGATTGAATTTGAGTTTCTCAACAATTACATTCAAACAACAATATATTATATTTTGTGAAATTTTAAAATATTTCATCATTGTAAACTGTATATTTGCGAAAATTATTTTTAAAAAAGATTGAACGATATCAATATGCAGAATTTTGATTTCCACAGACTGATACCGATGACCAGTTTTGTAATCGACTACTATTCACACGAAGGATATGCCGATCTGCAGAGCTTGCAACTGATGAAAAACTATGCTAGTTTCCTCAAGCAACCATTGTCATTAAGAATGTTTGTACCAACAGATACCAATGGTGAGCTTATGAAAGAACCTGAAGATTACCCAATCTGGAAAGAAGCAAAAAATAAGACCAGAAAAGATACATTCACTTCCGTACAAACTGAAAAATTCAAATTGTACGAAAAGGCTGAAAAAAAGCTTTTGTTTGAAGGTTTCAAGGTCGCATACAACGGATATTCGGTTGTAAGAATTGTTGCATCTTATGATGATTCTATAGAATTGTCTTTTAAAAAAGATCATTTAAACGATCAAACTACCGCAGATGTTGAATCTCTTACCAGCTTTGATGTTATCTATCTTAGCACGGCATCATTGAAATTGATAGGTATCAGCAAATAATCTGTCTGAACTTTTTATCTGAATTTAAAATTATCTCGCAGAACTTCCTGAATGTTTTCTTGCAGAACCTATTCCGTGAAAATTTTGATAGGTGTGATAAAGATCCTTGAAATAAAGATCAGACTCCACCTCAATGTAATCTGACGCAAAATACATATGTTCTGCTTTTGGCGGAGTTGAAATCTGAGTTGATTTCGCCGTTTTTTTTGTTTTGCTGCAATGACAATACTTGCGGTCTTTTATTCTGTGAATTTCCAAATCTAAAATTCTGACATCAATTCCCTGATATTGTGTTTTTGCTTCGAATATTTTTTGATCAAAGGTAAACCACGGTTCACCGTGATAAAAAAACTGATCAATAATTTCAGGATGGTCATAATCATTTCTGTCAACCGGAGTTGCTGAACAATATCCTTCACAACTTGTACAAAAAGCTACTTTAATAGAAATCGACTTCATATTTTCTTGATTTTGGATTGTACCTTTATATATCAGAAGTTGTGCCACAAATGGCTTCAGTAAAGAGAAAACTGAGATAAAGTATTTTTATCCTGCAACAAAATTTAAGCAACGAAAAATATAACACAACTTTCAACTTTTAAATAAAATAATTTATTGGTGAAAAATTTTTAGAAGAGAATTATTTTGAATTAAAAATTTAGTTATTGATGGAATAATCTTTGTCGGCTTCATAACGTACCAATATTTAATTTAAACTTTAATCTATGAAAATAGCGACTTACAATGTAAACGGTGTCAACGGTCGGTTACCTGTTTTGCTGCGATGGCTTAAAGAAGCGAAACCTGATATTGTATGCCTTCAGGAATTAAAATGTCCGCAGGAAAAATTCCCAATTGAAGAAATTAAAAAAGCCGGTTACAATGCAATATGGAAAGGGCAAAAAAGTTGGAATGGCGTTGCAATTCTTGCAAAAGGTTATGACATCACAGAAGTTCAGGGCATACTTCCAGGTGATTCTGAAGATCTACAAAGCCGATATATAGAGGCAATCATAAATCAAATGGTTATTTGCTGTCTTTATCTTCCCAACGGAAATCCTTACCCGGGACCAAAATTTGATTATAAACTTTCATGGATCAAACGTTTCAAAAGGCGAACCAATCAACTCATTAAAATGGAACTTCCTGATTTTAATATTATTCCCACAGAAAATGATGTGTACAAACCTGAAAAATGGGAGGATGATGCCCTTTTCAGACCAGAAGTGAGAAAAGCATACCAAGAATTACAAAAGAAAGGCTGGATAGATTCACTTCGAACAATTTATCCTGATGAAACGATTTATACTTTTTGGGATTATCTGTATAAATCTTATGAAAGAAATGCCGGAATGCGATTGGATCACATTTTATTAAGTCCATACCTTGCCGGTTCATTAGTGAATGCAGGAGTAGACAAAGATGTGAGAGGGTGGGAAAAAAGCAGTGATCATGCTCCGACCTGGATCGAATTAAAAAAATAACATCTTTTTATTAAAGCAAAAAGTCATACTTACGCATGACTTTTTGATTGTAATCTATTTTGAAATAATTATTTAGCTTCAAAGTAAACCCTTCTGTTGGCTCTGTTTTTCCATTCCGGGCATTTTGTTGCAGGATCACATTCAGGATATTTAAGGTCTTTTTTACCTTTACCCATTGCATCCAATTTTGTAGATTCTACACCGTTTTTGATCAGATAATCTTTTACGCTGTTTGCTCTTCTGTCAGACAATTTCTGATTGTACTCTTCAGAACCTCTGGTATCTGTAGCTCCAATTACTGTATAAGAACCGTTTGAAGAGTTGATATAATTTACAGCATTGTTCAGAACAGGTGTATTTGAAGGTAAAATTCTGTCTGAATTTAAATCAAATTCAATTCCGTCTAATTTTGTTTCTGCTTCTGTAACCGTTCCAGAATTAGTTGGAGTTGTAGGGCAGCCGTTGTTTTCTACAGGTCCCGGAACCGTTACACATTTGTCGTAAAGGTCGATAACTCCGTCCATATCAACATCCAAAGCTACACCAGCACCATCAACTCTTGCACCTGCAGGAGTATCAAGCTGTCTGTCCCAATCGTCGCAAACACCGTCGTTATCTGCATCACCTTTTTTACAAACTTCAACATCCATATTCTTTTCTGCAAGGACATCAAGTTTATAATAAATTTCCTGCAAAGGATCATGCCACATTAAGTGAGAATCGTGTTTCCCTAATTTAACAGAAAGACCAAGAGTTGCATTGAAGAAATTATCAGAAACCTGATCTTCTCTTCTGTTGATCGCACTGTACTGTTGTCCACCGCCATCAAACTGATCATCTGTGGTTACCACATACATTACTCTACCTTCAAGATCAAGTCTGTTGTTGATTTTATATTTCAGACCAGCTCCTGCCTGTCCGAAGAATGATTGAAATTTGAAAGGCTTAACCTCAGTCATTAATCTTTGTCCGGCATCATCTTTTAAGTAAGCTCTATAGGCAAGTGTTCCTATACCTGCATAACCATGTAAAGCCCATCTGTAAGGAGATTTGTTATCAACACGTCTCATTAAATTAGAAAAATTAATATCTCCTAAAATTGAAATTGCGTCGTACTGTGTTCTTGCACCCTCCTGTCTGTTTGCTGCTGCATTTGCAGGTGCTGCATCTTTAGTATTAAACCATCCTTGTCTTGTTTCTCCACGATCATATTGAAGGTTAATCCCGAAAGCATGGGTAATTGCTTTGTCAACACTTACATAAGCAGAGTAACCAATAAGGTTTTTACCATTTCCGTTTTTAATGGATGTCAAATCTGCAGACTGCATCAAAGGAACACCACCACCAAAGGATACCGACCAATCATTAAATCTCTTTGAAGATTGTGTAAACTTGCTTACGTTGGCAGATCCCGAGCTGAAAGTATTTGGATACTCTCCACTTGATACTACTTGTAAACTGTCTTGAGCAAAAGCCGTTGCAGGCAAAGATAATGCTAAAGAGAAAATTGCTAAACTTAATCTCATATTTTAAATTTTAAAAAATTATTATTTGACTGAAAAGTAAATCAATGTGATTTACCTGATACATATCTCTCGAAGAACCGATTTGTTCAAAAGTGCCTATAGCATGAGATTCGTACGTGCAACTGTACACAATTACTGTACCAAAAAAAACATCAAATAAAGATTTTAAAGAAATATTTTAAAGAGAAACTAAGAAAAACTGATAAAAATAAATGGTAAAATAGTACAATTTAAAATTTATAACTATCTCAAAGTAAGAAGCTTTCGATTCAATTAAAAAATTAATAAAGTTTTTCAAAAACAGTGAAAAATTTCACTTAATAAAATTAATCTGGAATCGATTTAAATAACATTTACACTACTCTATCACATACATAACTTTCATTTTAGCATAATTATAGGCATTTTTTGCATCGTCATAATTTATTTTGAGCGAAATTTCAAATCCGTTATTCAGAAAAAAGGTAACATAACCATCGTTATTAAAAGCCAAAAAACAGATATGTTCGGAGTCAAGAATGATAGGTGCACCTAAAGTTTTGGCACCTTCTACAGAATTTGATCGTCTGATTGACTGCACAAATGATGGGGAGATTATAATCTGACCCTCAACTGTTGTTTCGAGTTTAGTTTTCATAAAATATAATTTGGTGAAATGAGATATTTCTGAATTTGTGAATCAGTTGCTAATCTATAACTTTTGAGATTTTAGAATTCTATTTGATTAAAAATAATCAAAAACTATACCTGTTACAACAAGTTCATTAACTAATATTTCAATAATTCAATTAAATACTGTCACTTCTCTTTTACTATTTTCACTGTAACTAATTTCAGCTTTTTAATTATAAAATATACAGGAAGGATACATATTGTACAAGTAAGTGATGATTAATAGGACTGCTTTTAAAATTTCAGTATCCGAAAATGTAGACCAGCACGCATGTCTGTTAATAAATTTTTATCTATTGATAAACAACCAAAATATCAATAAAAATATAAGAATAGAATAAGCTATTGCCTTTTTATTGATCAATCCTATAAGAAATACGATAACAAATTTAATTGGCATAAAGAATAAAATCCCATCGAATGACGAATTGGTTCCATTCATAACAAGAAACTCAATCCGGTAAAAATAAAGCCATTTGTATTCTTCCAATAACATGTAGTAATTCTACAATTAGGAGAAGCTAGTTAGGTTAGGAGAAGGGAAAGTTTAGAACAAAAAAAAGCCGCCTCTTGCGAGGCAGCTTCATGTAACGATATATATCGATTATGCAAGTCTTACGTTAACTGCATTTAATCCTTTTTCGCTTTTTTCTACGTCAAAAACTACTTTATCATTCTCACGAATCATTTTAGTGTTTAATCCTGAAGAATGTACAAAAATGTCTTGTCCTCCTTCTGTTGGAGAAATAAATCCGAAACCTTTTGTTTCGTTAAAAAATTTTACTGTGCCTTGTTGCATTGTATTGGTATTAAAAATTGTTTTATTGTTTTATGTCTGATTCAGGATCAGACTTTTTCTGTTTTACTTCCTGAGTCATGAGACTGCAGAATATTCCGTGGTTTTCATGGTCTCCATTCTGCCGTTACAAATCTTGTCTGCAAAACCACTGACTTCCTTGGATAACGTCGATGAATAAAGTATGTTTTGTCTTTTTACAGGAAGTTTACTTATGAGTTTTTTGAGCTCATCGGGATTCTTTTCCAGTAAAATTTCAATATCATCTATGATCAAAAATTCTATTTTTGAAAGACTGATATGTCTCTGATCATCTAATTCCAGAAGTTTTTCCGGTGTTGCAATGAGTACGTCTAATCTTCTTCTGAGTGAAGAAAGCTGCGTTCCGTTTGAAATACCTTCATATACTGAAAGCTGTGATAATGGAAGATATTTGGTGTAAATTTCAAAATTATCTTCTATCTGCAAAACAGTTTCTTTGGTGGGAGTCAAAACCAGAACTCTTGTATCATTGTGATCCGGATTGTTCTTTTTCAACATCTGAAGAACAGGCATTGTGAAAGAAGTCATCCTTTCTGTTCCGCGAGGAATCTGACAAAGAACATCTTTACCACTCAGAATTTGCGGAATCATTTTGATCTGCAATTCTGTAGGCATCGGACATCCTGCTTCTGTAGCAGCGCGAATGATGGGATTGATTAAGTTTAGATTCTTAAAACTCATGGTATTATTTTGCCGAGTAACGGCTTTCCTTTTTCAAAATTGATCGGGAAACTTTATTTAATAGTTGTGATCGGTGAGATCGTTTTTTATGAGAATTCTAATATTCTCTGTTTATTATTTCTTTAAATTCATATCATAATCATTCAAAGCTGTGACAACTTATCTTTAAGCTGATTATGCTGCGTTATTTGTCTTTTGGAATTATTATTTTTGAACTCAATAAAGAAAAGGGGAATTTTTCTCAGAAGAACTTTTCAATTCTTATAGCATCGAGACTTAATGCAAAACGTATAACTCTTATGTTTTAAAATACTTTTTGAGAAAAACTGTTTTTTTTTATTTACTGAACAGCATCCAGATATTATTTTACCTGACAAAGGTGAGCTAAAAAACCACAAGATGTTTATATAAAAAAATATTCAATTTACATAAATCACACATTTTACAAATCTTCAAGGTTCTTTTTGCGTTTTAATTTCAGCTGCCTGTAAAAAGACGGAGCCAATCCTGTGATTTTTTTAAACTGATATGAAAGGTGTCCTACGCTGCTGTAATTGAGTTTATAGGCAATTTCGGTGAGATTTAATTCATTGTAGAGCAAAAGTTCTTTTACTTTTTCAATTTTATTCAAAATAATAAAGTGCTGTATCGTATAGCCATTAACTTCTGAGAAAACATTGGATAAATAAGTATAATCATATCCCAGTTTTTCGCTCAGATATAAAGAATAATTCTCTTTTGGCTGCTCATCAGCATTGTGAATCATTTCTGTAATGGTATTTTTAATTTTTTCAATTAAAATACTTTTTTTATCATCCAATAATTCCAAACCTAAATGTGCTAATCTTGATCTGAAAATTTCAAGTTTTTCATTTTCAATGATTCCGGGGAAATCTACAGTTCCCAACTGAACAACAGCATGTTCTAAACCGAGCTTGTCAATTTCTTCCTGCACCATCATCTTACATCGCAGACTGACCATATATTTGATGTATATTCTCATACGTTCCTTATTTATGGTAATCTGAAAAAATTTGTATTACATAATTAAAACGATGACCTTGTATTAAAATGTAAGGTACACAATTTAAATTTAATTTTCCCGGCTGATAAAAACAATATTCAGTTTTCACAATCAATTTAATCTTGGTTATATCAAAATCAAATATTTACAAATAATTCTCATTTCTTATTTGAAGTATAACTACCTTTAATCAAGTTGTTTGCTTCGGTGAATGATTGATAATAATAAAACCATGCAGACAACATTTTCGCAACCTCTTCCACAGACTCAAACTTCAGCTGTCAATTCTTCAGCTTCGGTGCGAATTGCGTATTTTATCATGATACACCATGAGCCTGAACAATTTATAAGAATGTTTAAGAAAATTTATACCCGAGATCAGTTTTATCTTATTCATATTGACCGAAAAGCAAATGAGGAAGTAACAGAAATGATTCAGGGATTTACAATTCATTACCCGAATGTTTATATTCTTGAAAGCATGAATATTACTTCAGGAGGTTTTAATATGGTTCAGATCGAACTTAATGCCATGGAATTTCTGCTGAATGTAAGCACAAAGTGGGAATATTTTATCAATCTAAGCGGGGAAGATTACCCTCTTAAATCTCAGGTGATCATCAGAAAATTTCTGACGGCTCAAAACGGGAAAAATTATCTTTTCTATTATGATCAGAAATTTTACAGACCCGATACGCTGAAAAGAATTCAAAATCATTTTACCGAATTGGCATTTAAGATCTCATCATTTATTTATAAAAGAGACTTCATGAAAGATGTTGTTCCTTACATCGGCGGAAAATGGATGATCCTCACAAGAGATACGTGCTCTTTTCTGAGCAACAGCGAAACGGTAATGGCTTTTGAAGATTTTTATCTGCATACGTATTTACCTGCAGATTCTTTTTTTCAGACTGTATTGATGAATACTTCATTTCATCAGATCATCGTGAATGATGACAAACGGGCTATTATTAATCTTAATGCTTTAGAAATGAATACTTCACCTTTTATTTTTGAAAATTATTTACGGTCAAACAATCATCTTTTTATCCGGAAATTAAAATCTAAAGATTTTGAGGAACTCTTGCAGTATATTGATGAAAATTTTCATTCACCTTTACCGGAAATCAATGACATTGATAAAGAACTCAAAAACAGATCTGACCAAAATAACTGATGAAATTTAATTTTTAAAACAAAAATCTCCACAGATAATTCTGCGGAGAAGTATTTTATTTAATATGCTTTAGATTAAACCAAAGACATCCAATTGCTGTTTTCTGAATAATCATCCAATGGTTTTAAATCCTGATGGTGATTCATCGAAGCAAGAAGAGAAACAATCTCCTGTCTTGTCATCTCTACCGAATTGTCAACCAATTTCTGATTAAATCCTGCATTGCTTAATTCTAAAAGATCATTTACCGTAATAATTCTGGCAACAACTTTTCCTAAATCAATCATTTTTCTCTGAGAAATTGCTGTATTGATTGTGAAATCTAAATTTTGGGTATATAATTTTGCAGCGTTTTCACTTAAAACATTTTGTTGAAGATATTCACCTACATTTTCTAGTTTCTTTTTCTTCATATCTTTCAGAATACCTTCTGAGATTTGGGTGTAAAGCATTTCGTTTGAACCTTCAAAAATCTGGAACGGACGGCTGTCCATGATTCCTCTGCCTCCTATATGACTCATTCTGTAGCCTTTTCCGCCTGAAAGCTGAACCAAAATCTGTGCAGCTTCCTGCATCATATCTGTTACCAAAGCTTTCATAGAATTGGCATGAACTCCTTCTGAGGAAAGATTATGATCAATTCCGCTGATCTTAGAACTTTTTGCGCACATTGCCGAACACAATGTAAAGAAAGATTCTAATCTTGTCAGTTGATACTGCACCTGATCGAGTGCATACAAATTTGAATTTCCTACAATTCTGTTTCTTGTATGATCCAGAGCTTCATCAAGCATTCTTTTCAAAAAGCCCATTCCCATTCCCGGAAACTGAAATCTGCTTCTGTGAAGAATATCAAGCATCATTTTCAGACCTGTAGATTCTGGGACTAACTTATTTTCCTGAGGAACTTTAATATCAATTTTATTAAGACCATAAGGAATCATGTATAATCCAGGATTATCATAATATTCTAAAACCTCAATATTCTGTTGCGGTTGATGAGTATCTGCAATGAAAAAATCTACATCCCTCGACAAATTTCCTTCAGCATTGGCATTTCTTGAAGTGATTAACCAATAATTAGCCAATCCTGTTAATCCTTGCCAGTGTTTTGTGCCTTTTACCTCGTAAGAATCACCGTTCAAAACATTTTGAGTCTTCATATTTAAAGCATCGCTTCCAAAATCCGGCTCAGTGATCATTAAACCACCCATTGCGCCGTAATTTAGAAAATGTTTAAAAATATTTTCTTTAATAGATTCGTTACCATATTTAGCTAAAGGCTCAAGAAAAAGAGCGATGTTGATCCCAAAAGTTAATGACAACGGAAGAGATTCGTATGATGCAGCTGATAAAATCCCCAAACATTCTTTTACTTTCAGTCCACGACCTCCAAATTCTGAAGGCACAGCGACAGATAAGGGTTTCAGATTCATGATTTCTTTCCAAACACTTGGTGGCAAACCTCTTTGCAGACTTAACTGGTCGATGTTTTCTCTCTGAAAAAGATGATGGAGTGAAGTTTTAAAATGATCAAGAAATTCAGGGTATGTTTCCCCGGATGTCTTGTAAGAAGATTCATTCATACAAAATAAAAATATGTGCTGTATGCCATCGATACAACGGTATTACGAAATGAAGCGAATGGCATAACTTATCTTTTAAATCAGCAGCTTCACAAAATATGTGAGCAATATACAAATTTTCAAACTTCTTATGTGTCTAAAATTCAAAAATTGATGTATTATTAACGTAATATTATGATTGTTGTTTAAAATTTAATATCAAACTGATATTTATCAGTTATTTTTAATTTTCTTCACTGTTACTTAGAATAATTCTTGTTAACGAATATTAATTTACCATAAATATAAATCATGATTTTTTCCGAAACAGGATATAACAGACCAACAATGTCAGATTAACCAAAACCGCAAAGGCATTTGACAGGATAATAGGCAATTCGTCACGCATAATTCCATACCATACCCACGATGAAAGTCCGGTAATCAAAACAATAATCATTACCCACGAAAGATCCTCCACGTTTTTCTCACGAATAACTTTTATAAGCTGCGGGATCATTGCAACAGAAGTAAGCACACCTGCTACAATTCCTAAAATATTTACATCCATGATTTAAAAATACTTAATTAATCAATAAGCGGTTATAACCTGAATCACAACCGCGGATATCTCTTTCATTAATTTTAAAAACTAGCGATGTCTCTTCCCTCTTTGATGATAATCAACATTCTGAGGTTTTGCCTGATAGTTTTTTGAAAATTTATCATCGTGCAGATGATTAAATGAATTGGCTGAATGATTTTCATTTTCAAATTCTAAATTGTCGAAATGAACAACCTTACCATTTCTATAAGCTTTACCTTCTGAATTTCGGTAAATTTGATTTTCCTTATAAGTATTTCCGTCTGGCGCTGTGAATGTTTTAGTCTTTTTACTCAGCCTTTTTCTTCTTTCATTAAGGAGCAATAAAGTTCCTCCGGCCAGAAATGCCAATGCTACTTTTATTTTATTGTTCATAGGATTTATTTTGTTTTAAATTAACAAAACGCCTGCCAATAAAATATTTATAAAAACTTTCTTTTAAAATAGATTTTATAGGTCTTTGGTCTTAAAATTGAATTGTAAAGATAACTTAAATCAAAAAATAAACAATATGGCAACTAAAACAGCAACAGCTAAAAAAACTGCGGCACCAAAGAAAAGTGCAACACCGAAAAAAACTACTGCTTCAAAATCTTCAGCCAAAGCACCTGCGAAAAGCGATGCAGCATCTGATCTGAAAGATTTTTTTGAAGATGCATTGAAAGACATCTATTGGGCTGAAAAAGCTTTAACAAAAGCACTTCCGAAAATGGAAAAAAATGCTACCCATCCTGATTTGAAGGAAGCTATCGCAACTCATTTAAAAGAAACTGAAGTTCACGTAATGAGATTGGAAGAATGTTTCAAATCTCTTGGCTTAAAACCAGAAGCTAAGAAATGTGATGCTATGCAGGGATTGCTTGACGAAGGTAAAAGCATAATGGAAGAAACAAAACCAGGAGCAATCCGTGACGTAGGTATTATTGCTGCTTCACAAAAAGTTGAACATTATGAAATTGCTACTTACGGAAGTTTAGCTGCATATGCTAAAGTTTTGGGTGAAAAAAAATGTTTAAGCAATCTTCTAAGTACTTTAAAAGAAGAAAAAAACTGTGACAAACTTCTTACTCAAATCGCTGATACAGCTTTGAACAGCAAGGCGAAATAAATATTCTAAATTGCTTCATAAAAAAATCCTCAATTACTTGAGGATTTTTTTATCACTTAAAAATAATACTAAGTAAGTCTTTAAGTATTCAAAATCAAAAGATTATTCAGTTCGCTTTTGAAACACCCTAATATAAACTCTGCATAATAAAGCTGTGCATTGAGAGCCTGCGTTTTTGGATGAAGCTCAAGTTTTTTAGATAAAATAATTTCGCCTTTATATGCAATTGAATAATGCGCAAAAACGCTGTAAACCGAATTTCTTACCGGAGTACAATATCCTGTAGTTGCAATTGACCAATCACTTTCGAACATTTTAGCAACATTCAAAGCCATTGTTTCTGCAATATTTTCTGAAACACAATCGCAAACTTCAGCTTCATTCTGATCAACATTAAGCAACCTCACTTTTTCAGGCAATGTATAGGCGGTAATTCCGCCTTTATAAAACATCGTCGCATTTGGCATCTGTGAAAAAGCCAACTGCAACATTCCCGAAGTCACACTTTCTGCAACAGAAATGGTTTCATTATTGGTAATCAGACATTCGCTTATGTAGTCTAGTATTTTTTGTTGAAATTCCATAATAGTAAAATTTATTGTTATATAATTTCAAAATCTGCAATTTCAGTTATACTGGGTTTTTCAAAATTCAGAAAAAATCCAAATTCGAAAAAAATTGCTTTCATATTATATATTGATTTAGTGTAAAAAAACCATCGAATTTTATGCCATAGAATTACGGTCTTTCTCAAGATCCCAAACTCTGTGAGCGGCAACCGCAGAAATAAATTGATCATCAGAATTTCCACTTCCTGCTTTTATAATTGCACGGTCCTCATGTTTCTTTTTAGCTATATGAGTCGCATTATAAATGTCGTCTGTATCTTTCCCAAAATAAATGGCTTTACAATGTTTGTATGCTTCATTGATAAATTCTGTAACAATAGGTTTTACATCCGGTTGCATTAATTGTTGTACAGATTTTTCTCCAGAACAAATATAAAGCGCATCAAAACTTACACTTGCAACACTGGAGATTGAATGTTTAGGTTCAAATGTAGTTTTATCATCTGCAGTCACCGGTGCGACACTAGGTGCAATGATCTGTACAACAGCCCCTTTACTTTCAAGCTTATTTTTCAAAGACTTCACAGCCTGAGTATTTACTCCATTTGCCATTACAAAACCGATTATTCTGCTTTCGATAGTATCTTTTACCGTATTTTCCATGCTTAAAGCTTCAGAACTTTTTGTTGCAGGCTCTCTTTCCTCGCTTTGTAAACTTGCAGAATCTACGTCTGCAGGAATACTTCCATTCGGATTATCTAATTTCTTCACTTTAACCCCTACTTTTTCGGCGACATGAGAAGCCAGTTTCTTATCAATAAAATTCAGTTGTCCCACTACTCTCTCTCTTATCTCAGGGATGGTAACTTTTGAAAGCTCAAAAACCAAAGCATTCTGAAGGTGAGTTTTTTCCGGCTCAGACTGACTGTTGAAGAACATTTTTGCCTGAGAATAATGGTCAACAAAACTTTTGCTTCTTGCCCTCACTTTGTGCCCGTCAACTCTTTCATTATTTGAAGTAAAACCGCCTTCTTTCATCATCGCCTGAAACGGACAACCACCACCGATAGAATTTGGCTCGTAACTCACTTTCCCTTTTACAATCTGCTGTCTCATATGACCGTCACGCTGATTATTGTGCACCGGATTGATTGATCGGTTGATCGGAATTTCATGGAAATTCGGCGAACCTAATCTTGATAATTGAGTATCTGTATAAGAGAACAGTCTTCCCTGAAGAAGCGGATCGTTTGAAAAATCAATTCCCGGAACCAAATGTCCCGGATGGAAAGCTACCTGCTCTGTTTCCGCAAAAAAGTTATCCGGATTTCTGTTTAAAGTTAAAGTACCCACTAACTGTACTGGCACGAGTTCTTCAGGAACTATTTTGGTAGGATCCAGAAGGTCAAAATCAAAATCATGTTCGTTTTCTTCAGGAATGATCTGCACCCCAAAATCCCATTCAGGAAAAGCACCATTTTCGATAGATTCCCAAAGATCTCTTCTGTGAAAATCGGGATCTGTTCCTGAAATTTTCTGCGCTTCAGTCCACGCAACTGAGTGAACACCCAATTTTGGTTTGAAATGAAATTTAACGAAGTGAACTGCGCCTTCGCTATTGACAAATTTAAATGAATGAACACCAAAACCTTCCATCATTCTATAACTTCTCGGAATTGCACGGTCACTCATTGCCCACATGATCATATGCATACTTTCCGGCATCAGGGAAATGAAATCCCAAAAAGTATCATGAGCAGAAGCCGCCTGCGGAATCGCATTATCAGGTTCCGGTTTTACTGCGTGTACTAGATCTGGAAATTTCATTGCATCCTGAATAAAAAATACAGGAATATTATTTCCTACAAGGTCGTAATTTCCTTCCTCTGTATAAAATTTTACGGCAAAACCTCTTACATCTCTCGCAAGATCCGTACTTCCTGCACTTCCTGCAACGGTAGAAAATCTAACGAAAACCGGAGTTTCTTTTCCGACTTCATTTAAAAATTTTGCTTTTGTATATTTTGCTAAACTTTTATTGAGTTTAAAAACACCATGAGCACCGGAACCTCTTGCGTGAACGATTCTCTCAGGAATCCTTTCATGATCAAAATGGGTAATCTTTTCTCTGAGGATAAAATCTTCGAGTAAAGTTGCACCTCTTTCGTCTGTTTTTAAAGAATCCTGATTATTATTGATCTTTAAACCCTGATTTGTCGTCAGTTTTGTATCCTGATTATCAGTTGTGTGATCTTGTAGCTGATCTAGCTTTTCATTTTTTTTAATGTCTTTATTGTCCATATTATATTGTAGTTTGATTTTAATTAATTTTTAGTGAATTCTTCCGTGAAATCCTGCCATTGAAGTTTGCTCCCACCAAAAATTCCGCCGCCGCCAACAAAGAGGTTTCTGCAAGAATTTAAAAAGCCAACATTTTTTGTATTGGGAATTTCATTTCTCCCATGAATACTAAACTGTATCGTTTTATTTTTTTTAGCCAGAATAAAAGTACTCGAAGCATCTTCTGTATAAAAATGAGCGGTATTCCCATTTGAATTTTCCGGACATGAATGCGGTTTCATTTGTAATAAAAATGCTTTCATATCCACACTTTCTATTGATTGGATTTTATGCACGATTACCCAATCAAAACCATTTCCCAGTTTATTTTTCGGTGCAGGTATTTTGATTTTCACCAAATCGTTTTCCTTTACAAGTAAAGACAAGTCCTGATTTTCTTTACCATCTTTATAAATAAAAAATTCAGTAGGATTTTTACCTGCATTTACATTCCAGCTATCAATTTTTAAAAGATTTTGCGATAGTTTTTTAAATCTCTCAAATGCTTCAGTCTCTGATTGGCAGATCAGAAATGACATGGCATTATTTTCAGAACCTTTTTTATTGACAGGCGGCAAATCCTGAACATCAATTTTGTAATTCATAATTTTAAGAAATTAGAAGAAATTATTTACCTTTATCCTTATATGCTAGCCTTCCGCAATATCAAAGTTTATTTCTAAAGAAATTTAAAACCCGTGAAACTGATATAAAATGAGTAGCATAAATTGTATGGCAGGACAGAAGCTTAGACTTAAACAAAATAACAATTCATTTTGCATAGAAAATATAGCCTGATCAAGATGAAGTGATTAGTAATTTCATACTGTCGTTATTTGGTGTATCATCAAATTTATACAAAAGTATGTCAAACCTTTTATGATTTGAATCACAACCATTTATAAGAAAAAAACTTAAGATTGATAATTTTTTAAAAAGCTGCTTTAAAATATATAAATGGCTTGTAAGTAATAATTGCTAAGGATTTAATTTTTCAAGATTTTCAAATTTATTGTAAGACGCTTTCAGATGATGAAGCTGGTCTTGTATTTTCCTTGAACTTTCTCCGTTAAGATCACCGCTGTCTAACGCATCCTGATAAGCTTTGATGGCCGCATCTTCACCGAAGACCACATTTTCCAAAGTCGATCCATCTTTATTTCCGGAAAATGAATTTTTAACATCGATCCAGGCTCTGTGAATTGCTCCTGCCGTAGTCGTTACGTCTTCTGCTTCTCCACCCCGCTCCCTGATCATTCCTATCAGTTCAGATTTCATATCCTGAGAATAGGCAACCATTCTGTCATAGTCGGCTTTCAAATATGAATGCGCGTTCCACACTTTATCTTCCACTTTAGAAAAACCTTCAATTCTGTCGTTCGTAATTTTCAGTAAATCATTGAGTACTGCAATTGTTTTTTCGTTGTTCATAATAAAAATTTTGGCTGGTATATTTTATTTTACAATTTGTATGCCTTGACTATATATTTTACCATTATTTAACATAATATAATTTTAGGCACAGATTTTGAAATTATTTTTACAGTAAATAATTAAAAATACACCAACTTACACATCATATTAATACTAAAATCCCAACTTTTCTGTTTGGGATTTTTTTGAGAAATAATAATTACTTCAAAGATTTATTTTATACATTAGTTCACTACTAAAAACTACTACAATGGCACACAAAGAATTTAAAAAAGAAGATTTTGTAAAAAAGGACGATGAATATCAATTGGAATATGCAAAGTCTGAAATCGGCGAAGGAAGCAATCTGATCGTTGAAGAAAAAAATGAGGACGGAACTTACTCTGTGATTCAGGTTCCGATAAAAAGATTTAACGAAAGTATTTTCATTGCCGCAACAGAATCTTTTGACGGAAGAATTATTTTTGAATAAAAACAAATCCCCATTCGTATCTACAAATGGGGCTATTACTTACATTTTATTGTCTAAAATATCGGGTTTTTCTTTAAGATATGTTTCATAAAGATCTTTCCTTCTGTCATTAAGAATCTGAACCGAACCGTGATAGTGAAGATCTTTTAATAAATTTAAATCCACATCAACGATAAGTGTCATTTCGGTATTCGGTGTTGCCTCGCCTTTTACAGCATTTGACGGAAACGCAAAATCTGAAGGAGTAAAAACGGCAGCCTGCCCAAATTGGATGTCCATATTATTTACACCCGGTAAATTTCCGACACAACCAGCAATTGCAACATAACATTCGTTTTCAATCGCTCTTGCTGCTGCACAATGTCGAACTCTCATATAAGCATTTTGAGTGTCTGTAAGATAAGGCACAAATAGAATTTTCATTCCCTGATCAGCTAAAATTCTCGGTAACTCAGGAAACTCAACGTCGTAACAGATGACCAGACCAATTTTACCACAATCTGTATCAAAAACCTTGATCTCACTGCCGCCTTTCATTCCATAATATTTTCTTTCATTCGGAGTGATATGAATTTTTCTGTACTCATCAATACGGCCGTCACGATGAAGCAGATAACTTACGTTGTACAGATCATTATTTTCAAAAACAGGCATACTTCCCGAAATGATATTGACATTGTAACTGATTGCCAGTTCAGAAATTTTAGATTTAATCTGATCTGTAATCTTCGCTAATTCGATCATACTGTCACGCTCGGAAAGACTGTTAAAAGGCGCCAGTAAAGGTGTATTAAATAATTCAGGAAACAAAACAAAGTCTGATTTGTAATCTCCCATTACATTAACGAAAAACTCTACCTGCTCATAAAATGCGTTGATATCTTTAAAATGTCTCATCTGCCACTGCACAAGCCCCAATCGAATGGTGCTGTCCTGCATCGTGTTTGGTTTTTTACTGTAGTAAATATTGTTCCATTGAAGTAAAACTGCATTTTCACGGGAAGCTTCATCTTCGGGAAGATATTTTTTTAAAACTCTGATCGGCAAAAAATTATTTGAAAGCTGGAAAGAAAGCACAGGATCATAAATCTCTTTATCTCTGACTCTTCTGATGTATTCTCTTGGTGAAATCTCGTGACTGTACTTATGGTAATCAGGAATTCTGCCACCTAAAATAATTGATTTTAAATTTAATTGCTCGCAAAGCTCTTTTCTGGCATCATACAATCTTCGTCCCAATCTCAGTTCGCGGTAAACAGGATCTACAAAAATTTCAATACCATACAATACATTTCCTGTGGATGAATGAGTATTGAAAGTATAATTTCCGGTAATATCACTGTAAGTATGTTCATCATCAAATTCTTCATAATTTACAACAATCGAAAGAGCCACCGCTGCAACTTTACCATCTACTGTGATGCAGATTTGTCCCGGTGGGAAAATTTTGGTGAGTTTAGCAATGCTCTTTTTAGACCAAACATATTCAGACATTTTGGGATAAGCTCGGCGCATTGCCGAAACCAACTCATCATAGTCATCAATATTCAGTGTTCTTGTATCTATCTGCATAAATTTATTTTTACTAAAGTTAAGGAAAAATATAGGAATACTAAGATCAAGAAATGTTTGGGAATAAATTTTAAAGATATTTAAATCAATTTCTACTGTAAATTAAAGGTTCAACTTTTAATACAAATTAAAATATGTGATTATGTATAAAAGATAAATTAATTTTACAAACAATTGATAAATAATAATTTACAATTAAACATTTCGGTTAAAATTTATAAATTATTACGTAAATATTTATAAATGCCTCCAATGATGCTTTGCGAGTGAAGACAGAAGTCTATACTTTAGCAGTATAATAATTGAGAGATAAAACAACAATACACAACTCAATTATAATTGAACTTAAACATTCATCATTATCACATCAAAATATATTGTTTCATCACTTAGTTTCTATTAGTAGTATGCCAGAATTTTTCAATTCTGGCATCTACTTTTTATATAGTCATAGAAATAAAAGTTAGAAACACATATTTACTCACCACCTTCAACCTCTTTGATTCTTTTTTTGATAAAATCTACCGGGCGGATTCCGTTTATTTCGAGAAAAATATTTGAGAAACTCTGTCTGTTGCTGAAACCTGAGGCAGAAGCAATATGCTCTATGGAATACTTTCTCCATTCTCTGTCGTGATAGATCTTTTGTGTTGCGTAATTGATTCTTAACACGTTGATGTATACACTGAAATTACTTCCTTTATATTCATTAATAACCTGAGACAGATAAGAGGTATTGGTTTTGAAGTGTTCGGCAAGCTTTTTCAAAGTCAAACCTTTTTCAAGGAATTTTTCGTTTGCTTCAAAATTACTAATATCTTTTAGCAGTTTTTCTACAATATTCTGATCAAGCTTGATATTTTTATTCAGATCAAATTTCAAAGGTTCAGGCTCAGCCTCAGAGAATTTTTCTTCTTCTATTTTCACCAATAATTGATTGTATTTCTCCTGAATCTGCTTTTGTTTTCTGATTCTGTAAAACATCATAAAGCCTAACAGAATAATGATTATTCCGGAGATAATGAGCAAAGCAATACCAAATGAATTGGTTTTTTCGAGATTTTCTTTAACCTCAAGCAATTGTTTTGTATCATAATCTTTATAAATACGGGTTGAAAGGTATTTAAAGTCAGAAGAAATAACGCTATCGACTTTTAAAAGCTGATTGGTATAATACAATTCGTTTTCAGGACTGTTCTTTTTTTTGTAGTAAGTAATAAGTTCTTCATAATTACTCCTTAATTCAGGAAGAATAAACTGATGCTTATTAAATATAGAATCGACTTTTTTATAATTTTCTACACCCAATTCCTTTTTACCCAAATTTGTATAACTTTTTCCCTTATAAAAGTATACATATGATGCCCAAGTAAAATCATTAGCCTTAAGAAGACCGGGCAATGACTCATCAAAATCCTTTATAGCTTCGGAGTATTTTTTATTTGAAAAATCAGAGACTCCTTTACTTTTTTTAAAATAACTTTTTTCCAGAGTGAATTCCTTTGTCTTTGGCGTAAAAGCGGTGGCAAGATTTAGCAACCTTTTTACATCATCATTTTTTCCTAATGCCTGATAACATATAATAGCTTGATGTATTGAGTTTAGATAGCCTTTTGTATTATTATAAATTAGATTTTCATGAATATTTCCTTTTGTTTTGTCTTCAAAAAAAGCAATACATTCTTTAAATATTTCCAGAGCTTCATCATAGTGACCTAAATAGCTCTTAACCACACCAATATGATAAAAATTTTGGTATTTGAGAAACTCATTTTTAGAATCTTTCAAATATTCATAAGCGGTTAAATATTCATTTAAAGCAAGCTGAAATTTTCTGTGATTGAAATAATAAATAACACCTTTACTCAAATATGCATTACCAATAAGATCACTATTACCTGATTTCTTTGCAGCATAAATCGCACTGTCTGAATATTGTATTTTTTTATCTTTAGAAAATAAAATTGCATCTTTATAAGCCTGAAACAACTCAGAATAATTCTTTTCAGATTTAGCATGATTGATGTATTGATTAAGATAAATAAACGCACGTTGGTCGTTCTCCTCATATCCTAAATATTTTTTCTGATACTTAGAATAAATATCTTGTGAAAATAAAATTGAAATAAAGAAGCAACAACACAACGTAATCAGTTTCTTTACATGTTGATATTTTTTTTTAAAAATCATATTCAAAATTAAGCAAATTCATTTATTATTACAATGGTCAACATCAAATAATTATTACGTTTACAATTTAGATGGAAAAATCTAATTTATAATAAGTTATACAAATACATTAAGTAATTATTTATAAATTTTTACGACATGATTTATAAAATCACTTCCTATAAACTTGCATAATGATAATCATATTTATATCTTTGTAACAAATAAATTCAGTAATTAAAATAATATTAAATCTTAACTAACATGATACAAAAGTATTTTTTTATAGTAGTACTAATAGGGTGCATTAGCATTGTGTCTTGTAGGAGCGATGATGAATTTAACACTAAAAATGGCAATAGCATTTTAGAAGAAAAAATTCTTGAAAAAACTGAAAATAAAGATTCAGCAAAGAAATCATCTGACTCTTTAATAATAGACCAAGATTTATTTGTTAGATCCGACTCTTCAAAAGTTGAAATAATAGATAATCCACCTCCAGTAGAAACAACACATTGGAAGAATAGTAAATAATTTAACTCTATATCAAAAAAAGCAAAACTAATATAGTTTTGCTTTTTTTGATTGATTAAATATCTTTAGACTGCTATAAACACAAATAATACACAATTTCACACTTACTTCCACGAGTTACAAAGTATAAAAAATTAATTTAAACATTATTATATTCTCGGTTTTCCCCAAAACGTAAAAAATAATTATTAAATACCTTATTATTTTCATTTAAGCAAACTGGCTATATTACTACATTAACAGAATAAATAGCATTACAAGAATTTAATAAATTATTTTGAACACAAACATTAACTATTAATCAAAATTCATTTCATAAAAATAAGCTCTCAAAAATGAGAGCTTATTCGATGATTAATATTGCTTGTATTTATTCCTTAATAAATTTCTTTTGCACATTACCTTTCACATCTTCTATGTCGATAACATATAATCCGTTAATCAGGCTACTTACATCAATTTTATTATTCATAATCAAACCAGTTGATACAAGACGTCCTGAAGCTGTATAAATCTTGTAATTTGCCTTTGCACTAATGTTTTTCACATTCAATACTGTACTTACCGGGTTTGGATAAATCAATATATCATTTTGGTTAACAGAATTTGGAACAGGAACTTTAGAAATTTTCACGGTATAATCTTCAACCTCACCATTATCGAAACTTACACAATTTACCGGAATTCCGTCTTTTTGCATTGCAACTCTCATGACAACATATTTATAATCTGTCATACTCACAAATGCATCAGAAGGCACACTAAACGTTGTACTTGCAGTAGGATTCGTATTTGGACCGTCAACGAGAATTCTCTCATCTATATCAAAATATCCATTTCTATTAAAATCAATCCAAACTGCCACTCCGGCATTTTCTCCGTTAGTTAATGTTTTATCAATTGTGATCTGATTACCAGTTGATCCCTGAACCATTTCAATAAACTTTAATGGATCTCCAGTAAAGTCCGAGTAATTTGATGCAAGTGATTGATTAATCATTTCCGGTTTCCCATTAGGTTTAACCGTTACTTTAGAAATAAACTCTGTTGCAGAATTATTTGAGGAAACCTGGCAATAGACAACAGTAGGGGTTGTAAAGTAATAAAGAGGGGTAAAATTACCTGGTGTTCCATTACAAATATTCGCAACCTGCATTTCATATTTAGTTAATTCCAATAATCCGGTGATCGTATAGGTATTAGTACTCACAGGTACATTTATCCAGCTAGGAATGCCTACTTTTCTATATCTCAACATATAAGTTGCTCCAGGGAAAGGATCCCAAACTACCTCTGCACTTGTTGGGGTTAGTGTGGTAATCGTCAATCCGGGAGGAGGTATTTCACAAACTCTTATCGTGGTAAATACCTGTGGATTTGCCCACGGGTTTGGAGTAACTTCACCAACACACTGATTAGCAACCTGTACTTCATAAGACACAAACGAACTTAATCCTGTAATTGTATAAGAGTTTGCCGGTGGTTGCGGAATCACAGGAGTTACCCATCCCGCAGCACCAGATCCAACTACTCTATACCTTAAAATATATGTTGCATTAGGAACAATTGGGTTCCACGTAATAATGGCGGAATTTGAAGTGACATTTGTGATAGTTACATTCGGAGGTGTCGGATCGCATCTTGTTGTGAATGTTTGTATAGCTGTATAAGAACCGGCACCACCATTACCACATACTGCGGCCACTCTCACTTCGTAAGTAGTAGCTGGTGTTAAACCATTAATTGTAACAGGAGGATTACCTGCCAGAATAGAAGCATTAATAACAATCCAAGTTGGTGATGTTATTTCTTTATACTCTAAAATAAATGCATTATTATTCGTTGCGGGAGTCCAGTTGATTGTGGCCGAATTATGAGTGACTGGATTAATTGTTACATTTGTTGGAGTAACATTACTACAAGGTCTCAATTTCACAGCATAATCTTCAACCTCACCATTTGCAGGATTTACACACATTACAGGAGCACTTCCACGTTTCAACACAACTCTCATAGTGGTTGTAAATGGTCCTGTATAAATTCCTGTTGCCGGAACATCAAATATAGCCGTCACAGGAGTTGTTGTGCTTGATGCAGATGTCATAATTCTTTCAGAATCTGCAAAAATACCGTCTCTATTCCAGTCAATCCAAACATAAACAGCATCAGCATAAGTTGTTCCCACCCAAGATTTTGAAACAGAAATCTGATTACCCTGAGAACCGACCTCTAAATTGATCAACGTTGGAGGCGTATTATAACTGATATAATTTGTCTGTAAAGATGTATTATCCATTAAAGGAAAATTCACAGGCGTTACCTTTACATTAGAAATAAAATCATTAGTTCCCGTTCCTGTCATATTACAATACACAACCGGAGGTGTAGTAAAGTTCACAGAACCACTAAAAGCTCCCTGAACACCACCACAGATCGTGGCAACCTGTACCTGATAAGCGGTCTGCTCAATCAGATTGGTAATTGAATGAAAACTTTGTCCTGCAGGAAGCGTAAGTCCTGTTGGGCTTGGCATCCAAGCTCCCGTCGTTCCTTCTCTCCATCTTATAACATACGTCGCATTTGCTGTTGGCATCCAAGAAACATAGGCAGTTGTAGCAGTCATACTATTGACAGCAATGTTTGTTGGCGGAGCTGTTGTGCAAGGCTGTAAATCAATAAATTTAATTTGATAATCCTCAACTTCACCATTGCTTGTAAGCGCTGAGCAAGCATCCCCAGGAGTTAAGAAATATACAATAACCCTCATTTTAATTTTACTAGTTCCAACATAAGCATTGGCAGGAACATCAAAATTAGCTGTAACGGGAGTTGTATTAGAATATCCTAAATTCATAATTCTTTCTCCGCCCGATGTTGTTGAAGGGTTATTATTAAAAATTCCATCTCCATTAAAATCTATCCATGCATATGTAGAATAAGTACCTGAAGAAATTGCTCTTCCTACAGACAAAACATTATTGGTTGAATTTCTCAATAATGTAATTGTTTTAGTGGGATCTAAAGAATAATCCGTATAGGTTGACGGTCCTGAATTATTACTCGTTGGAGGTACGTTAGAACCAATCATTGAGATATTGCTAATATAACCATTGGTCACAGATCCTGTACCGGTATTACAGTATGTCAAAGCCGGTGTCGTAAAATTAACACTAGGTGAAAATGCTCCCTGCGTACCACAAATTGTTGCAATCTGTACTTCATATTGATTTTGCTCAGTAAGACCAGGAAGAGTAACACTATTTGTAAAAGGCGTATTGACATTGATGGTTTGCCAACCTCCGGAGGGAAGCAACCTGTATCTTACAACATAAGTTGCAGCTGCAGCAGGTGTCCATGAAACCGTAGCTGACGTTGTCGTAATATTACTTACCGTTATATTTGTTGGAGCAGTCGTTGTACACGGCGCCAAAACTGTCCCAACCATCTGAATAATCGGAATAACAGAATATCTGCTTGTAGCAGTTGGAGGATTTGCAGGATCAGGATTGGTTGTTGTATTATAATATAACATTCCTTTGTTTGTTCCTGCAGAATAACTTCCCCAGTTGGCTGTACATGAAGTTCCTGTAGAATTCTCATCTACCGCTAAAACAATATTGCTGGTTCCGTTCCAAAGAAATGGAGTGCTCAATGGAATATTTACCCAAGTACCTGCTGTCATTGCAGGAAGTGTTCCTGAGTACACTTGTGTTAAAGATGAAGGAGACACCCAACTTGTAGTTGTTGCAAAATCAGTTTGTGTCGTATTTCCCATGTAGACCACCCATTGATTGTAATTTGCCTGTGTAGCTGCAGTAGTAGAAACATAGAATTTGATCGAAGTTATATAATTATTAGTTCCTACAGCGCCTGCAACTTCTGAAGCAGTATAAATTTGCTGAGAATAATTAAATCCTGAACAAGAATAGACAGGCAAAAATGCATGTGTAGCTGTTCCTCCTCCAATCTGACCGGGCGTAAAAGGAGTTCCTTCTACCCATGCCGACTTGTCTGAAGCCGAACAAACAGATCTTACCCACCAATAATAAGTAGTTCCCGGAATCAATGGTGTTAAATTAGCAGTTGTTCCCGGAGTTGCTGTGCCTAAAGTTGCTGCAACAGGAGGAGTATTTGTAGTAGTGTAATAATACTCATATCCATTTGCAGGAGCCGGAGCTGGAGACATAGGAGGAGTCCAGTTGATCGTACCTGAATTAGGAGTAATATTCGTTACCGGCAGAGTTGTCGGCACGAAACAGGTCGGAGCCTGTATTACCTGAACCTCATCCAGTAAAACATCATCATAGAAATATCCGTTTCCCGCTACATCTTTATCAACCG
Source organism: Chryseobacterium sp. (assembly GCF_029240215.1). GTDB lineage: Bacteria > Bacteroidota > Bacteroidia > Flavobacteriales > Weeksellaceae > Chryseobacterium. Next base: position 40,465 of record NZ_JARBTK010000011.1, read on the forward strand.
TAAATTTAAGCTGAATTGTAGCCCCAACATATACTGCACTCAGAGGAACACCAACCGTTCTCCATTCAGGATCGTTTGTGTTACTTGCCCAAATCTGCACCCATCCTGCTCCACTATTTATTTCAAGCTTCAGCTGATTATGTTCATAATTAGGAACCGTACCTGTAAGTGATGTCAAATGATTTTTAAACCATTCAAACTTTACATAAGGGTTTGTTAATCCTGTAAGATTAATTTGAGGAGTTATTAATTCTACACTATGCTCATTTGCATAAGGGGAACTTGCATCTACCCAAGCAAATGTTCCTGCTGGTCTTCCTCCATTTCCTGTAGCACCATAACCAGCCGAACCTGTAAATTTCCATTTAACGTTGGCATTGGTTGATGTAGTAGTGGGATTTTGACTGACCCAGCAGTTGGGTAAGGCACCGGTACTGAAAGACTGTAAAAAAGGTACCGGAACAGGCGCGCATTGCGCCGAAATTTTAGCTACTAAGGCTAAGAAGAAGGTTATAATTAGTAAAACTTTATTCATATTCTAATATTATGAGTTATACATTTTTTTAAAAATTTATCGTAGTGATTTTATCTACATAAGAGAGATTTTTAAGTAATATCATCGTCTAAAGAGAGGCAAAACTGTAAAAAATTTGAGCAACTTTCCATAGGCTTAATTATATTGATAATTGACAAATTTAATTATTTTCAACAACTTAGCAACATTTTTTTATTTAAAATATAAAAAACAACGTTATTAATTAAAAATAATACAATAAATCACAGTTATGCAGAAATATAAATGAGATAAAACACTTATCATTATTTTCGCAAATAATTGTGTAAAAAAATAGTAACAGTAAACAAATATTTTCGCATCGATTCATTGCAAAATCTCGGTTATGCAAAATTTATTTCCTCTTTCTGCTGACTTAATTTTTTTAAATTATTTTTAAAGAAATCTATATTTCAATAATTTTAATATTCCCGGAAAGAAAGTGATTTTATTTTGATGTATACGAATTAACCCATTCACACAAAATTTGTTTTTAAGAGAATTATAGAGAACGATATATTTAATTTTTCATAAATTCGTTTTCAACAAAAAAATTCACTTTACAAGAATGAAAATCAAACCGCAGTTCACAGCAATCCTCACCTATTTACCTGCAAAAGACGGAGTAAAAACGACCCCTGTTTCCTCGGGATACAGACCTTCCATCAAATTTCCTTTTGACCTGGAATTGTATACAGGTATGCAGAATTTTATCGGAACTGATCTGGTTTTTCCAGGAGATACTGTTACTGCCGAAATTGCCTTGCTAAAAAGTGAATATGTAACCGGGAAAATCTACGAGGGATTGGATTTTGATTTTTTTGAAGGTGAAAATTTGATCGGTCATGGCGTTGTCACAAAAATCATAAATCCTGAACAAACTAATCCTTCTGAGGAATAAGATATTTCGTGAAGATTTAAAATATTTGGCTAAAAATAGTTTATTCCGTTTGCTCCAGGCCTTCCTTATATATTTTCAATGCTCTTTCTCTCGCCGACTTGTGCTCAACGACTGGTTTTTCGTTATAATCTTCTGGAAGCCATTTTTTGATATAGTGTAAGTCTTTATCAAATTTTTTAGTCTGAGCCTCCGGACTGAAAACCCTGAAATATGGAGCCGCATCACAACCACAACCTGCTGCCCATTGCCAGTTTCCGTTGTTTGACGATAATTCATAATCCAAAAGTTTTTCTGCAAAATATGCTTCTCCCCATCTCCAGTCAATCAACAGATGTTTAGTAAGAAAACTTGCGGTGATCATTCTGACTCTGTTGTGCATAAATCCGATTTCATTGAGCTGTCGCATTCCGGCATCGACAATGGGAAAGCCCGTTTTTCCTTCACACCACAGTTTAAATTCTTTCTCATCGTTTCGCCATTCAATATTTTCATATTTTTTTTTGAAACATTTATTAACAACAAAAGGAAAATGGAACAAGATCTGCATAAAAAATTCGCGCCAGATCAATTCACTAAGCCAGATTTTATTGTGTTTTACAGCAAATTCTACACATTTTCTAATGGAAATCGTTCCAAAGCGAAGCGCAATTCCTAGATGTGTTGTATGATCTAAAGCAGGAAAATCTCTGTACTGATCGTAAGAATCGATGATTTTATTTTCTAAAGTTGGTTTTTTAAATTCAAAATCTGTTTTTTCAAATCCAATTTCTTCCAGACTGAGAATTTTTTCAAATTTTGCAGAGAGAAAATTTTTAAAATCAGCCTCAAACTTTGTAATTTTTATGGTATTGAAATTTTCTTGCCATTTTTTTGAATAAGGTGTGAAAACGGTGTAAGGAGAATTGTCACTTTTTAAAACTTCTTTTTTTTCAAAAATCACCTGATCTTTGAAATCTGAAAATTTAATTCCTTTTTTATCTAAAAAATCTGCAACAGACTCATCCCGTTTTATAGCCTGCGGTTCGTAATCTCTGTTACAGAAAACCGTATCAATATCATAATCTTTGAGCAACTGTTTAAATATTTCCAATGGTTTTCCGTAGAAAGTTTTTAATAAACTTTTATGTTTTTTAAGCTCATTGTTGATTTCAGTCAATACCTGTTGAATATAATCTACCCTTTTATCAGATTTGTTACTTAACTGATCAAGGATTTCACGATCAAAAATAAATACCGGCAATACTTTTACTTCTGATTTCAAAGCGTGATATAATCCCACATTGTCTTCAAGCCTCAAATCTCTGCGGAACCAAAAAACATTAATCTTACTCATTCAAAAATTTATTACTGACAAGATACAAATCTTAAACCACGAATCTTATTCTTAATTTTTTTAAATAATTATTATTCGTTTAAAAGCATTTGATGTCTTAGTCGGGCATACTTCTTGTACCAAACGATCTTAACCAAAATATAATTTATTATGAATAATGAAAGAATTGCAGTTATCTTAAATGATCTTCTGCACATTACCAACGACAGAATTGCAGGCTTCGAAAGCGTTGAAGGTCAGGTTTGGGAGTCTTATTCTGATCTGAAACAAGAATATGACCGTATGATTTCAGAATCAAAAATCATGAAAAACGAATTGATCAATCTCATCCAGGAAAAAGGCGGAAAAGCAGATGATTCAGCTTCTGTTGCAGGAGCAATTCACCGTACATGGATTGATCTGAAAAATTCATTTGTTGGAGGCAGCAAAGAAAAATCTACACTTGAAAACGTCGTTTACGGTGAAAAAAATGCGATTAAAGCTTACGAAGATGTTCTTACCAGCGGAGAGCTATGTAGCGAAAGTGCAAAGCTGGTTGCTGACCAATTGCAACAACTTAGAGATTCTTATACAAAATTTAAAAATATTGAAGAATATAAAAAGAAATCTTGAATATTTTAACAAATTAATTAACATACTGAAAATCAGATAGTTTTAAAATTACTATGTTCAGAATTTAAAATTAATTTATAATAATCTTTCTAAATAGGTAATAAGACAGGGAATTGTCATAATTTTGAACATTACTCCGTAAAAAAAGACTTTCAGTGGGTATGTATTAATGAAATTTATGATGAATATAAGAATAATAGGTTCCGGCAGTTTCACCCCTGAAAATGTAATGAGAAATGCCGATTTTACAGATCATGTATTTTTGAATGAAGAAGGTTTGGCTATCAAATTTCCTGAATCTATCATAGGAAAATTTAAAGATATCACCGGAATTGAAGAAAGAAGATATGCTGATAATCAACACGTAACATCTGACCTTGCATTTTTTGCTGCAGAAAAAGCCATCGAAGATGCTGATATTGACCGCGAAACAATAGATTATATTATTGTTGCTCATAATTATGGGGATATTGAGAAAGGAAAAATTCAGTCAGACACGGTTCCCAGCATCGCAACCCGTGTAAAAAGTAAGTTACGAATCCAAAATCCACATTGTGTAGCTTATGATCTTTTGTTTGGTTGCCCCGGCTGGAACGAAGCAATGATTCATGCAAGCTCTTTTGTAAAAGCAGGGATTGCAAAACGTTGTCTTGTCATAGGTGCAGAAACATTATCAAGAGTTACCGATCCTTATGATCGTGATTCTATGATCTATGCAGATGGTGCAGGTGCAGTAATTGTAGAAGCAACAGAAGAAAACAACGGCATTCTTTCACACGAAAGTGCAACTTATTCTTATGATGAAGCCAATTATTTATTTTTCGGAACTTCATATAACCAGGATGACGCATCTGACATCCGTTATATCAAAATGAAGGGCAGAAAGATTTATGAATTTGCTTTGACAAAAGTTCCGTTAGCCATGAAATCATGTCTTGAAAAAGCCGGAATAAAAATCACAGACCTGAAAAAGATCCTGATTCATCAGGCAAATGAAAAGATGGACGAAGCCATCATCGAGCGATTTTACAGCTTATACGATATGACTGCTCCAACGGATATTATGCCGATGTCAATTCATAAATTCGGGAACAGCAGCGTTGCAACAATACCAACTTTGTATGATCTTATTATGAAAGGTGAAATGGATGAACATTCTTTCGCCAAAGGTGACATTATTCTTTTCGCATCCGTGGGAGCCGGAATGAATATCAATGCATTTACTTACCGGGTATAAATTTATTTTACATTTAAAAAATATATTCACTGTCAGAAATTTTTGACAGTGATTTTTTTATGTTTTATTTTTGCTTCTGATATAAATACTTCCTGTTATCATCAGGAAAAGAATTCCCACAATAAAACCTCCGATCACGTCTGTAAACCAATGTGCACCCAAATAAATACGGGAAGTTGCACCCAGAATAATCATTGTAAGACAAGCCAAAGCGATGAGTAGTTTTAATGATATTTTCAGAATTTTTGAATACAAAGCAATGATCACCAAAGAACCAAAAAACACCGTATAAAAAAGTACATGACCACTCGGGAAGCTTTGATAATGAGTTTCTTCTACAATCCTCACAAAATCAATTGTCGGTCTGGGACGGTCAATGAGCATTTTTAAAACATAACTTACTCCACCAGATAAAATACAAGACAGCATAAAAACTCCTTCTCTGATATATTTAAAAATAAAAAAAACCAACGCAAATAAAAAAACCATAATTGCTGCTACATAAACCGTTCCCAGCCAGCTGAGAGCTTTCATCGCCATATCTAAAATCATATTTTGATCTTCCTGAATTTCCCTGCTGACCGAAAGATCCCAAGAATGCGGAGAAAAATTCATCACAAACAGGCTCAAAAGTAGAAATACGATAATGAAGAATATAGAAAAGCACAGAAACAAAGTTTTCTTTCTGTTTCTGAAATATGTTGAAAAAAATTTACACCTATTTTCATTTCCAATCCTCATACCTCTCTGATTTTTAAATTGATCATCGTTTGAGTTGCAAAATTGATGCAAATCTCTGAACAATGATAAAATATTGTATTATTTGGCTTTTAGATATAAATTAGCATTAATTTTAGAAAATAAGAGTAATTGAGTTAGGAATTTCATGAGAAAACAAATTGCAAAAACAATCGGTACTGGCATTCTGGCAAGTTTTCTAGCGGGAACTTTTTTCATGATTGCAATCTTGATCATTATTGATATGCAAACTCCGGATCATTATGATGACGGAAGGCCAAGAATGAATTGTTTCGGAGGATTACAATACGGTATTGCTATAGGAATTCAAATGCTTTTAATTATTGCTGCCCTACCCGCTTTCTTTAATCTTTTTCAAAAAATACGGGAAAACAAAGTCTTATCATTTTCAGCATTTTTTGGCGGCTATATTTTATATCTTATATCAATTTTTATAAACTTTTCCGAATTTTCCGGTGAAGAATATATAATTATAGTTCCATGGGTTAATTTGCTGACATGGTTATATTTTTATTTTAAAATGAGAAAGTTTTTAAAGAAAAAAAATTAACTTTTCAGATAAAAATTTTCCAGTCTTTTCAATCCTTCAATTAGAATTTCTCTCGGGCAGGCAATATTGATCCGCAAAAATCCCTCTCCTGCTTTGCCGTACATCGTTCCCGAATTGAGCCAGAGTTTTTCGTTGTCAAGTAAAATTTTTGTAAGCTCGTCTGATGTTTTATTGAAAAAACTACAATCTAGCCAAACGAGATAAGTTGCCTGTAATGGAATGACTTTGATTTCAGGTAAATTTTCTTTTAAAAAATTAAATAGGAATTGATAATTATTCCAAAGATATATTTTTAGCTCGTCCAGCCAATTTTCTCCTTTTGTATAAGCAGAAATCAAAGCATCTACAGCAATTGGATTCGGATAAATGGTTTCCTGAATTTCTAAAGTTTTATTGATTTGCTTTAAAATTTTTTCGTCCTGTGAAATGATATAAGAAATCGGTAAACCCGACAGATTAAAAGTCTTGCAAGGCGAGCCACAAGTGACGGATAATACATTATAATCCGAAGCAATGGAAGCAAAAGGAATATGTTTATGGTCTCTAAAAACAAGATCAGCGTGAATCTCGTCTGAAACAACTATTACATCATACTTTGAACATATCTCAGCAATTTTCTCAAGCTCAGATTTTGCCCATACTCTTCCAACAGGATTATGGGGATTGCTGATTAACAGCATTTTCGTTTTAGGATCAGAAGCTTTAATTTCCAAATCATTAAAATCAATCTGGTAATTTCCATCTTCATAGATAAGATTATTTTCAATAAGATTGCATCTGCAACTTTCAACAATGGTAAAAAAATGATTGTAAACCGGAGTTTGCAAAATAATATTTTCTCCTGCTTTCACAAAAGTTCTTACAATCGCTGAAAGTGAAAGAATCATTCCCGGAACTGGCAGTAGCCAGTCTTTTTCTATTGTAAACTGATGATTATCTTTCCACCAATCAATAATTGCCTGATGAAAATCCTGTGGAATAATGCTGTAGCCGAAAACACCATGTGAGACTTTATCTGAAATCGTTTCTATAATTTCAGGAGCAGTTTTAAAATCCATATCGGCAACCCACATCGGGAGAACTTCGGGATCTTTCGCCACATCCCATTTTACAGAATGGGTGTTTTTGCGAGGTACCATTTCGTCAAAATTATATTTCATGTTTTGTTTTTAATTAGAATTCAGATAATGTTTCAGATCCGAAATTGTTTCTATTTTAAGCTGTTTTGATTGCTTTTTACGCATCATTAAAGCATAAGAATTATTGAATCCCAACGGTTGTAACCATTGAATCCCGTATTGTTTTTGAAATTCGGAATTGACATAATCATAGGTACTTTCAGCACTTTTGGAGACTTCTAAAATTGTCTTTTCGTCAGGTTTTAATAAAACCAAAAGCCCTGTTCCTGTATATTCAGGGTAAAAGTCGATAGCATCATTCATTAATGCATCGAAACAGATCTTCGTTCCTCCCAAACCTGTTTTTGTTTCGACTCTATAATGGGTGTAGCCTTCGATCAGCATTTTATAAATTTCAGTCAGAATATATTGTTCGCCGAAGATCTTTGAACCAATTCTTATTGTTGCTCCGTTGCTGTTCTGTGGATTTTTATACAATTTATTTTTAATCAAAAAGTCTTTTGCAATTTTTTCCGGTGTTAGGTTTTGATAATCCGACTTATAATTAAGATCTGTCATTATTGAATCATTGAATTTTCCAGCCAACAGATCAAGTGTTTTTTCGAGTTCAGGAAATTTCTGTAAAGTTTTTGTTTTAATAATCGGCGCAGCAAAATACGGTGGAAATATCTTCTTGTCATCTTCCAAAACATACAGGTTAAAAGCTTTGATTCTTCCATCAGTAGAATATCCGCTTATCAAATCGAGCTCGCCTTCATAAGCCGCTTTGTACATAATTGCATCACTGACTACTTTCGGATTAACATTTAAACCATAAACGGAACGCAAACCCAGATCGCCATCTTGTCTTCCCATAAATTCCGGTGTGAAACCAGCTTTAAGTTTATTTTCAGAGGAAGAAGTCAACCAATAACCTGAACCAATAATCACAAATATCACAGGAATAATATACCTTAATTTACGAAGATTCTGATATTTGATTTTTTGAAAAACAGCAATCAGTTTATCCAACAAAATAGCCAATAACGCAGCGGGAATTGCTCCTGCTAAAATCATATTGGTATTATTTAATGAGATTCCTCCAAAAATAAATTCACCTAAACCACCTGCTGCAACAAATGAAGCCAATGTAGCAACTCCAACATTAATTACTGCTGCAGTCCGTATCCCTGCAATGATGACAGGCATCGCCAATGGAAGTTCTACTTTGAAAAGCAATTGTTTCCGGTTCATTCCCATTGCTTTTGCCGCTTCGATCACAGCCGGATTCACTCCTGTAATTCCTGTGTATGTATTTCGGATGATCGGTAAAAGAGCGTAGATCAGTAAGGCGACAATTGCCGGAGTTGCACCAATTCCAAACGCAGGAATCATAAAACCTAACAAGGCAATGCTCGGAATTGTCTGTAAAATTCCTGCTGCGCCCAAAACAGAACCCGACAATTTTCTTTTTCTTGCGATAAGAATTCCCAATGGTAAACCTACGATGATCGCTAACAATAATGACAAAAAAGTAAGCCCCAAATGTTGAGTGATTTGGACTAATAATTTTTCATGCTGTTCAGAAACAAACTGCCAAAGACTTTGCTGTGTCATGTGATCTGTAATTTTCTGTAATCATTGAAAGCTTTTACGATCTTTTCGTAGTCATCCGTTCGTTGTTGATCTGAGCTTAATTTCTGTAAAATATTCCAAATAGCAGAACCTTCCGGAAAATCAATTTCAAAATCAGAAAGGAAGGGAAATAGATCTTTTAAAACAGTAATTTTATATTCCAATAAAAGTCGGTTTGCGGCGAAAAATTCTTTAACGAAGCCATTCTTGTGATGATAAAGCATTTCTTTTGGAGTTCCGGTCTGGATAATTTTGCCTTTATCCATCAAACAAATCCGATGTCCCAGTTCAAAAGCTTCCTGAACATCATGTGTGACCAAAATAATCGTTTTATTTTTTAGTTCTTCCAAAGATTTGAATTCTGAATGAATATCGGCTTTGGTAATATTATCCAATGCTCCAAATGGTTCATCCATCAATAAAATAGGAGAATTTGCGATCAAAGCTCTCGCAATCCCCACTCTTTGTTGCTGACCACCGCTCAATTCATTGGGAAAACGGAAAAGAATATCTGTTGAAAGATTAAGTTTGCTTAAAAGTTCTTCTGTTCGTCTTTCGGTTTTATTTTTGTTCCATTTCAGCAGTTTCGGAACGGTTGCGATGTTTTCTTTAATTGTGTAATGGGGAAACAATCCCGAATTCTGCATCACAAAACCAATTCCCATCCTTAGGGTTTCAACTTTCTGATCACGAATATTTTTTCCATCAATGAAAATATTCCCTGAATCAGCTTCTATCAGTCTGTTGATCATTTTCAGGGTTGTCGTTTTTCCGCAACCGCTTGTTCCCAAAAGCACCAAAATTTCCTTATCATTTGCATGAAAGGAAATATCATCGACCGCAGGTCTTCCGCCAAAATGTTTAGAAACCGATTCAACTGTGATCATAGGGAATTATTTAGCCAGCCGAATTCCTGTGAACTGCCATTGCAGATTGGTCGGGAAAAAATTCCGATAAGTATTTCTGCTGTGACCAATAGGTGTTGCTACTGAAGCTCCACGAAGAACAGTCTGATTAACCATAAATTTTCCATTGTATTCACCAACCGCACCTGCTTCCTTTTTGAATCCAGGATACGGCAAGTAGGCAGAATTGGTCCATTCCCAACGCTTTCCCCAATCGAAATGGTCTGATGCAACTTCCCATTCCGCTTCGGTTGGCAAACGCATTTCTTTCCAGGAAGCAAAAGCTGAAGCTTCAAAGAAATTGACATGACAAAGTGGTTCGTCAAGATTAATTTTCTGCAAGCCATTTAATGTATAATGCATCCATTTCCCATCAATAAAATGCCAGTATAAAGGAGATTTTGCGTTATTCAGCTTCACCCAGTCCCAACCTTCAGCGTGCCAATGTCTGAAATCTGAGTACCCCTCATCGTTCATAAATTCCAGATATTCTCCGTTGGTTACTAGTTGATTTGAAATTTCAAAATCATTCAGATACACTTTATGTCTTCCCAGTTCGTTATCAAAACAAAAACCTTCACCCTCAAAACCAATTTCATACACACCTTCAGAAAATTTAATCATTTTTGAAGGAGAAACAGGTTCACTTTGCTCTTTATTTTCTTTTTTATAAACGGGAAAAAGCGGATTGTGTCCTAAAATATATTTAATATCCGTCATTAATAATTCCTGATGCTGCTGTTCGTGATTCAAACCTAATTCCAACAACGGTTCAATGCTTTCATTCATCATATCACTTTGAAGAAAATCATGCATTTTTTCGTCAACGTATTTTCGGTATTTATAAATATCAGAAACAGAAGGGCGGCTCAGATTTCCTCTGTCTGTACGGATTACCCTCGCTCCTACCGCTTCATAATAACTATTGAATACAAAATTATACTGTGCATCAAAAACTTCGTAATCCGGAACATTAGGACTCAGAATAAAAGTTTCAAAAAACCAAGTAGTATGTCCTAAATGCCATTTTGGCGGACTTACATCAACAATTGGCTGTACAACATAGTCTTCGATTTCCAGAGGTTCACAAATATCTACCGAATGCTGACGGATTTCTGTATATCTCTTTACTAAATTTTGGGCAAGTATTTCTGCTGTCATTTTTTCGCTTTTAGTTAAATCACTTTCCATACTGAATCTACAAACCAGTTTTTAGAATCTTTTATTTCTCCCAAAACTTTAAAACCAGACTTTTCCGCTAATTTACTGATCTCTGATTCAGAAAATTTTTGGGAAACTTCCATATCGATCAATTCATTTTCTTTGAATGAAATAACTTTATTTTCTATCGTTATATTTTGATCTTTCAGACTGACAAGATAGCTTCTGCAGGCTCCGCTTACAGGGTCATAAGTCTGATAATGCTGGAAATTTTCAACTGCAAAATCGGCATTCAGTTCATGATTGATCCGCGTCAGCAGATTAAGGTTAAATGCTGCTGTAATGCCTGTCTGATCGTTATAGGCATTCAAAATAATATGTGGATTTTTCTTTAAATCGAAACCAATTAAAGCTACATCTCCTGAATTAAGATTTTTATTCAGCTTAATACAAAAACTTTCCGCTTCATCCTTATTCATATTCCCGACATTGCTGCCCAAGAACAGAACTACTTTTCTTCTTGAAGACATTGAAGCAGCTTTATCAAGCATTTCAAAGTAATCTCCTTCCAGAGAAACAATTTCAAGATCAGGAATTTCACTGCTTAATTTTTCATTTAAAACCGACAAAATATTTCCTGAAATATCGATCGGCATATAAGTGAAATCTTTTCCTTTTTCAACTAAATATTTTAGCAGATAAGTTGATTTCATCGCATCTCCTGCACCCAGCTCAATTAAATCGAAAGGTTCATTTTCTGAAGCGATGAGACGGGTAAGATTTTCTGTTTTATTTTTAAATATATCAAGCTCACATTTCGTAAGATAATATTCCGGCATTGCCATTATTTCCTGGAAAAGGCGGTCGCCGATCTTATCGTAAAAGTATTTGGATGATAATTTTTTTGGATTGCTTTTCAGACCGTTGATTATATCTGAACGAAATTTATCAACGTTAACTTGATCATTTTCTATCTGAGAATCTGTATCTAACTGTACATTCATAACGTATATTTTGATGTTGGTTGTTGGGTGAGTACAACTATCTTGCCGCAGCCTTCATTATTTCTCTGCAATTGATGTGCCTCTACAATCTCTTCTAATCTAAATATACATATATTTTTGGTTTGACGATTCCGTTTTCGACTTCGTAAACCAATTTTTGAAATACTAGGTTTTATTGCCTTTTAATCCGGATCTGTTTATGTTAAAACAGAATCTCGTGATAAAAATCTGATAACTACATCAAAATAGTTTCTTCCATTTAGCTATTGTATTCCTGCTTATTTTAAAATGTTTTGCTAATTGAGTATTATTGATCATATGTTTCTTTTGATAATTTAAGATCTCTAAAATATCAGATTGTTTATATGAACGATGTTTTTGATTAAACTGTTGGCTCTTTGAACCAAAGATCTTACGATTAAGTTCTATTATATCGAGTACTGACAGGTCTGATTTTTCTAATAAATCTGTACAATCAAGTTTTCTAGAGGGATATTTTTTACTGATAATGTCAGAATAAATACGTTTATAATCCGGTGTCACTTTTTTCATAATTTTTTATTATTTTATCTCATTTTGCTGACATCATTATATATATCAATATTTATGTAGTACTGTCTAAATTGTATTTTTTTAACCATTTGTATAAAGTGGTTTTGGGAATTCTATACTCTTTAATCACCTGCGTTTTTGTCATTTCTCCCTGGTCTATCTGCTCTAAAATAAAATCAATTACTTCCCTAGTATATATATTTTTCTTAAATTGAGGCAACACAGACTTTTTTTCATTTAAAGTACGATTGTAAATTGCTTTTCCCTGCGGTGCATATAAGATAAGATGTTGATTGTAAACTCTAAAAAAATCGTATTCTAATAACTTACTCCATCGTAAAAGAATTTCGGTATCTAAACTTGTTGCTTCATACATTTGTTGAATTTCAATTTCAGAGCATTTTAAAAATCTGCAAATTCTGCCAAGTTCCACTTCAAGTTCTGTAACTCTTTTCAGAATCAAGGATCCTATGTGAATGTTTTTAAAATCAATTTTCAATATATTTTGCTGCATTATTAAGTGATTTTTTCAATTCTAAAATCTTTTTTATTATAAGGTCTACTACTTGTACAATAAATTTTTTGCTTTTTTTCGTTGGATGATAATCTTAATTGGGGTGACAAATAATATCTTGCTGATGCCAAAGCTTTCCAGAATAGCCCAAAAAGATTATAAATATTCCAGGATAAAGGATTTATACTTTTATTGTTATTATTATTTGTGTAAAAAATAAACCACTATTCAAAAATTCATTTCATTATTTGAATTTCAGAATAGAGGCTTATTTTGAAGGATCAATTATTTTACATTTTTATACGCAATTTTTAAGGCTTCCAAAAGCTCCATACAGTCCCGTTATAAACTGCAAGTTGTTTTTTGACGGTATCATATACCATCATTCCCGGTGCAGGGTCCTGAATATTGAGATGTGGACTCGCCACCTTGGGCAAAACCATTGCTTTATTGGTATCTGTAAGCACCAGAATTCCATTGGTAGTATTTGTAGCTCCACTTATCCCTATTGCCGTTTTAGCATTTTCCTGCTCTTTTTTGCTATCCTGCAATGATGAATCTATATTGGCAAACTGCGTAATTGTAACATCCTGATTAGATGAATTTTTTATTACTAAAGGAAAAGTAGGACTTCCTGTAAGATCAAACCAAACACCGGCTTTTCTGTATTTCATTTTTTTATCAGAAAGATCAAAAATAATCGTGCCATCAGCAATGGTTCCCTGTATACCTCTGTAGCCTGCTCCGGTAGTACCATTGTATGCTACAGGATTGTCTGCTACTGTAGATACCCAGGGCACTACTATTCCTTTTGCATTGTCTGGAGCGTCGTAAAACTCCAATGATACAGCCGAACCTGCTGTGGTAGAACTTTTGCCTATTGCCACCTGCGAAAACGCAGTAGTAGCAAATAATATTGATAGTATTGTTATAAACTTTTTCATAGCTTTTATTTTTGTAATTGAGAAGATTAGGAGGTGGACTTATATTTTCACCTCCTTTATCTTCTATTTAATGTTAATCAGGACACGCCTGTGTAGTGAGACAATGCCAAGCTGCTGTAGTATCACCGTCTTTGATGGTATATATTTTCAGGCAATCTGCTTCTTCGTCATATACCATCATCCCTTCTATTGGATTGGTAATTGAAGATAGATTTGCTGTTAATGCCACTCTGTTGATTACAAATCCTTTTTCTTTGGATTCCAGAACTGTCCAAGCGCCGTTTCTTACCATTGGCCAGTTATCACTATCAGACGACCCAGCTCTGCTTAGTGCGGTAATCCCATGCTTAGTTTCCAACACTGTACCGCCGGTTGCTCCAGGTTTGTAACAAACACCACTGGCACAACTTAATGAACCACCATCTGATGTTTTTGTGTTGATAAATAATCCGTAAACTTCTACTGTGGTAGAACCAAAAACCCCCGAAATTTCCATTACCACTTCATCAAAAGGTTTGGTGGTAGTAAACCCTACATTCTGAGTACCTATTCCCCAAATAGGAATATAAAATAAAGAGAATGAGCTCAACTGTGAAGATGTTTTGCTTTCCTGTAATACCCCGTCCAAATAAGTTTTTATGGTGGTGTTATTAAAGAAGCTTAACTGACCAAGAGAAGCTGCATATTTAACAGTGTAGCCTGCAAAAGTTCCTTTAGGATAGGTATTTGAAGGATCTACAACACCAATGGAATTTGTACAAACAGTTCCCGAAAGATTAAATACCGCAAAGTTAGATGGGTCGTTATCTATCACATAACCCGGATTTTCTACGGAGCTGTTGGTACAACTCAGTCCACTGGTTCCTGTATATGCAATATCCAACACAACCGGAAACGTAGGGTTTACCAGATAATATTCATTATTACAATCTATAACGCCTTGACAGGTTTTTGTAATAACCAGATTATATACCTCTGTAGTGCCTAGGTCAAACCCCACAATATTGTTTACACTGATCCTAACTTCGTCAAAATCAAACTTGGTAACAATGCCTAAGGTTTGCTTAGTACCTCCATTGAAAATAGTACTTCCAACTCCGAAAATAACCGAAGTGCCGGATACATTCTCTTGCTCCACACCATCCAAATAGGTGGAAATGGTGACACCTCCCAGAAAATTACTGTTTACAATAGATGCATTTCTAATTGTAAAACCTGCAAAATATCCTGCCGGGAATGTAGAAAGTGATTTCTTCACCGATATACTTCCCGAGTTACCAACGCCTGTAAGCAAAGTAATGTTCGCAAAATTATTAGCATCGGCATCTATTACGTTCTCTGAGTTTTGCACATAGTTACCAGCAGCTAATGCTCCTGTAAGTCCCGTTCTTGGCAAACTGATATTCACAGGATAGTTAGGCGTAGTATAATTGGTAGGTGTGTTACATACCAAAGGAACCGTTCCTTCACAAGGTTTTTTAAGCACCAAATTAAACACACGTGTTTCACCCAAACTTAATCCAAAAGGATTATCTACAGTTATCTGAACCTCATCAAATGTTTTTGTGGTTTCAAAACCAATTACTTGTGGGTTAGTAATATCAAACGCACTCACAGATGCGAAGATAGAAGATCCACTTTGTGATTCCTGCAATACACCGCCATTATATGTTCTGATTGTAATACCACTTAATAATGAGGCATCAAATATGCTAATATTTTGAATCTTGAATCCGGCAAAAGTACCTGCAGGATATACAGTAGAGATATCTTTCACAGATAAATACGCACTTGCAACAATACCCGAAGCAGAAAGACTTGAATAATCGGTAGTACTTGGAGATACTACTGCTCCAAAATTAGGAGCCCAAGAAGCACCAACATTCAATCCTCCTGCTCCTGTTCTTTCAGGATTCACAGTGACAGAATAACTGCTTTGACTAACATTTGCTTCTGTATTACACACCAAATCAGGAGATGAACAAGACCTCATCAGAATAGGATAATAGATACTGGCAGTCAAACTTCCTGCAAATATTATCTCAACAGAATCAAAGTCTTCGGTAGCGACAAATCCTACATCTACACGTGCACCGCTAGGAAATGAACTGCCCGCTGTGAATGTTTTGGATTCTGCCAGTACAGATAAACCAAGACTATTCTTTTTATATGTATTTATAGTAAAAGTATTATCAAACGGAAGTGTAATTAACGAAAGATTATACCCTACAAAAGTGCCGGCACCGTAGATATTGGTATCATCAGAAACACGGAAAGATTTTGGAAGACCAGCTGTAGCTGTAGCAGCATTGGTATCGTCAGTATCAATCAAATTCTCTCTAAAAAAAGTATTTCCTGTAGCACTTGATGTTACTGTAAGATCAGAAAAAGCATTATTCTTCCATGCAGTCATCGTATTACACTCTAAAACCGTAGGGCAGGTTCTGGTAAGGATAGGGTAATACACATTGATCCCTCCGGCAGTTAAATAAATCTCAACAGCATCAAAGGCAACAGTAGATTTTAAAACAAAATCAGAACCGGTAGTAACTAATGTGCTAAAAATACCTGTCTGCACAAGGCTGCCATTGTTATAAAGTCTGATTTCAAAAGGCAAGGGCGATGTAGCAGTACCTATATGAAAACCTGCATAAGTACCTACTGTAAAAGTATGATCGGGATCTGTTACCCTTAATGATTTAGGACCTATACCGCATAATGTACAATTATTTGCAAAATTACTAAGATCTGAATCGATAACATTTACATTACCTGACCAACCAGTCCCGAAAGTATTAGTGGTCGTTACAGACAAATTAGGATAGGTTGCAGAAGTAATGAGATTTGTAGGTGTATTACAAACCAGCGGTGTAGTAACCACAGTTACAATAACGGTAGCAGTGTCGCAATGCGAAGGATCCGACTTGTCACACATCTGATATACCAATGTATAGGTTCCTGCAGGTACACTATTCCCAACGGAAATAATACCGGAAGAATTGATCGTTACCCCTGCATTGGTTGTAGACACCTGGCTTACCGTAACATTAGACGTTGTCGCAGCACCACTATTATAAGTATCATTACTCAATACAGATTCTACATTAGAAGACCCCGTAACAAGATTGTAAGAATCATTTACCGCATCTATCGTATTTTGTATTGGAGCAGGCGTAGCTGATGCACTATTATTAGAGGTATCAGGATCTGACAATGATCCTATAATAGTAGCCGTATTGGTATAGCTACCCGCAGATAAAACTTTTGCGACTATGCTAAGTGTGGCAGAAGCACCGTTATTAAGTGTTCCTATAGCCCAAACACCTGTTGTAGCATTGTAAGTTCCTGTACTTGGTGTATAATTTACTGTTGTATATCCAGATGGAATAACATCAGAAACAGAAACATTGGTATTATTATTAGGACCATTGTTAGTAGCAGTAATAGTGAACGTTACATTGCTACCATATTTGGGGTTATTAGGGTTTACGGTTTTGGTAACAGAAAGATCTGATGTAGGAGCAACAAATGTAACACCTGTTGCAAGATCCAGATTGTTGCCTGCATCCACCGTTCCCTGCATAAGAACATAGTTTGCTTTTACTGTTCCTGCACCGGAGCCCGGATCTATTTCATAAATCCTGACATTAGAATAATTTTGACCGGACACTGTTGTCTGAAAAGCCTGAGCAGCATAAATTTTATTATTAAAATAAGCCAATCCCTGAAAATTTGTAGGAAGTGCGCCATTTAGCTGAAGGTACAAAGCTGCTGTACGGGTAGTAATATCAATTTTATAAATGTAAGATGTAGTTGTAGAATTTATCGTTCTTATTGTTACGACATACATATTCCCCTGAGGATCAAAGAACGAATCGTTCCCCGGTGTGCTCCCATTCCAAACGGCATCACCAGTGATAGCTCCCAGATCTAAGGGAGTGGGGTTGGCTCTTAGGAGTCTTCTTCCTGAAGATATGCCATAAGTATATCCTCCGGAAGGGTTAGCCGTAAGACCTCCCACATCTCCCGGCAGATCACCTGCGGTATCTACACCGTTCACGAAAACGGCAGAACCCGAAAAAGTATCTGAGTGTGTAAACACATATCCTCCACCAGAAGGATTCGGCCCTACAGCAAGGTTACCGAGGGATGCTCTTGGTGAATATGTTGCAACCGGTGTTGCAGATATAAGATCTCCTCCTGTGAGAGAACTTATATCATAAATCTTTCCTGTTGCTCCTGATGACAAATACAGTATATTGTTGGATTGCGCATGAGCAATCCCATAAACCGATGCCAGAAGCAAGAATACTAATTTGTAAATAGCTTTCATTAGAATAAGTTTTTAGTTTTTGTTTTTTTCCAAGTGAATTTTTTTTTTTGAAGGAACTCCCCTTTTTTGCAATAATTTGCAAATCTGTCTTTTCTATACAGACCTTTAGTTTTTTGTTTTTTTATCCCATTGTGTAGTGTAATTATATTGATACTTATTAATAAAGAATATTCGATAAAAATCTTCAACCAGAGTAAATAGAAAAAAAATTATGATGAACCACTAATAAATAAATTACACGGTTGAAGAAGATTATCAATCGAAATGCATTAAAAAATTCCAGCCAGAGTAAACCTATAAAAACACGAATTATGGTAAACTAATAACCTGATCTACTAGGCTGGAGAAATAACCAATTCAAATTATATATTGTTGACGTCTTAAAGTCCATTTTTGACGTTGTTGACACCAAACTTGACGTTATCATCCTCGAATTTGGACTTATCTAACCTCAAATTTGAGGTCTCGAACCTCATTTTTCAGGTTATTGACTTGATTTTTGATGTCCTGAACCTCAACTTTGAGGTTGTGCAACCTCATCGCTGCACTTCTGGACATCAAATGAGAATTATCAGCTACTCCGTGGGTTCAGGAGGTGTCGTGTTGCCACTGCCGCCGCCTGTACGGTTGAAGAATTGTTTGATTTCCTCTACTTTGGTATGGAAACCTGTGCTGCCGGAATCATTGCGATATACAGAATATTGGTAATCAGTTAACGATGCCTGATAATTATCCCAATCGTGTAAAATCTTTGCATTTTCTAATCCCCGGCTGAGCTCCGTAAGGCTATTAGTGAGTGTTTGCAAAAAGCTTCGGCTAACAAAATCATTTCCAAATTCTTCCCAATCCACTTCGGGGCTGGAAAGCTGAGGATCACTATCTCTATAATCCTTCACTTTATTTACCATCAGTTTGTTTTGCTCTTTGATACTGCCATACTGTTGGCGTTCTTCTGCTGTAAGCGTAGCTAATTTCCCAGACAATGCTGTTTGCAAATCCTGCAATGCCGTGGTTATTGCCGCTTTTTCTGCTTCGGAAAAATGACGGCTTTCAAAATTTAAAAAAGGCATAGATTAATTATTTTAATGGTTATTGAATTGAGAACCAGTTCGGTCTCTTACTATGCTTTGAAGGTAAAAAGTGATGGATGAAAACATCTCTGAGGTCACCCATCATCTTATATCCTTATTGCTCTACAATTGTAAGGGCATTGTAAACCCCACTATTTGCAGTATTGAACTGGCTAAGATAAGTGTCGGAAAATTCTGTTGAAATCCAAGAAAAAGGTCTCAATTTATCCCCTTGATTCAAATAAACACTTACCGTACAGGCAGACCCTATGGGTAATGTATTAGCGACAGCATTTCCGGAATCTGAAGCATACCCATTATTCGTTTTTACCCTTTGAGTAATCACATTGGCTGAGTTCCTTACTTCCCAAATAGCTTCTGTTTGGTTGCTACTGCCTGATTGTACAAATTGGTTTGAGAGCGCATAGGTAAACGTAGCAAAATATACCCCTGCTCTTGGCGCTACAAACTCACCCGTAGTAGGATTGAAATTGGCTGTTGGTACTCCAGAATCAGAATCTAATTTCTCTGTCCAGTTCGTTAAATAAGACGAACGACGTTGCATTAAACCTGCTTTCGGACCAGAATCTGCTCCTTCAAACACTTCGGTATTCTGTGTTGTTTTATTCGCCATTACCACTATACGAGGTTTCCCATTTGGGAAAAAACTTACCCATTTGGTACCGTCAGAATATTCTAGATAGCCCTTTACCCCAATTGCGGGGCTATTAACATATCGCAGTGCACCTTTACCGGCAGCTGCTGCCGTTTGGGTAGTATTTCCTATGGCTACAGAACCGTTTGTACCGCCGCTTCGCAGATCAATTGCTACCTTTGGACCGGCGACCAATACGCCGACCTTGCCTGTATTGTCTACAATTACATTACCTCCAGTAGTAACAATTTCGGTGGCATTTGTAGAGCTTTTTGTGCCTACTCCCATTTGGGCATTTGCCTGTGTTGCAAGCAATACCATCGGTATAACCATACAAGCCAAGCTTTTCATTTTATTTTGTATTCTCATAGCTATACTCTTATAATTCGCTAATGCTTATATTATTAAATTGTGCGTCATTAAGGGTGTTTCTACTTCCCCCCAAGGTATGTTTCACTTTAAATTTCACTATCTTGCCTGCATCAAGTTGAAAAATAGCATTACAGTTACCACTTACAAAATTGTTAATTACAGGAGGAGAAGCTTGAAATGCAGGATACGAATTGATCGTTCTATAAATTGGAATGTTATTGGTAAGCTGATCGCTTTCTATGATCGTTTCTATATAACTGTTGTTTGCTATTGTGCCAGAAGCCAACGTGATATTAAAAGACACCAAATAAAAACCGTCACGAGGTGCTGTAAATGTACCCGTAGCTAAATCAAAATTGTTACCTGTATCAACATCTTCATTCGTCCAACTTGTTATATATGTTTCTGAATTGTTAGCGATGGCTAAAGCGGAACCTTTACTGGCATTTACCAATGCTTTGGTTGGTGGTGTTAACGGCAAAGCAATCCATTTTTCGCCGTCCGAATAATCCAGATAGCCGGAAGTATTGTAACGTATAGCTCCGCCACCTGCAGCTGCAGCAGTTTGTGCAGTATTTTGACCTACGCCAATTATCCCTTTCTGATCGGCAGAACGGAGATCTACTTTGGTTACAGGAGCCAAAACTCCCACTCCCAGATTACCTGCTGCAGTTACCACCACATCATTTGCCGCCTGTGTAGCACTGATGGTAGCAGCATTATCATCCGCAGCATCTATATGAAAGGGAGTAGACGGGTTTTGGGTAAGCACCCCTGTCTGTGCCGCTATAGTACCTGTAGAAAAAATAAGAGTACAAGTCAGCAACTGATATATCATTTTCTTTTTCATAATCTATTTTTAATGTTCTATAATGGTTAAATTATTAAACCCAGCATCCGGGTTTGCAGGATCGGAAGCATCACTGGTTACCCTCAAATTAATACTGCCTCCTGTTAAATTATGTAATAATCTAGGCACTACAGTATCCCCTTGAGCCAAGGTTAATGTAACAGTACTTGATCCTCCTGCCTGTGTCTGTTTACTTGCATTAGCATCATTAGCGATACCCGTCATCGACTGACCGAATGTTTTATACACCCTTGCCAAAATAGCAGGCGTTCCAGAAGTTTTGTAAAACTGTGATTCTACTCGAGTAGCATCAGCAATCACAGTATTTACAAGGTTAAAAGTTAATAGAAAGGTGTACGTTCCTGCTCGTGGTGCCGTAAAAACACCTGTTGCTGGAGTAAAACTATTGCTCAAATCGTATACCTCACTCCAATCGTCAATAGTAGTCGCTGCGGTTCCTATTGCTTTAGTCGAAATTTTACGAGCTACCACTACAGCTTTTTGTGGAGCGATGTATAGTTTGTTCCAAACAGAACCGTCTGACACCTCTATTTTTGCACCAACCGGTACATTAACTTCATCATAACGTACAGCACCAGCAGCAGCAGCAACGGCTGTCATTGTGGTAGTACCAATACCCAAAGCATTATCTGTATTTACTGTAGATCTCATATCAAGAGGTACTGTAGGAGCTGAAACACCCACACCGATAAAGCCTGTCGTTTTATCTACAATCACATCATTGGCTGCCTGCGTTGCCGTAGGTGCTGTGGGCGCAGTAGCATCATTATCTTTAGCTCCGTCTACATGCAAAGCTCCTTTTGGGTTTCTGGTGCCAACACCGGTTTGCCCTGCCTGAGCAGAGACCAAACCGACTGAGCAACATAATATTGACATTGCCAATATTATGTTGATTCCTTTATATTTATTTTTCATTTTTAAAGGAATTTGGATTACTTGTTATTGTTTTCTTTTACAAGAAGCTGCTCCAACTTTTCCATACGGGATTTTAGGTCGTTGATCTCTGTTTTTTGCTTAGCAATCTCCTCCTGCTGCTCGATAGTATGCAGATACAGCTCTTCTATTTTTTCTAATTGCTGGATCGACAATTCTGAAAGGTTAACATTGTAACCGTTTTCTGTTTTCAGAATATCTTTGATCGCAGTAACACCCGGTAAGTGTTTGTTTGCTTTGATGTAAGCTGCTGTTTCGGCTAATGATTTGAATTTGTAATTTTCATTAATTGTAGAGGTACCATCAAGGTAATCTTCGAAAACATAATCAGCGTATTTACTTGTTGTAGTGTAAAAAGATCCCGTTGCGGAAACATTACCTGCTACATATAATTTCGGGTTATTTGCTGTCACTTCTGCTGCAGGAATAGATGCACCGCTCGCAATACCAATTGCGACGCTACCTTGTTGGTAGATGTTATCAGTATTAGCAGTTGCAGGATTGGTCGTCCCCTGAATTCTCCATGGTTCCGGTGCAAGGGTTGAAACATCTGCCCAACCTAGTTGAGGAGTACCACCTGTTGCGGTGCCGACACGTGCCAGTACTTGGTTAAGAGTCGGGGCGTTTCTTGGAAATCTGTAACTTCCTTCATAAACATTGCTCGCATCATTAAAATTAAATTGTACACCAGCCGTTCTAAATATGGATACTTCAGACTTGAAACTACTGTTTACAGCGTCCGAAAGAAGAACCCTCCCTGTAGGCCCCATACCGTTTACTTCTATTTTTGTCTCTGTATTGGCTTGTCCGTTTGTTACATTCATTAATATGGCACTCCCAAGATTGGGAAAAGAAACAGACTGTAATTGACCATTTGAGATAGTATTATCAGAGAATTTTGCAGAACTGAACATATACGGTTGTCCCGAACCATATACCCCAACTGAACCGGTTGTTGTAGCATCGGCAACGTTTTCAGCGTTCCTCATATATATGTTACTACCAGGTTGTCCTCCTGTTGACCCATCAGAATTGGTCTCTATACCACTGAAAAGGCCTCCATTGTTATATTCTGATTTAAAATCTCCTTTTACTTCCAGTTGTTTTGTTGTTATACCATCAGCATCTGTAAAGCCTACAGCTACTTTCCCTTGCTGATAGATGTTTTGGCTATTACCGGTGGCTTGGGTTGTTGTACCTTGCACATTCCAAGGTTCGGTTCCGGGAGCCACAGTCCCACTACCAAACTTCACCCAAAGCGCTCCATCAAAATAGTAGTACCCTTCTGCTGTGATATTGGCTGTTTTGATAGAAGGTGTACTGACAGCTGATGTTGCATATACAATAGCTCCTTTTTGATCTGAAAGATACTGTCCATCTTTTCCTTTAATATCATCACCCGATAGTCTGGGAGCGATAATTCCTTCTGCTGCTGTGCTAGGTGTTTTTGCAGAAACGTCTAGCGTTGCTTTCGGAGTTTCATTGTTAATACCCACCTGAGAGTAAGCTGTTGAGCCCAATAATAGAGCTCCTAAAAAAATGATGTTTTTTTTCATTTTGAAATTTTTTTTTAAAATTTGTGTTTATCTTGTGTTTTCTTATGGTTATTTTTTTTCTTTCTAATCCTTGTTTGCTAAAGACTGGATGTATAAGTGGAAAAATATATTTGTAAAATGATACAGATTAATTATAATGGTTAGTTGATATTGAATATTTCCAGTTCGCCGTTTTGTGCTGAATGACCAACATCTAACTTAAGAACCCGCTGTTACATTACTTTATTAGGTAAGCGAAACAGCGGACAGAAAAATTATTACTGGTTAAATTCTATAATCAATTGGTTAAATGCTCTTGTTTCAGCAGTAAGACCTCCTGGTTCAAAAGTAGTCTTTGTACAAGGTGCGTCATTCCATTTGAGTTTCAAAGCATTCATCCCACTACTCATACCATTAGCCCAGATATGAGAACAGCCTTCATTACCACCATTGTTATTCGGTTCATTCGGAATACTACTATTATCAGCAAAATTTTGTTCAACAGTAGTTGCATTACTCCATAGAGATTTGGACTCTTCACCTGTGATCCAATAAAACTCAATCGGGATACCTGGTGACGGAGTACCAACAGCGAAAGCTCTGTTTATTGCTTTATTATTCCCAATCCAAATGTTGTTATTAAACTCGTTATAGGTACCGTGGTCATACTCTATAATATTATCTAAAATAAATTGGTATTCATTATTAGAAGTAATGGTTACCAGATAGCCTCCCCACTGTTTCCCCACCTTGTAGGCAGTTGCCCAATTCATCCCTCCTGTTCCCGGACTGCTACCACTAGTACCGTTATTCCCACTAGTGAAACCACAATACCAATGCCCATTGCCACCGCTTGCCACCGTCCATTGCACACATCTTCTGTTGGTAATTGTTAATCCGTCTACTGTAGGACTTAATACACCGGTACTAGCAGGATGTGTACCAGTCGGGTTGTACCCAAGAATAGAGGGTATCACACCATCTGATATTATATTGGTTCTGGAACCAATACCTGTTGGTTGCCAGGCACCATCCCAAAAGTAGTAACCCGGGTCTAGTGTGGGATTATCTGTCGTATTATAAACAAGCATACCCTCTCTTGCGTTGCCTGTTAATGTCCAAGTACCTGTATCAACTAAAGCTACTTGAGGTGCCAAGAATCCTTTGTCAGAAGCTACCACATCCAGTACTGCAGATGCATCGGGAGTTTGCGTGCCTATGCCGACTTGCCCAAAGGCAATGTTTGATGTACAAATAAAGGCAAGTATTGATATATATATTGTTTTTTTCATTATGTAAATTGTATTGTTTTTTAATAGGTATCTTGAAATTCTACGATTACATCTTTAGCATCTGTAGAAGTTGCTCCATCTCTGTCATCCCATTGTCTGCTTGCACTGTCTGCTGTTCTCATAATAAATGCAGCGCCATTAGCATTTATAATACTGGGTTGTCCGGTAGCAAAATTATTTTGTACGGTCGCTCCGGCAGGGACTTCCCAGTTTACCGTCCATTTTTCTCCGGTAATCCACTTGTAACGATATCTTTCATAAAGTAGATCGCCATTATTCCCTTCTGCCGGAATATATCGGCTTTGATATTTGTTGTAGCCCAGCCAGATGCTATTCAATAAATCTTTACCGGTTGTTGGGTCAATAACATTAGTTTTTAACCAGTTTCTCTCTGCATCTGAGGTAATGGTAACCAAGTAGCCACCTCTGGCTTGTGCAAAGCTAAAAGCCTGAGCCCAGGTTCTGTTACTAGAAGCCCTGTAAGTACAATAGGTATGCTCATTACCTCCTGCGCTCACTGTCCATTTCACACAACCTCTTTTATTCCAGGTAGCACCACCAGAACTAAACGAACTGCCGCTATTTTCAGCAGTAAAAAGAGCCGTAGTCATAGGTGTTGGGGTATATCCCAAAACAGATACATCTATCTTTTGCTGGAAAATATAAGAGTCAGTAATCTTCCCTAGAGGTTGCCAGGCGTTGTTGTACCAATAATAAAAGCCGGGTGTAACATCTGTGGCAGGATTAGTGGTAGTGGTACTGGTATTATACACTAGCAAGCCATCTTTTGGCGAGATAATAGTTTCAACGTCAGTAGCAGCAAGGGCTACATTGGGTAGAGAAACACCTTTGTCGGCAGCATCTACCTGCAACATTACAGAGTTTTCTATTGCCGGCGGGGTTGGGAGATTAGTAACCTGAACCTGAGCGGATGCACTTATGCTAAAAGCTATACTAAACATAGCCAGATAAAAAATTTTCATAATTTGTAGTTTTTAATTTTGAAATTCTACGATGAGATAGGATACTGTTGCCCCGGAAATAGATGTGCTGGTACAAGCGGCATCATTCCAATATCTATTAGCACCACCAGTATGGGATGCAGGAAATATATGTACGCAACCTTCTGCATTGCCAGCATCATCGGGCTGACTGTCGGCAAAGTTAAATTCAAAACTTGCATTTGCATTATCCGGTGCAGCAGCAATCCCTGCACGCTCCCATGCTACCATAGACTTCTCACCAGTAATCCAGGTAAATTGTTTGGGATTGCCGGGATAGGTTACTTTATTAAATCCTAACCAAGCGTTATTTTGATTTTGTGAAGGAAGAGTGTTTGGCAGAAGATTGGTCTTGATAAAATCCCATTCCTCTGTACTGGTAGCAGTAGCCAAATAACCATTGATGCTTTTTGCCATCGCAAAAGATGTTGACCAATTAACACCTATAGCAGCGTTTGAAGTATCTTTCAAGTCATAACCACAGAAAGAGTGGTTGTTGCCTACTGTAAATTTGAAGCATCCTACTTTGGTGCCTTTTACGTTTCCGTAAGTAAATGTAGCCGGTGCTGTAGCTCCGGTTCCTTGTGGTACATATCCTAAAGTTGCTGTGCTAATATCTGCTGCTGTAGAGCTTTGGATAATATTTGAGCTTTTTCTCCAGGGAAGCCATTGTACGCCATTCCAGTAATAATAGCCTTTATCTAATTCCGCATTATCTGTAGAGTTATAAACCAAAAGTCCTGTTTTAAGTGCAGTGCCTGTGGTGGTAATCGGTGATGCATTTGTAAGTGATGCCAATGCAACTCTGGGTGCAAGAAATCCTTTGTCGGAAGATCTTACATCCAAAATGGCTGAACTATGGGGAAAGTCAATAGGAACAACGTCTGTTGCCGCTATCACTCCAACTGCTTTCCCGGATTGTCCGTACAAACAGATCGTAGCTGCTAAAAGAGGAACAGTTAGTAAAATTTTTCGTATCATTTTAAATTGTTTTTTAAAAATTGTTAATTAGTGTATTCACGATATCTACTTTTTGTTTTGCCACAAAATCGAAGATTCGAAGAAATCAATACACAAATGGTTTATCTGATTGTTATTAAGATTGGCTACGCCAGACCACACTCACCTTTCTTCAATTTGTTCTAAACAACATTGCGATTGAATGAAGGATGTGGTTTTTGTGAGAATTCACGTTTGCTATTGTTTCTTAAGCTGTTGGTGGCGGGCGAATGTGCATTTGCCAATGACAAATTTCATTGGCAAAAGACATTATATATTTAGAATTGTGTTTTTCCTGGAAAGGAATATAGAAAAAAATTTGATACTGTACCGCCAATGCCACAATTCTGAATTGTGAATTGGTGGTAGGTACTGTTATACTATTTTCTCCACTTCCTGAAAAAATAGTATTAGACTCAAAAGGAAGAGGCGTGAACCGGACTTTAACCGTATATTTTTCTCCTTCTATTTTGGGCTTGGCAACGGTTTGCTTTTTTGGAAGAGCTTTTGTAAGCTGATGGCCTGTTTTATTTTTTGCTGCTTTTACAATCTTTTCTTTTTGTACAATCTCTACATTTCCGTGGATCTCTTGGGCGTTGTAAAAAGTAGTACCTTCTGATATATAGATTTTTGCAGTCTCAACCTTATCCGATTTCAGGGAAAGAGAATCTTGTAAAGATTCTGAAGTTTTATCTTCAGCACCTTTCGGTGTAGGTGTAACAGGATGAGCAAATGCAGATATAGTAAAACTGAAGAAAAATAAAAACAGCAAAACCCTCACCCGAAAGGGATTATAGGCTTCGCTGTTCAATAAATTAATTTTCTCCATTTGTATTTCTCTTTATATTATTTCGGAAAGTATACTAACAACACTTATCCGGAATCTTCAGCAAAATTATACGTTTACTCCTGTAGCTGAAAGAACAATACGTGAGATTTTCGGAATATATTACAACATATTCACATCAAATATTGATATTTTTTGCCACTATACAGCTCATCCAAGAATAAAATACAATATGCAAGTTTACCCACACTAAATCTTGCTATCTGATGCACCAAAAAATTATATTGATTAAAATTTTGATGAATACTTCTTTGTCAGGAGAGATTTTTATGTTTCAAAAATCCTTAAATCAAATATTATTTATTAAGCTCTTACACTATATTCATGTATGTACTTGGGAGATATTTATTTTTCAATAAAGATGGAATCATAAAAATTTCATCATTTGTGTTCTTCTTTTTTTATTTTTGATTGCTATCTACCTGATAACAAACACTATTTGAATAAGCTGTTGTAATGTTACACAGATAATTTCTTTTACAAAAACACTATATGTGAGGTTTTCAGAATATCTCACCAAAAAAAATGAAAAACAATGGGGTAAAAAAAACATTTTACAAATGAACAACACTGATAATCAGTAATAAAATAAAAAAAATGAATTTAATAAGAAGACCTCCGCTCATTGTTGTAAGAAAAATAAATAATTCTAAAAACAGATTGTAATCAGAACATAAAAGCTACTACAAGAAATTGCACAAATACTCTTGTTATCAATAAATTATGCTTAACTTTAAATGTGATAAATTACGAAAACATAACAACGGAATTTCCCATCAATTCCTATATTAATCTTTAATTTGCAACTATTTAAAACACGGCCTATGAAAAAATTTATACTTCTATTATTTTGTGTGATTTTCGGATTTACTCACGCCCAAAAATCTGAGCAGTTAATTACTGAAGAAAAAATCAATCAGGAAATTGCCAAAGCAAAAGAACTATCGACAAAGGATCTTAAAAAAACTATAGAAATCTCCAAAAATACCTATCAGCTCTCAAAAACCATACATTATAAGAAAGGAATGATGGAAAGCAATAGCATTTTGATGGCAAAATATTTTGATCTCGGAAACTTTAAAAAAGTTATTGAGCTAAGTAAAGAGACAGAAAAATTATCAATAGAAACAGGAGATCATGAAATATTATCAAATACTTATAGACTCCGGGCATCTTCTTATACAGAATTAGGCTTTAATAGCGAGAGTCATAAAGAATTTTTGAAGGCTCTGGCTGCTGCGCACAAAATCAAATCCCACAATTACAGAAATTATCAGGTCTCAATGATCTATACAGGTTTGGCTACGTACTCTGCCCATATCAATGCTCCCATAGATTCTGTACTCTATTATGAGAAAAAAAGTTTAGAAACCATACAAAAACTAGACGATAGTAAAGATTTTATCAATAAAAAATATCATATCTTGGCTCTGAATTATATTAATTTAGGAATGACAAACGTTGCATTACACCATGTTGAGGATGCAAAAATGTACTTTTCTAAAGCTTTGGACATATGCCAAAATAAAAAGTATAACATAAATAAAAATATTGAAGTAACCCTTTTTAATGAATTTGCCTGGCTATATTTTGATCAGAAACAATATACCAAAGCGATAGATTTTGCAAAACAGGCAGAACAACTGGAAAAACAATTCAATACACCATACATCCGTAGAGATATTTATGAAGTGATGTTTAAATCTTATGTGGAAACAGGAGGAAAAGAGACCTCTTCAAAATATATGAATCTATATACCAAACTGAATGACAGCCTTGTAAATGCAGAGAAAAAAACCATCAATACACCTGTAAAACAAATAATTGATGAACAAAACACAGCTCATAACAATAGTATACAGAATCTTTTAATAGCTGTTTCAGCAATCCTGATAGTTTTAATCTTAATAGCAGGATTTTTCTGGAAAAGAAATCAAAACAGACTGCATAAAAAATATATAGCTATTATCGAGTCTATTAAAAAAGAGGAAACAGAAAAACTCCAGCAGATCAACAAAGCAGAAAGCAATAAAGATAGTTTAGAAAAAAACATAGGCATTACAAACGATACGGCAACTTCGATATTACAAAAGCTATCCAAATTTGAGGCAGATCAAAAATTTATCCGGAAGGATATAAGTCTTAGCCATATTGCCAACTCTCTCAATACCAATACAAGATACCTTTCTGAAGTGATCAAACAACACAAAGGAAAAAGCTTTAACAGTTATATTAATGGACTCAGAATTCATTATATCATAGAATTACTTTATAAAAACCCAAAGTACAGAGAATATAAAATCAGCTATCTGGCAGAAGTCTGCGGTTTTGCTTCCAGAGAAGTATTTGCAACTGTTTTCAAGAAAGAAACTGGTGTCACGCCATCGTTTTTCTTATCAAAGATTAAAAGCGAAAAAGAGGAAATAGAGTTGTGAGTTTCGTTATTTACAAGAGATAATTTTGGAATTTCTCACACAGATAGATTTTGTAAGCAAATTAATTACCACAACTTTGATATAACATCAAAATATTAATCTCTATGAAAAAAAATAAACTATTTGCCATATTAGCGATCATTTCCAATTTTTTAACCGCTCAGGAGTATCGTAAACTTGTCGTTAACAATTCGGCTTTTCAAGATGTAAATGACAGTGGGGTTGCCGTTTCATTCGGACTTATTTACAATTGGTCCACCAATACTTATGTTGTTAAGGAAGCCAGTGTTTATAGACTGAGAGGTACTAATAATAATGGAGATCTCGTAGGAAGCATTACCAATGGAAGTTTCAGATTACCTGCTTATAAATTAAATGGCAGCACTACCTGGATCAATATCCCTTTCCCTCCGAACACAACCACAACATCTTTATTTACAGAGAGTGTTCCTTATCAAATATCCGATAATGGCAGATATATTGCCGGGCAAATGGGCGTTCTGGATCAGATTACCAATACCAGCAACGTCATTCCTTTTGTTCATGATATACAGACAGGCACTACAACCAGAGCCAGCAACAGCGATTTTGTAAACGGTACATTCTATAGCGTTAATAATCAAGGGAAAACTGCCGGATGGGTTGACATCCCGACACCATCTACGAGACGTGTTCCAACATTGTTTAGTGAGACAGGTGTGTTTAAATATATTATGCATAATGGTAATTTGCCGACATCTACTTCCAGTGAAGTCCGTGGTATAAACGAAAGCGGAACAGCGGTTGGCACCTTCGACAGTCTCCCTTTTATATATGATCCTGTTTCAGATTCTTATACTGAGTTTGCAAATCCTAATCCGTCTCTCTACGCCGGAGGTTCATTTTCAGGAATATCAAATGACGGAACTGTAGTAGGAATATGGTATAAACCATCCAATACAAACAGATATCCAATAATATACAATCCCATATTGGGCACTACTCCCATAGATTTTAAAACTTATCTTATCAACTTGGGAGTTACAGTAAACTCGACCGCAGATTCTATGGGGGCAGCTTATGCAATTTCACCCAATGGTAAATACATAGCCGGTTTTGAAGATGGTCCGGCAATAGCAGCATATGGTTGGATCGTAAACCTTCCGAATCTTATTTTAGCTAATAATGAAGTCAAAAGTGAGCCTGTTGTACAATTTTATCCCAACCCGGTTGTAGACGACATTCATGTTTCTTTGAAAACCTCCAAATCCGGAATAGCAAAAATTGAGCTTTACGGATTAGATGGCAAACTATTAAACACTGAAAACACCACTTTATCTCAAGGTAATAACAAATTTACAGTCAACGTTGCCCAATCGGTGAAAGGAATTAAGAGTGCAATTATCGTCATTATTACTCCGGAAGGCAACAGAATTACAAAAAAATTAATTTTAAAATAATTTAAAAATTACTCAATACATTCCGGTCCTCAATTGATGGATTGCTCCTCTCCTATCAAGCTGATATATGACGACGGCGAAACTCCCGTGAAGTCTTTAAAAACCTTGGAAAAAGCATTGGCTGATGAGAAGCCGGTTTCTTCTGCCAGATAACTCAGCTTGTATTTTCTGTATTCCGGAGCGTTTTCTATTTTATCTATGATATAATTGATGCGGAGTGTATTGATATAATTGCTGAAATTATCGGCCTTGTGATTTTTGATAACGATAGAAAGATATTTGGTGTTGGTATTGAGCTGAGACGCAATTTTCCCAAGTGCAATTCCTTTTTCGTTGTAGCCGTGTTCTTTTTCAAATTTTTCCAGACCTTGTAACAATCTGATTTCGGTTTCCTCATTCAGGGCATCATTCTTTTGTATTTCTTCGGGGATTGCTTTGATTTCAGGGTTATTTTCTGTTAAATGGTTTCCGGCAGAATATTTCTCGTCTGAAATTCTGTTATTCCGGAATGCATCAAAAGCCGCTTTTTCTCTTCTGTACTTTATTCTCTGGATACCCAATACGATGAGCAATGAGATAATCACAATACCAAGTCCCACAGCAACTTTGTAGAAATTGGAGATCACAGTTTTTTTCTCATTGTTTTCATTTTTCAATAATTCGGTGGCAGTTCCAAGTCTTGATTTCTGCTGACGGTTTTCAAGCTCCAGATAGGCAGATTTATATTCTTTCAGTTTATTTTTATCACCTTTTAATTCGTACAGCTTTATAAATTGGGAGTAAAGCTCTTTTTCTTCGTTGATGAATCCTTTCCCCAAGAGAATTTCTTCAGATTTTTTCAAATTAATTTCTGCTGAATCCAATTTTTTCATTTCTAAAAAAAGCATTCCCTTTTGCAAGTAAGAGCCACCGGACAAATAGGCATTTTTCCCTTTATTCAGAGTGAGCAATTTATTCAGTGCTATAAAGGCAGAATCATACTGTTTCATTTCACCGTAGAGCATTCCCACATTCCCATATCCCAACGCACTGGTCTTTTTGCGCAGCTCCTTATTTTCTATGGTCAGATAAGTGGCAAGTGCCTGTTTTGCATATTTCAAATAGGTTTGGGTGCTGTCTTTTCCTGTTTCTTTGGTATAGATTCTATAAGTGTACAGATTTCCCAGGTGGTGCTTTTCGTCGTCGTTCTTAGGTTTTCTGATGAGGTCTATGCCTTTTTGAAGATATTCTTTGGCATCATCATCCATCCCCATTCTGCCATATTGCTGCCCGATAACGCCATACATCACCGCAGCTTCTGCCGGATAATCGTGCTGCTCTGCTAGTTCCACCGCTGCCTTTGCATATTTCAGTGCATTTTGACCATCGCCTATAGTGGCATAGCGGTAAGCAAATACTTCATAAGCACGGATGCTCACGAGATGAAGCCCTTTCTTTTTTGCTTCGTCTATCAGAATCAATAATTTTTTCTGTGCAGCTTCCGGTTGGGTTTTCAGCTCCTCCCGATATTGTGTTATTTTTATCTGATAAGATTTGGGAATCTCAGCGATCTGTGCAAAAGACAGAGAACAGATAAGCAGAAATGCAAAAGAAAGAAGTATTTGTGTTTTCATAGTACCACAAATATATAACATTAATCAAATTTTCAAATCACAATAATCGGTGTTTATAATCAATTAATAATACTTTTTCAGCTTTTAAAGCATTGATTTTAAACAAAATACCTACTGCCTTATCTCAAAAACACATCTACATAATTCCGAATTATGTAGGTGTATTACGGGATTCTGTACCCACAGTAATTGCAGTAGTGGTGCATTTGTACCAATTTTCGAGGAAATTTACAAAGCTCACCAATCTAAGATACTTCATTGCAAGTTCAAACATATGACGAAGAATACATTACAACATTTGGCAGGAAAGAGTAAGGAAGAAATTTTGGCAGTAATGGGTCAGGATTTCAATTACTACCCTGCAGAGGTTTGGACGTACGTTCTTCACACCACTTGGCTGGGCAGGAAAACCGTGTTGTATCTGTTTTTTGAAGATAAAACAGTGAAAGAGATCGTCGTCAGAAAATATTATGGAAAGGTTAAAAACGAGCTTTAGAAGCAGGAAAATGCATCCACATAATTCCGAATTATGTACGCTAATAAGTTGCCTGTATTCAGTAAGTTGTTTCTCTTTGTTTTCTGAAATAATGAATATCGGATTTTGTATTTCGGGGTTCTGAAATCCGGCATTGACGTTGGAAGACCCTTTTTTTACGTTACCAGCCAAAAAAATGAGGTTCAAGATCTGAAAAATGAGGTTCCAGACCCCAAATTTGAGGTTCAGAACATAAAAAATGAGATCTAAGACCTGAAAAAAGGACTTCGATACCGAAAGCTTTGGGTTGTATAACGTAAAATTTTAGGTTCTAAACCTAAAAAATTGAGATAAGGGGCGTATAAAAATTCCCCTCCATTGGCAGGGTGGTTTTTAACGAGATACTTGAAAGATATTTTTTAAAGAAACCAAAGACCACGAAAAGGAGAATAAGCACCCCGTCAATATCGACAAAGGCGAATTGCACCCTTTCAAGTGGGGGAATGTAAATGGAAATTATAAAAAACAATATTTAAACAAAAACATTTTAAAATGAAAAAAAAAATTATTCTTTTAGGTGCTTTAGTAGTAAGTTCATTGGCTTACTCTCAGGTGGGTATTAACACCGAAACTCCGAAAGCAACTTTAGACGTTTCTGCAAAAACACCTAGCACAGCAGCAGAAGGAATTATCGCTCCCAGACTATCGGGTGACGATATTAAAGGAAAAGATGGACAGTATCTTGCAGATCAAAAAGGAGCTATTGTATATGCAACATCAGCTGTCAATACACCTTCTATCAAAACAGCCAATATCACAGCAGAAGGTTACTATTATTTTGATGGTTCGATTTGGATAAAATTTAATACTGCAGGCACAGACGATTGGCACGTTACAGGAAACGCAGGTACTAATCCAATTGGTACAGTACCCACTCTTATGGGTGCAACCAACAACTATGTAGGTACCAAAGATGCTCAAAACCTGGTTTTAGGCGTTAATGGTATTTCACGAGCTATTATTACAACAACAGGTAGTTTTTATGGCGGTGCAGGAGCAGTTGATAATGGTACGCTTGAAGCAGCAAACACAGTTACCGGCATAGGTAGTTTTGTATGGGGCAGTGGTAATTCAGCAACGGGTAACTTGGTCTCAATATTTGGAAGGGCTAATTCAACTACATCTTCTTCTACCAATATATATGGTAATAGTAATGTTATAACTGGCAGCAATAGTGTCAACACATTTGTAACCGGTAATACAAATACTGTTAACAATTTTCAAGGCTCATTGGTAAATGGTAAGAACAACATCATTAATTATACTGCAGCTGCCGGATCTGGCGTAATGGGTGATGGCGGAAACCTTGTTTCGGGTAAAGAGAA